>JANQHD010000022.1 GCA_028282805.1 Phycisphaeraceae bacterium | reverse complement strand
AAGGAGTCGGAGATGCTGAGAAGAATTGGAACGTGGGTGGTCTTACTGGTCGTCGCCGCGACCGCGTCGGAGGGCATGGGCGCGTTGATCGCGTCGACGGGTTTTGAGAACGAGACCCCGGCCAGCCAATACGCCGACACGGGCAACCAAGCGGTCGATCACGACCTGGTCAACAACGTCGGCGAGAGCCCGGTCGACTCGACGAGCTCGTCGACCACCGCGGGCGACCTCGGTTTCGACGCGTCGTACGTCAACACACGCAACGACGTGGGCCTGACCGACGGCGACTTCGTGGGCGTGACCAGCTTCACCGGCACGGTCGGCTCGTACGTCGAGGGCAGCCAGGGCTACCAGATGTCCGACGCCGACGGCAAGATGGTGCTGGAGTTCGACGCGGTCGACAACGGCGGCGGCGCCCTGTTCGTCGGCCTGCAGCTGTTCGTGCAGTCGACCGGCTGGGAGACCGGCAGCCCGAGCGACCAGATCACGGTCGTGGTCAGCACCGACCAGGGCGACGTGACCCTGCTCGACACCGCCGGCGGCGACATCGACGACTTGAACATCGAAGACGAGTGGATGCTGCTGACGGCGGACCTGACCGGCAAGACCAACGCGGTGCTGACGGTCACGCTGGACTCGAACTCGGGCAACGAAGCGATCTACCTGGACGACGTGCGCTTCGGCACCACGGTTACGGACGTGCCCGAGCCGGCGTCGCTGGCGCTGTTGGCGCTGGGTGGGTTGGCCGTGATCCGCCGCCGCTGAGCGCGACGGCCCGGCTCACACGGACGAGATCGAAACGGGCGTGCCGACGGTGCACGCCCGTTTTTGCGTGCGCCGAAGCGGCCACGGGTGGATTGTGCTTGACGTGGGGCTGGCCGGGGTGTTTGCTTTAAGTTTAGGCCCCGGTCGGCGGGGCTTGCATGGAGGTAGAACGGGTGAGCGTCGGGCGATCGCGTGCGAGTTTGGCTTGTTGTGTGCTGGCCGGCGTGGTGTCGGTCTGCGCGTGCCGGGCGTCGGCGTTGGATGTCATCGCTTTTGACGACATGGACGGCGCGCTCGGCCGCACGTCGTACAGCATCAGCGTGGACGCGACGACCTGGCAGGTCAACGATTGGTTCGGCATCGGCAGCGTGGCGTCGTTCCCGCACCCCTGGGGCATCCCCGGGAGCCTCGCGGACGATTCGGTCGTCGACATCAGCGGCGGTGGGGTTTTCCCAACAGACAACCTCGGCATCATCGACGGCTTGCGCGACGTCAACGACAGCTTCTTCGGCGCGTCCGACACGATCAACCCCAACAACGCCGGCGTGCTTTGGGCCGAGTGGCAGTTCGATATCGGCGGCGCGAGCAACCTGAGCGTGTCGCTCGACATCGCCGCGACCGGCGATTTCGAAGGGCCGGCCGACCCAAGCCAACCGCAACCCGACCGGTTCGACTTCCTCTACGCGGTCGACGGCGAGGCGTTCGGGCCGCTGTTCACCTCGTCGGTCGACGACGGCAACGACGTCGACGGCGCCGGCGGCGGGCAAAGCTACACCATGCAGGGCGGCATGGTCTTCGAGCACGACGACCCGTTGCTGTTCGACGACGGCACCGGCCCCGTCGAGCTGAACGATGTGTTCACGACGTTTACGCGATCGATCGCCGAGACCGGCGCCACGCTGACGGTCCGGCTCGAGGCGTACGTCGAAAACGGCGGCGAGGCGGTCGCCTTCGACAACATCGTCGTGATGGGTCAGGCCGGCCCAAGCCCCGCGCCCGGCGACTTCGACGGCGACGGCGACGTTGACGACGCCGACATCGACCAGTACATCGGCAAGCTCGGCACGAGCGTGCCGCCGACCGATGCGAAGTTCGACCTGGTCGCCGACGGCACGGTCGACCTCGACGACCACGCCCAACACGCCGCGAGCCTGCTCGAATACAACGACGGCGCAGGCCACAGCGGCGCCGGCACGCTGCTCGGCGACACCAACCGCGACGGCTCGGTGACGCTGGTAGACCTCAACCAACTCGGCATGAACTTCGGTTCGGCGGGCGGCTGGGCGCTGGGCGACACCAACGGCAGCGGCGACGTGACGCTGGTAGACCTCAACCAGCTCGGCGCGAACTTCGGCCAAAGCGTGATCGCTGCGCCCGCGACGGCGCCCGAACCGGGCACGTGCCTGGTGGTCGGCTTGGCGCTGTTGCGCGTGGTGTCTCGCCGATCGCGCAATTGACAACGTTTCGTCTTTAAATCGGTGGGCTGGGTCCGATTGCTAACGTGTTTCTCACGTGGTTGAATGCCTGGTTGTGTTATAATTCGGGCGTTGGAGAGGGCGCAAATCGCACGGGGCAGTTGGGCCTTGGACGGACCAAAGCAAAGGGAAAGCGGGAGCGGGTCATCGTGGGTCGCGGCAATCGCAAGCGGGCCCTGTGCTGACGGCTTGCGCGCTTGGTGCTCGCAGACAACCGGGCCGTTGCGCTCGGGCACGTTGTTAAAACGATTCAGCGGCACGACGGTCGCGCCGCTGCCGACTTCCGGTCGAGGGGGACGCGGGTTTTGTTCCCCGACAGTACGGACGAGAAAGGATGAATTACATGCGTCGCCATTGGATCACAATCGTTGCGGTCACGTTCTGCGGTTTGTTCGCCGCGCCGAACGCCTCGGGCTTGGGGGTGATCGCTTCCGATGATTTCGACAGCCCCGTGAACCTCAACAGCTTCGTGCTCAGCGTCGATGCGACGACCTGGAGCAGCCCCGCCGACTGGGTCGGCCCCGGCAGCATCGGCGCATGGCCGACCGGTTCGATGCCGTTCGCCATCGCCGACGACAGCGCGGTCGATGTCAGCGGCGGCACGCTCGACCCGGGTGGCGCGTTCCCCACCGACACGCTCGGCATCATCGATTCCACCCAGGGCCTGAACAACAGCTTCTTCGGCGCCACCGACACCGTGAACGGCGACAACTCCGACCCGGTCACCGCGACGTGGGTGTTCAACATCAGCGGCGCAACCGACCTGTCGATCTCGATCGACTTCGCCGCGATGGGCGACTTCGAATCGGGCAGCGACATCCTCGACTTCACCTACGCCGTGGACGCCGGCGCCGCGGCCCCCTTGTTCACCTCGTCCGTTGACGAAGCCAACGACGTCGACGGCCTCGGCGGCGGCGGGCAGTACAACATGGAAGGCGGCGCGTTCGTCGAACTCAACGACCCGCTGCTCATGGACGCCGGCGCCGGCCCCGTCGAGCTCAACGACGTGCTGGCCACCTTCACCCGCGCCATCGCCGAGACCGGCTCGACGCTGACCCTCATGGCCACCATCGATACCAACGGCGGCTCTGAGGCGTTCGTGTTCGACAACATCGTCATCGAAGGTGAAGGCGGCACCACCGGCCCCGCGCCCGGCGACTTCGACAACGACGGCGACGTCGACGACGTCGACATCGACATGTACGCCGGCAAGCTCGGCACGGCCGTGCCGCCCACCGAAGCCAAGTTCGACCTCAACAACGACAACTTCGTCAATGCCGACGACTACACCCAGCACGCCACCACGCTGCTGGAATGGGCCAACGGCGACAACGGCCAGAGCGGCGCCGGCACCCTCAAGGGCGACTTCAACCGCGACGGCGCCGTCTCGCTGGTCGACCTCGATGTGCTCGGCGGCAACTTCGGCCAGAGCGTTGGCTGGGCCGGCGGCGACACCAACGGCGACGGCGCGGTGTCGTTGGCCGACCTCGATGCGCTCGGCGGCAACTTCGGGCAGAACGTGTTCGTCGCGTCCAGCGCCCCCGCGGTGCCCGAGCCGGCCTCGGCCGCGCTGCTCGGCCTGGCGGGCCTGGCCCTGGCGCGCCGCCGCCGCTGAGTTTGTAGTTTTCGTCACGACCAGGCATCGGCCGGTCGCCCACGGGTGGCCGGCCGTTTTTCATGCAACCGGCCAAACGACCCGGCCAACAAAGCCGCCACGCGGATCACGCTATGATGGGCCCATGAGCATCGACGCCACCGACATCAAGGCCGTGGTCTTCGACTACGGCAACACCCTCATCCAGTTCGCCCGGCCGCAGATCGACTACTGCGACGGCAAGTACGCCGCGCTGCTGCGCGAGCTGTACGGCGGGTTCGACGAACGGGCCTTCGCCGAGATGCGCGACCGCGACCGCCGGGCCCCTTACCAGGGCGAGCTGCACGAGAACGACTTGGCCACGCTCGCCGTCAGCACCGTGCGGGCGCTGTTCGGGCGCACGCCGACCGACGGCGAGCTCGGCCGCATCCTCGAGCTGCGGTACGAGGCGTTCGTCGACTCGATCGAAGCGCCCGGTTACGTCGACGGCCTGCTCACCCGCCTGCACGCACGCTACAAGCTGGGCGTGCTCAGCAACTACCCCTGCGGCCGCGCGATCCGCGCTTCGCTGTCGCGCACCGGCATCGGCGAACACATCGACGCGGTCGTGGTGTCGGGTGACGAGGGCGTCGGCCGGGTCAAGCCACACCCCCGGCCCTTCGAGCTCGTGCTGCAACAACTCGGCGTCGCGCCGCGCGAGGCGGTCTACGTCGGCGACAACTGGTTCGGCGACGTGCAGGGCGCCAAGCGCGCCGGTATGCACATGGCCTTCATCACCAAGTGGGACACCCCCGAGAAGTTCGACCGCGAAGCCGGCGACCACGACCCCGACGTGGTCATCGGTTGCCTGACGGAGTTGGAGGCGGTGCTAAGCGGAGCGATGAGCCGTTAGCGATGAGCGACGAGGCGTTCGAAACTCCGATCAGGTTCCAAACGCCGCATCGCTTTTCACTCATCGCTCATCGCTAGAGTTCCCCGATATCCTCGCCCCACAGCTCCGGCCGGGCCTCGATGAAGTCGCGCATCATCTGTTTGCACTCGTCGAGGTCGAGGTCGACGACTTCGACGCCGTGGTCGCGCATGAACGCGGGGCCGCCGGGGAACGTGGCGCTCTCGCCGACGACGACCTTGGGTATCTTGAACTGCACGACCGCGCCGCTGCACAGGTAGCAGGGCATGAGCGTCGAGTAGAGCACGCAGTCGTGGTAGCTGCCGACCCGCCCGGCGTTGCGCAGGCAGTCGATCTCCGCGTGGGTGACCGGGTCGCCGTCCTGCACACGCCGGTTGCGCCCGCGCCCGACGACCGCGCCGCCGCGCACCAGCACCGAGCCGATGGGGATGCCGCCCTCGGCCAAGCCCGCCTTCGCCTCGTCGATCGCCGCGCGCATGAACTCGTCCATGGCCACGAGTTTACCCCAAGCGTGGGCAACAGGCAGGCCCGGTGAGTTAAGGCTATCGATCGACCGTGCCGATGATGCAAGCGGTCGGGTTACCTTATTTGGAGCGCCCACATGCGTCGCACAATCCTGATCGCCGTGATCGGCCTGAGCCTGGGCATGCTGCTCGGCCCCGCCGTCGGTTTCGCCGTTGACACGCAACCCAAGCCCCAGGCGACCGTCGAGCAACGGCTGACCAGGCTCGAAACCCAGATGCGCAACGTCGAGCGCCTCACCGGGCTTGACCTGAGCGACGACCGCGCCATCGACAAACACCTGCGCGACAACGACATCGCCCTGAAGGCCGCCTCGCTCATCAGCCTGTGCCAGACCGTTCGCGCACAACTCGAGCTCTACCAGGTCCAGCACCGGGGCGTCTACCCCGACCTGGTCAACCAGGGTTGGGCGCAGCTCACGCAAAAAACCCACCCCGACGGCAAGGTCCACGACCCCAAGGCGCCCCAACGCGGGGTCGTGGTGGGCCCGTACCTGCTGCGGGCGCCGGTCAACCCCATCACCGGGTCGGCGAAGGTCGTCGGCAGCCCGAAAGACATCGGGCCCGGGGTCGGCTGGGCTTACAACCGCAAGACCGGCAAGATCCACCCCGTCGTCTCCGCCGTCGACGCCAAGCGATACCGCTTGTCGGCCGATGACGTGATCACCTACTGACCGGCGTGGCCGGTGACGCCGCCCGTGGGTGACACACCGGCCCGGTCACGGTGTATATTGCCCGCATGTTCACCCTCGCGGCTTACCTGCATCGCATCGACCCGTTCGCGATCCACATCTCGGGGAACTTCGGCCTGCGCTGGTACGGGCTGAGCTACATCGTGGGCTTCGTGTTCGCGTACCTGCTGCTGCGGTGGATGACCCGACGCAAGCTCTCGCCGCTCGAGCCGGGGCGCGTGGCGGACTTCGTGTTCATCGTCGCCCTCGGCACGCTCGTCGGCGGCCGGCTGGGCTACTGCCTGTTCTATGCGCCCGACCGCTTTATCGACTTCAGCGCGTCGACCATCTTCGGCGTCACGATGCCGATGTGGGGTGTGCTGAAGATATGGGACGGCGGCATGGCCAGCCACGGCGGCATCCTCGGCATCATCGCTTCGTGCGGGTGGTTCGCGCGCCGAAACAAGCTGCCCGCGCTGCACCTGTTCGACCTGTGCGCCGTGACCGGCGGCCTGGGCGTCTGCTTCGGGCGGGTCGCCAACTTCATCAACGGCGAACTCGTCGGGCGCAAGACCGCCGCCGACACGCCCCTCGCCGTGAAGTTCCCGCAGGACCTGCTCGATTCACGCTTCTGGCCGGCGGAGAAGCTCGCGGGCTTGGAGCCCGTGATCAGAACCGCCGGGCCCGAGCAGACCGGCGTCAGCGCCGACCGTTGGGCGGACATGGTTACGAACCAGGCCGACCAAGCCGCGGTCACCGAGGCGCTCAAGCGCATCGTCGACCTGACCCAGCAGGCCGGCGAACTGCCCGACGCCGTCGCCGGGCAGCTTGCGCCGTTGCTCGACGCCCGCCACCCCTCGCAGCTCTACCAGGCGCTGGGCGAGGGGCTGCTGGTGTTCGTGGCGCTGATGCTCATCTGGGCGGTGGCGCGCAAGCCGGGCGTCATCGGCTGCTGGTTCCTCATCGTGTACGCGGTCATGCGCATCGTCGGCGAACAGTTCCGCGTGCCCGACGCCCACATCGCGCACCTCGAGTACGCGCAGCTCGGCGTCACGCGCGGCCAGCTGCTCAGCTTCGCCATGCTGTCGATCGGGTTGGTGTTGTTGATCGCTTGGTCACGCCGCGCGGTGCCGAAGCTCGGCGGCTGGTTGAGGCCCGCACCGCTCGAACCGGGCTAGCGCAGCCGGCGCACCATGCGGACGTGCGGCCCGACGCCGGGTATATCGAAACCATCACCCACCTGTTGCCAGCCGTGCCTCGTGTAAAAGCCCGCCGCGTGCGTGCGCGCGTTGCACCACAAACAATTCAGGGCGTCGAACTCGTCGGCCATCGCTTGCTCGCAGTACCGCAGCAACGCCGCGCCCAGGCCCCGGCCCTGCCATCGCGGGTCGACCGCCATGCCGCGCAGCTGGTACGACGGTTCGCCCTCGAACGCCCGGCTCATCAGGCTCAAGCACCCCACGCACGCTTCGCCGTCGAACGCGCCGAAGTGGCGCGTGGCTTCGTCGCGGTCGCCGTCAAAATAAGGCGTGTCGCGGTCCGTGCCCGCGATGATCACCGCCTGGCGCAGGCCGATCATCTCGTCGATGGCGACCCGGCGGAGCACGATGTCCCGGCCGTCGAGTTGGGCGGTGCCGTCGGTCATTTACCAAGGCCGATCGCGCAGCGTGTCAAGGTATTCCGGGCAAGCGCCTTTGAGCATCACGACGTGGTCATCGATACGCGCGGGCGTGAGGATCGGCGTCATGACGATCCCGTAGATCGCGCTGGCAAGGATGCCGACGATGCCCCCGATGACCATGACGCCGACCATCTCGCCGTTGGACGAGTTGGATTCGGCGATCGCGACACCGAACATGGCCAAGCCGCCGAGCGCAATCGCCCACGCGATCGCCAAGTGGACGCGACGCTTGCCCATCGCTTCGTTCGAAACGGGGATCCGCACCGATGCGCTCTTGCGCATCACCAGCGCCACGATCACATACGGGATCAAGCCGGCAAAGAGCATCAGGGTCAACGCGGGGTGGTGCCAGTACAACGTTTTGTTGATCGTCCGATCCATCGGCGCGTTGGTCTTGACGCACCGCGGCGGCATCTCGCCGCCTTTGTACATGACGATTTTCTTGCCCTCACGCCATACTTCGGCTTCCGGCAACGGTGGGGGCGCGCTCGCGGGTGAATCGGGCACTTGACTCATGATGGCAATCCTCCGGTGTGATGTGCGAGCCACATCTTACACCCGCCGGTTACCTGAACGCCAATTGGTGCCCGTCGACCGCCACGATCACGCCTTGCATCGTGTTCGCTTCCGTGTCGCTCATCGCTTTCAAGGTGATGTGGGACACACCGTTCAGTTCGAGCGCGCCGCCCTTGTGGTAATGGCCGCACACGTATGCGACAGCCGCGGGCGAGGTGTTTAGCGCGGCGCGCATTTCGCCGGCGTTGGCCACCACGTAGCGTTCGTCGTCACAAACGAGCGGGTGGTGGCAGCACACGACCGCCCGCCGGTGTGCGTCGTGGGCTTGGGCCAGTTGTTGCTTGAGCCAATCGACCTGCCCGCCGCCGATCTGCGCGTCCGTCCAGTCAAAGTTGCCGTGGGCGTAGGGCTCGCCGTCGGCGCGGTAGCAGCCGTCGATCAGCAACAGCCGCGCGCCGCCCAGTTCGATGGCCAGCGGTGGCGGCTCACATCCCATCAGCGCGAACAGCTCCGCCTTGTCGAAGTTCTCAAGGTCGTGGTTGCCCGGCGTGAGGTACCAATCGCCTCCAAAAACGTCGAGCGCTTCGCGCACCCGCAACAGGTACGCCCGCTCGGCGGCGCGGTCGTCGGGCTGATCGACCAGGTCGCCCAGCACCAGCAGCGTCTCGACGCCCGCTTTGTTGAAGCGCGCCACGGCGCGGCGCAGCTTGTCCAGCGCGTCGGCGTAGCACCGCGCCTTGCGCGGCGGGCGGTGGGCGTAATGCAGGTCGTTGACGATCGCGAATCGCTCGGCCATGTCACTTCGGCCGGGTCATGTGGAACGTGCCCTGGTCGTCATTGGAGGTGTAGGTGCTGTAGTAAACGTCTTCGCTCGCCCACCCGCGGTACTGGAAGACGCCGAACACGCCGCCCATGTCCTTGGTGCCGGTGAAGCGCAGCTTGTCGCGGTCGGGTTCGGTGAGCATGATCACGCGGTAGTCGTTGCTCAGCGCCTTGCCCCACGTCGCCTTGTACCACGTCTCGTAGCTGCGCTCGCCGGTCCGCGTGACGATCGCCTTCAGGTCGCCGGTGTGGCCCGAGGTCTTGCTCTCCCACCGGCCGACCCAGCGCCCGGTGATGCCGTCGGTCTCCACGCCCTCGAGCGCGCGCCAGTTCGATTCGAACTTGCCGCAACCGGCGCATGCGCAGGCCAACGCCAGAACCATCGCCGCGATGAACCTTCGATTCATGTCGATGCCCCTGATCGGTTACGGGTGCGTCTGCGCCGCGGCGACCACGCCACGGCCTTTGGCGCACCTTGCGGTTCCGCCTTACAGCATACCGAAGTTCGGCCCGTTGTCATTTACGCCGCGTCGCCCCCGGCCCGGCGCGCGTCGATGAACGACTTGACGTACACCACCACCAGCGCAGCGCACAGCCCCATCATGCCGATCATCTCGACCTTCACGGTGGTCGCCGACGCCGACCAGTTCGGCACCAGCCTGCCCAAAGGCGCCAGCGCCCCGAGCAGGGCGATGACCACCGCGACGTGCATGGCGATCTTCGTGCTGCGCGGCGTGCGCGACAACAACCCGCACACGCCCAGCGGTATGCCAAAGAACGCCGGGATCAACGCCGTGACGTTTTTCATGCCGGTGCCGATATAAAACCCGACTCCCCAAAGCAACAACACGGCGGAAAACACCACGGTAATCAGTGCATAGCGGCTCATGCACGCATGGTAGACGAGCGAGCGGCACTTGTCTTGCCTGTTCCGATATCTGTCGATTAATAACATCGATTGCTGGTTTTGTGTGATTATGTGTTTTCGTCTATAGTCGCCGGTTCATGTAAACCGACTCGCAAGGACCAAAGCCCCGGGACTGGAGTGTGAACGTTGGCTAGTTTCAATCAGGCGTTTAAGGACGAGGTCGCCCGCCTGGCCCGCAAAGAGGTCAGGGAGGAACTCGTCACCATGGCCAAGAAGGGGGCACAGTATCGGCGGGACATCGCGGCGCTCAAACGCCAGGTGACCGACCTCGAGCGCAAGGTCGCCTTCCTCGAGAAGCGCGAGAAGGGCCGGCTCGGCGAGGACGCGGAGGCCAGCCCGGCGACCGACAGCAAGCCGGCGCGTTTCAGCGCCGCGTGGCTGCGCACGCACCGCGAGAAGATCGGCTTCAGCGCCGCCGACTACGGCGCGTTGATCGGCGTGACCGCGCAGTCGATCTACATGTGGGAGCGTGAACAGACCGCGCCCCGCCGGGCGCAGATCGAGAAGCTCGCGTCGATCCGCGGCATCGGCCGCCGCGAGGCGCTGCGCCGGTTCGAGCTGCTCAGCGGCTGAGCCTTACAAATAATCGGGGGGCCCGG
This sequence comes from Phycisphaeraceae bacterium, assembly GCA_028282805.1. Classification (GTDB taxonomy): domain Bacteria; phylum Planctomycetota; class Phycisphaerae; order Phycisphaerales; family Zrk34; genus JANQHD01. The sequence goes on along the minus strand of JANQHD010000022.1, from coordinate 73,959 downwards.
TCGTCCGCGCCACGTCACGCAGGTACGCCATGCGGTTGATCAACCACCCGGCGCGTGACCGGGCGCTGTGCTGTTTGAGCATCGTGTAGCGTTCCTCGGTGTCGAGGCAGACCGTGTCGATCAGCAGGTCCAGCAGCGCCGCGGTGGGGATGTTGGTCTCGAACACGTCGCGCAGCGGGTCGGCGTCTTCCAGCGCATCGAACGCCGGGTCGTCGAGCAACTCACGCAACACGTCGCGTTGCTCGGCGAGGTCTTCGTCCGACGCCGGCGGCCACTCGGTCGGTTCGAGGACCGCCGTGCGGTAGGGCTCGTGCGGCACCTCGCGTACGATCTTCGCCCGGCACAAGCCGCGCAGCATGATCAGCAGCCGGCCGTCGTCGAGCGTCTCGTATTCTTCGATGTAGCCGAGGCAGACGCACTCGCGCAACGGCGGGTGGGCGTTGAGGTAGGCTTCGCGGTCGACGTGCCCGACGAACTGGCCCATCGCGACCAGGCCCGTCGAGTCGAGCGCATCGCCGACCATCTGGCGGTAACGCGGCTCGAAGATGTGCAGCGGTTGCAGGTTGTGCGGCAGCGGCACGCAGCCGGGCAGCGGGAAAACGGCGATGGGCCGGGCGAAATGGATCGTGATCCGCTGGCTCATGACACATTCTAGGCGCCCATTTCCCACCCGCGCAGGCTTCGCCGCTTTTCCGGCGCTAAACTCTAAGTGTTTGAGGAGCGACCGCATGCGGCACTTGCGAACCATGGCTCTGTGTGTCACGCTTTGCGTGCCGCTCGGTTGTGAGCGGCCCACGCAAGAGGACGCGATGAGCAAGATCGAAAAAACCGACGCACAGTGGCAGGCCCAGCTGACCGAAGAGCAGTTCCGCATCGCGCGCAAGAAGGGCACCGAGCGCGCGTTCACCGGCGCTTACTGGGACACGAAAGACCCCGGCGTTTACAAGTGCGTCTGCTGCGATCTGCCCTTGTTCGACGGCGAAACGAAGTTCGACTCCGGCTCCGGTTGGCCCGCGTACTACGCGCCGGTCGACGGCGATCACATCGCCGAGAAGAAAGACACCTCCGCGGGCATGGTGCGCACCGAGGTGCTGTGCGCCCGCTGCGACGCCCACCTCGGCCACGTGTTCAACGACGGGCCGCGGCCCACGGGTCTGCGCTACTGCGTGAACAGCGCGTCGTTGAAGTTCGTGCCCGCCACGGAAAGCGAACAGCCCACCGGCGGCTGACCCTCAAAGCGCGATCTCAAAGACGTACACCTCGTACCGCCCGGGCGGCCGGTTGCCGGGCGCGCAGTCGACCAGTTCGATCCGCGCCTGCGCCTCGGCCAGGCGCAAGCCGCGCCGCTCGGCTTCGGCCTCGGCCAGCCGGCGCGCCGACCACACGTGCCCCGGGCTGTAGGCCCACACGCGCCGCCCGTCGTCGGTGATGCCCGCGCGTCGATTCATGCGCTCATGATAGCGCCCGCTGCGCCTGGTCGGCGTGACGCTGCTGGTGGCGCACCATGAGCATCAAGCCCTCCCCGAGCGTGAGGCGCAGCAGCTTGCTGACGGGCGTGGCGAACTTGCCGCGGTTGAGGGCGACGCCCTGCGCCGATTCGAGCAGCGCGTGCAGCTGCGCCTGTTGGTCGATGAGCCGGTCGATCGATTCGACGCCCGCGCCGCCCGCGGCGGGCTTGAACCGCTTGGGCGCGGGCACCTTGCGCCGGTTGTTCGGGCCGGCGAAATGGATAAACCGCTTGACGAAAAACCCCGGGCGCACCGGCGCGCCGTCGCTCGCGGCCCCGTCGACCCGCAGCCTGTCGACGTGCTCGCTCATCACCGGGTAATACAGCTCGCCGGTGACGCGCAGGTGCTCGCAGACCTCCGCGACGCTCCACGCGTCGGCGCTCGGCTTCCGCGTCAACGCGGTGGTGTCGTGTTCATAGCGCATGGCCCGCCAGCGCTCGGTGAGCGCCCGCAGGTCGTCCGCCAGGTCGGTCAGGGTCGGTTGGTCCACCGCGCGGCCTCCAAGGGTTGTGGTCGCGACGAGCCCTCGCCGCGACGCACGTGAAGTGACGCCGGTGACGCCGGTTGTTCGGTCACGAACCCGAACTTTATGGGTACTTGCGTTCCTCGGCGCGCGTGTCGACTTCCATGCGGTGCTTGAGCACCTGGAACCGCTGCCACTTCTCGCCCTCGGTCCAGCGCGGCGGAGCCAAGTCTTTTTCCCACGCGCTCAGCTTCGCCTTGAGCTGCGCCACGCGCTGCGGGTGCTGGTCGGCGAGGTTCTCCCGCTCGCCGGGGTCGTCGGCGAGGTTGAACAGCAGGTCCGGGTTGCCCTGCGAGCGGATCAGCTTCCAGTCGCCGTCGCGCACCGCCGCGGCCACGCCCCGGCGCCAGTACAGCGTGTCGTGCGGCCGGCCGGTGCTCTGGCCGGTGATGTAGGGCACGAGGTTCACGCCGTCGAGCGGCAGGGCGCTGTCCCACTCGGCGCCGACCGCGGCGAGCGTGGTGGGCATGATGTCCAGCGCGCTGACCGGGTGGTCGTAGGTTTGGCCCTTGGGCAGGCGTCCGGGCCAGGTGATGAAGTAGGGCACGCGCACGCCGCCCTCCCACTTCGAGCCTTTCATGCCGCGGTAGGGGCCGTTGTCCGAGCCGTTGCCGGTCGCGCCGCCGTTGTCGTTGATGAACACGATGAGTGTGTTCTCCGTCAGGCCGTGTCTGGCGAGGGTCTGGCGCACCTTGCCGACGCCCTCGTCGAGCGACTTCATCATGGCCGCGTAGGTGCGGCGTTTGCGGTCCTTGATGCGCGCCAGCGCCTCGAGGTCGCTTTCCTTGGCGTGCATCGGGCCGTGCGGCGCGGTGTACGAGAGGTACATGAAGAAGGGCTTGTCGTGGTGGCGGTCGATGAAGTCCACCGCCGCGGTCGTGAGGTTGTCGGTGAGGTAGGTGAGGTTGGATTCGTCGATGACGTCGAAGTCCTTGTAGATCGCGTGGCTGTCGCGGGGGTTCTTGATGGGCCAGTAGCTGCGTGAGCCGGCCTTGAGGCCGAACATCTCGTCGAAGCCGCGGTTGAGCGGGAAGTACTTCGGCCCGTCGCCCATGTGCCACTTGCCGACCATCATGGTGCGGTAGCCGTTGGCCCCGAACGCGTCGCCGATGGTTTTTTCGTCGACGTGCAGGCCCATGTCGTCTTTACCAAAGCCGTTGATGGGGATCGCGAAGTTGTTGAACTCGTGGCCGAAGCGCTGCTGGTACCGCCCGGTCAGCAGGCCCGCCCGGCTCGGGCAACACACCGACGCCGTCACGTACCCTTGCGTGAAGCGCACGCCGTCGTTGGCCAGCTGGTCCATGTTCGGCGTGGGCACATCTTTGCTGCCGGTCACGCCCAAGTCGATGTAGCCCATGTCGTCGGTGATAATGACGATGACGTTCGGCTTCTCCGCCGCGCTGCACGCGGAGGCCAGGCAGACGATCAACAATGCCGCGATGCGTTTCATGAGTTGAGCTCCTTGGGGGGCTCATCTTATTCAATTCACCCACGGCGCACAGCGCTTTGCACGATTGCGCAAATCGTGGTGTTAGTTTGCTTTGCAATTTTTTTTGTATCGATCCAACGCGGCGGAAATGAAAAAGCCCACGCATAGCTATGCGTGGGCTTTGGGGCTTTCGGTCGGTTGGTGAATCAGCCTTCCTGCACGATCTTGCGGAGCACGGTGTGCAAGATGCCGCCGTTGCGGTAGTAGTCGACCTCCACCGGCGTGTCGATGCGGCAGGGGGCGTCGAACGAAACGGTCTGGCCGTCGGCCTTGGTGGCGGTGACGGCGAGCGTCTGGCCGGGTTGCACGCGGTCATCGATAGCGATGTCGAAGGTTTCGGTGCCGTCGAGTCCGAGCGACGCGGCGGTCTGGCCGGGGGGGAACTCGAGCGGCAGCACGCCCATGCCCACGAGGTTCGAGCGGTGGATGCGCTCGAAGCTCTCGGCGATGACGGCCTTGACGCCGAGCAGGTACGTGCCCTTGGCCGCCCAGTCGCGCGACGAGCCCATGCCGTAGTCCTTGCCGGCGAGCACGACCAGCGGCACACCGTGTTGCTGGTACGCGGTGGCCGCGTCGTAGATGCTGGTCACGTCGCCGGTGCTCACGTCGTTGTCGGGCGCGAACGTGTCGGCGGGGTCGGCGGTGGCCGGTGCGCCGAAGTACGTCGTAAAGCCGCCCTCGGTGCCGGGGGCCAATTGGTTGCGCACGCGGAGGTTGTCGAACGTGCCGCGCATCATGATCTCGTGGTTGCCGCGGCGGGAGCCGAAGCTGTTGAAATCCTTCGGTTCGACACCCAGCCGCTGCAAGTAAGCGCCAGCGGGTTGGGTCGGCTTGAACGCACCGGCGGGCGAGATGTGGTCGGTGGTGACCGACTCGCCGAGCAGCGCCAGGCATCGCGCCCCGCGGATCGCTTCGATCGGTTGCACGTCCAGCGTCATCGAACGGAAGAACGGGGGGTGCTGGATGTACGTCGACTTTTCGCTCCAGCCGAACAGCTCGCCGGTGGACGATTCGACCTTCTGCCACTGCTCGGGGCCGGTGTCGACGTCGGCGTAGCGCGCGACGAACTGCTCGGGCTTCACGCAACCGGCGACGGTGTCGCGCACCTGTTGCGTGGTCGGCCAGATGTCTTTCAGGTACACCGCGTTGCCGTCGACATCATTACCGATCGGGTCGTTGACCAGGTCGATGTCGGTCGTGCCGGCCAGGGCGTAGGCGACGACCAGCGGCGGGCTGGCCAGGTAGTTCGCCCGCACGTGCGGGTTGACCCGGCCCTCGAAGTTGCGGTTGCCCGACAGCACCGAACACACGACCAGGTCGTTTTGTTCGACGGCCTGCGCGATCTCGGTCGGCAGCGGGCCCGAGTTGCCGATGCACGTCGTGCAGCCGTAGCCGACGAGGTTGAAGCCGAGCCGGTCGAGGTCGTCTTGCAAGCCGGCCTCGGCGAGGTAATCGGTGACGACGCGCGAGCCGGGCGCCAGCGAGGTCTTCACGTGCGGCTTGACCGATAAGCCCCTGGCCACGGCGTTGCGCGCCAGCAGACCCGCTGCGACGAGCACGTCGGGGTTACTGGTGTTGGTGCACGACGTGATCGCCGCGATGACGACGTCGCCGTGGTTGAGTTCGAACTTTTGTTCGTCGCGCTCGACCTGCACGGCCGTCGCGGTCGCGGCCTGCGCGCCGCCCAGGTCGCCCAGCGTCTTCTGCCACACCGGCCGCATGTCGTCCAGCGTGATGCGGTCTTGCGGGCGCTTCGGTCCGGCCAGCGAGGGTTGGATCGTGCCCATGTCCAGCTCGAACACCCGGCTGAACATCGGCTCGACCGTGTCCTGCCGCCACAGGCCGTTGGCCTTGCAGTAGCGTTCGACCAGGTCGACCGTCGCCGCGTCCCGGCCGGTGAGTTTCATGTAGTCGAGCGTGACGGCGTCGACGGGGAAGAAGCCCATCGTCGCGCCGTACTCGGGCGCCATGTTCGCGATCGTCGCGCGGTCCGGCAGGCTCATCGCCGCCAGGCCCGGCCCGAAGAACTCGACGAACTGACCCACCACGCCCGCAGCCCGCAGCTGCTGGGTCACGGTCAGCACCAGGTCGGTCGCGGTCGCGCCCTCGGGCAGTTGGCCGGTGAGCTTGAAGCCGACCACGCGCGGGGTGAGCATGTAGATCGGCTGGCCGAGCATGACGGCCTCGGCCTCGATGCCGCCCACGCCCCAGCCCACCACGCCCAGGCCGTTGATCATGGTGGTGTGGCTGTCGGTGCCGACCAGCGAGTCGGGGTAGGCCACGCCCTGGTCGGTCCACACGACCTTCGCGAGGTGTTCGAGGTTGACCTGGTGGACGATGCCCGTGCCCGGCGGCACGACGGAGAAGTTGTCGAACGCCTGCTGGCCCCACTTCAAAAACTCGTAGCGTTCGGCGTTGCGTTGGAACTCGACGAGCAGGTTCAGGTCCAGCGCATCGTTCGAGGCGAAGTGGTCGACCTGCACCGAGTGGTCGATGACCAGGTCGCACGGCACCAGCGGGTTGATCTTCTGCGGGTCGCCGCCGAGGCGTTTGGCGCCGTCGCGCAGCGCCGCGAGGTCGACCACGGCCGGCACGCCGGTGAAGTCCTGCAACACGACCCGGCCGGGCTTGAAGGGGATCTCCTTGGCTTCGCCGTTGGGCTCCCACGAAGCGACGGTGCGGACGTCGTCTTCGGTGACGACGAACCCGTCGACGTTGCGCAGGGCCGCCTCGAGCAGCACCTTGATCGAGTAGGGCAGCGGGTCGACGCTGCCCACGGCGGCGATGTCGTAGTAACTCACGTCGCCGGCCGCGGTGGCCAGCGTCTTTCTCGCGCCAAACGGGTCGTGGTTGGTCATGGTCCGTTCCGTTGTGAATGTCTTTTAACGTGCACCGACAAAGACTTTGCAGGTTAGCAAAGCCATCGGCGCAGGTAAATCGTTTGGCGAGGCGGGTTTCCACGGGCCCGCCGTGGTCTGCCAACCTGACAGCCACGACAACCGCCCGGGCCGCAGGTGACAGCCAAAGCCACGGCCTCACCGATTCACCGATTCACTAATCCACTGATTCACAAGCATTTACACGACCCCGCCGCGCTGCCCGACTGGCCCGCCCCTTGCCAATATCCAGCGTCTTTTAATGGAGACTCGCTGTGGTTGCCGCCGCGTATCGGCACAATCCGAACCATCTCACCGACCCCGACGGCGGCCGGCTGAACGTCCTGTTGACCGACCACGGCCAACGCTGGGCCCGGCAGGTTCCCGCCCTGCTCGAGCCGCAGGGCGTCCGCGCGTTCCACGCCGAGTCCATGGACCAGGCCATCGGCCTGATCGAGGCCACGCCCATCCACGTCGCCGTCGTCGACTTGGCCATGGGCGGCGAGACCGAAGCCCCCGCCCCCGACCGCGTGCCCGACGGCCTCAAGCTCCTGCGCGTCATCCAGCGCATCGAAACCCGCCCCCCGGCGGTCGTCGTCGTGCGCGGCCGATCCTTCCAGCCCCGCTTCGACAACTTCGTCCTCACCGAGGCCATGAAGCTCAACGCCTTCAGCGTCCTCGACACCCCCGTCCACCCCGAACAAATGCTCAGCGTCCTCCAGCGCGCGCTGGAACGCTTCTACGGCGGCCAATGGCCGACCGACCCCAACAACCCAAACGCCTAACCAAAACGCACTCACGAGGAGAGGCAACCCATGGCAAAGATCAAAGTCAAACCACTCGGCGACCGCATCCTGGTCGAACGCCTCGCGGCCGAAACCAAGACCGCCAGCGGCATCTTCCTGCCCGACAGCGCCCAGGAAAAACCCCAACAGGCCAAGGTCCTCGCCGTCGGCGACGGCAAGCTCAACGAAACCACCGGCAAACGCGAATCGCTGGACGTCAAGAAGGGCGACACCATCCTCCTCAGCAAGTGGGGCGGCACCGAGATCAAGGTCGAAGGCGACGAACTGCTCATCATCAACGCCGACGACGTCCTCGCTATCGTCGAGTAACCCACCCGGCGCCCCCGTTTAGCGACGGCCCGCAGGGCCGGGCTCTACCACCAACGCATACACACAAGGACATACCACCATGCCCGCCAAACAAATCGTCTTCGACACCGAGGCCCGCAACGCCATCCGCCGCGGCGTCAACCAGCTCGCCGACGCCGTCAAGAGCACGCTCGGCCCCTCCGGCCGCGTCGTCGTCATCGAGAAATCCTTCGGCTCGCCCACCGTCACCAAGGACGGCGTCACCGTCGCCAAGGAGATCGAACTCAAGGACGCCTACGAAAACATGGGCGCCCAGATGGTCAAGGAGGTCGCCTCCAAGACCTCCAACGTCGCCGGCGACGGCACCACCACCGCCACCATCTACGCCGAGGCCATCTACGAAGAGGGCCTCAAGAACGTCACCGCCGGCGCCAACGCCAACCTGCTCAAGAAGGGCATCGAGCTCGCCGTCGACACCGTCGTCGCCGAACTCAACAAGATGTCCAAGAAGGTCTCCGACTCCAAGGAGATCGCCCAGGTCGGCACCTGCTCGGCCAACCAGGACGAAGAGATCGGCAAGATCATCGCCGACGCCATGGACCGCGTCGGCAAGGACGGCGTCATCACCGTCGAAGAAGGCAAATCCCTCGACACCACCGTCGACCTCGTCGAAGGCATGCAGTTCGACAAGGGCTACCTCTCCCCCCACTTCGTCACCGACGCCCAGGCCATGGAGGCCGAGCTCGAAGACGCCTACGTGCTGATCCACGAGAAGAAGCTCTCCAGCGCCAAGGATTTAATTCCGATCCTCGGCAAGGTCGCCGAATCCGGCAAGCCGCTGCTGATCATCGCCGAGGACATCGACGGCGAAGCGCTGGCCACCCTCGTGATCAACAAGCTGCGCGGCATCCTCCGCGTCGCCGCCGTCAAGGCCCCCGGCTTCGGTGACCGCCGCAAGGCCATGCTCGCCGACATCGCCACCCTCACCGGCGGCACCGCCATCATGGAAGAGCTCGGCATCGACCTCGAGCAGCTCGAGCTCAACGCGCTGGGCCGCGTCAAGAAGATCACCGTCGATAAGGAAAACACGACGCTGATCGAAGGCGCCGGCAAGGCCTCGGACATCAAGGGCCGCATCACCCAGATCCGCAACGAGCTCGACGCCACCACCAGCGACTACGACCGCGAGAAGCTCCAGGAGCGCCTCGCCAAGCTCGCCGGCGGCGTGGCGCAGATCAACGTCGGCGCCGCGACCGAGGCCGAGATGAAGGAGAAGAAGGCCCGCGTGGAAGACGCCCTGCACGCCTGCCGCGCCGCCGTGGAAGAGGGCATCCTCCCCGGCGGCGGCGTCGCCGTCCTCCGTGCCCGCAAGGCCCTCGCCAAGCTCGCCAAGGAGTACGACAACGATGTCAAGACCGGCGTCGAGATCGTCAACCGCGCCCTCAGCGCCCCGGTCAAGACCTTGGCTGCCAACGCCGGCCTCGACGGCTCCATCGTCGCCGCCAAGGTCGAAGAGTCTTCCGAGAAGTCGTTCGGCTACAACGTGCTGACCGGCAAGTACGGCGACATGATCCAGATGGGCGTCCTCGTGCCGACCAAGGTCGAGCGCAGCGCCCTGCAAAACGCCTCCTCCATCAGCGGCCTGCTGCTGACGACGGACGCACTCATCAGCGAGATCAAGGAAGACAAGCCCGCCGGTGCCGGTGCCGGCATGCCCGACATGGGCGGGATGATGTAAATGACCCATTAGCCCCCGGTTCTACCGGGGGGGTTCTGAAAATGAGCGATCGGCGACGAGCGACGCGTCCGAAAGCGGACTTCAAGCGAGCCGGGCTGTGCCAGCCCGGCCCGGCGCGCCGCCCACCGACGCCCGACGCACCGGGCCGGCACGGCCCGGCTCGCTCGGAAACCCCGCATTCCGAACTCCGCGTTCCGCACTCGAAACACGGACGACCCTGCCCCGCGCAGGACCGACAACCCCCAAGGACGTCACCCGGCGGGAGAACTTACTAAAGGTTCTCCCGCCGTTATAATCATCACGATGATCAATGACCGGGATCAGGTGATCGTCTTAAGGTCATTCCAATTTGGTTTGAGTTCTTATGCAATCGTTGCGGTGGGCGTAATTGCAGTTTTCTTTGGACTGTTCACAAAACAACCGCTAGCTATTGCAGTCGGAATAATCGTTCTGTTGTACTTGATCATTTCGACGATCTACGAGAAGCTCAACGAGCGATTGATAAGCGTAGATGTTGAACAGCAAACCATTCGCATTGAAGAAAGAAAGTTAAACTCAACGTGGAATCATCGCACTTGTCGGTTCGACGATGTCAACCAGTTCGTCGTCGAAAAACGCTGGGATGGTAATCAACGGCTGGTTTTATTGCTTAACGACGGCGGCAACATCCCCATCTACGGAGGCTTCGCCGACGCAGACTATGACAAAGAAGCGAATGAACTAAACTCGCTCCTGTTACGAGCAGAAAAGTCGGGTGCCGCTGATCGGCCGGAGTGAAGCGCAGGCTGATCAGTGCTATTTGGGATCGCGCCGGAACAGAAAAGCGCCAGGAACCTTTTAACGGGCCATGAACTCAATCTGGACGATCTGGCTTAACGCGCACGACAAACCGGCAGCGGAACGGTTGCTTGGTCGGGTTTCGCAACAGATCGGTGTGGAGATATTGGACGCTGAAATCAGCCCCTACCATAAAGGTGGGTACAAGGCGAAATTTCTCGTTACCCACGACGCTAGCGGGTGGAGCGATATCGTCGTCGAGTGCCTTAAGATTGGCCAACGAGTTGCGCGCGAATGGCGTTTGTATGGCGATGTGCTTGATGATGTGAATGCGATCTCTAACACCACCAGTGTTTCGGGCGTCGATATGATTGAGTGGCAGTTGCATCGTGTTGAGTAGTGATGCTCGGCCGGCGTGGTCACTTAAGTGACCACGCCATACACGGGCAACGCCCACCCATGGCGATGGGTGGGCTTTGTGGGGTTGTTTTGAAACAGCGCACGGGGGCGGGGGCGTCTAAGGGGCAGTGAGGTGAAATATGAAGTGGTTGTCGTGGTGCGTCGTGCTGGTGGTGGGGTGGGTCTGTCTGGGGCAAGATGATCTGGGGGAGCCGGGGCTTCGTCGTGAAACGCCTCAGACGCCGGCTTGGGAGGACGGCGAAACCTCGGCGCTGGTCGAGTATGTGAAGAAGGCGGACCCGGCGTACGGTTACGAGGTGGTGCGGGAGACGGCGATCGGGCCGCACGCGGTGGTGCTGGCGAAGATGACCAGCCAGAAGTGGCAGGGCAACCGCTGGTGGCACTGGGTGGTGGTCGTGGTGCCCCAGAATGTCAAGCCGGAGACGACGGCGACGTTGATCATCGTAGGGGGGACGAACCGCAACGCTCGACCGCCGCGCCTCGACGGCGCGGAGGGGCGGTTCATGGCAGCGATCGCCGCGGCGACGGGTGCGCCGGTGGCGTTGGTGGCGCAGGTGCCGAACCAGCCGGCTTTGGGCAACAAGTACGAGGACGATTTGATCGCCGAGACGTTCGACCGTTACTTGCGGGATCGCGGCGACGACTGGCCGTTGCTGTTGCCGATGACCAAGTCGGCGGTGCGCGCGATGGATACGGCCGAGGCGATCGTCAAGGAGAAGCGCGACGCGAAGATCACGGGCTTCGTGCTGACGGGCGCGTCGAAGCGGGGTTGGACGACTTACCTGACCGCGGCGAGCGACGGGCGGGTCAAGGCGATCGCGCCGATGGTGATCGACACGCTGGACATGGACGCGCAGATGGCGCACCAGTACCGCTCGCTGGGCGGGTACCGCGAGGCGATCGAGCCTTACACGAAGCTGAACATCCCGCAGCGCATGCACACGCCGCGCGGCCGGGCGCTGACGCGCATCGTCGACCCGTACGCGTACCGCCGGCGGCTTGTGATGCCGAAGTACATCGTGCTGGGCACGAACGACCCGTACTGGACGACGGACGCGTCGGGCTTGTATTACGAGGGCTTGCCGGGGCCCAAGTGGTTGTGCTACGCGCCGAACCGCGGCCACGGGCTCGGGCCGGAGGCGTTTTTTGCGACGCAGACGTTCGCCGCGGCGGTCGCGGCTGGGGCGACGTTGCCGGAGCTGTCGTGGCGGCTTGACGACGAACACAGCGAGCTGGTGGTTTCGTGCGGCTCACCGAAGGCGCGGGCGACGGCCTGGCGCGCGAGCAGCGCGAGCCGGGACTTTTTGAAGAGCCGATGGTCGAGCGAGGCACTTCCGGGGCCGGGGGCGGGGCCGTGGCGTGTGAAGCTGGAAAAACCGGACGCGGGTTTCGCGGCGGTGTACGTGAGCGTGACGGTCGATGTGGGGCAGGCGACGCCGCTGCCGATGTGCACGCAGATCGTGATCACGCCCGACCGCTTCGAGCACGAACCGCCGGAATGATCAGAGCAAGCGACGGCTCTAACGCTCCGCTAACAATCGCGCGTTAGACTCGCGCTTTCCACGTCGAACGGGAGTACGGCATGGCGGAACTGGGCATCCAGATCGAACAGCGCGACGACGCGGTTGTCGTGAAGCTCACGGGCGAAGCGTCGCTGGGCAACGTGGACGTGATGGAGCGCGAGTTCATGAAGGTCAACGCGCTGCAACCACAGAAGGTGGTGCTGGACCTTTCGGGCCTGGCGTTCATCGCGTCGCTGGGGATGGGGACGCTGGTGTCGCTGGAGAAGAACGTCAAGGCGCGGCGGGGCGGGAAGGTGTGCGCCGCGGGCCTGAACGCGGAAGTGCACAAGGCGTTCACGCGCGCCCGGTTGGATCAGATCATCGACCTCTACGACAGCGTCGGGGATGCGCTCGCGGCGTAAAGGGGATCGCGAGCCGGCCCACCGCGGCCCGTGGTTGGGAGAAAGATAAAGCCCACCTTTCGTGAGGTGGGCTTTATCGATTGTGCAAGTTGTCGCGAAGGTCGAGGTTTACTCGGCGGCCTTCTTGACTTCGTCACCGACCTTGTCGGCGCCTTCTTTGGCCTTGTCGGCGCCTTCGTCGACCTGCTTCTCGGCACCGCCTGTATCCGGCTTCTCGGGCTTGTCTTCGCCCTTGCAACCGACGATGAAGAAACCGAGGGCCAGCGCCAAGGTCAAGGTTAAGAGGGTTCGCATGTCATGCTCCTTTGTTCTTACGAGTTCCACGAATCCCCGTGTGGGTTGACGAGATAAATTGGATTATACGCGATTTAGACGGTCATGTATGCAATACACCCGACCGCCGGCCGCAAAATCGCGATTTGGCGGATTGAAGGGGCGTTTTTCGGGTTTCAAGCCGCTCAGCCGCCGGGCAGCTTGGGAATTTCCACGCCCTTCATAGCGTCGTGGGCCTTCTTCGCGGCGACCAGTTGTTCCTTCATGGCCTTGAGCTTGTCCAGGTAATCCTGGGGCAAGTCCTTGATGGCGTTGAGCTTGTCGAGCGTGCCCGAAGCGCCGTCGAGGTCCTTGGCGCCGAGCTGTTGCTGGAACTTGTCGATCAACGGCTTGGCCTTGTCGACCGCGGCCTGCCGGGCCTTGGCCAGCGCGTCCGTCGCCTGGTCGGCGACCTTGCCGGCCGCGTCTTTCACGTCGCCGCCCGAGGGCATCGTCGTCGGTGTATTGGTGTCCGCGGTCTTGCCCGGATCGGTCGGTTTCGGTTTCGCATCATCGCCCTCGCCACAGCCGATCACCGACAGGCTCACCGCCGCGGTGAGCGCTAACGTCATAAGGCTCCTCATCTCGTGCTCCTTTTCTTGTTTGCAAAAACCCAACACGTTCTGACATGAACACGCGCATTGTACGTCAATTAATCGGGCGTGGGTTCGAAGGATTTACGTCATGATCGCAATAAACTCGGTGGGGCAGGGTAGATCGAAGGCGCTGGTCGCGGTTCTGGGCTTCTCCGCGTGGTGGGTCGTCGGCGTTTGGGCGACCGGCGCGTACGCCGATCGGCCGCCGAACGTGGTCATCATCTTCTGCGACGACCTGGGCTACGGCGACCTGAGCTGTTACGGCGCGCCGAAGACCCGCACGCCACGCCTCGACCGCATGGCCGGCGAGGGCCAGCGGTGGACGCAATTTTACGTTGCGGCCAACGTGTGCACGCCCAGCCGCGCGGCGCTTCAGACCGGCCGGTACCCCGTGCGCAGCGGCATGTGCTCGTACAAGCGCCGGGTGCTCTTTCCCAACTCCGGCGGGGGGCTGCCGGCGCGCGAGCTGACCATCGCCGAACTGTTCAAACAGCGCGGCTACACCACCCACGCCGTGGGCAAGTGGCACCTGGGCCACCTGCCGAAGCACCTGCCCACACGCCACGGCTACGACTCGTACTTCGGCATCCCCTACTCCAACGACATGGACCGCGTGCCAGGTGTACCGAAGAACGCCAACAGGGACGGGCGAGTCGATTACTTCAACGTGCCGCTGTTGCGCGACGAAACCGTTGTCGAGCGCCCCGCCGACCAGCACACCATCACCCGCCGTTACACCGACGAAACGGTCGCGCTCAGCAAGCGCCACAAGGGCCGGCCGTTTTTTATCTACCTCGCGCACAACCTGCCGCACATCCCGCTGTTCCGCTCGACGGATTTCGTCGGCCGCTCGCGCGGCGGGGCCTACGGCGACGTGATCGAAGAGATCGACCACGGCGTCGGCCGCATTTTGCAAACGCTGCGCGACGAGGGGTTGGCGGGGCACACGCTGGTCGTGTTCTCCAGCGACAACGGGCCGTGGCTGTCGTACGGCGACCACGGCGGGTCGGCCGGTCCGCTGCGCCAGGGCAAGGGCACCACCTTCGAAGGCGGCCACCGCGTGCCCGGCATCTTCTGGTGGCCCGGCCGCGTGAAACCCGGTGTCGTCAACGATATGGGCTGCACGCTCGATCTGCTGCCCACTGTCGCGGCCCTGATCGACGCGCAATTGCCCGACGACCGCATCATCGATGGCGTCGACCTGTCGCCGACCCTGCTCAGCGGCGCGCCGAGCGCACGCGACACGATATTCTACTACCGCGGCGACCGGTTGTACGCCGTGCGCCATGAAAAGTGGAAGGCGCACTTCACCACCCAGGGCAGCTACGGCTCATCGCCCAAACAGGCTCAAGTGCAAAACCCGGCCCTGCTCTACGACCTCGAAGCCGACCCCGGCGAAAAGGTGAACCGTGCCGAGGGCAACGCCGACGTGATCGCCTGGCTGCGCTCGCTCGCCGAGGCGCACCGTCAAACCATCAAGCCCGCGACCAACCAGTTGACGATCCCGCTGCCGAACCGCAAGCCGTAATCGCTTGGCGCTTGCGATCGGCGACGCTTTGACCGGGCCGGGGTCGGCGTGTGCCGCGTCGGGCTCGGCCACGCGCTCGGTCAGCGTCATGGTCGTGCCCGTCACCCACTCCGCCGGCGCCACGAGCACAGCCCCACCAACGCACCGACAGTGATCGCGTGCGCAATCGCTGGAATCCGGTAACGCCGACGCCGCGTACAACAATGATCAGCCAGACCGACCGCGCCCTGTCATGGCACCCCCGCCCGCACCCCGGCACCTCACACAAACGATCATCACGCCGTCGTGGGCCCGCACCCCCACACCGCCGTCGTGGGCCAACGCCACACCGAACGCGATGTCGCCGCTGTGCTACCCGTGATTTCGACCTACCGCCGGCGCTCGTTCCACCGAGTTCAACCCTCGGAGTACGATCTGAATCATTCTAAAGTTCTTAAGAACATTAGAATAACAAACAAGCGACATGAACAGCCTCGTGTGGCTCGTGGTGCACCGCTAACGGCGTGCTGATGAGAAGTCATGGCAACGTGTGCCGGGTGTCTCGAAGGCATCGCCCGTGCCACATGCCTCCTCAATCGCGCGGGCATATTATTCTTAAGTTCTTAAGAACATTAGAATTTAGAATAAGGACGAGCTGCGAACGAACCGCAAGCCGGCGTTGATCGGGCGTGTGTCGTGTGACGGTGTTAGGGGGTGTGGCTGGGGGAGGGGGGTGTGTCGATCGTTTCGTGCCCCTCGATCGCTGTTTCGAAGGCGCGGTTCACCGCGTCGCGTTGTTCGCTCCGCGTGCCGTGGCGCATCGTGTCGACGAACCGCCGCAACTCGTCGTCGCTCGACGCCTTGACGAACATCGTCATCAGTTCGCCGCGCAACGAAAGAACTTCCGGAGCGCGGCCGTGACCGCGGCTGTGCGCTCGGCCCCAGATCGTGCCGGAGGTGCCCACGATCTGACGCCAGTCGTAGGTCACCAACCCCTCCTCGCGCACCAGCCAGGCGTCCAGCGCGGTGCGTTCGATCGTGGGTGTGCCGCTGAAACAACCCAGCCAGCGCGTCTCGTATCGCGTTGTACCGGTGACCGGGTCCACCCAGCCCGACTCGAGCTTGGCCGGCACGACGAGCGATACCACCAGCAACACCACCACCGCCGCCGCGAGCCAGACCGTGAGTTTGCTTGCTCGCAATGCCATGGCGTGTGCCCTTGTCCTCACGCATTCTACCACCCGGCTAGCGGTCTGGCGTCGGGCGATTAACATATCGGCATGATCCACCGGCTCACCCTCATCCTGTTGCTCACGCTCGCTGCGGCGCCCGCGTCGGCCGCACAGCTCATCACCAACCCCAACGCCGATAAACCGGCCGACACCACCGCCGGCGTCGCACCCGAGGCCAAGCCCAAGCTCGAACTGCCCCACCCGCAGTGGCTGCGCGAGGCGTTCCCCCAGTCGATGCGCGGCGACGACCACATGGTGTTCGGCGTCGAGCACTGGCAGTGGGCCAGCCTGTTCGTGCTCGTGCTCGTCGGCGTCAGCATCGACCTGCTCGTGCGTTTCCTGATGAAGCTGTTCATCTACCGCGTGATCGCCCGGCAGAAAGCCCAGGCCAAGCGCGAGGTCATCGTCACCGCCGTGCGCCCCATCGGGTTGTTCGCCTCGGCGGTCTTCTGGGTCATGCTGCTGCGGGCGAACCTGCTCGACTTCAACGAGGCCGAGCTGCCCGTGCAGGTGCTGATCGGCGCGGCGCAGGTCTTCGCGGTGCTCACCGGGGTGTGGGCGACGTGGCGGATCACGGACCTCATCGCCGAGGTGCTGATGAGCCGGGCGGCGAAGACCGAGACCACCTTCGACGACGTGCTCTACCCGCTGCTGCGCAAGACCGTCAAGATCTTCATCATCATCTTCGGCGCGATCTACGGCGCCAGCGCACTGAACATCGAGGTCGGGCCCCTGCTGGCGGGCTTGGGCATTGGTGGCCTGGCGTTCGGCCTGGCCGCGCGCGACACGATCGAAAACTTCTTCGGCTCCATCGCCGTGGTCGTCGATCGGCCGTTCAGCGTCGGCGACTGGGTCGTGGTCGGAGACACCGAGGGCATCGTCGAGGAGATCGGCTTCCGCTCCACGCGCGTCCGCACGTTCTACAACTCGCTGGTCACCGTGCCCAACGCCAACCTCGTGCGGGCCGTGGTCGACAACTACGGCCAGCGCAAGTACCGGCGGTGGAAGACGCACGTCGGCATCCAGTACGACACACCGCCGGAGATGATCGTCGCCTTCACCGAGGGCATCCGCGAGCTGGTCCGCACGCACCCCTACACGCGCAAGGACTACTTCCAGGTCTACCTCAACGAGTTCGCCGACTCGTCGCTGAACATCCTGCTCTACATCTTCCACGAGGTGCCGGACTGGTCGACGGAGCTGCGCGAGCGGGAGCGGCTGTTCCTCGACATCATCCGCCTGGCCGACCGGCTGGGCGTGCGGTTCGCGTTCCCCACGCAGACGATCCACCTGTTCAAGGAAGAGCACGCGCCCCACGAGTCGCAGCACGAAACCCCCAGGTCGCTCACCGATCGGCGGGCGCAGGTCACCGGCATCCGCACGGCGCAGGAACTGATCTCGAACCAGCGCTGGGTCTCCGGTGACAAGCCCGGCCCCGTCGAGTTCACCGGCGGGCCGTTGTTCGTCGAGATCGACCCGGCAACCGGCGAACCGCTCGACCCGTCGTACAAGACCCAGATCGAAGACCGCACCGCGGGCGGGTAAAACGATCGCCGTTAACGGCTTAAAAACCCGGGTGTTTTGGCGTTAAGACAGAAATATCTTGACCCCGTGGCGCCGGTGTGATTACTTTCAATTTAAGTGCCGTCAAGGCGGGGTCATCTCGTTGCGGGTTATTGAGTGGGAGTTCCGAAAATGCTTAAATTGGAAAAGGGAGTTGAGATGTCGCGTGGCGGTGTTGCGCGCGTCCTGGACAAGCGTTTGGCGGCTTACGGCGCCGCGGCCGCGGCGGCCGCTTCGGCGGGCGTGGCTCAAGGCGAGATCGTGCACTTCGTGCCGGTCTCTCCGATCATGATCAACGACCCGGACCCGGACCCCAGCACGTTCGACAGCGTGGGGTTCAACTTCGACGGCGTCGGCGGGTCGAACTTCTTCCTGCGCCACAACTTCGTCAGCGGGGTGTTCTCCGAGGCCGCGGGCGGCTTCTCCACCAGCACCGTCGGCGGGGGCACGACTTATGTCCAAACGATGACGTCGCTGCGGACGGCGCGATCGTACAACGCCTTCTTCTTCGCGCCGATCATCTTCGGCAACGACGCGGCGCGGACCTCGGCCGGCCCGTTCAACGCGCAGATCAGGCCGATCCCGTTCGGCGAGAAGGTCAACGACGACTTCTTCTTCCTCTGCCAGGGGCTCTGCGGCCTGTCCGGCGGCGGCCGGTTCGCACGGGTCGGCACCTCGAGCACGCAGCTGCTGTCGTACGGCAGCCCGGCCGGGACGTTCGGCCCGTATTACGCGGACTACGGCGGCATCTGGCAGGGCACCACCGGGTACTTCGGTTTCAAGTTCACCGACGAGGACGACTTCGAGAACCACTTCGGCTGGATGCGGATCACCGTGGAAGCGGCGGACGGCGTGGGCGGCGACGACCTGAAGATCACCATCCACGAGTGGGCGTACAACACCGAAGACGACGGCATGATCTCCGCCGGCGAGGTGCCCGAGCCGCACTCGCTGGGGTTGTTGGCGCTGGGCGCGGCGGGCGTGACGGCGCGGCGTCGACGCAAGAAGGGGTAAACCGAATCCCCAAACCTGTCGCCGGTTCGCCGGACCCGATCGCAGCGAAGGACTGAAAGCGATCAAGGTTTGACGGGCGGGCGGTGTGCGGGCTCGAACCCGCACACGGATTAGCAGCTATGCGGACCAGATTTCATCAGAGAAGAGAGGAACCCGAGTGATGAGCGAACGCAGCACCGACCTTGACCAAAAGGCCCCCCGATCACACACGAAGTTCGACCGCCGGCTCGCGGCGTACAGCGCCACGACGGCGGCGATGGCGTGCGCCGGCGCGGCCGAGGGCGCGATCCAGGTGTTCACGCCCGCCAGCCCGATCGTGATCCTGGATACGGACTTCGACGTGAACGTCTTCGACAGCCAGGGCTTCGACTTCGACGGCGTGAACGGCGCGAACATCGAGATACGCCACAACGTCCGCTCGACGTTCCAGTTCTCCAACGGCACGCCCGCGTTCCCGGGCACGTACGACTCGCGTTACACCGGGACCTACGCGTCGTTCTACGCGAACGTCATCGCGGAGAACGACTTCGCCCGCGCCGCGCCGGGCCCGGGCGGCGACAACATCTTCGCCGCACGCCTCGATGCGGGCGCCAAGATCAACGACCAGATCTTCTTCCAGCCGCGCGGCGGGATCGGCCAGGTCCAGGGCAGGGGGTTCATGGCCTTCGCGTACACCTCGGTCCGGCAGACCTACATCTACAACACGGTCAACATGACCGGCACCTACGTGCCCGCGACCTACGGCACGATCCGCGACGACGTGTGGGGCGCGGCGGGCAAGACCGACGGTTACCTGGGTTTCAAGTTCACGAACGACAACACCGACACGCTGCACTTCGGGTGGATGCGAGCGACCATCGCCCCGCGCGACTTCGCGGGCAACGACGACTACCAGATCACGATCCACCAGTGGGCGTTCAACGACGAACCCGACGGCATGATCTCCGCCGGCGAGGTGCCCGAGCCGCACTCGCTGGGGCTGTTGGCGTTGGGCGCGGCGGGGGTGGCGGCGCGGCGTCGGCGGAAGAGCGCTTAATTCGGCGCTGAGCCGCAAGCGGCTTGAAAGATGGCTATGATGACTGCCGTGAGAACCACGGCAGTCATTTTCATTTGCGCCATGCTCGGTTGCGCCTCGACGCGGTCGGCGGATCGCGTGCCCGATGCGCCGACGCGCTCGGTGCGGTTCGCGACGTTCAACGCGGCGATGTACGGCGATAGGCCCGGGGCGCTGGCGGCGGAGCTGGCGTCGGGCGGCAGCGAGCGAGCCGAGAAGGTCGCGGCGATCATCCAGCGGGTGCGGCCGGACGTTTTGCTGATCAACGAGTTCGACTACGACGGGCGCGGCAACGCGCTGCGGGCGTTCCGCGAGCGGTACCTCGAGCGTTCGATCGCCGGCGACGAGCCGATCACCTACCCGTACGTGTTCGTGCCGCGCGTGAACACGGGGCTGCTGGCGGGCGTCGACCTCAACGGCGACGGCAAGATCGAAGCGCCCGCCGACGCGCTGGGCTTCGGCCGGTTCGAGGGGCAGTTCGGCATGGTGCTGCTGAGCCGGTACCCGATCCGCTCGGACCGGGTGCGCTCGTTCCGTTTGATGTTCTGGCGCGACGTGCCGGGCGCGAAGATGCCGACGGGGTACTACAGCCCCCCGGCGCAACTGGTGATGCGCCTGTCGAGCAAGACGCACGCCGACGTGCCGATCGATATCGGCGGCCGGACGGTGCACACGCTGATCAGCCACCCGACCCCGCCGGTGTTCGACGGCGAAGAGAACCGCAACGGTCGGCGGAACCACGACGAGATCCGGCTGTGGTCGGCGTACCTGTCGCCGGACGAGTCGGGCTGGCCGATCAACGACATGGGCCGGGTGACGAAGCTGGCCGAGGGCGAGGCGTTCGTGGTCATGGGCGACCTGAACGCCGACCCGCTGGACGGCGACTCGATGCCCGGCGCGGTGCAACAGCTGCTCGACCACCCGCGCGTGAACGGCGCGATCACGCCCACCAGCGCCGGCGCGGTTGCCGACGCCGAGCAAGAGGGCGGGCCGAACGAGACGCACCGCTCGGACCCCGCAGCGGACACGGCCGACTTCGACGAGCCCGGCAACCTGCGCGTCGATTACGTGCTGCCGAGCGTGAACCTGAAGGCGGTCGGCGCGGGCGTGTTCTGGCCGGAGCCGGGCGAGCCGGGCGGCGCGTGGATCGGCGTGTCCGACCACCGGCTGGTGTGGGTGGATATCGAAGTGAACGCCGAATAAAAAAACGCCCCGCGGCAAGCGGGGCGTTTTGTGTCGTGCGCGAGCGTGTGGTTACGTCTCGTGGGTGATGTCGACGGCCTTGTAGCCGCCCTTCGAGCGGAAGTACACGATCAAGATCATGAAACAGGCGAACATGATCACCGGGAAGATCGCGACGGTCTTCAGCGCGCCCTTCTTGGCTTTGTTCTCGATGTCCTCGATCGCCTCCTGTTCTTTTTTGCTCGTTTTGGCGACCTTGTCTCTGTCTAACGGTTGGTACACGCTGACCTGCTCCTCACCGACGACCTGCGCGTGGAGCGCAGCGTTCTCGCTGGCGAGGGTCTTATCGATCGCCTTGTCCTGGATGTTGCCGAGCAGGGCGGCGCCCACGATGCCCACACCGAGCATGCCCACGCCCCCGATGGCGTTGAGGGTCAGCGCGCCGCCGCGCGGGAACTGTTCGTCCACGACGCCGAGGATCGTGGGCCAGAAGAACGTCTTGCCGAGGCCGTAGACGGTGGCGGCCACGAGGATCATCACGCCCGCGGTGACCTGCGAGAGCAGCACGATGCTGATGGCGAACGGCCAGAGCCCGACGCCGAAGATCTCGCCTTTCTCGGTTTCACTCAGGTTGTACGCCGTTGCCCAGTCACCAATGATCAGGGCGCGGATGATGAAGCCGAACGACGTGGCGACGAGCGCGGCGAAACACGCCCAAAACAACAAGCGTTTCTGGCGTTCGGTTAATTGCGCAGAATCGACGGTTAATCGAGCGGGCGGAAGTGCGGCGGCGGGGCCTCGCCGTGACGCTCGGGCTCGTACTCCTGGCTGGCCAGGTGCACCGAGTTGCGGGCGAGGTGGCCCAGCTCGGTCAGGGCGGTCTTCTGCGACGGGTTGGTGTTGACGAACTTCAACCCGAACAGGAACTTGCGGAAACCGACCTTCCGCGACCAGACGACCTGCACCTGCACGGGCACGGTCACGTCCTGCCACTGGAGCGTGAAGTTCGAGAACGAGCCGTCGGCCAGGGGGAACGGGCCCTTGCGGAACACGCGCGCCCCGGTTGCCGACATGTCCACCACCAAGCCGTACTGCTTGTTGTCGTGGAGCACGTTGAGGTACTCGGTGCTGACGCGGCCGCACCGACGCGAGTCGGACTGACCCTGGCGGTCAACTTCCTGAGTCTCGGTGACCGGCTCGTTCTGGTTGTAGTCACTTTCGCTCATGTTGGTCGTATCGGTTGAGTGAGGCGGGCGATTGAGTCGGCGTCAACTATATTTGATGGTGCGCAACGCGGGTCCAATAAAAAAGGGCGGCCCGTGGTGTGGGCCGCCCTTGGGGGGACTGGGGTTTGTTGTCGATCAGCCGCCGAGGCTCATCAGCTTGTCGGAGATGACCGAGCCGTACTTCACGGCGATGCCGGCGAAGACGACCGAGACGATCGAGATGAGCTTGATGAGGATGTTCAGCGACGGGCCGGAGGTGTCCTTGAACGGGTCGCCGACGGTGTCGCCGACGACGGTGGCCTTGTGGTTCTCGGAGCCCTTGCCGCCGAGTGCGCCGGCTTCGATCCACTTCTTGGCGTTGTCCCACGCGCCGCCGGCGTTGGCCATGAAGATGGCCACGGCGAAGCCGCAGACCAGCGCACCGGCGAGCATGCCCATCACGCCCGGCACGCCGAAGATCAGGCCCACGACGATCGGCACGATCACCGCCATCAGCGAGGGGATGACCATCTCACGTAGCGCGCCGCCGGTCGAGATCGACACGCACGAGGCGTAGTCGGGGAACTGCTTGCCGTCGGCTTCGACCTCGTAGGGCCAGGCCATCGGGTCGGCGATCTGCTCGTCGGTCATGCCCTGCTTGCGGAACGCGTCCTTCATGATGCCGAACTGCCGGCGGCACTCGCCCATCATGGCGAACGCGGCGCGGCCGACGGCGTTCATGGTCATCGCGCAGAAGACCATCACCAGCATCACGCCGATGAACAGCCCGCCGAGCACCTGCGGGTTGACGAGGGTGACGTTGTAGTAGGTCAGCAGGTCGGGCACCGTGGCGTCCTCGGTGACGACCTGAACGCCGTTGACGTCGATCGTCTCGTGGATGTTGGCGAGCTGGACCTTGACGGTGATGATGTAGGCGGCCAGCAGGGCCAGCGCGGTCAGCGCGGCCGAGCCGATGGCGAAGCCCTTGCCCGTCGCGGCGGTGGTGTTGCCGAGCGAGTCGAGCATGTCGGTCTTCTCGCGGACCGACGGGTCCTGGTGGGTCATCTCGGCGTTGCCGCCGGCGTTGTCGGCGATCGGGCCGTAGGCGTCGGTGGCGAGGGTGATGGCGAGGGTGGAGAGCATGCCGACCGCGGCGACGCCGACGCCGAACACGCCCATGAGGAAGTTAGCCTGGCCGCCCGCGGCGATGAAGGCGATGAGGATCGCCACGACCGTGGTGATCAGCGGGACCCAGGTCGAGATCATGCCCTCGGCGATACCGGAGATGATCACGGTCGCCGGGCCGGTCTCGGACTGCTTGCTGATGCGCTGGGTGGGTTTGTGCTCGTAGGAGGTGTAGTACTCGGTGCCGTAGGCGATGACCAGGCCCGCGATCAGGCCCGCGGCGATGGAAACCCACAGGCCGATCCAGTTCACCTGCTCGATGTCTTTCAGGAGCAGGTAGAGCACGCCGCCGGCGCCGGCGATGAACAGGAAGGAGGCGAAGTAGACGCCGAAGTGCAGCGCGTGGAGCAGCTGCTTCATCGTGGCGCCTTCCTTGGTCTTCACGAAGAACACGGCGATGATCGCGCAGATGATGCCCAGGCCGGCCAGCGCGGCGGGGGCGGCGACGAGGTTCATCCCGCCGTCGGCGATGCCCAGCCCGTAGGCCGCGGCCGCGGCCAGCGCGGCCGACGCGAGGATCGATCCGTAATACGATTCGTAAA
The DNA here is from genome assembly GCA_028282805.1 of Phycisphaeraceae bacterium. Lineage (GTDB taxonomy): Bacteria > Planctomycetota > Phycisphaerae > Phycisphaerales > Zrk34 > JANQHD01. The sequence continues at coordinate 50,218 of JANQHD010000022.1, read as the reverse complement.
GGTCGGCGCCCATGCCGGCCACGTCGCCGACGTTGTCGCCGACGTTGTCGGCGATGGTCGCGGGGTTCCGCGCATCGTCTTCGGGGATGCCCGCTTCGACCTTGCCCACGAGGTCAGCGCCGACGTCCGCGGCCTTGGTGTAGATGCCGCCGCCCACGCGCGCGAACAACGCCTGAAGCGAAGCACCCATCGCGAAGCTCAGCGTGACCGTCGTCAGCTCGACCAGCGAGAAGTCGCCGATCGCGTTGAGCACGATGAACCACAGCGAGATGTCGAGCAGGGCGAAACCGGTCACGCACAGGCCCATCACGGCGCCGGCGCGGAACGCGACCTTCAGGCCGGCGTTGAGCGATTCTTTACAGGCGTTGGCGGTGCGGGCCGAGGCGTTGGTGGCGGTCTTCATGCCGAGGAAGCCGCAGATGCCCGAGAGGACGGATGCGATGGGCACGCCGAGCGCGGTGAGCATCTCCTGCATGCCGCCGAACGCCATGGCCAGCAGCACGGCGACCAGCAGCGCGACCACGGCGTAGACGACCTTGGCCTGCCGGCCGAGGTAGGCGTAGGCGCCTTCGCGGACGGCCTGGGCGATGCGGACCATCTCGTCTGTGCCCTCGGAGTGGCTGACCACCGAGCGGTAGAAGAAGAACGCCGTGATCAGCGCAAGCACCGCACCGACCGGGGCGAGGTACCAGATCGGCGGGATGCCAACCTTGGCGGCTTCCTCCGCGACTTCTGCCGCCTTCGGGGCGGCTTCGGCGAGGGCGACGGCGGGCAGGCCGGCAACGATTCCGAGCAGCGACATGGGGCGCTGCAACAACGATGAGACGTGCATGGTGGTGTATCTCCTGACCACTACCTGTTTTAGGGGCCGGGTGGAGCTCGGTTTGTCGATCTCGGTCGCGGCCCGTTCTCCTGGTCCGGCGGTATGGGGACGGGTAGAGTATGCGATTGCGGCTCTGCCGACAAGAACATCCAGATTGGACCGGGTTATCGGTCAGGTCCCCGGTAAAACCCTAGAATTTCGAGGGATTTATACGAGCCGCGAGCGGGTTGGGCGGCCGCCGTTTAGCGACGGCCCGCAGGGCCGGGCTTCTGGTATCGATCCGTAGATGGGCGGATGAAAAAAGTCGCGTCGGTTCCACCCGCGCGACCCTGGTCAGGCGCGATGAACAGTGTGCCTCCCACACCATGCGATCCCTCGCGTGCGCCGCCGAGTCGTCCTTGACCAAGCTTGTTCGGCCGCCCTCGGGCAGCTCGAAACGTTCGGGTTGTCCGACCGCCTGTTTTAATAGACCACGGCGATCGCGTCCTCGACCTGTTCGATGACCTGGCGGACGTTGAACGGCTTACGCAGGTAGCCGTCGAAGCCCTTGGTCAGCAACTGGTGCGCCTGGCCGTCGGTGAGCTTGTTGCTCATGGCGATGACCTTGGTCAGTTGCAGGTCGGGGTTGTCCTTGACCGCCCGGCACAGCTCGATCGCGTCGACGTCCTTGAGGTGCACGTCGAGCAGCAGCACGTGGGGGCGGAACTTCTCGCACTCGACGCCCGCGGAAAAACCGCTGGCCGCCGTGTGCGTGTCATAGTTGGCTTGTTCGGTGAGCACGCCGTTGAGCGTCTCGACGATCTGGCGATCGCTGTCCACGATCAGCACGCGCGTCTGGCCGCTGCGCAACCCGTCGAGCGGGATGTGGTGCTGCTTCATGAAACGGATCAGGGCGTTCAAGGGGATCCGGCGGTCCTTGGAACCGGGGATGCGATAGCCCCGCAGCTGGCCGGAATCGAACCACTTGCTCACGGTGCGCGGCGCGACGTTGCAGATCTTCGCCACCTCACCGGTTGTCAACACATCTTTCTGACGCGGCATATCAACTACCCCTCTCCGAGAAAGCCGTCTGGGCCGGTATTCCGGCAAAATTGGTATCGGCAGGCCGAGCAAGCGGATTAACCGGCACCACATATTTTCGTCGCCGGATCACGCTTCCCGATGTCCCGGGGCGGGATTATCGGCCCCCGCGCCCGGCCCGGCGGGGTGGGGTTGTAACGGGGCGGCGGGGTGAAACTTCCCGATTTTTTATGCATTCTTTTGCCCGCTACGGCCGTATGGGATACGCTTTGGACACCCCGACGATCGGGGACATGAGGGTTCAGAAAGAAGGTCCGACGCTTAATCCTCCAGCCGTTGCCGGTTTGTTAGACGGTGTCGGCCACCCGATCGAACAGCACACCCGGGATTGCCACCAACCCCGAGAGGACGGTCACTCATCGCCATGCGCCACAACGCCCGCCATAACGGCTTCAAACCCTTCATCGGCCTGATGGTCATCGCGGCGACTATCGTGCTCAGCGCCGACCACGCCTTCGCGCTGCGCCAACTGCTGTGGTACCAGACCAACATGGGCGACTTCGTCGTGGAGATGTACCTCGACACGCCCATCACCAACAACAACTACCTCGGCTACGTCAACAGCGGCCAGCAGGACAACCTGCTCATACACCGCAAGGCCACGCCCGTTACCTCGGGGCTCAGCGTGATCCAGGGCGGCGGCATCGGCTTCGATCCGGCCAGCGGCTTCTTCTTCGCCCCCACCAACCCGGGCATCGACGCCGACGTTGAAGCCACGCACTCCAACGTGCGCGGCACCATCGCCATGGCCGAGGGCGGCGACCTGTTCACCAGTCAGTGGTTCATCAACACCACCGACAACACCCTCCTCGACAAGAACCCCAACGACCCCAACGACCCGGACGACTCGCTGGTCTTCGTCGCCTTCGGCGAGGTCATCGAGGGCATGCCGGTCGTCGACAACATCTTCGCCCAGCCGATCGTCGACGTCTTCGAGAACTCCGAAGACGCGCTGGACACCATGCCCTTCGAAGACGGCCGCAACAGCCCGCCGGACCTTTTCGCCACCGCCGACGAGCTGATCGAGGTCACCACGGTCGTGGCCGTGGGCGACACGAACTTCTCCTCGACGTGGGACGCGGCGGACATCGACGAACTCGCCGCCAACCTCGGCTCGAACTCCACCTTCTTCGACGTCGACCGCGACGGCGGCAACGCCGACCAGCAGGACTTCGACGCCATCGTCCGCGACGTCTTCGAAACCGAGTTCGGCGACGCCAACCTCGACCAGCGCATCTCCATCGCCGACCTCGACGCGCTCGGCACCAACTTCAGCCAGGCCGGCGGGTGGGCCCAGGGCGATTTCAACGGCGACGGGCAGGTCTCCATCGTCGACCTCGACTTCATCGGCAGGAACTTCGGCTTCGACAACACCACCCCCGCCGCCCCCGCGGTGCCCGAGCCGGCGACCATGAGCCTGATCGGCCTGGCGGGCCTGGCCATACTCCGCCGCCGCCGCTGATCGGCGCTCCAAAATGCGACCCCACCAAGCCCGGCCTGCCGATCAGGCCGGGTTGTTTTATGCTTTAGGCCAACCCGAACCCTGGAGGTGCGTGATGCGCGTGATGGTGGACCTGTGCGTGGTGCCGATCGGCGTGGGCGTCAGCGTCAGCAAGTACGTCGCCGAGTGCCAGCGCCTGCTCGAAGAGGCCGGCCTCGAACACCGGCTGCACGCCTACGGCACGACGATCGACGGCGAGTGGGACGCGGTCTTCTCCGCGATCCGCCGCTGCCACCAGCGCCTGCACGACATGGGCGCGCCGCGGCTGTTTTCCACGCTCAAGGTCTCGACGCGCACCGACCGCACCCAGACCATGGACGACAAGCTGCGCTCCGTGCAAGACGAGCTCGCGGCCGGGGGCGGGTGACTCGTCTGCCCGCCGCGATTGATTTAACATACGGTTAACCCCCGCTCGCAAGGGAAGGAAGACGCGGGCTTGCTGCAATCGTCCATGAACATCTCGAAGCTCGCCTACCTCACCGACGACGAGCCGGGCATCGGTGGCGTGCTCAAGGAACGGCCGGAGGATTTCCTCGTCGACGAGGTGCCGCTCTACGAACCGACCGGCGAGGGCGACCACCTCTATTTGATCGTGGAGAAACGCAAACGCCTGACCAGCGACGTGGCGCGGTTCCTCTCGCAGCACTTCAAGGTGCCGATGCGCGCCATCGGTTACGCCGGCCTGAAAGACAAGTACGCGATCACCCGGCAGGCGTTCACCCTCGAGCACGCCGACGCCGACCTCGCCGCGACCTACCAAGACGACTACGTGAAAATCCTCGCCGTCGACCACCACCGCCACAAGATCAAGCGCGGCCACCTCGCCGGCAACCGCTTCGTGATCAAGGTGCGGAATGTCGAGCCCACCGCCGTGCTCAAGGCCAAGCGCTTGCTCGACCGCCTCGCCGCCGACGGCGCGCCCAACTACATCGGCGAGCAGCGCTTCGGCTACCGCGGCGACAACCACATCCTCGGCATGTGCCTGATCACCGAGCAGTGGCAGCGGTTCGTCGACCTCCAACTCGGCGGCCCACGCGAACACGAACGCGAGACGATCCAGCAGGCCCGCCAGGCCTACGACGACGGCGACTACGCCGGCGCGCTCGAGCTCTGGCCCACCGTGCACCGGTTCGAGCGCCAGTCGATCGGCCCGCTGTCGCGCGGCGCCTCGCCCGCCGACGCGGTGCGCGGCATCGACCGCGTGCAACGCTACCTGCTGATCAGCGCCTGGCAGAGCGCGATCTTCAACCACCTGCTGCACGAGCGGATCACCAATGGTGGGTACACGCAGATGAAAGTCGGCGATGTCGCCTTCAAGCACGAAAGCCGGGGCGTGTTCGTCGTCGACGACGTCGACACCGACCAACAGCGCTACACCGCCGGCGAGATCAGCCCGTCGGGCCCGATGTGGGGCCACAAGATGAAGCGCGCCGCCGGCGCGATCGCCGAGCGTGAAGCGCAGGCGTTGTGCGACTCGGGCGTGACCGAGGCGCAGCTGCGCGACGGCCGGTACCAGCCCGATGGTTCGCGCCGGCCGTACCGCATGTTGTTGCGGGACCCCGACTTCTCGGGCGGCGTCGACGAGCACGGCGCGTACGTGCGGCTGGCGTTCGAGCTGCCGCGCGGCTGCTTCGCCACCACCGTGCTGCGCGAGATCATGAAAACCCAGACCGAACCGGGCCGACGATGAGCGGCGCGCAAACGGTTAGAATGGGGCGCATGTTGCGAGGCCAATTCAAACGCTGGCGCCTGGCCGAACCCTTGGCCGGCGGCGAACCGATCGCCGATGCGTTGCGCGTGCACCCGCTGGTCGGGCAGCTGCTCGTGCGGCGCGGCCTGACCGAGCCCGCAGCGGCCGAACGCTTCCTGCGGCCCAAGCTCGGCGACCTGCACGACCCGCAGCTGCTGCCCGGTTGTGACAAGGCCGCGCAGCGCATCGTCGACGCCCTGCGCCAAGGCGAGAAGGTCGTGATCTACGGCGACTACGACGTCGACGGCGTGACCGCGACCTCGATCCTGTACCACACGCTCAAGGCCGCCCAACCCGACGCCGACGTGCTGCGCTACATCCCGCACCGCATCGACGAGGGCTACGGCCTGAACGCCGAGTCGCTCGAAAAACTCATCGCGCAGGGCGCCAAGCTCATCGTCAGCGTCGACTGCGGCATCACCGCGCACGAGCCGGCGCGGGTCGTGGCCGAATCCGACGCCGACCTGATCATCACCGACCACCACGAGATGGACGACCGTCTGCCCGAGGCTTACGCGCTGGTGCACCCGCGGTTGCACGAGCGCGACGGGGCGGTCGAGGCCGCCTACCCCTACGGCGAGCTGTGTGGGGCGGGCGTGGCGTACAAGCTCGCCTGGCAGGTCGCGCGCACCTGGTGCGGCAGCGAGCGCGTGACCGACGTGTTCCGCGAGCTGCTGGTGAACCTGTTGCCGCTGGCGGCGCTGGGCACCGTGGCGGACGTGGTGCCGTTGGTCGACGAGAACCGCACGATCGTGCAGTACGGCCTGGGGCGCATCAAGCACACGCCGTTCGAGGGTTTGAACGCGATGATCGACGCGTCGCGCCTGCGCGAAGAGAAGGTCGACGCCTACCACGTCGGCTTCGTGCTCGGGCCCCGGCTCAACGCCTGCGGCCGCATGGGCCACGCGATCAGCGCGTGCAAGCTGCTGACCACCGCCACCGGCGGCGAGGCGCACGACATCGCCGAGTTCCTCAACAGCGAGAACGACAAACGCCGCGCCACCGAGCACCAAATCTTCCAGCAGGCCGTCGAACGCGTGAAGCAATCGGGCTACGACGGCGACGACGTGCGCGCCATCGTGTTGGCCGACGACCACTGGCACCCGGGCGTGATCGGCATCGTGTGCAGCCGGCTGGTCGAGCGGTTCGGCCGGCCCGCCGTGCTGCTGAACACGGCCAACGGCGAGGCGTCGGGCTCGGCGCGTTCGATCGACGGTTTCAACATCCACGAGGCGTTCGGCGCGTGCGCCGAGCACCTCGCGTCGTTCGGCGGCCACGCCATGGCCGCGGGGTTGAAGCTGCCGACCGACGCGGTCGCCGGTTTCCGCGACGCGCTGGTCGCTTACGCCAACGAGCGCATCGCCGTCGAAGACTTGGTGCCCGCCGTGACGATCGACGCGGAACTGCCGTTGGCAGAAGCGACGCAGGGCCTGTGCGAGCAGCTCGAAACGCTGGCGCCGTTCGGCCGGGCGAACCCGACGCCGCGCTGGCTGGTCAGCGGCGCGCAGGTGGCCGGCGAGCCGCGCATCGTGGGGCGCGACGGCAAGCACCTGAAGGTCACGCTCGGCCAAGGCGGCCGGTCGCTGCCGGTCATCGCCTGGGGCCAGGGCCCTTACGCCGAGCATTTTGCCGCGGGCCGGCCGATCGACGCGGTGATCGAGTTGAAGCTGAACCGCTGGAACAACCGGGCCAGCGCCGAGGGCGTGATGGTCGACTTCCGTTTTGAGCCGCAGGGATAGGCCTTGTGCTGCGGGAACTGCTTTCGGCAAGAAAAACACGCTAACGTATCCGGGCGGATTGGAACTTGAATTAGACACCCTTGTTTTTTCATTGGAATCAAACGATGCGCATGGCAAGCAGAATCGCGGTAATCGGTTTGGCCCTGGTTGGTTTCGTGGCGTGTGGCCCACGCGTCGACGCGGCGGGTCGGCAACCCAACATCGTCATCATCTACACCGACGACGTCGGCTACGGCGACCTGAGCTGTTACGGCGCGACGAGGGTAAAGACGCCGCACCTCGACGCGCTCGCGGCCGCGGGCCTGCGCTTCACCGACGCCCACGCCACCGCCGCCACCTGCACGCCCAGCCGGTACTCGCTGCTGACCGGCGAGTACGCGTTCCGCAACCCGCGGGCGCAGATCCTCGCGGGCGATGCGCCGGCGCTGATCCAGCCGGGCAAGGAAACCATCGCGGCGACCTTGCAGCGCGCCGGTTACAAGACCGCCGTGGTCGGTAAGTGGCACCTAGGCCTGGGCAACGGCAACGTCGACTGGAACAAGGATGTCAAGCCCGGCCCGCTCGAGATCGGCTTCGATTATTCGTACCTGATGCCCGCGACCAACGACCGCGTGCCGTGCGTCTACCTCGACGGCCACCGCGTCGACAACCTCAGCCCCGATGACGAGCCGATCGTCGTCAGCTACCACAAGAAGGTCGGCGACCTGCCCACGGGCCACAGCCACCCGCACCTGCTGCGCTACGCCGCCGACGGCCAGCACTCGGGCACCATCATCAACCGCATCAGCCGGATCGGTTACATGGACGGCGGCGAGTCCGCGTGGTGGACCGACGAGACGATGATCGACGTGTGGGTTGAAAAGAGTCACGCGTTCATCGAGGCGAACAAGGATCGGCCGTTCTTTTTGTTCTTCAGCCTGCACAACATCCACGCGCCGCTCGCGCCCCACGAACGCTTTGTGAAACAGAGCGAGATCGGCCTGCGCGGCGGGTCGATCATCGAGATGGACTGGGCCGCGGGGCAGATCGTCGCCAAGCTCGACGAACTCGGCCTGCGCGAGAACACCATCGTCATCTTCTCCAGCGACAACGGCCCGGTCGTCACCGACGGCTACCAGGACCAGGTGCCCGCCGACCTGAAAGGGCACCGGCCCAACGGCCCGTTCCGCGGCGGCAAGTACCTGCCGTACGAGGGCGGCACGCGGCTGCCGCTGATCGTCAGCTGGCCTGGGCGCGTCAAACCCGGCGTGAGCGATGCGCTGATGAGCCAGGTCGACCTGTTCGCTTCGCTGGCCAAGGCCGGCGGCGCCACCGTGCCGCCCGGCGCGGCGGTCGACAGCAAGGACATGCTTGGCGCTTTGCTCGGCGACACCAAACAGGGCCGCACGGTCATCATCGAGCAGGCCCCGAAGGTGCTGTCGATCCGCAAGGGCCACTGGAAGTACATCCCCGCGGGCAAGCGGCAGGGCTGGGCGAACAACAAGCACAGCCACCCCGACGACCCGACCTACGTGGAGCCCGTCTCCGAGGAGGCGCAGCTGTACGACCTGTCGAAAGACCCCGGCGAGGTCGACAACGTCATCGCGAAACACCCGAAGGTCGCGGCGGAGATGAAGGCGCTGTTGGAGAAGGAGACGCGGTAAGCGGGATAACGGGTGCCGGGTTCCGGGGGTCGGGTTCCGGGAAAGGCAAGGCATGACGGGGATGAGCTATCGACAATTGGAAGTCTGGCGGATGGCGATGGACCTTGTGGAAGAGGTTTACCGGGTCAGTCGGCAACTGTCGGATGAGGAACGATACGGATTGCGGTCGCAGATGCGCCGGTCGGCGGTGTCGTTGCCATCGAACATCGCCGAGGGCTACGGCCGACAGCACCGCAACGAGTACGTCCAGTTCCTCTATGTGGCGCGAGGATCACTGATGGAACTGGAAACCCAACTCACGCTCTGTGTGCGGTTGAAGCTGGTCGATCGGCAAGCCGTTGAACCCCTCTGGCAAACCGCTCAGCGCGTCGGCCAGATGCTCAACAAACTCATCGAATCATTGAAAGCGTAGAACGCATTGCAGATGATAGTTTATAGACTATAAACGATAAAGCGATTCGGGACGCGCTAGCCGGCGGCATACCTGCCGCCGGTCTGGGACCGGCACCAAGTATGGTGCCGGCTATCGTTCGGAACCCGAGCCCGGGAACCCAGAACCCGGCCCCCGGAACCCGACCCTCACCGCTCGCAAGCGGCTTGGTCGAGGTACCACGTCAACACGCCGTGCGTCGGGGCGACGCCGGTGATCGGCAGGTTTTGCACATCGCGGTCGGATTGCGCCACGCGCGCGAGCATCGTTTGCTTCGACGCGCCGGTGACCAGCACGGCGACCCGGCGCGCGGCGTTGATCAGCGGGTAGGTCATCGTCAGGCGCGGGCGGGGTTCGATGACCAGTTCGCCGTCGTTGAACACGACCAGCCGATCGCGCTCGTCGAGCGCCTCGGTTTGCGGGAACAGCGACGCGGTGTGGCCGTCGCCGCCCATGCCGAGCATCACGTAGTCGAGACGGGGCACGCCGTCGTCGCCGGCCGGCACCAGCCGGCGGACCTCGGCCTCGTACCATTCATCGGCGCGCGGGTGGTCGGTCGGCATGGGGTGCGCGTGGCCCTCGGGCAGCGGCAGGTGGTCGATCAGGTACGCGCGCATCATCTTCCAGTTGCACCGGTCGTCGTCGATCGGCACCACACGCTCGTCGACCACCCAGAAGTGCGTGTCAGCCCAAGGCCAGGCGCGGTACGTCGGGTCGGTGACGATGCGTTTGAACAAAACCTCGGGCGTCGACCCGCCCGACAGCGCCACGTGAAACACGCCGCGCTCGCGCACCGCCTCGATCGCGCAGCCGATCAGGTCGTTGGCCACGCGCTCGACCAGGTCGTGCACCTCGCTTTTGACGACCACCGTGCCGGGCAGTTGTGGTTGAAGGTCGGTCATGGTTGTTCGCTCACCGTTGCAGGTACTTCGAGCGCGACACCTCGCCCTCGGGGTTGCGCCACGGCCCGTGCGGCGCGATCAGCTCGTCGGCCTCGGCCGGGCCCCACGAGCCCGCCGCGTAGTTGGGCAGGTCGGCGGCGGGGTGGTTGTTCCAGTAGTTGAGCACGGGCATGACGATGCGCCACGCGGCCTCGATCTCGAAGCGATCCTTGAACAGCGACCGGTCGCCGCACATCGCGTCGAGCAATAGGTGCGCGTACGCTTCCTGCACCTCGCCGCCGAACTGGGCGTAGTCGAAGTCCATCACGGCGTTGCGCAGGTCGGTGCCCTGGCCCGGCACCTTGCCGATGAAGCGCAGGTTGATGCCCTCGTCGGGCTGCACGTTGATGACCAGGCGGTTGGGCTGCGGGGCCTCGTCGCCGCACATGTTCGCGAAGATCGGGTGCGGCGCCGGGCGGAAGGTGACGACGATCTGCGTGAGCTTCCGCCGCATCGCCTTGCCGGTCCTCAAAAAGAACGGCACGCCGTGCCAGCGCCAGTTGTCGATCAGCAGCTTCATCGCGGTGTAGGTTTCGGTCTGCGAATCGGCGGCGGTGTTGGGGTCGTCGCGGTAAGCGGCGAGTGGTTCGCCGTTGACCTCGCCCGCGCCGTACTGGCCGCGCACCGCAAACAGGGGGGCCTGCGCCTCGTCGATCACGCGGATCGCCTCCAACAGCTTGCGCTGCTCGACGCGCAGGTCGTGGGCCCGGCTGCTGTTGGGCGTGTCCATGGTGAGCACGGCCAGCACCTGCAACAGGTGGCTCTGGATCATGTCGCGCATCGCCCCGGCCTTCTCGTAGAACGCGCCGCGGTCTTCCACGCCCACCGTCTCGGCGGCGGTGATCTGCACGTGATCGATGTAGTTGCGGTTCCACAACGGCTCGAAGATCGCGTTGGCGAACCGGAACACCAACAGGTTCTGCACCGTCTCCTTGCCGAGGTAGTGGTCGATGTTGTAGACCGATTCCTCGTCGAACACCCGCCCCAGCACGCGGTTGAGGTGCTCGGCGGAGTCGAGGTCGTGGCCGAACGGTTTCTCGACCACCACGCGCTGCCACGGCAGCGCGTCGCGGTTGATGCTGCACCAACGCTTGCCCTCGGTGACCAGGCCCGAGGCGCCGATGTTCATCACGATCGGGTCGTACAGCCCCGGCGCGACCGACAGGTAGTACAGCACGTTGTCGCCGGTCTGGTGTTCTTTGCACAGCGCCCCGAGGCGGGGCACGAGTTGCTGCTTGAACGACGTCAGGTCGGTCGCGTCGGCCGGCTGGTAGTGCAGGCGCTGGGCGAAGTGTTGCCAGGTGTCTTCCGAGAAGGCCGGGTCTTTCTCGCACCAGGGCTTCGTGCGTTGGCGGAACTCGTCATCGGTCATGGCCGTGCGCGACACGCCGAGCACGCCGCAGCGCTTGGGCAGGTGGCGGTTGCGGCACAGGTCGTACAGCGCCGGCACGAGCTTGCGCTTGGTCAGGTCGCCGGACGCGCCGAAGATGACGATCAGGCAGCGGTCGGGTTTGAGCGGGGCGGACATACGGGGATTCTACCCTCAATTGCGGGTTCGGCGCGTCGTTGGGCGGCTACGGCAGGAGCAGCAGTTTACCGATATGCGCGCCGCGTTCCATCGCCTCGTGCGCCGCCCGCACGTCGCGCAGCTTGTGTGTGCCGGCCACGGGCAGCTTGAACCGGCCGTCGGCGAGGCGGTCGAGCACGTAGGCGTAACCGTCGGGCAGGGCGTCGTCGGCGATGTGCCCGAGCACCCACCCGCGGATCGCCGCGTCGAGCCGGATGAGCGGCGTCACGTCGACCGCGCCTACCTCGCCGAGCAGGCCGTACACCCACAGTGTGCCGCCGGGCGCGAGCAGGCGGACCTCGCTGTTGAGGAAGTCGCCCGCCGCCACGGGGTCGAAGATCACCTCGCACCCGCGCCCGCCGGTGATCTGTTTCACGTCTTTCCACCACGGCCGATCGCGCGTGACGACCAGGTGGTCGTACATCGCTTCGGGCATCTCGGCGAGGCGTTCAAGCTTGTCGGGCGAACTGGTCGTGCCGATGGTTTGGCAACCGAGGTCGCGCAACAATTGCGACGCGGCCAGCGCCACGCTGCTGCTGGCGGCGGGGAGAAGAACCGTTTGCCCCGGTTGCACGTCCTGCCGCCAGACCAAACACCCCCACGCGGTGAGGTACGGCAGCCAGACCGCGCCGAGCTGTTCGTCGGGCAAACAATCCGGTGCGCGCACGAGTTGGTTTTCATCGGTGAGGAAGTGCGAGCGGTAGCTGCCTTCGCCGCCGGTGGCGCGGCGGGTGGCGTGCAGGCCGAGTATCACACGATCGCCCGGTTTGAACTGCGACACCGCGTCGCCGACGGCCTCGACGGCGCCGCCACCTTCGAGGCCGGGCGTGAACGGCGGGTCGCCCGACGTCAGCCGGTACGCGCCGCGGCGCTGCATCAGCTCGGCGTGGTTCATGCCGATGCTCGTCAGCCGCACGAGCACCTGCGCGCCGGTGGGTGTGGGGGTGTCGCGTTCGATGATGTCGAGTTGGTCGGACCCGCCGAACTCGTTAACCACGACCATGTACATGAGAATCCCTTCTAGTCGCCGCTAAAAGGCTTCGATGATAGCCACCCCGTTGCGGTTGCGGCAGAGGTGCGGCCCGTCTTGCCTTGCCTCGGCGGATCGCTACAATGCTCCGCTTTGGCTGCCCCCATCGTCTAGCCTGGCCCAGGACATCAGCTTTTCATGCTGAAGACAGGGGTTCGAATCCCCTTGGGGGTACTTCTCATAAACGCCGCTTTGAGCGGCGTTTTTTCATTGGTAGCGAGGCAATGGCAGCGGTTTGTGGGTTGAGGTCCGGCTGTTCGGCGACCGGTGCCGCCAAGCGATCGCGATCGATTTTCGGTACCGGGAACCGCCACCGGTGCGGAGCACGATGTCGCCGCGCCCTAGCAATCTGGCACGCGCGCTGGTTGGTCGTGTTTTCTGTGGTATATTCGGGTTGTCAGGGGCGGGTATTTTGCAAGGCTGCTGGCGATGAACAAACAAGTCTTTCTGTGCAGTGTTGTCGTCACCCTGTTGGGTGCGTGTGCGCTTGCGCACGCCCAGACGCCGCTGGTCGTTGTCTCAACGGGTGACTCGATCACCAATGGCTATGGCACGTGGCGTTTGGGGTTGGCATTAGGTGATGAGGACCTGATTTACACGAGGCAGACAGCCGCCACGCACGGGCTGCTGTCGAGTCAATACGTCGGTCTCGAGGCCCACCCGGCCAACGGCGGTTTGCGCGACTACGCGGCCGACGTCTTGGCCTCTGAGCCCGATGTGATCGTCTTCATGCTCGGCACGAACGACGCTGCGGCGGGCGTGGACACCGCTACCTATCAGGCCAATATCACGACGGTCTTCGACGCGTTTTCCACGTCTGTCTATCCTGACGGGCGCGCCCCGATCGTCGTCGTCAACACCCTCGTCCCAATCATCAAAAATGGTTACGAGGCGGCGAACGCCAAGATTGCCGAGCAGATCAATCCGTGGCTGATCGCGCAGGCCGGTCAGTACGGGTTCACGCTGGTCGATGTGGGGGCCGAGATCCAGAGCCTGCCGAACTGGCAAAACCTGTACAACGATGGCATCCACCTGTGGGCCAACAACGCGCAGGGGTATTATTGGATGGCCGAGCGGGTTGCGGCGCAGGTCGCGACACTCACCACCGACCCGTCGCACAACGGAGATTTGAACGGAAACGGGCGGATTGATCCCGGCGATGTGGATTTGATGACAGGGCAGCTTGGCGTGCCCCTCGCCCTGTCGCACCCACGTTTTAACTTAGTGCCTGACGGCGTTGTTGATGAGGCGGATAAGGCCGCCTTGATCCACGATTTCATGCATACAAAGTTCGGCGACGTGAACCTTGACGGCTCTGTCAGCCTTCTTGACCTGGACACTTTGGCCTTGAACTTGGGTGGTGTGGGCGGCTGGGGCGATGGCGATTTCAACGGCGACGGATATGTTTCGTTGCTAGACATCGACTATCTGGGCACGAACTTCGAGGGCTCTGCTGCCACACCGCTCCTGGCGCCTGAGCCCGCGACGGCCTTCGTTATGGTTAGTTGCGGGCTGGCAGCGACCTTCCGCCGTCGGCAGCGGTGCGTTTAGGCGTCCAGGGCGATCCCGCAGTTCAGGGGCTAAGGGGCGGCGTTTTTGCGGGCACAAACAGGCTGCGGTCGCCAGGGGGTGGTTCGTTTTGTGTCGCGCCGACATAAAAAAACCCGCGCCACCCAAGAGATTGAGCGACACGGGCTTCCGGGGGCAAAGTTGTATGGGGCATTTATAGACGATCTTTCTCGCAGGTCAAGCAAGGAGTCGAAAAAACACGCTATGCTTTGCGTCACGGAGGCCTATTCATGGCGGGCGTGACGTGTCGGTTGGCTTGTTTTAGCGTGTTTCTGGTGCTTGTGGCGTGCGGGGGCGGGGCGGGCACGGAGCGGCGGATGAACGTGCTGTTCATCATGGCCGACGACCTGGGCCTGCACGACACGTCGCTGTACGGCAGCACGTTCTACGAGACGCCGAACATCGACGCGCTGGGGGCGCGCGGCAAGCGGTTTACGCGCGCCTACGCCGCCAGCCCGCTGTGCAGCCCGACGCGCGCCAGCATCATGACCGGCCTGCACCCGGCGCGCGTCGGCATCACCTACCCGCTATGCCACCTGGAAACGGTGCGCCTCGAAAAAGCCGTGCGCGCCGAGGCCCCGCCCGACAAGAAGTGGCTCAAGGCCGAGACGCTCACCCGCCTGCACCCGCGCTACTTCACACTCGCCGAGGCGATGCGGCGCGGCGGGTACGCCACGGGCCACTTCGGCAAGTGGCACCTGGGGCGTGAGCCGTACGACCCGTTGCACCACGGCTTCGACGTCGACGTGCCGCGCTGGTACGGCTACGGGCCGCCCAAGCACTACCTCGCGCCGTGGCACGTCGACCCCGCGATGAACATCGGCCCCGGCGCGCCCGGCGAGCACATCGAAGACGTGGTCACCGACCACGCCATCGCGTTCATCAAAGAAAACAAGGACCGCCCGTTCTTCGTAAATTACTGGGCGTTCGGCGTTCATTCGCCGCACGAAACCACGCCCGAGTTAGAGGCGAAGTACCAGGCCAAGGCGGACCCCGATGCGCCCCAGCGCCACCCGGTCAACGCGGGCATGATCGAAAACCTCGACGCCAACATCGGCCGGCTCGTGCAAACGATCGACGAGCTCGGCCTGGCCGACCGCACGATCATCGTGTTCTACTCGGACAACGGCGGCATCCACTGGCCCAACCGGCAGCACTACCCCGAGGCGCCGGTGACGAGCAACGCGCCGCTGCGCGGCGGCAAGGCGACGATCTACGAGGGCGGCGTGCGCGAGCCTTGCGTGGTGGTCTGGCCCGGCGTGACCGAGCCCGGCTCGACCACCGACGCGATGATCACCAGCACCGACTGGTACCCGACGCTGTTGGAGATGGTGGGGCTCAAGCCGCGCCTGTTCCAGCAGTTCGACGGCGAATCGTTTACCCCGGCGCTGCGCGGCGAGCCGTTCGAACGCGACACCGTGTACGTGCACTACCCGCACGACTGGCTGCCGATCGCCGGCAACCAGCCGTCGACGTCGGTGCGCCACGGCGACTGGAAGCTGATCCGCTTCTACTGCGACAACCCCGACCAGTCGGATCGCTACGAGCTGTACAACCTCGCGGAAGACATCGGCGAAACGCACGACCTGTCGGCCCAGCGCCCCAAGAAGGTGCGCGAACTGCGCCTGTTGATGGATCGCTTCCTCGACGAAACCGACGCCGTGATCCCCAAGCCGAACCCCGCATACCAACAGCCGGAGTAGCCGCCCAACCGCTGCGGCTAAACCTTTGCCTTGCGGTCCTCGCGGCGTCGGTCGGCCTCGGTTAATAGCTTCTTGCGCATGCGGATGGAGCGGGGCGTGACCTCGACCAGCTCGTCGGCGGCGATGTACTCGAGGCACGCCTCGAGCGACATGTCGCGCGACGCCTTGACGCGCGTCGCGTCGTCGCTGCCGGCGGCGCGGACGTTGGTCAGCTTCTTGTTGATCGCCAGGTTCACCGGGATGCTCGTGTCCTTGCAGTGCTCGCCGACGATCTGGCCCTCGTAGATCTCCTCGCCCGGTGTGACGAAGAACGCGCCGCGGTCGTACAGCCGGTCCAGCGAGTAGGCCGTGACGCTGCCGGGGTGCGAGGCGATCATCACGCCCTGGGCGCGCTTGGGGACCTCGCCGCGCAGCCGGTCGTAACGCAACAAATTGTGGTGCATCACGGCCCGGCCCTGCGTGGCGGTCAGCATCCGCGTTCGCAGGCCGATCAACCCCCGCGCGGGGATCGTGAACTCCATGTGGATGTAATCGCCCGCCCCCGCCTTCGGGTCCATCTTCACGATCTCCGCCCGGCGGTTGACCACCAGCGACATCACGTCGTTCTGGCACTCGCTGGGGCAGTCGACGATCAGCTGCTCGATCGGTTCGCAGGTGCGGCCGTCGATCTCCTTGAGGATCACCTCGGGCCGGCCGACCTGCAGCTCGTAACCCTCGCGGCGCATCGTTTCCAGCAGCACGCCCAGGTGCATCAGCCCGCGCCCCGACACGACGTACGCGTCGCCCTCGCCGCGGTCGACCTTCAATGCCACGTTCGATTGCAGCTCGCGCTGGAGGCGGTCCCAGATCTGTCGGCTGGTGACGAACTCGCCCTCGCGCCCGGCGAACGGCGAGTTGTTCACATAAAAACTCATGCTCAGCGTCGGCTCGTCGATCTCCACCGCGGGCAGCGCCTCGGGGCGGTCGGGGCAAGCGATGGTGTCGCCGATGTCGATCGGGTCGAGCCCCACCACGGCGCAGATGTCGCCGGCGATGACCTGGTTGGCTTGCTTCTGCGACAGGCCGTCGAACTCGTTGAGCTTGAGCACGCGCTGCTGGCAGCCCTCGCCGGCGCGGTTGATGATGGTGACCACCTGCCCGGCGTTGATGCGCCCGGCGTTGACCCGGCCCACGGCGATCCGGCCGACGTAGTCGCTGTACTGGATGGTCGTGACCATCATCTGCAAGGGCGCGGCCAGCGCCTCGGTGCCCGAGCCGAAGCCCGCCGTCGCGCCGCGCGCCGAGCCCTCCGCGTACGGCGCCGGCACGTGTTCCAAAATGGCGGCGTACAGATCGGCCATGTCGGCGGGCGGGTCGTCGAGCTTTGCCGCATCGCTGGTCGCCCAACCGTGCTTCGCCGAGGCGTACACCACGGGGAAGTCCAGCGCATCGTCGGGCGCGTCGAGGTCGCCGAGCAGGTCGAACACCTCGTTGATCACGTCCTCGTGCCGCTCGTTGGGCTTGTCGATCTTGTTGACCACCACCACGGGCTTGAGCCCGATCGCCAGCGCCTTCTGCAGCACGAAGCGCGTCTGCGGCATCGGGCCCTCGAACGCGTCGACCACCAGCAGGCAGCCGTCGGCCATGTTGAGCACGCGCTCGACCTCGCCGCCGAAGTCCGCGTGGCCGGGCGTGTCGATGAGGTTGAACTTGTAGTCGGCCCCGTCGCGGTGGCGGTAGTTGACGGCGCAGTTCTTCGACGTGATCGTGATGCCGCGCTCGCGTTCGAGGTCGCCGGTGTCCATGACCAGGTTGTGCTGGCCGCCGGCGAGCTTGTCGAGTTCTTCGGCGCGGAACATGCCCGACTGGTACAGCAGCTGGTCGGTGAGCGTGGTCTTGCCGTGGTCGACGTGGGCGATGATCGCGACGTTGCGCAGGTGGTTCTGGGCCATGGCGGAGTATCCAAATGGGGCGGGCCGGCGGTAAATCGAGGGGGGGATTGTAGTGACTTACCGCTGAAGATGCTGCGCCGGGGCCGGTTGGGGATTTGGGATGGGTCAGGCCGCGGATTGATCGGCTTTCGCCGGCCGGGCGACCTCGTGCTCGGCGAGGGGGCGGACGACCCGCAGCTCCGGCTGGCGGGCGAGGTCGACCTCGTCGCCGGTGGGTCGGCCGGCGTGGTCGAGCGGCGTGACCACGGGCGCGGTGTGTTGGCCGGGGTTCGAGCGCACCACGCGCGCGGCGGAGCCATCGGACAGCTCGACACAGCTGCCGACGGGGAACAGCGACGTGCAGTCGAGGAACGCGCGCACGATCTGCGGGTTGTAGCGCTGGTGCTTCGTGTCGCGCAGGATCGTGGTGACCGCCTCGTAGGGCAGCATCGCCGGGCGGTGGGGGCGCGGCTCGATCATCGCGGCGTACGCGTCGGTCAGCCCCGCCAACTGCGACAGCGGGTGGATGAACCGCGCGTCGCGCTGGCGCGGGTAACCCGAGGCGTCGGCACGCTCGTGCGACTGGTAGCCGACGAACAGCGACGTGGTGGCCACGATCCCGCTGCGCTCCAGCGTGTCGATCGTGTAGATCGGGTGGCACCGCACCTCGGCCCACTCCTCGTCGCTCAGCGGCCGCGTCGCCAGGCGCACGTCCCGCGGGACCCGCAGCATGCCGATGTCCTGGAACAGCGCCCCCACGCCCAGCTGCTTGACGGCCTGCTCGCCGTAGCCCAAACGGATCGCCACGCTCATGCTCAGCAGCGCCACGTTCAGCGCGTGCGTGTGCAGGAAGTCGTCCTGCCCGAGCGTGCGCTTGAGCATCAGCAACGGCAACGAACGGTCACGCCAGCACGCGCGGATGAAGTCGTCGAGCAGCGCGTCGGCGTCCTTCGGGTTGATCGCCCGGCCGGCGAGCATGTCCTCGGCGAACTGCGCGTAACGCGCCGCCGACGTGTCCCACACACGCTCGTAGCGCAACTGCGCCTCGAGCAGCGCGTCGATCGGCATCTGCGCCTCGTGGTTTACGCCGGGTTGCGGCAACGCCAGGTCGATCCCGCGCGACAGCACCTGTTCGTCGAGCCGGCGCGAGCCCTTGGTCTCGTAGTTGTCGGCCGGCACCCCGCGCGGGCGCAGGCGCAGCGGCCTGACGTCGCTGGCCAGCGGCGTCGACTTGCAGATCTTGCGGATCAGCTCGAGGTGCCTGCCGTTGAGCTGCGTGCCCTTCTTCAGCAGCAGCCGGCCGTGCGCGTCGTGCACGTTCTCCTCGAGCACCTGCCCGACGCACAGCTGCTTGAGGTTGTTGGCGGTGTGCGTGAACAAGCCCGCCCGCAAACGCTCCCACGACTCTTCCAGTTCGATCGGCTGGAGCACGTGGCCGGCGCGCCGAAACAGGCCGCCCTGCCCATCGAACAGGTCGAATGGCAGCGGTTTGCCGAACGGCAGCTCTGTTGCTTGAACCTCGCGCATGCGTGCGTCTTCCCGGCCTCAACACGAACACGGCGCACTGTCGTGAGCGCCTTGAAACTCATCGGCTGATACAAAACGCAAAATGAGCAGGGTTTTACAGCCGTGCGCCGGGTGGGTTATTCAGGTCCGATCATCATTCCGTGTGCGGTGGCGCGCGCTTGGCCTTCGGCTGCCAGGGGCCCCGGGCCGGGTAGGGCTTGACGCCCGCCCGCTCGGCCCACCGCTCCCACCGCTCGGCCAGGCGGTCGCGCACCTGCGGGTGCTCACCGGCCAGGTCGTGGGTCTCGGTGCGGTCGGCGTGCATGTCGTACAGCTCCCACTTGCCTTTGACGCCCTTGGCCACGAGCTTCCACCTGCCGTCGCGCACGGCGCGGTTGCCCTCGTGCTCCCAGAAGATCGGTTGCGTGCGGCCGAGGGCTTCGCCACGGAACGCCGGGGTCAGCGACACGCCTTGCATCGGCACGATCGTGCGCCCGTCGTATTGGGCCGGGTACCGCGCCTCGGCGAGGTCGAGGCACGTGGCCATCAGGTCGACCAGGTGGCCGGGTTGGTGGTCGAGCTTGCCGCGCACCTTGGGGGCGATGCCGCCGGGCCAGTGCGCGATCAGCGGCGTGGCGACGCCGCCCTCGTGCACCCAGTGCTTGTACTCACGGAAGGGCGTGTTCGACACGTTCGCCCAGCTGCGCCCGTAGGCGATGTACGTGTCGGCCGGGCCGGGCATCACGTCGGGGCCGGTGCGTACCGGTCGGCCGTCGCGCGTCTGCATCGACGGCCAGACGCTCGGCTGCAGTTGGTCGGGCTTCATCGGCTTGTACTGCGGGTAGGGTTTGCGGGGCTTGCTGCGCCCCATGTTCTCGGCGCACCCGCCGTTGTCCTGCAAGAACAAGATCAGCGTGTTGTCGAGTTGGCCCTGGCGGCGCAGCTCGTCGACGATCTTGCCGATGCCCTGGTCCATGCGGTCGACCATCGCCGCGTAGACCTCCATGTTGCGCAGCTCCCACGCCTTGTGCTTGACGCTGTTCCAGTCGCCGACCGTGGCGGTCATGGCCCAGCCCGGGTCGATCAGGCCCATCGCGCGCATACGCTTCAGGCGGGCGTCGCGGGTCGCCTGGTAGCCGGCGTCGTACACGCCCTTGTACTTTTCGATGTCCTCCGGCAGCGCGTGCATCGGCCAGTGCGCCGCGGTGTACGCGACGTACATGAAGAACGGCCGGCCCCGCTGCTCGCGGTGGTGGTCGCGCAGAAACATGACCGCGTTGTCGCTGATCGCGTCGGTGTAGTAGTAGGTCTCCGGCTTGTAGTGCGGGTCGTTGTCGGGCGTGATGAACACGTCACCCCGGCACAGCGTGGTGGGGTCGTAGAAGCTGCCGGCGCCCTTGATCGTGCCGTAGAACCGGTCGAAGCCGCGCTGGAGCGGCCAGTTGAACCTCGGCCCTTTGTTGCTGTTGAACCGGGTCACGTGCCATTTGCCGACCATGTAGTTGAGGTAGCCGTAGCTGCGCAGCGCCTCGGCGATGGTCACCGCGTTGCGCGACAGGTCGCCGCGGTAGTGCGGCAACAGTTCGCCGTCGGCGCCCCTGGATTCGCCGGTCATGTGCCCGATGCCCGCCTGGTGGGGGTAAAGCCCGGTCAGCAGCGACGCCCGCGTGGGGCAGCACCGGCCGGTGTTGTAGAACTGCGTGAAGCGCAGGCCGTCGGCCGCGAGCCGATCGAGGCGGGGCGTGCGGATCTCGCCGCCGTAACAGCCGATGTCCGAGTAACCCATGTCGTCGGACATGATCAGCACGATGTTCGGCCTGGCCGCGGCTTGCGAAACCCAAGCCAGGGCCAGCACGCAGGTCAGCACGATGCGTAACGGGGTATTCATCAGCGGGCTCCTCATGCGGCTACAGACGCCCGCGGTGCGGCATTCCCGCTCAAGTCGGCCTTTGCGATTTACGAATATACCCTAGAGAATCACGCTTGTGGCCATCGGCTATGCGGCCAGCTATCATGTCGCCCACGCCGATTTTGACTTCACGGAAGAGCAACGGGCGACGCACCATGACGCACATCGCAAACGCAGTCCACCCCCTCGCGCAGATGCCCCGGGCCGTCCGCGACGGGTTGCCCCCGGGCCCCACCCTCATGCCCCCCGGCGGCAGCATGCAACGCTACCGCGAGATGACCATCGACGAGATGCTCCTGGAAAACCGGGTGCTCTTCCTCGTCGGCGAGATCAACTACGCCTCGGCCACCTCGCTGATCATGCGGCTGCTGTACCTGTCGAACCAGAACAAGAACGACGACATCCACCTGTACATCAACAGCCCCGGTGGCGCGGTCGACGACACGCTGGCCATCTACGACACCATGCAGTACGTGCCCTGCGACGTGGCGACCTACTGCATCGGCAAGGCCATGAGCGGCGCCGCCGTCGCCCTCGCCGCCGGCGCCAAGGGCAAACGCTTCATCCTGCCCCACGCCAAAGTCATGATCCACCAGCCCTACGGCGGGGTGTACGGCCAGACCTCCGACGTGCAGATCCAGGCCGAAGAAATCCTCAAGACCAAGACCATGCTCAACGAGCTGCTCGCCGAGCTCACCGGCCAGCCCGTCGAACAGGTCACCGAAGACTCCGAGCGCGACAAGTACTTCGACGCCAAGGCCGCCGCCGCCTACGGCCTGGTCGACGAGGTCCTCGAGATCGCCCGCGAAGAATCCAAAGCGCCCCCGGAAAAGTAAGACCTGTTCCCTCTCCCCCCGGGAGAGGGTTAGGGTGAGGGGATCGCATGCACGACGTGTTCCCCCTCACCCCGTCCCTCTCCCAAGGGGAGAGGGGGTAATGAAAAGGATACGCCCCATGTCCAACCTCATCCCCATGGTGATCGAGAAGACCGGCCGCGGCGAGCGCGCCTACGACATCTACTCCCGCCTGCTCAAGGACCGCGTCATCTTCCTCGGCGGCCCCGTCACCGACGACTCGGCCAACCTGATCATCGCCCAGCTGCTGTACCTGTCGAACGAGGACGCCCAGTCCGACGTTCACTTCTACATCAACAGCCCCGGCGGTTCGATCAGCGCGGGCCTGGCCGTGTACGACACCATGCAGTTCATCCGCCCGGCGGTGGCGACCTACTGCGTGGGTGTCGCCGCGTCGATGGGGGCCTGGCTGCTCGCCGCAGGCACGGCCGGCAAACGCTACTCCCTGCCCAACAGCCGAGTGCTGCTGCACCAGCCGCTGATCGGCGGCGTCATGGAGGGCACCGCCACCGACCTCGGCATCCAGGCCGAGGAGATGCTCAAAACCCGCAAGCGCATGTACGAGATCATGCACAAGCACACCGGCCAGCCCATCGACCAGATCGAAAAGGACTGCGACCGCGACAAGTGGCTCGGCGCAGACCAGGCGAAGGACTACGGCGTGGTCGACCAGGTGCTCGACACCCTGCCGGCGGACTTCACCCCGGGCGGCGACTCGGAAGAGTAAGACTCAACCGAAGAACGACTGGCCCGTGTGCCACAGCAGCGCGAAGCAGCCGAACATCGCTCCAAAGAAAATGGCATACAAGACGCGCATCGTCTTTCTCCCTTACGATGCAGGACCGGGCGTTCGCACGCCCACGCTTCAAACATACACGCGCCATACCGATCCGCCACGGAATTGTGCCCCCGCGCCCGCTTTTGCCCCCCGCGCGTTCCGGTTGTAACGGTCGGGCAAACCCCGCGGCCCACGCCCAATAACAAAGCCCACCCGTGGCCACGGGTGGGTTTGATCGTTCGTGGGTTTTCCGCTCGGTTCACGCCTTGCGTTGACGCAGCACCACCAGCCCCAGCAGCGCCAACCCCGCGGGCAGCGCCGGGGGCAGGGGGATGTTCGGCGGCGGCGGCGGGACCTTCTCGGCGGTGAACAGCCAGTCCGACGCGTAGATGTGGTCGACCTTGTGGATGTTCACCCCGTCCGGGGCGTGGTTCAGCCAGCCGAAGCCCGACAGGCCCGCGACCCCGCGGTGCCCGAACTTCAGCTTGAACGTGAAGTCGTGCGTGCCGTCGTAGTCGATCAGGTTGAACATGTCGCCGTTGCTCAGCCGGCCCGCCTGCGCGCCCGACGAGTTGAACAGCGACGTGATCGTGCCGGCGTTGTTGCCCGCGTCGGCCTTGAGCGTGAACAGCTCCATGTTCGGGTTGTCGACCTGCACGTTGTCGTACGAGAAGTCGATCGACCACAGCCCGCTCAGCTCCGTGTCGTAGACCGCGCCCGTGTCGAGCCCGCCGAACGACTTGCCGCTGATCACCACCTTCTTCGTGCCGGGGAACAGCAGCGAGTCGCTGATGGTCATCGTCATCGAGCTCAGCGGGTCGCTGAAGTCGTAGGTGTACTCTTCGCTGTTGTCGCCGAGCAGCCCGTCGAGCCGCAGGCCGTACGGCGGCGGGTTCTCGGTGCCGTCGGGGTGGCTGGCGAGGTTGTACACCCCGTTGTCGATCGAGACCCCCTGCGCCGCGGCGCACAGCAGCGCCACCAACGCAACCGTCAACATGGATCTGCCAAAGAACATCGTTCTCACCTTCAGATGTGACAAGGCATTTGAGCGGCGGGGGGGCACCCAACCCATTCCCCGACAGCTTAATTATGCATCGCCGCCCGCGCACAACGCAAAGCATTTTTTGCCCCACACGCGTTACGGGCTCGCTACCGCCATTGTTTCTTCCGGCCGCACAAAAACAAAGCCCACCCATGGCCATGGGTGGGCTTTTTCGCATGTTTTGTAGACGTTTTGGTTAGTTTTTCTTCATGCGCTTCCGCGCCACGATCAGGCCCATGCACGCCAGGCCCGCGGGGAATGCGGCCGGCAACGGCACGACCGGCGGCGGCGGCGGGATGCGCTCGGCAGTGAACAGCCAGTCCGACGCGTAGATGTGATCCATCGGCGACTGGTCGTTCGCCTGCGACGGCCTGTGGTTCAACCAGCCGAAGCCCGAGACGCCGACGAACCCGCGGTGGCCGAACTTCAGCTTGAAGCTAAAGTCGTGCGAGCCGGCGAAGTCTTCGAGGTCGAACATGTCGCCCGCCGTCAGCCGGCCGGCTTCGGCGCCCGTCGAGCCGAACAGCGCCGTGAGCTTGCCGGTGTTGTTGCCGGCGTCGGCGTCGTCGGTCCACAGCTCCGACATATCGCCGTTGGCCATGACGTTGTCGTACGTGAAGTCGATCTGCCACAGGCCGGCCAGGTCGGCGTTGTACACGGCGCCCACGTCTTCGCCGCCGAACGACGTGCCGCTGATCACGACCGTCTTCTTGCCCGCGAAGTTGACCGAGTCGCTGATGGTCATCGACATCGCGCTCGACGCGTCGCTGAAGTTGAAGGTGTACTCTTCGCTGTTGTCGCCGAGCAGCCCGTCGAGCCGCAGGCCGTACGGCGGCGGGTTCTCGGTGCCGTCGGGGTGGCTGCCGAGCGTGTAAGCGCCGTTGGGGATCGACATCGCCTGCGCCGCGGCGCCCAGCGTCGCGACCAAAGCCAACACGGATAGACCCAGTCTGGTTTTCATCTTTCAACCCTTGCTTGTCGGATACTCCCACGAGGCCGCCGCCGACACACCGCGGCCTCGTTCTCCGTTGAGTCACAAAAATAGCACACCAGTCGCGCGCGGCCAGTACTTTTTGCAAAGCGATCGCACGACGCGTTTTCAGAGGAGGGTCGTGACGGTTGTGCCGGTTGCAACGCTTGGCGCGGTCGTAGCGATTGCGCAAGGCGGGCGATGACCGCTCGGCCTGTGTTCACAAACATCCCCCGCCGACACACGCGTGCGTCGGCGGGGGATGCGTTTGAGCCTTTAGATTCAGTGGGGTCGTCGCCATAGGCCGAGCCTTCGGCCCGTGCCCGCGGCGCCTTTTATCTTATCGCCGGCGCAGCAGCGCCAGTCCGCCCAGGCCCAGCAGGGCCAGGCTGGCCGGCTCGGGCACCGCCGTAAACAACCAATCCGACGCGTAGACGTGCTCCATCGGGCCCGTGTTGCCGGACGGGGCGTGGTTGACCCAGCCGAAGCCCGAAATGCCATCGAAGCCCCGATGGCCGAACTTCAGCTTGAAGCTAAAGTCGTGCGAGCCGGCGAAGTCTTCGAGGTCGAACATGTCGCCCGCCGTCAGCCGGCCGGCCTCGGCGCCCGTCGAGCTGAACAGCGCGGTGACCTTGCCGGTGTTGTTGCCGGCGTCGGCGTTGTCGACCCACAGCTCCGACCCGTCGCCGTTGGCCATGAGGTTGTCGTACGTGAAGTCGATCTGCCACAGGCCGCTCAGGTCGGCGTTGTAGGCGACGCCCGTGTCTTCCCCGCCCCGCACGGTGCCGCTGATCACGGCCTTCTTCTCGCCGGCGAAGTGGGTCGAGTCGCTGAGGGTCATGGTTATCGCGCTCGACGGGTGGTCGAAGTCGAAGGTGTACTCTTCGCTGTTGTCGCCGAGCAGCCCGTCGAGCCGCAGGCCGTACGGCGGCGGGTTCTCTTCGCCGTCGGGGTGGCTGCCCAGCGTGTACACGCCGTTGGGGATCATCGTCGCCTGCGCCGAAACCGCCATCAGGCCGACCGCCGCTAACACAAACAGACCAAGCTTGGTGCTCATCTCTCTCTACCTCATTTTCGGAACTCTCCCATGGGGCCGCCGCTCACGCACACCGGCCCCGTGTTCCGTCAACCGCAACGTATCACACCGACCGCGCGCGGCCAGCGCTTTTCTCGAAACGGCCGGTCAATACGCGGTGAATGACACGTTCTGACGGTGGTGAGGTTTGTAACGGTCGCACGGGTATTGACGGTCGGCTTGACCTGGAGCATCTTGCGACACGATGTTGCGTGGTTTCATTTTTGGCTTCGGCACGATCCGGTGCACCAGCGATTTGCGGCCACTTGGATACGAATACGAAATAGAAAGGCAAAGCGCCCGGATCATTGATCGTTTTTAGTCTAAAAACTATAAACACTCGCGGGACAGCCGGCACCAGGTATGGTGCCGGCTAGCGCGTCTTGCACAACAAATACCCGACCCGCACGCCCGGGCCATCTTATCGTTTATAGTCTATAAACTATAATTCGAGATAGGCCCTAGAAACCGATCG
The DNA here is from genome assembly GCA_028282805.1 of Phycisphaeraceae bacterium. GTDB lineage: Bacteria > Planctomycetota > Phycisphaerae > Phycisphaerales > Zrk34 > JANQHD01. Next base: position 23,923 of record JANQHD010000022.1, on the reverse strand, counting down.
ACAGCGCCGCGTAATACCACCAGTCGTTCTTCTCGCTGCCCGGGTCCACCTCCGACTGGTGCTCGTGCTTCAAGCCGACCTTGATCGAGGTCTTCTCGAAGCGGTTGAGCTTCAGCTTCCAGTCCACGTGCGAGAGCGTGCGGAACTCGCCCGTCTCGTCGAGGTCGGGGTAATACGTCGACTTGGCCTCGAGCGACTGGTTCTCGCTGATCCGCCACTCGGCTTCGACGCCCGCCAGCGCCTCGGGCTTGATCGAGTCGTCGCTCGAGCCGAACTCGCGCAACCCGCCGAAGCCGCCCCGCAGCTCGACGTCGAGGCTGTCGGTCTTGACCAGGTCGTAGCCCACGCCCGCGTGGCCCGCCAGCCGTGCGTCCCAGTCCTGAAACTGGTCCCAGTCGTACCGCAGGTCCGCGAAGTAGAACCACAGGCTGTCGGTGATCTTCCAGTCCTTGACCAGCCCGACGGTGAACCGGTTGGCGGTCGACTCGCCGTTCTTCTGCGCGTAGCGGTAGGCCGAGTCGAGCTCCCAGCGCTCGGTGGGCGTTTCCTTCTTGCTCACAAACGCCAGGTACAGCGTCGCGGCCTCGCTGTTGCCGTCCGTGGCGTTGAGCCCCACGTCGAACTGGCTGTCCCACCCGCCGAGCAACCGCGCGTTCTCCGCGGCGACCCGCTCGGCCTCGACCCGCTCGGCCTCGGCGATCTGCGCGTCGGTCGCCGCGTCCTTGAGCCCGTCGCGCGGCACCGTGATCACCCCCAGCACCGGGTGCTCCAGCGTCACGCCCGCCTCGCCCTGCGCCGTGATCTTGCCCTTGAGCACCTCCCCGGTCGTCAGCGTCACCCGGTCGGCTTGCGCCGCGCCGGCCAGCAGCATCACACACAGAACCATCATCACATGCTTGCGTCGCATCACGTCTTGACCTCGGTGGTTATGGGAGCCGTCTCTTGCTCGCGGGGGGCGTGATCATAGATCGGCTAAAACGCACGTCAACGTTTAGCCGTTTGCCACAGCCGCCCGCAGCGAACAAGATAAGCCGTCACCTCGATGGGGTTGTCGATGCTCGACTTCTCGGACATGCCGTACCGCTACTTCCCGCCCAAACGCGTGGGGCCGATCGCCGCGCTGCTGTCGGTCTACAACCGCAAACGCTTCCTGCCGGTCTACGGCAAGGTCCGCGCGATCGACGTCGACGTCGACCCCGCCCTCACCCGGGCCGTCCGCGAACGCAGCCAGCTGCTCTTCACGCCCAACCACCCGACGCACATCGACCCCTACGTGTACTTCGAGGCCCTGCGGCGGGTGGGGGCGACGACGTTCACCATGGCCGCCTACGACGTGTTCCTGCGCTCGAAGTTCAACGCCTGGGTCATGCAAAAACTCGGCACCTTCTCCGTCGACCGCGAGGGCTCCGATCCCAGCGCCATGAAGCAGGCCGCCGCCACGCTCACCGACACCCGCTTCGCCCTGACCTTGTTCCCTGAGGGCAACGTCTACCTGCGCAACGACCGCCTCACCCCCCTGCACGAGGGCGCCGCGCTGCTCGCCACCCGCGCCGTCAAAACGCTCGCCGAGCGCGGCCGACGGCTGTGCGTCGCGCCCGTGGCGATGAAGTACACCTTCGCCCACGACGTGTCCGACCTGGCCGTCGCGCGCCTGCGCGAACTCGCCGCCGCCGTTGACGTGCCCTGGCGCACCGGCGCCTCGCCGCTCGACATGCTCCGCGCCGTCGGCGTCGCCGCGCTGCACCGCAACCTCAAGCACCGCGGCATCGACTTCCCGCACACCGACGACCTCGTCCAGCTCGTCCGCCGGGCCGGCGAGTCCGTGCTGGCGCAGCTCGAACACAAGCTCGAGATCGAGCCCCGCCCCAAAGACGACCCGTTCGACCGCGTGCGCCGCTGCCGGCGGGTGATCCACCAGGTCCGCCTCGACGAGTCGCGCTACGCCGACCACGCCGCCGCCGTCACCTGGGCCGACGACGCGATGCTCGCGTTCCGCATCCTCTCGTACGAGCCCGGCTACGTCGCCGAGCGCCCCACGCTCGACCGCTTCGCCGAGACGGTCGAGAAGCTCGCCGAAGACATCACCACCACCGAGCAACCGCCGCTCGCCGAGCGCAAGGTCTTCGTGAAGTTCGCCGCGCCGATCGACGTGCAGGCGTTCGTCGACCGCTTCGAGGGCCGGTCCAGCAAGGTCATGTCCGCGCTGACCGCCGAGGTCGAGCGCGTCATCCAAACCGAGCTCGACGAACTGAACGCCCGCAACCCGATGCCCGGCGGCAGCGTGCTCATCGCCTGACGCCGACGTTTGACACCCATTTCACCCCGCCTACAATAGCGTTTTCGTCATTCGAGTTTCGAATTTCGAGCTTAGACAACACCCCGCCCCCTTCGTCTAGTGGCCTAGGACATCGGATTCTCAGTCCGAGAACAGGGGTTCGACTCCCCTAGGGGGTACTTCCCACCGCAGCCGATCGGCTGCGGTTTTTTCGTGATCGCTTGCACGCGTTTGCACACGCGGCGCTTCGCATGTGAACCGGCTTGCCCTCGTCGGCGACCTGTGTTCTGCTGACAGACCACCAGTGCGAACCACGTCTTTTTTCGAAACCAATGCGACACCCGAGCCGAGGAGGCCGCCCGTGTTTCACGCGAACCGTCTATTGTTTCCCTTCGTGATGTGCATCGCGGTCGGCTGCCGGTCGGCCTCGGCCGACGGCTGGTGGATGAGCCCGTTCAACGGCAAGGACCTGACCAACTTCAAGCAGCTCAACGGCAAGGCCAAGTTTCACGTCGAGGACGGCGCGATCGTCGGCACCTACGCCACCGGCACGCCCAACTCGTTCCTCGCCACCGAGATGGTGTACGGCGACTTCGTCCTCCGCTTCGAGTTCAAGGCCGACGAGGGCGTGAACTCCGGCGTGCAGTTCCGGTCGCTGAGCGAGCCCGACTACCGCAACGGCCGGGTGCACGGCTACCAGTACGAGATCGACACCTCCGGCCGCGCGTGGACCGGCGGGGTGTACGACGAGGCGCGGCGCGGGTGGTTGTACCCCGTCGACCTCAACCCCGAGGCGCGCAAGCTGCTCAAGCAAAACGACTGGAACACCGCGCGCATCGAGTGCGTCGGCAACTCCATCCGCACCTTCCTCAACGGCAAGCCCGTCGCGCACCTGATCGACGACGAAACATCCAAGGGCTTCATCGCCTTCCAGGTGCACTCGATCGGCAAGGACTCGCCGATCGCCGGCAAGCAGGTGCGCTGGCGCAACATCTGGATCAAGGTCAAGGGGCAGGGCCTTCCGCTCTCGCCGCCCGACGACACCTACATCGTCAACACCACGGTCAACGGCCTGTCCGACGCGGAAAAGGCGCAGGGTGTCAAGCTGTTGTTTGATGGCGAGACCACCGACGGCTGGCGCGGCGCGCACAAGGACAGGTTCCCCGAAAAGGGCTGGTCGGTCGAGGACGGCGAGCTGGTCGTGCACGCCTCGGGCGGCGGCGAATCCAAGCACGGCGGCGACATCGTCACCCTCGACGAGTACGGCGCGTTCGACCTGTCGCTCGAGTTCAAGATCACCCCCGGCGCCAACTCCGGCATCAAGTACTTCGTCACCGAGGGGTACCTCAAGGAAGGCGAGCGCCGGTCGGCGATCGGTTTGGAGTACCAGATCCTCGACGACCACAAGCACCCGGACGCGAAGAAGGGCCGCGACGGCAACCGCACGATGGCGTCGCTGTACGACCTGAAGACCTCGGCCCGCAAGGTGCACGGCCGCAACGTGCCCCGAAAGGTCGGCGCGTGGAACCGGGCGCGGCTGGTGGTTTGGCCGGACAACACGGTGCAGCACTACCTCAACGGGTTCCTCGTGCTCGAGTACGTGCGCGGCAGCGACGAGTACAACCACCTCGTGTCGATCAGCAAGTACAAGGGCTGGGAAGGCTTCGGCATGGCCAAGGCGGGGCACATCCTTTTGCAGGACCACGGCGACGAGGTGCGTTTCCGTAGCGTGAAGTTGCGGGAACTGGAATAGCGCGAACAACGAATGGAGGCAGGCCATGGACCGCCGACAGTTTTTAAAGACCACCGGGGCCGCGGGCGTGGGCGTGGGTTTGATGAGCCACGCGAGCCCGGCGCTGGGTGTGTTGGGCGCCAGCGACAAGCTGCGCATCGCCGCGGTGGGCGTCAACAGCCGCGGCGCGGCGTTGGCCGGCGCTTTTGCGAGCAGCCCGAATTGCGAGGTGACGTACATCTGCGACGTCGACGACAAGGCCGCGGCCAAGGGGGTCAAGGCCGTGGTTAAGCACGGCGGCGACCCGAAGGTGGTGCGCGACTTCCGTGAGGCGCTCGACGATCAGTCGGTCGACGCCGTGATGATCGCCACGCCCGACCACTGGCACGCGCCGGCGACGCTCATGGCGATGGCGGCGGGCAAGAGCGTGTACGTCGAAAAACCCTGCGGCCACAACTGCGCCGAGGGCGAGATGCTCATCGCGTCGCAGGCCAAGTACCCCAAGCAGGTCATTCAGATGGGCAACCAGCGCCGCAGCAGCGTGGTGATTGCCGAGGCGGTGGCGGCGTTGAAAGAGGGCGTGATCGGGCGCGCGTACCACGGCAAGGCGTGGTACTGCCGCAACCGCGGGTCGATCGGGCGGGGGAAGGTGGTACCTGTGCCCAGGCACCTCGACTACGAGCTGTGGCAGGGGCCCGCGCCGCGCGTGTCGTACAAGGACAACGTCATTCACTACAACTGGCACTGGTTCTGGAACTGGGGCACGGGCGAGACGTGCAACAACGGCACGCACGAGATCGACGTGTGCCGGTGGGCGCTGGGCGTCGACTACCCGACGCGCGTCACGTCGACGGCGCTGCGCCACAAGTTCGACGACGACTGGGAGTTCTACGACATCCAAACCGTGGGCATGACGTTCCCCGATAAAAAGTCGATCGTGTGGGAGGGTCACAGCGTCGACGCGATGGCGCAGTACGGCTCCGACCGCGGCGCGATGATCTTCGGCGAAAACGGCATCGTGAAGATCGACCCCGGGCAATACGTGGTCATGGACCACAAGGGCAAGGCGGTCGAGCGCGTCGGCGCGGCGCAGGCCGGGGGTTCGACGGACGTCAAGGCGCCGACCAAGGACCTGACCAAGAACCACGTCATCAACTTCCTCGAATCGGTGCGCGGCGACGCGAAACCCAACAGCCCGATCGACGAGGGGCACAAGTCCGTGCTGCTCTGTCACCTCGGAAACGTTGCGCAGGAGTGCGGCGGCGCGGTCGAGACCGACCCGGTCAACGGGCGCGTCGTCGGCAACGCGAAGGCGCAAGCCATGTGGGGGCGGGCGTACGAGAAGGGCTGGGAGCCGAAGGTATGAGACGACGGCGGATCGGTTTGACGCGACGCGGCTTCATGGCGGCGGGCGCGGCGTTCGGGGCGTCGGCGGTGTTGGGTCGCGCGGGGCATGCAAAGCCGAAGGCCGGCGGCGCGTTGGCCGACCACCGCATAGCGGGCGCGACGTTTGGTCGCGCACAGCTGCGCTGGCCGCGCCACGTCGGCAAGAACGCTCGGCGCGGGGTGCACGGCCGTGGGCCGAACGTGTACGTCGTGACGTTGATCACCGACCGGGGCGCAACCGGGTGGGCGGTGGAGTGCGGCTGGATCAAGGACCACGCCGCCCGCCGGCGGCTCGTTGAGCAGATCAAGGGCAAGAAGGTCACCGAGCTGTTCACGCCGGAGCGGGGCTTGCTGCCGGGCGCGCCGCGCCTGATCGAGTTGGCGCTGTACGACCTGGCGGGCGTGATCGAGAGCAAACCCGTTTACGAGCTGATCGGTGGCAAGGCGCCGACGCCCACGCCGTGCTACAGCGGCATGATCTACTTTGACGACCTCGAACCCGAAGACAACCCCGCGGGCATCGAGCGGGTGCTGGCCAACTGTCAGCAGGATTACGAGCTTGGCTACCGCCAGTTCAAGATCAAGATCGGCCGGGGCAACAAATGGATGCCCAAGGAAGCGGGGTTGCGCCGTGACATCGAGGTCGTCAAGCAGATCGCCCGGGCGTACCCCGACGTGGCGCTGCTCGTCGATGGCAACGACGGCTTCACCGCCAAGCAGATCGTGCGCTTCATCGACGGTGTCGGTGACGTGAAGCTGCATTGGATCGAAGAGCCGTTCCGCGAGAGCGAAGCCGACTACCGCGTGCTGCGCGATGCGCTGAACGAGCAGAAGCTGAAGACCTATCTCGCAGATGGCGAAGACCGCCCCGACCACAAGCTGCTGTCGCGGTTGATCGACGAGGAGCTGCTGGATGTGTACCTGACCGACATCGTCGGCCACGGGTTCACGGCCTGGCGCAAGCTGATGCCCGAGCTGCAACGCCGGGGCGTGCTCGCCTCGCCGCACGCGTGGGGCTCGCAGCTTAAGACGTATTACGTCGCCCACCTCGCCGCGGCGCTGGGCAACACGCTGACGATCGAGGGGGTGACGTGTGAATGCGACCGGATCGACTGGGGCGACTACCACCTCGACAAGCAAGGCCGGCTGGCGCCGTCGAGCGCGCCGGGCTTCGGCATGAAGCTGATCGGGTCGTGACGGGTCGGCGGCATCGGGTGAGCCGGGTGGTGTGTTGGGCGGCGTCATTTGCAGTGGCCGTGTTTTGTTCAAATCACCGGCCGGTAGGCTCAACCAACGAGGTGGAACGATGTGGCGACCGACGATCGCGCTGGGTTTGGTGCTGGTTCTGACGGGCGTGTGCGTCGCCGAGCCGGTGGTGATGCCGCTCTGGCCGGACGGCGCGCCGGGGGCGAAGGCCGACGAGGACCACGACCGGCCGACGATCACGATGTACGCGCCGCCCGACGCGCTGCGCACGGGCACGGCGGTGATCATCTTCCCGGGCGGGGGGTACCAGAACCTGGCGATGGACCACGAGGGCAGGCGGGTCGCCGAGTGGCTCAACGGCGTGGGGGTGACGGCGTTCGTGCTGAAGTACAGGCTCGGCCGGCACGGCTACCGCCACCCGGCGCCGATGCACGATGCGCAGCGCGCGATCCGCACGGTGCGCGCCAACGCCGAGCGGTGGCGGCTCAAACCCGACCGCGTGGGCGTGCTCGGTTTCAGCGCGGGCGGGCACCTGGCGTCGACCACGGGCACGCACTTCGACGCCGGCGAGAAGGACGCGGCGGACCCGATCGACCGCGTGAGCTGTCGGCCGGACTTCATGGTGCTGTGCTACCCGGTGATCTCGTTCACTGCGCCGTACACGCACCGCGGGTCGCGGGCGAACCTGATCGGCAAGGGCTTCGACCCGGAGCTGGCGCGGCGGCTGTCGAACGAGTTGCAGGTGACCGAGCAGACGCCGCCGACGTTTTTGATGCACGCCGGGGAAGACAAGGCGGTGCCCCCGGCCAACAGCGTCGCGTTCTACCAGGCGCTGCGGCAGAAAGGGGTGGCGGCCGAGCTTCACCTGTACGCCCACGGCGGGCACGGCTTCGGGCTCGGCAAGCCGGGTGAGCCGCACGCCGAGTGGCCGAAGGCGTGCGAACGGTGGCTGGCGCGGCAGGGGTTGAACGTGAAGGGCGGGTGAGCGGGGGTTCGCGTTTGCGCTAAGCCGCGAGCGGCTTGGGGCGCACGACCACAACAACGCGCGACCGCCACCGCCACCTCGGCGTGTTGGAAGGCCCTAATCTATATAGTTTTTAGACTAAAAACTATCATATTTTGGCAACACACCGCGGCGTGCGGCTTGAGGTATGCGTTGCGCGACGTGTGTTGCGCGACGCGTGTTGCACGATGTGTATTGCGCGATGCGTGTTGCGAAACGCGTTGTGCGCGACGCATGTTGTGTATTGCGAGATGGCGATGTGGGTGTGCTGTGCGTGATGTGCGGTTCGGTATTTATAGTTTTTAGACTAAAAATTATATTTTTTCGAGCGTGCGTGGTGTGCTGTAGCGTGCCGTGCCGCGCCGTGATGTGGCGTGGGGAATGGGGGGTGTTGCGGCGGTGGTGTGTGTGCGGTGGTGATGGGATTGGGGCGGGGGTGGGTGTTTCAGCGCTAAGCCGCGAGCGGCTTTTGGCCTGTTGGAGCGCGGCGGTGTGGTTATACGGTGGGGGTGGGGGTCACGAACCGGCGGATGGTTTCGAAGGTTTGCTCGCGGCGGGTGAGCAGGATGAAGTGGTCGGCTTCGATGGTTTTGAAGGTCAAACCCGGCACGCGGCGCTGGATGCGTTGGGCGCGCCGGCGGAGGGGCTCGACGGGGTACCGTTGGTCTATCGTGCCGTTGATCATGAGCATGCGCAGGTCTTTGTTCAGCGTGCTAGCTTGCCGGGCGGTCGGCGACGAGGCGAGGCAGGCGTAGCCGCGGTAGGCGTCGGGGGATTGGTTGTAGAGGCGGAACCCGGCCGGGCCGGCGGCGGAGATGGCGACGAGGTGGGGCGTGTCGAGTTTGACTTTCAGGCGTCGCTCGGCGTCGGCGCGCATCTCGTCGAGGTGCTTCGCCTGGCCCGTGTGCCAGCTGATGCCCACGAAGGGGTGAGGATCACGTGGTCGGGGAAGGCGGTTTTCAGGGCCCAGGTGTAGAACTGGAAGTTGCCGCCGAAGCCGTGCAGGAAGACGAGGGTCGGGTGTGGGTCGCGCAGCTCGGCGGGGCGGTAGAGCAAGTAGTGGCCGGGGCGTTGGGCGTCTTGCGAGAGGCGGCGGTCGAGCGCCGTGGGTACGCCGGCGAACGCGGGGTCGTTGCCGATGTGCTGGTAGGTGTCGACGAGGGCTTGGTTCAATTCGGCGGCTTGCGTATCGGTCAGGCCGAACTGTTCGGCGCCGAGCGCCAGCGCGCCGACGACTAGCATGCCCTCGGGCACGGTTTTGAGTTTCGGTTCGACGAACCGGCGGACGGGTTCGTGTTCGGGGCGCGGCTTGTACACGGGTAATCGGCAGGTGGTTTCGAACTCGATCGAATCGACCTTCGCTTGCGGTACGGGTGCGTGCGGGTCGGTGGCGGCGAAGCACAGGGCGGCGATCACGCTCGCGGTTGCGGTGGTGAGGCGGGTGCGGGTAGTGGCGTGGTGGTGGGGCATGTTTGGCGCTAAGTCACTGCGGCGCTAAGCCGCGAGCGGCTATTCGTCTTGCGCGACCCAGACGTTGCCCTCGACTTGATTCAGGGTAACCAGCAGTTCGTGCCAGCGCGGCGGTTGCATGACGCAGCCGGCGGTGGCGAGCGGGTCGCAGTCGATGCCGCGGGGGGCGGTGACGACGGCCATCTGTCGGCTGGTGACGGCCTGGCCGGTGCGGGGGTCGACGACGTGCGAGTAGCGCCAGCCGTCGATGACGACGAACTGCGCGGTGTCGCCGGAGATCGACACGGCGGTGTTGGCCAGGGTCATGGGCGGCCGGTTGGGCACGTCGATGACCCAGCCGTCGGCGTCGGGCGGGGGGGCGCCGAGTTTCATGTCGCCGCCGGCGGTGATGGCGAAGCGGGTGACGCCGTGGGCGCGGAAGGCGTCGGCGGCGAGGTCGGCGGCGTAACCCTTGGCGATGCCGCCGAGGTCGAGGCGCATGCCGGGTTGTGTCAGCTCGGCGGTTTGTTTCGATTCGTCGAGTTTGACGTGCTGCATGCCGACGCGCGACAGCGCATCGACGATCGCGGCGGCGGGGGGCTTGCGCTGGGCCTTGCGCGCCGTCTGCCACAGGTCGAACAGCGGCGCGGCGGTGGGGTCGAACGCGCCGCCGGTTTTTTTGTGCATCGCCTTGGCGTGGCGCAGCACGGCCATCAGCTCGGGGCTGACCGGCATGGGGCCTTGGCCGGCGTGGTCGGACAGCCGGCTCAGCTCGCTGCGGGGGTTGTAGTGGTTCATCAGCCGATCGACGCGCCCGATCGCGGCGAAGGCGGCCTTGGCGGCTTTCTCGGCTTTTTCTTGCGATTCGGCCCAGACGCTGAGCTCGACTTGCACGCCCATCTGCAAGCGTCGAAAATCAAACGGTTGCAAGTCGGGGGCGCGGCCGGTTTTGTGACCCGTGGTGTCTTTTTCGGAAAGATTCCCCGCCGCGTCGCCGTCTTGGTTGGACCCCCCCGGCCGATCCTCGCAGCCGGTTAACATCAAGATGAGAACGATTAACATGCTTCGTCTGACCATCGCGTGCACCCTTGGTTTGATCCTCGTGAGCGTAACCGCTTGTGACGATGCCGGCGACCCGCCCGCGCCCCACGACTCCGGCGGTGGCGCGGCGCCCGCGGCCCAGCTCGCGGCGCAGCCTTCCCTGGCGCCCACGCCATCGCCCACCCCGCCGCCGAAGTCCGAACCCGCGCCGCAGACCCAGCCCGAACCCGCGCGGCCGGCCGAGCTCGAGGCGTTCACCCAGACGGTGCCGATCTGCCTCGTCGAGTTCGAGATGCTGCCCGTGCCCGGCGGCGAGGGCGTCGAGCCATTCTACCTGGCCAAGACCGAGCTGAGCTGGGACGCGTTCGCGGTCTGGGCGTTCTGCGAAGACATCGACCGGGACGAATCGCTGTCGGGCCCGAAGAAGAACATCGAGAAGATCAAGCTGCGCAACAAGAAGCTGCGCCCCAGCGCCCCCTACGACGACATCTTCCGCGGCTACGGCCGCGAGGACCGCGCGGCGCTGGGCATGTCGCGCCTGTCGGTCGAGCTGTACTGCAAGTGGCTCAGCGAGAAGACCGGCAAGAAATACCGCCTGCCCACCAAGGCCGAGTGGCTGCACGCCTACCGGCTCAACCACGGCGACCCCGACGCCAAGCCCGACCAAGCCACGCTCGACGCCATCGGCTGGCACGAGGGCAACAGCGACTACGAACCCCAACAACCCGCCACCGCCACCGCCGGCAAGCTCGGCCATCACGACATGCTCGGCAACCTCAGCGAATGGGTCACCGACACCGGCGACGACCGCCTCGTGCTCGGCGGCCACTTCCTCACACCGCCCGAAGAGATGAAGGGCACGCACGCCATCGTCGAAGACGAGACGTGGAACGAGAACTACCCCAACGAGCCGAAGAGCATCTGGTGGTTCGTCGACGCCGAGTGGGTCGGGGCCCGGCTGGTCTGTGAACCCGGTGCCGCTAAGTCGGAATAAACCATGAAACCGAAACTGATCATCGTGTTGGTCGTCGGCCTCGCCGCGGCCGTTGGCATCACGGTCGCCGTCATCCAACTCGGCGCCGACCCCACCGTCGGTGTCACCGGCGCACAGACCGGCGAAGCGCAACGGGTCACCGAGCGCGCCGCGGTGCACACGCTCGAACTGTCGTCCGACAACACCGACCTGATGTTCACCGGGTCGAGCAAGCTCGGCGCCAAGGACGGCTACTTCACCGAGCTGCGGGGCGAGGTCGGCCTCGACGCCGACGGCGAGCCCGTCGCGATCTCCGCCACGCTCGACATGGCCTCGGTCTCCACCGACGCGCCGAACCTGACCAAGAAACTCAAAGAAGAGGCGGGCTTCTTCCTCGTCGAGAAGTTCCCCACCGCCACGTTCGTGGCCACCGCCATCACGCCGCTCGATCAGCCCGACGACAAGGGCAACACCCACACCGTCACCGGCAACTTCAAGCTCAAAGCGCTGGAGCGTTCGATCAGCTTCCCGGCCAAGGTGACGGTCACCGACGCGACGTTCCAACTGGAATCCGAGTTCTCGATGAAACGCCTCGAGTGGGGCGTCGATTACGACGGCGGCGCCGCGTTCCCCGAGATCCGCGACAACGTGCTGTTGAACCTCTTGATCGACGTCGATCGCCAGCCCGCCTCGGGCGCCGGTTGATCAAGTCGTTGACAGGCCCCGCCGGTTTGAACCGTCTTTAATGAACCTGTGCAGAGAAAACACGCTTTCCCTGCGCATATCGTGAAGACAGGTGGCCCGATGGACGCGCAATCGATGACACGCCGCGACTTTTTGCACGCCTCGGCCGGCGTCTCCGCCGCCGTGGCCGCGACGGGCTTGGGCTTGAACCGCTCGGCTTACGCCGCCGGCGGCGACACGATCAAGCTCGGCCTGATCGGTTGCGGCGGGCGCGGCACCGGCGCGGTCCACAACGCCATCCGTTCCAGCGCCGGCGTCGAACTCCACGCCATGGCCGATGCGCTGCCCGACATGCTCCGAACCGCGCTGCACAAGTTGCAGAACGACAAGGACGAGCAAATCCGCAGCGCCATCAAGGTCACCCCCGACAAACAGTTCGTCGGCTTCGACGCGTACCGCAAGCTGCTGGCCACCGACGTCGACTACGTGCTGCTGGCGCTGCCGCCGTACTTCCACAGCCGGTTCTTTGAGGCGGCGATCGACGCGGGCAAGCACGTGTTCGTCGAAAAACCGATCGCCATCGACGGGCCGACCCTGCGCCAGGCCCGCCGCGCCGGCGAGAAAGCCAGGCAGAAAAACCTCGGCGTCCTCCACGGCGCCCAACGCCGCCACTCCCTGGCCTACAACGACATCATCCCCCGCATCCACGACGGCGCGATCGGCAAGACGATCTACGGCGAGGCCTACTGGAACAACCCCGACTGGAAAGCCGTCCCCAAGAAACCCGGGTGGTCCGACGTCGAGTGGCACATCCGCAACTGGCGCATGGCCCGCTGGCTGTGCGGCGACCTGCCCGGCGTGCTCGTGATCCACTACCTCGACGTGATGAACTGGGCGTTCGGCGCGGTCCCCGTCGAGGCCTACGGCGTGGGCGGCCGCAAGCACTGGGTCAAGCAAAACCCCAACGGCAACATCTACGACCACTTCCAGGCCACCCTCACCTACGCCGACGGCCGGCGGGTCAACGCCATGACCCGCGTCCTGCCCGGCGACGCCAAGCACAGCGAGCTGGTCGTCGGCGCCACCGGCGCCGCCCACCCCGGCAAGTGGATCAAGGGCGAAACCAACTACCGCTACGCCGGCCGGCGCACCAGCGACTACGTGATGTGCCACAAGCACATGATCGCCTCGATCCGCGCCGGCAAGCCGCTCAACGAAACCCAGCAGGGCATCGACGCGGCGCTCAGCGCGATCGTGATGCGCGACGCCGCCTACACCGGGCGCATCGTCAAGGCCGACTTCATGCTCAACGACTCGCAGCGCCGCATCGGCCCCGACGTCGCGCCGCACGAACTGGGCTTCGGCGACCACCCCCTCGCCCCCGTCCCCACGCCGGGCGAGTACCAACTGATTTAAGCCGCTAGCCACGCCAACGGAGGCAAACGAAATGGATACCACCCACCCCCTGACCCGAAGAGACTTCGTCAAGTCCACCGCCGGCGCTTCCGCCGTCGTCGCCGCGACGTCGGCCATCGGCCTTGGCCCAAGCGCCTTCGCCGCCGGCCGTGACAAGATCCGCGTGGGCCTGATCGGTTGCGGCGGCCGCGGCACCGGCGCCGCGATGAACTGCGCCGAGGCCGACCCTTCCGTGGTGCTCGCCGCCATGGGCGACCTGTACGACGACCGCCTCAAAGGCTCGCGCAACCGCCTTGAACAATCGCTCGGCGACCGCTTCGTGGCCACCGACGAGACCTGCTTCGTGGGCTGGGACGCGTACAAGAAGGTGCTCGCCGCCGACGTGGACCTGGTGCTCCTCACCACGCCCCCCGGCTTCCGCCCGCTGCACTTCCAGGCCGCGGTCAAGGCCGGCAAGCACGTGTTCATGGAGAAGCCGGTGGCCGTCGACCCCGTGGGCGTCCGCAAGGTGATCGCCGCGGGCGAAGAGGCCCGCCGCAAGCGCCTCGGCGTCGTCGCCGGCACCCAGCGCCGCCACAACGCCGGCTACATCGAGGGCGTCCGCCTGATCCAGGAAGACAACCTGCTCGGCGAGATCGTCTCCGGCAACGTCTACTGGCAGAGCCGCACCCCGTGGGTCAAGCGGCGCCAGCCCGGCTGGACCGACATGCACTACCAGACCCGCAACTGGTACTTCTTCAACTGGATATGCGGCGACCACATCTGCGAACAGCACATCCACCAGCTCGACATCATGATGTGGGTCATGGGCCAGCCGCCGATCAAGGCGTACGGCAACGGCGGGCGGCAGTGCCGCGACCCGAAGACCATGGGCGAGATCTACGACCACTTCTCGATCGAGTTCGAGTTCGCCGGCGGCAAGCGCATCACCAGCATGTGCCGCCAGATCGCCGGCACCGCCGGCCGGGTCGCCGAGTACTTCACCGGCGCCAAGGGCACGGTGCAGATGAGCAGCAACACGATGTTCCGCGACTTCAAGGGCAAGGCCATCCACCGCGTCAAGCCGGCGAAGGGCCCCAGCCACATGGTGCAGGAGCACATCGACCTGATCCAATCGATCAAGGCCGGCAAGCCGCGCAACGAGGCGCGGCAGGTGGCCGAGTCGACGATGTGCGCGGTGATGGGGCGCCTGGCGGCGTACACCGGGCAGGAAGTGACGTGGGACTTCGCGATGAACAAGTCGAAGCTCGACCTGACGCCCGAGAAGTACGCCTGGGGCCCGGCGCCCAAGGTCGAGGTCGCGATGCCCGGCACGACGAAACTGATCTGACCGTAGAATCACAGGCGCACCACGCGCCCGGCCGCGGCGCGCACGGAGGACACGCATGGACCGCAGGCAATTCATCGCATCGGGGATCGCCGCCGGCGTCGCGGGCGCCGCGACGAGCACGGGGATGGCGCAGGAGATGCGCGCGTCGAGCGGCGAGCCGTTCAAGCTCAAGTACGCGCCGCACTTCGGCATGTTCAAGCACCACGCGGGCAACGGCCTGGTCGACCAGCTGAAGTTCGCCCACGACCAGGGCTTCCGCGCGTGGGAGGACAACCGCCTGCCGAAGCGCAGCGTCGACGATCAGAAGAAGATCGGCAAGGCGCTGGCGGACCTGAACATGACCATGGGCGTGTTCGTGAGCTGGGCGTCGTTCAACGACCCGAAGATCGTCACCAACACGTCGAAGGGTTTCCAGGACGAGCTGCGCAAGTCGATGACCGGCTACCTCGAGGTCGCCAAGCGCGTGGGCGCCAGGTGGACGACCGTCGTGCCCGGCGGCGTGAACAACCGCCTCGACCCGTACTACCAGTTCGCCAACGTGGTCGAGAACCTGAAGGTCATGGCCGGGGTCTGCGAGCCGGCGGGGCTGGTCATGGTGCTCGAACCGCTGAACTGGTATCGCAACCACGCCGGCTGCTGGCTGCGCGGTGTGCCGCAGGCCTACGCGGTGTGCAAGGCGGTCGGCAGCCCGTCGTGCAAGGTGCTCAACGACCTGTACCACCAGCAGATCGACATCGGCAACCTCATCCCCAACCTCGACGCCGCGTGGAGCGAGACGGCCTACATCCAGGTCGGCGACAACCCCGGCCGCAAGGAACCGACCACGGGCGAGATCAACTACAAGAACATCTTCAAGCACCTGCACAAAAAGGGTTACACCGGCGTGGTCGGCATGGAGCACGGCAACGCTAGGCCGGGCAAGGAGGGCGAGCGGGCGCTGATCGCCGCTTACCGCGAGGTCGACAACTTCTAAGCAGGGGACACGGACATGAAACGCACCGTCATCGCCGTGGCGCTGGTTGCGCTGGTGGCCTCATCGATCGTTTACGCGGCGCAGCAGGCGCGCAGCAAGTGGAAGCGTGGCGACGGCAGCCGGCCGATGCCGCGCGTGGTCACGCCGGGCAAGCACCTCGGCGACGCGCCGTCGGACGCGGTCGTGCTGTTCGACGGCACGGACATGTCGCAGTGGGTGACCGACAAGGGCGAGCCGCCGAGGTGGACGGTGAAAGACGGGTACATGCAGGTCGTGCCCAAGACCGGCTACCACCGCACGAAGCGCAGCTTCGGCGACTGCCAGCTGCACGTCGAGTGGTCGGCGGACCCGACGTCGACGAAGACGGGCCAGGGCCGGTCGAACAGCGGCGTGTTTTTGATGGGCATCTACGAGATGCAGGTGCTCGACAACTACGCGAACCAGAACAAGACGTACGCGGACGGCATGGCGGGCGGCATCTACAAGCAGAAGCCGCCGGACGTGAACGCGGCGCGGCCGGCGGGGCAGTGGCAGAGCTACGACATCGTGTTTCGCGCGCCGCGTTTTTCCGCCGACGGCAAGCTGTTGTCGCCGGCGACGATCACCGCGTTCGTGAACGGCGTGCTGGTGCACGACAACTTCGAGCTGTGGGGCCCGACGACGCACAAGGCGCAGCCGCCGTACCGCAAGCACGCCGACAAGCTGCCGCTGAAGTTGCAGGACCACGGCGACAAGGTGCGCTTCCGCAACATCTGGGTCCGCGAACTGCCCCCGCGCGGCTCGGACCCGAGCGACCACGCGGAGTAAGCGTTTTGACACGTCAAGAACAATAGCCGGCGGCATACCTGCCGCCGGTCGGACCGGCACCAGGTATGGTGCCGGCTGTCGTCTGCGCTGATGGGGGCACGACGGCGTGCGTGTGTATGCTTTATGCTATGTGCCATGGACGAAACGCAACGTCAACAATTAGCCCAGCTCGACCACGCGCACGTGTGGCACCCGTTTACGCCGATGCGGCAGTGGCGCGAGAAGGAGCCGTTGATCATCGAGGCGGCGGAGGGCGACTGGCTGATCGACGCGGCGGGCAACCGTTACCTCGACGGCGTCAGCTCGCTGTGGTGCAACGTGCACGGCCACCGCGTGCCGCATATCGACCGAGCGGTCAAGCAACAGCTCGACAAGGTGGCGCACACCACGATGCTGGGCATGACGCACGAGCCGGCCACGCGTCTGGCGGCGCGGTTGTGCGCGTTGGCGCCCGGCGAGCTGAACAAGGTGTTTTACACCGATGCGGGGGCGACGGCGACGGAGGTCGCGTTCAAGATGGCCGTGGGCTACTGGTACCACCGGGGCCAGCGGCGCGACACGCTGGTCGCGCTCGAGGGCGCGTACCACGGCGACACGGTGGGTTCGATGAGCGTGGGGTACAGCGCGACGTTTCACGAGCCGTTCGACCCGTTGGTGTTTCGCGTGGAGCGGGCGGGGTCGCCGGACGTGTTTCACGAATGCGGATTGCGGATTGCGGAGTGCGGTGTGGCACGCCGATGGGCGCTGGAAGATGAAGCACATGTGCAGCATGTGCGCGATGCGGCGATCGAATCACTCGATGCTTGGCTCACCGAACTCGACGGGCGGGTGGCGGCGGTGGTGGTCGAGCCGATCGTGCAGGGGGCGGCGGGCATCATCGTGCAGCCCGACGGTTACCTGCGCGGCGTGGCGGACCTTTGCCGGAAGCACGACACGCTGCTGATCGCCGACGAGGTGGCGACGGGCTTCGGGCGCACGGGCGCGATGTTTGCCTGCGAACTCGAAAGTGTCGAGCCCGACATCATGTGCCTGGGCAAAGGGATCACGGGCGGTTACCTGCCGTTGGCGGCGACGCTGTGCACCGATGAGATCGAGCAGGCTTTTTGCGGCGAGCTCGACGAGCACCGCACGCTGTACCACGGGCACACGTACACGGGCAACCCGCTGGCGGCGGCGGCGGCGAACGCGTCGCTGGACCTGTTTGAACAGAACGACCTGCTGAGCGTCGTCAACGAAAAGGCGGCGGCGGTGGCCGAACGGCTTAACGTTTTGCGCGACGCGGGGCGGTACCCGTACGTGGGCGACGTGCGTCAGAAAGGTTTGATGGTCGGCATCGAGCTGGTGCCGCCGGGCGAGCGCGGGGCGACGGGGTTCGACCCGTCGCGGCGATTGGGTTACGAGGTGGCCGACGGTTGCCGGGCGTCGGGTATTATTGTGCGGCCGTTGGGCAACGTGGTGGTGCTGATGCCGCCGCTGGCGATCGGGCAAGCGAACCTGCACCGGTTGTGCGACGTGGTGATCGGGCGCATCGAACAGTTGGGCAAATGAGCCATGGGTAAGTACGAGATCGTCAGGCCGAGCGAGGGGCAGCTGCGTGATTACTGCGCGATCGCGTCGGAGGCGTTCGGCATGGACCCGGCGCTGCGTTACGCGTGGTCGATGGCCTCGGGTATCGAACACGTGCGCGTGGCGCTCAACGGCGGCGTGGTGGCGGCGGGTTTGAAGATCAAGAAGATGGGCCATTGGTTCAACGGCAAGCGCGTCGAGGGCTGGGGCATCGGCGGCGTGGCGACCGCGGTGCACCACCGGGGCGAGGGTTTGGCCAAGGGGCTCATGGCCGACATGCTGCGCGAGGCGCGTGAGCGAGGCGTGGCGGTGTCGGCGCTTTACCCGGCGACGAGCCACCTGTATCGCACGCTCGGTTACGAGTGCGCCGGTGTGTACCAGCGGTACGAGTTGCCGATCCGTGACCTGCAAGTCGACCGGGCGCCGGGGCGCGTTGAGCCGATCACCGGCGATCAGGTCGACGTGTTGAAAGTCGTGTACGAGCGCAGCGCCCGCCAGCACAACGGGTTCATGGCCCGGCCCGAGTACTTCTGGGACATCGTGTTCAACGCGGAGAAGCACCACGGGTATGTGTTGTACTGCGACGAGGAGCCCGAGGGTTACGTGATATACAACCGGCGTGACATGGCGACGGGCGACGAGCGCGACGTCGTGGCCATCAACGACATGCACGCGGTCAGCCCGGCAGCGGGGCGTTTGGCGCTGCGGTTGCTGGCCAGCTTGAGCACGATCAACAACGCTGCGCGGTGGTACGGTGCGCCCGACGAACTGCTGTACTGGCTGCTGCCCGAGCAGCGCATCAAGCCGATCTACCGCGAGCACTGGATGCTGCGGTTGATCGATGTCGAAGCGGCGTTTCGACAGCGCGGCTACCCGCCGATCACGGGCGAACTGCACCTCGAGGTGGCCGACGACGTGCTCGCGGAGAACGCGGGGCGGTATGTGTTGACGCTGCGGCGGGGCGAGCCGACCGTGCAGCGCGGCGGTAGCGGGCGGATCAGGTGCGACGTGCGGGCGCTGGCGGCGGTGTACACGGGCTTCGCCTCGCCGCAGCGGATGCAATTGCTCGGGCGGCTCGACGGGCCCGACGAGGACGTGGCGCTGCTGAGCGCGGCGTTCGCGGGGGCGGCGGCGAGCATGGTGGATCATTTTTAGTAAACGGCCCGGAGGGCCGTCGCTAAATGGTCGCGCCGTTTTTTGGGGCGTTGTGCCGTGTGGGGGACAATTGACAGGGCGGTGTGACGGAGGCCTTGGGGGCGGGCGGGCCATATTTTGGGGCTTCCGTCGGCCGGTGCAACGGATAGACTAACAGGGTCGCCGGGCCGATTGGTGAAGCCCGCACCTCATCGCCGCACTCGCCCCTGGGAGGGTTGCCACGGATGGCTGATCAGTCTGCCGCGCCACGGTTCACGCACCTGCACCTGCACTCGGAGTACTCGCTGCTCGACGGCGCCAACCGCATGGACAAGCTGGTGGCGCGCGTCAAAGAATTAGGCATGGATTCGGTGGCCGTCACCGACCACGGCAACCTGCACGGGGCGGTCAAGTTTTACACCACGGCGAAGAAGGCCGGCATCAAGCCCATACTCGGCATCGAGGCCTACGTCGCGCCCGACGTTAACGGCAAGCCATCCGACCGCACCGACCGCACGTACACCGGCGTGTCCGACGGCGGGTTCCACCTCGTGCTGCTCGCGGAGAACAACGCCGGCTGGGCGAACCTGCTCAAGCTCAGCAGCGACGCGTTTTTGAACGGCTTCTACTACAAGCCGCGCATGGACAAGCAGACGCTCGCGCAGTGGTCGGACGGCGTCATCGCGATCAACGGCCACCTCGGTTCGTCGCTGGCCTACCACCTCGTCGAGTACGAGAAGACCAAGGATGCGCAGCACTACAAAAACGCGCTCGAAGAGGCGCGCTGGCACGCCGAGACGTTCGGCACGAACGAGGCCGGCGAGCCGCGCTTCTACGTCGAGCTTCAGCGCCACATCGCCGAGCAGGAGGCGATCAACCCGCACCTGGTGAAACTCGCGCGCGAGCTGGACCTGCCGATCGTGTGCGACAACGACTCGCACTTTTTGTTGGCCGAGGATTACGACGCGCACGACTCGCTGGTGTGTATTTCGACGGGCAAGGTCAAGGAAGACCCCGCCCGGATGAAGTACCCGACGGACCTGTACGTCAAAGACCCGCGGGAGATGGCGGGCCTGTTCGCCGGGTACATGGACGGCGCGGGCGACGAGGCGCTGGCCAACACGCAACGCATCGCCGAGCGGTGCGACGTCACGCTCGACTTCGACGCCAACCACGCGCCGGTGGTGAAGGTCGTGTGCAAGGCGGGCGGCGGCCGGGGCATGCCCGCCGATGCGCAGGGGGCGCTGGACTTCATCGACGCTTTCGAGTGCGAGCACAAGCCCGGCTCGTCGGCGTGGTACGCGAACTTTTGCGCGCAGTTCGACCTGCTGCCGTTCGATTCACACAAGGACACCGAGTCACCCGAGGAACTCAAGGCCGAGTGCGACGGCGCGCTGCGCCTGCTCACCGAGGCCGGCGCGGTCTGGCGCTACGGGCCCGGCGGCGTGACCGACGAGATCCGCGCCCGCATGGAGCGCGAACTCCAGGTGCTGGCCGACAAGCTGATCAGCGCGTACTTCTTGATCGTGTGGGACTTCGTGAATTACGCGCGGGCCAACGGCATCCCCTGTAACGCGCGCGGCTCGGGCGTGGGCACCATGGTCGGCTTCTGCCTCGGCTTGTCCAACGCCTGCCCCGAGCACTACGGCCTGCTGTTCGAACGGTTCACCGACCCCGACCGCACCGAGTACCCCGACATCGACATCGACATCTGCCAGGACGGGCGGGCCGAGGTCATCGACTACACCCGGCGCAAGTACGGCCACGTCGCGCAGATCATCACCTTCGGGACGCTCAAGGCCCGCGCCGCGCTGCGCGACGTGGGGCGCGTGCTCGACATCCCGCTGGCCGAGGTCGACCGCATCGCCAAGCTGGTGCCCGAGCAGCTGAACATCACGCTCGACGAGGCGCTGGCCAAGGAGCCGGACCTGAAGAAGGAGTACGACGGCGACGCGACGATGCGCCGGCTGATCGACACGTCGCGCCGCCTCGAGGGCATGGCGCGCCACGCGTCGGTGCACGCGGCGGGCGTGGTGCTGGCGACCGAGCCGCTCGACCACATCGTGCCGCTGTACAAGGCGCCCGGCTCCGACGACGTGATCACGCAGTGGGACGGGCCGACGTGTGAGAAGGTCGGTTTGTTGAAGATGGACTACCTCGGCCTGCGCACGCTGTCGATCGTCCAGCGCGCCCGCAAGCTGATCACCGGCGACCTCGACCGCCCCACGCAGCGGCGCGCGATCACCGGCGGCTTCGGCCCCGGCCCCAACCCCGACACCCCGCGCGAGTTCGGCCTTAAAACCCAAGCCGGAGCAGAGCGCAGCGCCGCTCCGGATCCCTCCGACCTCGACCCCCTCGACCTCGACCGCCTGACCTACGTCGACCAGAACGTGCTCGACCTGTTCCGCCGCGGCGACACCAAGGGCGTGTTCCAGTTCGAGTCCGGCGGCATGCGCGACCTGCTCATGGCCATGAAACCCGACCGCCTCGAGGACCTCATCGCCGCCAACGCCCTGTACCGCCCCGGGCCGATGGACCTCATCCCCGACTACAACGACCGCAAGCACGAACGCACCGACGTGCCCCGCGTCAACGCCATCGTCGACCGCATCACCTCCGAGACCTACGGCATCATGGTCTACCAGGAACAGGTCATGCAGGTCCTCAACCAGCTCGGCGGCATCCCCCTCCGCAAAGCGTACACCATCATCAAGGCGATCTCGAAAAAGAAAGAGGACGTGATCAACGCCGCCCGCGCCGACTTCGTCGACGGTGCCGAGTCCAACGGCGTCGACGCCCAACAGGCCAACCAGCTGTTCGACCTCATCGTCAAGTTCGCCGGCTACGGCTTCAACAAGTCCCACTCCACCGGCTACGCCATCATCGCCTACCAGACCGCCTACCTCAAAACCTACTTCCCCGTGCAGTACATGGCGGCCCTGCTCACCTACGAATCGGTCAACACCGACAAGGTCGTCGAGTACATCGAAGACTGCCGGCGCGTCCTGCTGCCCGACGGCCAGCTCGGCATCGACGTCCGCCCGCCCGACATCAACCTGTCGTTGACCGACTTCGCCGTCGCTTACGGCGACGACGAGCCGCGCACCCCCAACCACGGCCACATCCGCTTCGGCCTCGGCGCCGTCAAGGGCGTCGGGCGCAAGGCCGTCGACGCCATCATCGACATCCGCCGGGCCGACGGCCCGTTCACCTCGCTGTTCAACTTCTGCGAGCGCGTGCCGTCCTCGTCCGTCAACCGCGCCTGCCTCGAGGCCCTCATCAAGTGCGGCGCGTTCGACTCCCTGCACGCCACCGAGAAGCGCGCCGCCATGGTCGCCGCCCTCGACACCGCCATCTCCCGCGGCGCACAGGAAGCCGACCTCCGCAACGCCGCCGACTTCCTCTTCGGCGCCGTCCAGGAATCTGCGATCGACGATCGACAATCGCAGATCGAAGATGAGCCATCCCTCCCCCCCGTCGACCCCTGGGACCTCAAAACCCAGTGCGACGAGGAAAAGAAAGTGCTCGGCTTCCACGTCTCCTCCCACCCCCTCGACGACGTGGCCCCGCTCATCGACACGTTCACCACCGTCTCCATCCGCGACATCCGCAAGGTCCGCGCCGACGTCGAGGTGACCGTCGCCGGTTTGTTTACGCGCGTCCGCCCCACGCTGACGCGCAAGAAGCAGGAGAAGATGGCCATGGTCACCCTCCAGGACCAGACCGGCGAGATCGACGGCGTCGTCTTCCCCCGCACCTTCGCCGAGCACGCCCACCTGGTGCACACCGACTCGGTCGTCTTCGTCACCGGCAAGGTCGACCGCCGGCGGGAGGAGCCGTCGATCGTGATCGACAAGGTGATGCCCATCGCCGAGGCCCCCGAGCAGCTGACCAAGTGCGTCCGCATCGTCCTGCGTGACACCGACGCGGCCGGCAAGCCGCGTGTGTGGAACGGGGAATTGGAATCGCTGCGCAACATGATCCGCCAGTGCCCCGGCACCGCCCGCGTGTTCATCGAGGTCCACGAATCGCACCGCATCGTCACGCTGCAAACCATGCTGAGCGTGAAAGCCGAGGGCACCCTCCCCGCCCGCGTCGACGGCATCCTCCAGCAGCCCGACAGCTGCATCCTCGTCGGCCCCCCCAAGCTCTTAGCCAACGGCTCCGCCGCCGTCGTGACCGTCCAAGACGGCAGCGACGCCGTCGTTAACCGCCTCGAACGCGACACCATGACCGACCACGGGGCATGCGCGAGTGTGGATAGATACTGAATAGCACTTATGCTGGGATGGTATTCATGCTTCAGGTATCTTTACCAGCATGCAGTGAGCGGACCACGCAGGTTGAAACGTAAGAATAAGTTTTGCAACTTATTATTCTGACTGACATGTAACATGAGTCGTTTCTTGCGTCGGGGACCTAACTATGGAAAATAGTGAAGCAGAACAAGGCAGTAGTGCATCACACACAAGTGAAATATGGCATATATCCTGGTATCAACACGCAATTAGAATTTTAATTAGGTGGAAGTTCTCGCTGCCAATATTTATTGCAACTTTTGGGTTCTTGTGGACTACTGTCGAAGCCTATGCAGTCATTGTTGATGATTCTTTCAAGGGCTTGGATGAGTACTTTGCCTTAATTTGCTTATCAGTTGTGTTTGCACTGGCCATTCGTTCATATCAATACTTGACGGCTATCCCAGAGGGGTTCGAAAATGAGACAAAGGAAATCCAGCGTATTGTAAGGATTCAGCGCAAAAGATGGCAATTTGTATTAGTAAAACAGCTTTTGAATAATCGAGTATCTAAGGTGAAAAGACTTTTTCAAGATATGTCCGAAGGGCGATTATTGCTCAGTAGAAACCATTTGACGGGTCGTGTCTGTTGCGCTCCACTGTTGGGATGAGCAAGGATGCGACCGAGCGGGCGGGCCGGGTGAACCTCTT
>JANQHD010000009.1 GCA_028282805.1 Phycisphaeraceae bacterium | reverse complement strand
GGTCGTCTCCGACGGCAGTACCGGCTCGACCCTGACCGTCATCCCCGAGCCCGCGAGCCTCGCGCTGCTCGGCCTCGGCGGACTGGTCATGCTGCGGCGTCGCGGCTGAACCCCACAACCACTTCGCGCAACCCACCCACGCGCCCCGGCGCGTGGGTTTTATTTTGGACAGCATGGTTGATTAATGCGCAGCCGGTTTCCGCTCCCGCGCAACGCCCGCGTTTTTTAGTGGCCGTGCCTCAAATCATGGCGCATGTTACGGGTGAATCTGTCGCCAAGCGGTTCGATGCGTGCCGAGCGGGTTCCCGCACTCGGCTTCGAGCCGCACGTGAAAGCCAACGTGGGACCGAGAGCCATTCCGGTTTGGCGCGCGGTGTGTGCGCGCCGAGTCAACAAGTCGCGGGCAATTTCGCCCGCCGCCAAAACGGAGTTCGGCATGAAACTTGTGCTCGCAATGGTTCTGGCCACCGGTTTCGTTTCACAGGCGTTCGGCGCCACCGACACGGCGACGTGCGCCACCGTCACGACGACCGCGGTGCCCGAGCCGGCGTCGCTGGCGCTGCTCGGCCTCGGCGCCGTCGTCATGGCCTGGCGGCGAAAGAAAACCTGAACCCAACCATCTTCCTACACGCTAAAGGGAAGAGCCTTTGGCCCTCATCTCCCCCTAACGGAGGTGGGGGTTTTTCATTTGACGGGCAAAGTCGCGCACGGCTCGCGCCGCCTCACTCGGCCCACACCGGGTGGTCGAGCAGCAGGGCGGTCGGCGTGTCGGCGGTGCAGCCGACGACCTCGAACACGATCAGCTCGTTCTTGCCCTCTTTCAGCAGCGGTGCCGGCACGTACAGCGTGTGTTGCGGGCCGATGTCCCAGTACCGCCCGAGGTTGAAGCCGTTGACCATCGCGAAGCCCTTGGTGAAGCCGGGCAGCTCGAGGTAGGTGTCGCCGATCTCGTCGACCTTGAACGTGGCGCGGAAGAAGCGCGGCCCGTCGAGGCTCCGCGTCGTCCACCACGGCAGGTCGGCCAGGTTGTCCATGGGCAGCGGGTGACACTCCCACCCGAAGTGGGCGCGTTCCTCGTAGCCCTTCTGCCCGAAGAACACGCCGCCGGTGATGCCCTTGCGTTCGTTCATCCGGTGGCCGAAGTTGGCCCGGCCCATGCAGTCGACGAGGATGTCGAGCTGCGCGCTGTCGCCGGCGAACTCGACGCTCCACGTGGGCTGTTCGTCGTTGCGGTACCAGGTGCCGATCGATTGGCCGTCGACCTTGACGTGCGCGAAGTCGTGCATGCCGCGCAGCCGCAGCGGCAGGCCCTTGTAGCTCGCCGGCACGTGGGCGCGGTACAGCACGTAGCCGTAGCCCTGGTCGAGTTTCTCGATCGGTCGGGGGCTGCGCGTGACGACCGGCTCGCTGATCGTGTCCAGCGCGTCTTCCAGCGAGACCGACTCGGTCAGCTCGACCTTGCCGGGCTTGATCTTGTGCGAGGGCTCGAAGGTTTTCGTCAGGTCCGCCCGGCCGGTGTGCTTGGCGATGGCGTCGCGGCAGGCGTAGTACTTGGTCGTCACGTCGCCGCACTCGCTGAGCAGGCCGTCGTAGTCGTAGCTGGTCACGTCGGGGTCGTAGGTGTCGGCCAGCACCGCGCCGCTGGTGAAGCCGAAGCTGGTGCCGCCGCAGAACACGAACAGGTTGACCGACGCGTTGTGTTCGAGCATCCACTTCAGCTCGGTCACGACGGACTCGGTGTTGCGGGCGGACTTGCGCGCCTTGCCCCAGGTGTCGTACCAGCCGACCCAGAACTCCATGCAGGACATCGGCCCGCGCGGCTGGGCCTTGCGCAGCTGCGCGAAGCGCGTCTCGGGGTCGGACCCGAAGTTCGCCGTGCGCAGGCAGTCGTCGAGCCCGCCGTTGGCCTGCAGGTGCGGCGCGTACGTGCCGTCGGACGTGAAGATCAGCGTGTCGACGCCGAGCTCGCGCAGCTTGTCGCGCAGGTGTTCGAGGTAGGCGTGGTCGTTGCCGTAGTAGCCGTACTCGTTCTCGATCTGGCAGGCGATGATCGGCCCGCCGTTCGTCGACAGCAGTGGTGTGACCTTCGGGATCAGCTGCGCCCACCACGCGTCGACGTACCCGAGGAACTTCGGGCAGCTGCACCGCAGGTCGATGTCGTCTTCCTTGTTCAGCCACCACGGCAGCCCGCCGAAGTCCCACTCGGCGCAGATGTACGGCCCGGGGCGCAGCAGCACGTCCAACCCCGCCTCGCCCGCCATCTCGATGTGGCGCACCAGGTCCAGCCGGCCCTCGAAGTCGAACGTGCCCTGACGCGGCTCGTGCAGGTTCCACGGCACGTACACCTCGAGCGTGTTCGCGCCCAGCGCCGCCAGCTTCGTCAGCCGGTCTTCCCACTGCTCGGGCAGGAAGCGGAAGTACGTCATGGACCCGGAGATGATCTGGTGGGGTTCGCCGTCCAGCAGGTAGTCTGTGTCGTCGATCGTCAGTCGACGCGCGGTCGTCGTATCGGCCATGGCGAGCGGTCCTCCGTGATGGGGCGACCCGATTTTAATCGACGGGCCGAGGCGTTGCACATTATCCGTTTTCTGCGTCGGCCCAGTCGCGTGCACGCGCGATCGCCCTGCGCCAGTTGGCGCGCAGCGACTCGGCGTGGTCGCGCGACATGCCCGGCTCGAACCGCCGGCCCACGCGCCAACGCGCCGCCAACTCGCCGGTGTTGCGCCACACACCCACCGCCAAGCCCGCCAGGTACGCCGCGCCCAGCGCCGTGGTTTCTGTGACCTCGGGGCGCACGAGCGGCTTTTGGATCACGTCGGCCTGGAACTGCATCAGCAGGTCGTTGGTCGATGCGCCGCCGTCGACCCGCAGCTCGGTCATCTCGATCTGCGCATCGTCGTGCATCGCGTCCATCACGTCGGCCGACTGGTAGGCGATCGACTCCAGCGCCGCGCGGGCGAAGTGAGCCTTGGTCGCGCCGCGGGTCAGGCCCACGACCGCGCCGCGTGCGTAGGCGTCCCAGTGCGGCGCGCCCAGCCCGGCGAAAGCGGGCACGAGGTACACGCCGCCGTTGTCGTCGACGCTGCGCGCCAGCGGCTCGACCTCGGCCGCGTCGCCGATCACGCCCAACCCGTCGCGCAGCCACTGCACCGCCGCGCCGGCGATGAACACGCTGCCCTCCAGCGCGTAATCCGTGCGCCCGCCGATGCGCCACGCCGGCGTGGTCAGCAGCCGGTGCCCCGACGCGTGCGCCGTGTCGCCGGTGGCCATCAGCATGAAGCACCCCGTGCCGTACGTGTTCTTGATCGTGCCGGGCGCCAGCGCCATCTGGCCGAACAGCGCCGCCTGCTGGTCGCCGGCGATCCCCGCGATCGGCACCGCCGCGCCCAGCAACCCCGGCTCGCTCTCGCCCACCACGGCGCTGCTGTCGGCCACGCCCGGCAACACCGCACGCGGCACGCGCCAAAGCTCAAGCAGTTCGTCGTCCCATTGGTTGGTGTGAATGTTCAGCAGCTGCGTCCGCCCGGCGTTGGTCGTGTCGGTGACGTGCGCCCGCCCGCCGGTGAGCTTGTGAACCAGCCAGCTATCGACGGTGCCCACCGCCAGCTCGCCGCGTAACGCGCGGTCGCGCGCGCCGTCGACGTGGTCGAGCAACCACTCGATCTTCGAGGCAGAAAAATACGCGTCGACCACCAGGCCGGTCTTCTCACGCACGAGCGCTTCGCCGCCGTCGGCGCGCAGCCGGTCGCACCGCGCCGCGGTCCGGCGGTCCTGCCACACGATCGCCGGCGCGATCGGCTCGCCCGTCTTCCGGTCCCAAATAACGACCGTCTCGCGCTGGTTGGTGATGCCGATCGCCGCCAGGTCGTCGGCGCTGATGCCCGCCCGCTCGATCGCCTGCCGCGCCGTGTCGAGTTGGGTCTGCCATATCTCCTGCGGGTCGTGCTCGACCCAGCCGGGTTGAGGGAAGTGCTGCGCGAACTCGCGTTGCGCCACGCCGCGCACGTCGCCGGCGTCGTCGAACACGATGGCCCGGCTGCTCGTGGTGCCCTGGTCGAGTGCGAGGATGTGCGGCATGCCGTGCCCTCAGGTGCGTCCCCGGGCACGATAACACGACGCGCGACCCATGAACAACACCGACACCGCCAGCCACGCGAGCGAGGCCGGCTCGGGCACGATCAGCCGGCGCACCACGCCGTCGTGCTTGTTGAGCACGTAAACCTCGCCCGGTGTGTTGAAGCCGAAGCGCAGGTCGGCCCGGTTCTGCGCACCCAGGCCGCGCGCGGCACGCGCCGCGTTGATCAGCTCGAGCAGGCGCACCGGTTGCAGGTCCTCGTCCAGCGGTTGCAGCTCGCGCAAGCCGTCCTGCCCGCCGTCCAACGGGTCGCTGTCCACGTCGAGCACAAAGATCAGTCCGGTCGGGAAATCGCTGAGCACCAGCTGCCCGTCGAGCCCGGGAATGCCCGTGCCCCGCGCCACCTCGCCCACGGTGACCGCGCGGTTGCCGATCGGTGTCGGCATCACGCTCACCGGGTTCGTGTGGTCGTACTCGGCCACCGGGTCGGTCAGCCCGCTGGTGTTGTTGGAGTCGAACGGGAAGCTGCCCTCGCGGTCGTCCCACCCGAAGTTCGCGCCGTTGGCGCCGAGGTTGATCTCCTCGACCACGTTCTGCCCGATGTCGGCGATGTACATGTTGCCCGTGGCCGTGTCCCACCCGTAACGCTGCGGGTTGCGCAGGCCGAACGCGTAAATCTCGCTGAGCGTGTTGGGGTTGCTGTCCGAGTCCAACGCGTTGTCGGTCACGATCCGGTACTGGTTGTTGGCCGGGGCGTTGTCGGCCTCTTCGGTGATGAAGACCGGCCCCTGCTCGCGCTGCCGCGGGTCGATGCGCAAGATCGCGCCGTACGGGTTCGACGCGTCCTGCCCGTTGTTCTGCGGGTCGCCGCCCGACCCGCCGTCGCCGATCGCGATGTACAGGTTGCCGTAGTCGGCGTCGGTCGGCCCGACCGTCGGGTTGAACGCGATCAGCCCGGCGTTGTGGTTGCTGAATGGTTGGTCGAGCCGCATGATTTCACGGAACGGCGCCCCCGCGTCGGCCGGCGTGAACACGGGCGCGGCCGGCGTGTTGGTCCGCCACTCCAGCAGCACCGTGTGGAACGAGGTGTTGCCGCCGGGGTCGAAGTCGGGCGTGGGTGTTGTGTTGTTCGAGCTGTGAATCGTGTAGAACCGACCGAACCCGTCGGCGGCCTGGTCGTAAAAGTCCGGGTGGAACGCGAAGCTTTGAAACCCCGCCTCGCTCGTCGAACGGATGCTCAAACTGGCGAAGTCGCGCAGGTCCAGGTACTCGGCGACGTGGTTGCCGGTCGCGTCGATGGTGTACATCGGCCCGCGCTGGTCGTTGACGAACAGCCGGCCGCTCGGGTCGGGCGTCAGCAGGTTCAAACGCGGCGGCAGGTTCGTGCTCGAGTCCGGGATCGTCGCAAACGGCTCGATCCGCACCCGCAGGTCGCTCGTGGGGATCGGCGCAGGGAAGTGGTTCTGTGCGGCAACCTCGGTGGCGCACAGACCGAAACAAATTAACAGCGGTAACACGCGCATCAACATCACCTCCAAACCCGCCGGCCCGGCGTGGGCGATGCCACGAACCGATACCGCACGGGCGAAAAGCAACCTGTCTGAGTTGGGGTGATCCTCTCTCTCGAAACCCCATGACTACGGGCGAACGACGCGTGGCGGCGCCACGACCTTTCCATGTATATGGACCGTGCCGGTGAATCTCAAGGTTTTTCCGGATTGATTTTTCGCCGGCCTGCCGGGCGTGCGAAAAACGGCGTTAAGGGCTCGCGGCCCCGTTGCCGGTGAGCATCGGCATGACGATCGAAGCCACCGCCAGCACCAGCAGCAGCGCGAACGTCGCAACACGCAACCGCCGGCGGTTGAGCC
This sequence comes from Phycisphaeraceae bacterium, assembly GCA_028282805.1. Taxonomy (GTDB): domain Bacteria; phylum Planctomycetota; class Phycisphaerae; order Phycisphaerales; family Zrk34; genus JANQHD01. The sequence goes on along the minus strand of JANQHD010000009.1, from coordinate 241,439 downwards.
GATCGCCCAGCCGGTTGCCGAGCCGCGTGGCGACCAGCACCAGCGGCGTGGCCAACAGCGACCACGCCGACACGTGCGCCACGCCCCCGCCCTCGACCGCCAGCAGCAGCGCCAGCTGGCACGGCATCCACGTGAGGAACAGCAACCACAAAAACGCGCGGGCGCGCGCCGCCGGCCAGTCGTGCGCCATCGAGTACAGAACCACCGGCGGGCCGCCCATGCCGATCGCGCCCGCCATCAGCCCGCTGGTGATCGACGCGGTCGGCACCCACGCCCAGTGCACCTTGTCGCGCGGCTTGATCTTCGCCAGCCACATCACCAGCACGATCGCCACCAGCGTGACGCCGACGACCTGCTTGGCCAAACCGCGCCCCGCGTCGTCGAGCTTCGTCATCAACCAGTAGCCCGCCGGCAGCATCGACAGGCGCAGCGCCGCGATCGTCAGCGTCGAGCGCCACGCGATGTGGCCGCGGTACTGCCAGCAGTTCCACGCGGTCTGCACGATGCCCACCACCAGCACCGCCGCGATCGACTCGGGCAAGCCGAACCCCGCCCACAGCAACAGCGGGATCGCCACCAGCCCCGCGCCGAAACCGACCGCGCCCTGCAACGCAAACGCGCCGCTCAGCGCCACCGCCAGCGTGATGACCTGCCACGGGTGCATGGGCGAATGATAGTGGATCGGTGCGCCCCGGGTTTGGCGTTACAATGCGGCTATGGAAAACGTGACCGCACTCGATCACCCGCTGGTCGACCACCACCTGTCGGTGCTGCGCGACGCGACCACGCCGCCGGAAACCTTCCGCGCGGCGCTCGAACGGCTGACGTTCCTGCTCACGTACGAAGCGACGAAAGACCTGCCGACCACCGACGTCGCGGTGCAAACGCCCGTCGGCCCGGCGCAGTGCAAGCGCGTGGCGGCGCGCATCGGGCTGGTGCCGATCCTGCGGGCGGGCCTGGGCATGGTCGACCCGGTGCTGACGATGCTGCCCGGGGCCGAGGTCTGGCACCTGGGCTTTTACCGCGACGAGGCGACGCTGCAACCGGTCGAGTATTACCAGAAGCTGCCGCGCGGCAAGGCGGTCGACCTGGCGCTGGTGGTCGACCCGATGCTCGCCACCGGCGGCAGCGCCGTCGCCGCGATCGACACGCTGGGCCGGTGGGGCGTGTCGCGCGTCAAGCTGCTGGCGATGATCGCCGCGCCCGAGGGGTTAGCGATGGTGCACCGGCGCCACCCCCACACGCAGGTGTACGTCTGCGGCGTCGACGAGAAGCTCAACGACAAGGGCTACATCGTGCCCGGCCTCGGCGACGCCGGTGATCGCGTGTTCAACGCCGCGACCGATTAGCGCCCACGTGTGCTACAGAAACCGCCGCGGCGCCAACCAAAGCGTCACGGCGGTTGAGAAGAGGGATGCGTCCAGCGTTGTGCGGCGTGTGGCTCACGCCTCTATCTCTCACATTAGCGCGGCCAAACGGTTTGTCTATCTTCTGGCAAATTTAATACACGTACCGGTTGCCCTTGGGCGGCCTTTTGCGATCGGTATCGCGGTAGGGCGAGGTCGGGCTGAGCAAGACGGCGAACCGGCCGGCGAATGCGTGGTGGATGGCGCGGGGTACCAGGCACCCAACCCACGTGTTCGACCCTCCGCCCTGGCCGACCGGTGCGGCGATCACGCACACACCTGCGATCGTTTCGGTCGGCTCAGCCTGTACAGCCGGTTGCGCCGCCTTTGCTTCAACCCAAACCTCTAACAGCACCCCAACCACCCCTTTTATGCGCTGCGCGAGACCGGCCCAACCCCACCAGCCTGTTGTGTTGATTCGCTCTCATGGCCGATCTCGCTTCGTGCCGATTTGTGGGCCCGGCGAGCGGGGCGTATCCCCGCCCGGCCGAACCCGATCATCTTTCCCGCACCAGCCGCCCTACGACTGCACCCCAGCATAAAACAATCGACGTGCCAGATCGTCGAACTGCGTAAAATCCCCGTCTTTGACATGCAATATCCGCACTCGTGGGCTCAAACGCCCACAAGCCGGGTGGGTGATTGGGGAATTATCCCCCAATTACGGTGTGGCTTTCAGAAAATACGACACCCCCGAAGCCCGATCGCCGGGTGGCTTACGGTTCGGTCACCGGCTCGATCACGACCGACTCGAGCCTGTCGCCGAGCTTCATCGCGTCGACCACGTCCTGCCCGACGAGCACGCGACCGAACACCGCGTAGCCGCCGTCGAGGCCGGGCGTGGGCATGCGGGTGATGTAGAACTGGCTGCCGTTGGTGTTCGGTCCCGCGTTGGCCATGGCGACCGCGCCCGCGCGGCCGTGTTTCAACGCCAGCGCCGAAGGCTCGTCGTCGAACCGGTAGCCCGGCCCTTCGGGGTCGTCTTCGCTGTCGCGCGGCTCGCCGATCTGAATCACGAAGCCCGGCACCACGCGGTGGAAGTGCAGGCCGTTGTAAAAGCCCTCTTCGCTGAGCTTGACGAAGTTACCCACCGTGACCGGGCATTCGTCGCCGTACAGACCGATCGTAATCACGCCCCGTTCGGTGGTCAGCGTCGCGGTGTGTGTCACCACCGGTTGCGGCCCAGCGCCCGGCGCAACCGCCAAGCGGTACACCATCACCGCGAGCAGCGCGATCAAGGCCAACAGAACGATCACGCTGACCGGCGAGCGCTTCGGTTGTGCGCCCGTCTCACTCATCGGCGATGACGACGGTTTCCATCACGTCGCCCTGCTGGGTGGCGTCGACGACGTCTTGCCCTTCGAGCACCTTGCCGAACACGCCGTGCTTGCCGTCGAGCCAGTCGGTCTTGACGTGGGTGATGAAGAACTGGCTGCCGTTGGTGTTCGGGCCGGCGTTGGCCATCGACAGGGTGCCGGGGCCTTCGTGCTTCTTGGCCAGGGCCGAGGCTTCGTCGTCGAACTTGTAGCCCGGGCCGCCCATGCCGGTGCCCTGGGGGCAGCCGGCCTGCACCATGAAGTCGGCGATCACGCGGTGGAAGGTGAGCCCGTTGTAGAAGCCGTCCTCGGCGAGCTTGACGAAGTTGCCGACGGTCTCGGGGCAGTCCTCGGCGAACAGTTCGAGCTTGATCACGCCGCGGTTGGTGGTGATGGTGGCGGTTTTCATAGCGGGCTCCTTTGCGGTGTTGCGCGGGGGGAGTGTAGGTGAAAAAACGCTGGGATGAAAGGGTGGTGAGCGTACGCCAGGCCCCCGGGTTTCGCGGCGCTCAACCCGGGGCTTGGGGCGTTACTTCTGCGCCACGTCGCCGGCCGGCGGGGCGGGTTGGTTTTGCGCGTGGGCGTCGGCGAGGGTGTACAGATTCTCGGCACCGCTGTGGCCGTAGGGTTCGCCGTGCCACGTGGTCAGCGCCTCGGCCTGCTGCGCGACGGCTTCGGGCGTGGCCTGGTGGTACGCCAACCAACGCTCGGCACGCCCGCGTATTTCGCGGCGCACCTTGTTGTGGTGCGAGCGGTTGTACAGGCACGGGTTGCGCGCCTCGTCGAAGTGGTGCGACACAAAAGGCTCGAACGGGTCGCGCGGCAGCGCCTGCGCAAAACGCCAACGCCCCTCGGCCACCGCCAGCAACGGCGGGTGCGTGATGTGGCCGATCTGCACCGGGCGTGTGAGGTTGAGGTAGAACTTGAGCCCCGCGTAGTCGGCGGCGAGGTCGGCATTGGAATAGATGCCCGACGCGAACCGGCCGTAGATGCCCTGTTCCTGCTTGACGCCGTGCTTGATCACGGCCGCGAGGTTGTCGGCTTCGTTCATCTTCTGCGCCTCGTGGCGCAGGTACAAGCGGTAGTACTCGTGGCCCTGCTGGAAGAAGTGGCCGAGCTTGTCGGTGCCCATGTGCACGCCGTAGGTGTGAATGGTCGGCGCGTTGCCGAACGCGACCAGCAGGTGCGTGAGCGGCACGCCCGTCACGCTGTCGCCCACCGGCAACTCGTACACCGCCGGCCGCTCGCCCCAATCTTTCTTGCGCACCCACAGTTCGAGCTCGCACTCGATGGCGCGCTTGCCAAGCTTGGCGAACAGGCGGTCGGCGACGATGCGCTCGGTGCGCAGGGCCGCGAGCTTTTTTTGCAAACGCTTGGCTTGGCGATCGCTGGCCTCGGGCAGCTGCGCCTCGAGTGCCGCGATCTGGGCGTTGAGGTCGGCCACGATCTTTTCGATCGCCTGGTGGACGTGTTGCCCGATCGCCGGGCCGATGTCGGCCAACGGCTCGTCGGGCACGGTGTACTGGTCGGTTTCCAGGGCCACAGCCACGGCGGGCAACCACAGCGTCGCCAACGCGATAACCACGAGGTAGCGGTACATGCAGCGCATGCTCGTTCTCCCGAAACACGACGTGCCCTTAATTGAAACTTAACGCGCCGCCCGGCCCGTGACCACGAAAAACCACGAAAAACGCACCATTTGCACCACGCTATGATGGGGCGATGTCGCAAACGCTCACGGAAACGCAGGTCACACTTCTGGCCGGGCTGCTGGCGGCGCGGCGGCCGCTGAACGCCGCGGAGCTGTCGCGCGCTACGGGCCTGGCCCCACCGGCCGTGGCCGAAGACATCGCGGCCTTGCAACGACACGGCTGCGCGATCGACGCCCACCCGCAGCAGGGTTTTACCCTGCGCCACACCGGGCTCGAGTGCTGGGCCGACTTCATCGAAACCCGCCACGCCACCGCGCTGGGCCGGCGGGTGTGGGTTTATCGCCACACCGCGAGCACACAAGATTTGGCGCGGCAACTGGTCGTCGGCGCCGCCGACCCCGGCGCGGTGCACGGCACGGTCGTGGTCGCCGATCACCAAACGGCCGGCCGCGGGCGATTGGGTCGGCGCTGGCTCAGCAGGCCCGGCGAGCAGCTGCTGTTCACGGCGGTCGTGCGCGACGAGCAACCGGCCGTCGACCGCTTGATGCTCGCCAGCGCCCACGCTGCGGCGCACGCCGCCGAGGCGTTTGTCGAGCAAACCGCCGGCATCCGCTGGCCCAACGACATCGTGCTCGACGGGCGCAAGCTCGCGGGCATCCTCGTCGAGCGCGTCGACGGCGCCGCGCTGGTGGGCATCGGCTTCAACGTCGCGCTCGACCCGGCCGACCTGCCCGCCGACCTTTCGCCCACCGTGACCTCGCTTTCGCACGCCGGTGTGTCGGTCGATCGGCTCGCCGTGCTCGACCGGTTGCTCGGCGAGCTCGACGGGGCGCTGCGCATGAGCGACGACCAGCTCGCCGCCGCCTGGCGCAGGCGCAACACGCTCACGCAGCAGCGCATCACCGTCGAAACCGACGGTCAAACGCTGACCGGGCGCGTGATCGACATCGACCCGTCGGGCGGTTTGCTGCTGGCCGTCGAGGGCGGGCCCGTCGTGCCGTTGCCCGCGGCGACCACCTCGCTCGTGCCGGCTGCCGCGGCGCGGCGCGTTTGATTCGCCGCTTGCTCGGCACGATAATCAGGTGAACCATGCCCACCGCCACCGTGATCGATGTGAAAAACCCCGCCCAACGCGACGCCGCCGTACGCCGCGCGACCGAGGTGCTGCGCGGCGGGGGGCTAGTCGTGTTTCCGACCGAGACCGTGTACGGCGTCGGCGCTTCAGTGGCACACCCGCAAGCCGTGGCGCGATTGTACGAGATCAAGCAGCGCCCGGCGGGCAAGCCGTTCAGCGTGCACATGGGCTCGCCCGACGAGGTGGCGGGCCTGGTCGACCTCGAAAACCAGCCGACGGTGGCGCGGTTGTGTCGGCGGACCATGCCCGGGCCCATCACCGTGCTCGCGGAGGTGGCCGACGCGGTCATCGACGAGAAGGTCGAGGCGCTGGGCCTGCCGCCCGAGGCGCGCGAGCTGATTTACAGCGACCGCGTCGTGGGCCTGCGCTGCTGCGACGACCCCGTCGCCGGCCCGCTGCTCAGCGGCGCGGGGGCGCCGGTGGTGGCGTCGAGCGCCAACCTGTCGGGCCAGGCCCCACCGCTGACCGGCGCCGCGGCGATCGAGGCGCTGGGCGACCGCGTGGACCTGGTTCTCGACGGCGGGCAAACCCGCTACGATGCCGCGTCCACCGTGGTGGCCGTGCGGGCCGACGAGTTGAACGTTGTCCGCGAAGGCATTTACGACGAGCGCTATTTGCGGAAACTGTTGATGCGAACCATCCTTTTCGTATGCACCGGCAACACCTGCCGCAGCCCCATGGCCGAGGCGATCGCCCGCCACGAGCTCGCGGCCCGGCTGGGGCTGTCGCCCGACGAGATCAACGGGCAAAACTGGGCGGTCGCCAGCGCCGGCGCGTTCGCCGCCGACGGGGCCCCGGCGACCACGGAAGCGGTCCAGGCGGTCGAAAAACTCGGTTTTGTGCTCACCAACCACGCCTCACGGGCGCTCGGTTTGGCTCACATCCGCGCCGCCGAGGTGATATACTGTATGACTGAGGCACATCGACAGGCCGTGCTTGCCGCTTCGCCCGAATCGGGCCAGAAGGTGCAACTGCTCAGCAGGGAGGGCGAGATCGCCGACCCGATCGGAAGCGGTCTGAGTGTGTACCTGCAATGTGCCCGGGACATGCAACGTTGGATCAACGCCCGCTTGGACGAACTGGGCGTCGTCGCGGTTGAACCGCAAGGAGGCCAACCATGAGGATCGCGATCACCTCGGATCACAGGGGAGCTGAGGTCTTCAAGTTTGTGCAAGACCTGGTCCAGCTGATGGGCCACGAGCTGACCGCCGTGCCCACCTGCACCGGCGAGTCGTGCGACTACCCCGACATGGCCTGGGGCGCCTGCCATTCGGTTTCCGAGGGCGCCGCCGACGCCGCCATCCTCATCTGCGGCAGCGGCATCGGCATGTCCATCGCCGCCAACAAGGTGCCCGGCATCCGCGCCGCGCTCGTCCACGACGACATCGGCGCCCAGATGTCGCGCTCCCACAACGACGCCAACGTGCTCTGCCTCTCGGCCGACATGCTCGGCGAACGCCTCATCGAACAGATCGTCCAGACCTGGATCGAAACCCCCTTCGAGGGTGGCCGCCACGCCCGCCGCGTCAACAAGATCATGGCCATCGAGCAGGGCACCAACCCCGCCACCATCGAATCATAAAACGCCCCGCGCGCGTGACATGCTTTTATTTAGCGACGCGGCTCCGCCGCGTTTTTCGTTGACCCTCCAACCACCATGAACAGTCACGACGACCAGTTCATCTCCGAGCCCATCACCCCCGCCCCCGGCACCTTCGACCCCGCCGCCATGGCCCGCGGCGAACCCGGTTTGCCGAAGCGCTTCACCTGGCGCAAGGAAAGCTTCGAACTCGACGCGGTGCTCGAACAGTGGGTCACCTCACAACCCGAGGGCGGCTCGGGCGAACGCTACCTCCGCCGCCACTGGTGGAAGCTGCGCACCACCGCCGGCCAAGTCATGACCGTGTATTGCGAACGCCAACCCAAGCCCGGCAAGACCGCCCGCCGCCGGTGGTACCTCTACACGATCGCCACCGCGTAAAACAATAGCCGGCACCATACTTGGTGCCGGTCCGTGCGAGCCGGGTTGTCCACCGCGTAAAGGATAGCCGGCACCATACTTGGTGCCGGTCCCAGGCCCAGACCGGCGGCAGGTATGCCGCCGGCTAGCGCGTCTTGCATGATCAATATCCGTACCCGCACACGCCCGGACCGTTTGATCCTCGCGGTCAGCGGTCATGTGGTCACGCGATCAATTGACAGGTGATCGTTCATCGTTTTTAGTCTAAAAACTATATATAACCTGCGGCCTATGAATAAGCGTTTTGGGTTGGTGGCGTTGCGTGTGGGAGCGGGGCAGTGCCGGTCCGTGCGAGCCGGGTCGTCCACCGCGTAAAACGATAGCCGGCACCATACTTGGTGCCGGTCCCAGACCCAGATCGGCGGCAGGTACGCCGCCGGCTATTGGCACTCACACACTTGTGAGCGGCGGCGGCCCGATTCGCACCGATGACACGGCGATACGTGGTACGTTTCACTCCGAACCTGATATCACTCGTTCTGAAAGGGTTGCGCGTGATCATTCCCTACCAGGCACACGTCGCCATGCACCGTTGGCCGATCGCGAACTTCGTGCTGATCGGTGTGATCAGCCTGTTCTCGATCGCGGCTTGGTTGGAGTGGGTGCCGCAGGGCGTGGTCGAGGCCATGGTGCTGGATGGCTGGTCCCCCCTCGGCATGATCGGCTCGCTGCTGCTGCACGGTGACTGGATCCACCTCGTCGGCAACATGATCTTCTTGTGGGTCTTCGGCAACGCCATCTGCGCCAAGGTCGGCAACCTGCTGTACGTGCCGTTGTTCTGCCTGTTCGGGTTGGCGGGGGGCGTTGCGCACACCCTGTTCGCCGGCGGCTCGGCGATCGGCGCAAGCGACGGGATCAACGGCGTCGTCGCCATGTTTCTCGTCTGGTACCCGATCAACACCGTCAGCTGCGTGTGGTGGATCTTCTACCGGACCGGCAAGTTCGACATCGACAGCCGCTGGCTGATCCTGCTCTATCTCGCGTTTGACATCTGGGGCGTGGTGCGCGGGGGCGGCGGAGTCGGTTACGCCGCACACATCGGTGGCTTCCTAGCCGGTTTTTCGCTGGCGTTTGCGCTGACCTACGCCGGTGTGATCAGGGCGACGCGTCACGAGGTCTCCCTGCTCGACATCTTGGGCATCAAGAACGCCGGCGTCGCGCCGAAGAACGACGACGACGACGACGACGACGAAGAAGAAGAAGAAGAAGAAGAAGAAGAAGAGTCAGAAGGCACGCGGGCGGAAGCGTCGCGATCCGGGTCGGACAAGATTCGGTTCTCGTGCAGCGGTTGCGGCAAGTCGTTCACCGTCAACGCCGACCTCGCGGGGCGCAAGGCGAAGTGCAACCGATGCCAGCACACGCTGCGGATCCCACCGGCCTAGCGGCGCGCTGCGGGTGCCATGCGGCGCGGCCGCCCGCGCCTCCCGCTTCCCATACGCCACGATCCGCGACGCCTCCACACGCGTCAGCTCTTTTGCAATAATATAGTTTATAGACTATAAACTATAAAAATGGCGCGGGCGGTCGAGAACGCTTGCGATCACGCAGACGTGCGGCGGGTTGCAGGCGCAGCCCGACGCGGGCGTCTCTACACGACCGACACACGTAATCGCGAGCCGGATCGTCCCCGACCCCAGCCGCCCGGCGGCGAATCCGCCGTCGGCTATTCTGAGCAGGCGCCACCGATCGACCGAAGCATAGCGCAGGCAGATCGGTGCTTTCATTGACAACACTGATCTGTCGCTTTGCTCCCGATCAGTGGCACCCGGTTAAGAACTGAGGCAATTGCAGAATCCAAGACTCAAAACTATCACAGTATTCCTCAAATACATTTCGATCAGCATAGAAATAGTAAATCTTAGAATCTTTGTCCTCCCGAGCTGATACGCAGAAATAGTCCCCATTACCAATAGAGTAAAATGGAATCATATCTTGGTCCCACGCAGGATTCTCATTAGTTTCAAATTCGTAGCTAAGTTCGATCGTATCATTGCCGTTGTGTGGCCCTGTCCCAACGTTTAGGATTTCGCCAGGAAATGCATATTGAGCCATAAGCTCAATGAACTTATACATCTCCGGCGGAAACCGACATGAAAACCGTTTCTCTAGGTCGTTCCATTCGGCTTCAGTTGGCGGCTGATAGCCCGGATCTTCAGTTGGGATGCAGGCCTCTAATATTGATCGAATTTCTTCTTTGTTCATATTATTAAATTCCCTCGCCCAGCAAAATATACTCGTTACCCCATTGTTTGTAGTGCTCTTGAATTTCTTTTGCACGTTGAGCGGGCGTTAATTCCGATGGCTGGGGATGCTTCGTATGGGGTAGAAAAGGTGTCAGGAACTATAACGCCTTGGGCCCGTTTCAATCCTTGGCATGATGCGCCTCGTGCCTCAGCTGTCCGCACGCCGCGGCGATGTCGCGGCCGCGGCTGGCGCGGATGTGGGCGTTGACGCCGGCGGTGCGCAGCTCGTTTTGAAACCGGTGCACGTCGTCGTCGAGCGGGCGCTGGTACGGCAAAGGGCTGACCTCGTTGTAACGGATCAGGTTGACGTTCGATCGCAACCGCTTGGCGACGTGCGCCAGCTGCTTGGCGTGCGGCGGCCGGTCGTTGACGCCGCGCAGCAAGATGTACTCGAGCGTCACCTCGCGACCGGTGCGCTCGAAGTAATAACACCCCGCGTCGACCAGGTCGTCGATGCGGGTGTACTCGGCCCACGGGATCAGCTCGCGCCGCAGTTCGTCGTTGGGCGCGTGCAGCGAGATCGCCAGCGTGATCGGCAAGCCCAGTTGGTCGGCCAGCCGTCGGATTTGCGCGGGCAACCCCACCGTGCTGAGCGTGATTCGCCGGGCCGACAGGCCGAACGCCCACTCGGCGGCGAGCGTGCGGATCGCGGGCAACACGTTGGCAAAATTGCTCAACGGCTCGCCCATGCCCATGAAGACGATGTTCGTGATGGGGGATGTGCGATCTTCGATGTCCGATCTTCGATCTTCCCCCCGATCGGAGATCGCAGATCGAAGATCGCACATCCGGTTGAGCTGCCAGACCTGCTCGACGATCATGCCGGTGGTGAGGTTGGCGTCGAGGCCGCCGAGGCCCGAGGCGCAGAACGTGCAGCCGACGGGGCAGCCGACCTGCGAGCTGATGCACGCGGTGCGGCGCGGCTTGCCCGAGTCCTTCGACGTGGCGGGGATCATCACGCACTCGGTCTGGAAGTGCGGAGTGCGGAGTGTGGAGTGTGGAGTTGCATCCTGCGGCGCGTTGTCCGTTTTCGGTAACTCCGCATTCCACACTCCGCAATCCGCACTTTCCAACAGTAGTTTCCGCGTGCCGTCGGTGGCGTGTTGTTCTTCGACGACTTGCCAGCGGGTGAAGGTCATCTCGCGGGCGAGCAGGTCGCGGTCGGCTTTCGAGAGGTTGGTCATGTGTTGCGGGTCGGCGACGCCGCGCTCGTAGACCCATTGCATGATTTGCTTGGCGCGGAACTTCGGCAGGCCGTGCGCGACGCACCAGTCGGTGAGCGTATTGGGCGTGAGGTCGAAGAAGTGGGGTTTGTCGGTCATGGCAAGGGAAGGGCGAATTACAAAGGGCAAAGCTCAAATGACAAGGCGCATGCCTTTTGGGTTTTGCCCTTTGTCCTTTGCCATTCCGTATCCATCACACGGCCGATTCACGGAGCACGCGCAGCGACCGGGGCAGCTCGAAGTGCATATCTTCGGCGGTCGTGTGGCGTTCGTCGAGGACGGCGCCGTACTCGGTGCGGAGGAAGTCGATGATCTCTTCGACCAGGTGGTCGGGCGCGCTGGCGCCGGCGGTGAGCAGCACGGTGTCGACGCCCTCGAGCCAGGCCGGGTCGATCTCGCTGACGTCGTCGACGAGGTGGGCGGGGGTGCCGGAGCTGGCGGAGATCTCGGTGAGGCGGACGGAGTTGGAGCTGTTTTTCGAGCCGACGACGATGCACAGGTCGGCGTCGGGCGCGATGTAGCGCACGGCGTGCTGGCGGTTGGTCGTCGCGTAGCAGATGTCGTCGCTGGGCGGTTCCTTGACGTGGGGGAACTTGGCCTTGATGGCGCTGATGATCACGTTGGCGTCGTCCATGCTGAGCGTGGTCTGCGTCAGGTAGACCAGCGCATCGTCGTCGGTGAACGAGAGGTTGGCCACGTCGTCGGGCGACTCGACGATGGTGATCGCGTCGGGCGCTTCGCCGACGGTGCCGACGACCTCGTCGTGGCCGGCGTGGCCGACGAGCAGGATCTTGTAGCCCTGGCGTGCGTAGCGGATGGCCTCCATGTGGACCTTGGTCACCAGGGGGCAGGTGGCGTCGATCATGGTGCAGCCGCGCTGCTTGGCGCGGTTGCGGACGTCGGGGCTGACGCCGTGGGCGCTGAAGACGACGGTGGCGTTTTCGGGCACCTCGTCGATGGTGTCGACGAAGGTGACGCCGAGCTTGACGAAGCGTTCGACGACGTGGCGGTTGTGCACGATCTCGTGGTAGACGTAGAGCGGTGGGCCGACGATCTTCAGGGCCTCGTCGACGGTGTCGATGGCCATGATCACGCCGGCGCAGAAACCACGCGGGTTGGCAAGCAAGATTCTCACGGGCGGCGGCTCCGCTTGGTGTGGGGGCGAGTCAGACGCGTGAGTATAGCAGCCACGGCGACCGGCGGCCAAAACCCGTTATACTGCCGGTTTGCCGCAGCCCGAAAGGCACCGCTTACCCATGGCCAGCGTGGTGATGCAACAACTCGATCGCTTCGGCCCGGCCCACTGCGAGCGGCTGTCGCAGGCCGACGCCCGCGCGTGGACGCGGCGGTTGGCCGAGAGCCACTACGAGAACTTCACGGTGGTCAGCAAGCTGTTGCCCAAGCGTTTGCGCGAGCACTTCGCGGCGGTGTACGCGTTCTGCCGGTGGGCCGACGATCTGGGCGACGAGACGGGCGACCCGGCCGAGTCGCTGCGCCTGCTCGGCTGGTGGCGCGACGAGCTTGGCCTGTGCTACACGGGCCGGCCGCGGCACCCGGTGTTCGTGGCGCTCGAACCGACGGTGCGGGCCTTCGAGATACCATCGAAGCCGTTCGAAGACCTGATCAGCGCGTTCGAGCAGGATCAAACGGTGCACCGCTACGAGACGTGGGAGCAGGTCGTCGACTACTGCACGCGCAGCGCCGACCCGGTGGGGCGGTTGGTTTTGTACATGTGCGGTCACGCCGACGCCGAGCGGCAACGGCTCAGCGACCGCACGTGCACGGCGCTGCAACTGGTCAACTTCTGGCAGGACGTGCGGCGGGACATCGTGGAACGCGACCGGGTTTACGTGCCGGCGGAGGCGCTGGCGGAGCAGGGATTGACGCACGACGATTTGGTGGGGCATGTGAAGGGCGCTAAGCCGCTAGCGGCCGCGCATGAGGAGGCGTACGCGCGCGTGATCGAGGGGCTGCTCGATCGCACGGAGCCGATGTTCGCCGAGGGGCGGGGGTTGTGGGCGATGATCGGGCGCGACATGCGTTTGCCGATCAAGCTGTTCACGCTGGGGGGCGAGGCGGTGGCGCGGTCGATCCGCAAGATCGGTTACGACACGCTCGACCGCCGACCCGCGGTGGGGCGGGCGACGAAGCTGTGGCTGATGGCGCGGGCGATGGTCGGAAAGGTGGCCGGGGCATGAGTTGGATCGACGTCGAACAGTCGTACGCGCATTGCCACGCGATCACGAGGGATCGGGCGAAGAACTTTTATTACGGCATGAAGCTCACGCCCGAGCCGAAGCGCTCGTCGATGTACGCGATCTACGCGTGGATGCGGCAGGCCGACGACCTGGCCGACGAGGCCGGCGAGGGCGACGCGCGGGTCGCTGCGCTCAACAAGCTGCGCGCCGACACCGACGCGGCGCTCGAGGGCGACACCACCGTCATCGGCGACGGTTGGCCGGCGTTCGTCGACACCGTCGACCGCTACGGCGTGCCCCGTCAGTACCTGTACGACATGATCGACGGCCAACTGCTCGACCAACACAAAACCACCTACGCCGACTTCGACGAACTGTACGACTACTGCTACAAGGTTGCGTCGGTGGTGGGCTTGTGCTGCATACAGATATGGGGCTACGGGGGCGGCGACGAGACACGCAAGCTCAGCGAGTGGCGCGGCATCGCGTTTCAGCTGACCAACATACTGCGTGACGTGGCCGAGGACCGGCAGCGCGGGCGGGTGTACCTGCCGGCCGATGCGCTGGGCCACGGCGAGATGGCGGCCGTGCAACAGTACGTCAACGTCGCGGCGGACTACTACCGCAAGTCGGCGCCGCTCGACGAGCGCGTGCACGGCGACGGGCGTGCGTGTTTGTGGGCGATGACGAGTATTTACCGCGGCCTGCTCGACAAGATCGCGCGCAAGCCGTGCGCGGTGCTCAACGGCCACCGCGTGTCGCTTTCGAAGCTGCGCAAGGTGATGATCGGGGTGCGGGCGAAGCGCATGGCGGGGGCCGGCGCGTGAGCGGTTCGGCGCTGGTGATGGGTGGGGGGTGCGCGGGCATCGCCGCGTCGCTGCGCCTGGCGGAGGCCGGTTGGCACGTCACGCTCGTCGAAACCCGCAAGCGCCTCGGCGGCCGGGCCACCAGCCACATCGACCAAGCGACCGGGGGGCTCATCGACAACTGCCAGCACGTCGTGCTCGGCTGCTGCACAAACCTGATCGACCTGTACCACCGGCTCGGTGTGGCCGACCGCATCGCGTGGCACCGCAAGCTGTACTTCGCCGACAAGGCCGGCAAGGCGTGGGCGTTCAGCGACGACAAGCTGCCGGCCCCGGCGCACCTCACACGAGCGCTGTTGAGCTACCGCGGCCTGAAGTTCGGCGACCGGCTGCGCGTGGCGATGGGCATGCGCCGCATCATGAAGCTCGGCAACACGCTGCGACACACCGAACCCAAACGCACCTTCGGCGACTGGCTGCGCGAGCACGGCCAAACCAACGCGGCGATTGAACGCTTCTGGCAGCCGATCGTGGTCAGCGCGTGCAACCTGCCGGTCGACCGGTGCGAGGCGAGCTACGCCGTGCAGGTGTTTTACGAGGGCTTCATGGCGCACCGCGACGGTTTCGTGATGGGCGTGTCGGACGTGCCGCTTGCACAGCTCTACGAGCGCACCGAGGCGTTGCTCAACGAGTCGGGCGGCCGACTCATGCTCGGCACGAGCGTCAGCCGCTTGCACTACGACGGCGAGCGCATCACGGGCGTCGAGGTAGCCGATGGGCAAACGCTCGCCGCCGACGTCGTGATCAGCGCGCTGCCCTTCGATCGCTTGGCGAAGGTGGCGCCCCCTGAATTGTGCGCCGCCGACGAGCGGTTGCACGGCCTCGAGCGCATCGATGTCAGCCCGATCGTGGGCGTGCACCTGTGGTTCGACCGACACGTGCTCGACAAGCCGCACCTGTTCTTCGTGGACTCGCCGTTGGACTGGGTGTTCGCCACGGGGCGCGACGCGCACGGCCAGTACCTGCACGCGGGCATCTCGGCGGCCGACGCGTGGGTGGGCGAAACGAGCGAGGCGATCATCGCCATGGCCGAACGCGAGCTGCGTGGTTACACGTCGCACATGCCGGCGCTCAGCGACGCGGGGCTGTTGCGCGGACGCGTGATCAAGGAGAAGCGCGCCACGTTCGCGCCGACGCCGGGCATCGATGCGCACCGGCCGGCGGCAAGCGGTGGGGTGGCGAACCTGCTGCTGGCCGGCGACTGGACCGCCACGGGTTGGCCGGCCACGATGGAAGGCGCGGTTCGTAGCGGTTATGCGGCCGCGGGGGCGGCGGTGGGGCGCGACCTGCGCGTCGCCGACCTGCCCGTGAGTCGCTTGGTGCGTTGGATCGGCCGGCTGGGCTGAAGACCGCCCGTTCATCGTGCCGATACAACAAGCATGAACGCGGACACCACGATCGTCGTGATCTTTTTCGCGCTCGCCGGCCTGGCGGGCCTCGCGTTCTTGCGCATCGTCGGCGTCTACCTGAACACGTACACCGAGCAGTACAACACCGCGCGTGAGGCCAAGCGCTTACGCGTCGAGTTCTTCGGCTCCAAGCCCAGCCAAGACAAGCCGACCTGGACCGAGGTCGAGTGAACGCGGGCGCCGCGCACGACAGCACCACCGCGGCCCTTTCTGGTTCACCGCGCCACCACCCGCCACGCCCGAACACAACCTCGCCGGCTCACGCCTTGCCCGCAGCGACTTGTGACCCTTAAGTGATATAGTTTATAGTCTATAAACTATAAATATGTCGAGCCGCAAGGGCGCAAGTCGCAAGGGGGGGTGGGCGGAAAGGGCGTGGGCCGCAAGAGCGCGTGGCGTAGGGGCGCGGGCCGCAAGAGCGTGTGGCGTAGGGGACGCGTGGCGTGCGGAGCGTGCGTGTGGGGCGTGAGCGTGGGCCTGTTGTGATCACACGCCGATCAGCAGAAGCGACCACAAGATGACGATGACCATCCACACGACCACGGCGAACCGTCGGCGTTTGTGGCGGCCGATTTTCAGGTGCGCGCCGATGGCGAAGGCGAAGCTGAGCGCGGCGATGGCGAGCGCGAGTTCCGTGGCGTGCGATACCAGCGCGAGGCTCGTGACAAACGAGCCGGCCGCGAACAGCACGGACAACACCATGCAGCTGTGGTAGGTCGGGCTTTTCATCGGCGGCTCACGGCAGGTTCGCCAACTCGGCGAGCAGCGCCGCGTGGGAGCGGGCGCCCATGGCGAAGCAGTCGAGGTTGAACTTTTCGTTGGGCGAGTGGATGTTGTCGTCGTGTCGGCCGAAGCCCATGAGCAGGGTGTCGATGCCGAGCAAGGTTTTGAAGCTGCCGATCACGGGGATGGTCGCGCCCTCGCGGACGAGCACGGGGTCTTCGCCGCAGCCGGTGGCCATGGCGCGCTTGGCGGCGCTGAGGTAGGGCGAGTTGGTGCTGACGATGACCGGGTGGGCGTGGCCGTGGTGGGTGATCTGCCACCGGCAGCCGGGCGGGGTGCGGTCGTGGAGCCACCGTTCGAAAGCGGCGGCGACCGTTTCGGGGTTTTGGTTGGCGGCGAGGCGGAAGCTGACCTTGGCGCCGGCGAACGAGGGGATGATCGTTTTGGCCCCTTCACCCATGTAGCCGCCGTACAGGCCGTTGATGTCGCAGCTCGGGCGCGACCAGCGACGTTCGAGTGTGTCATAGCCCGCCTCGCCGTGCAGCTGGTCGACGCCGACCGACTCGGCCCATTGCTTGTCCGTGAAACCGAGGGTGTCCCACTCGGCGCGCTCGGCGTCGGTGACATTGACCACGTCGTCATAAAAACCCGGCACGGTCACGGCGTGGTTGTCGTCGAGCAGTTGGCCGAGCACCAGCGCCAGCTCGGTCGCCGGGTTGGGCACGGTGCCGCCGTACACGCCCGAGTGCAGGTCGCGGTCGGGGCCGAAGAGCTTGATATCGAAGTACGCCAGGCCGCGCAGGGCGTAGGTGATGGCGGGCCGGCCGTCGTCCCACAGCGTGGTGTCGCTGACCACGGCCACGTCGGCGGCGAGCTCGGCCTTGTTTTCTTCGAGGTACTGATCGAGGTTGACCGAGCCGCATTCTTCTTCGCCCTCGATGAGCACGGTCAGGTTGATCGGCAGGTCGCCGGCGACGGTGCGCCACGCGCGTAGCGCTTCGAGGAAACAGCAGACCTGGCCCTTGTCGTCGCACGCGCCGCGTGCGTAGACCTTGCCGTCGCGCACGTCGGGTTGGAAGGGGGGCGTGTGCCACAGGTCGACCGGGTCGGGCGGCTGTACGTCGTAGTGGCCGTAGAACAACACGTGGGGCTTGCCGGGCTTGTGTGTTTTGGTTTTCGCGAGCACGACGGGGTGGCCGGCGGTGGGGCGGACGTCGGCGTCGAGGCCGCACTCGGCGAGACGGTCGCGCGTCCACTCGGCGGCTCTTTGGATGTCGTCGGCGTAGGCGGGGTCGGTGCTGACCGAGGCGATGCGCAGGTAGTCGCACAGGCGGGCGAGGGCCATGTCTTTGTCGTGGTCGAGTTGGTCGAGGATGTCGTTGAGCATGGGGGGAGTTTAGCAGACTCACGCGATGAAGAACCCCGCCCCTCGAAGACTCGGGGCGGGGCTTGGTTCATTCGTGCGTGTGTTGGGTCAGCCGACGGCGGGTTGGGGGATGGCCAGTGGCGACGCCTTAGGCTCGGGTTTGGCGTCGGGTTGGTTGGTCAGTTCGTAGAAGGTCGGCGGTTCGTAGGTCCAGCCGCGTTTGAGGCGGGCGTCTTCCTTTTTGAGCTGGCGGAAGATGTACCGGCCGACCAGCGGTGCGGCGACGCGGGCCTTGAGGCCGAACTCGCGGTAGACCTCTCGCAACAGGTTGTCGATGCGCCGGCGCACGCCGGGGTTGTCGGTGAACCACTTGCGCGCAGCCCACATCGCGCCGGCGAGCGTGGTCGGCAGCTCGGCGCCCTCGAAACGGAAGCGGGCGCGGATGCGCGGGTCGGGGTGGTCCTTGTAGCGCTGATAGCCGGCGAGCGTGGTCCGGGCCACGCGCAGCACGCTCGGGCCGTTGACTTCGAAGTCGCGGTCGAAGGCCTTGATGAGGAACTCGGTTTCGACGCCGGGGGGCAGGTGGGCGTGGCGGTAGTTGAAGCGGAGCTGGCCGTGCGTGTCGGCGGCGTGGGCGTTGGCTTCGTCGGTGAGCAGGCCTTTGGCTTTCGTTTGCTCCCACAGCGGGGTGCCGGGGATGGGCGTGTAGAGCATGAACTGGTGGAACTCGGTGTCGTGGCTGGCGGCGTATTCGATCGCCTCGTCGAGGTTGTCGACGGTGTGTTCTTCGAGGCCGATGATGGTGGAGCCGAGCACGCGGATGCCGTGGGACTGGAGCTGCTTGACCAGGGCGCGGGTGTCTGCGCCGCGGAGCTTGGCGTACTGGCTGTCCTTGCCCTCCATGCCCATCCAGACCCACGAGACGCCGAGGCCGACGAGCTGTTCGATGTCGTAGCTCTTGAGCACGTTGGCCGAGGAGAAGACGTACAGCGCCCACGCCTTGCCGTGCTGCTGCATGAGTTCAAGCAGGCGGAGGGCGCGTTTGCGGTGGAGCAAGAAGTTCTCGTCCATGGTGAAGAACGAGCGGACCTTCAGGTTGCGTTCGAGGTCGCACATGACCTCGAACAGCTCGTCGCCGGTCTTGTAGAAGTCGACGTGCTTGCCCTTGCCGCCGAACATGGCGCTGGTGGAGCAGAAGTTGCAGCCGATGGGGCAGCCGACGGAAGGGATGAGGGTGGCGGCGACGTCGCCGGGCTTCTCGCGGAGGCTGACGCCCATGGTGCGAGCGCCGAGTCCGGAGAGGATGCGGGGGTGTTTGACGGGCCGGTCGGTGCGTTCGCCGAGGTAGCGTTGGACCCATCGGACGCCCTCGCCGCGCACGATGTGGTCGGCGTCGATGCGCCGGTCGAGTTCGGGCAGGTTGGCGATGTGGCCGCCGATGAGGATGGTGGCGTTGGGCTGGTGCTGGCGGATGAGGTGGCACATGTGCTCGACCTTGCCGACGTTGGGGATGATCGAGGTGATGCCGATCACGTCGTAGGCTTTGTTGGCGATCTCTTCGACGAAGCGGTCGAGGGTGGGGAAGTCGAGGAGGGTGGTGGGGGCGGTGAGGTTGGCCTGGATGAGCATGATGCCCCATGAGCGGTGGAACATGCGCAGAGAGAACGGGCCCTGGGTGCGTGTGACCTGGTTGTGGTAGAGCTCCATGGGGTTGATGGCGCGGGAGCCGAAGGCGTCGTCCTGGGCGTAGGGGCCGAACACGCTGGTCAACAGCACGCGGGCCTTGTTGCCGAGCGGGTGGACGGGTGGTTTTTGCTCAAAGGTCTCGGCGGGCAACACGGGCAGGTCGATGGGGACCCGCGGGCCGGGGGGGGTTGTGTGTTGAACCAAGGGGTCTCTCGATTTCTGCGCGCGGGCGCGTGGGGTGTGCCGGTGAAAATAAAGCAACTCATGTTATCTGAATTTTTCAGGCGGGGCGAACAGGCCCCGGAACCCGAGGCCCGCCCCCGGAACCCGACCCCCGAGACCCGACCCCCGAGACCCGAGGCTTCTAAGACCCCCGGCCCTCGCGGACTCGGGCGCGGGGCTTGGCAGGTGTGTTATTGCAGTTTTAGACCCGCGCGTGCCGATCAGTGGATTACCGATGCCCAACCGAGCGCAGATTTTGACGTGGAGTGCGGTGACGCTGATGGGCGTGGCGGTGGTGATGATCAACTCGGCGTCGATGGCGGTGGGCGACGGGCCGGTGGACGCGATGCGTTTGGTCACCGGGCGGACGACGGTCTACGCGCTGCTGGCGGTCGCGGCGATGGTCGCGGTGAGCCTGGTGCCGATCGAGAAGGTGTACCGCTGGCGGGGGTGGAAGAACCCGGCGCCGTGGCTGCTGCTGGCGGCGGCGGCGTTGTGTGGTTTGGCGCTGGTGCCGGGGGTGGGGGGCACGATCAACGGCGCACGGCGCTGGCTGGTGATCGAACTGGGCGCATTGAAGCTGACGTTTCAACCGAGCGAGATGGCGAAGTGGGCGTTGGTGGTCGCGCTGGCTTGGTGGGCGGCGCGTCACCCGGGGGCGTTGCGGAGGTTTGGCGGCGGGCTGGTGCCGGCGATGGGAGTGATCGCCGGGGTGTGCGGGCTGGTCGTGATCGAAGACCTCGGCACGGCGGTGTTGATGGGGGCGGTCGGAGGTACGCTGCTGATCGCCGGCGGGGCCAGGTTGTGGCACATCGCGGCCATGGTTCCGCCGGCGCTCGGCGCCATCGCGCTGGCCATCGTGACCACGCCCTACCGCGTGCAGCGCGTGCTCAGCTTCCTTGACCCCTTTGCCGACCCCGCCGGGGCCAACTACCACCAGATTCAGATGCTCTCGGCCATCGCCGACGGCAACCTCGGGTTGGGCAACGGCGTGGCCAAACTCGGCTACCTGCCGGCCGACACGACCGACGCGATCTTCGCGATCATCTGCGAGGAGATGGGTTTGGCCGGGGCGGCGCTGGTGGTGGGGGTGTACATGGTCATGTTGTGGACCGCGCTGGGCGTGCTCCGCGAGTGCCGGTGGGTGTACGGTCGGCTGGTCGTGCTAGGTGTGGCGGCGACGATCGGGTTGCAGGCCGTGATGAACATCGCCGTGGTCACCGTGGTGGTGCCGACCAAGGGCATCGCGCTGCCGCTGCTTTCCAGCGGGGGCACGGGCTGGGTCATGACCGCCATGGCGATCGGCTTGATCTGCGCCGTCGACCGCATGAACCGCCGCGAGGCGGCGGCGCGGTTGCCCGCGGCGCAAGCGCAAACCCGCTTCGCCCAATCGAAGCTCGCCACATCCGTCAGCGCTTCGGCGTATCCTGTCACGTCATGAACGACTCACCCGGAGGCATCGTGTTTGCCGGCGGGGGCACGGGCGGGCACCTGTACCCGTCGCTGGCCATCGCCGAGCGTTTGCGCGAACGCGCGCCGCAGCTCGACGTGCTGTTCATGTGCTCGAGCCGGCCGATCGACCGGCGCATCTTGAACCAGGCCGGCCAGCGCTTCGTCACGCTGCCCGTGGTCGGTTGGCCGCGCAACCCGCTGAAGCTGCCGGGGTTTGTTTATCGTTTCAAGAAGAGCGAGTGGTCCGCCCGCCAGCACCTGCGCCGCGAGGGCATCGGGTGCGTGGTGGCGATGGGCGGCTTCGTCAGCGGGCCGGTCGTGTTCGCCGCCAAGCGGTTGGGCATCGGCGTGGTCATGGTCAACCTCGACGCGACCGCGGGCAAGGCCAACCGCAAGCTGGCGCCGATATGCGACGAGGTGCTGAGCGTTTACGAAAACGTCGGGCTGGGGGCGCCCAGCGAGCCGGTGGGGTTCCCGGTGAGAAGGGCGGCGCTGGCGGCAAGTCAATCCGGCTCTTCGCGGCGCTCAGACGTCGGCTTGACGCTGTTGGTCACCGGGGCGAGCAGCGGGGCGCAGTCGATCAACGAGGCGATGATCGAACTGGCGCGGCGCGGCGAGCTGGACGGCTGGCGCATCTTGCACCTGACCGGTGAAGGTCGGCACGTGCCCGTCGCCGCCGCCTACCAGCAGGCGGGCCTCGACGCCGACGTGCGCGGCTACCTCGACGAGATGGGCGCCGCGTGGGGCGCGGCCGACCTGGCGATCAGCCGGGCCGGCGCCGGCAGCGTGGGCGAAGCGGTGGCCAACGGGGTGCCGACGGTCTTCCTGCCTTACCCATACCACCGCGACGAGCACCAGAAACGCAACGCCGCGCCCTACGAGCAGGCCGGTGCGGCGGTCGTCTGCAAAGACCTGGTCGACCCGCGGGCCAACGCCGACCAACTGGCCCCGATCCTCCGGCGGTTCCGCGAAGACCCGGCCCAACTGGCGGCGATGCGCGAAAAAATCGAGCCGTTTTCCGTTGCCGACGGCGCTCAAACGGTCGCGGAGAAGGTGTTGCAACGGCTCGAAGGCGAATAACTGCTGAACATGGCGTGGATTGCCGCAACGTTTTATAATGCGAAGCTGACTCCATGCCCCCTGGGAACACGATCGGCATGACCACGACCAGCGGCCCCTCGGCCGAGATCGATATCCGAGCACTCACCGCGCCCGCGGCGAAGGTCGAGGCCTACCTCGACCAGTTCCTCGACAGCCGGGCGCTGCCGTCGAACCTGCGCGAAGCGATCAAGTACGCCGCCCTCGCCCCCGGCAAACGCATGCGGCCCCTGCTGGTCATCTACGCCTGCCAGGCCGTCGGCGGCACCGCCGAACAGGCCATGCCGCCCGCCGCGGCCATCGAGATGATCCACGCCTTCTCCCTCGTCCACGACGACTTGCCCGCGATGGACGACGACGACTTGCGCCGCGGTCGGCCGACCCTGCACAAAAAAACCAACGAGGCGATGGCCATCCTCGCTGGCGACGCGCTGATGGGCCTGGCCTTCGAGCTGCTGACCACGTCGATCGAAGACGCGCCGCTGAGCCGGGCGATCATCGCCGAGCTCGCCGCCGGCACCAACGACATGGTGGCCGGCCAGGTCTACGACACCCTGCCCGACTTCGACGAATCGGTCGAGCCGCTCGACCGGTTGCGGGCGATCCACCGCCACAAGACCGGCGCGCTGATGCGGGCCTCCTGCCGCATGGGCGCCATGATGGGCCTGGCCGACGACGCCCAACTCGACGCGATCACCACGTACGGCGATGCGATCGGGCTGATGTTCCAGGTCGTCGACGACGTGCTCGACGTGACGCAGACCACCGAGCACCTCGGCAAGACCGCCGGCAAGGACGTCGACCAGGACAAGCTGACCTACCCCGCGGTGATTGGCCTCGACGCCAGCCGCGCGGAGATCGAACGACTCACCAAGCTCGCGCACGACTCGATCCGCCCCATGGGCGACGCGGCCCGGCCGCTGCACGACCTGTGCGACTTTTTATCGGTACGAACCAAGTAACACGAGAAGATAGGGCGAATGGAACGCCGAGCCGCTTCAACCCGTATGAACAGACGCGTAGTCAAAGGCGCCGCCACCCGCTGGCAGCACCACACGTCCATGCGCTGAAGCGGCGAGAGATTCAAGGAAAGACGAAAGGCCCACCCACACCATGCCTGACCCCATCCTGCCGACCATCCAGTCCCCCGCGGACTTACGCGAACTGTCCATCGACCAGCTCACCGACCTCGCCGCCGAGATGCGGCAGGCCATCTGCGACCAGGTCGCCAAGACCGGCGGTCACCTCGCGCCGAACCTCGGCGTCGTCGAGCTGACCCTCGCGCTGCACTACGTCTTCGACTTCGCCCACGACCGGCTGCTCTTCGACGTCGGCCACCAGTGCTACGTCCACAAGCTGCTCACCGGCCGCTACCACCTGCTCGACAAGCTCCGCACCCGCGACGGCATGGCCGGCTTCCCCGAGCCCGCCGAGAGCGACTACGACCTGTTCTCCGTCGGCCACGCCGGCACCGCCATCTCCACCGCCGTCGGCATGGCCCGGGCCAACCAGCTGCTGGTCGACCGGGGCGCCGAGCAGCCGCGCCACATCGCCGCGCTCGTCGGCGATTCCTCCATCGTCAACGGCCTGGCCCTCGAGGGCCTCAACCACGCCGGCACGCTCAAGCGCCAGATGCTCGTCGTGCTCAACGACAACGGCATGTCCATCGGCAAGCCCCAGGGCGCCGTGGCCAGCTACTTCGACAAGGTGCGCGTCAGCCAGACCTACAAAGACCTCAAGGCCCGCGCCGCCGAGCTACTCAAGAAGGTGCCCGGCGGCGGCGTCATCGAAGAGGCCTACCACCGTCTCGGCGAGGTCACCAAGGCCGCCCTCGCCCACGATCACATGTTCGAGCACTTCGGCCTGCTCTGCCTCGGGCCCACCGACGGCCACGACCTGCGCACGCTCATCGAGATGCTCGAGGAAGTCAAAGACATCGACCGCCCCGTGCTGCTGCACGTGAAGACCACCAAGGGCAAGGGCTTCGAGTTCACCGAGGGCGACGCGACCACCTTCCACTCGCCCAAGCCCTTCGTCGTCAACGGTTGCCGCGTCGAGGTCACCAGCTCCGGCCGGTCGTTCACCAGCGCCTTCGCCGACGCGATGATCGACGTCATGGCCAACGACGAACGGGTCACCGCCGTCACCGCCGGCATGCCCGACGGCACCGGCATCGTCAAGGTCATCCCCAAGTTCCCCGACCGCACCTTCGACGTGGGCATCGCCGAGTCGCACGCCATGGACATGATGGCCGGCATGGCCAAGGGCGGGCTCAAGCCGTTCGTGGTCGTCTACTCGACCTTCACCCAGCGCGCCTTCGACCAGGTGTTCCAGGAAGTGGCGCTGCAGAACCTGCCGGTCCGCATCTGCATGGACCGCGCGGGCCTGGTCGGCGGCGACGGGGCCGTGCACCACGGCTTCCTCGACATCGCCTTCCTGCGCAGCTTCCCGAACATGACGCTGCTGGCGCCCTACGACGAGCCCACGCTCAACGCTGCGCTGCGGTTTATGAACGACCACAGCGACGGGCCCAGCGCCATCCGCTACCCGCGCGACAACGTGCCGACCGAGCCGTTCGCCGCCGAGCCCGAGCCGTACGAGCTGGGCAAGGCCGTCAAGCTCGTCGACGGCAAGGACCTGGCGATCCTCGCCTACGGCTTCCCCGTCAACCACGCCCTCGAAGCCCGCAAGCAGCTGCACCAGCAGGGCTACAACGTCTCGGTGTACGACGCGCGTTTCGCCAAGCCGATCGACAAGGGCTTGATCCGTGAATTGATCGAGGCCGGCCGGCCGATCGTGACCGTCGAAGACCACGCCGCGATCGGCGGGTTCGGCACGTGCGTCGTCGAGGCCGCCGACGAGATGGGCCTCGACACCCGCAAGATCACCCGCATGGGCCTGCCCGACCGGTGGATCTACCAGGACTCGCGCGCCAACCAACTCGCCGAGGCCGGCATCGACACCGCCGGCATCGCCCGCACCGTGCGCTCCATCCTCGAAAACGGCCACGCCCCCCAACCCCAGGTGCAGGTCGTCACCGCCACCCCCAAGCCCGTGCGCTGATCACAAAGTATTGATCAAACCCCCAAAGCCCACGCCCACGCGTGGGTTTTATTTATGAACACAACGGGCGAGCACCGCTTCAGCGGTGCGGGCTCCTGTTATGCTACGCCCCGAAAGGGGGACGCCATGCGCCTCGCATCGCTCGCCATCGTGCTTTGTTTCGCACAACCCGTCGGAGCCACATCTGCCTCCGCACCCACTTTGGGTTTTTACATCGCAGCCAAACCCGACCCCGAGCTGGTCGAAGCCGCCCACGCGGCAATCGGCGACGCGGTCTACCTCGACGAGCAGCTCGTCGCGCACTGGCGCCCCGTGCTCTGGGATGACGACGCGTTAAAGCCCGAAAACGGCTTCGTCGCCAGCGAACGCCACGGCCTCAAGTGCTTGCTGGTCACCATGAAGGGCGTTGAGGTCGCCCGCAATGAAATTGTGATGTCGGCCGGCTCTGACATGAGGGGCCACCGCGCGATCAACGTCGAACTCCACGATTACACCGCAAATCAGATGCGCAAGCTCACCGCCGCCAACATCGGCAGGTCGATGGTGTTCCTGCGCAACAACGAGGTCTTCACCGCCGCCACCGTGAATGACGCGTTCGGCGCAAGTTTCCAGATCTCGCGGCCCGGCGGCATCGACGACGCAGAGGCCGACGACCTGATCCAGCGGTTCGGCAGGCGATCGTCGCTTGCCCCCTTGGCCATCCCCGCTTGGGTTGCCCGGTCCCTCATCGTCGCCGCGGCCGTGGTAGTCGTGATCATCGTGGCCCTGTTGATCAAATCGTTCCGCGACGATCGGGCCGACGCGTAGCCGCTTCAAGGCGAGCACCGCTTCAGCGGTGCGGGCGCAGCGCGGTGCGGGCGCAGCGCCGCGGGCTTCACCCAAAACCGCAAAACCGCCAGCCCGACGCCATCTTTTCTTACCCCCGCCACGCGCCCGCGGGTATCCTTAGAAGCACGAAAGGAGCCGCACGATGCAATGCCCCAAGTGCAAGGCGAAGATGCTCCCGGTCAGCGTGGGCGACGTCGAGGTCGACCGCTGCGCCAACTGCGCCGGCCTGTGGTTCGACACGCGCGAGCACGAGGTGCTCAAAAACGTCAAGGGCAGCGAGCGCATCGACGACGGCGGCGCCGCGCTGTCGGCGATCCACGACGCGATGCGCGACTACCCCTGCCCGCGCTGCGGTGGGGCGATGGTGCCCATGACCGTCCACCACCAGCCGCACATCCACTACGAGCAGTGCATCACCTGCGGCGGGGCGTACTTCGACGCCGGCGAGTTCGCCGACTACAAGGAACTCACTCTCGCCGAAGCCCTCAACCGCTTCTTCGCCCTGCTGCGCGAATAAACGATCCACCGGCAACATACCCGCTGTCAGCTATCGTACGACTGCGTCCATGCTCTCTCGCGGCGTCGTCTTCCACTTACCGCGTGTGAAGTCCGGGAAATCGATCGGCCGTGAACGGTTGGCCACCGACCGCTCGCTCAGCGCGGTCACCGCGCTCCACGTGGCCGCGTCGTAGACGTTCATCGGCGCCGCGCGCCCCCGCCGCAGCGCCTGCGTCAGTTGGTACAGCATCAGGTAGTCGTACGTGCCGCTCCAGTTGCGCACGCGTTTGAGCCGGGCGGTCTCACCGAGCTCCGCCCACAACGGGTGGTCGTCCGTTTCCAATCGGTCGGCCAGGTTGCCCCAGCGCCGCCCGTGGCCCGAGGTGTCGATCTTCTTGTCCATCCACCGCTCGCCGCTCGCGTCGTACAGGTCGCCGGCCACGGTCCCGGTGGAGCCCTGCACGCGGAACCACGGGCTCCACGGCTGCGGCGCGGTGCCGCCGAAGTAAAGGCACATGGTCACGCCGTTGGCGGTCCGCAGCAGCGTCGTGTTGGCGTCGCCCTGCGCGTATTCCCGTTTGGCCAGCGCGTGGCCGTCGCCGAACCGTTGCTTGGCGCCTTGCGCCATGCCGACCGCCTTGCTGCTCATCGAAACCAGGTATTCGAACCGGTCGCCCCGGTTGATGTCCGCCCACATCGCCATGGGCCCGACCGCGTGCGTGGGGTACTGGTTCGCGTCGCGCCGTGCCATCGCCTCGCCGCACCAGCCGAGCGTCCCGTCTTCCTCGAAGATGTGCCAGTTCTCGGTGATCCAGTTCTCCTGCGTGCGCCCCTCGAGGTGCAGCAGCTGGCCGAACGCGCCGCGGTGGACCAGGTTCATCGTGAGCATCGCGTGGCGGAAGTAGCAGTAGTTCTCGAGCATCACGCACTGCCGGCCCGTCTGCTCCGCGGTGTTGACCAGCTGCCAGCACTCGGCGACGGTCAACGCCGCCGGCACCTCGGTCGCCGCGTGCTTGCCGGCCTTCATCGCCGCCACGCAGATCGGCGTGTGCGACTTCCAGTCGGTCGCCACCACCACGAGGTCGAGGTCCTCGTGCTCGCACATCCGCACGTAATCTGTTTCGCCGCGCGTGTACGCGGCGGGCTCGCCCTGGCCGGCTTCCTCGACCCATCCCTGCGCCTGGGCGGTGCGCTGCGGCATGAGGTCACACACCGCGGCCACCCGAACGCCGTCCTGCTGCAACAACCCCCGTAGCAGCGTCGACCCGCGCCTGCCGATCCCGACGACGCCGACCTTCAACTCTTTGCTCACCGCTACCGGGTCGTTCCGCAATCCGAGCGCGGGTTGCGCCGTGCCCATCGCCAAGCCGATACCAACCGCGCCACATCCGGCGAGCATCTCCCGCCGTGTAAGTCTCGGGTCCATAGGGTTCCCCTGTGCAGAATGTTCCTTGCGGCTTGCCATAGTGACGCACCGGACCCGAAACAGATGACACACAAACACGACCGCCACGAAAAAACCGGCGCCGCGTTGACGCCGGTCTGGTGTGGTGTTGTGGCGCGTGAGTGCTTTACAGCTTCACGCCGAGGTCCTTGATCCATTCCTTGCGGTAGGCCGGCTTGTAGTGGGGCATCGCGCCGGCGGTGAGCACCTTGCGGCTCTTCCAGTCGCAGTCGATGGTCATGCCCGGCGTCTTGAGCGCGATCACGCCCAACAACATCGTCTCGCTCAGCGCCCCGCCGTACGTGAAGTTGCTCTTGGGGTAGTCCCACGCCTCCAGCCCCTTGGCGGCGCGGACCCACTCCTCGTGGTGGCCGGGTGAGGCTTCGTAGATGCGCTTGGGCTGGCCGAACTCCTTGTGGCGTGCTTTGGGGATGAGGTAGCAGCTGTCGCCGTAGTCGCCAGACGTGACGAGCTTGCCCTTGGTGCCGATGTAGAGCGAGCCGCTGTTGATCTTGTTCCACTGCTTGTCGCCGAACTCCCACTCCTCGGGCATGTCCGGCTTCCACCCGCCGTCGTACCAGTACGCGGTAAACCCGGGCCGGCCCTTCTCCGCGGGGAAGCGGAAGCGGATGACCTGGTTGTCGGGGTAGGTCTGGTCGGTGAGGTTGTCGGCCTTGATGATCTCGATCTTTTCGGGGTAGGTCGGCTCCATCGCCCAGAACGGCGCATCCCAGGTGTGGCAGCCCATGTCGCCGATGGTGCCGGTGCCGAAGTCGAGCCAGCCGCGCCAGTCGAACGGGTGCAGCTTCTCGTGGTGGTCGCGGTAGGGGCGCGGGCCGAGCCAGTTGTCCCAGTCGAGGTGGGCCGGGGGCTTGCCGCCCGTGCGGTGCAGCGCCGCGGCCTTGGCGCCCTGCGGCCAGACGGGGCGGTTGGTCCAGGTGTGTATTTCTTTGACGTCGCCGATCGCGCCGCCGCGCACGTAGGCGACGATGCGCCGGTTGCCCTCGTTGGAGTGCCCCTGGTTGCCCATCTGCGTGGCGAGCTTGGTCTTGGTGGTCAGGTCCGCCAGCACGCGCGACTCCCACGGGGCGTAGGTCAACGGCTTCTCGCAGTAGCAGTGCTTGCCGCGCATCATCGCCGAGTACGCGGCGACGAAGTGCGTGTGGTCGGGCGTGGCGACGACGACCGCGTCGATGTCCTTGTGCTTCTTGTCGAACATCTCGCGGAAGTCGGTGAAGCCAGCGGCGTTGGGGAACTGCTTGGGCCAACGGTCGCGGTCCACCTCCGCGAAGCACACGGCGCGGTCGCCGGCCTTGGCGGCCTTGAGGTCTTTGGCCAGCCCCAGGTGCGACTTGCCGCGCCCGCCGGTGCCGATGAACGCGATGCCCAGCGACTCGTTGGCCGCGAACGTGCGCGATGCGCCCGGCCCGACGATGAGCAAGCCCGCCGTGGTCGCGGCGGCGCCTTGAACGAACTGACGACGGTTGATCCGGTTAGAGTTGATTCGGTTAGACATGGGGCCTCCTCAGGCGGGCAGAAACCGATCCACTAATATACGCCATAGACGGCTTGAAATCTCCGCATCTTTCCACGACACTGCGCGCCCGCACGACATTATTATTTTCACAGGTAAACAGGTAATCAGATGCAAACCACCCTGATCATACTCAAACCCGACTGCGTGCAGCGTTCGCTCATGGGCAAGGTGATCGCGAGGTTCGAGCAAAAGGGCCTGCAAATCGTGGGCGGCAAGTTCATGCTCGTGCCCGATGCCGTCGCCAAGCAGCACTACGCCGAGCACGCCGAGAAACCGTTTTTCGGCGACCTGATCGCGTTCATCACCTCATCGCCCGTGCTGGTGCTGGCGATCCGGGGCGACGAGGCGGTGGCGGTCTGCCGCAAGCTCATCGGCGCGACCAACGGCATCAAGGCCGAGCCCGGCACGATGCGCGGCGACTTCGGCATCTCCGGGCAACTCAACCTCGTGCACGGTTCCGACAGCCCCGAGTCGGCCCAGCGCGAGCTGGCGCTGTGGTTCGGTGAGGGCGAAATCGTCGACTGGCAACGCACCAACCAGCAGTGGTTCACCGCGTAAACACGACGCTTAAACAAGTTAACTCGTTAAATAATCAGGGCGAGGCACGAGGCCTCGCCCTTGTATTCATGGGCGGGGGGTCGGGGATCCGCCCATGAAATCGATGCAATTCAACACGACAAACTGTTGCCGCCGATGAGCGGTTTTCCGCAAGTGTGTCACTGGTGGCAGTCGTGCCTTTCCTTACGAGCGTCGCGCCCAGTATACGCCGGCCAAATGCGAAAATAAAGAAAAACCTTGCGCGATTTGCTCAAGATAACGCCACAACTAGGGCGTGACGAGCGACCGCTCACCTTCGACGGATCACGGCGAGCCAGTCGTCACCCGGTTGGCCGCCGGGCGTTGAACCGATTGAACGTGAGCCCCCGGCTTCGATGACTTCGGCGCGCAGCGGCTTGATCATCCGCGCGCTGGGGCCGAGCTCGCCGCCGTCGAGCGCGTGCGCCGCGCCCTTACCTCTGGCGTCGTCGTTCTCCGTCGTATATGCCCTTCGCACACGACCTGCCACTGGTCGAGCAGTCGTAGCGCAGCTTGTCGTCGCGCGACACAAACGGCCAGACGTTGTCCCCGTCGCCCCGGCGTTGTAAGGCAGAAACGAAAACGCGTTGCACCCCTTGCCCGACAGGTAATCAATCGCAACCGACCCATCCCCGTCCACAGCCGCTTGCGGCTTAGCGCTTACCGTACCCGATCGGTCGCATTGTACACATCCCCATACCGACGCTTTTCTGCGGCCTTTTGCTCGGCTACGCTACCGGCATGCCATACCCCACGCTCCGCGACTTCATCGACGCCCTCGACTCGGCCGGCGAACTGCACCGCGTCACCGCGCCCGTGTCGCCGATCCTCGAAATCACCGAGATCGCCGACCGCCTCAGCAAGTCGCCCGCGCCCTCACAATCGGACGTCGCCGCCGTCACCGACCCGCGACACCACACCCTCGGCGGCAAGGCGCTCGTATTTGAAAACGTCGAGGGCAGCGACATCCCGCTCGCGATCAACACGTTCGGCTCGTACCGCCGCATGGAGATGGCGCTCGGCACCGACTTCGAATCGCTCGCGCAGAAAGTCGAAAACCTCATCAAGCCCGAGCCGCCCACCGGCCTGATGGAAAAAATGAAGAAAGGCCTCGAACTCGCTCGCGTCGCTTCGTACGCGCCCAAGGTTGTCGGCTCCGGCCCCTGCCAGCAGGTCGTCAAAACCGGCGACGACGTCGACCTCTTCGAACTGCCCATCATCAAGTGCTGGCCGCTCGACGGCGACCCCCGGAAAGTGGGCTACGACGTATCGCCCGAGCAGGCGGGTACCGGCGGGGGCGACGGCCGTTACATCACGCTCGGCGGCATGTACACGACCCACCCCGATGACGCCGGCAAGCCCGATGGCACGCCGCGCCCCTCGCGCAACATCGGCATGTACCGCGCGCAGCTCATCGACAAAAACCACACCGCCATGCACTGGCACGTCCACCACGACGGCGCACGCCATTGGCGCGCGTGGAAGCAAACCGGTGAACCGATGCCCCTGGCGATCGCGCTCGGCGGCGAGAGCGTGCTGCCCTACGCCGCGACCGCGCCGCTGCCGCCGGGCATCAGCGAACTGCTGTTCGCCGGCTTCCTCAACGACGGCGCGATCCCCCTGGTCAAGTGCAAGACCGTCGACATGCACGTGCCCGCCAACGCCGAGATCGTGATCGAGGGGCACGTGTCCACCGAAGCCGGGGGCGTCGGCTACGACCCCCGCGAGCCCCAAGCCCCAAGCCTCGAGCCCGAACACGAAGTGTTCGAAGGCCCCTTCGGCGACCACACCGGCTTCTACTCGCTGCCCGACCGCTACCCCGTGTTCACGGTGACCGCGATCACGCACCGGCGCAACCCGATCTACCCGACCACGGTCGTCGGCCTGCCCCCGCAGGAAGATTACTACCTCGGCAAGGCGACCGAGCGCATCTTTTTGCCGCTGCTCAAAACGATCGTGCCCGACATCATCGACTACGACCTGCCGATGTTCGGCGCGTTCCACAACTGCGCGTTCATCAAGATCCGCAAGGAATACCCGCTGCAGGCCCGCCGGGTCATGCACGCGATATGGGGCGCGGGGCAGATGGCGTGGACGAAGATGATCGTCGTCGTCGACCACGACGTCGACGTGCACGACCACGAGCGCGTGCTGTTTCACCTCGCGGCCAACTGCGACCCGGGGCGCGACCTGGAGGTCGTGTCGGGCCCGCTGGACATACTCGACCACGCCGCGCCGCGCCTCGGCGCCGGCCACAAGGTCGGCTTCGACGCCACGCGGAAGATCGACGGCGAACAGGCCCACGGCCACCCGGTGCGCGACTTCCCGCCGGTCTTGCAGATGTCCGACGCGATCAAGCAACAGGTCACCCAACGCTGGTCGGAACTCGGCCTCGACTAAACGTTTAGCGTGGTCGCTTCGCGACCACCCAAACACACCCGCCACCCGTCCGCGATCCCGCGTTTGCGTTATAATCCACCCGTCCGGTTTTCCACCTCGCCTTCTCGTAAAGGGGGATCGCATGACAGGCGGACCAGGCAAATTGCCAATCGAAAAGGTCGAAGGCACCAACGTTGTCGTGGCCAACGAAGTGGGCGAGCTCAACGTCGGTCCACAGAGATTCGCTTCCCTGCGCAGCCTGCCCGAGCGCCTGGCCGAGCGCTTCGCCGGTCGTGAAACCGAGCTCGCCGAGTTGCACGCATCCCTGCAAGGCGGCGGCGAGCTCGCCGTCCACCAGGAGCGCGGCCTGTCGGCTCAGGGCGGCGTCGGCAAGACCGCGCTCGCCGTTGAATACGCCTGGCGTCACCTCGACGACTACCCCGGGGGTTGTTACTTCGTGTCGGCCGAGACCAACCAGCCCGAGGCGGCGCTGTCCGAGTTGGCCGTGCCGCTGGGCATCGAGCCGCTGCCCAACGTGCCACAAACCGCGCAGCTCGTGAAGACCAAGCTGGAAGGCTCGGACAAGCCCTCGCTCCTGATCATCGACAACGTCCACAACGCCGAGTCGTGGACCAAGTGGCTGCCGCACCTGCCCGGCCCGCCGTGCCTCCGCTTGATCACCACGCGCGCCGAGCACATGGGCCAGGTGTCCATGCAGCAGTTGGGTCGGTTGTCGACCGAAGAGTGCCGGCAGGTGCTCGGTAACTACCGCCGCGACGCCCTGGACGAAGCAAACCGCCAGGCGGTCGAAGACATCGCCGAATGGCTCGACGGGTGGGCCGTGGCCGTTGCCCTCGTCGGCGCGTACATGCACGTCACCGATTCGGCCACCTGGCCCGATTACTGGCAGCACCTGCAATCCAAGCAGCTCGCCAGCCTCCGGGACATCCACAACACCGCCCACCCCCACAGGGGCGAGTACGACCAGCACGTCGACGCGCTGCTCGGCGACCTGTTGGCCGTGCTGAAACCCGCCGAGGTGCGTACGCTGGAATACGCCGCGCTGCTGCCCGAAGACCAGGTCCCCGCTTCCTGGCTGCGCCTGCTGATCGAGCGCGATGGCGTCGAACTCGAAACCAAGCCCGGCGTCCCCGATGCGTTCGCCGGCCTCCTCGATCACCTGCGCCGCCTCGATCTGCTCACCCTGCGCGAAGGCGACGGCGAACGGCACAGCCTCCACCGCGTGCTCGGCCATCACCTCCGCGAGAAACTGGCCGCCGATGCCGAAGCCTTTGAAGACCGGCTGTCTCACATCGAGTCCGTAGCCAACGAACGCGCTAACGCGGTTCACGACAAGGCGATCGCAGACGCGGCATTGCGATGGGAACTGGACCCGTTGATGGCCGTTTGTGCCGGTTTGTTGGACCTGGGGCGTCTGAAAGCGGCATCGATATCCAGTGGTGTCAATATCCCATTGTATCAACTCGGACGGTTGGTCGACGCACGCGAACTCAACGAACACGCGATCCGCTTGCAGCAGCAGAAACTCGATCCGGATGATCCCGCATTGGCCGCCAGCTACTCGAACCTGGCGGGGGTGCTTCAAGACCTCGGCGACCTGCCCGAAGCGCGGCGTTTTATGGAGCGTGCGATCTCGATCGATGAGAAGCACTTCGACCCCGACCACCCAAGCCTGGCGATCCGTTATCTGAACATGTTCGATGTGTTGTATGAACTCGGTAAGCGTGATGAGTCATGCCAGTTCTTGGATCGAGCTTTGACAATCGCGACGAAGCACTTCGATCAAGAGCACCGGCTCGTACGCGCGATTCGGCAGAGATACGAAGCACTGAAACGCAAGTAAAACAACACCGAAAGAAACCGGCACGCGCCGATGAAGGCCATCCTGAAAGGAGCCACACCATGACGGGCATCGAGTTGGCCACGATCACCACGGCGTTGACGTTCCTCGGGTGCGAAGCGGCGAAGGGGGCGGCGTCGGAGGTGGGCAAGAACGCCTGGGAGGGCGTCAAGAAGCTGTTCGGCTGGGCCCAGGAACCGCCGCCCCACGAACTGCCCAGGCGGATCGCCGAGAAGCTCGAAGCCGAGCCGCAGCTGCTGCCCAAGGCCCACGAGCTGGCCCGAAGCGCCGAGCACTCCGTCGCGGCCCAGATGGTCGGCGGCATCAACATCGGTCAGGTCAACGCCGAGAAGGTCGTCGTTGCTGAGAAGATCGACAAGCTCGAGATGAACTGATCGCGCCGCCGTGCGCGTGATGGCGTTATACTGAGCGCGACACGGAGGAGCGCGCGCGTGAACCGTACGGGGCGAGTGCCCATCACCTTCGGCCGGGACGGGTTCGTCATCGACGGCCGACCGACGTACCTGCTGACCGGCTCGGCGTTTTACTTCCGCCTGCACCCCAACGACTGGCGCGACCGCTTGCGGATGGTCAAGGCGGCGCGTTTCAACGCGGTCGACGTGTACGCGCCTTGGAACCTGCACGAACCGGTGGAGGGTTCGTTCGATTTTGAAGGCGCATGTGACCTTGGCCGTTACCTCGAATTGTGCGGCGAGGTGGGGTTGTACGTGTACCTGCGGCCGGGGCCTTACATTTGCAACGAGTGCGACGGGGGCGGGTTGCCGGCGTGGCTGTACACCAAAAGCGGGGTCGGCCTGCGGCAGAACGAGCCGAACTACCTGGGCTGCGTGCGGCGGTACTTCGGACGCGTGAACGCGGTTGCGCGGCCACACCTGTACAGCAACGGCGGGCCGATCGTTTTGTACGCCTTGGAGAACGAGCTCGATTTCTACGAGCGTTGCGAAGACCCGGCCGGCTACATCGCGGCGTTGCGCGACATGGTGCGCGACGACGGGGTCGACGTGCCGCTGTGCGCGTGCATCGGCCTGCAAACGAAGCTGCGTCGCGCCACGGGGCTGGTCGAGGGCGTGCTGCCGACGCCGAACATTTACGGCGGCGGTGCGGTCGAGCGCAAGGCGACGCACGCGTACCACACGGTGTTGGCCGGGCGATACCGCGACGGTTCGCCGATGAGCGACACGCCGGTGTTCGTGACCGAGATGGGGCGGAGTGAGAACGACCTGCGTCGCATCGCGTCGGCGGGGGTGAAGGGGCTTGGGCCTTTTAATTTCGTGGGGGGCAGCACGCCGGGCCGACATCACGGCACGAACAACTGGGGCGGCAGCACGTTCATCGCAAGCGTGATTGATTTCGAGGGCATGGTTGATTACGCGGGCAACGCGACGCGCCACTTTTTCGATGCGCGGCGTTTAGCGGGGATGATTCAGGCGTTTGAGGCGCAATGGCTGGCGTGTGCGCCGACGAGTTCGACCGACGGCGGGCCGCGCTGCACGAACCCGCTGATGGGCGTGATTGAGAAAGACGATGGGCCGGCTCGCGTGTACAGCCTCGAATCGCTCGACGGGCGGAGCGGTTTCGTGTTCGTGTACAACGGCACGCGGCAGCCGGAGGCGACGAAGCTCGAAATCAACGGGCGGGTCGTGCCGTGTGCGAGCGAATTGGCGGTGGGGGTGTGTTACGACCACGTGGTGCCGTTTGGTGTGTCGCTCGAACACGTCGGGCTGCCGATGACGATCGATTACAGCACGGCGGAAGTTTGCGAGCTAATGCCGACCGACGCGGGCGCGGTGTTGAAGCTGTGCGGCGAACCGGGGGCGAGCGGGGAGCTGTCGGTCGACGGCGAGTTGATCGTGGTGACGTTCGAGCCCGCTTGCGAACGCGCGGTGCGTCGGGGCGATCGCGTGTTGACGATTCAAACGATGACGCGCGAGCAGGCGGGGCGCGACGGGCTTGGCCGGCTGCCGGCTTTGGGTGAGCCGCGCGATTTGCTGGCGGGCAACTGGCAAACGAGCGAACTGCCCGCGACCGACGCGGCCGAGCATTGGTCGGGCGAGGCGCGAGCGATGGAGGAGCTCGGCGTGCATACGGGCGCCGGTTGGTACAGCGGCCGCTTTAAGACCACCGCCGATGCCGCCTCGCTCACGCTCGATTACGCGGCGGACATCATCGGCGCGTACCTCGACGGGGCGTACGTCGGTACGTACGTGTGCGACGGCAACCCGCTGACGATCGAGGCGCCGGGCGGGTTGGCGAGCGGCGGGCACGAACTTCGGGTGCGCGCCGAGATTTGGGGTCACTCGAACTTCGACGACCCGAAGTGGCCGGCGCGACGCTTGGGCAGCTTGCGCGGCATCGCCGGGGCGCTGCGCATCGACGGCCGGGCGATCGACTGCGACTGGTCGTTCGGTGCAGAGCGCGACGCGCTGGTCGGTAAAACAATGCAAGCGTGCGATGCGCCTTGCGTTGCCGGTGGGCAACACGTCGCGGTCGGCACCACGCTTGACGCGCCCATGCCCGATGGCGCGGTGCTCACGCTGGCCGGCGAAAACTGCCACGGCGACATCTGGCTGCGCGGTGAATTGGTCGGGCGCTACGCGTTCGGCCCGGCGATGCAGCCGCAATTCGCCGGCGGGCCGGCTGACCGGTTTTACTTGCCGGGCACGCTGTGCGAACAAGGTGTTGCGTTGGTACTGGTCATGCGCGGCACGGGCGACGGCGGGCGCATCACGGCGGCGCGCGTCGAGCCTCGCTTCGGGCGTACGGCCGGGGCGTGAGCCGAAACGCGGTCGGCGGGCGTCATATCGCAATATTCAAACCTTAAGTAGGCAAGGCGACCTCATGCCTCACCGTCAATTTATCGGATCGCATTTCGTTCTGGCCGCGTTGGTTCTGGTCGTGTTGTGCGTCGTGCCGGTGCGGGCGACGAAGCACGACGGTCGGCCGAACGTGCTGTTCATACTCACCGACGACCAGCAGGCCCACGCGGTCGGCGCGAGCGGCAACCCGCACATCGAAACGCCGCACATCGATCGGCTCGCCAGGCGCGGCACGGTGTTCACCAACGCGTACTGCATGGGCTCGCAACACGGGGCGGTGTGCATGCCCAGCCGAGCGATGATCAACACCGGCCGATCGTTGTTCCGCGCCCACGGGGACATGAAAGACCAGCGCACGTGGGGCCAGGCGATGGCCGCGGCGGGTTACGACACGTTCGCTACCGGCAAGTGGCACAACGGCCGGCAGTCGTTCACGAAGAGTTTCGCGCGCGGCGAGGCGGTGTTTTTCGGCGGTATGTGCGACCACTTCAACGTGCCGCTGCACCGCTGGTCGGGTAAGGGCAAGGCGGAGCCCTACCGCAAGGCCGGCGTTCACTCGAGCCGGCTGTTTGCCGATGCGGCGGTGTCGTACATCGACAAGCACGACGGCGATAAGCCGTTCTTTGTGTATGTCGCGTTTACCGCGCCGCACGACCCGCGCGACCCGCCGAAAGAAGCGCTGCCGATGTACACGGGTAAGCGCCCGCCGTTGCCGCCGAACTTCATGCCGCAGCACCCGTTCGACAACGGTTGGTTGGTGTTGCGTGACGAGAACCTTGCGCCCTGGCCCCGCACGGAAGACGTGGTGCGCGACCAGCTGGCCGAGTACTACGCGCTGATCACGCACATGGACGCGCAGATCGGCCGCATCATCGCCGCGACGGAGCGCAACACCAAACGCAAAACACTGATCGTGTTCACGTCCGACCACGGCCTGGCGCTCGGGTCGCACGGGTTGCTCGGCAAGCAGAGCGTGTACGAACACTCGATGAAGTCGCCGTTGATCTTTGCGGGGCCGGGTGTGCCGCGGGGTGAGCGCCGTGAGGCGCTGGTGTACCTGATGGACATCTTTCCGACTGTCGGCGCTAGCGCATGGGCGGGGCTTGACTTACCCGAGGGCGTCGAGGGCAAGTCGTTAGAGCCAGTCATCAACGGTCGGCGTGAGGCGGTGCGCGATTCGCTGTACCTGGCGATGGGCAAGCAGATGCGCAGCGTGCGCGACGGGCGGTGGAAGCTGATCCGCTACACGAATATCAACCACACGCAGCTGTTCGACCTGCTAAACGACCCGCACGAGTTGCACGACTTGGCCGACGGCGAGGCGCACAGGCGGCGTGTCACCCGCATGCTCACGCAACTGGCGCAGTGGCAGGCCGAGCTGGGCGACACGCAGCCGCTGACCACCGACAAGCCGCAACCGATGGCGCGCGACCTGACCGGGCACGCGCGCAAGCCCGACCGCCACCAGCCGAAGTGGGTGCGCGAAAAGTATTTCAATCAATAACGCCGGCGTACACAGCCGGCGGCATGCCTGCCGCCGGTCGGTCGGCGCCAGGTATGGTGCCGGCTATTGCGTGTCGTTAGATCGATCGATCACGTTCAGCGAGATGTCGCCGCTCAGCTCTTTGCTCGGCTGGGCGATCAGGTCGTAGCCCGCGTAGTCGGTAACGATGCAGCGCACGAGTTCGCCGGGGGTGAGGGGCGCTTGCGTGTTGAGGTAGGTGATGCAGTCGATGTCGGGCGCCTGCTGGTAGGTGCGGCCGACTGGCAGGCCGGTCGCTTCATCGACGCCCTCGACCAGCACGTCGAACTCGGCGGCGGTTTCGACCCACGCCGCGTTGCGGTCGAGCACGACCCGTTGCTGGGCGAGCATCAATTCTTCGTATCGCTCAGCGACGAGCTCGTCGTCGAGCGCGCCGCCGTTTGCGTGCAGCGTGCCGGCGGGTGTGCCGGGCTCGGGGCTGTAAGCGAACACGCCCATGTTGTCGAAGCCGAAGTCACTGACAAACTGCACGAGCTCTTCGTGCTCGGCCCGCGTCTCGCCGGGGTAGCCGGTGATAAACGTGGTGCGTATGGCGATGCCCGGCACGCGGTCGCGCAGCTTGTTTAATAACGTTTCGATCAGCTCGCGGCTCGTCTTGCGGCGCATCGAATCGAGCACGCGGTCGTTGATGTGCTGCAACGGCATGTCGATGTACTTCACCACGTTCGGTAGCTGCGCGATGGTGTCGATCATCTCGTCGGTGAAGCACGAGGGGTAAGCGTACATCAATCGCAGCCATGCGCCGCCGTGCTGCGCGGCCAGCGCATCAAGCTCACGCAACATGCCCGCCAGGCCGGGCGCGTAAGCGATGTCGTCGCCGAAGCTGGTGGTGTCTTGCCCGATGAGGTTGAGCTCGAACGCGCCGTCGGCAAGCAGCTCGCGGGCCTCGGCGAGCAGGGCGTCGAGCGGTTTGCTGCGCATCTTGCCGCGGATCGAGGGGATCGTGCAGAACGCGCAGTTCTGGTTGCAGCCCTCGCTGATGCGCAGGTACGCGTAGTGGCGGGGCGTCAAACGCAGGCGCGCCGCGTCCGACTCGAAGTAACCCTCGGCCTCGATGTGCTCGCGCTGCTTTTTGATCGTGGCGCTGGCAGCGATCGACGAGTACACCGGCACGTCGACGGCGAGGTCGTTTTGTTCGGGCCGGCCGCCGCGCACGGCCTCGACGATGTGGTCGCGGTCGAACACACCCACCATCGCGTCGATGTCCGGGCACCACTCGAGCATCTTCGCGCGGTGCCGCTGCACCAAACACCCGGCGACGACGAGCCGCTTGAGCTCGCCGACCTTTTTACGCTCGGCGGCCTCGCGGATCACGTCGAGCGATTCGTCCTTGCTCGCCTCGAGGAAGCCGCAGGTGTTGACCACGATCGCGTCGGCGTCGGCCTCGTCGCTGACCGGCAATAGGCCGTCTTCGGCGAGCAGGCCGAGCATTTTTTCTGAGTCGACCAGGTTCTTCGGGCAGCCCAACGAGACGAACGCGACGGTCTGCACGTCGTGCTCGGTTGGCGTGGGTTGTGCGTCGGTGTGCGGCATCGGCGGCGGATTGTAGCGGGCGCAGCGGTGAAAAGCACTTGTCAGGTGGTGAACCGGATTTTCGGGCGTTGTGGATCGTTGTTGTCGATCACGGCGTGGGCGTGGCGGTGTGGTTGGGCGTGATCGAGGTGCATCCGCTGGCCCGGCACATAGCGGGTGGTATACCTTTCGTGCACCGCGTCGGCCGAACCGAAGTGATCGGCGTCGCGCCGCATCGCCCGGCGGGTGGTTTCATCGAAATCGACGTCGACGTACACGCGGTAATCGAAGTGCCCCCGCAGCTCGGGCCGCAGCACGAACACGCCCTCGAAGACCAGCACCGCGCCCGGATCGGCGGACTCGATCGGCGCATCGACGGGCGACTCGGTGCGGAAGTCGTACTGCGCGGCGCGGTACTTCAGGTCGCCGCCCGGCCCGAGCGGTTCGAGCAGCGCCCGTCGCATCGCGGCGTGGTCGAACGAGTCGTGGTAGTAGCCGGCCACGTCGTCGCGGCCGCGCCGGTATCGCACGGCCGACGGGTGGTGAAAGCCGTCGACCGATGCGCGGATCACCGGCCGACCGCGCCGCTGCAAGGGCGCGACCAGTTCGTCGGCGAGCGTCGTCTTGCCCGAGGCGCCGGGCCCATCGATGCCCACGCGCACGGGGTGTGGCAGGCCGATCGCGGCGATCCGCTCGGCGAGCAGTTCGATGATCTTCCGGCGAAGCATGCGGGGATGATAGCGGCTGAACCCCTGTTTGCGCGGCCACGTGGGCGGGCGGGCTCCGGTTAATGCGAAAAACGTTTGGGATCGGCCACCGCCGCTTTACAATATCGGGGTTGGGCTAGTTGGGTGTCACCATGATCAAAGCGGAGCGCCAGGTCGTGTTGGTGGTGCCGCCGTTTCAGATGCCGAAGCTGCCGGCGCTGGGCGTCAGCCAGATGAAGGCCAACCTGGAACGGGCGGGTTACCCCACGCGCCTGCTCTACCTGAACGTGGGGTACGCCGACGCGATCGGCATCGACGCCTACAACTGGATCAGCTCCGACACCGACACCGCGATGCTCGGCGAGTACATCTTCTCGCACTGCCTGTTCGACCACAGCGACGAGCAGTTTGATCGCTACCTTGCCGAGTACGACATCGACGCGATGATCGAACCGATCGCGCTGGCGTGCGGGGGCGAGCCGGGCGAACGGCTGCTGCGCCGGTGGATCGCGCAGGCGCGCGAGTTCTGCGAAGTGGCCCGCGAGAGGGTGCTCGATGCCAACCCGTGGGTGGTCGGGCTGACCTCGACGTTCCAGCAGAACTGCGCCTCGCTGGCGATCCTGCGCCAAGTCAAACGAGCCCGCCCCGACGTCGTGACCGTCATCGGCGGCGCGAACTGCGAGTCGGTGATGGGCGAGGAGCTGTTCGTGCGCTTCCCCGAGATCGACTGGCTGGGGCAGGGCGAGTGCGACCTGTCGATCGTCGAGCTCGTCGAGCGTTTGTCGCGCGGCGAACACGACAAACGCGTGCCCGGGTTCCTCTCGCGACACTACCCCGAGATGACCCTGCGGGCGCAGGTGCTCACCGGCGACGACATGGACCGCATGCCCTACCCCGACTTCAGCGAGTACGTCGAGGCGCTGGCCGGTTCGGCGGTCGGGCCGCGCGTCAACGCGGCGCTCGCCCTCGAAAGCGCGCGCGGCTGCTGGTGGGGGGCCAAGCAACACTGCACGTTCTGCGGGCTCAACGGCCAGACCATGGCCTTCCGCAGCAAGTCGCCCGACCGCTTCGTCGAAGAGCTGCAAGCGGTCACCGACCAGACCGGCTACAGGCTCGTGGCCATGGCCGACAACATCCTCGACATGCAGTACTTCAAGTCGGTGCTGCCGCAGCTCGCCGAGCGCGGCGACGTGCAGCTGTTCTACGAGACCAAGGCCAACCTCTCGCGCGAGCAGGTCCGCATGCTCGCGCAAGCCAACGTCAGCATGATCCAGCCGGGCATCGAAAGCCTCTCCGATCACACCCTCAAGCTCATGCGCAAGGGCTGCTCGGTCATGCAGAACGTCCAGCTGCTCAAGTGGTGCGGCGAGTACGGCATCCGCGTGGGCTGGAACCACCTCTACGGCTTCCCCGGCGAGAAAGAAGAGGAGCTCGACGACGTCGCCGCCGTCGCGCACCGCATCCACCACCTC
The DNA here is from genome assembly GCA_028282805.1 of Phycisphaeraceae bacterium. Lineage (GTDB taxonomy): Bacteria > Planctomycetota > Phycisphaerae > Phycisphaerales > Zrk34 > JANQHD01. Next base: position 199,167 of record JANQHD010000009.1, on the reverse strand, counting down.
ACGCCCCCGTCGAACACCGGCGTGCTCCACGTCGACCGCTTCAGCCCGCACTTCAACCAGGCCGACGAGTTCGGCATCGCGCCCATCAAGCCGCGCACGTCGTACGGCTACGTCTACCCCTTCGAACACGAAGCGCTCGAACGCCTGGCCTACACCTACGAGTCCGACTTCCTCAACGCCAAGGAAGACAGCCCCGGCTGCGCGAAGCTGATCAAGATCGTCAAACGCTGGCAGGCGGCGCACGGGCGCGCGTTCCTGTTGGCCATGCCGCGCACGCGCAGCCTGTGGTTCATCGACTCGCGCCCGTGCAACTGGCGGCCGCTCCACCGCGTCACGGGCCTGACCCGCTCGGTCTACGAGGCCTGCGACAAGGCCCGCACCCGCGCCGACCTGGTCAAGCGCTTCGCCGGCGAATCGCCCGAAGCCGAGGTCGACGCGGCGCTGGCCAAGCTCGTCAAGCGCAGCCTCGTGCTGCGCTACGGCGAGAAGTATTTAGCGCTGGCGACCGACCCGGCCGAGCGCATCGTCACCGAGTACCTGCCCGGCCCGAACATCAAGCCGCAAGCCGGCAGGTACCCGCTGAAGCTCCGGCTCAAACGATTGCTGGCCGAGAAGAACCTGTTCGCCGCGGTCGCCGACCGGTTGGCCCAGCGCGTCCGCCTCACCCGCGCCAAGCTCACCCGGCGCTGGGTGGGTTGGGCGATGAATGCCCTGCACGAGCGTTGAGGTTTTGGTTGTTTGATTTACCGCGAAGGCGCAGAGAAGCGCAGAGGTCGATTCTTGAAATACTGATTCACCGATTCACTAATTCACCAATCAACCGATCACCCGGCCCGCTGAAGCGGGCCTCGCCGGTTACACGTCGAGGTTCTTCACCTCGAGGGCGTGCTCTTCGATGTACTTGCGGCGTTGTTCGACGTTCTCGCCCATCAAGATGCTGAACAGCTTCTCGGCCTCCGACGCCTCGTCCCACGTCACCTTCAGCAGCGTGCGCTGCTGCGGGTCCATCGTGGTCTCCCACAACTCGTCGGCGTTCATCTCGCCCAGGCCCTTGAAGCGTTTGATCTCCATGCCGTGGCGGCCGATGTCGTGGACCGCGTTGACGATCGTCGCGATGTTCGCGACCTCGACGAGCTTCTCGCTGTCGGACTCGGCGTTGACGGCGATGGCGTACTTCGTCGGCAACCGCTCGCCCGACACCGACTGCTCCTGCACCAGCGCGTAGTCCTCGATGGGCAGGCCCGCGTCGGCCAGCTGCGGGAACAGCTTCTCCAGTTCCTTGACCTCGTGCAGCTCGGCGAACGGCACGGGGTGCTTGGTGTTGTCGCTGGTCAGCACGTACGCCTCGTTGGTCAGCGGGTCGATGGAGATGCCGTGCTGCTTGAGGTCCGCCAGCGCATCGTGCTCGTTCCAGTAGAAGTGGTCGGACTCGTGCAGCTGCACGCGGTAGCGGGGCAGCCGGCCGCGCGACTCGGGGTCGTCGGACCGCATGGCGAGGAAGTCGGTGAAGTCGATGCCGCGGCGTTGCACGATGGTGACCAGCTCGTACAGCTGGTCGAGCAGCTTGATCGCGGCGGCGATCTCGTCGCCGGCGATGCGCTGGATTTCGTTGCCGTCGGTGTCGCGGAGCACCAATTGGGTGCCGTCGAGCCCGAGGCCGGTGAGCACGTGGTTCATGCGTGTTTCGTTGAGCACGTACTCGACCTTCTTGCCGCGCTTGACCTGGTAGAGCGGGGGCTGGGCGATGAAGACGCGGCCCTGGCGGATGAGCTCGGGCATCTGGCGGAAGAAGAAGGTCAGCAGCAGGGTGCGGATGTGCGAGCCATCGACGTCGGCGTCGGTCATGATGATGACCCGGCCGTAGCGCAGCTTTTCGATGTCGAACTCCTCGGAGCCGATGCCGCACTTGAGGGCCTGGATGATGACGCGGATCTCTTCGTGGTTGAGCATCTTGTCGATGCGCGCCTTTTCGACGTTGAGGATCTTGCCCTTGAGCGGGAGGATGGCCTGGTACTCGCGCTCGCGGCCCTGCTTGGCGGGCCCGCCGGCCGAGTCGCCCTCGACGAGGTACAGCTCGGAGAGGTCGACTTCTTTGGACATGCAGTCGGCGAGCTTGCCGGGCAGGCCGCCGGAATCGAGGGCGCCCTTGCGGCGGGTCAATTCGCGGGCCTTGCGCGCCGCCTCGCGGGCCTGGGCGGCGAGGATGGCCTTGTTGCAGATGCGCTTGGCGTCGGTGGGGTGTTCCTCGCACCAGGCGCCCAGCGACTCGGTCACGGCGTTGGAGACCATGCCCTCGACCTCGCCGTTGAGCAGCTTGCCCTTGGTCTGGCCCTCGAACTGGGGGTTGGGGATCTTCACGGAGATCACGGCGACGATGCCCTCGCGCCAGTCGTCGCCGCCGGGGCTGGAGTTGCCCTTGAGCAGGTTGTTGTTGCGGGCGTAGGTCGCCAGGGTGCGGGTCAGCGCGGTTTTGAAGCCGGTGACGTGGGTGCCGCCGTCGACGGTGTTGATGTTGTTGGCGAAGGTGGTGATGACCTCGTTGTAGGAATCGACGTAGCGCAGGGCGACCTCGCAGACCAGGGCGCCGTCGTCGGACTCGGTCTTGACGTGGATGGGCTCGTGCAGGGCGGCTTGGCCCTCGGTCTGGTCGCGGACCATCTCGATGATGCCGTCGTCGAAGCGGAAGGCGTCGGACTTGCCGTCGGGGCGTTGGTCGACGACGACGATCTTGACGCCGGGGTTGAGGTAGGCGCGTTCCTTGAGGCGGCCGGCGATGGTGTCGTAGGCGTGTGAGAGGTCGCCGAAGATGTCGCGGTCGGCGCGCCAGGAGATCTTGGTGCCGTTGACGTCGGAGTCGCCGACGACCTTGAGTTTTTCGTTGACCTCGCCGCGTTCGAAGCTCATGGCGTAGACCTTGCCGTCGCGAGCGACCTCGACCTCGAGCCACTCGGAGAGGGCGTTGACGCAGGAGACGCCGACGCCGTGCAGGCCGCCGGAGACCTTGTAGCTGTTGGAGTCGAACTTGCCGCCGGCGTTGAGCTCGGCGAGGACGATCTCGACGGTGGGCCGGCCGTTGAGGCGGGGGTTTTCGTGCTTGAAGGGGCCGACGGGTATGCCGCGGCCGTTGTCGGCGACGGTGACGGATTCGTCGGCGTTGACGGTGACGTGGATCTCGTCGCAGTGGCCGGCGAGGGCTTCGTCGATGGCGTTGTCGACCACTTCCCACACGAGGTGGTGCATGCCGCGCATGTCGGTGCCGCCGACGTACATGGCCGGTCGCTTGCGGACGTGGGCGAGGCCTTCGAGGACCTTGATCGAGTCCTCGGAGTAGTCTTGGGCGGCGGCCGCGTCGGGGCCGGCGGCGGGGGTTTGATCGTCCATGAAAAGCGGTTCTCGAATCGGGTGATAAAAGCGCCCTAAAGCCCTGCAAAAACAGGGGTGAACGGCAATGCCGCATTGTACCAAAACCGGCCCAGCGCGGCCAGCGATCGGCGGCCCGATCGGGGGTGGTTTTTTGCCTTGGCCGGGGGTGGTCAGCGGGGGCGAAATCGGGTACAACACGCAGCCCGAACAGCGCATTTGGAGAAGTCACCCATGGCTGGACGCCGAGCCAAACGAGCGAAGCTGCACTGGAAGAACCGCAAGGCCAACAAGGGCGTGAAGCCCGGTTATGGCAGCAAGCAGAAGTGCTTGAAGGCCGCGCGCCTCAAGGACAAGTTCGGTTATTCCGCCGTCTAAAGCGGCGGGGCCGAGTTGCCCGGGGCGCGGGGCGGAACGGGAGCCGAATGTTCGGGGGCGAAGTCCGGGGGCGAAGATGATGATTCTGTTACGATAGTGGCATGAAGGTCGCGCTGTTAGCCGATCGCATGTGGCTGAACCACGAGGCTTCGACGTTCCGTCACCTCGTGGTGGGTCTCGTGGACGAGGGCGTGTGGTCGGTGCCGGTGTTGCCGGAGACCCAGGCCGACGGGGCGGTGAGCCTGATGGGCGAGCCGATCACGTACCGGCCGTCGGTCTACCCGTTGCTTAGAGACGTGCGTTTGCGGGGCCTCGCCAAGCCGTTGCGCGAAGCGGGCATCGACGTGCTGCACGTGCTGGACGGTTCGCTGATCCGCGCCGCCAAGCTGCTCGGTTCGGCGGTGGGCGTGCCGACGCTGCTGCACTGCTGGTCGGTCGGCGAGGTGGAGGCGGCGCTGCGCAGCCTGCAAACGAACTCGGCGGGCCTGACGCTGGTGCTGCCCACGGCGGGGTTGCTCCACCGCGTGCAGCGGTCGGGGCTGAGCCACGTGCCGGCGATGCACGTGCCGTCGGGCGTGGTGCGGCTGGAGGAGGGCCCCGAGCCGTTGGCCGAGCCGGGGGCGAGCGTGTGCTGCGTGGTGATGACCGACGGCCGCGCGAGCCCGGCGCTGGGCGCCATGCTCGAAGGCGCGGTGGCGGTCAAGAACGAGATGCCGCAGCTGCAATTGTTTTTGTATTCGATCGACGAATCGACGCACCGCCTGTGGCAGGCGGCGGCGAAGCTCAACGCGCTGGACATGGTCAACCTGGTCGGGCCCGAGGGCGGGGCGCGGGCGCTTCTGGTGCAGGCCGACGCGGTGGTCTGCCCCGATGCGCTGGGCACGGCGCGCACGCTGCTGCTCAGCGCCATGAGCGCGGGGCGGCCGGTCATCGCCGCCGGCGACCCGGTGATCGAATACCTCGTCGACGGGCGCACGGCGAAGCTGGTCGAGCGGCCGACGCCGGGGCAGTGGGCGGAGGTGTTCCGTTCGATGGCGCAGCAGCCGGGCGCGATGCGCGCGTTGGGCCGGTCGGCCGCCGAGTACGTGCACGAGCACCACGGGGCCGCGTCGTTCGTGGCGCACACGATCGAGGTGTACCGCGAGGTGTCGGGCGAGCCGATCCGCTTCGGCGCGTGACCACGCCGCGCACGATCTGATACATTGCTGGCATGATCGTCACCCACACGATCGACGAGACCCGCCAGCGCCGCGCCGCCCTCGGCACGGTGGCGCTGGTGCCGACCATGGGCGCGCTGCACGCCGGGCACCTGTCGCTGGTCCGCCGGGCGAAACAGCTGGCCGACCACGTGGCGGTTTCGATCTTCGTCAACCCCACGCAGTTCGCGCCGCACGAAGACTTCGAGAAATACCCCCGGCCGATCGAGTCGGACCTGGCCAAGTGCCGGGCCGAGGGCGTGGACTTGGTGTTCAACCCGACGGTCGACGAGCTGTACCCGCCGGCGGTGGGCGCGATCGAGTTGAGCGTGCCGGAGCTGGCGCAGACGCTCGAGGGCGAGTTCCGCCCGCACTTTTTCGGCGGCGTGTGCCGGGTGGTGGCGAAGCTGCTGAACGTCGTGCGACCCGACGTCGCGTGCTTCGGCCAGAAGGACTACCAGCAGTTGCGGGTGATCGAAGCGATGACGGCGGGGCTGTGCCTGCCGATCAGGATCGAACCCTGCCCGACCGTGCGCGACGACGACGGGTTGGCGCTGTCGAGCCGCAACGCCTACCTCGACGACAAGCAGCGCAAACGCGGCCTGTCGCTGAGCATGGCGCTGGCCGAGGCCGAACGCGCCATCGCCGACGGCGAGACCGACCCCGACGAGGTCGAGGGCGCGATGCGGCGGGTCATGGCGACCCACGACGTGCGCGTCGACTACGCGGCCGTGCGCCACAGCAAAACGCTCAAGCCGCTGGACCTGATTAACCTCGCGCTGGAGCCGGTGGTGTGCCTCGTGGCGGCGCACGTGGACCGCGTGCGGCTGATCGACAACCGCGTGGTAGCGGCGGAATAACGCAAAACACCGCGATCGCTCCGCCGACGCCCGATCGCGTTCGGCGGGCTTGGCGCCGGGCGGGCGTTGCATGTAACTGCCGCAGTGACAAGCTGAAAGGGTCGCGGGGATCGGTTATGATTTCTTGACAGCGCCGTGAGGCGTTGCTAGCTTTGCGCCCGCCTTCCCCCGTGGCTCGACAGAGGTCGTGCCGCGGCCGACGCACCGCCTGGAGGCTCCTGATGCTGCGTTTTTCTTTTGTGCGATCCGTGCTGCCGGCGCTTTGCCTGGTTGGCATCGTCGCGTCCGGCGTTTCGGCCCAGGTCGAGCCGATCATCCCCTCCGACGTTTACCGGATGAAGGCCCAGCCGACCGAGGCCAACCTCAAGTCCATCCGCGAGTACTGCGCCTTCTGGGTCGACCAGATGGCCCTGGCCGGCGACGACCACGACGTGGCCAACGCGCGGCGTAAGCTCGTCGAACCCCTCAAGAACGCCACCGCGACCGCCGTCTTCAAAGCCCAGTACGCGCCCCTCTGCGCCACCACGCTCCAGGGCAAGGGCCTGCACCGCCACGAAAAGATGACCGTGCGGATGAACACGCTCATCGTCGCCGGCCGGCTGCCCGACGGGCTCGGTATCGACCTGGCGGCCGGGCGCTTGAAGGACGAGCAGTTCGCCGTCCGCTACTGGGCCGCCGCGGCGTTGGCGCAGATCACCACCAACAAGCTGCCCACCGACAAGGTCGCCGACGTGATCGACGCGGTGGCCGGCGTCGTGAACGCCGAGCCGGAGTCCCTCATCCGCAGCCAGATGTACGCGGCGCTGAACAACATCTCCAACGCGGCGGTCTACGACGACAACCAGCAGATCACCCGCGCCATCGCGCTGCAGATCGCCGCGCTTGAAAGCTGGGTCGAACGCTACGCCAAGTCGGGCCTGACCGAGCACATCGACGCCGAGACGCGTGCCTTGCCCAGGCTGCACGGCAACATCATCTTCATGTGGATCAAGGACGAAGACGCCATGCGCAAGCCGGTCAAGGACTACGCCCGCATGACCGGCAAGTACGCGCAGCTCGCGGCACGCCTGCTGACGCCCCACAGCGACGAGCGGGTCCAGGTGATCGGTTTCAACCTGGTCGACCACTGCCAGCAAGCCATGGTCTACGCCGTGCGCAAGTTCGACCCCGCCGGTTGGCCCGAGACACGCAAGGCCCCCGACATGGTCGCCGCGCTGACCAAGAGCGACTTCCTGATGTTTGAAGACGCGGTCTACCAGTGGGTCGGCAGGGAAAGCGACGGGCTCGACGGCCTGCTCACCACGGAGAAGATCGGCCTGCCCCGCGCGAGCCTCATGTTGAACGTCACCGCCACCCCGCCCGCGCCCCCGGAGCCCCAGCCGGAGACCGAGCCGGAAGCCGACCCGGCGGAAAACTGATCCCACGCCGCGCCGCCCGCCCCCCCCGGCCGCGCCGCGCAACGGACCCGTGCCCATGCGGTTGCTCGTGCCCCTCATCCTCGTCGGCCTGCTGATCGCGTTGACCTTCGCCTTCGAACGCGGCGACGAGCGGGCGGAGCTGACCCTCCACTACCTCTCTTTCGAAACGCTCGACCCGACCATGACCCAGGCCTCGGCCGACGTCCGCGTGGCCTACGCGCTGTTCGAGGGGCTGTGCACGTTCGACCCGTACGACTTTACCGTGCAGCCGGGCGTCGCCGAGCGGTGGGCCGTGTCCGACGACGGGCTGACCTACACGTTTTACCTGCGCAAAGACGCGAAGTGGTCGGACGGCCAACCGCTGACCACCCGCGATTTCGTGACGACCTGGCGGCAGGGCATGATGCCCGACTTCGCCCCGCCGTACGCCGATTTTTTGATGCACGTCAGGGGCGGCAAGAAGTTCCAAACCTGGTGCCTCGACGAACTGGCGCGGATCAACGCGCTCACCAAGGAAAACCTCGAGAAAGACAAGGGCCTGCAGAAGTGGGTCGCGGCGTTTGCCGGTCGCCACGAAATCGAGCTCGACAAGGATGGCGCGTCGTACAAGGAAAGCGCGTTGTCCGAGGTCCGGTCGTTGATGGCCCGGATGCGGGTGCAAGAGGCCGAGGCCAAGTTCGCCGAGCTGGTGGGCGTGCGGGCGATCGACGACCACACGCTCGAGGTGGAGCTGGAGACGCCTTGCTCGTACTTCTTGGACCTGGTGGCGAGCTGGCCGTTCTTCCCGCTGCCCGAGCACGTCACGTCGCGGTTCACGCGGCTGGACCCGACCACGCACATGCTCCGCCGCAACCCGCTGTGGATCAAGCCCCGCTCGATCGTCAGCAACGGCCCGTACCGGCTGGCGCGCTGGTGGTTCAAGCGCGAGGTGTTGCTGGAGGCCAACGAGCACTTCCACACGCCCCAGCGGGTCAAGAGCAAGACGGTGCGCATGGTCTGGTTCGCCGACGACAACACGGCCTACAACGCCTACGCCTCGGGCCTGATCGACGCGCAGATCGGCGCCACGCCCGTCGCCTTCATGGACCAGATCATCAAGCAGAAACGCGCGGGCAAACGCCACGACGTGCACGAGGCCACGTCGTTCGGCACCTACTACTTCGCGATCAACAACCGCCCCAAGCTCCGGGACGGCTCGGACAACCCGTTCAAGGACGTGCGCGTCCGCCGGGCGTTCACGATGGTGGTCGACAAGCGGGACCTGGTGACGAACGTGACCCGGCTGCACCAGAAGGTGTCGGGCGTGTTCGTGCCGCCGGGCTCGATCCCGGGCTACCAGTCGCCGCCGGGCCAGCGGTGCCTCAGCGACGCGAAAGACGACGACGAACGCAAGGCGATGATCGCCGAGGCGCGGCGGCTGCTGGCCGAGGCCGGTTACCCCGGCGGCATGGGCCTGCCCAAGATCGAGATCCTCTACAACTCCGGCGGCGGCCACGAGCTGGTCAGCCAGGCGCTGGCGGGCATGTGGGAGAGGCACCTGGGCGTGGCGACCACTCTGCGCCAGCAGGAGTGGAAGGTCTTCCTCGGCCAGCGCAACAAGGGCCACTTCATGCTCGCCCGCTCCGGGTGGTTCGGCGACTACGGCGACCCCACCACCTTCGTCGACCTGTTCCGCACCGGCCACGGCAACAACGACTTTGGCCACTCCGATCAGTGGTACGACAACTACCTCGACGCCGCGGCCCGCGAACCCGACCCGGCCAAGCGGATGAAGATGCTCCAGCGTGCCGAGCAGTACGTCATGGGCGAGAAGTTCGTCATGCTCCCGCTCTACCAGTACAAGCTCGTGCACCTGTTCGACCCCGACAAGGTCACCGGCGTGACCATGCACCCCCGGAACTTGCAGATGTATCACTACATTGAGGTAAAAAGGTAGCCACCGAGGCATCAAGCCACCCAGCCACCGAGAACTGCGGATCGCCCATCGTTCTTGGTGGCTGGATGGCTAGTTGGCTAGGTGGCTAATCCATATGCTCCGACTCATCTTCTGGCGACTGGTTCAACTGCCCCTGCTGCTGTGTGTGATCTACACGGCGACGTTTGTGTTGGTGTGGGTGGTGCCGGGCAGCCCGTTGGAGGTCGAAGGGCGCAAGCCCGACAAGGCGATCCAGGAGGCGATGGAGGCGCAGTACAAGCTGAACAGGCCGGTCACGCTGTACTTCGACTACGTGGAGAACATCACCGGCGTGCGGTGGCTGCGCACGCAGCTGCCCGACTGGGCGCCGGCGGGGCTGAGGCTGGCCGAGAGCGAGGGGCCCGACTACGTGTTCAACCTCGGGCCTTCGATGGCGTACAAGGACTTCACGGTCAACGAGATCGTGGCGCACTCGCTGCCGATCAGCATCCAGCTCGGCGCCGCGGCGATCCTCATCGCGCTGGTCGTGGGCGTGGTCGCCGGCGTGCTGGGCGCGGTGCGGCGGGGCGGGCTGGTCGACAACGCCACGCTCGGCGTCGCGCTGATCGGCATCTCCCTGCCCACGTTCGTCACCGGCACCGTGCTGCTGCTGGTCTTCGCCCTGCAACTGAAGTGGCTGCCGGTCGGCGGGTGGGGCAGCTTCGGCCAGGTCGTGCTCCCGGCGATCACGCTGAGCCTGCCGTTCGCCGCCTACATCGCCCGGCTGACCCGCCTGGGCATGATCGACGTGATGAGCAGCGACTTCGTCCGCACCGCGCGCGCCAAGGGCCAGGCCGAACGCAAGGTCGTCATGCGCCACGCGCTGAAGGTCGCCTTCCTGCCCGTGCTCAGCTTCCTCGGCCCCGCCGCCGCCGCCGCGATGACAGGCTCGTTCGTCGTCGAAAAGGTCTTCAACCTGCCCGGCATGGGCCAGCACTTCGTCGACGGCGTGCTCAACAAGGACATCTTCCTGATCATGGGCGTCGTGCTCGTCTACGCGACCCTGCTGATCCTCTTCAACCTCGCCGTCGACATCGCCTACTCGTTCGTCGACCCCCGGATCGACCTCGAAGAATAACCCCCGCGGGTGTTGCCCAACCGCGGCGCCGGCGCGACGGGCGGTGTGTGGTCGCCACGGCGGCCGCCGGGGGTGTTGATTCAAATCAACATCCGGCACAGCCGCACGCCGGCGCCCACGGCACGAAAACCCCGCAAACACCGGGTTTTACGCCGGATATAGCGGTCTGGCACGCGCGCCGGCGGGCGTTGGCCCGGGGATTGTTCCCTGACAGGGCGAAAGCGAGAAAGGTTGCCCGGTATGGATGAGAAGACGTTCCAGGAGAAGTTGGCCGAGCTGATGGGCGAGATCTCCACCTTGCCCAAATCCGAGCGTGAGAAACTCGAGAAGCTCGCCGAGAAGACGCAAGAGCGCCACAGCAAGCTGCGCAAGACCGTGACCGACCTTCAGGAGTCGCTGGACTACCTGCGGCTGAGCATCAAGTACCTGATGTTCGACCTCGAAGCGACGCGGCGCGAGAACTCGTACTTGCGGAAGATGCTCGAGCAACAGCAGTCCGGCGACGACGGTCCGGACGATTGCCTCTGACCCCTTGGTTCCGTGGCGTCCTTCTGGAGGGGGGACGTCACAACCCTACCCCTGAAGCCGGCAACGGGCGTCCGTTTGAGCCCGTCGTCGGCTTTTTGTTTGTCACCGATTTGCTTACGGGCGTTTGGGTCGTCACCATAAGCGGCCATGAACGACGCCGAGGCGCCCAAACCGAACGCCGACCACGCCGGTTCCGTGGGGACCGTGAAGACGCAGACCGTGCGCTTCGACCAGCCGCTCGAGCTGGCCGGCGGCCAGACGCTGCCGCACGTCGAGGTTGCTTACGAAACGTACGGCGAGCTCAACGCCACCAAGACCAACGCGGTGCTGATCTGCCACGCGTTGTCGGGCGACGCGCACGTGGCCGGCTACCTGCCCGGCGAGGACAAGGCGGGCTGGTGGGACCGCATGGTGGGCCCCGGCAAGCCGATCGACACCGACCGCTACTTCGTGCTGTGCACGAACGTGTTGGGCGGGTGCAAGGGCACGACGGGCCCGGGCTCGATCGACCCGCAGACGGGCAGGCCGTGGGGGCTGAACTTCCCCGTGATCACGATCGCGGACATGGTCGCGGTGCAGGTGCGGGTGCTGGACCACTTCGGCATCGACAAGCTGCTGTGCGCCACGGGCGGGTCGATGGGCGGCATGCAGGCGCTCGAACTGGCGGTGGCTTACCCCGACCGCGTGGCGGGCGTGATCCCCATCGCCACGACCGCTTCGGTCAGCGCGCAGTCGCTGGCGTTCGACGCGGTGGGGCGCAACGCGATCATCTGCGACGCCGAGTTCCACGACGGCCACTACGAGGCCCACGGCGCCAACCCCGCCAACGGCCTGGCCATCGCGCGCATGCTCGGGCACATCACCTACCTGTCCGAGCAGGCCATGCACGAGAAGTTCGGCCGCACCCTCCGCCACGGCAGCCAGGTCAACTACGGCTTCGACAGCGAGTACTCCGTCGAAACCTACCTCGACTACCAGGGCGACAAGTTCGTCGAGCGCTTCGACGCCAACACGTACCTGTACGTCACGCGGGCGATCGACTACTTCGACCTCGGCGAGGGCCGGGGCGGTCTGCACGCGGCGCTGGCGTCGACGAGCGCGGCGTTCCTGGTCATCAGCTTCACCAGCGACTGGCTGTTCCCCGCCACCCAGTCGCAACGGCTCGTGCGCGCCCTCAGCCACGCCGGCAAGCCGGTCAGCTACATCAACATCGACGCGCCCTACGGGCACGACTCGTTCCTGCTCGACTGCGAGTCGCAGGACCGCGCCATCGCCGGGTTCCTCAACCGCCTGCTGGTCGAGAGCGCCGGCGGCACCGTCGAGCCGACCACCGATGGCGACCGGCGCGACCTCGACCGCATCGAGTCGATGATCGGCGACGACGACCGCGTGCTCGACCTCGGCTGCGGCGACGGGGCGCTGCTCGCCCACCTCAAGGGGCGCGGCCTGACCTTGTTGCAGGGCGTCGACCTCGGCGAAGACCGCGTGGTGCGGTGCATCGAGAACGGCGTCGACGTGATCCACGCCGACCTCGACAAGCCGCTGGACTGCTTCGACGGCGGGGCGTTCGACGCGGTGGTGCTCAGCCGGACGTTGCAGGTGGTCCACCACCCCGGCAACCTGCTCGACGAGATGCTGCGCGTGGGCCGGCGGAGCATCGTCAGCTTCCCCAACTTCGGCTACTGGCGCAACCGCCACCAGATCGCGTGGACGGGGCGGGTGCCGGTGTCGCGGAACCTGCCGTTCAGTTGGGCCGACACGCCGAACCTGCACTTTTTGTCGATGAAGGACTTCGAGCAATGGTGCGCCGAGCACGGCGTGAGCGTGCTCGAACGGGTCGCCCTGGACTACGAATCGGGGTACACGATCGGGTTCTGGCCGAACTTGCGGGCCACCGACGCGATCTACGCCATCGCCCGGGGGTGACCCCCAGAAAAGGCCCCTTGCATCCCCCCCGGGGTCCTCGTTACACTACGCGGCTCGTTTTGAGCGAATGACTGAGGTACCCGTATGCCCACGATCAACCAACTGGTCCGCAAGCCCCGCCGCACCCCCAAGGCCAAGTCCAAGGTCCGTGACCTTGGGGCGGCGCCGCAGAAGCGTGGCGTGTGTTTGCAGGTCCGTACCGTGACCCCCAAGAAGCCGAACTCCGCGTTGCGTAAGGTCGCCCGTGTGCGCCTCAGCAACGGCAAGGAAGTCACGGCCTACATCCCCGGTGAGGGCCACAACCTCCAGGAACACTCGATCGTGCTGATCCGCGGCGGCCGCGTCCGCGACCTGCCCGGCGTGCGGTACCACATCATCCGTGGCACGCTCGACACCCTCGGCGTCGACGGCCGCAAGCAGTCCCGCTCCAAGTACGGCGCCAAGGGCGCTTAAACTTATTTAGCGACGCGACTGAGTCGCGTTTAAAAAGCGCCGCGGTTCACCGCGCCGCCACAACGCAATCGACAACCGAACCTTCCCACTGCAAGTAATCGCCCGGGCCCTGCCTCGCCCCGGCGGTGAACACACGGCCCTTCGCACCGCGCAGGGCGGATGAGCAAAAGGAGCTCCCCATGGCAGGACGCATCACCAAAGCCGACGTACAACTCCGCCCCGACCCGCGCTACGGCTCGAAGGTGCTGTCGCGTTTTATCAACTGCGTGATGAAGGACGGCCGCAAGACCGCCGCCGAACGCGTGGTGTACGGCGCGATCGACCTGATCGAGGAACGCACCAAGGGCGAACCGAGCGGCATCGAGGTGTTCGAGAAGGCCATCGAAAACGTCAAGCCCCGCGTCGAGGTGCGCTCGAAGCGCGTCGGTGGCGCCAACTACCAGGTGCCGATGCAGGTCAACCGAAAGCGTCAGCAGTCGTTGGCCTTCCGCTGGATCATCAACGCCGCCCGCGCCGACAAGGGCAAGCCCATGGCCAAGCGCCTCGCCCGCGAGCTGTACGACGCTTCGAACGGCGAAGGCAAGGCGATGTCCACCCGCGACCAGACGCACCGCATGGCCGACGCCAACAAGGCGTTCGCCCACTTCGCCTGGTAAGCGACGACTACAAACCGCACGAAACCCGCCGCATGCCGTGGCGGGTTTTTTCATGCCGCGGGTTGGCGCGTGGGGTATCATGCACCGCATGACCCGCCGCGCGGTACAACTCGGCCTGCTGCTGTGCCTGGCGATGCCCCACGCCGCCGCCGCCGATGCGCAGCTCGCCCGGCAAGCCGTCGCCAAGCTTGCCGACGAAGCCAGAACCGCGCTGAAAGACGACCAACCCTTCCCCCGCAGCGAGAGCGACTACGCCAAGGGCGACACCGAAACGCTGACCGGCGACGAGGTGCTCAAGCTGCTGATGAAAAAGCTCGACCGCAACCCGACCGTCGACGCGTACATCAAGTGGCAGCTGCTCAGCTACGAGCCCGACCTCGCCGCGGTCAAGCCCGCCGACGCGATGCGGCTGATCGCCGCCATGCCCGCCTTCGAACCGGCCGGCCGGCTCGACAAGCCCGACCACGCCTTCGTCAAACGCTACGCCAACCGCGACGACATCAGCGCCGCACACGCAAGAAAACTGATCGAGATCGGCCAGCGCTTCCATCACGCGGAAGACGCGATCATCCGGCGCAACGAGCCGAACGACGCTTACCACGCCGCGGTGATCGACGCGTTGCCCGACACGCTGGGCCTGAAGCTGCACGCCATAATTCACGACACCGAGCAGCGCATGCGGGCCGGCAACCGCAGCTGGGCCTCGCGCGTCGACAACGTGCTCGAGCACTGCGAGAAGCTCGGCGAGGGCGGCAAGCTGCCCCCGGCGGTGCGCACGCCGCTCAAGGCGCGCCTCAAACGACTCACGCAGGTCAAGGGCGAGCGCATCGTCAACTTCAACCCCAAGGCCGGCAACCGCGTCGACGTGACCACGCAGAACATCGTGTTCGGCAAGCAGCGCCTCCGTCGCGCTTACGACGGGCTCGACGGCAAGCCGCGCAAATAAGTTGTTATCATCGTCGGCGTCATGACCGAGCCCACCCGCTACCACCGCCAGCAGTTGCTCGCGCCCGTCGGCCCCGAAGGCCAGGCGAAGCTGCGCCGGTCGCGCGCCCTGCTCGTCGGCTGCGGCGCGCTGGGCACCGTGATCGCCGACCTGATGACCCGGGCGGGCGTGGGCGAGCTGGTCATCGTCGACCGCGACGTCGTCGAACTGACCAACCTGCAACGCCAGGTGCTGTTCGACGAGGCCGACGCCGAGGCCGGTTTGCCCAAGGCCGAGGCTGCCGCGGCCAAGCTGCGCGCGATCAACCGCGACGTGAGGGTCAGGCCCGTCGTCGCCGACTTCGCCCCGGCCAACGCGCTGCCGCTCGCCGCCGGCGTCGACGTGCTGCTCGACGGCACCGACAACTTCGAAACCCGCTACCTGCTCAACGACCTTTCGGTCAAGCTCGCCGTGCCCTACGTGTACGGCGGGGCGGTCGCCACCAGCGGCACGCTCATGACCGTGCTGCCCGCGGCTGCCGACGGCGAGGCGCCGTGGGGCGAGCCCTCGCCGTGCCTGCGATGCCTGTTCCCCGAGGTGCCCTCGCAGCGCGGCATGACCTGCGACACCGTCGGCGTGCTCGCGTCGGTCAGCGCCACCGTCGCCGCCGCACAGGTGACCGAGGCGATCAAGGTGCTGCTCGGCGACTGGCAAGCGGTCGATCGCCGGCTGCGCTCGTTCGACGCCTGGGCCAACAGCGGGCAGGCCGTCGACGTGTCGCGCTCACGCTCGAACGACTGCGCATGCTGCGGCCGCCGCTCGTTCGAGTGCCTCGACGGCGGGGCGTTCTCGCAAACCGTTTCGCTGTGCGGCCGCAACGCCGTGCAGGTCAAGCCCACCGGCGGGCCGGTGTCGGTCGACTTCGAACAACTCGCCGAATCGCTGCGCGCCCACGGCCCGGTTTCCGTCAACGCTTACACCCTCAAAGCCGTTTTGCCCCACGCCGGCGCCGAGCTGCGCGTCACGCTGTTCGTCGACGGCCGGGCGATCGTGCAGGGCACCGACGACCCCGCCACCGCCCGCGCGGTGTGCAGCAAGTTCATCGGCCTGTAACGCGAGGCACGCATGACTTTCATCAAGCCCGGCGACACCGTGCTTTTTCAAGGCGACTCGATCACCGCCGCCGCCAACGGTTATGCGCCGATGATCGCCGCGCAGCTCGACAGCGTGACCTGCATGAACCGTGCCGTCAGCGGCGACCGCGTGACCGACCTGCACGACCGCTGGCAACGCGATGCGCTCGACCTGCGGCCCGACGTGATCAGCGTGCTCGTCGGCATCAACGACACCTGGCACGCCTACGTCACCGGCGCGGGCGTGCCCGTCGACCGCTACGGCGAGGTGTACCGCGACCTGCTCGATCGGACGCGCCGCGACCTGCCCGCCGTGCGACTTATTCTGTGCGAGCCGTTCTACCTGCGCTGCGGCGACGTGACCGCGAGCTGGGCGCCCGAGGTCGACGCCCGCCGCGCGATCGTTGAGCAACTCGCCGCCGACTACGGCGCGCGGTTTGTGCCGTTTCACAAGCTGTTCGAAGGGGCGGTCACCGCCCAAACGCCGCCCGCGTACTGGGCGGCCGACGGCGTACACCCCACCCCCGCCGGCCACGCGCTGATGGCGCAAGCCTGGCTCGACATTGTTCAACAATGACGGGCAATTGCCGCGGCGGTCTTCGTGCGTGAGTTCGTGTCCGGGTGAAGTATATAGTTTATAGACTAAAAACGATATAACTACACGCGGGTCTGGGCGCGGTGGCAGTGGTGGGGGCGGGGTTGCCATGATGTCGGGGGCTAAGCGTGTGCGCGATGGCGTGATGGCCTGACGGTGCGCAGCGGAATGGTGCGGCATGACGCGTGGGTTAGTTCACGCTCGCCAGGTCCGCCACGACCGCCGCCAAACCCTCGGCGACGCGGGCCATGCGGTCGTAGTCGAGCCGGTCGGCGGTGTCGGTGGGCTGGTGGTAGTGTACATCGCGGAAGGGCAGCGAGTCGGTGACCATGATGCCCCGGTAGCCGCACTGCCAGAACGACCAGTGGTCGGACCAGCCGACGCCCTCGATCTGCCCGGGCAGCGCGCCGCCTTCGCTGGGGAACTGCGCGTGCTTGCGGAACGACGCGATCGCGTCGCGCACCAGGCCGCGCGACCGCAGGTTGCCCACGAAGCCCACGAAGTTGCCCGTCGAGGGGTACACGAAGCTCAGCGGCGGGGGGTACTGCTGCGTGTTGGGTTCGTCGCTGTAACAGCCCAGGCCCTCGAGCGCGAGCATGGCCACGACGTTGTCGCCGCGCTGCCGGCAACGGCGGGCGTACACCAGCGAGCCCTGTTGGTCGGTCATGAAAAACGGCGGCTCTTCGTTGACGAACGCGACCAGCCGCACCGTGCGGTCGAGCGTGCGCCCGTGCAGCGCCTCGGCGATCGCCAGCACGACCGCGACCGACGCGGCGTTGTCGTTGGCGCCGGGCGAGCCGAGCACCGAGTCGTAGTGGGCGCCGATGATCACGACCTCGTCGCCCCGCGTCGCGCCGGGCAGTTCGGCGATGAGGTTGTGGCACTCGGCGGCGGCAAAACGCGGGCCGGTGTTCTGCGCGCCGTGCTCGGCGGTGTAGCTCACGCGCTGCACGGTGTAGCCCAGCGCCTCGAAGCGACCCGTCAGGTAATCGGCGCTGCGGTCCAGCGTGCCCGGTCGGTACACGTTGCGCTCGCCGATCGTTGTCGCCAGCGCGGTCACGTCGTCGCGCAGCTGCTGCGCGATCGTGCGCTGCGCATCGGTCAGCGGCGGCAGCGGCCCGCGGTAGCTCTTGCCCGGCATGCGTAGAAACACGGCGTAAACCAACCCCGCCAGCAACGCCAGCAGTACGAAGTAGACCCCGATGCGCTTAAGCGCCTTGCGGTTGCACCAACAAAAACGCTTGCCCATGCATCACTCCCCGGCGACCCGCGCGATCAGTGCGCTGGGGGCGCCGATGTCGGCGACGTGCACCACCCCAGTGTATGCGCTGGCGCCGGGTTGCGCGAAGCCTTTTTTCAAAGCCACGAACGTCACCGTCTCGTCGGCGTGCACCGCGCAGCCGAGCGGCTCGCCCGTGTCGCAGTCGAGGCCCGAGGGGGTGTCGATCGCCAGCACCGCCGCGGGCTGGCGGTTGATCCAGCCGATCCACTCGGCCGCGTCGCCGCGTACGTCGCTGGTCAGGCCCGTGCCGAGCAGGCCGTCGACGATCAGGTCCGCCCCGTCAACCGGCTCGGTGACGATGTTCAGGCCCATCGCGCAGCAGGTGTCGAGGTTGGTCCTCGCGTCGCCCGTGTAACTGTCGGCGGGTTTTGTGCGAACGATCGTCACGTCGAACCCGCGGTTGTCGAGGTGGCGCGCCGCGGCGAAGCCGTCGCCGCCGTTGTTGCCGCCGCCGGCAACGACCAGCGCGTGCCGCCGGTCCATGTCGCGCAGCATCCGCTCGGCGTGGTCGGCTAATTGCCGGCTGGCGTTCTCCATCAGCACGATGCCCGGCAGGCCGAACTCGTCGACCGCCAGTTGGTCGATCCGGCGCACCTGATCGCGTGAGAGTGTGAGCGGTTCAGCCATGATGCGTCACATCAGTTCGACGCCTTGTGTTCACGCACGATGTTCACGGCTTGGTCGATCGCGTCGGCGAGCACGTGGTTGACGATGAAGTGGTCGTACGCGTCGCTGTCCTGCGCTTGCTTGATCTCGCGCTGGGCCTCGGCGAAGCGCTTCTGAATCACGTCTTCGCCTTCGCGCGCCCGCGCCCGCAGCCGGCGGAGCAGCTCCTGCTCGCTCGGCGGCAGCACGAAGACCATCAGCGCATCGGGCCGTTGTTTCTTGATGGCGATCGCGCCGACGACGTCGATCTCGAGTATCACGTCCTGCCCGGCCGCCAGCTTCTGGTCGACGAACGCCTTGGGCGTGCCGTAGTAGTTGTCGAACACCTTCGCCCACTCGAGCAGCTCGCCACGGTCGATCGCGGCCTTGAAGCGCGCTTCGTCGACGAAGAAGTAGTCTTCGCCCTCGGTGTCGGCGGCGGTGATGGGGCGGGTGGTCATCGACACGCTGAACGTCGCGCCGAGCTGTTCGACCAATTGGTTGGTGATGGTGGTCTTGCCGACGCCCGACGGGCCCGACACCACGATCAGCTGGCCGCGTGAGTCACACATCGAAGCGCTCCTCGCGGCCGACGTGGAAGCATCCGGTTGCACATCTTTCATGGTTCATCGCACGCTCGCGGCCGGCTCCGCCGACTGCGCCTGGTGAACAAGGAACAGCACGGCCATGCGGATGGCCAAGCCGTTGGTCACCTGTTGGAGGATGGTGGAGTTTGGCCCGTCGGCCACGGCGGACTCGATCTCGAGGCCGCGGTTGATGGGCCCGGGGTGCATGACGAGCACGTTGTTCTTCATGCGTTTAAGCCGCTCGGTGGTCAGGCCGAACAGGTGCGTGTACTCGCGGGCCGAGGGGAAGGCGGGGCTGGTGAGGCGTTCGAACTGCACGCGGAGCATGTTGATCGCGTCGACGCGTTCGAGCACGTCGTCGAGGCTGGTCGACAGCTCGCAGCCCATGGCCTCGAACCCGCCGGGCAGAAGCGTGGGCGGGCCGACGCAGATGACGTGGGCGCCGAGTTTTTTGAGGCCGTGGATGTTCGACCGCGCGACCCGGCTGTGGGCGATGTCGCCGACGATGGCGACGGTCTTGCCGGTCAGGTCGCAGGTGTCGAGGCCGAGGCGTTGGCCGATGGTGTAGATGTCGAGCAGGCCCTGGGTGGGGTGTTCGTGCTGGCCGTCGCCGGCGTTGACCACGGCGCAGCCGACGTGCTCGGCCAATTGCCGCGCGGCGCCGCTGCGGCCGTGGCGGACGACGATGACGTCGACGCCCATCGCTTCGATGTTGCGCGCGGTGTCGACGAGGGTTTCGCCTTTCTTCTCGCTGGACATCGAGGCGGTGAAGTCGAGCACGTCGGCGCTGAGCCGGCTGGCGGCGAGGAAGAAGCTGCTCTTGGTGCGGGTCGAGGGTTCGAAGAACAGGTTGACGACCACCTGCCCGCGCAGGGCGGGCACCTTCTTGACCGAGCGGGTGGAGACCGCCTCGAACCCGCGCGCCGTGGCGAACACGTGCCGCAGGTCGTCGGCGGTCAGGTCTTCGAGGCCGAGCACGTGCCGGTGGGGCCAGGTGTAGGTTTTCTTCGTTTTCGCCATGTCGGTGCGGTGATTCTAGCGTTTGATCCACACGATCGCGTCTTTGTCGTCGGTGGGTGTGAGGCGTACCTTGACGTGCTCGTCGGGCGCGGCGGCGTTGGTCAGGGCGACGAAGTCCGGCGCGATCGGCAGCTCGCGCCCGCCGCGGTCGACCAGCACCGCGAGCTTCACGCAGCGCGGCCGGCCGTAGTCGATGAGCGTTTGCAGGGCGGCCCGCACGCTGCGGCCGGTCATCAGCACGTCGTCGACCAGCACGATCGTCGCGCCGTCGACGCCGAAGCCGATCTCGGTGGTGCGCACGGTGGGCTGGGGGCCGATCTCGGAAAGGTCGTCGCGGTAGAGCGTGATGTCGACCAGGCCGGTGTGGTCGTGGTCGATGCGCTCGGCCAGCCGGCGGGCCAACACGTCGCCCCGGCGGCGGATGCCCACGATCGCCAGCGGGCTGTCGCCCCGCTCGGCCACCCCCGCGGCGACCTGCTCGACCAACTGGTCGATCAACTCGGCCACACGCTGGGCGTCGGCGATGGGGGTCGTTTTGGGCATGGGGGGAGTTTAGCAGCGCCCGTCGGGTTGGGGTAGCTGGTGGGCAATAGCCAACAGGCAAAAGGCAACTGGCAACAGGCGTCAAGGTCACTCACCGAGTGTTTGGTGACTTGACCACCCAGTGCGCACCTGACTTCTGTTGGCTGATGGCTCTTGCCTGTTGGCTCACCGCCTCAGCGTTAAACTCGGGTCCGCGACAATCTCGATAGGGATGGCCGTCTCGTCGACCTGTTCGCCGAGCTCGTCGGTGATGGTGATCTTCATGTCGTACTTGCCCACGGTCAGCCGGCTCGACAGCTGGATGATCTGCACCACGAAGAAGTCGCGGCGGACGTTGCGGGACTCGTCCTTGATCGACACGGGCTTTTGCCGCCAGATGGGCAGGCCGTCGGAGTCGTTGTAGAGCACGACCTCCTGCGTGAGCTTGACGACGTAGACCCCGTCGTCGCGCTTGAGCGAGCGGAAGTGGTCGAGCTCGGCGTAAACGATCACGGGCTGGGTCTTGCCGGCGAGGAAGGTGTTGGAGCCGAAGTCTTCGTAGACGCCGAAGCCCTTGACCTTGCGGCAGAGCGTGGCGTTTTTGATCGTCAGCGTCTTGCTGGGGTTGATGCGCTTGTTCATCTGGTCGGCGATGACCCTCAGCGCCTCGCGGTCGGACTTGTACGAATCGCCGAGGCTCTGGCCGACGTCGGTCAGCGTCTGCTGGTAGGCCAGCACCACCGCGCGGTCGGCCGGGGTGAGCTTGGCGAGTTCCGCCTCGGTCAACTCGTAGCGCGGGTCGATCGCCGCCAGCGCCACGCGCGCCAGCCACGGCCGCAGCGTCTTGCGATCAGTCGCCGACTCGCGGGCCAGCATCTTGCTCAGCTCCGCGACCAATTCGTCGCGCGTCATCGGCTTGGCCGGGTCGACGTCTTCGGGTTGGCCCACGTGATCGTCGGCGGGCGCGGGCGCCGGCTTGTCGGTCGGGGCGGTGGGGTCGGTCAGCTGGGTCACGGCCGGCCCGGCGGTGCGGTCGGCCTCGGGTTGATCGGGTTTGGTTGCGTTCAGCGCCCCGTGGTCGATGCGCACCGTGCTCGGCGGTTTGTGGTTGTAAGCGATCCGCTTGTCGGCGAACGGCTTGGGCGGCTCGGGCGTCAGCCACTTGACCTCCTCCTCGTCCGCGTCCGGCGTCTCGGCCGACAGGCGGTCGGCGTAAGCCTGGGCCTGCGCGGCAACGGCGTCGGCCTGACTCGGCCCGGGCGCAGCGGTCCGCTGGGGCTGGCACGCGACCAGCCACACGGCCAAGGCGAACGAAAGAATCAGCCACGATGAACCGAGGTGACGGGGCATGATGCCTCCTTGCATCGGGTCAGACCCGGCGGATCCTCCGCCGAGACGGTTCAATTCCACATATCGGCAACCCCGTGCCGGTTTCGCCAGAGTTTAACGCACCGCCGCGGCGAACTGAACCGCAAACGTCTCCAGGTTCCGCCGGGCGCTGCCGAAGCCCGACTTGGCCCGGGCGTCCAGCTCCGTGATCCGCGCCAGGGCGCGGGCGCTGCCGCGCCGGCCGAGCTTGCGGGCTGCGTTCATGAACGGCCGTTGTCGGTCCATCGGCCAGACCCGCAGCGCCTTGCACACCTGCCCATCCGGCACCCGCTGCTCGGCCATCGCCGCCGCCTTCGCCAGCTTCCGGCACAGGTCGGCGAACCAATACGCCATGAACTGCTCGTGATGCCCGGCTAAATCGATCAACTCCGCCAGTTTGCCCACGGCCCGGTCGGCGTCGCCGCTGAGCAACGCCTCCTGAATATCCCACGCATCCTTCTCGCTGCTGCGGCCGACCAGGGCCTCGACGTCCGCCTCGCCGATCGCCGTGCCCTGCGGCGACGCGACCGCGAGCTTCGCCAACTCCGTGTCAAGCCGGCCGAGGTCCGCCCCCAACCGCTCGACCAAAAGCGACGCGGCCGACGCCTGGATCGCGCAGCCGTGCGCCTTCTTCGCCCGGTCCACCACCCAGCGCTCGGCCGCCGACTCGCCCACGCTGTCGCACGGCACCACGGCCCCGACCTGCTCGATCGCCTTGCTCAGTTTCCACGAACGGTTCCACTTCTCGCACCGCAGCACCAGCGTGGCGATGTCGACCGGGTCGGCCGCGTAGCGCTCGAGGTTCTCGCGGTAGTCGGTGACGAACTTGTCCGCCGACTCGATCACGACCAGCTTGTACTGCTGCATCAGCCCGAAGCTGCGCAGCTCATCAAATATATCGCTCGGCTCACACCGGTCGCCGTCGAGCCGGAGCACGTCGACCTCTTCGCCGCGCGCTTCGAGCAGCTCGCGCAACTGGTTGAGCTTCTCTTTTTGCAGGAACGGGTCCGCCCCGTGCAACGCGACGATGCGCTCGTCGCCGGTGAGCGTGGGGGCTTTCGCTTTTGCGCCGCGTTTAGCCATGATCCTTCTTCCGTTAGCCCCCGGTTCCACCGGGGGGACCCCGCACAATCTTAATCCGCCGCCCGCAGCAGCACCACGACGTGGCACCCGATCGCTCGGCCCTCGCCGATCGCGTCGACCGATTCGTGCGTCTTGCCCTTGAGGTTGACCTGCGACACATCGCACCCGAGCAGGTACGCCAGGTTCTTGCGCATCTGCTGCTTGTGCGGGCTGAGCTTGGGCTTCTGGCAGATCACGGTCACGTCGAGGTTGCCGATGACGTAGCCGTGCTCGCGCATGACCCGGTCGGCCTCGGCGACGAACACCTTCGAGTCCGCGCCCTTCCACTGCGGGTCGTTATCGGGGAACAGCTGCCCGATGTCCGGCTGGCCCAGCGCCCCGAGGATCGCGTCCGTCACCGCGTGATACACCACGTCCCCGTCGCTGTGCCCCGCCGCACCGCGGTCGTGGGGGATGTGCACGCCGCCGACGACGAGGTCGAGGCCCTCTTCGAGGCGGTGCAGGTCGAAGCCGTGACCGATGCGTTGTGAATGAGCCATCTAGCCAACAAGCCATCCAGCCACCCAGATTTGTCTGACGATGCCGCTAGCCCTGGGTGGCTCGGTGGCTAGTGGCTCGGTGGCTGATCATTTCAGCCCGTATTCCTTCAGCTTGCGGTACAGCGTCCGCTCGCCGATGCCGAGCATCTTGGCGGCCTGCTCACGGTTGCCGCCGGTGAGCTTGAGCGTGTTGCGGATCGCCTGTTTTTCGATCTGGTCCAGCGACAGGCCGGCGAGCGAGCCGAGCTGTTTGCCGTCGGCGTCGGCGTCGGCGCGGACCTCGACGGGCACGTGGGTCAGCTCGATCGCGTCGCCCTCAGCGATGAGCACCATGTTCTGCACGATGTTCATCAGCCGGCGGACGTTGCCGGGCCAGTCGTACTGCGTCAGCGCCATCATCGCGTCCTCGCTGACCGATGGCGTGGGCTTGCCCAAGCGTTCGGCGTAGTGCGCGACGTAGTGGCGGACGAGCAGGGGGATGTCCTCGCGCCGCTCGCGCAGCGGGGGCAGGTGCACCTGCACGCCACGGATGCGGTACAACAAATCTTCGCGGAAGTTGCCTTCCTTGATGAGCTTTTCGAGGTCGTGGTTGGTCGCCGAGATGAAGCGCACGTCCACGTGGCGCGGCGCGTTGGAACCGACGCGCACGATCTCGCCGCTCTCGAGGGCGCGCAGCAGCTTCGCCTGCATCTCGATGGGCATGTCGCCGATCTCGTCGAGGAACAGCGTCCCGCCGTCGGCGTACTCGAACACGCCCTCGCGGTCCTTGTCGGCGCCGGTGAACGCGCCCTTGATGTGGCCGAACAGCTCGCTTTCCAGGATGCTTGCCGACAGCCCGGCGCAGTTCAGCGGCTTGAACGCTTTTTTCACGCGCCGGCTGTTGCAGTGCACGGCGCTGGCGACGAGTTCCTTGCCCGTGCCCGACTCGCCGGTGATGAGCACGGGGATGTCGGACGGCGCGACCTGGCGGATGGTGGTGAGCACCTGCTGGATGGCGGGGCTCTGGCCGACGATGCCCTCGAGGCCGAAGCGGTCGTCGACCTGTTTGCGGAGGTCTTCGTTCTGCGCCGCGAGCAGCACCTTCTCGGCGGCGCGGTTGACGAGGTTTCGGAACACGTCGAGGTCGAGGGGTTTTTCGATGAAGTCGTAGGCCCCGCCGCGCAGCGCCGCCTTGGCCGTGGGCACGTCGCCGTGCGCGGTGACCATGATGGTCTCGGCGTGGGGTTGGGTTTGGGCGGCGGCTTCGAGCACCTTCAGGCCGTCGTCTTCGTGGTCCATGACCAGGTCGGTGACGATGACGTCGAACGTGCCGTGCTGGAGCTCGTCGCGGGCGCCGGGCAGGTCGTGCACCAGCGTGCAGACGTGGCCGAGGCGTTGGAGGGCCTCGGCCATGACCTCGCAGTGGGCGACCTCGTCGTCGACGATGAGCACCTGGGCGCTGAGTTGTTCGGGTGTGTCGGGCATGGTTAGTCGCCAGTTTAGGCCGCCGCCGCACCGTGACAAGCCGGGGCGGTTACGGGAGCAACCGGACGTGGATCACGAGGTTGGGGTGCAGGGGCGTGGCCATGAGCTTGCGGGCGTGGGCGAGGTACGCGCCGGCGGATTGCGGGTGCTTGTAGGCCAGGGCCACCAGCGCCACCGTGGCCTGCTCGATCCCCGCGGCGTGGTGCAGCACGTGCGCAATGTCCGGCGGTGAGTCGGCGGCGAGCAGGCCCGCGAGCTTCCGCCCGTGGTGGTCGGTGGCGCGCAGCGCCTTGATCGCCGCGCCGAGGTGGCGCTCGGCGATGCGCGGCTGGTCGTTGCGCTTGGCCAGCGCGAAGATCAGCAACCGCTCGTTGGGCACGCTGGCCGAGTCGGCGATCTTGTCGAGCGCCTGGTCGATGCGTTGCACGTTGCCGTTGAGCAGCCGGGCGAGGTAGTGCCAACGCGCATCGTACGACTTGTACGACTTGTCGATGACCGTGCGCCACTGGCCCCGGGCCTCGGCGAGCGCGATCTCGACGAACAGCTCGGTCTGTTTTTCGTGGTTGGCCGGGGGCAACAACGACGCGCGGTGGCGCTCGGTCATCGCGTCGGTGTACGCCCGGCCGGCCTGGGCGGCGCCGCGCCGGTCGCCGGCCATCGCGCGCAGCCGGGCGATGTCCAGGTTCAGCGAAACCCGATCCGGTTCGTCGTCGAGCTTCCGGCGCAGGTCGTCGATCACCGGCGCGTAGCTGCCCGAGTTGACCAGCGCCTGGTGACGCACGCCGCGCACGGCTTGGGGGTCGCCCAGCATCTCGCCGGCGCGCTCGGCGCAGAACACGGCCGCGGCGAACTCGCCTTGCCGCAGCAGCCGTTCGGCCTTGGCCCGCATCGCGTAGCCGTTCGAGGGCGCCGCGCGCTCCATCATCGCCGCCGACCGGCCGGGCTCGTCGTCGACCGCCGCGACGAGGTAGGCCAGGTCGCCGCTTGTCGGGTCGGCTTGCCACAGCGCGTGGTACTCGTCGTACAGCGATCGCTTGGGGTCCTGCCGCCGGGCGAGGCGCTGGTACGCGCGGTGCCAGTCGACGAGCACCGGCCGCTGCGCCAAACGCGGCTGGGCGTAGGCGGTGAACGCTTCAGGCCCCATCAGCTCGGCCGTCGCGTTCAGCACCTCTGGGTTGTCGGGCTCGGCCCCCAGCAGGGCTTTGGCGTAGCGCAGCGCATCGTCTTTGTGTTGTTTCTCGCTGACCCACCACAGCAGCTGCTCCGGCGGGAGCGTGCGCAACCAATAAACCGCGCGGCGCATCGCGCCGTCTGTGCGCGACCGCAGCTCGATCTGATCCGGCGCATGCTCAAACGCGTAATCGACGCCCTCAAACGTGTACATCGCCCGGCCTACGTGGATGTCGAACGGGTTCGACGGGCCGTTCACCCCGGGCAGCCGGGCACGGGCGCGGTCGGTGTATTCGACCAGCTCGCTGACGATCGCGGCGGTGCGGTCCGGGTTGATCACCACGAACGCGCCGCCGCCGAGGTGTTGCCAAGCCGAAAGCTCGACGCGCTGCGCCTCGAAGCCCGGCGAGCCGTCCGCCGGCTCGAGCGTGATCTCGCCGTAGGGCAGGGGGGTCTGCGTCAAACCGTCGGCTTCGAGCGTGACCGTTTCGCCGTTGATCCGCACGCTGTAGGGCCGGTCCAGCGCGTTGATGAGGTACACGTCGAGCGTCTTCGACTTCGCCCACAGCACCAAGGCGGCCGCGCCCGCCGCCAGCGCAAGCAACACCAACAGCGCGGCGATGAGCACGCGGCGTTTGCGGCTGCGCCGGCGATGAAAAGCGTTCGTGTTGGCCCGTGCGGCGTCCATGGCGTGCCCCTGTGGCGGTGGGTGCGAAGCATACAGTATGCCACACCACCGCGCCACGTCACAAACGGGCACACGCTGCGCTGACGGGGGTTCTGGCGGCGCGCGATCAGATCGCCGTGAACCCGCCGTCGGCCAGCAGCGGCTGACCCACCACGAAGCTCGCCTCGTCGCTGCTGGCCCACACCACGTAGTTGGCGATCTCCTCGGGCTTGCCCAGCCGGCCGATCGGGTGCATGGCCACCATCTGCTCGGTGTTCGGCCCGCCCTCGGTGGTCGTGAACCGGTCGAGCATCTCCGTCTGAATCGCCGCGGGGTTGATGGCGTTGATGCGCACGCCCTGCGCCGCGTACTCCAGCGCCGCGGCGCGCGTCAGGCCCATCACCGCGTGCTTGCTGGCCGCGTAGATGCTCGCCCCGGGGAACCCGATCACGCCCGCGATCGACGAGTTGTTGACGATCGCACCGCCGCCGGTCGCCAGCATCGCCTCGATCTCGTGCTTCATCGACCACCACAGGCCCTTGACGTTCACGCCCATGATGAAGTCGAAGTTCGCCTCGCTCTGCTCGGTGAACGGCCCGAGCTCGCCCTCGACCCCGGCGTTGTTGAACGCCGCGTCGAGCCGGCCGAAGGTGCTGACCGCGTGGTCGACCAGGGCCTTGACCTGCCCCTCGTCGGTCACGTCGGTGCGTAAAAAACTGGCGGCGCCGCCGTCGGCGTTGATCCGGTCGACCACGGCTTGCCCCGCGGCCTCGTTGCGGTTGCCGATGACGACCTTCGCGCCTTCCGCGGCGTACTTCAGCGCCGTCGCCTTGCCGATGCCAGTCCCGCCGCCGGTGACCAGCGCGACCTTGTCCTGCATGAGTCCCATGGGTTTCCTTTCGGTTTGCTGTGCAAGCGTATCGTGTTTCGATGCCGTCGGCCGACGCAGGTTTCGGTCATATCGCCTTGCGGGTACGATACGGCCACATGTCCTTTTCAAGGGAGCCGCCATGGCCATCGGAAGCTTCACCTTCGTGCTGCACGGTCACCTGCCCTACGTGCTGCGACACGGCGTCTGGCCGCACGGCGAAGACTGGCTCTACGAGGCCGCCAGCGAGACCTACCTGCCTATCCTCGCCATGCTCGACGAGTGCGAGTTCCTCAACGGCAACCCGAAACTGACCATGGGCCTGACCCCCGTCCTGCTCGAACAGCTCACCCACGAGCACTTCCGCGCCGGCTTCGAAGACTACCTCGCCGACCGCGTGCAGCGCGCCAAGGCCGACAAGAAAGACTTCGAACAAAACAGCGACGGTCACATGATGTACCTGGCCGACATGTGGATCGAGTGGTTCGAGAAACAGCAGCAGCAGTTTTCCGACATGGGCCGCGACATCCCCCGCGACTACGTCCGCCACAAGGAGGCCGGCCGCCTCGAGATCCTCACCTCCAACGCCACCCACGGCTACATGCCCCTGCTCTACGAGGACTCGTCCATCCGCGCCCAGATCCGCGCCGGCCTCCAGTCCTCCGAGCGTATCCTCGGCTACAAGCCCACCGGAATGTGGCTGCCCGAATGCGCCTACCGCCCACAGGGCGACTGGACCCCGCCCATCAACTGGGGCTGGAAGGGCAACCGCATCGGCATCGAGCACCTCGTGGCCGACGAAGGCATCACCCACTTCTACGTCGAGAACCACCTCATCGAGACCGCCCGCAGCGAGTGGGTCGACAACATGGGCTGGCAGAAGGTCGACTGGAACGAGGGCGAGAAGTACGCCTCGCGCGGCTGGCGCGACGTGCACGAACCCAACTTAGTCAACTCCGACGGCTCAAGCCCCGGCCGCGTCGCCGCCTTCGCGCGCGACCCGATCATCTGCGAAAAAGTCTGGTCCGGCCACTTCGGCTACCCCGCCGCCGGCGAGTACCTCGAGTTCCACAAGAAGTGGGGCCCCCGGCGCGGCCTGCGCTACTGGAAGGTCACCGGCAACAAGGTCGACCTCGGCGACAAGCACCTCTACTACCCCGAGAACATCCCCGGCAAGGTCCACGAACACGCCTCCGACTTCTGCGACCACGTCAAGTCGCGCCTGTGGGACTACCACCACAAGACCGGCCGCCACGGCGTGGTCACCGCCTGCTTCGACGCCGAGCTGTTCGGCCATTGGTGGTTCGAGGGCCCGCAGTTCCTCCGCGACGTCATGCTCAACCTCAACGCCGACGACGACGTCGACGTCTGCACCAGCGAGGAATACCTCGAACGCCACCCGCCCGACAAGGCCGTCTCCCTGCCCGAGGGATCGTGGGGCGAAGAAGGCGACCACCGCGTCTGGTCCAACGAGCAGGTCAACTGGATGTGGGACATCGAGTACCGCTGCGAAACGACATTCGGCCGACTCACCGCCGAACTCGACTGGAAGAACAACGACCACCAGCGCGAGCTGCTCGAAAAAGCCGGCCGCGAACTTTTGCTGTTGCAGGCGAGCGACTGGCCCTTCGTTATCCGCCGAGGCCAGGCGGTCGACTACGGCATCAAACGCTTCATGCAGCACGTCGCCCGCTTCGAGACCCTCGTCGACCTCGCCGAGAAGGTCAGCCAGGACACGGATTACCTCAACCGTTTGAGCGAAGTCGAGGCCCACGAGGTCGAGGACGCCGACATCCACGACATCATCTTCCCCACCATCCACCTCGACTGGTGGCGGATGTAGGCGATTGCCGATTTTCGATTTCCGATGGGCGATTGCCCCCAAGCCGGACCGAAGCGCAGCGCAGGTCCGGATTTCAGAACCGGTCCCAGAGTGACCGGCTATATACCCGATACGCGTCGCGCACTCCGGTATATAGCCGGCCCGTCCCGGGCCGGTTCCGAAGGCGACGATAGTTCCGTCGCGCGTCACGATCACAAACAAGTGAGCCGGCCCGTGTCGGGCCGGCCCGTCGCATCGTTCAACCACGTCGCGCCGTGGGGGCGCGCACCGACCGTGTGTTTTCACGGGCCGGGCCGACACGGCCCGGCTCGCTGCGCGTCAGCGCCGCCGCGTGGTCAGCGCCAGGCCGCCCAACGCCAGCAGCGCCAGCGCGCTCGGCTCCGGCACGCCCGACAGCGTCACCTCGAACGTGTTGTCGAAGAACGCCCGCGCCCCGCCGGCCTCGCTCTTCGCGTCGGCCCACACGCTCAGCGTCGACTCCAGCTTGTACATCTCGCCGGGGATCAACAGCTCGCTGAACTGCAGCACCTCGTTGACGTTGGAGTCCATGTCCTGCCCGAACGACGTGATGACCTGCTCGTCGTACATCTCGAACGCGTCGCCGACCTGGTTGTCGTTCTTGTCGAGGATGCGGAAGATCGCCTCGACCTTCGACTCGCCGCCGTTGTCGGCTTGGAGGTAGCCGTCGAGCAGCGCCGAGATGTACACCCGCGTCGGGTCGGTCAGCTCGTCGTCGCGCGTCACGCTGAACGTGCGGCTGATCGTGTTCGTGCGGTGGATGGCCTCGGAACCGGCCAGCGATTGGGCCGACAGCTTGTGCTGCTGCGACAGGTCGTTGTGCGCGGTGCCGGGGTCGCCGAACACCACGGGCGGGCCGGGGTCGAAGCTCGTGCCGCCGCCGCCCGGCAGGGGCGCCGCGTTGCTGAACGCCGCGAAACGGAACACGGGGTTCGCCCCGCCAACGGTGGCGCGCGAGTGCTGCGCCGTGTCGCGGAAGAACTGCGGCGTGGTCGAGAAATTATTCAACGTCACACGCACGTACATGTTGTTTCCACCCAACACCGACGCGGGCAGCTCGCCGTTGAACGCGCCGCCGTTCGCTTGACCGATCCCACCCGGCACCGGCGCGTTGGCGACCTCGACCCAGGTCACCCCGTCCTTTGAGACCTCCGTCGAGGTCGACCCGTGCCCGTAACTCCACCGCCACACCGGCGCGTTCGACAGCAGTTCGGCGCGGTTGATCGGGCCACCCATCTCGAACTTGTAAACGATGACGCCGGTCTTGGAGCTCGCCCCGCCGCGCGACACCTGGTAGAAGCGCACGGAGCCGGCGCGCGAGACCTCGAGGTTCGACAGCGACATGGTGTACTGGTTCGCGCCGGGCAGGCCGGGGTCGGTATAAAAATACTCGAACGCGTGAGCCGGGCCGCCGGCAAGGCAAAGCGTCAGGCAACCCACAGCGACCGCGAAGCCGCGCAACGGTACACGTGCATACCACATGAAGACTCTCTCCCAATTTGGTGAAACAAACGGCGTACTCCCGCACTCATTTTAAGTTGACTCGCGGTGCGATCACAAGAACTTTTAACCGCTGCGCAGAAATGCGGGATTGCGTGCGGCAATCGCGTGCGCCAACGCCGAACCAGTTAAGCTGGGCAACGCCCGGTCACTTATAAGCAGATCGGCCCGTTCGAATAGGCCTTGCCTTAATCGGATGAGTTGGTTATTGTAAAAACTTAAGACGTTCTGTCGCACAAGGGGAATCCGAGAGGGCCAATGTCGTGTGAGGGCGAGAGCCCGTCGTTTTGGTTGACGGGGTTGTTCCGAACATGGGCGCAACGAACCCAGCGAGGCGTGGGCGCGCTGTCGTTCGCGAACGACCCGAAACGGTGGTGACTTGCGCAGTCCGGCTCAGGGGCCCATACAACATCGGAGGCAAAAGATGCAACAGGCAACACGCTTCAAGATCGCAATCTCGGTGGTTTGCGTGTCCACGCTCTTACACGGCGTGGCGGTGGGTTCGGTTGACCTGCTCGCCCAGTCGGTCAACCAAGCGAAAATACTCCGTTACGACGGTCTGACCGGTGCCGTAGAAGCACCCTTCGCCGTCGACCCCACGCTGGACAGGGGCGGCAAGATGATCATCGGCCCGGGCGGCGACCTTTATGTCAGCAGCCACGGCCTGGATGCGATCCTCCGGTTCGACGGGACGACCGGGCAATCACTCGGCGTGTTCGCGGGCGGCGAACCCGGCAGCGGGCCCAACATCCAACCCGGGCAGACGCTGGACGGACCCAACGCCCTCGCGTTTGGGCCCGATGGCTACCTTTACGTGGTCAGCAACCACAACAACAGGGTGGTTCGGTACGACGGCGTCACGGGCGCTTTCGTGGACGTGTTTCAGCAGTTTCCGGGCTCGGCGGGCCTCGTAGGTTTGACCTTTGACCACGCCGGCGATCTGTACGTGACACGGAACGACACCGATGCGGTGGTCAAGTGGAACCCGACGAGCCAGACGTTTGTTGACTTCGTGCCCGGCGGCAGCGGCGGCTTGAACCTGCCCCTCAACATCGCGTTCGGCTCGGACAACGCCTTGTACGTCGCCGCGCAAAACACCAACGCCGTGCTTCGCTACGACGGCGTGACCGGCGCGCCGTTGCCGGCGCCGGGTAAAACCGGCGCGGTGTTCGCCGAGGGGGGTGGGCTCGACATCCCGATGGACATCGCGTTTGGGCCCGACGGCAACCTCTACGTCGCGGCCTGGTCGACGGACGGCATCCTGCGTTACGACGGCGCGACCGGTCAGTTCATAGACGTCTTCGCCCCGGGCGACGGCTTACCCGGCTCCAATTCCCTACTGTTCATCCCCGAACCCGCCTCGCTCATGTTGTTGGTCCTGGGCGGGCTCGCCCTCGGCCGCCGGCGATCGGGATAAGTCACGGGGCTTGAATCGCCGTTTTAGCAAACACCACATGAACAAGCGCGTAATAGCGGATCGTTCGTTTTCTGCGCGCCGCAGCGCCGTGCGCACGGGCGCGACGTGGGGGTTTGTGGGCTGTGAGGGGCGCTTTTTTTTGCCGCGGCGCGCGCATGGCGACACGCTGGTGCGCGGCGTGGTGCGCGCGCAAAGGTCGCCATGCGCACCGGCGCATCGCACGCGGGGTGTGAGCCTTGCTTGTGAGTCAGAAACGCGGTTGGCCTTCGGCGCGATGGCGCGGGCGCAAGGCGCGTGCGCGGTGGGTGTTACTCGGCGTGGTAAGCACGGAACTGTTTGAGCGGCTCGGCGCCCATGTACTTGACGAGGATGCGGTCGTCGGTCTTGCGCAGGTCGACCATCATCAGCGCGTCGAGGGCGTTGCCGAACTCGGGGTCGAGGTTGCAGCCGAGGAACACGGCGCCGAGGCGGAGGTACTGCTTGATGAGGATGGGCACGCCGCGCGGCTGGCTCTCGATGTCGTCGATCAGCTCGGCGACGTCGTTGAGGTCGTCGACGCACACCGCGGGCAGGGTGGTGAAGCGTTTGTGGCGCTTCTTGCCGCGGAAGGGGTTGCGCGCCCGACACAAGCGGGCCAGCTGCGGCGCGAGGTTGTGGGCGCGGAGGAACTCGATCAGCAGGCGGCGCGACGCGTCGTGGTAGTCGTTGGAGATGCTGACCGGGCCGATCAGCCGGCAGTACTGCGGGGCGCGGCAGACGAACGCCCCGATGCCCTTCCACAGGTTCATCAGCGGCGCGTAGCTGCGCTGGTACTCGGGGCGGACGAACGATCGGCCGAGTTCGACGGCCGGGTCGAGCTGCTTGAGCAGCTTCCAGCCGAACGCGAACAGCGTCCGGCAGTACAGGCCGCGCAACCCGTAGCGGGCGACGAGCTGGTCGGTCAGGCCCAGCCGGTAGCCGCCGACGACCTCGCGTTTGTCGGGGTTCCACACGAACAGGTGCTGGTAGAGGCGGTCGAAGCGGTCGAGGTCGAGCGGCTTGCCCGTGCCCTCGCCGACCTCGCGGAAGGCGATCTCGCGCAACCGGCCGATCTCACGCAGCACCTTGGGCAGCTCGTCGGCGGGGGCGCAGTACACGTGCTGGTCGCCGGCGTCGACGAGGAAGCGCTCGGCGGGCAGGGCGGCGATCTCGTCGGCGAGTGCTTGCGGGTCGACCGCGTCGATGACCGGCTGCATGTCGGCGTGCGATTTGGCGACGGGCTTGACGTGTTTCTTGCTGCCCGCGGCCAACAGGTCGCAGCGCGCCCGGCAGTAGTCGGTGACGGCGCGTTCGTTTTCGAGCTTGGCGAGGCGCTTGGCGGCGATGGGCTTGCCGATGCGGACGGTGATGGTGGTGTCGTGTTTCTTGACCAGCTCGCGCGGCAGCATGGCGGTGCGCAGGCGGGGGTGGATCAGGCCCATGAGGTGGAACAGCGGCGAGTTGGTGCCGTGGAAGTACACGGGCACCACCGTCGCGCCGGTGCGCCGGGCGAGCCGGCCGACCATGTCGGTCCACGGCGGGTCGACGATGCCGCGCTGGGTGATGTCCAGGTGCGCGACCTCGCCGGCGGGGAACATGCCCATCGCGCCGCCGGACTTGAGGTGGCCCAGCGCCTCCTTGATCGGCGCGAGGTTGCGCCGCTTAGACTGCTTGTTGTTGAACGGGTCGACGAGGATCAGCGAGCTGCGCAGCTCCTTGATCCGTCCGAGCAGGAAGTTGGCCAGGGTTTTGCCGTCGGGCCGAACCCGGCGGAGCAGGGACATGAGCACGATGCCGTCGATGGCGCCGAACGGGTGGTTGGCGACGACCAGCAGCGGGCCGGTGTCGGGGATGCGCTCGAGCTCCTCGGCGGCGACGTTGACGTTGATCGACATCGCCTCGAGCACCTTCTCGACGAAGGGGCGGTCGTCGGTGATGGCGTCGACGCGGCGGTAGATGTCGTTGAGCCGATTGAACGCCAGCGCCCGCTCGATGGCGGGGTTGACGATCGAACTGACCGCCCGCCGGGCGCGTCCGTGCCGGGGTTTGATCAGCCTGAAGGGGGGCCGTTTGGGTTGTCGCAGTGCCATCCCTGTTTGCTCGCCGAGGAAAGGAACCGGAATCAGGGTAAGGTTACGCGGTTATCATCCGGTCAGCAATCGGCTAAATCTCTGTTAGCAGCGTCGGTTTTCGTCACACCGGGTTTGCGACCAGAAAATCGAGCACGAGCCGCGTGATCTCGTCTGGCGCGTCTTCGGGGCTGTAATGGCCCGCGCCCCGCAGATGATGCACCGGGGCGTCGGGGAACAGTTGGCTGAACAGCGGTAGGAAGTGCTCGGCGTGCAGGGTGCGGTCCTGTTGGCCCCAGATCGCGAGTGCGGGTTTGGCTTGGATCGCTGCTTTGACCTGCGGGGTCGGGTTTTCGAACCGGTGCGCTCCGGTGGCGAAGCCCTTGGCCCAGCCGATGCCGCCCGCTGCCTGTGCGGGTGTCGGGAACGGTGCGCCGTATGCTTTGATCCAGGTGTCGGTCACGATTTCGTTGCGCACGAAGCCGTTCAGTTTCAACGTGGAGAGGATGTGGTAACCGAGGTGCCCCAGGACCTGCTCAAGGGTGCCTTCCGCTTCGGCCCGCATGACCCACTGGAACCACGGCGAGACGCCAACGTTCGCCGTCACGCGTTCGACCAGGTCCGGTTGGCCGAACGGGGTCGGGCCGTTGACCGACACGATCCGCTTGATGCGCTCGGGCTGACGGGCCGCCAGGCCCATGCCGACCGGCCCGCCGAAGTCGTGCATGACGAGGGTGATCTGCTGCAGGTCCAGGTCCGCTGCGAGCGCTTCGAGGTTGTCGATGTGATCCTGAAGCCAATACGTGCGGTCCGGTGGCGTGGCGCTCTTGCCGAAGCCCATGTGGTCGGGTGCGATCACGCGCGTGTGTTTTGCCCACGCGGGGATCTGCTGCCGGAACAGGTAGCCCCACGTGGGTTCGCCGTGGAGCAGCAGGAGCGTCTCGGGGCCCTCGCCTTCGTCGGCGTAATGCATCTTGAACCCGGGGGCGTGGGTGTAGTGAGCGTGGAACGGCCAAGTGCCGTCGAAGGTCTCGTCGGCCGCCACGGCCGGCGCCCGATCTGCTGGTGTGGGATTGGCTTGCGTTTGCATGGTCGCACCTGATTCGTCGGGTTGGGGGTGATGGAAGACCGCCGTTGCTTAGATTGAAGATTATCTCACCCGTTACACGCCTCTGCCCAACGGCGGGGTGAGTCAAACTGGTCAAGGCGCGCGTCGCGACGGGGGGAGAGACCGCCGATATTTGCGTAGAAACCGCATTATCGGGTGTATGCGAGGTGTTTTTGCCGGGCTTTGCGCTGGCCATGGGGGGGCGGCCAGCCTTACAATGGCTCCACCCTAGAGGTACGCAATGCAACGGATGGCATTCGTGCACAAACCCGAAGACCCCCAAGAGCCCGACGGGGTGCGTGACGCAGGCCTGTGCTGCGCCGCGACCCGGGTGGCGATCAGTGAAAGCAAGGCATGAAAACAAACCCGCGCTTTGTCCAAGCCACGGGGCGGGAGATATACACCGGCAGCGAGCTGCTGCTCAAGGGCGCCCTTGAGGCCGAGGGCGGCGTCCACCTGCTGACCGGTTACCCCGGCTCGCCCATCGCCGGCTTCTTCGACGCGTTCGAAGCCGCCCAGGGCATGCTGCGCGAGCGCGGCATCGTGGCGCGCGTGGCCAACAACGAGGCGCTGTCGGTGGCCATGGTCAACGGCGCCCAGATGACCGAGTGCCGCTGCATCACCGCGATGAAGTCGGTCGGCGTGCACGTCGCGTCCGACGCGCTGGCCCTCGGCGTGCTCGCGGGCACCAAGGGCGGCGGCGGGGCGCTGATCGTGTGCGGCGACGACCCGTGGTCCGACTCCACCCAGGCCCCCGTCGACAGCCGGTTCATCGCCGAGCACCTGCGCATGCCCATGCTCGAACCCGCCGGCCCCCAAGAGGTCAAGGACTGGATCGACCTGTCGTTCAAGCTCGGCAAGGCCGGACAGATCTACATGGGCTACATGATGACCACCGCGCTGGCCGACGGCGGCGGCACGGTCGACGTCAAGCCCAACCAGTACCCCTCGCTCAACGCCCACCAGCAGGCGCTGCTGAGCTACGAGAAAGACATCGAGCCGAACCTCGACCAGTTCGTGCTGCTGCCGCCGCGCAGCTGGCAGCGTGAGCTGGGCATGGCCGCGCGTCACGCCGCGGTCATGGCCGAGGCACGCCGGCTGGGCATCAACCGCATCGTCAACAAGCCGCAGCGCGGCGAACGCGTGCCCATGGGCTTCATCGCCTCCGGCAACGCCTATTCGTACCTCGTGCACGCGCTGGCGGAGATCGGCCTGTCCGACCAGTTCCCGATCCTCAAGATCGGCCTCAGCTACCCGCTCGACGAACAGATCGTTACCGACTTCGCCGAGCACTGCGGGCAGGTCGTGGTGATCGAGGAACGCCGCAGCTTCGTCGAGCGCCAGGTGCAGCAGATCGTCACACCCCTGCGCCAGAAAGCGCTGCTCAACTGCGAGGTATGGGGCAAGACGTTCCCGCGTGACCTGCCGGGCATCCCCGCCACGCGCGGCCTGCACCCCTCGCTGCTGATCGAACGCCTCGTGCCGCTGATCAAGCAGCACCCGACGCTGCCGATCGAGATGACCAACGGCCGGCTGTCGGACGAGCTGGACCGCGTCGAGCTGACCAAGCGGGCGCAGGTTCACCTGCCCGACCGCACGCCGACGTTCTGCCCCGGCTGCCCGCACCGCGATTCGTCGAGCACGCTGCTGGAACTGCGCAACGACCTGCTCGACGCCGACTACATGCAGCGCGTGCACAAGAGCCCGCCGGTGGACCTGGTCTGCCACGGCGACACCGGCTGCTACACCATGCTCATGTTCGAGCCGACCAAGCCGCTGATGCACAACTACAGCGGCATGGGCCTGGGCGGGGCGACGGGCGCGGGCGCCGACCCGTTCATCGTCAACAAGCAATTGGTGTTCATGGGCGACGGCACGTTCTACCACTCCGGCCAGCTGGCGATCAGCAACTCGATCGCCCAGGGCCAGGACATCACGTACATCATCCTCGACAACCAGACCACGGCGATGACCGGCCACCAGCCGCACGCCGGCAACGAGTCGAACATGGTCGGCGAGGAGCAGGTGCCGCAGGACATCGAGCGCATCGTCAAGGGCATGGTGCCCAAGCAGCTGAAGAACGACGTGCGCCTCGTGCGGATGGACCCGTCGGACCGGGCCGAGTACCGCAAGATGCTCGAGCAGACGCTGCTGGCCGACGGCGTGAAGATCGTGATCGCCGACAAGGAGTGCGGCATCACCTTCCACCGCCGCCGCCGGCGTGAAGAGAGCGCGGTGGCCAAGGAGATCGGTTACCTGCCCAAGCAGACGATGATGAACGTCGCCGAGGAGGTCTGCGAGTTCTGCCTGGAGTGCACGAACCAGACCGGCTGCCCGGGGCTGAAGATCGTGTCGACGGACTACGGCCCGAAGATGCAGACGGACATGAGCTGGTGCGTCAACGACGGGGCGTGCGCGCGGATCCACGCGTGCCCGTCGTTCGAAGAGGTGACCATCACCCGCAAGCAGCCGGCCCGCAGCGGCGACGAGTACGTCGACCTGACCGACATCCCCGCGCCGGCCAAGCCGGTGCACGCCGACGCCGACGAGTGGCGCTGCTACCTGGCGGGCGTGGGCGGCATGGGCATCGGTCTGGCGACGAGCATTTTGGTCGCCGCGGGCGAGGAGATGGGCTATCACGTCCAGTACCTCGACAAGAAGGGCCTGGCGATCCGCAACGGCGGCGTGTGCAGCCAGATCGTTTACAGCCGGACCGACAAGACCGGCAAGACCACGCCGGTCATCCCCTGCGGCAAGGCGGATTTGATTTTGGGCGTGGACCTGCTCGAAGCCGCCCGCGCCATCGACCCCAAGCACCCGTTCCGCGTGGCCGGCTGTGACCGCACCGCCACCGTGGTCAACACCGCCAAGACGCCGACCATACTGACCTTGATGGGCCAGGACGACTTCGACCCGATGGACCTCGAGGCGTGCCTGCGGACCTACACGCACCCCGACCGCTACTTCGGGTTCAACGTCGGCGACCTGTGCGAGCGCGTGCTCGACAACAAGCTCTACGCGAACATCATGATGCTCGGCATGGCCTACCAGCTCGGCTACTTCCCGCTGACGCAAGAGGCGGTCGAGGTGGCGATGAAGCGGCTGATCCGCAAGGAGTACGACCGTAACATGCGCGCCTTCAGCATCGGCCGCATGATCGTGGTCAAGCCGGAGTTGTTCATCGTCGAGAGCCGCAAGGACTTTGAGTCGGCGCGGCAGGCGTTCCGCCGGAAGACCAACACGCTGCGGTTGCAGTACCGCGGCAAGCGGGGCCGGCGCCTGACCAAGCAGTACCGCACGCTGATGCGTCAGATGTTCCGCGCCA
This sequence comes from Phycisphaeraceae bacterium, assembly GCA_028282805.1. GTDB lineage: Bacteria > Planctomycetota > Phycisphaerae > Phycisphaerales > Zrk34 > JANQHD01. The sequence goes on along the minus strand of JANQHD010000009.1, from coordinate 160,194 downwards.
CGCGCGGCCGGAGCGTCGACGACGCGCTCATGCGCGACGTGGTCATCCGGGCCTACGACTGCATCATCTGGGGCGACATCGGCTACGCCAAGAAGTACTGCGACCGCGTGGTCGCCACCTTCAAACGCGACGACGACAAGCACAACTACGCGCTGACCCGCGCGGTGGTGTGGAACCTGGCCAAGGCGATGCTCATCAAGGACGAGCCGTACGTCGCGGCGATGCTGACCAGCCCCGAGAAGTACAAGCGTGACCAGCGCCGCTACAAGGTCAACCCCGCGCGCGGCGACAAGATCACGTACCTGCACCACAACCGGCCGGAGTTCGTGGTCTTCGGGCGCAGCATCGCGTTCAACTGGAAGGGCCGCGACTGGCAGATGCGCCTGATGGCGCGCTGCGGGTGGTTGCGGGGCGTGCTGCCGGGCTGGCACAAACGCGAGCGCGCGTTCCGCGACTGGTTCGAGTCGGTGGTCGACCGCATCGACTGCCGCACCGACGCCGAGTACGCCAAGTGGGTAAAGATCTGCCGCACGCTCGACGGTGTGACCGGCTACCGCGAGGTGCGCTACCCGAAGATGGAGGCCGCCCGCGCCGCCGCCGAGGCCCTGCTCGCCGAGGCCCACGACACCGACCCGACCGACGACCCGAAGATCACCGTCTCGCTGTCGAACCAGATCATTCACACGCAAAGCACCTGAAGCTGCTCGCGGCTTGGCGCTGCATTATCGCTTCTGTATCACCGCGCCCGCGACGTGCCCGCCGAACCCCGCGGCGAACACCGCCTGCCGCGCGATCGCGCGCCTGGGCGCATCGAACGACAACGGCCAGCCGCACCGCAGCGGCTCGGCGAGCCACGGCATGGGCGGCCGGCGCTGCGTGCGGTCGGCCATGACCGCGAGCACGAGCGAGGTCAGCCCCGCGCTGCCGAGGCCGTGCCCGAGCGCGCCCTTGGCGGCGTAGGTGTCGGGGGGAAGGCTTGAGGCGTAGGCGGCGAGCTCGGCTTCGTCGTTTTCAACCGTGCCCGTGGCGTGGGGGTGCAGCAGGTCGATCGGCTCACGCAACAGCCGGCCGGCCACGTGGCGCAGCGCGCCGCGCGCCGGCGACGAGCGGACCACGTCGTGCGCCTCGCAGGCCGCGGCGGTATCGGCGAGCACGGGGCCGGGCCCGTCGCGCACCAGCAGCACCGCCGCGCCGACCTCGGTGAGCACGAAACCGCATCGGCTGGCGTCGAGCGGGCGGCCGCGGTAGCCGTCGGCGCTGAGCGGCGGCAGCACGCCCAGGCGTTGGTAGCTGTGAATGAACATCGGCCGCAGCGCCGCCTCGGCGGTCACGACCAGCACGGCGGGCGGGCCATCGGTTTGCATCCAACGCCGCGCCAGGTGCACGGCCAACAGCGACGACGCGCACGCCGCGACGACCTGGCGCGTCTCGCCGAGCGGCAGGCGCTCGTGCAAGCCCTGTGCTAGCAACGAAACCGGGCCCCGCGCATAACGCTTGGTATCGGCGACCGCGCCTTTGCTGACGCCGATGACGACGGGCAGGGCGTCGGTGTTGATTGGGGCGTCGTCGATGGCCTGCCGCGCGGCGCGTTCGGCGAGCTCGACCGCCGGGTCTGCGCCGACGTGTTGCGAGACCGACACGCAGCCCACGCTGCGCACCAAATCGACCGGCGCCACGTTGGCCGGCAGCGCGGCGCAGCGGTCGGTGATGCACTTGCCGTCGAGCAGCGCCCGCCACGTCGACCACGCCGAGTGGCCGAGCGGTGTGACCAGGCCGACGCCCGCGATGGTGATCGGCGCGGGCATCAGTCGGCGGCTTGCTCGGCGGAAACGGTCACCGGCACGAACGGCGCGCCCGATCGCCCGGTGACGGTGGGTTTGAGTTGCGGTTCGCCCCCGCCGCTCGCCGGCTCGGCGCCGCTCACGGCCAACCGCTTGAGTTCGTCGGGCCAATCGCCCTCGTCGAGCCGGGGCACAAAGCCGGCGTCGAGTATCATGCGCAGCGTCGCCGCGGCGTCGTCGCCCTCGGTCAGCAGGTAGCCCGACACGAACAGCGAGTTCGCCGGCCAAAGCGCCATCGCCTGCATCGAACGCAGGTGCTGCTCGCGCCCCGCGGCCACACGCACCTCGGCGGTCGGGTTGACCAGCCGCACCATCGACAGCACGCGCAGCACGAGTTGCGGGTCGAGCGGCCGGCCCTCGCACACCGGGTCGTTGACGCGGTTGCCGGCGATCGGCAGCAAGAAGTTGACGGGGATCGACTCGGCCCTGAAATCGCGCAGCGCAAGAGCGACGTCGACCACGTCGCGGTGCGTTTCGCCCATGCCCACGATCATGCCGCTGCACACACCCAGGCCCGCGCCGCGCGCCGCGGCGAGCGTGGCCATGCGGTCGTCGTAAGTGTGCGTCGAGCAGATCGCCGGGTAGTGGTCGCGCGAGGTGTTGAGGTTGTGGTTGAGCCGGTCGAGCCCGGCGGCCTTCAACCGCTGCGCCTTGGCTTCGTCGAGCAGGCCCGCGCTGAGGCACGTGCGCAGGCCCATCGCCTTGACGCGCCCGATCGCCTCGCACATGTGGTCGATGTCACGGTCGTCGGGGCCGCGGCCGGACAGGGCCATGCAAAACCGGAAAGCGCCGCTGGCCTTGGCGTTCTGCGCGTCGGCGACGATGTCGTCGACGCCCTTGAGCTTGTACGGCTTGAGCGGGGCGTCGGAGTCGGCCGACTGGCCGCAGTAGCCGCAGTCTTCGGGGCAGGCGCCGTTCTGCACGTTGTCCAGCACGTGCACGGAGACGGTGTTGCCGAAGTAGCGCCGGCGCACGCGCCCGGCGGCGTCGAGCAGCGGCATAAGGTCGACCCCGTCGCCGCGCACGATGCGCAGCGCATCGTCGCGCGTGATCGGCTGGTCGTCCAACCCCAGTGCGGCCCAGTGGTCGTAGCGGTTCATGTGCGGCGGTGCGTCCGGTCGGTGTAGTCAAAACCCGCTCGACGCGTGGGGCCGGGCGGGCTGCGGTGTTTCAGGGGCGTCGCGGCTCAGCGGTCACGGCGGCGCGTGCCGGGGTTGTCCGAATCGGTTTTGTTCAGCGCCATCTGGATCGTGCGCCCCACGTCCAGCGTACCGACGACCTCCAGGCGTTTCTTGCTGGCCGAGAACTCGTAGCACACGAGCATGCTCGAACGGGTGTCGAGCAGGTAGACGTACTCTTCGTTGCTCTTGCCGCCGGTGCTCATGACGGTGAACAGGCCCTGGCTGATGACCATCTCGGCCTGGGCTTGCGGCTCGAGGGCGACGCGGTCGTCGACCCGGTCGATGAGGACCGCGCCGAGCACGAAAGCCGAGGCGAGCAGCAGGCAGCATGCGATCTGGGTGAGTTTCATGGTTTAGCTCCTTTCGCGTCGCCTTAGCGGCCGCCGCCGGGTTTGAAGTCGCCGCTGAGGTCGCGGAAGGCGATGACGTTCAGATCGCCGCGACCCTTCTGGCTGGGCTCGACGGAGATCGTCACGCCGCGCTTGGTGTCGAAGATGTGCACGACGTGGGACGACTGTCCGCTGCGTTGCGCGGCGATCATGGTGTAGTCGCCGCCGCCGCCGCTGAACTGGCCTTGCGCGGTGCTGGGGACCAGGGTCACCGCGGTGATCGCCAGCACCAACACCGCGTTGAGCGCCGCCAGGGCGCCGAGGGTTTTCCTGTTCATGGCCAACTCCTTGTTGTGTGTATCGATGGCGGTTGCGCGGGGCTGCGCCCGGTCGCAGCCGGCGTCGGTTAATCCAGGTGGGAGCGTTTGGAGGACTTGAAGCCCGCGACCACGACGCCGCCGAGCAGGACCAGCATCGCGACCCAGACGATCCACTCGTTGTCGAGCTTGAGCTTCTCGCCGGAGGGCTTCTTGGGCAGTTGGGCCCAGGCGTCTGCCGCCACGGCCAGCAACCCGAACACGCCGATGAGGATGGAGTAAAGCTTGTTCATGGCAGAATCTTATCCGCCGCACCGCGGGATTGCCAAGCGCCTCTACGAAACAGACGCCCGGCGGGGGGCGTTCTTTCACGCATCGCCGCGGCGCGGGCTTAGAGCAGCTGCATCAGCGGCCGGCTGATCCGCCCGTATGCCTCGGCGGGGATGTGCACGGTCCGCCACCGCTCGCTGCGGGGTTTCATGTGGGCCCGGTAGTCGTCTAGCGTGGCCGCGAGCACGGCGTACCAGCGGTCGCGGTGGGTAAACGTCTCCAAAAACAGCGCGTCCGGCGGCTGGGCCTCGCACCAGTAGAGGAACACGAACGCCGCGCGAAAACCCTCTCCGAACACCTCCTGCCACTGCCGCAAATCCTGCACGTCGTCTTCGGTGACCCAGTTGTCCAGCGCCTTGTGCGACCGGCCGGTGTGCTTGCGGCCCTTGACGTCGACCAGCAGGTTCGGCCCGGTCTGCCCATACACGACGAAGTCGAAGTTTTTGAGCTTGACCTCGCCCCGCAGTGATTTTCGCGCCTCATCGACCGCCACGTACGGGATCTGCTTGGCCCGCAGGTAGTGCTCGAACGCCGCCTCGTAATGGAACCGCCGGTTCATGGTGGGAGATGCCCCTCACGGAAAACGCGCGCCGATTGTACCCGAACCGTGCGCCCGGCGGGCTGGGCCGAGGCCGGGGTCGGGGACGACCTGGCTCGCTTGGCGTGGGCCCCGCAGGCGTGAGGGGTGTGCAATTCGTGCGGCCAGCGACCGGTTTGGCGCGAGCCCTGCACATGTCGACGCCGTGTGGGTTAGAATCGGGCGACGCACACGGAGTTAAGTTCATGCGACCGATTGTTTTAAGCATCGTTTGGGTTCTCGGGTTCGCCCCCCTCGCCGCGGGGCAGACGGTCAGCGTCTTCCGCGACACGGGCGTGCAATCCGGCGGCCCGGCGAATTGGAAAGCGCAGCCCGGCGAGCGCCGCCGCGACGCCGGCCGCGTTGTCGATAAGCAAATCACCCTGCCCGAGCTGGGCGAAAACGCCCGGGTGACCGCCAAGCTGCACGTCATGCCGCACAACGACCCGCACGACCGCGCCGGCAGCGTGCTGCTGATCGCCGCCGACGGGCAGCAGGTGGAACTGGTCAAGTTCGTCACCGGCTTCGGCGGCGAGACGCGCCACAGCCAGGACGTGTCGGCGCTCAAGCCGTTGTTGGCCAAGGGGCCGGTGACCATCCGCGTGTTCATCGACACGACACGCGCCGAGGCGTGGTCGGTCGACTTCGACCTGGTGGTCAGCGCCGGCGGCGGGCAGCCGGTGGCGTGGTCGGCGGCCGTGGTGGCGCCGCGCAACTGGGAATCGAGCCACTTCAAGTCCGGCCGACAGCGCTTCGAGGTCACCGTGCCGGAGGGCGTGGGCAAGGTCGAGCTGCGCTATTTCGCCACCGGCCACTGCACCGACGGGCGCGGCGGCGACGAGTTCGTCACCCGCACCCACCGCGTCTTCGTCGACGGCAAGCTCGTTCACACGGCCAAGCCCTGGCGCACCGACGGCCACCGCTTCCGCAAGGTCAACCCCCGCTCGGCGCGCTGGAACCACAAGGGCAAAGAGGTTTGGTCGAGCGACCTGCCGCGCAGCGGTTGGGTGCCCGGCGACGACGTCGACCCGATGGCCATCGACCTGACCGCTCACCTCACGCCCGGCAAGCACGTGATCGAATACCACGTCGACGGCATCCGTCCGCGCGACGGCAAGGGCGCGGGGTTCTGGCGCGTGTCGAGTTATGTTTGGGCCACCCCGGCTCAGTAGCTGTTCGTCTCGTCAACCGCCCAGCGCCAATCGCCCGACCACGTGTCGACGCACAACCGCTTGACCCGCTTGACCTCGGGCAGGGCGTCGGCGCGCCCGACCAGGTCCTCACACGTCCAAGGCGAGAGGTAGCCGCCGCCGCTCAGCGCCAGCGTCACCCAGCCGATGAAACGCTTGTCGTCGTCGGCGAGGCGCCCGACTTCCAGCGGCCCGACCTCGAACGTCACGTCGCTCAGCGCCAGGTCGACCGCGCCGTCTTCCGTGTCGTGCCGGGTGAGCCGGGCGGTGTTGACCTTGCTGAGATAGCCCAGCCCGACGAACGCGCGGTACACCAGCGCATCGCGGCGGTTCGCGATGACGCTGCACATCTCGCCCAGCGCCAGGCCGGGCTCGTCGCTCTGCGAATCGAAGTCGATATCCCAGTCGGGGTCGGAGTACCGGCCGACGAGCCCGTACTCGGGGTTGGGGCCGTGGTCCAACCGGGCGGCGGGCTCGGTGTCCGCGTCCATCGGCTTGCCGAGCAGCGCTTCGACGCAGTTCAACCCCGCGTTGTCGATGATATCGATGGCCTGCAACCCGCGCAAAAAATCGGCCAACCGCGCACAGGTCATGTCACCCACCGGCTCGGCCCGCACCCAGTTCAAGCTGGTCCAGATCGACACGCTTCCCCCATCGCCGCTCAGCGCAGCCGCTCGGGCAAGTCGTCGAGCGACACCCGCGACTGGTCGCCGCTGGCCAGGTCTTTGACCGACACCTTGCCGTTGTCTTGCGAGTCGCCCTCGACGATCACCGCGAAGCGGGCGTCCTGTTGGGCGGCCTCCTTGAGCAGCTTGCCGACGTTGGTCGTGGTCTTGTAGGTCATGCGCGCGTGCAGCCCGGCCGAACGCAGCTCGGCGACGAGGCCGCTGACCATGGGCCGGGCCGACTCCTCGGCGGCGAACACGAACGCGTCGACCGGGTCGGTCACGCTCTCGGGCAGCAGGCCCTTGTCGCCCAGCACCAGCGACAGCACCACGTCGCCCATGCCGAAGCCCACCGCGGGCATCGCCGGGCCGCCCATCAGCTCGATGAGCTTGTCGTACCGTCCGCCGCCGGCGATGGCGCGCTCGGCGCCGCTGATCTCGTGCACCTCGAACACCGTGCCCGTGTAATACGCCAGCCCGCGCACGATGCCCAGGTCGTACTCGCACCACTCGGCGATGCCGAACGCGCTGAGCTGTTTGTCGAGCGCCTCGAGGTCGGCGATCGCCTCGCCGCCGATCGAACGCTCGAGGTGGGCCACGTCGCCCACGCGGTACGTCCGCCGGCACATCTGGTCGAAGCGCTCGACCTTGTGCGAGTCGAGGCCGAGCTCGACCCACGCCTTGGTGTACGCCTCGGCCTCCATCTTCGCCTGGCGGTCGAGCAGGTTGAACGCGTCGATCATCCGGTCGCCCGGCACGCCGAGCTTGGCGAGGATCGTGCGCACGGTCTCGCGGTGGGAGACCTTGACCTTCACGTGCTCGGGCGTCAACCCCAGCTCGCGTAACAGATCGACGCAGGTGAAGATCACCTCCGCGTCGACGGCGGGGCTGTCGAGGCCGAGCAGGTCGATGTTCCACTGCAAGAACTCACGCAACCGGCCGCGCTGCGGCCGCTCGCCCCGGCAGAGGTTGGGCATGCAGAACCACTTGATCGGCTTGGGCAGCGCGTTGGCCTTCGCCGCGACCATGCGGGCCAGCGTCGGCGTGAACTCGGGGCGCAGGCCGAACGTGCTCTCGCCGTCCTGCCGGGTGACGTGGAAGACCTGGCTGACGATCTCGTCGCCGGACTTGACCTTGTACAGCTCGATGTCCTCGAAGATGGGGCCCTCGACCTCTTCGAAGCCGTTGCGCAGCGAGACCCGCCGCCACGCGGCCTCAAGGTAACGCCGCCACGCCATCTCAGCGGGGTAATAATCGCGGGTGCCTTTGGGGGCCTGAAACTTCATATCTTCTCCTGTCAATCAGGCATGGTAATGATTTACCGCGGAGGCGCGAAGAGCGCGGAGAGACGCGGAGGTGATTGTTTTGGTTTATGCGGAATGCACGAAACGGCGGACGCCATCGCGGAGCCTGGGCACGTTGAAATTCATCAACAGCCCGACGGGATAGCCACCGGTCTTAAGGTAGGAGAGGACTTGAGCCTCATGCACGGGGGCAAGCCTGTCGACGGACTTGAGCTCAACCACGACCCGCTGATCGACCAACAGATCAAGTCGGCCGTCGCCCACGGGGTGGCCCTTATAGATCAGGTCTATCGCGTGTTGCCGGAAGAACGGGATGCCACGCTCGTTCAGTTCCGGTGCAACATCGTCGAGCCTTGACATCCAATCAACCTCCGCGTCCCTCCGCGCTCTTCGCGCCTCCGCGGTAAACAAGAATACGACTCACCGCTATTTGACCCCCACCACGTAACAGATCCACGACGGGTCGGCGTCGCCGTGCTCGGCGGGCTCGAACTCGCCGTTGCCCTCGCCGTCTTCGTCGGCGCCTTCCCAGTAGACAACCGCTTCCGAGAAGCCCGCTTCGAGCAGCAGCTCGCGCACCTCGGGCAGCGTCCACAGCCGCCAGTCGTAGGTAAACGCGTTGGGCAGCTTCGTGCCGTCCTTGAACTTGAAATGGATGTGGTACAGGCAGCGGTGGGTGATGGGGTCGAAGTGGTCCAGTTCCCAGACGTACTTGAAGCCGGCCTTGTTGGTCGTCTCGACGCTCTCGTCCTGGAAGCACTCGCTGCCGCCCATCATGTCGAGCACGAACACGCCCTTGTCGGTGAGGTTGGCGTGCGCGGCCTGGAAATACTCCAGCAGCACCTTGCGGTCGTGGAAGCAGTAGAAGCTGAAGTTCTGCGCCGCGACGACGTCGGCCTTGTGGCCGTTGAGGTTGCGCACGTCGTCTTCGAGGAAGATGATCCGCTCGCGTTGCGCGTCGGACAGCTTGTTCATCAGGTTGGCCTTGCCCCATTCGATCGGGTCGGGGTCGAGGTCCACGCCCACGGCCGTGCGCTCGTCGCCGGCCTTGACCCACTCGCAACAGACGGCCGCGGTGCCGCAGAAGTCCTCGCGCAACAGCTTGGGCTTGCCGCCGACATGATCGCCGTACACGCGGTCGAAGAACTCGACCTCGAAGCTCGGCTCCTGCACGCTCTTGAGATACAGGTCGTGGCGGTCGGCGCTGGCGGCGGTGAGGGTGGGCTTGTTTTTCTTGTTCTTTTTCTTGGCCATGGTTTTCTCGTCCTTGAGCGGTGCGACTCGCGGGTCGCGCCCGGGTCTGGTATGGATACACGCGATGAGCACACGACGCAAACCGCCCGCCGCCCTCACCGCCCGCAACGCCGACCGCCACGCGCTTTACGAAGCCTCGGTCCAGCGCCCGACGGTGATTGTGGGCTTTATCGAGGAGCTGTTCGAGCAGGTCCGCGACCGCCAGCCGGTGACCCTGCGCGAGGACTTCTGCGGCACGGCCCACCTGTCGTCGACCTGGGTCCGCAGCGGGCCCGACCGGTGGGCGATCGGCGTCGACCTCGACCCGGAAGTGCTGGATTGGGCCGAGCAACACAACTGCCTGCCGTTGGCGGAAGACGCCGAGCGGTTGACGCTCACTCAGGGCGACGTGATGGCGGTGAGCGACAAGGCCGATGCGCTGGTGTCGCTGAACTTCTCGCACTGGGTCTACCACGAGCGCGAGCAACTGCTGGCGTACCTCAAGCACGCCCACGCCTGCATCGAGCCCGGCGGTATTTTCGTGTGCGACGCGTTCGGCGGGCCGGCGTCGATCACGCCGTGCGTGGATGAGCGGAAGTTCTCCGACTTCGATTACCAGTGGGAACAGGTGGGCTTCGACCCGCTGACCCACCGCACCCGGTGTGCGATCCACTTCAAGTTCCGCAACGGCTCGACCATGCGCAACGCCTTCGAATACGACTGGCGGATGTGGTCGCTGCCGGAGATACAGGAACTTTTAGTGGAGGCCGGCTTCGGGCAGTTGGGCATCTACTTCGAGAGCGAAGACGGCTTCATCGCCGACTTCGAGGAAGTCGACGACGAGGCGTGGGTGGCGTACGTCGTGGCATTACGGGATTAACCACAGAGGCACAGAGGTTTTTTAAGATAAGATTCGAGCTTCGGCTGTATACAGAAACAATTCTCTGTGTCTCTGTGCCTCTGTGGTAAAAAACAAACCATGCGGATCATCGCGGGTGAACATCGTGGGCGGAGGCTGCTGGGGCCGGTGGACAAGGCGACGACCCGGCCGATCACGGATCGGGTCAAGCAGGCGCTGTTCGATCGGCTGGCGGCGGCGGGGCGGTTAGAAGGGGCGGTGGTGCTGGACGTGTTCAGCGGGACCGGGTCGATGGGGCTCGAGTGCCTCAGCCGGGGGGCGGCGCACGTGACGTTCATCGAGCGCGACCGCGTGGCGAAGGAGCGGTTGTTGAAAAACCTGAGCGCCATCGGGCAGGCGGACGACGGGCGGATCATGTCGGCCGATGCGTTGGCGGCGGGGTTGGTCGGCGCGCTGCCGCGCAAGCCGTACACGCTGGTGTTCATGGACCCGCCGTACAAGATGATGACCGACGGCAAGGGTTTGGCGCAGGTGATGGCGCAGGTGTCGCGCCTGGCCGAGGGCGCAGCGGACGGGGCGCTGCTGGTGCTGCGTGTCGAGCGGCACGTCGAGGTGGGCGCGGTCGACGGGTGGGCCGGGCCGGTGGCGCACCCGTACGGATCGATGGTGTTGTGCTTCTATGAGAAGGCGTGATGTGATCCCTCTCCCCCCGGGAGAGGGTGGCCGAGCGGAGCGAGGTCGGGTGAGGGGGAACACGGCACGCCGCTTTCCCCCGCCCCCAACCCCCTCCCGGCGGGAGGGGGCTACGTGTACCATGAACGGCATGAGCGACGGCCACGCACAACCCGATCCCCGCGCGGCGGCGACGAAGGTCGTCGAGGTGTTGCAGGAGGCGGGGCACACGGCGTACTTCGCCGGGGGTTGCGTGCGCGACGTGCTGCGGGGCGCCGAGCCGAAGGACTACGACGTGGCCACCGATGCGCCCCCGGAAGTTGTGGCGCAGCTTTTTCGGAAGACGCGCGCCGTCGGGCAGGCGTTCGGCGTGATGCTGGTGCGGCTGATGCGGTGCGAGGTGGAGGTCGCCACGTTCCGCACCGAGTGGGGGTACGAGGACGGCCGGCGGCCCGACCACGTCGAGTTTTCCGACGCCGAGCACGACGCGCAGCGGCGCGATTTCACGATCAACGGCCTGTTCTACGACCCGCTGGCCGACCGGGTGATCGATTACGTCGGCGGTCAGGCGGACCTGGAGCGCAAGGTGATCCGCGCGATCGGCGCGCCCGACGAACGTTTCGGCGAGGATTACCTGCGGATGTTGCGCGCGGTGCGGTTTGCGGCGCGGTTGGGCTTTGCGATCGACGACGCGACGGCGGCGGCGATCGGTCGGCACGCCGACAAGCTCGACCGCATCAGCCGGGAGCGGGTGGGCATGGAAGTCGAAATGATGCTGACGCACCGCAGCCGGGCAAAGGCGGTGGGGCTGCTCGGTCGTTTGCGGCTCGACGGGCCGGTGCTGAGCGAGCCGGCAACCGATGCGCCGACGCCGGTGCTCGAGGCGCTGGCGGCCGAGGCCGACTACGCGACGGCGCTGGCGGCGTGGGTGATCGATCGCCACCACCCGGCCGGCGGTGATTTGTACATGCTGAAGGCGAAGCAGCTGGCCGACCGCTGGCAGCGCACGCTGGTGTTGAGCAACGGCGTGAGCGACGGTGTGTGCGCGGCGTTGCGTGAGCTGCCGACGGTGTTGCGCTGGGGCGAGCTGGGTGTGGCGCGGCGCAAGCGTTTGCTGGCCCGGCCGGACTGGGCGCGGCTGGAACACCTCGCCGAGGCGTACACCGGTGTGCGCGGCGGTTTCGATTTTGCGGCGATGCAAAACGACGCGACGGGGTTGTTCGAGCAGGGCGTGGCGCCTGAGCCATTGATCAGCGGCGACGATTTGGTGGCGGCGGGGTATCTGCCCGGGCCGGCGTTCAAGCGTGTGCTCGCCGAGGTGTACGATGCGCAGCTCGAGGGGCGGGTGGCCGACCGCGCCGAGGCGTTGTCGCTGATGCGGCAGTGGATGGAGCGGTAGGTGGTTCAGCCCGAAGCGTCGGCCATCGCATCGACAAAGTACGGCAGGTCGTCGGTGTCCATGCCCGCCAGGGACACCTGCATCACGTCGTTGTAGACGTTCCAGTGCCAGGTCAGCGCGACCATGACGAGCATCATCGCCCACGCGCCGAACTCGGCCGAGCGGTGGTGGCGCACGCGGAGGAACAGGCCGATCGCTACGCCGAGCGTGCCCAGCTTGAAGAGGATCAGCGGCAGCTCGGCCTTGTCGTTGACCAAGGGCCGGGCCAGCGGGTTCAGCTCGACCATGCCGAAGTGGTTCATGTGGATGATCGTGTTGACCAGGTCGCCGAGGCCCAGCAGGAACACCACCGCACAGAGCGTGATGACGCGGAGGGCGCGGCGGCGTTCATCGCGGCCCACTGCGATATCGATGCTGTCGTGCGAAAGGTTCATCGAACTCCGCTCTTCTGTTGGCGACGCCGGCCAGAACGGCGGGCGCGACACCACTGGGATCGGGCCGATTTGCGGGCGACTCCAATGGCCGGCCGGGTGCACAAGTTTTGCGCGGGTGCCCGGGGCTTGGGCGGTTCCCTAAAGGCGGCATAAACGTTACAATCCGTTGCGACCGATGCAGAAGATCAGGGATAGATCACGCATGATCCGTCGAACCGTTCACATTCTGATCGTCGTGGCCATCGGGTGGGCGATGCTGGGCTGCCAGCAGGGCCTTTTCCCCGAGGAGGTGCCGCGCACGCAGTACGAGCGGTTCGACAAGCGTCGCGGGATATTCCGGCCGAAGGAGACGACGGACCCGCGGGGGGTGCCGGTGCCGGACCTGCGAGCGAGATTGAGTGTCTACAAGTGAGCGGCCGCTTTGCGCCGCTTGGCTGATCCGAGCAAAAGTCAGAAACAGAATTTTCAAAGAATCGGCTGGGTTTGTGCCGATTCGGATTGTATCTTTGGAGTGGTACAACATTTGCGTGCCGCTTCGCTCGTTGGGACCCGCTTTTGGCACAGCAAACACGCACATCTCGTCACTCGGCAGCGACGGTCAACCGTCGGACGCTGAGCGTATGGGGGGCCTTGGTCGGCAGCATGACGCTGGCCACCGGCCTGTTGATCGTCCTCGAATCGGCCCCGTTGCGTCCGACCAGCGGTTACACGCTCGCCGCGGTCGACACCGGCCCGGCCACGATGGACGCCATCTTCGACCTGCCCCAACCGGTCGAAAACCAGCGCTGGCAGCGGATCGTCATCCACCACTCCGGGCAGATGGCCGGTAACGCCCGCTCCATCCACCAATTACACGAGCAAGGCCTCGGCTACGGCGGCCTGGGGTACCACTTCGTCGTCGGCAACGGCCACGGCTCCGACAACGGCGCAATCGAGGTCGGCTACCGCTGGGTCCGCCAGGTCGACGGCGTGTACACCCCCGACGCGATCTCGATCTGCCTCGTCGGCAACGGTGACCAAGTCCCGCCCACCGCCGCCCAGCTCCGCCAGCTGGCCAGCCTGGTCAAATCCCTCCAGCAGCGGCTGGACATCCCCGCCCACCGCGTCCACCTGCACCGCGAATTGGCTCAGACCACCAGCCCCGGGCAATTATTTCCCGCCGGCTATTTCCGCGGGCAATTGATCGACTGAGCCGTCCGTCCTACAGTATGGCATCCAATCACTTGCCGGCGAACGCTGTGATCTCGTCGGTATGCACGGTCAAGTCACAAGGGTGACGGTACGATTCTCTGGTTATGGCAAAAGGGGGCAGAAAAAGAACGTACCCGTGACGTCCGTGTAGCTGGCAACAGAACGGTTTCTCATTAAGATGTCACGTCCCCGATCCAGATGCGGGGGTTGGATAAGGTGTTGATGGAGCAGACACACCAGATCGGCGACTACCAGGTCCTCAGCGTGCTCGGCCAAGGCGCCAGCAGCACGATCTATGCCGTCATGGACCCGCGCGACAACCACGTCTACGCGGTCAAACGCGTCGTCCGCCATGCGCCCAGCGACCAGCGCTTCATCGACCAGGCCCTCAACGAGCACGAGGTCGCCGAGAAGATCGACCACCCCGCCGTCCGCAAGAGCTTCAAGATCATCCGCCGACGCAAGCTCGTCAAGCTCACCGAGCTGCTGGTGCTCATGGAGCTCGTCGACGGCATGACCCTCGAGATCGCCCGCCCGCAGTCGATCGAGGAGACGGTGGTGATCTTCCACACCGTCGCCCAGGGCCTCGACGCGATGCACAAGGTCGGCTACGTCCACTGTGACATCAAGCCGAACAACATCCTCATCGGCGGCGACAACGGCGTGAAGATCATCGACCTCGGCCAGGCCTGCAAGATCGACACCATCAAGGAGCGCATCCAGGGCACGCCCGACTACATCGCCCCCGAGCAGGTGCTCCGCCTGAAGATCACGCCGCAGACCGACGTGTTCAACTTCGGCGCCACGATGTACTGGACGCTGACCAGCAAGCACGTGCCGACGCTCATCCCCAAGAAGGGCGAGAAGATCCTCCGCCCCGAGGAGCGCGAGATCGACGAGCCTAGGCAGATCAACCCCGACGTGCCGCCGGCGCTGAACGCGCTGATCATGGCCTGCATCGAGATCGAGCCGCGCGATCGGCCCAAGTCCATGGAAGACGTCAAGAACCGCCTCGAGGTCGTCTACCACCAGATCGAGTCGAAAAAAAACGGTGAGACCGGCGCTAACAAGCGACTGGCGTAAACACCAAACCGAGTTTGAATCCAAGGGCCCACACGTGGGCCTTTTTCATTGGGGGGCGTTCAGCCGAACGCCGACTCGGCCACGTCGATCGCCTTGGCCAGCGCCGCGGCCTTGTTGACCGTTTCCTGGTACTCGGTCTCGGGCACGCTGTCGGCCACGATGCCCGCGCCCGCCTGAAGGTGCACCTTCCACCGGCCCGCTTCGTCGGTCGGCATGACCACCATCGTGCGCAGCGCGATCGCCATGTCCATGTTGCCGGCGAAGTCCGCGTAGCCCGCCGCGCCCGCGTAGGGCCCCCGGCGGGTCGGCTCCAGCTCGTCGATGATCTGCATCGCCCGCACCTTCGGCGCGCCGCTGACCGTGCCCACGGGCAACGCCGCCCGCAGCGCGTCCCACGCGTCGAGCTTCTCGTCGAGTTGGCCGGTCACCGTCGAACTGATGTGCATCACGTGGCTGTAGCGCTCGACCTGCATCTGGGCCGGCAGCTCCACCGAGCCGGCCCGCGAAACCTTGCCCACGTCGTTGCGGCCGAGGTCCACGAGCATGATGTGCTCGGCCCGCTCCTTCGGGTCGGCCAGCAGTTCCTTCTCGAGCAACTCGTCCTCTTGCTCGGTGGCGCCGCGCTTGCGCGTGCCGGCCAGCGGGCGGTTGGTGACCACGCCGTCCTGCACCCGGCACAGAATCTCCGGGCTCGAGGCGACCAGCATGCACCGCGCCGCCTGCAGGTAGAACATGTACGGCGAAGGGTTGATCACGCGCAGCGCCCGGTAGATGTCGAACGGGTCGGCGTCGGTGGTCCGCTCGAACCGCTGGCTGAGCACGACCTGAAAGATGTCGCCGGCGCCGATGTACCGCTTCGCGGATTCGACCATCTGCTCGAAGCGCTGCGGGGTCATGTTCGACTTCTGCGGCGGGCTGGGCGGGCTGGCCAGGTCCACCTCGCCCACGGCCAGTTCCTTGGGCGTGGTCTCGATGCGCGCGACCAGCGCGTCGAGCTCCTCGCACCCGGCCGCGTACGCCGCGGCGACCGACTCGTGCTCGTCGAGCAGCACGTGGTTGATCGCCAATACCGTCTTGTGCACGTGGTCGAACGCCACGACCTGGCGGTACAGCCCGAAGTGCATGTCGGGCAGCTTGCGGTCGTCGTGCGGCGGGGCGGTGAGCTTCTCGCCCTCGACGTACCGCACCGTGTCGTACCCGGCCATGCCGACCCACCCGCCGGTGAAGTCCGGCAGCTCGGGCACGCGGGCCAGCTTCCAGTGCGCGGTCAGGCGGTCCATCTCGCCCAGCGGGTCGTCGCTGTCGTAGTGCTCGACGTCGCCGTCGCTGTAGCGCGTGACCTTGTGGCCGTAGGCGATGACCTGGGCGATGGGCTTGTTGCCGATGAAGCTGTAGCGCGCCGCGTGCTCGCCGCCCACCACGGATTCGAGCAAAAAGCTCGGCGCGAAGCGGTCGTCGTCGGCCACCAGCCGCCGGTACGCCAGCACGGGCGTGAGCTGGTCGCTCATCAGCCGACGGTACACGGGGATGAGGTTGCCCCGTGTGGCCAGTTGCTTGAACTGCTCGAGGTCGGGTCGGTAGATCGCCATAAGCGGGTGAGTGTAACAGCAAAGCCGGTTCAACCCTAGCGGCGAAACGGTTAGCATGTGCCCATGCGTATCGTGCGATTCATCGATGAGCGTGGCAACGTCTGCTTCGGCAACGACCCCGACCCGGAGCTGGCGACCGCGTACCTCATGGTCGGCTCGCTCGACCCAAACGACCGCAACCCCACCCACGAGCGGGTGAAGATCGTCAAGCTGCTGGCGCCGTTCGAGCCCCGGGCGATCATGTGCATCGGCCAGAACTACCACGAACACGCCCGCGAGATGGGGGCGCCGATCCCGCAGCGCCCCGTGCTGTTCATGAAGAACATCGCCTCGGTCAGCCACCCCCACGACCCGATCGTCATCCCGCGCTGCAGCCACGGGCCCGAGGTCGATTACGAGGG
This sequence comes from Phycisphaeraceae bacterium, assembly GCA_028282805.1. Taxonomy (GTDB): domain Bacteria; phylum Planctomycetota; class Phycisphaerae; order Phycisphaerales; family Zrk34; genus JANQHD01. Next base: position 143,599 of record JANQHD010000009.1, on the reverse strand, counting down.
CGAGTTGGCCGTGGTCATCGGCCGGCCGGCGCGCGATGTGCCGGTGCAAAACGCCCTCGACCACGTGCTCGGCTACACCGTGGGCAACGACGTCTCGGCCCGCTGGTGGCAGAAGAAAGGCGCCGGCGGCCAGTTCGTGCGCGGCAAGAGCTTCGACACCTTCTGCCCGCTCGGCCCCGTGCTCGTCAGCCCCGACGAGCTGACCGACCCGCAGTCGCTGCGCATCACCACCACGCTCAACGGGCAGGTGATGCAGGACGCGCCCACCGCCGACATGATCTTTCCGGTCGCCGAACTGATCGCCGAGCTGAGCCGCGACATGACGCTGCTGACCGGCACGGTGATCATGACCGGCACGCCGCCGGGCGTGGGTGCCGGGCGTGATCCGCAGGTGTTCCTCAAGCCGGGCGACACCGTCACGTGCGCGATCGACCGGATCGGCGCGCTGACCAACAGCGTGATCGACTATGAAACCACGGACGGCGTGGTCACTTAAGCGACCACACCAAACGATTCAAATCATCAGCCGCCCATCCGGGACCAGTTGATGATGTCGTTTTTCGTGACGTAGATGAACACGAACGCGAGCAGCGCCAGGCCGACGATCATGATGCCGTTCATGACCGGTTCGGGCAAGGGCTTGCCGCGGACCTTCTCGATGATCAGCAGCACGAAGTGCCCGCCGTCGACGATCGGCAGCGGCAGGAAGTTAATCACCGCGAGGTTCACGCTGATCAGGCCGAGGAAGTAGAGCAGGTGGCCCGGGCCCTTCTCGGCGAACGTGGTGCCCATGCGCCCGATGCCCAGCGGGCCGGCGAGCTTGTCGGTCGGCACCGAGCCTTCGATCAGGCGGGCGAGCATCACGTAGGTCTGCACGAGGAAGACCTTGGTCTTGTGGTAACCCAGCGCCACCGCCTCGACGGGTGAGTCGGTCTGGATCGGCACCAGCTGTTCCTTGAAGTGGTGGTTCAGCGGCGTCGTCCAACGCAGGGCGGCCAACTGGGTCAGCGCCTGCTCGTCGAGCGTGACCGCAACCTGGCGTTCGATCCCGCCGAGCAGCGGTTCGTGCAGGGTCAGGTTGATTTCGCCCGCGCCCGCCTCGGCCAAGGCGCAGCGCAGGTCGGTGTACGACACGACCGCCTCGCCGTTGACCGCGCTGATGCGTGTGCCGGGCTTGATGCCGGCCGCGGCGAACGGGCTGTCGGCGAGCACGGCGCTGACGTAGGCGGTGTTGGTTTCGGTGTCGAGCTCGACGCCGATCACACGCTTGCGGTTGGGCGTGACCACCAACTGCTCGATCTTGCCGTCACGCACAACCGTCAACCGCACGTCGCCTTCCGACTGCGCGATGGCCTTGCGGAACTGCCGGCTCGTGGGCCAGGCCCGCCCATCGACCGCGGCGATCACGTCGCCCTTGAGCAGCACGCCGTCGGCGGGTTTTTTCTCGGCGACCCCAACGATCGCGACCGCCGGCTGCAAGCCGAGCAGGTGGTAGACGTTGGTCTTCTTCTCGCCGGCCTCGACCTCGGCGACCTGGAAGGCCGTTTCGACGGGCAGCTCGACGGGCCGGTCGGCCGCGTCGGTGGTGATGGTGATGGGTTGGCCGTTGGACGCCTGCACGTGGCGGTCGAACTGCCAGAACGCGTCGACGGCGTTGCCCTGCACGGTCGTAACGGTCGCGCCGGGCTCGACGTACTTGCCGAGCACTTCCTTGAATCGGGCCGCGCTGGCCTTGCCCTTGGGCTTGATCATGGTCAGCGACGGCGCCTGCGCGATGCCCACGGAGAGCAAGCCGTCTTTGCCGATCTTGGGCTCGATGTTGAAGGTTAAGACACGGCCCTCGCCGCCGTTGAGGTCCGGGCGGCGGACTTCGAGCTTGAGCTTCTCGCCGAGCTTGGTCAGCGCGGTCAACATCTTGAGGTCGACGAAGTCTGTGACCGGCTTGTCGTCGATCGAGAGCATGTTGTCGCCGTGCATGGTGCCGACCGCATTCGGGTCTTCCACCGCCACGGCGAGCGCGGCGGGGCTGTTGGGCACGACACCGCCGATCACCGCGGGTGGCGAATCGACGCCGATGAGGAACGCGACCATGAAGATCGGCACGGCGGTGATGATGTTCATAATCACGCCCGCGCTGATCACGCACATGCGGGCCCAGATCGGCTTCTGGTTGTAGGCGCGCGGGTTGTCGGACATGGCGGTGGGGTCCATGTCTTCCTGCCCGAGCATCTTCACGTAACCGCCGAGCGGCAGGTAGTTCAGGCGGTACTCGGTCTCGCCGAGGCCCATCTCGGTCGCGGCCTGGCCGATGCGGACGTCGTCGCTCTTGAGCGCGGCGAACTGCTCGTCGCTGAGGCCCAAGTGCTGCTGGATGCGGCGGGCGTACTCCGGCTCGGTCGAGCCGACCTTCATGCCCAAGCCCTTACGCCACGACAGCATCGCCTTGCCGAAGCCGATGGCGAACTGGTCGCAGCGGATGCCCACCCACTTGGCGACGATGAAGTGGCCGAACTCGTGGAGGAAGATGACGATGCTGATGCCGATGAGGAACAGCAGCAGCGCGCCGGTGGTAATAACAAACGAGGGCAGTTCCATATCAAGTCCTTATCGGTCGGATCGTCCCGCACCCTTGGCTAGACGCGAGATTGTAGCCGGTTGATTCAGCTTCGGAGCAAGGATTCCACCAGCTCTCGGGCCTTGCGGTCGGCTTCCCACACATCGGCCAGATCGGCAATGTGCTTCGGCGGGATCGCGTCCAGGGCCTGTTCGACCAGTTCTACGATCTGGCCGAACTTCAGTTCGCCGTCGAGGAACGCCGCCACGGCCGCCTCGTTGGCCGCGTTGAGCACGGCCCCGCTCGTGCCGCCCGATTCGATCACCCGGTAGGCCAGGCGCAGGGCGGGGAACCGCTCGTGGTCGGGCGGCTCGAAGTCCAACTGGCTCAGTTGCGACCAGTCCAACGGCTCGCCCGCGCCGCTCGCCCGGTGGGGCCAGGTCAGGGCGTACTGGATCGGGGTCCGCATGTCCGGCGTGCCCAGCTGCGCCAACACCGAATGGTCGGTGAACTCGACGAAGCTGTGCGCGATCGATTGTGGGTGGACGATCACGTCGATCTGCTCGCGGCCGACGCCGAACAGCCAGTGCGCCTCGATGATCTCCAGCGCCTTGTTCATCATCGTCGCCGAGTCGATGGTGATCTTCCGGCCCATGTTCCACGTCGGGTGGTTGAGCGCCTGGTCGACCGTGGCGTTGTGAATATCATCCTTTGCCCACGTGCGGAACGGCCCGCCCGACGCGGTGAGCACGATACGCTTGAGCTGGCCGTTGATCTCGGCGCCCCGGTGCGACTGGACGCACTGGAAGATGGCCGAGTGTTCCGAGTCGATGGGCAGCAGGTCGACGCCGTGCTCTTGCGCCAGCGGCACGACCAGCTCGCCGGCGGCGACGAGGGTTTCCTTGTTGGCCAGGGCGATGGTCATGCCCTTCTCGATGGCGCGGAGCGTGGCGGGCAGGCCGGCCGCGCCGACGATGGCGCCCACGAGCACGTCGGCGTCGAGCGCTTCGACGAGCTGCACGCAGGCGTCGGGGCCGCGGTAAACGTGCGGCGCGTCGAGCGCGGCGGCGTGGGTCTCGTCCGACAGCGCCACGTGCTCGACGCCGAACGCGCGCGCTTGCTCGGCGAGCAGCTCGGCGTTGGAACCGGCGGCGAGGCCGACGACCTTGAAACGCGACGAAAGGTTGCGCACGCAGTCGAGCGTCTGCACGCCGATGCTGCCGGTCGAGCCGAGCAAGATCACACGGCGAACTTGGGCGTCGGCGTCGGTCATCAGGCCACGACCTCGGCGGGCTCTTCGGCGGGCTTGGCCGCGGCCGCCTTCTTGCGCGTGGTCTTCTTGGTGGTCTTCTTCGTCGTCTTCTTGGCCGTCTTCTTTTTGGTGGTTTTCTTTTTCGTGGTCTTTTTCTTGGTGGTCTTGCGCTTGGGCTTGGCCGGCTCGGCGGGCGCTTCTGCCACGGGCTCGGGCTGCGGTTCGGGCGCAGGTGCAGGCTCGGGCGTGGGCGGCTCGTCGGGGGGCATCTTGTCGGTTGCGACGGGGGTTTCGTCGCCGCTCTTGCGACGGCGGCGTCGGCCACCCCGGCGGCGACGGCGACGCTTGGTCGGTTTGGCGTCGTCCGATTCGGCTTCCGTTTCCGCCTCGGCTGGCTCGTCGGTGTCCGGTTCGGTGGGCTCGGCGGCCTGCGTTTCGTCGCCGTTCTTCTTGCGTCGGCGACGGCGTCGGCGGCGCTTCTTGCCCGCGGCTTCCGCCGGTGCTTCGTCAACGCGTTCGTCGGTTTCGATCTCGGGTTCTTCGGCCGGTTCGAGCGTGCCGTTCGATTCGACCTCGTCGGCCTCGGTCAGCTTCGGCGGCTTGGGCGCCGGCAGCTTGGTCACGTCGAGCTGCACGCCGCGGTCGTCGAAGGCGCGCAGCCGCACCTCGTCGGGGCGGATCGACGGGTCGAAGCCGATCTCCACGTGCTTGCCGAGCTGTTCTTCGAGCTGGTGCAGCGAGCGGCGTTTGCGGTTGAGCAGCAGCGCGCCCACCTCGGGGGTGACGATCAGCTCCGCACGCGCCACGCGCTCGGCGGCCAGCACCACGGCGACATGGCGCATCGCGTCCAGCGCGACCGATTCGTCGGTGCGCAGCAGCCCGTGGCCGTCGCAGTTTGGGCACACCTGGTGCAACGCCTTCTTGAGCGACGGCCGCATCCGCTGGCGCGTCATCGACAGCAGGCCCAGGTCGTTGATCCGCGTGACCTTGCTGCGGGCGCGGTCGGCCTTGAGGTGGTCCTTGATCTTTTTCTCGATGTCTCGGCGGTGCTTGTGCTGGTACATGTCGATCAGGTCCAGCACGATCAGCCCGCCCAGGTCACGCAACCGCAGCTGCCGGGCGATCTCGGCGACCGCCTCGCTGTTGGTCTTGAACGCGGTGGTCTCCGCGTCCTTGTTGTCGCGCATCTTCCCGGAGTTCACGTCCACGGCCACCAGCGCCTCGGTCGAGTCGATCACCAGCGAGCCGCCCGACGGCAGCTTGACCTCACGGCTGGTGATGTCGGCGATCTGGCGCTCGATGTCGAACGCGTCGAACAGCGGGATCGGCTTGTTGTAGTAGTACACCTTGGTGTGGCCGCGCGGCATGGCGATCCGCAAAAAGTCCCGCGCCCGCTGCGCCGCGGCCAGGTCGTCGACCACGATCCGCTCGACCTCCGGCGAAAGCACGTCGCGCAGCGTGCGGATGGTCAGGTCGCTCTCGCGGTAGAGTTCGATGGGGCCCCGGCCGGTCTTCAGCCGCCGGCTCATGGTCTTCCACAGGCGCTGCAGGTACGCCAGGTCGCGCTTGAGCTCGGTCTTGGTCCGGCCGATGCCCGCGGTCCGCACGATGAAGCCGAACTCATCGGGCGGTTGCAGTTCGTCGAGGATGCGGCGCATCTCCCGGCGTTTGTCTTCGTCGTCGACCTTGCGGCTGACGCCATGCCGCTCCATGTCGGGCATCATCACGAGGAACCGGCCGGGGATCGACAGGTAGCTGGTGAGGGTGGGGCCCTTGGTGCCGATGCCTTCTTTGAGCACTTGCACGAGGATGATGTCGCCGCGCTTGACGGCCTGCTGGATCGGCGGGCGCGACTTGCGCGGCGTGCGTTTGCCGACGCGCTCGGTCGTCTCGTCGCCGCCGAAGTAGCGCGGGTGAAGGTCGGAGATGTGCAGGAAGCCGTTGCGCTCGAGCCCGAAGTCGACGAACGCGGCCTGGATGGAAGGCTCGACGTTGGTCACGCGCCCGCGATAGATGTTGCCGACGTGGATGTCGGCCGAGGCGCGTTCGGCGTAGAGCTCTTCGAGTCGGCCGCCCTCGACGATGGCGATGCGGCATTCCTCCCCCGGCACGTGGTTGATCAGCATGTCTTTGCTGGCCATTGGCGCTCCTTCGTCCAATGACCGGATGGTTCCCCGCCGGCGTGCGTCTGCGAGGCGGGTGCGCCGAGACGTCCGTAGCGGTTCAGATCCGGGTGCGGTCGTGGGGGCTCGATCCGCTCCTAACGGAGAGCCCACAACGCCGCGATGTTTTTGCCCCGAGCGTGGTTTAGACGACGGAACGCCCGTCGAAGACCTCGGGGATCGCGTTTCTTGTCGCGTCGCGCAGGTAATTAAGCACCTGTCGCTCGGAATCGTAGCTGGCGGCCCGGCGGGCCACCCGCTCGCACTGTTTGATGCTGACGCTGCGGATCAGCTTCTTGATTTCGGGGATCGCCTGTGGCGTCATCGATAACTTTCGCAGCCCCATCCCCACCAACAGCATAACGTATTCCAGCTCGCCGGCCATCTCGCCGCAGCAGGTGACGTCGATCTTTTTGCGTTTGGCGGCCCTGATGACGTCCTTAATCAGCGATAAAACCGCCGGGTGGGCCGAACTGTACAGGTTTGCCACCTTCTCGTTGCCCCGGTCCACGGCCAGGGTGTACTGGATCAGGTCGTTGGTCCCAATCGAGAAGAAATCAACTTCCTGGGCAAACACGTTGCTCATCAACGCCGCCGAGGGCACCTCGATCATCATCCCGACCTTGATCTCGCGGTTGTATTCGATGCCGTCCTCTTCCAGGTCCTCCATGACGTCGTTGAGGATCATCCGCGCTTGGCGCAGCTCCATCATGTTCGTGACCAGCGGGAACATGACCTTGACCGGCCCGTGGACGCTGGCCCGCAGGATCGCCCGCAGGTGCGTCTTGAACATCGCCAGGTCCTGCAGGCACAGCCGGATCGACCGGCAGCCGAGGAACGGGTTCGGTTCGGGCTCGCGGAGCATCGCCTGGGTGTACTTGTCGGCCCCGAGGTCGAGCGTGCGGATGGTCAGCGGTTTGCCGTCGAGCAGTTCCACGGCCTCGCGGAACGCTTCGTACTGCTCGTTCTCGTCGGGCGCGTGTTCGGTGGAGAGGAACAGGTACTCGGTGCGGTAGAGGCCGACGCCCTCGCTGCCGCGCGCCAGCGCATCGGGGATCTCGTCGGGGAACTCGATGTTGGCCACGAGCTCGATCTGCGTGCCGTCGGTGGTGACCGCGGGCAGCGTGGCCAGCTCGTCGAGCGAGCTCTCGATGGAGCGGAACTTCTCGAGGTAGGCGTAATACTCTTCGAGCTGGTGGGGGTCGGGGTCGACGATGAGCAGCCCGCGGTGGCCGTCGACGATGACGGTGTCGCCGGTGTTGACCGACTCGGAAGCGTTTTCGAGGCCGACGACGGCGGGGATGCCCAGGGCGCGGGCGACGATGGCGGTGTGGCTGGTGCGGCCGCCGAGGTCGATGGCCAGGGCGCGGAACTTGCTACGGTCCATCGAGGCGGTCTGGCTGGGCGTCAGGTCGTGGGCGACGATGGCCGCTTCGCTTTCGAGCTTGCCCAGGCCGGCCTTCACGTCGCCGAGCATGTGCATCAGGACGCGCTTCTCCAGGTCGTACACGTCGCTGACGCGTTCCTTGAACAGCGGGTTGTCCTGCTGGAGGAACGATTGGGCGATGCCGCGCATGACCGAGGCGACGGCGAACTCGGCGTTGACCTTGTCGTCGTCGACCACGCCGTGCACCTGCTGGACCAGCGCCGGGTCCTGGAGCATGCCGAGGTGGAAGCCGAAGATCTTCGCCGGCTCGGGCCCGAGCTGCTGCTCGACGTGGGCGAGCTGGTCGCGGACGTCTTCGCGCGCTTTTTCAAACGCGGCCTCGACGCGATCGTGCTCCTGTTGGAGTTGGTCGGGGGCGATGACACGGCGCGGCACACGCACGTCGTCGGCGCTGATCACAACCGCGGGGCAGATCGCCACGCCAGGGGAAACCGGGATGCCTTTTTTGATTTCCATAGTCGGGAGTAAGTCCGCGTGCCGGGCCGGGCGGGCCCAGGACGCCGAGTCTCCGGTTGCGTCCGAGGGTGATTATACCTTCGCGGCCTTGGCCAGTTTGGCGGCCACGTCGGTCTTCTCCCATGTGAATGTTTCGTACGTTTTGCCGTTGACCTTGACCTTGCCGGGCTTTTTCCCGAAGTGGCCGTGGTAGGCGGTGTGGCGGAAGATCGGGCTGCGCAGCTTCAGGGTCTCGATAATCCCGGTGGGCGTGAGCTTGAAGTGCTTGCGGATCAGCTTGCTGATCTGCTCGGTGGGGATCTTCTCGGTGCCGAGGCAGTCGACGTGCACGCTGGTCGGCTCGGCGACGCCGATGGCGTAGCTGAGCTGGATCTCGCAGACCTTGGCGATCCGCGCGGCGACGATGTTCTTGGCGATGTAGCGCGCCATGTACGCCGCGGAGCGGTCGACCTTGCTGGGGTCCTTGCCGCTGAATGCGCCGCCGCCGTGCGCGCCGCGCCCGCCGTAGGTGTCGACGATGATCTTGCGCCCGGTCAGGCCGGTGTCGCCGTGCGGGCCGCCGATCTCGAACTGGCCGGTCGGGTTCACGTGGATCTTGACGTGACGCCCGTCCCACAGCTTCTTGGGCATGACCGGCTCGATGATGTGCTTGATCACCTGCCGCTTGAGCTGCTTCTGCTTGGCCACGCCGTTCCACTCGGCGGTGTGCTGCGTGGAGAGCACGACCGTGTCGATCGCCACGGGCTTGTCGTTCTCGTAGGCGACGGTCACCTGGCTCTTGGCGTCGGGGCGGAGGCCCTTGATCTTGCCCGACCGGCGGACCTTGACGTGCTGGTCCATCAGCTTGTGCGAGAGCATGATCGGCAGCGGCATCAGCTCCGGCGTCTCGCGGCAGGCGAAGCCGAACATCATGCCCTGGTCGCCAGCGCCCTGCTGCTTGTGCAGGCCCTTGCCCTTGGTCACGCCCTGGCTGATGTCGGACGACTGGCCGTGCAGCGTGCGAACCACGGCGCACGACTCGGAGTCGAACTTCATGTCCGCGTCGGTGTAGCCGATCTCCTCGATCACTTGCCGGGCGGTGGCCTCGGCGTTGCCCAGCGCCAGCTCGGCGGCGTTGTTGTGCACCGTCACCTCGCCGGCGATCACCACCAGGCCCGTCGTGCACAGCGTCTCGCACGCCACCCGCGCCCCGGGGTCCGCGGCGATCAGGCTGTCGACGATCGCGTCGGAAACCTGGTCGGAAACCTTGTCGGGGTGGCCCATGGAGACCGATTCGCTGGTGAACAGGTAGCGTCCGTTTTCCTTCATCTGAAAATGCCTTCCTGGCTTTGGTTTGCGGGGAACTCGCCGAGCAACGCTTTATACCGCAGCGCAAGCACGCTCGGCAAATGCGCCGCGTTCCACGAACTCACGCCCGGTCGCGCAACGCCGCGACGAGGTTTGCCAACACCACGCGGTGGTCCGCTCGCAGGTAAGCCAGCGTGCCGCGGTCGGCTTGGCCCTCGAGGCCCTGGGCCATGCGGTAGAACGACTTGCAGAACCGCAGGTAGTACGCCGGGTGCTCGGCGGGCGGCTCGCCCTCGGCCCAGTCCCAGTCGCCGCCGTCTTGCAGGTCGACCACCGCGATGTGGTGGTCGGCGATGGGCGGTTGGCCCTCGCCGATGCGCAGGTTGTTGGCGACGCTGAACGCCTTCTCGAACACCTGCGGGCTCATGATCGCCGAGCCGACCGACAGGTACGCGCCGCCGCTGAGGTTCACGACGCCGTGGCAGAAGGTGTGGAAGTCGGTCGCCGCGGTGCGCCCGATCGCCGCGCCGTGGAACATCGGGTGGCAGGCGAAAATGTCGTAACCGATGCCCGGCAACACGCACAGCGGCACGCCGCACTCGCACGCCGCCGCCGTCACCGAGAACTGCGCGTAAGGGTGTTCCAGGTCGTGCCGCCCGGCGCTCAGCCCGAAGCGGTTCATCGTTTCGTTGAGGTCGATCGCCGCGGCCGATTCGTTGGAGCGGTGCAGCTCGAGCCCGCCGTCGACGATGAGTCGGCCGACCGATTCGCCCAGGCCCATGCCGCGTGTCGCCCCGACCAGCGCCGCGAGGTTGATCCACCGGCCGGTCGCGTCCCACGTGCCGAAGCGCCCCACGGCCGCGTTCTCGCGCACCGACTCGCTGGACATGCCCAGGAACGCGAACTCCCAGTCGTGGATGATCCCCGCGCCCTGCGTGGCCAGGTGCGTCACCCAGCCGTGGCGGACCAGGTCGATCAGCAAGGGGCCGGCGCCGTTTTTGATCAGGTGCGCCCCGTAGGTCAGCATCACCGACGCGCCGGTTTTGCGGGCGGCGACCAGCTTGTCGGCCAGTTGGTGGACCTTGGTGGCGAGGGGGCCGGCGTCGGGCGGCGGGGCGGCCGGGTCGGCGGCGACCTGCTCGATCCGCAGCAGGTTCTGGCGCTCGGCCAGGGGCAGGACGCTGATCTTTTCGGGTTGGATCTGGTCGTAGGGCACGTGCGGATTTAAGCCGGTAACAAAGGCCCAAAGCTTACCGCGAGCCGGGCGACTTGTCGCGGGCGATGGCCGGTGAAATAAAGTGGATTTTTCGCACCGAAAAGCCGATGTGGGTTTGACACGCCCCCGGGCCGGGGCTATTTTACCGACCGGTCTGATGAGACTTGACGGGCGTGAGACAGGTTTTTTGATACCTGCCCACGCCCGGTTGTTTCATAGGGACCGGCGTATTACAGTACGCGGTCTGCTGCGGTTCGCCGGTCCGTGTTGTAAGCCACGCCACCGTAGCTCAGTGGTAGAGCACACCCTTGGTAAGGGTGAGGTCACGGGTTCAAGTCCCGTCGGTGGCTTTACTCACGGCGCAGCGCAGCGCCCGAACGGACATATAAACACCGGCCACCCGCGGGGGTGACCGAACGATAAGAACGGCATTCAAGGAAAGCCAAACGGAGTCGGATATCCAGCCCTTACGAATCGGCTGCGACTCAACGAAAACGTTACGGAGGTAACTACGATGGCTAAGGGTGTATTCGAACGGACCAAACCGCACGTCAACGTCGGCACCATCGGTCACATCGACCACGGCAAGACGACCCTGACCGCTGCGATCACCGCCGTGCAGGCCGCCAAGGGCCTGGCCACGCACAAGCCCTACGACGAAGTCGCCAAGGCTTCGGAGTCGGACGGCCGTCGCGACGCGACCAAGATCGTCACGATCGCCACGTCGCACGTGGAATACGAATCCGAGAACCGGCACTACGCCCACGTCGACTGCCCGGGCCACGCCGACTTCGTGAAGAACATGATCACCGGCGCCGCCCAGATGGACGGCGCGATCCTCGTGGTCGCCGCCGACGACGGCCCGATGCCCCAGACCAAGGAGCACGTGCTGCTCGCCCGCCAGGTCAACGTGCCCAAGCTGGTCGTCTTCCTCAACAAGGTCGACCTCGTCGAGGACGAAGAGCTGCTCGACCTGGTTGAGCTGGAAGTCCAGGAACTGTTGACCAAGTACGACTTCGAGGAAGACACCCCGATCATCCGCGGCGCCGCGTTCCCCGCGCTGTCCAACCCCGGTGACGACGCGGCCAACGCCTGCATCGGCGAGCTGATGAACGCCATCGACACCTGGATCCCCGAGCCCGAGCGCGAGACCGACAAGCCGTTCCTGATGAGCATCGAGGACGTGTTCTCGATCAAGGGCCGCGGCACCGTCGGCACCGGCCGTATCGAGCGCGGCGTCGTCCACGTCGGCGACGAGGTCGAGGTCGTCGGCCTCAACAAGGAGTCGCGCAAGACCACCGTCACCGGCGTCGAGATGTTCAACAAGACGCTCGACCAGGGCCAGGCCGGCGACAACGTCGGCGCCCTGCTGCGTGGCGTCGAGAAGGACGAGCTCGAGCGCGGCCAGGTGCTGGCCAAGCCCGGCTCGATCACCCCGCACCACAAGTTCGAGGGTGAGGTCTACGTGCTGACCAAGGAAGAGGGCGGCCGCCACAGCCCGTTCTTCTCGGGTTACAAGCCGCAGTTCTACTTCCGCACCACGGACGTGACCGGCTCGATCAACCTGCTGGGCGGCGCCGAGATGTGCATGCCCGGCGACAACATCACCATGGAAGTCGAGCTCGGCGACAAGCCGATCGCGATGGAAGAGGGCGTCCGCTTCGCCGTGCGTGAGGGCGGCCGCACCGTCGGCGCCGGCGTGGTGACCAAGATCATCGAGTAATCAAGGCCTTTCCGTCAGCCCCAGGGCGCGGCCCGGGGCTGACGATTTTTCAAGCCCCCGGAACAAGCCGGGGGGTGTTAAGGAACTGGCGATGGCTAAGAAGAAGAGCAAAGACGCGGTCGAATACGTCTGGCTCCAGTGCACCGAGACCGGCGACCTGAATTACCGCACGCCCATCAACGTCAAGGGCGGTTTGCCGGAGAAGCTCAAGGCCGGCCTCAAGAAGTACTCGCCGCGCCTGCGCAAGCACACGGTGCATAAGATCAAGAGGAAATGACAAAACTCAAGTGGCAAATGTCAAAGAGCCGTGTATTTGGGCTTTGAGATTTGGACTTGAGCATTCCGCCCGAAGGGCGGCCGGACGGGTGTAGCTCAATTGGCAGAGCATCCGCCTCCAAAGCGGAAGGTTGTGGGTTCGATTCCTACCACCCGTGCTTGAAGTCGGACACGATCGCCGACGCCGGATCGGATTTTTTTGTGGAAGACGTACGATGAGCTTGAAGGTTTACAAGACCGGCCAGGGGTATTGGACGCGCGTGATGAGCGGCCTGGGTTTTGGTCTGATCGTGGTGATCGGCGCCATCTGGCTGTGGCAAGAACTCGAAGTCATCCGGACCGACTACCGCATCTACATCCAGGGCGGCGTGGCGCTGTCGCTGATCGCCATGTTCGGTTACTTCATCTACCGCTTCGTCGGCTCGCGGCCCAAGAGCGTCGACTTCCTCATCGCCACCGAGGGCGAGATGAAGAAGGTCAACTGGCCCAGCCGCCGGGAGGTGATCGGCTCGACGTGGATCGTGATCTGCGGCCTGGCGATCCTCGTCGGCGTGATCTACCTCGCCGACAACGTATTCGCTTGGATCGCAACCCAGACCGGGGTCCTCGAAATCGGCTCCGCCGAGACCGGAAGCAACTCGCAATGACCGACACGCCCACCAACCTCGAAGACAACGAACCGGTCGAACCGACCGAGGTCCCGGCCGAGCCCGTGGCGGAAGAGCCGCCGGCCGAACCCGTCGCGCCTCAGAAAGAGGTGGCCGAGCCCGCGACGCCGCAGAAGGACACCGACCTCGAAGAGCACCTGCAGGACGAGATCGAAGAAAAGATCGGCGAGCACTCCGACGGCATCGGCGAGGGCGAGCCGCTGGTCACGCCGGGCATGGACTGGTTCGTGCTCCGCGTCGCCTCCAACAAGGAGGACTCGGTCAAGGAGACGCTCCTGCGGAAGATCAAGATCGAGGGCATGACGCACATCGTCAACCGCATCCTCGTGCCGACCGAGAAGATCCGCTCCATGAAGGCGGGCAAGCAGAAGATCACCGAGCGCAAGCTGTACCCGGGCTACGTGTTCGTGGAGATGGCCCTCGAGGCCGACGGCCGCATCCCCCAGGACGTGTTCTTCCTGATCAAGGAGACCACGGGCGTGGGCGACTTCATCGGCACCGCGGGCCGGCCGGCCCCGATGCAGACCAACGAGGTCGAGAAGATGGTCATCGCCTCGCGTCGCCCCGAGGAAGAGCCCGAGATCCACATGGAGTTCAAGCCCGGCGACGTGGTCAAGATCAAGGAAGGCCCGTTCGAGAACATGGAAGGCACGATCGACACGCTGCTGCCCGAACAGGGCAAGGTCCGCGTGATCGTGACGATCTTCGGCCGCGCCACGCCGCTGGAGATCGAGTACTGGCAGATCGAAAGGGCCGAGGAATAGCACAGGGGAGCAGAACCCCGGAGCAGGGACGGATGACTTTTGCGGCCCGTGTCGATGACGCGGGCCGTTTTTCATGGGGAAACGGCGTCGGCCGGCTTGACGAAAGCACCGCACGCGGCGAAACTTAGGAAAGAAACCAACCCACAACCGCCCGGCGGGCCCGCAGGCCCAGGCCAACACGGGCGGGCATCCTTGGGAGGCAGTCATATGGCTTCGCGAAGCGGCGGTAACGGCGTGGTGATCGCCCTGGTGGCGTTCGTGTTCCTCTTCGTGATCAGCGCGTCACTGGCGGTGCTGTTCTACACCCAGGGGACGGCCAAAGACGAGAAGTACACCTCGGCCGAAAGGACCAAGCGACAGTTCATCACCGCCGCGCAGGAAGGCGACAAGCTCTTCGTCGACACCAAGGCGCGCGGCGGCAGCGGCGACGGCGCGGTCTTCACCCAGCTCAAGTCCGACCGCGACTGGTTCGTCGACAAGCTCGTGGGCGATGCGACCAAGTCGTTCCAGGTCGTCGAGCAGGAGCTCAAGGAGTTCGGCATCGAGGCCGGCGAGAGCACGCTGGGCCGGTTGCGTGACATGACCACGCAGCTCGAGGACGCCGAGCGCGAGCTGGACAAACTCAAGCGGGCCCAGCAGGCGGCGCTCGCCGCTTCCAAGCGTGAGCTCGACCAGGTCAACAACGACCGCACGTCCAACGCCGAGACGTTCGATGCGCTGCGCGGGCGGATCGGCGAGATCCAGGACGATTACAACACCTCGCTCGAAGCGACGAACACCGAGCGCGACGACCTGGTGGCGATGCACGAGAAGACCAAGACCGACCACCAGGCCGAGGCCCGCGCCCTCAAGGCGGAGATCGACGCGAAGGACGCGGAGATCCAGCGGCTGCGTGCGAGGATCGCGAGCCTGTTGAACCTCATCGAGCGGCCCGACGGCCCGAAGATGGAGTACGAACACGACGGCCGCGTGCTCGAGGTCAACCCGCGGACCAACACCGTGGTCATCAACCTCGGCAAGAGCGACCGGCTGATCCTCGGCATGCGCTTCGAGATCTACGACGAGCAGACCGGCGTGCGGCTGGCGCCCAACACGCAGCTGGGCGTGCCCGAAGAGATCCCCGGCAAGGCCACCGTCGAGGTGGTCCGCATGCTGGACGACGGGCGGTCGGCCAGCTGCCGCGTGATCCGCCAGACGTTCGGCCAGCCGCTGGTCACCGGCGACCTGGTGTCCAACATCGTCTACGACAAGGACCGCAAGTTCCGCTTCTACGTCTCCGGCGACTTCGACTTCAACGGCGACGGCCGGGCCAGCAGCGGCGAACGCACCCGCGTCAAGAACCTCATCGAGCAGTGGGGCGGCGAGGTGATCGACGCCGACCAGATGCCGGTCGACACCGACTTCCTGATCATGGGCCGCCAGCCCAACCTCCCGCGCAAGCTCGGCGAAGACCCCACCGAGCAGGACATCCAGAACTACATCGAGCAGCGCCGCAAGGCCTTGGAATACCTCGAACTCGTCGGCCAGGCCCAGAAGCTGTCCGTGCCCATGCTGACGCAGAACCGCTTCATGACGCTGATCGGTTACTACCAACGATAAGAATCTGCGATCTCCGATCGTCGATGTCCGATCTGAAATACCCACGGGCGCTCGGCAACATAGACCGACGCCCGTTTTTTCAGGTAGATTGTAGATCGCACATCGCAGGTCGCACATCAACATGGCCAAAGACCAATCCGCCCTGACCAACTGGACGCAATACCTGGCCCTGCGGCTGGGGGCGATGGCGTTGCACGTGTTCGACGTCGACGAGAACCTGCGCGGGGCGCGCGGCGTCGGCTCGCTGATGTACAAGCTCGACAAACGCCACCGCGTCCGCGGCATCACCAACCTGCGGCGCTGCTTCCCGCACATGACCGAGGCCCAGGCCGCCGCCGCCTGTGAGCAATCAATGCAGCACTTCCTGCAGCTCGGCGTCGAGGTCATGTTCACCACCCGCCTGATCCACCACGACACCTGGCACCGCCACATCGAGCTGCGCGACATCGCCGAGGCGCTCGAGGTCATGATCGCCGACCGCCCGAGCATCCTCGTCACCGGCCACTTCGGCAACTGGGAGCTGCTCGGCTACGCGCTGGCGACGTTCGGGCTGGACATGGATGCGCTGGCCCGGCCGATCGACAACCCGCTGATCGACCGCTGGCTGACCGGCGTGCGCGAGAAGCAGGGCATGCGCCTGATCACCAAGTGGGGCGCGACCGACCGCATGACCGAGGTGATGCAAACCCACGGCACGCTCGGGTTCATCGGCGACCAGAACGCCGGGCCCAAGGGCATGTTCGTACCGTTCTTCGGCCGGCTCGCCTCGGCGTACAAGTCGATCGGTTTGCTGGCGATGACGTACGATGCGCCGATCGTGTGTGGTTACGCCCACCGGCTGGGGCCGCGCTTCCGTTACGAGATCGGCACCACCGACGTGATCTACCCCGAAGACTGGGCCGACCAGCCCGACCCGCTGTACTACATCACCGCGCGGTACACGCGGGGCATCGAGAAGATGGTGCGCCTGGCGCCCGAGCAGTACCTGTGGATCCACCGCCGGTGGAAGAGCCGGCCGCGCCACGAAACGCTCGGCAAGCCCCTGCCCAAGGCGCTGCGGCGGAAGCTCGAACAGCTGCCCTGGATGACCGACGAATTGATGCGCGAGGTCGAAAAACCGGTTGAAAACCCCGATCCGCGCTGATCGAACATGACACCGCGCCTCGGTTTGGGCTATGATGACACGCCCCCCTTAAGGCACGGAAAGGCCCACCGAAGATGAGTCAGGAAGAACCGAAACGACTGCTGGACGCCCGGATTTTGATCGTCGACGACGACCCGGACGTGATGGCGGTGATCGACGCGGCCCTCAAGGCCGAGGGCGCCAGCACCATGCAGGCCAAGGACGGTAACGCCGCCGTGGCCATGTGCGAATCCGAGCAGCCCGACCTGGTGGTGCTCGACATGATGCTGCCCAAGCGCTCGGGCTTCCTCGTCCAGGAACGCATCAAGCAGATGAAGCAAATGCCCCGCGTGATCATGGTCACCGCCAACGAGGGCAAACGCCACCAGGCCTACGCCAAGGACCTCGGCGTCGACGCCTACCTGCACAAGCCCATCCGCCTCGAAACCCTCATCAAGCTCGCCAGCGAGATGATCGAAGAGGATAAGGCCAAAAAGAACTAAGGCCGGTTGAATATGAGTTCACAAAGCCCACCCATGGCCATGGGTGGGCTTTGTGTATACTGTGACCTGATATCAAGTTTGATCTGACCGGAGGGCAACGATGAAACATGACTTGTTCCGTGCATTCGCGGTCTCATGGGTCTTGCTTTTCGCGATCGGTTGTGATGATCAGCAGCCGGCAGATCGGGCGATCGGCGAACCCACAACGGCTGCGAACGATTCCGCTACCACGGTCGAACGATTCAAACCAACCGCCGGTTCTGTCCCGTGGGTAATGCCGAACAACCTCGTAGGTGCCCGCACCGTGATGTTGTCCGCGATCGATTTCGATCGGCTGACGCCGGACCTTGTCGAGCACAGTCTGGAAGCACACCTCACCGACCTCAGAGCAAGGGCCCCAAAGCAAGCAGCCAAAGCGGAGTTCATGAATCGGCACATCCTGGACGAATATCAACAAACCTACGGCATGTTCAATGACGAGCCGGGAAGGGGCGTTCTGTTCTGCTACAACCTTCCACCCCCGGGTGAAATCGAAAGTCAAAAAACGCTCTTGGCGCGACAAGTCAGCGCGACCGCCCCGCATAAGTTGCGAGAGGATTTGTACGGCTATTGGCCGCACGAACACAAAGCAAAGCAAGTCATGCTGCATACCACGGCTGGTGTTTGGCGCACGCCCGATCAGAAGGTCGTGATCGCCGAGACGACGGCCGAAAACAACATGGTGGAACGCCTGAACGCGCTGCCTCTGGCGGATCTCCGAGTGGTATGCAATTTCCCCGAAGAGTTTCGTCGAATGGTCGCCGAAACGAGCCCTGAGATCCCGCAGGACCTGCGTGTGCCGCCGTTGCTCTTGTCACGGTTAAAAGGGCTGGATGTGGCGATCACGTTCTATCCCGAGCAGGAAACCGCCATGGTCCTGCACTATGTATCACTGAGCGACGCGGTGCGGGTTGAGTCAGCCGCGCAGCAGGCGTACTTCAACGCCTATTTCTATCTCACAATCTTTTCGGAACACGTCAGGTGCGGCGACAGCTCATCGCCCGTCCCCGGTTTCACCGTTAAACGCACAGGCGCGACCGTACGGATCACTTATCCCGGTCCGCTATTCAAGAGACCGGTTGATGCGTTGATCCTGTGGTCAGCCATCCACATCAAGGCGCAGGAGATTGTCGATACGACGCTCTTAACCCGTGCTGATCGATTGGCTAGCATGAAAAAGTTGCTCGAGGCTAGCTATATCTATTCCGAACTCCACTCAGGAATGCTACCCAAAACGCTCGGCGAATTGGGACGATTCAACGCATCTCCTCGATATCAGATTCGGCCACACCACGTCATCAATTGGGCTGTTGGTTCCAAAGACGTGCCCGGAAACTTGAATGAACAATCGTTGGTTGAGTGGATCAACAAACACAGCGATTATGTCTATCGACCTGGCGGTAGTCTCAGTCAACGACAAAACACGATCCTGATTTACGAGCGCCCCACCCTGCAGTTCGATGACGGCATTTACATGGCTTACGCCAAATGGAACAGCGTTGAGTTGGTGCCTTGGCCTCGCGCAATCGGACTGCTCGAAGCGATGGGAGAGAATATCCCTGCAGATATTATGGCGCGATATGGCTCAAGCGAATCAGGATCTACGGCCGAATAGCGGTGTTTCGTATTCGGCTCGATGAACCACACGCTACAGCACGAACCTGCTCAAATCTTCGTCCGCCACCACGTCGGCCAGGCGCCGGTTAACCAGCTCCGCGTCGATGGTCAGCTTCTTCTCGCCGCGCAGCGCCATCTCCGGGGCGTCGAACGAGATGTCCTCGAACACGCGCTCCATGATCGTCATCAGCCGGCGGGCGCCGATGTTCTCGTGCGTGGCGTTGACCTGTGCCGCCAGGTCCGCCATGGCCTCGATGGCGTCCTTCTCGAACTTCACCCGCAACCCCTCGGTCGACAGCAGCGCTTCGTGTTGCGCGGTCAGGGCGTTGCTCGGCTCGGTCAGGATCCGCACGAAGTCGTCCCGCGTCAGCGCACTCAGCTCCACGCGGATCGGGAACCGGCCCTGCAACTCCGGCATCAGGTCGCTGACCGACGCCATGTGGAACGCGCCGGCCGCGATGAACAGGATGTGGTCGGTGTTGACCAGGCCGTGGCGGGTGGTCACGGTCGTGCCCTCGACGATCGGCAGCAGGTCGCGCTGCACGCCTTGCCGCGACACGTCCGGCCCCTTGCCC
Organism: Phycisphaeraceae bacterium; assembly: GCA_028282805.1. GTDB lineage: Bacteria > Planctomycetota > Phycisphaerae > Phycisphaerales > Zrk34 > JANQHD01. Next base: position 124,338 of record JANQHD010000009.1, on the reverse strand, counting down.
GAGCCCTCGGAGCTGGCGCAGATCTTGTCGATCTCGTCGAGGAACACGATGCCCGTCTGCTCCGTGCGCTCGATCGCCTCGGCGGTGATCTTGTCGCGGTCGACCTGGCGATCGATTTCTTCCGCGAGCAGCAGTCGCCGGGCGTCGGCGATCTTCACTCGCCGCTGCTTGGTCTGGTCGGGGATCAGGTTCTCGAACATCTTGCTCATGTCCGGGTCCATCTGGTCGAGGCCCATGTTGGCGAACATCGCCACGGGCACCGCCTTGCTCGAGGTGTTGATCTCGACCTCGCGGTCGTCGAGCAACCCCTCGCGGAGCTGTTGGCGCATGCGGTCGCGCATCTTCTCACGCTTCTCCGCCGCCTCTTGCGGGTCGTAATCCTCGCCGGCGGCCACGACCTGCGTCGTTGCACCGGGCAGCAGCAGGTCCAACAGCTGCTCTTCAACCGCGACCTCGGCCGACTCGGTGACCTTCTCGGCGTGCTCGGCGCGGACCATGCTGATCGCGTGTTCGAGCAGGTCACGGATCATCGATTCCACGTCGCGCCCGTGGTAGCCGACCTCGGTGAACTTCGAGGCTTCGATCTTGATGAACGGGGCGCCGGTGAGGCTGGCGATCCGGCGGGCGATCTCGGTCTTGCCCACGCCGGTCGGGCCGATCATGACGATGTTCTTCGGCGAGACCTCGCGGGCGATCTCGGGGGCCAGCTGCTGGCGACGCCAGCGGTTGCGGATGGCCACGGCCACGGCGCGCTTCGCGTCCGCCTGGCCGACGATGTACCGGTCGAGCTGTTCGACGATCTGTCGGGGGGTTAAGTCTTCCATGGCGGCCGCATCATAGCAGGTGCGGTTAGCCGGCGGCATACCTGCCGCCGGTCCCGGACCGGCACCAGGTATGGTGCCGGCTATCGTTCGAGCGGGTGATGCAGGATGCGATCGAATACCGCTCGTCGGCAAGCGGAGGACGCGACCCATGGGCGATCGTTTCAACGCACTCGGGTCCGGGGCGGTGGCCGACGATTAGTACGCCCGCTCGACCTTCGCGCCGGGGTAGTAGGTTTCAAGTATTTCCAGCGCATCGTGATCGGCCTTGGCCATCTGCTGCGCACCGTGCTGGCAGAGGCCCACGCCGTGCCCGCGGCCGCGGCCGGCGTAGAACGTCGCCACGCCGTCGCGCACGCGCACCTGCACCGAGGCGCTGGGCAGCTTGTGTTTCGACGCCAGCGCTTGCCCGGCCGAGGTGTTGCACGCCACACGGAAGTTGTCCGCCGCCAGGGTGTACGACTCACCCCGCTGGTCGGTGATCGTGAACCGCGCCGGTCGGCCGACGTCGTTGTATCGGCTGACCGTGATCGATTTGATGCCGTCGATCTTCGCCAGCGGCAGGCCGCGGCGTTTTCCGAACGCGGCGAAGCGCTGGGCGAGCGTGTCGCAGTGGCGCTCGATCGGGCCCCAGCGCGCACCGGGCGTGTCGGTGGTCCAGTCCTTGCGGTGGGTTGGCTTCAAAGGCGTGGGGAAGGGCGATTCGTTGAACGCATCGTCCGGCGAGAGGCCCTGCCCGCCGCTGTTCGACGCGTAATACGCGCACAGCACGCGGTTGTCGTAGCTGAGCACCAGGCCTGTCGTGTCGCGCACGGCCCGCACGGACTTGGCGTGGTCGGTCAGGCCCACGTAGGCCTGCGAGGCCTGCGTGTTCTCCACGTCCCACGCCCGCCCGACGGGGGTGCGCTGGAGCTTGTACAGCGCGTACGACCGGGCCGCGATCGCCTGGGCCTGGTGCGTGACCACGTGCCAGCGGTCGGGCAGCTCTTTCTTGAGCACGCCCGGCAGGTACGTCTCCAGCCCCACCGCGTTGATCACGTCGAACCGGCTGCGCTCGCCCGAGGCCGGCACGAGGTGGACCTGGCCGGCGTGGGTGCGGTTGTCGACCGCCAGGGGTTCGCCGCCGGGCAGGGCGATGATCAGCATCGCGCGCGACCAGTCGGGCTTCGCCTGGCCGTTGACCAGCCAGACGCCTTGCTGCAATTGGAACGCGAGCGGCAGGTCGAGCAGCTCGGCCTCGGCCGCGCCCACGGGCAGCACGGTGGCCACACGCCCACCGCTGATCGCCACGCGGTTGACCGCGCGGCCGATGCGCACGCGCACCGTCGGTTCGCCGGCCAAAGGCGGCGGCGTGACGGGGTCCGATTCACCACAGCCGGTCACGGCGAAAAGCAAGATGAGCAGCGTCAGTCGCGGGGCCATGTCGCAGATCATACCCAAATAAAAACCCCGCACGCGCGGCGGGGTTGTGAATCGCGGGTTCGACATAACGCCGGTTTTAGTCTTCGAGCACGCGGAGGGACAGGCCGTTGTCCGAGAGCTTCTCCTTGATCTCGGTCAGCGAGGTGGCGCCGAAGTTCTTGATGCCGAGCAGCTCGGCCTCGGTGCGGCTGACGAGGTCGCCGATGGTCTGGATGTTCAGCAGCGACAGCGCCTTGCGGGCACGCACGCTCAGGTCGAGGCTGCTGACGGGCTGGCTGAGCGATTCGCCCTGTTCGGTGCCGGCCAGCTGCTGGTAGACCTCTTCGCGGACGGCGGACTGGTGGTCGTCGATGCTCTGGCCGAGGCTCAAGCCCTTCTGCGCGAGCATCGCCCGGATCTCCTGGAGCGAGGTCTCGCCGAAGTTCTTGTAGGCCAGCAGCTCGGCCTCGGTGGTGCGGAGCAGGTCGCCGAGGGTGCGGATGTTCATCTTCTTCAAGCAGTTCCGCGCCCGCACCGACAGCTCGAAGTCGGTGACCGGCGTCTCGATCAGCGAGTTCTGTTTCTCGCGCAGCTTCTGCTGGTCTTCGTCGTAGTACATCTCCCGGCTGGCGAGCACGTCCTTCATGAACAGGCGCGCCCGCGGGTGGTTGGGGTCGGTCTCGATGACCTGGCGGAGGCACTTCTCGGCCTCGTTGTACCGGCTGCTGTCCTCGTACATGATCGCGAGGTTGATCAGCGCGTTGATCCGGGCCGGCGTCTCGGCGCAGCACTGCTCGTACAGGCCGAGGGCTTCGATATCTTCGCCGACCAGGTCGAGGTTGTACGCCAGGCGGAAGCAGACGTTCTCGTCGTCCGGGTTCAGCTCGAAGGCCTGCTCGTAGTATTCGATGGCTTGCCACCGGTCGCCCGCTTCTTCCGCGGCGCGGCCTTGATCGAACGCCGCCTTCGAACCGACCGGGTCACCGGCCAAGGGGTCGCTTTCGATCAGAACATCGTTGCCCGTTGCGTCGGCCATATGCGCTAAGCTCCATGTCTGGTTTAGGGCTGGCATTTCCATGCCATGCAAGCCGTAAAGAGTAATCCGCCGGCCACACCGGGGCAAGTCGGGCCGATTGTCGTATGCCCAGGGCCGTTGGACCGATACAATGGGGTAGGAGCGGGCGGCGACGGGCGGCCCGCCGGGGCAGGATCAGGGCATATCGCTGTACCCGCTAAGCGCATCAACTTGAGGATCGAAGCAATGAGTGAGCCACGCAAGCAAGGCGACCTGTGGATGACGGTGCTGTTCGGGCTGCTGCTGTTGGGGGCGCTGGGGCTGGTGATCCTCGGGATCGTGGTGATCGGCAAGGGCGAGGGCTTCACGGTGCTGGCGATCGGCGTGTTGGCGGTGATCGTGGCGGCTTCGGCGGCGGCGCTGACCAACCGTCCGAGTTCCGCCGGCGGCGACCAGGCCCAGCTGCTGCGGGCGATCCTCGAACGCCTGTCGCTCAGCGACCTCGAACGCCGCATGATCGACCGCCAGCGCGACCGCGAGAACCTCCGCAAGGCCATCCTCGACGACATCGCCAAGCAGGACTTCGAGGCCGCCCTCGCGTTGGTGGACCAGATGGTCGGCGAGTTCGGCTACCGCGAGGAAGCCGAGCAATACCGCCAGCAGATCATCGACGCCCGCTCGCGCCGCCAGGAGTTACAGATCGACGAAGCGATCTCGAAGGTCGACACGATGTGCAACGCCTACGACTGGGACCGGGCGCTTCGTGAGATCGAACGGCTCAACCGCCTGTACCCGGACGTGCCGCGCGTGGCGGCGTTGCCGATCCGCATCGAGCAGGCCAAGGACAACCACAAGCGCGAGCTGGAGCGTGATTTCCTCCAAGCCGCCGAGGCCGGCGACACCGACAAGGCGATGCAGCTGCTCAAGGAGTTGGACCTGTACCTCACGCCGCAGGAAGCCGATAAGTACAAGGAGGTGGCGCGCGGCGTAGTGGGCCAGGCGCGCGAGAACCTCGGCGTGCGTTTCCAGATGGCCATCGGCGACCGCGACTGGGTCGCGGCCCTGTCGGTCGGCGAGCAGATCATCCGCGACTTCCCCAACTCGAAGATGGCCGACGAGGTCCGCGAGCGGATCGACTTGCTGCGCGAGCGTGCGCAGGGGCAGAAGGCCGCCGAGGCGGGGCGCTCGATCTATTAAACCTTGCCCAGCGCCTCGGCCGTGCGGTAGGACATATAGCCGAGGTACAGCACGAACAGCGCGCCGCCTTCGAGCCGGCCGACCTGTCGCTGGCTGACCGTGATCGGCAGCAGCACGATCGACAGGCCGAGCATGACCATCACGTCCATCGCGCCGCCGGGGGGCAGGGCGAACGGGCCGATCACGACCGACACGCCGAGGATCAGCAGCAGGTTCCAGATGTTGGACCCGACGATGTTGCCGATGGCCAGGTCGGTGTGGCCGTGCCGCACGGCGATGAGGCAGGTGACCAGTTCCGGCAGGCTGGTGCCGATCGCCACGATGGTCAGGCCGACGATTTCTTCACCGACCCCCAGGCCCAGCGCGATCCCCACGGCGCCCCGGACGACCAGGTCGCCGCCGATGATCACGCCCGCGAGGCCCAACACGGTCAGCAACACGGCCTTGCCCGTGCCCGGGGTCTTCGCGAGCACCTCGGCTTCGACGTCGTCGGCGAACGCGTCGCCGTTCTGTCGTTGCCGCCGCGCCACAAGCAGCGTGTACACCATGAACCCGGCGAAGGCGCCCAGCAGCGCGACGCCGTCGTGCCGTTGCAGGCGGTTGGTCTGCGAATCGAGCCAGACCGAGTCCATCGCCAGCGCCAGCGTGGCGAACGTGGCGATGAGCATGATCGGGATCTCGCGCAGGATGACGGACTTGTGCACCTGGATCGGCGCGAGCAGGGCGGCGACGCCGAGGATCAGGCCGACGTTGGCGATGTTGGACCCGATGATGTTGCCGAAGTTGATGCCGGGGTTGTCGTTGAGCGCGGCGATGACGTTGACGGCCAGCTCCGGGGCGCTGGTGCCGAACGCCACGACGGTCAGCGAGATCAGCAGCGTGCTGACGCCCATCGCGCGGGCGAGGCTGACCGAGCCGCGCACCAGCCACTCGCCGCCGGCGACCAGAAGCACGAACCCGCCCACCAGGTAAACCAGGTGCATCATGTTCACGTTATCGCCTAACCCCTGTGGGTGTTCAGACCTTCAGTTCAACTTCCTTGCCCAACTCATCGCGGTAGCGCCGGCGGATGGGCCCGACGACCTCGCCGATGAACGCGTCCACCTGTTGCGGCGCACGGCCAACATACCGCTTCGCGTCGAGCACATCTGACAGATCGATGCCCGCGAAAGCCGGTTCTGCTTTGAGCCGGTCGATCAGGTCGTTGGCGGCGCCTTCCTGCTTGACCTGCAAGGCCGCGGCCTGGGCGTGCTGGCGGATCAGCTCGTGCACTTCCTGGCGGTCGGCGCCGTGTTGCACGGCGGCCATCAGCAGGTTCTCGCTGGCCATGAACGGCAGCTCGGCGTCGAGGTTGGCCGCGACGGTCTTTTCGTACACCACGATGCTCCGGCTGACGTTGATCACCAGGTCCAGCACGCCGTCGAGCGCGAGGAACGGCTCGGGCAGCGACAGGCGGCGGACCGACGAGTCGTCGAGCGTGCGCTCCATCCACTGCTCGGCGGCGGTGGTGAAGGGCACCTGCACCAAGCCGATGACGAACCGCGCCAGGCCACAGATGCGCTCGCTGCGCATCGGGTTGCGCTTGTAGGGCATGGCCGACGAGCCGATCTGGCTTTTCTCGAACGGTTCTTCGAGCTCCTTGCGGTTGGCCAACAGGCGCATGTCGGTGGCGAACTTCGCGCACGCGGCGGCGGCGGCGGCAAGCGACGAGCCGACCAGCCCGTCGATCACCCGCGGGTAGGTCTGACCTGTGACGGCGAACCTTTTTTCCGGGGGCCAGCCCATCTTTTCGGTGACGAGGCGGTCGAGCTGCTCGACCTTGTCGTGGTCGTTGTCGAACAGTTCGAGGAACGAGGCCTGCGTGCCTGTCGTGCCCTTGACGCCGCGGAAGCGAAGCGAATCGATGCGGTGCTCGACCTCTTCGAGTGCGATGGCCAGGTCCTGCGCCCACAGCGTCGCCCGCTTGCCCACGGTGGTCGGCTGGGCGGGCTGGTAGTGCGTGAAGCCGAGCGTGGGCAGGTCGCGGTGCTGGGCGGCAAAACTGGCCAAGGCGTCGATGGCTGCGGCGAGCTTGCCGGCGGTCAGCCGCAGCGCATCGCGGATCAAAATCAGCTCCGTGTTGCAGTTGACGAACTGGCTGGTCGCTCCGAGGTGGATGATCGGCCGGGCCTGTGGGGCGACGTCGCCCAGCGCGTGCACGTGGGCCATCACGTCGTGGCGGAGCTGTTTTTCGTATTCGGCGGCCTTGGCGTAGTCGATGTCGTCCAGTTTGGCTCGAATCTCGTCGAGTTGCTGGTCGGTGATGGCCAGGCCTAATTGCTTTTCCGCCTCGGCCAGGGCCAACCAAAGCCGCCGCCACGTCGTAAACTTACGGTGGGGCGACCAGATGGCCTGCATGGCCGGTGAGGCGTTACGCGAAGCGAGCGGAGAGACGTAGGTATCGTGGGTCGTCATCGGTGGGTCCGTTTGACCGGGTTTCGGCGGTCGGTCATAGTAGCAACCAGCCGCATTCGGCGGTAGCCGACCGGCGGCGCAACCGGCTTAGAATCGCCTGATATCGTAGTTTTGTATGGTGCACCACCCCCCGCTCAGCCCGCAGCGCGAGAACCAGTTGCTGGAACAGGTGCGCGCCGGCAACCGGGGGGCGCTGGGCGAGCTGCTGGGGGCCTACCACAAGCAGGTCTATCACCTGTGCTTGCGGATGGTCTCCAACCCCTCGGACGCCGCCGACCTCGCCCAGGACGTGCTGCTGAAGGTCATCGAGCACATCGATGATTTCCGCGGCGGCAGCAAGTTCCGCACCTGGCTGTTCCGCATCGCCATGAACCTGTCGATCAGCCACCTGCGCAAGCGGAAGGTCCGAAAAGCGGTCAGCCTGGAGTCTGCGGGCGACGGCGGCGACGACCAGGCCGCGGCCCTGAAATCGATGATCGCCGACGAGCGGGAACCCGGGCCGCAGTTGAGCGTCCAAACCAGTGAACAGGTCGATCGGTTGCTCGCGGCGATCGAACAACTCGACGAGGGCCTCCGCGGCGTGATCCTGCTGCGGGACCTGCAGGAGATGGAATACAGCCAGATCGCCGAGGTGCTGGGCCTGCCGATCGGCACGGTAAAAAGCCGGCTGTTCCGCGCCAGGCTGGCGCTGCGGCAGGCGATGGTGGACTTGGAGCGTCCAAACGCCGAGAAACCCACGGGGGCGGACGGATAACCATGCGTCAGGAATACGACGAAAACCTCTTGCTCGGCTACGTCGAAGGCGAACTGACCGACGTCGAACGCGCCCGCGTCGAGCAGTGGATCGCCGTCGACCCGGGCCTCGCTTCGCTGCTGGCCGGCATGGTTGAAGACCGCAAGGCCCTGCGCGAGCTGTCGGACCCTCCCACGCCCGATTGGGTGCTCGACGATATCGACAGCGGGCTCGAACGCTCGATGCTGCTCGAGGAAGGCTACGAAACCGACGCCTCGGTTATCGAACAGAAGCGTAACGTGCTCGTCCGCCTCAGCACCTACGGCGCGATCGCCGCGATGCTGTTGCTCGGCGTGTTCTTCGTCGTCCAACCACTGCTCGACCTGCACCCGGAAAACGTCGCCGTCGACGACGCGACCGAAACCGAAGACAACACGCCGCACACCGACGGCGAGGTCGCGATGGACGATATCCAGCCGCGCTCCGCGGTCGGTGGCGATGTCGCCAACGTGCGCAGCAAGGGCGGGTCCGAAATCGACGCGGTCGAAACCGAAACGGTAACCCACAAGAAAGCGGCCGGCGGCGAACCCACCGAGCGGGTGTTCGTCGGCAAGGGCGGGCACGGCGCGATCGGCAAGAACGACAAGCAATTCACCGCCGAGCGGCCCGCCGATGTGGGCCACGCCCAAGCCGACCCCCGGCAGCAAGGCGTGATGATCGCGGCGGTGGAAACCCAAACCGACCCGCACCCGCTGCGCCCCGCCGGCCGACTGGTGCGCGACAGCGAGCCGGAGCACATCGAAGTCACCATTACCACCGACGACCTGGAACTGACCGCGCTGAACATCAACAACCTTGTCAACGAGTTCGAGGAAATCGAGGTGCAACAGGTCGCCGCCGCGCCGGCCGTGGGGCAGCGGCAGAACAGGCGAGCATTCGACGACGCCGTGGCGAACGTGAGCGTGGCCGATGCGACCGACGCCGAAACACAACACGCCGAAGCGACGACCGCGAAGACCGCGCCCCGCGACCGGGCGAAAGCCGCCGCCGATACCGGCCCCGAGCTGCCGGGCCCGGGCTTGGCGGTCAACAACTTCCAACTCGTCGTGCCCCGTGCGCAGGCCAACGCGTTGATCGACCGCCTGCGTGACGAGGGGCTTGTCGCTCGCGCCGACCAGGCGCCGACCGCGACCAACGCCCAGGTCACCATCGCCCGCCGGCAGCTGACCGACGCCGAGCGGGACCGCTACCGCAGCGACCTTTGGCCGAGCTATTCGCCCGACTACCGCGCGATCCTCAAGCGTGTCGTGCCGGTCGACGAGGGCCCGGCCCAGCGCATCGCCGCGGCTGAACAGCAGCGGATCGAGGTGATCGTCGAGCAGCGCACGCCGCCGGCGCAACCCGCGGCCACCACGCCGGAAGAGCCCGCCCCGAACCAAGCGAAATAAACGATCCGACGACCGCGGTGGTCGCGCAGCGCTTCGGTTTCGTGCGCGCCGCCGCTTGCGGTATCATGTGCCGCTCAACTGGAGGTTGACATGGCGACCGTTGCTCAGGTGGATTTGAACAAAGAGACGTGGCGCATCTTCCGCATCATGGCGGAGTTCGTCGAGGGCTTCGAGGCGATGCAGGAGATCGGCCCGGCCGTGACCGTGTTCGGCTCGGCCCGCACGCTGCCCGACAACCCGTACTACCAGATGGCCGTCGACTTAAGCGCGAAGCTGGTCGAGCGGGAGTTCGCCGTGATCACCGGCGGGGGGCCGGGCATTATGGAGGCGGCGAACAAGGGCGCGATGGAAGCGGGGGGTTGCAGCGTGGGCCTGAACATCTCCCTGCCCATGGAGCAGCAGCCCAACCCCTACCAGAACCTCGAGCTGAACTTCCACTACTTCTTCGTCCGCAAGGTCATGTTCGTCAAGCACGCCAGCGCGTTCGTGATCTTCCCCGGCGGGTTCGGCACCATGGACGAGTTCTTCGAGTCCATGACGCTGATCCAGACGCTCAAGATCGCGCCGTTCCCCGTGATCTGCATGGGCACGGAGTTCTGGTCGGGCCTGATCGACTGGGTCCGCGAGGTCATGCTCGAACGCGAAGCCAACATCAGCCCCGAAGACATGGACCGCTTCATCGTCACCGATGACGTCGACCACGTCGCCCAGCTGATCCGCGACTGCTACGACGGCAAGCGCACGCTCGGGCCCGCCTACGAGGAACTGCCCTACGAGGTCGTCCGGCCCACCGGCGAGGGCACTCGCATGGGCATCGCCCCCCGCCGCGGCGGCCCGCTGCCCAAGTCCAACGGCCACCCGCAGCAGTGACGCTAACCCCCACGCCTGTTACCATGCCAAACCCCTCTCCCACCGAGAGAGGGTGGCCGAGCGCAGCGAGGTCGGGTGAGGGGACGCCTCGGCGCGCCGCAGTCCCCCCTCCCCCAGCCCCTCCCGGCGGGAGGGGAGTTTCAATCTGTTGGAGCGACGTGAGCCGTGCAGTACATCAGCACACGAGGCAATGACGGACCGGTCGACTTCGAAGCCGCCATGCTCAACGGCCTGGCGCGCGACGGTGGGCTGTACGTGCCGGTTGAATGGCCCGAGCTGACCACCGAGCAGCTGCGCCACCTGCGCGGCCGGCCCTACACCGACGTCGCCTTCGCCGTGCTCAAGCCATTCGTCGGCGATTGCATCGACGGCGACACGCTCGGCGCGATCATCGCCGACGCCTACGCGCAGTTCGACCACGAGCTGGTCGCGCCCCTCGTGCAGACCGGCCCCAACGAATACCTCATGGAGCTGTGGCACGGCCCGACGCTCGCGTTCAAGGACGTGGCCATGCAGGTGCTCGGCCGGCTCTACGACCACGTGCTCGGCAAGCGGGGCCAACGCGTCACGCTCATCGGCGCCACCTCCGGTGACACAGGCTCGGCGGCGATCGAGGCGACGCGCGGCCGCGAGCACGCCGACATCTTCATCCTCCACCCGCACAACCGCACGTCAGACGTGCAGCGCAGGCAGATGACCACCGTCGACGCGCCCAACGTGCACAACATCGCGCTCGAGGGCACCTTCGACGACTGCCAGAACCTGGTCAAGGCGATGTTCAACGACCACGCGTTCCGCGAATCGGTGAGCATGTCGGGCGTGAACTCGATCAACTGGGCGCGGGTGATGCCGCAGGTCGTGTACTACGTCTGGGCGGCGCTGTCGCTGGGCGCGCCGTCGCGCTCGGTTGCGTTCGCCGTGCCGACCGGCAACTTCGGCGACATCTACGCCGGCTACGCCGCGCGGCAGATGGGCCTGCCCATCACCAAGCTGGTCATCGCCTCGAACATCAACGACATCCTCACGCGGGCCATGCAGACCGGCGACCACACGCTCGGCGACGTGCACCCGACGATGAGCCCGTCGATGGACATCCAGGTCTCCAGCAACTTCGAGCGGTTGCTGTTCGACCTGTACGACCGCGACGGCGGGGCGGTGGCGGCCCTGATGGAACAGCTGGCGCAGACCGGCGCGTTTACGATCGACCCGGCCCGCGTGGCAAAGGCGCAAGAGCTGTTCGCCGCCGAGCGTGTTGACGAGGCGCAGACGCTCGACGTGATCAAACGCGTGTACGACCGGTCGGCGCACTACATCGTCGACCCGCACACCGCCGTGGGCGTGGGCGCCGCACGGCGGGAGCACCCGGCCGAGCCACAGGTGCCCATGGTCGTGCTCTCCACCGCCCACCCGGCCAAGTTCCCCGACGCCGTGGAGAAGGCCATCGGCCACCGCCCGGCCCTGCCGGACAAGCTGGCCGACCTGTACGAGCGCGAAGAGCGGTTTGAGGTATTACCCAACGACTTAAACGCCGTAATCAGTTATATTAAACAACAACTGGCCTGATTGGCCTTAGAGGGTCGCACCCATTGGAGCAAATCATGAAACGTTTCGCATTGCTGAATGTCTTCAGTCTTCTGTTTGCCGCGTCGCTGGTCGGCTGTGGTAACGGCGATGAGCCGCCGCAGATCCCCGAGACCGCCGACGGTTCGGTCAACTACGTGATCGAGAACCTCGCCCAGAACAAGCCCGAGGCGGTGTGGGACGCGATGCTGCCCGCCAGCTACCAGCAAGACGTGACCAAGCTGGTCCACGACTTCGCCGGCAAGCTCGACGCGGAGATGTACGACAAGTCGATGGAAACCCTGGCCAAGGCCGCCAAGCTGCTCACCGACAAGAAAGAGTTCTTCCTCAACTCGCAGATGCTGGCCCAGATGCCGGCCGACGACAAGGCGGCGCTGTCGGCGAACTGGGACACGATCGTCGGCATGCTCGACGCCGTGGCCAACAGCGAGATCAAGAGCCTCGACGGCCTCAAGACCGTCGACATCCGCAAGTTCCTCAAGGGCACGGGTTCGAAGGTCATGGCCGGCATGCAGAACCTGCCCGACAGCCCGCTGAAGGACCTGGCCCAGATGAAGGCGGAGATCGTCGAGACCACCGAAGACGGCGTGGTCAGCCTCAAGATCACCCGGGGCGAGGCCACGGTCGAGACCGAAGACTTCACGCAGGTCGAGGGCCGGTGGATCCCCGTCGAGATGTCCGAGGATTGGGAAGAGGCGATGACCGAGGCCCGCGCCCGGATCGATTCGCTCACCCCCGAGGTGATGCAGGCTCAGAAGGTCCAGGTGATGAGTGTCCTGGCCACCGTGAACGCCGTGCTCGACCAGCTGGCGGCGGCGAAGACGCAGGCCGAGTTCGACCAGACGGTCGCCGGTTTGATGAACATGATGGGCGGCATGATCCCCGGCATGTTCTGATCGCCGCGTTGAAAACGGACTTAAGCGCACCGTGCCCCGAATCCGCTCAGGGCACGGTGCTTTTTTGTTCCACCAAAGCCCAGGCAGGGCGGGGGACCCGGCGCGGCGAGTCTGCGCCCAAGGTCCGGGTCGGAGGGGCGTGCCGGGCCGTCCGCTGGCTTTGATTTCCAGCGCCTGCGCGGTAACGTATGGCGTTCAAAGATACTCACGGAAGGACGGGTTGGCATGAAGGTCATCTGCGATCGCGGAGCGTTGGTTGAAGCCCTGAACTTGGCGGGCGCCGCGGTGGTGGCGCGCACGCCCAAGCCGGTGCTCACCTGCATCAAGCTCACCGCCGACGAGGGCACGCTCACCCTCGACTCGACCGACCTCGAGGTGGCCATCCACCTGTCGATCAACCAGGTCGAGGTCCAGGAGCCGGGCGAGGCGCTGATCCCCGCCGACAAGCTGACCTCCATCGTCCGCGAGTCCGTCGACCCCACGCTGACCATCGAGACCGACGCCGAGGCCGCTCACGTGCGCGGCGCCGATTCGCACTTCAAGATCTTCGGCTACCCCGTCGCCGAGTACCCGCCCGTCGGCGCCGCCGAGGGCGACGCCGACTACGAGATCCCCGCCGGCGACCTGGTCGACCTGATCAACAAGACGCTCTTCGCCACCGCGCGTGAGAACAGCCGGTACGCGATCAACGGCGTGCTCGTCGAGCGCGACGGCAAGAAGCTGACCATGGTCGCCACCGACGGCCGGCGCCTGGCTATGGCCAAGGGCTCGGTCGGCTCCGGCTCTGGCGACAGCCAGTCCGTCATCATCCCCACCAAGGCGCTGAACCTGCTGGCCCGCCTGCTCGACGACCCCGGCGAAACCGTCAAGGTGAAGATCACCGAGAACCAGGCCCAGTTCGCCACCGAGCTGGCGACGCTGACGACCAACCTCGTCGAGGGCAACTTCCCGCCCTACAAGGACGTGATCCCCAAGGACCAGGACCGCAAGGCCACGTTCGCCACCGACGTGCTGGCCTCGGGCGTCCGCCGCGCGGCGCTGTTGACCAACGAGGAATCAAAGGGCGTGAAGCTCACGTTCTCGGGCGAGCAGTTGACCCTCACCAGCCGGGCTCCCGAGATGGGCGAGGCCGAGGTCGTCGTGCCCGTCGACAGCTTCAACGGCGACGACATCGAGATCGGCTTCAACCCGCAGTTCGTCACCGATGTGCTCAAGGTCGTCGACGCCGACCAGGTGACTATCGAGATGAAGGCCACCAACAAGCCCGGCGTGCTCAAGGTCGGCGGCGACTTCCTCTACGTCGTCATGCCCATCAGCCTGAGCTGAGCCGCGCCGCTGTCTGTCGTCCCGTGTAACCGCTCTGACCAGGTCTGCATCAAACCCATGTTGTTTCCCCCGCGCTTATCCCTCGCCTAAGATCACGCATCTATGCCCAGACACGGCGGCTCATTAACACCCCACACGCCCCCCGGCGACGGCCGCGACGCCGACGGCTCGCCCGACCGACCGTTGCGTTCCAGCAAGCAGCGTTACCGCCAGTTCCGCGCCTCGCGTGAGTGGACCGACACCCACGAGGGCGAAGGCTCGGCCGACGACCGCGCCCGCCTCGAATCCGACGACCGCCGCGGCTACCTCCGACAGTACTGGCGCATCGTCCGCCCCTACCTCAAGGCGGTGCTGATCCTCATCGGCATCGGCGCCGCCGCGGCCGCGTGCGACATCGCTGGACCGTTCCTCATCAAGTTCATCGTCGACGACGTGCTGCTCGTGGAGACCATGTCCGTCGGCAAAAAGGTGCTGGGCCTGTCCCTGCTCGGCGGCCTGGGCCTGGCCCTCGTGCTCGGCGCGCGGTGCTTGGACATGTACCGCAACATCAACACCATCTCGCTGAACCACAAGATCATCGTCCGCCTCCGCCGACGGCTGCTCAAGCACCTGCTTGGCCTGTCGCTGGGCGACCTGTACGACATGAAGACCGGCACCGTGGTCAGCCGGCTGTCCAACGACGTCGACAAGGGCACGGGCCTGATGCAGATGGCCGTCATGTCGCCCGCCGCCGCGGCGTGGCGCGTGTTCTTTGCGACCATCGTGTTGTTCATCGCCAACTGGAAGCTGGCGCTGGCCGCGTGGGCGGTGCTGCCGTTCATGCTGGTCGTGTCGCTGGTGTGGGTGAAGCGTATCCGGCCGATCTTCCGCTCGGCGGGGCGCGACCGGAACATCATCGACGGCCGGGCGACCGAGACCTTCACCGGCATCCGTGTGGTGCGGGCGTTCCGCCGGGAGCCGCGCGAGCGGTTGGACTACACCGTCGCCGATGACACCATGATCCGAAAGCGCCTGTTCGGGCTGTACACCGCGATGATCATCGACGGCATCTGGCAGCTGCTCATCCCGGTGAGCGTACTGCTGATCGTGATCGTCGGCGGGTTCCTCTATATCCACGACCACGCCGCGACATCGACCGTGCCCGAAGCGGACCGCACGACCATCGGGCAGATCATGGCCTTCTACGCGCTGATGCCGCAGCTGCTGATGCCGATCTTCCGCATCGTCAGCTCGTTGAACCAGACGCAGGAAGCGCTGGCCGCGATGGAGCGCGTGTTCGAGGTCTTCGAGATGCCCCCGGACAAGCCCGACAAGCCCGACGCCGTCGAGGCCCCCGCGAGCGTCGAACGCATCACGTTCGACCACGTCGACTTCAGCTACGGGCCCGAGGTGCAGGTGATCACCGACTTCGACCTCGACGTGCCCGGCGGGGCGGTGGTCGCCCTAGTTGGCGCCAGCGGCGCGGGCAAGACGACCATGACCGACCTCATCGCCCGGTTCTACGATCCGACCGCCGGCGCGATCCGGCTCAACGGCACCGACCTGCGCGACCTCAAGCTCGCCAGCTACCGCCGATTGATCGCCGTGGTGCAGCAAGAGGTCTTTTTGTTCGACGGCACCGTGCGCGACAACATCGCCTACGGCAAACGCGGCACGGAAGACGCCGCCATCATCGACGCGGCGAGGCGCGCCAACGCCTGGGAGTTCATCCAGAAGCTGCCGCGCGGCCTGGACACCCTCATCGGCGAGCGCGGCGTCAAGCTCTCCGGCGGCCAACGCCAACGCATCTCCATCGCCCGCGCCATCCTCGCCGACCCGCAGATTCTGATTTTGGACGAGGCCACCTCCAACCTCGACTCCGAGAGCGAACAGCTCATCCAGGCGGCACTTCAGGACCTGTACGCCAACCGCACGACGTTCGTGATCGCCCACCGTTTGAGCACGGTGACGCACGCGGACATGATCGTCGTCATGGACCGCGGCCGCATCGTCGAGACCGGCACCCACGACGAGCTGATGGCGCAAGAGGGCGTCTACACCGCCATGGTCGAGCGCCAACGCCAGTTCGCCACGGAAGAAGATTTCGCTTAACTGCTGCCACACGTGATACAATCGCGTTAGGTTCTTATTCGCAGTGGGGCATGGTTTATGCCGACAATCTATCAATCTACATGCGATCGCTGTTCATACATCAGTGATTTGTATTCAGAGGCCTATGGTGCGATATGGGTCGATGAGCCGCGTACGGCTACCGGTGAAACGGTAGTTGCGGGAGCTGTTTTACACGAGCCCACAGGGGATGCAAGGATTGAGTCCATCTATGATCCCCATCTGGTCGTATTGGCCCACCCTGGTGAACAAATGATCCTTGAACAGGAAGGGTATACTTGGCTCAAATTGGCTCGGGAGGGTAGGTATGTCTTTGTGCAGAGAGTAATTTGTGACGCATGCGGACACCATTTTGATATACGTAAGCTATCGATCCCATCGGGTACAGGCTGTTTATCAACACTGTTGGTGGGTATCGTTGTAGGAATCGGGATGGGCGTTTGGCTCGCCAGCTTTTGGTGGGGATTGATTATCGCATATGGGCTAACGGTCTGTTTCGCTTTATTGAGTAGTGTCGCAGGAAGGATCTTCTTGCATCTTAAGTATCGTGAAAGACAATATTCAGTTGATGGCCCAACGGCTTGTCCGAAATGCAGCAATAAAAATTACTCTAAGGTAACAAGTCGGCGTGCATTAACTTGTCCGCAATGTGGTGAGAAAACACTACACGTGAGGATGGTAGGGATTTCATAAACCCTACGGGGAATCAATTACATATCAGGATTGGTTGAACACTTCCGGGGGCGGGACCATGGTGCCGGGGATGTGGGTGTTGGACCAGCGCATCAGCTCGACGAGCACGGGGCGCAGGCCCTCGCCCATAGGGGTGAGGCGGTACTCGTAGCGGGGGGGGTGTTTCTGGTAGGGCTTGGCGGTGATCAGGCCGAGCTTCTGCATCTTCTTCAGGCGGTCGGCGAGGATGTTGGTGGGGATGCCCTCCATCGATTTGGCGAACTGACCGTAGCGCGTCTTGCCCATGTAGAGCATGTCGCGCACGATCAGCAGCGTCCACTTGTCGCCCAGCACATCCAGCGCGCCGCACACCGGGCACTGGGATCGCAACTCAACGGCGGTTTTTCTGGCTTTGGCAGGCATTTTCAGCTTATCGGCATTTTCCACTTGCAATATGCAAGTATAGGGATAACATTAGTCACTTGCAATATGCAAGCACAAGGCCTGAGTGGGCGCCGCACTGGAAAACCGTATTTCGAACTTGAAAAGGGAGCACGACATGCCCGGATTGACGCAATCGTTTATCGAAGAACTGAAAGCCTACGAGCCGGTGACCCGGCGGTGTTTGGAGCGTGTGCCCGCGGACAAACTCGATTGGCGGCCGGGTCCGAAGGCGATGACGCTGGGCGAGCTGGCGCTGCACCTGGCCACGGGCCCGGCGATCGGCACGGGGCTTCTGCAGGAAGAGGGCGTCGACTTCGCGGCGATCGATCGCACGCTGCCGCAGCCCGAGCGCGTTGAAGAAATCCTTGCGGCGTTCGACCAGGGCATGGCTGCGGGCATCGCGAACCTCGAGGCGATGACCGATGCGCAAGCCACGGCGACCTGGGCGGTGTACAACGGTGAGATCGAACTGATGTCGATGCCGCGCCTGGCGTGGTTGCGCATGATCCTGATCGACCATCTCGTGCACCACCGCGGGCAGTTGACGACGTACTTCCGTTGTTTGGACGTGCCGGTGCCTTCGGTCATCGGGCCCAGCGCCGACGAGAACCCGTTCGAAGTGCCGGCGGCGGCGGTGTGACGTGACGACGCACAACGAGCGCACAGAAAAAGCCCACCCATGGCCATGGGTGGGCTTTGGCCATGGGTGGGCTTTGTGGTTGATGGGGGCGGGGTTTACTCGACGGTTTCGAGCGCTTCTTCTTCCTCGTACTGGTTGCCGTCGAGGAAGCCCTCGAGCTTGCGGGAGCGGACGGGGTGCTGGAGCTTGCGCAGCGCCTTGGCCTCGACCTGTCGGACGCGTTCGCGGGTGACCTTGAAGATGCGGCCGACCTCTTCGAGGGTGTAGGTGTAGCCGTCGCCCAGGCCGTAGCGGAGCTTGATGATCTCGCGCTCGCGGTAGGTCAGGGTCTTGAGCACGGCCTCGATGCGGTCGCGGAGCATGTCCTGGGCCGCGGTGTCGGTGGGGGCCTCGGCCGAGTCGTCCTCGATGAAGTCGCCGAAGTACGAATCTTCCGACTCGCCGACGGGGCGGTCGAGCGAGATCGGGTGGCGGCTGATCTTCAGCACGCGGCGGCACTCGGCCACGGGCATCTTGGCTTCCTTGGCGATCTCCTCGACGGTCGGCTCGCGGCCGAACTCCTGGAGCAGGTTCTTGGAGATGTTGCGCAGCTTGCTCATCGTCTCGATCATGTGCACGGGGATGCGGATCGTGCGGGCGTGATCGGCGATGGCGCGGGTGATGGCCTGGCGGATCCACCACGTGGCGTAGGTCGAGAACTTGTAGCCGCGCTTGTACTCGTACTTGTCGACGGCGCGCATCAGGCCGGTGTTGCCCTCCTGGATGATGTCGAGGAAGGACAGGCCGCGGTTGCGGTACTTCTTGGCGATCGACACGACGAGGCGGAGGTTGCCGCCCGACAGGTCGCGCTTGGCCTGCTCGTAGTCGTCGAAGACGATCTTGATGTTCTTCAGGTGCTCGGCCAGCTGGTCGGGCTCGGCGAGGACCAGCGAGCGCAGGCCCGACAGCTCCTCGCCCATGACGGCCACGTCCTCGGGGTCGTACTTGTCGGGGTACTTGTCGGCGCGGGCCAGGTCCTTGGTCAGCTGCTGCATCTTGTCGCTGATCGAGCGGAGCTTGTACATCAGCGGCTGGACGCGGCTGGTGCGGAGCGACAGCTCCTCGATCAGCGTGGCCAGCTTGCGGCGGCGGCGGCGGATCGAGGCCTCGATGGTCTGGCGTTCGGCCTTGCGCAGGCGCTCGGTGTCGAGCCGATCCCACTCCTCGCGGTTCATCTCGAGCAGCTTCTTGACCGTCTCGAGGTTGTGCGGGATGCGGGTGGCGATCTTCTCCTTGGCGTTTTCCTCGGCCGTGGAGATCTTCATGGTGCGGTCGAACGGCAGCTCGCCGCTCTGGACCATCTCCAGGGTCTCGACGGCCTGCTGGATCGCGTAGTCGTTTTCGAGCACCTTGCGGCGGAAGATGTAGCGGGTCAGCTCGATCTTCTTGGCCAGGCGAATTTCCTCCTCGCGGGTCAGCAGGGAGATCTCGCCCATCTGCGTGAGGTACATGCGGACCGGGTCGTCGATCCGGCGGGTGTTGGCCTCGCGCAACGCCTCGTCGAGCGCGGCGCTGATGCTCCGCTCCTCGTCCATGTCCAGGTCGATCGGCGGCGGGTTGTCTTCCTCGAATCGCACCTTCTGCTCGCGCAGGCCCTTGCCCTGCGACAGGCGGGTGCCGTCGGTTTCCACCCGGTACAACAGGTCGTCGACCTTGCCCGGATCGACCCAATCGTCCGGCGTCATCTCGGTGATGTCGTCGTAGCTGATGTGACCGCGCTTACGGCCCAACGCCAGCATCTGCTCGAGCGTTTGCTCGTTGGCGTCGGTGAGTTTCAGATCGGTCGGTGGTTCTGCCATTGTCGGTCTTGCCTTCCTGGTCGTTCTCGCTCTTGCCGCGTGCCCTCCTGTCGCGGCGTGATTGGAAGCTAATAGGTTCAGTGGTTCACTGGTTAATTCGACATCCGGGGCAAACGGGACATGTCCTTGTGTGTTTTTACATGCTCGCGCAGTTGCAGTAGCCGGGCGTCGATATCGTCATCTTCTGGGCTTTCGTGTTTTTCCGTCTCGTAACGTTCGCGCGCCTGGATGGTGGCGAACTGTTCGGCCGCCGCGTGCAGGCCGCGCTCGATCGCGTCGGTCGCGTCGCCGTGCAGGCGCTCGGCTTCCAGCTTCAGGTCCAACGCGTGCCGCAGCAGCGTTTCGTCGGCGATCATGGACCGCAGGTCGAACGCATCGAACTGCCCGTGCTGGCTGAGCCACTCGTGCACTAACGAATAGACGTTCGCCGTGGCTCCGTGTTGCAGGTCGTCGGGCAGGATCGACTCGTCCAACGGCCGGCCATCGGGCATCTGGGCGTGGAACAGGTCGGGCCTGTTCAGCAGGCAGCCGATCAAAAGCTGCTCCACCCGGTGGCGGGTGGCCGGCTGCTCGACCGGCGGGGCGGGGGCTTCGACCTGCCTACGGGCGGCCGAGGCGACGCCGGCGAGGTCGCGTAGCATACGGTCCACCGTCGCCAAGTCCAGCCGCAATAGCTGTGCCACTTGGTGGAGCACCATGCCCTTGCGGGTCGGCTCCAGCTGCCGCAGGCCCAGCTGAACCAGCGTCCGCAGGTAGTCGGTGGCGATCCGCTGCTTGCCCGAGGTGGTGTCGATCGCCTCGAACGCCCGCCGCACACGCGCGAAATGGAACGCCATCGCGTCCGTCGCGCCGTCCATCGCGTCGCGCCACCGTTGGGGTCCGTCATCATTGGCGAGCAAATCGGCTGGGTCCAGTCCTTCGGGCAAAACCGCGATCGCCACGTCGATCGGCTCGCTGAAGAACACCTCCAACGCCCGGTCCGCGGCCTTCTGTCCCGCTTCATCGGCATCAAAGACCAGCAACACGCGGTCGCAGTAGCGTCGAAGTTCGATCGCGTGCTGGCGTGTGAGGGCTGTGCCGAGTGTAGCGACCACGTTCGCGAAGCCCGCCTGGTGTGCGGCGATCACGTCGGTGTAGCCCTCGACGATGACCGCGGTCCGGCTGTCGATGATCGGCTTCTTCGCCAGGTGCAGGCCGAACAGCGTCGCCGACTTGTTGAACAGCGCGTGCTCGGCGCTGTTGAGGTACTTCGGCTCGTCTTCCTCACGCAGCTTGCGCCCGCCGAACGCGATGGGCCGGCCGATCGCGTCGAAGATCGGAAAAATCAACCGGTGGCGGAACTTGTCGAACCCGCTGCCGTCGTTGCGGCTGCCGGTCAGGCCGACCGCCTCGTACGTGCGGAGGTCGCCGCCGCCTTTTTTGACGGCTTCGGTCAGGTTCTCCCAGCCATCTGGCGCGTAACCGATGGCGAAGGCCTCGATCATCTCGTCGCTGATACCGCGCCGCTGGAGGTAGTCTCGTGCTATAGCGCCGTGCATTTCATCAGCCAGCTCACGGCGGAAGTACTTCAGCGCCGCCTCGCTGGCCTTGCGCATCGCGTCGCGCGAGGTGGGCGAGTCGCTCGGCTCGGCCGGGGCGTCGCTGCGGTGGCGGGGCAGCTCGATGCCGGCGCGGTCGGCCAGATACTTCAACGCCTCGACGAAGGACATCTTGTGGTAGTCCATGACGAAGCTGAAAACGTCTCCCCCTGCGCCGCAGGCGAAGCACTTGTAGATCTGTTTGGCCGGGCTGACGTACATCGATGGATTGCTGTCCTCGTGGAACGGGCAGAGGCCCGCGAACTCCTTGCCTTTGGGGCGCAGGGCCACCTGTTCGCCGATCAGCCGGACGATATCGGTAGACTGCTGGACCTGACGTTTTGCGTCGTCTCGGTTCACACCAACCGCGCCTGTAGTGGCCGCGCACCGCAAGTGCAGTGCCACGGCTGACAATCAATTTACGCCTCAAAAAGTCCGGGCTGTGCGTTCCCCTTGGCGGGGCTATGACGGCAGGTCATGTAGTCGGCCCGGACGAGGGTTCGGAAGGTCCCCGGCCGTTGACCATGCCGTAACCTTAAAAAAATAGCACCTTCCAGCTTTAAGTCAATGATTTAGCGGATATTTTTTCGATGCCAAACCATTGTCATTCAAGAAGTTTCAGTGATGAAATGCTGCGCGAACGTCAGTAATTTGCGCGAAATGATCTGCTAATGACGGATTCGTGGTCATTATCAGGCCCGCCGGGCGAGTTGCATGACCTCGTCGCGGGTCGGCATCGCCACCTGCGCCCCCAGCTTGGTCGTCGCCAAGGCCCCCGCGGCACACCCCAGCCGCACCGCCTTGGCCCATGGCTGTCCCTCGGCCCGGCCGATCGCCAGCGCCGCGGCAAACGCGTCGCCCGCCGCGGTGGTGTCCTCCACGCTGACGCGAAAACC
Organism: Phycisphaeraceae bacterium; assembly: GCA_028282805.1. GTDB lineage: Bacteria > Planctomycetota > Phycisphaerae > Phycisphaerales > Zrk34 > JANQHD01. The sequence continues at coordinate 102,420 of JANQHD010000009.1, read as the reverse complement.
CGGCTCGTGAAGCACGGTCCCGTCGGCACACACCGCCACCGCCCCGTGCGCCCCAAGCTTGACCACCGCAAAACGGGCGCCCTGGCGGATCAGCTCCGTGGCCACGAGCTTCGCTTCCTGCGCATCGCGCACGCGTTCGCCGGTCAGCAACTCCGCCTCGCCGCGGTTCGGGCAGATCACGTCGACCTGCCGCAACGGCGTCGGCAGCCCGCACCCCCGCGCCGGCGCCGGCGCGGGGTCGAGCACGGACATGACCTTGTGCTTGCGCGCCAGCTCCGCCGCCACGCACAAGCTCGGCAACGGCACCTCCAACTGCATCAACACCACGTCCGCCCGCTCGATCAGCGGCTCAACATCTTCCACGTCGTCGGGGCTCAACCGCGCGTTGGCGCCGCTGACCACCGTGATCGCGTTCTCGCCCTGCGCGTCGACGCTGATCACCGCTAGGCCGCTGGGGCAGTCGGCGGTGCGTGCGACGTGTTCGGTGTGCACGCCGGCGTCGCGCAACTGGTCGAGCAACGTGCGACCGAACACGTCGTTGCCCACCCGGCCGACCATGTCCACGCGAGCCCCCAGCCGCGCCGCGGCCACCGCCTGGTTGGCGCCTTTGCCGCCGGGCACGGTGATCAGGTCGGTGCCGATCACGGTCTCGCCCGCTTCGGGCAGGTTGTTGGTCCGCACGATCAGGTCCATGTTGACCGAGCCGATCACCACGACGCGCGTGGGCCGGGGCGTTTTGGGGGGTGTTTCGTTCATCGCAATTCCGTGAAATGACGGTGGCCGGATGTCCCTTGCCGGTTGATTCTATCCAATCTTGACCGCCAAGAAACACGCCGCTAATGTTCGTCTTTACCTCCCGCGAGCGTTGCCACCCGGATGCACGACGAGAAGAAAGATAAATGTGGTGTCTTCGGCATCTGGGGCGCGCCCGACGCCTCGCTCCACGCCTTCCACGCGCTCTACGCCCAGCAGCACCGCGGCCAGGAATCGGCCGGCATCGCCGTGACCGACGGCGACACGCTCGACGCCCATACCGGCATGGGCCTGGTCAGCGAGGTGTTCAACGCGCGCGTGCTCGAAGCGCTGACCGGCAAGGCCGCCATCGGCCACAACCGCTACTCGACCACCGGCTCCAGCCACTGCAACAACGCCCAGCCCCTGCTCCAGTCGTTCAGCGGCGGGCAGATGGCCATCGCCCACAACGGCAACCTCATCAACGCCGGCCTGCTCCGTGCCCACTTCGAAGAGCAGGGCCACATCTTCCACACCACCACCGACACCGAGATCATCTTCCACCTGCTCGCGGCCCCGAACCACGCCTCCAAGCAGGACCCGCTCTACCACGCGCTGCAACACCTGCAAGGCGCCTACTCGCTGGTGATCCTCAAGCCCGACCGCATCGAGGCCGTGCGCGACCCGTGGGGCTGGCGGCCGCTCGTGCTCGGCAAGACCGCCGACGGCTTCGATTGTGTGGCCAGCGAATCGGTGGCGCTCGACGCGATCGGCGCGCACCTGGTGCGTGAGGTCGAGCCCGGCGAGATCATCACGCTCTCCGACGCGGGCGTCGAATCGCGCCGGTTCAGCGAACCGGTCACCCCTTGCCATTGCGTCTTCGAGCACGTGTACTTCGCCAACCCCTCGAGCAAGATGTTCGGCGACACCGTGCAGGTCGCGCGCGAACACATGGGCGAACAGCTCGCCGCCGAAGCGCCGGTCGAGGCCGACTACGTGATCCCCATGCCCGACTCCGGCCGGTCGGCGGCGCTGGGGTACGCGCGGGCCAGCGGTATCCCGTACCGCGAGGGCATCGTGCCCAACCGTTACGTGGGGCGCACGTTCATCAAGCCCACCCAGGCCCAGCGCAACACCGCCGTGCAGCTCAAGCTCAACGTCGTGGAAGACATCGTGCGCGACAAGCGCATCATCGTCGTCGACGACTCGATCGTGCGCGGCACCACCACCCGCGGCAAGATGGCGCAGCTGCGACGCGCCGGCGTCAAAGAGATTCACTTCCGCATCTCGTGCCCGCCCATCCGCCACGGCTGCTTCTTCGGCGTCGACTTCCCCGATACCAGCCAACTCATCGCCAACAACCGCAGCGTTGACGAGATCGCCGAGTTCCTCGGCGTCGACTCGCTGCACTTCCTCTCGCTCGACGGCCTGCTCAGCTGCGTCAGCAAGCCCGCCGACCACTACTGCACCGCCTGCTGGTCGGGCGACTACCGCCTCGACGTCTCGCACCCCATCGGCAAGCTCGACCTCGAACGCTACCAGCTGAAAATGTTCCGCTGAGCCGCTAGCGGCTTAGCGCCACCAACGGCGCAACCGTCGCCGGTTTCAACGTGAAATGCCGATCGCCGAGCTGACCGTGCGGTGTTGCGCCTTGCCACACCTTCAACTCGTGCCGCGCGCCGTCGCGCAACTCAATTGTCAGTATGACCGGCGCGGTGCTTGCGGCCTGCGCCCGCGCTGGCGTGATGTAACGCTCGGCGCGAAGCCCGGCCAGCGTGTCGAACAATGCGCCGGCCGTGCGTTCGTCAAACGCGCCGCCGCCCGCAAGCGTGTACATGCCCTCGGCCGAGCGGTCGTACCGCTCGTCGTTCACGCCCACCGAGGCGATCTCGTCGATCGTTACCGGCAGCAGGTCGCGGTTGCGCAACTCGGCGGCGAGGCGTTCGACCGCGGCCGCGTCGAGCACAAAATAGCCATCGCCCATCGTGCCGATCCGCGCCTGCGTGTCGACTTGAAGTTTGTACGTGTCGCCCGCTTCGGTCACGAGTGTGATCGTCAGGTCGAAAGTCAGCGGTTGATTGGGTGTTACCCAACGCTCGCATCTCAACGGGTTCAACGACACGACCAGCGCATCGATCGCGTTGCGTTCGAAGCCTTCGAACCGCCACCTGCCGTCGGCCTTGGCCAGTTCGTGTTTGGCGGCGTATTTGCCGGTGCGTTCGATCGACAATTGCTTGACCTTCGCGGGCGTGACCGAAAGCACCTGCCGAGCACGGAACGCCTGCGCATCGCCGAACGCGCCGTCGAGCAAACCGCGCTTGACGATATAGGTCACGCCTTCGTCGCCGCGCACCACCGCGTCGTGGGTTTCGTAGCGTGTGATGCGCAGCACCTCCGCCCGGCCGCCGGCCGTGGTGAGCGTGACGGTCACGTCGTGCGCGACGTCGTCGGTGACCGCTTGAAACCGTTCGGCGTTCGCGACGAGCAAGGCGTTGATCAAGTCGGTAACCGCGGTCGATTCGATGGCGAAGTCCGGCTTGGGTTCGCCGAACACCCACCTGCCCGCGCTCATCGCGAAACGCATCGGCGCACCGGCCTTCGGTTCAAGTTCGATCTCGCGCAAATCGGCGTGTCGCACGGGCGTCAGCCGGGGGTCGCGCAGGTCGTCGGCGGTCAGCAGCAGCCGCTCCACGTCGCCGCCGCGCAGCGTGAACACGGCCGTCAGTTCGTCGAGCTGCGCGTAGTAGGTCGCGTTGGAGAGGTCCGCTGGCGCACCGATGCGTAGCGTGTGCGTGCGTGCCGGGCGACCGTTGGCCGCGCGTTCACGCAGGCGCAGCTCGACGGCGGGCTTGTCGAGGCCATACCTGGCGAGGTTTTTGGGTTGGTCGTCGACGAACTTGTCGATCGAGGTCCGCCCGAACACGCTGATCAGGCTCATCGCCGCAACGTCCGACGCACGCCCGTGGTGGGGCGCGACTAGGGCCCAACGGTTTTCTTTGCGGTCGAGTGTGATTGGCTTGCGCTCGCGCACGAGCGTAACGCTTTCGACGGTGTTTGCTGCCACCTCGGGCAGCAGCGTTGCGCGGTACGATTCGGGCGTTAGCCCGTCGAGCGCCTGGTGCAGCGCCGCGTCAACCAGGTAGGCCGTCTCGCCATCGTCGAGCGCCAGGTACGCAAGGCCGGCAACGCTGGCGCGGCCGAACTTGAGCGTGTACTCGAACGCCTTGCCCTCGTGTTCGCCCGAAACCGTCAGGGCAAAACGCGGCGGCGCGAGCCCAAGTGCTTTTGCGTCGTCGCCGATCGGGTCCTTGCTGGTGTAACGCAACGCCGAGGCGATGTTTACGAATTGATCGAACACGGCGCCGTTGACCGCGAACGCGAACGGGTGGGTCTGCCGCCATGCCGTACCGTTTGCGTCACGGCTGACCACGACCGGCGCGTCATCACCTAGCTTCAGCTTGATGCGCTGAACACCCGCCGGGGGCAGTTGGCCGGCTTTGAACAGCGGCGTGCCGGCCCGGTCGGTCCCGTTGCCGTTCGTGTCGGGGTTGTCGCGCAACAGGCCCGACTCAAACACCACGAAATACCCCGCCAAAAGGGCGGCGGTGATCAACACAACCAATGTCACGCGTGTGTTCATGGCTCTCGCTTTGATTCCTTCGTGGTGGGTTTACTTGCGGCGCAGCAGTCCGACGCACAGCCCCGTAACGATGCAACCGAACGGCAGGCCCGCCAACAACACCCATCCCACGACCGTCTTTGCCGCGGGGCTGATGTTCTGCATCCGTCGCACGTCCTGGCTGCGGGCGCTGGTGGCGATCAACTCGTCGCGCCCGGCCAACCAATACACGCTGTTGACAAACAGCTCCGCGTTGCCGGGCAACTGCATCTGCTCGTAAACCTGCCCGGTGGCCGCGTTCATGAGGCGTCTCACCAAGCGCGCGTCGTCGTACATGGACGGGCGTGGTCGGTTGAGGTCCAACGCAAAATCGGAAAGCACGACGGCGCGGCGGTCGCCGACCTGTGACGCGGCCGCGATCGTGAACGGGCCGGTCGGGTCGCCGGGGTCGCGCTTGACTTGGCCGAACGGGTTGTCCGCCCACGTGTCGCGCCCGGTCTGCACCAGCGGCCAAAATTGCGTGTTGGCTTGTGCCTCTTCGCTTGCCGCGCTCAACGGCAGACCGACCGTCAGCACCAGTTGCCCGGCCACGGCCTTGCTGACGGGGTGTTCACCCGCTCGCACGACCACTTCGTGACCACGGAAAACACCGACGTTGCCCTCGGGGTCGAGCCGTTCCTGGTGCACCGCGCGGGCGGTGTCCGCCTCGATGCCCAGCGCCCGCAGGTGCTCGGCCACCGGGTCGCCGGGCAACCGCGTGGGCGTGGCCATCACCAGCACGGGGTCGTTACCCTCAACGGTCCGCTTGAGCGCTTCGTTGACCTGCACGAGCGCGAGCCCGCCGGGCCGTTGCGGGTCGAGCGGCGGGCTGCGCAGGAAGACCCACACCAGCGTCTGGCCCTCTTCGGCGGTAGGGGGCGGCTGCACCGTCACGCCCGAACGCGTGCTGCGCGGCGCGGGGTTCCAGTCGACGACTTCCATGCCCGCGCCCCGCAAGCGATCGGCGAGGTGGCTGTAGCTGAAACTGTCCGCCGCGATCCGTTTCGTCGCGGGGTAACCCAAGGCATACACAAACACCACCTTGGTGCGCTTGCCGGACGTCAGGCTCAACACCGCACCGGTCACCGCTTCTTCGCTGCGGTAGCGCTGCTCGATCGTCGTGCCGTTGGGGTTATCTTCAGCCACCATCGTGTACACGTCGCGCAGCGCCACCGTGACCAGCTTCCCCCCGGCCATGACGACCGCCGAGTCGTGCGACGCGAGGTTCGTGCGGATCGCGTTGTACTCGGTCAGGTCGATGCCCTCGTAGCGCGCGAGCACCGCGGCGAACTTCTCCTCGAGCGGCCGGGTCTGGACCAGCGATTCGGCAAAGAACGACTTGAGCTCGGGTGTGTTGTCATCAGCCTGGGCTTCGTTGATGAACATCGCCGCGAGGTGACGCACGCTGCCGTCGTTGACCTGTTGGGTCAGCAACCGGATGTCGCCCAGTGTCTGCTCGTACTCCGGCAGCGGCTCGCCGAGCAGGCGTTCGACCTCTGCTCTCGCCTTGCCGTACTGCTCGGACTCGGCCATCTGCGCGAACCGATCGGACAGGGCTTTGAGCTGGTCGCTCAGGCCGGGCGCGCTGTCGCCGAACTTCTCGGCGGCGGCGGCGAAACGGGGCGCTTGCTGCCGGCTGTACGCGGCGAAGTCGTCGAGCAGCGCGAGCGAGGCCTCGATGGTCTGACGCGCAGCGTTCAGCTCTTCGGCGTAAGACTCGGCGACTTGCAGCTTGAAGCGGTCGAGCGCGCGGTGGTCGGTGGCCTCGATGTGCTCAACGGCGATGCGGCCGCCGCCGCGCCGCTCGTACTCGTCGAGCAGGTCGCGGAAGTGCTGTTTGTTGGTCGCGGCCCGCTCGTCGAGGTTGAGGCCCGAGCCGAACACCGTGGTGATGGTGACGTCCCGGTCGAGCCGGCCGAGGATCTGCCGGGTCTGCTCGCTGAGCGAATACCGCCGCGTGGAGGTGCGGTCGATACGCACGGCCGAACGCTCGGCCAGCCAGTTGGCGAACACCAGGATCACCAGCACGCCGAGCATCATCGCGGCGACGTTTGCGCCGTAGAAGAACCGGCGGTCCCAGGCGGCCTTGTGGTTGTCGTGGTTCGTCGGTGCCATGAACGGTTGCGCTCCTGCGGCTTTAGCGCCAGCGGCGGGACTCGAAGGTGATGGTGGCTAACACGAGGAACAGCGCGATGCCGCTGAGGAAGAACGTGAAGTCGGCCAGGTCCACCACGCCCTTGAGGAAGTCGTCGAGGTGCACGGTGACGTTGAGGTAACGGGTCGCCTCGCTCAGTTGCTTGGCCGGCAGGTAGACCATCGGCGTCGCGATCGCCGCGAGCAGCACGATCGAACCAAGCCCGCACATCAGGCCGCCGACCCGGCTACGCGTGGTCAAGGCGGCGAGCACGCCCAGGCACCCGCCCACGACCGCCAGGGCGGCGAACAGGGTGACCTGCCCCCTGGTGTCGAGCTCGATCAGCGGCCGGGGCGACGGGCCGATGACGCTCGGCAGCAGGAACGTGAGCAGGGTGATCATGAGGATCACGAACAGCGTGATCACGAAGGCGATGACCTGGCTGCGCGTGATCACCGAGGCGAAGGTGCCGATGGCGAGGTACAGCCCGCCGACGAGCAACAGCCCGACGTAGGCGGTGACGATCGGGCCGTAGTCGGGGCTGGCGTAGATCTCGAGCGTGAAGACGAACGCGAGCGTGGGGATCAGCAGCACGGCGAAGAAGCCCATCGCGCCCAGCCACTTGCCGAGCACGACCTGCGCGTCGCGTACCGGGGCGGTCATCAGGGTTTCGACGGTGCCGCTACGGAGCTCTTCGCTCATCAGCCGCATGCTGATCGCGGGCACGAGGGGGATCAGCACGTAGTGATTAAGCAGGCGGAAGACCTCGCCGAGCTCCGCGGTGGCGTTGGCGGTGAAGGTGACGAAGAAGAAGAACAACGCCGCGGGGATCGTGAAGAGCGTCAGCAGCACATAGGCGATGGGCGAGAAGAAGAGGCTGTTCATCTCGCGTTGGGCGATGGCCAGGGTGTTTCGCATGTGGAGCGGGTTCCGTTGGGGTCAGGCGGACTGTTTGAAGTCGGGTTCCACGGCTTGGATGAAAAACTCTTCCAGCGAGCCGACCTCGTGCCGGATCTCGCGGACGATCCAGCGTTGCTGGCTGGCGGCTTGGCCGAGCGCGGGGCGGATGTCGTCGGCGCTGTCGGCGGGGGTCACGTGCGTGACGCACCAGCCGTCGGCTTCGTCGGTGTCGGTCCGGGCGACCTGCGGCAGTTCGTTGAGCACCTGCTGGACGTGGGCTGGCGGGGCCTGGATTTCCATGACGATCCGCGAGCTGGCGCGGGCCCGTTGCTTGAGCTGGTCGGGGGTGCCTTGGGCGACGACCCGGCCGCGGGCGATGATGGTCAACTCGTCGCACGTCATCTCCGCTTCGGGCAGGATGTGCGTGGACAGGAGGATGGTTTTCTCTCGGCTCAGCGAGCAGATCAGCTCCCGCACCTCGCGGATCTGGGCGGGGTCGAGGCCGGCCGTCGGCTCGTCGAGGATGAGCACGGGTGGGTCGTGGAGCAGGGCCTGGGCGAGGCCGACGCGTTGCTTGTTGCCCTTGGACAGGTGGCCGATGGGGCGTTGGATGATGGCCGATAATCCGCAGCGTTCGGTGAGTGTGCCGATGCGGGCGCGGCGATCGGCACGGCGGAGGCCGTGGAGCTTGCCGAAGTAGTGCAGGTGCTCGTCGACGCGCATCTCGGGGTAGAGCGGGTTGGACTCGGGCAGGTAGCCGATGCTCCGGCGGACCTGGGCGGAGTCTTTGAAGACATCGAAGCCGTTGACCGCCGCCCGGCCATCGCTGGCGGGCATGAAGCAAGTGAGTATGCGTATGGTGGTGGTCTTGCCCGCGCCGTTGGGCCCGAGGAACCCGGCGATCCGGCCCTTGGGCACGTTCAGATCGATCGCGTCGAGGGCGAGGATCGGGCCATACCACTTGGATAAATGTGCGAGTTCTATCATAATCTGATTAGGCTTCGGGTCGTTTGGTGGTGTAAATTGCCCAAGTAGGGATTTGCTGTCAAGTCGCACCTATGTGTATGATTGACAAGCGTCTGGAATCGGCCGCACCAAATTGTCTCCGGTAAACCGCGAATCCGCGCAGGCCGATGGTTAGAATGGGATTAGGCTAGGGCCCCATTTGTATGTCTGAGAACGCATCACCGGACAACGCCGCAAGCATTGCCGGTTCGACGAACGTCGATACCATCCTTGGCCGCATGGTGGTCGAGTCGGGTCTGGCTACGCGCGACGAGGTCGATGCGTGCGCCTCGATTCAGGAACAGATGGTCGAGAGCGCCAGCCACAAGTCGCTGGCCGACCTGCTGGTCGACAACGGCTACGTGACCGAGTCGCAGATGATCCGCGTGCGCCAGGAGGTCGACGCGCAGCGCGGCACCCAGCAGATCCCCGGGTACAAGATCGTCGGCCCGCTCGGCGCCGGCGCGATGGCAAAAGTCTACAAGGCGCGCCAGGTCTCGCTCGACCGCATGGTCGCCATCAAGGTGCTGCCGAAGAAGTACATGTCGGACCCGCAGTTCATCGAGCGCTTTTACGCCGAGGGCCGCGCCGCCGCCAAGCTCAACCACCCGAACATCGTGCAGGCGATCGACGTGGGGCAGGCCGGCGAGCACCACTACTTCGTGATGGAATACGTCGAGGGCCACACGGTCTACGACCACCTGGTCAACAAGGGGCCGTACTCCGAGAGCGAGGCGTTGCGGATCATCATCGACATGGCCGCCGCGCTGCAGCACGCGCACAGCAAGGGCTTCATGCACCGCGACGTGAAGCCCAAGAACATCATGATCACCAAGCAGGGCGTCTCGAAGCTGGCCGACATGGGCCTCGCCCGGCAGATCACCGACACCGCCGCCGCCGAGGCCGAGGCCGGCAAGGCCTACGGCACCCCGTACTACATCGCGCCCGAGCAGATCCGCGGCGAGGTCGACATCGACTTCCGCGCCGACATCTACGGCCTGGGCGCGACGTTCTACCACATGGTCGCCGGGCAGGTGCCGTTCGACGGGCCCAACCCCTCGGCCGTCATGCACAAGCACCTCAAGGACACGCTCACGCCGCCCGACCACGTCAACCCCGACCTGTCGGTGGGCATCAGCGAGGTCATCGAGGTCATGATGGCCAAGGACCGCAACGAGCGCTACGACGACACCGCGGCCCTGCTGGAGGACCTCAAGGCCATCGAGCGCGGCGAGCCGCCGCTCCAGGCCCGCCGTAAGTTCGACCTGTCGAAGCTCGCCGCGATCGAGGAGAGCGCCGAGACGCAGATGGTCGAACAGCCCACGCCGCCGACGATCATGGAGCACCCCGTGTTCTGGATCGCCGCGGGCTCGATCGTGATCAACCTGCTGCTGCTGGTGGTGCTTTTGATCGTCGCGCTGAACTGACCGCGTCGATCACTTGTTTCCTGGTATAGGCATCGGACCGGAACACCTCGTTGCCCTGCGCGTCGTAGACGATCAGCAGGGGGATGGTCGTGCTGCCGACCTCGGTCAGGTACGCCTGCGCCGGTTTGTCATTGGTGATGTCGACCTTGATGGCCGTGACCCCCTCGGCGTTGAGCTGTGTGACCACCTCGCGTTTGTGCAGCACGGCGCGTTCGAGCGTGTGGCAATTCAGGCACCACTCGGCGGTGAAGTCGAGCACGACCACGTCGCCGCTCTGTTGCGCAGCGGCTAAACGCTCGGGCGTGAAGTACACCCAGTTGACCGGGCTCTTGCGCGTCAGGCCGTAGCCCGTCGCGCCGCCGGCCGCGATGAACACGACCCCGAGGCCCACGTAAACCATCCGCCGCAGCGCCGAGCGCGTGATGCCCAGCGTTCGCCACGCCAGCCAGACGCCCCCCGCGGCGATACACGCGCCCACCGGCCACCAGTACGCCTTGCTCGGCGGGTCGGGCGGTTCGTTGAGCAGCCCGCTTAAGCCCGTGCCGGCAAAGAACGCCGCCGCCGCGAGCATCAGCAGGCCCATGACCTGTTTGATCAACTCGCTCGCCGGGCCCGTGCGGGGCATGCGGTCGACGAGTTTGGGGAACGCGGCCAGCACCAGGTACGGCAGCGCCATGCCCACGCCGATGGCGCTGAACGTGGCGAGCGTGGTAGACGGCGCCTGCTTGGCCGCCCACGCCGCGGCGGTGCCCATGAACGGCGCGGTGCACGGCGTCGATAGCACCGCCGTCATGATGCCGAACCCGAACGAGCCGTGCAGCGTCTTCTGCGACGGGTTGATGCGGTACACCCACTGCGGCAGGCGTGCGGCGAACAGGCCGAACATGCCCAGCGCCATCAGCGCGATGACCACGCCTACGCCGATCGCGAACCACGTCTTCTGGAACAGCTCGTTGATCGCGTCGAAATCGGCGATGAACGCGATCCCGCCGCCGATCGCCAGCCAGAACGCCACCACCCCCAACGACATGATCGCCCCCAGCAGCAGCGCCCGCCCGTGGTGCTCGGCCGACTGGCTGATGCCCATGATCTTGATCGGGATCATCGGCAACACGCACGGCGTGAGGTTCAACAGGAACCCGCCGATCGCCGCCAGCGGCAGCAACAGCCACAGAACGTTCGGGTCGATTGTGACCGTCCAGCCGAACAGGCGGAACGTGAGCGACTCGGGTTCGGGCGGGGCGTCGGCCCGGTACTCGGCGAACAGGTCGGGCTGGTTCGCGGTGATCGCCGTGCCGGGCGCGACGACGTTGAGCACCAGGTTGAACGTCTGGTCGGCGGGCGGGTCGCAGTGCTGGTCATCACAAGCCTGCCACTCGACGAAGACCTCGAACTCGTATCGCCCGGGCTTGACGGCCTCGCCCACCGACAGCTTCGTGAACACCGGCGCCTTGCCCGTGTAGAAGTCGATCATGCCCAGATCACCGAAATCGATCGGGTGTGGCTGGGGCCATTGCACATCACCCGCGACCACGCCGGGGGGCAAGTCCTTGAGTTGGACCTTGGTGGCGATGAGGTTCTCGTCGCTCGGGTTGTTGACCTGGATGTGCCAGTTGGGGGCGATGTCAAACACCGCCGCCAGCACGACCTGCCCGCCGGGTTCGACGCCGTCGTGGCTGAGCACCGCTTCGACCGCCACCGTCGGGCCGTCCAGCGGCTGGTCGAAATCAAGCGGATCGAACTGGCCCCATGCGAGGGTAACCAGGCACAGGGCGATGGCGACAAACAGATATCCGGTCACAGCGCGCAAAGATCACGCTCCTTTCAGGCCATGATTCTATTCGTGATCCAGACGGTCCGCGATCCGGGCTTTGCGCGTCAATCCGAGGCGTCGGCGATCGCCCGCTTGAGCGCCGAGCCCATCTGCTTGATGTCGTGGGTCTTGTTCAGCGTCCCCACGACCTTCCGGCTCTGGGCGTCGATCAGCAGGATCAGGCCCGTCTTCTTGCCGTAGGTCGGCCAAAGGTCGCCGATGCCCAGGGCCGCGGCGTGGTACTCGGCCTGCTTCCGCTGCGACTGGGTGGTCATGTCGAGCGTCACGAACAAGACCGGCTCGGTGTCGAACTTGTTGGCCAAGTCGGTGAACACCGGGCCCATCGCCTTGCAAGAGCCGCACCAGTCGGCGTGCAGCTTGAGCGCGATCACCTTCGGGGCCTCGGCGGTGGGAGGCTTCTCGTCGTTGGGTTGGGTGGCCGTCGCCCCGCTCAGCGCGACCAGGCCGACCAGCATCAACGCGGGCAGCAAATGCCAGTATCGGCGATAACTCGTGTGGGCATGGGGGTTCATAACGATGCTCCTCTCTTAGGGGTGAACGAGCCGGCATCTCCACGATATCCGGCCACCCCGTAGTGGCCCAAAACCGCGGTTTGATTCCCGCCGGGTAAAGCGGGGCGGGCGACCTGTCCGATAAGAGCTAAACCATGGCCGAAGTCCTCGATCAAAACGAAGTCGATGCCCTGCTCGCCGCGGTTGGCGAAGAGGCGGCGGCTACCGAGGCCGAAGAGAACGAATCCAGCGAGCCCAGCATCTTCGCCGCCAGCGAGGCGACGCGCAAGGGCCTCGTTGAGGTCACCGCCTACGACTTCAAGCGTCCCGAGCGCGTCAGCAAGGACCAGATGCGCTCGCTGGAAACCCTCCACGAAGGTTTCAGCCGCAACATTGGCGCCGCCCTGTCGGGCTTCCTCCGCACGATCGTTGAGGTCCGCGTCGCACGCATCGAGCAGCTGACCTACGGCGAGTTCATCCAGGCCCTGCCCAACCCCACCAGCTTCAACCTGCTCGCCTGCAACCCGCTCGAAGGCCAGGTCTGCCTCGAGATCAGCCCGCTGATCATCTACCCGATCATCGACCGGCTCATGGGCGGGTCCAACGCGGAGCTGTTCATCCCCCAGCGCCCGCTGACCATGATCGAGCAGCGCCTCGTGTCCAAGATCACCGACCGCGCGATGACCGCGCTGTCCGAGGCGTGGGAGAACGTCTACCCCGTCGAGTTCACGCTCGAGCAGACCGAGTCCAATCCGCAGTTCGTGCAGATCGTCCCGCCCAACGAGGTCGTCGTCGTGGTGGGCTTCGAGCTGAAGATGGGCGGCCGGGCCGGCACGATGTCGCTATGCATCCCGTTCAACGTGATCGAGCCGATCGTCGAGAAGCTCGCCAGCCAGGCCTGGCGCTCCAGCCAGCACACCAAGGGCGACGCCACCTCGCGCCAAAAGGTCGAGGCCAAGCTCGACAGCGCCACCATCCACGCCACCGGCCTGCTCGCCGGCACGACGATCACCGTGCGTGACCTGATGAACATGGCGCCCGGCGACGTGATCGTCACCGAAAAGCCCGCGACCCAACCCGCCGTGCTGAGCGTCGAGGGCAGGCCCAAGTTCCTCGCCCACCTCGGCCAGTTCAAGGGCCGCCGCGCCCTGCGCGTCACCCGCCCGGTCAACACCAAAGACCGCGTGTAAGTCGGCGAACCCGCGGTCAACCCCCTGATGATGGCCAACCCGATGACCCGCTGCGCAAACCGCAAACGGCCGGTGGCTGCAAAGACTGTCGTGCATGCGTTTGTGCGGTTATGGTGTGTACACCACGACCAGACCATGAGGGCATGTCATGATCGCATCCACGTACCGTACGCTCGGCTGTCTTTTCGTTTTCGCATTGCTGTTGTTCAGCAACGGCGTCGCCCGCGCCGAGCAGGCCAAGCCGAACATCATCTTCATCCTCGCCGACGACCTCGGCTACGGCGACCTCGGCTGCTACGGCCAGAAACAGATCGAAACCCCGCACATCGACCGGCTGTGTGAGCAGGGCATGAAGTTCACCCAGCACTACAGCGGTTCGACCGTCTGCGCCCCGTCGCGCAGCTGCCTGATGACCGGCCTGCACACCGGCCACACCTACATGCGCGGCAACGGCAACGTCGCCCTCCGACCCGACCCGCAAGACATCACCGTCGCACGCCTGCTCAAGAACGCCGGCTACAAGACCGCGATGGTGGGCAAGTCGTCGCTCTCGTGCAATGTGCCAGGCCCGCAGCACCCGCACGACAAGGGCTTCGACTTCTTCTCCGGCGTGCTCGGCCACGCCGAGGCCCACCACTACTTCCCGCCGCGCATCTACAAGAACGGCAAGACCATCGACCTGCCCAACAACCACAAGCACGAGGGCGACACCTACATCCACGACATCGTGATCAAGGATGCGCTGCAATTCATCGACGACAACAAGGACGGGCCGTTCTTCCTGCACTACTCGTCGCTGATCCCCCACGTCTCGCTGTACGCGCCCGAGAAGTGGGTCGCCAAGTACCGCGGCAAGTTCCCCGAACGCAAGGTTAAGCAGGGCCACTACCGGGGCACCGACGAGCCCAACGCCACCTGGGCCGCCATGATCAGCCGCCTCGACTGGGAGGTCGGCCAGATCGTCGCCAAGCTGCGCGAGCACGGCCTCGAGAAGAACACGATCGTCATCTTCGCCTCCGACAACGGCGCCACCGAGGCCGGCGGCCACCGCGAGTCCGACTTCAATTCGTCCGGCCCGCTGCGCGGCGCCAAGCGCGACATGTACGAGGGCGGCATCCGCACGCCCATGATCGTCTGGTGGCCCGACACCGTTGAGCCCGGCAGCGAGAGCGATCACGTATCCGCGTTCTGGGATTTTCTTCCCACCGCCTGCGACCTGGCGGGCATCGAAACGCCCGAGGGCTTGGATGGCATCTCGTACCTGCCCACCGTGCTGCAAAAGGGCGAGCAAAAACAGCACACCCACCTTTACTGGGAGTTTTTCGAGAGGGGCGGCCGCCGCGCCGTGCGCTTCGGCGACTACAAAGCCGTGCAGTACAACGTCAAGAAGAACCCGAACGGCCCGGTCGAGATCTACGACCTGTCGCGCGACATCGGCGAAACTCATAACCTTGCTTCAAAGCGCCCCGACCTCGTCGCCAAGGCCCGCAAGCTGTTCAAGGAATCCCGCACACCCAGCCCGATCGCGAAGTTCAACTTCCCGCAGTGATTGTCACAGCCGGCGGACGGGGAACAGCGCGACCGTGCATCGGGTGTTGCCCATGCGGTCGGTCAGGTCGAAGCCTCGTGTGATCGGTGGGGCGACGGGGTAGCCGCGTTTGAGCACGCGGGCTTCCCACGCGGCAAAGTCGTGGCGTGCCGTCGGTTCGTCGGCGGTGAACAGCACGAGCATCAACCCGGCGTGAAAGATCATGCGGTCGGAGGCCATCTTCTTGATGTCTTGCGAGACGGGGCTGAGCAACTCGGCCGAGTACCGCGCGAACGGCCCATCCGTGGTGAACTGGCTGACGGTCTTCACTTCCAGCCAGAATGCCGCCTCGAGCACCACCGCGTCGGGCGGTTCGAAGAGCGTCGTTTCCACGTCCGGCTCCATCAGGGCCCGACCGCCCGGCGTGAGCACGAGGTCGCAGCGTTTGCCGTGGCTCTTCTTCCGCTTCGTCCGGTCGGCGGGGTAGCGCTGCTCGGGGTGGACGCCGAAGCCCGCGTCGCGCAGGGCCCGCTGGATCGGCGGGTGCAACCGGAGCTCGTCGAGCGCATCGATGGAGTACACCGCCTGTTCAGCGTCGTCCGCAGCCGCTTGCCGGCTTAGCGCGTCGGCCACCGCCTCGACAATGTTCATGGCGTTCCAATCCACCCCCGGAAGTTACGGCCCGCAGACGCGCACCACAAGCGGCGGTATGATTGCGGGCATGAGTGTGGGCTTGGTTTACGACGAACGTTACCTGACGCACGACACCGGCCACGGGCACCCCGAGCGGGCCGACCGGCTGCGGGCGATCATGGAAAAGCTGACCGAAGACGGCCTGCTCGAGCGGTTGATGCGCATCGAGGCGAAGCTCGCCGCGGTTGATGCGATTACGGCGATCCACTCGCCCGAGTACGTGGAGCGTGTGGCCGAGCAGTGCGCCAGCGCCCCGGGGTACCTCGATTCGCTCGACACACCGATCTGCCCCGCCAGCTACGAAGTCGCGCTGCTGTCGGCGGGCGGCGCGATCGCCGCGGCGGACACGGTGATGGCGGGCACGGTCCAGCGTGCTTTCAGCATGGGCCGGCCGCCCGGCCACCACGCCGAGCGGTCGCAGGCGATGGGCTTCTGTTTGTTCAACAACATCGCGATCGCCGCCGAGCACCTGGTGCGCGCCCACGGCATGGAGCGCGTGGCGATCGTCGATTTCGACGTGCACCACGGCAACGGCACGCAGCACGTGTTCGACCAGCGCGGCGACGTGCTGTTCGTCAGCACGCACGAGCACCCGCGCTTCCAGTTCCCCGGCACGGGCTTCGAGCACGAAACCGGCAACGGCGACGGCGCGGGGGCGACGCTCAACGTGACGCTGTTGCCGGGCACGGGCGACGCGGAGGCACGCGAGGCGTACGAGAAGCAGGTGCTGCCGAGGCTCGAGGCGTTCGAGCCCCAGGTGCTTCTGATCAGCGCGGGCTTCGACGCCGAGGCCGACGACCCGCTGGGCGGGTTGGCGTGGACGACCGACACGTTCGATTGGTTGGCCGGCAAGCTGTGCGAGGTCGCCGACCGCCACGCGGGGGGGCGGGTCGTCAGCACGCTCGAGGGCGGCTACAACCTCGCGTCGCTGGCGCGGTGTGTGTCGACTTACCTGCGGGCGCTGCTAAACTGAGCGCATGGGACGCCGCGCGATCACGCAACAGGACGAGTGGTACGCCGAGGGTTTGCGCTTCACGTGCACGCAATGCGGCAACTGTTGCACGGGGCCGCCGGGTTACGTGTGGTTCACCGACGACGAACTCGACGCGATGGCCGAACACTTCGCGATGACGCGCGACGAGTTTCTGCGAACCTACTGCCATAAGGTGCAGGGCCGGTGGTCGCTAGGTGAGGTCAAGGTGGGCGGCCAGTACGACTGCGTGTTCCTCGAGCGCGACGCGCAGGGCCGGGCGCTGTGTTCGATCTACGGTGTGCGGCCGACGCAGTGCCGGACCTGGCCCTTCTGGCCCGAGAACCTGGACACGCCGGAGGACTACGTGCGTGCGTCGCACGACTGCCCGGGCATGACCAAGGGCCTGGACGGACAGGGCGACTTCTACCCCATCGAACAGATCCGGATCCGGCGCGATGCCACCGAACACTGAGGCGCAAGGGGATTGGTCGTGCTGGTTCCACGCGGCTCGGCGCGAGACGGTCGGTTCTGCGTTGCGCGCGGCGTATGACGAACTCGACAAAGACGTCGCCGCGCGAAAGCCCACGTGTTGGCTCAGCGGCAAGTGTTGCCACTTCGAAACGTACGGGCACCAGCTGTGGGTCACGGCGTTGGAGATCGCGTGGCTGGTCGAACAACTCGACGACACACAGCGCGATGCTTTGTTTGTGGCGGAGCTGCCTCAACTCGACGGTTGCCCGTTTCAAAACGACAAGTTGTGCGGCGTGCATGCGCTGCGGCCGTTGGGCTGCCGGGTGTATTTCTGCGACCCCGCGGCGCAGGACTGGCAAAACGACGTTTATGAACACCACCTCGAGCGCTTGCGTGTGTTGCACGAAGGGCAAGGTATCGCTTACCGGTACGTCGAATGGCGGGCGGGCTTGGCCGAAGCTCGGCGGTGGATAAGGGGATAACTCGGGTCACTGCACGCCGATCGCCCGGGGAAAACGGATCGCATGGCGGCGCGGGCCACACGTAAATCGATGGCCTAAAACGACCTGCCGATCCCGTCGGTTAGTGTGGTGCGGCGCGGCGTTTCGACGCCTTAGCGCGACAACTTTTCCACCGCTATGCACAATCGACACCGCTTGTTCACAAGTCGGGCAAATAGTCGATTTTTCGTTTTGAGCCCAGTGGGGCGTGCGTTAGATTCGGCTTTGGTCAGTTCATTTCATGCCTGCTGTTTCGGGCAGCCTCGTCTGATCGGATGGTCTTTGACATGTGAAACACACGTCGAGAAACGACGGGATTCCCAGGGAAACCCGGGTAGCGAACCGGCAAGACGCGCAAGTGGACCGAAAGGGACTTGACGTCGCACGGCGAGCGAAACCCCGTCGTAACCATCGCCCGCACGCGAGCACAAGCGGCCGAGAACCCCCGTTGGTTGTCGGTCGACGAGGCCGAGTGCGGGGCTGTGAATGGCGGCACCGCGCAGGTTGACGCACGTTTGACGTCGCAGCCCACCGCGAAAGCGCTGGCAGCGGACGCAAGCGGCAAAGCACGCAAGCGATCGACCGGCGGTGTCGATGCCGGGCGCACCGGCGGTGGGCCGAAGGCTTGGAAGAGCCGAGGCCCCAAAGGAAAGCCGTACGGGCGCACGGGCCAATCCCGGAATCAAGATCGGCTATGGACACGAACTCGGCCGCTTGCGGCGGAGGGACACCAAGCTGAGCGAACCCGGGATCACCACAGCGGTTTGATCGGTCCAACATCCAACGCGGCGCGAGCAGCGGCGGGTGAGGTCGGTCGGACTTGAGGTGTTCCAGTTCGAGACCGGGCGGTGAAACGGGCGGGCCTACGGGCTTGGCCGGGAAACCTCATCGCCACGGGCGGACGGACTGAGGGCAGTGCGTCTGCGAGAAGCGCCCCCGATTCGGCGAACACGGGATCGCAGCGTGGTTGAAAGGCCGCGCGACGACGAACGCGTTCAACTAGGTCGGACCGGGCCGGCGGTTCCCGCAGATGGCATTGCGACTGGCACGTTCGGTCGGCCGGGCCCCAGGCCACGGCGCACCGTTCGCGTAAGCGGGCGGCGGCGCACGGGTACAGGTCAACGTCGGGTTTGATCACCCGACACAAACGGCGACCGGGTGCACAAGCCGGCATCGATGACCGAGGTATCTCGCGCACCCGACGGGGTGGCGGGTGAAACCATGGGCCTTATGGGATCGGTGCAGCTCAGAGGGACGTCACGCGGCCTTGGCCAAAGGTCGTGGAACAGTCTTGGAATGCTCGACGCGCCCACCGTGCACTGGGTAAGGCGGGGACGCCTGCCGAGATCACGTGTTTCAAAGACCGCCCCGCGA
Organism: Phycisphaeraceae bacterium; assembly: GCA_028282805.1. Taxonomy (GTDB): domain Bacteria; phylum Planctomycetota; class Phycisphaerae; order Phycisphaerales; family Zrk34; genus JANQHD01. The sequence continues at coordinate 83,510 of JANQHD010000009.1, read as the reverse complement.
TCGCCGGGCCCTGACGGGTTCGACAAACGCGGGAACGAGAAGTCGGGGCTGCCCGAAGCAGCACGCAAATACAGACGCGCCGTGTCGCATTTGCACGGTGCGTCTTTGTTTTTGCATAATGGGGTGCTCACCACAGGAGACTCGTTATGCGTTTTCACCACTTCGTTTTGATCGCCGCGTTGTTCGCCGCGGCTTCCGCCTGCTCTTCGATCGCCGACCCGCCGGCTGCACCCGAGGGCTACGAACTCGCGTGGGCCGACGAGTTCGACGGCGACAAGCTCGACACCGACCGCTGGTACTACCGCGCCGACAACAAGCACCGCTCGGTGCAACTGCCGGAAAACGTGTCGGTCAAAGACGGTTCGCTCGTGCTGTCGTTGAACAGGCACGACCAACCCATCGCCGGCAAGAGAAACTCCGGCGCCGGCATCGTCACCCGCGAGCGGTTCCGCTACGGCTACTACGAGGTGCGCGCCAAGCTCGGCGACGGCGTCGACCACGACAACGACGGCAAAGTTGACGAGGGCTGGCACCACGCGTTCTGGGCCATGGCCGCGGTCGGCAACGACAAGGGCCACGTGTCGACCACGTACCCCGACATCCGCCGGACCGAGATCGACTGTTACGAGAACGCCGACCCGGACTACAACCAGTTCACGCAGCACATCATCATCTGGAAGCCCGACGGCAAGGAGTTCGGCCGACGCCCCAAGCCGCCCGCGGACCACACGAAGATCGAGGGCTTCGACGCCAGCCAGTGGCACACCTACGCGTTCAAGTGGGACGAGCAGGCCGTCACGTTCTACGTCGACGGCGAGGTGACGCAGGTCGGCGAATACCCGGCCGACCAGTTCACCCACGACATGGTCAACGTCTGGCTCACCGCCATCGCCGCCAAGTGGTGCGACAAGCAGCCGGAGCAGTCGGTCGCGTACTACGACTACTTCCGGTTCTACAAACCGGTCGAGTAAGCATGCACCAACGGTAGCCGGCACCTTACAGGCGCCGCTTCCGGAACCGGCGGCAGGTATGCCGCCGGCTGTTCGGGGTGCTTGTGAACGCGCTTGGCGTGTGTCTCACTCGGCTGATTTATAGGCCGATTCATCGTCCCATTCATTGGGCACGAAGTACAGGATCAGGTTGGTGCTTGAGAGGTCTTCGCCGAGCAACTGTTGGACGTGCTCTTCCGAGGGGTCGAGGGACATCTCAAAATCGTCGCCGGCTTCCATGGACTTCGTGGCCACATACTTGCCGGTCGAGTTGTCGACGAGGATCGCGGTGCCGGCGAAGGGGGCGGTGAACTCGATCGCGTAGCCGCCACCGACAATGTGGTCGTCGGCGGTCAGGTTGGCGTGCTTGTTGGCGGTCTGGCAACCGGCGAGCAGGGCGGTGAGCAACAGGGCGGTGGCAAGGCGTTTCATGCGTGTCTCCAGAATGGGCGGCCCAGCGGTGTGTTTGTTTACCGTACCAGACGGCGTACCGATGCTTTGTTGCACGCAATGACTGCACAAATAAATAAAGCCCACCCATGGCCATGGGTGGGCTTTGGGGTTCGCGTTGAAGCGAGAGGCTTACGCCGTGGCGACGGCTTGGCCTTCGAGGATGCCGCTCTGGGCGCCCATCTTCTTCAGCAGGTCGATCACACGGTTGGAGTAGCCCCACTCGTTGTCGTACCAGCTGACGACCTTGTGGAACTTCGCGCTGAGGCCGATGCCGGCGCCCGAGTCGAAGATCGAGCTGCGGGGGTCGGTGATGAAGTCGGAGGAGACGACCTGCTCATCGGTGTAGCCGAGGATGCCGGCGAGGGGGCCGGATTCGCTGGCGGCCTTCATCGCGGCGCAGATGTCTTCGTAGGTGCATTCCTTCTCGGTCCGCACGGTCAGGTCGACGACCGACACGTTCATTGTGGGAACGCGGAACGCCATGCCGGTCAGCTTGCCGGCGAGTTGAGGCAGGGCAAGGCCCACAGCCTTCGCGGCGCCGGTGCTCGAGGGGATGATGTTCTCGTAGGCGTTGCGGCCGCCGCGCCAGTCCTTCTTGGAAGGGCCGTCCTGCGTGGGCTGCGTCGCGGTGACGGCGTGGACGGTGGTCATCAGACCTTCGACCAGGCCGAACTCGTCGTCGATCACCTTGGCGATCGGGGCCAGGCAGTTGGTGGTGCAGGAGGCGTTGGAGACGACGGCGTCGTCGGCGGTCAGCTTCTCGTCGTTGACGCCCATGACGATGGTCGGCACCTGGTCTGGGCTCTTGGTGGGCGCCGAGATGACGACGCGCTTGGCGCCGGCTTCGATGTGCTTGGCGGCCGCGTCGTAGGTGGTGAACAAGCCGGTCGACTCGACCACGAAGTCCACGCCGAGCTTGCCCCAGGGCAGTTCCTCGGGGTTGCGGACGGACAGCGAGGGGATCTCGACGCCGTCGACCACGAGGGTGTCCTCGTCCTTGGCGTAGACATCGCCGTCGAACTTGCCGTGGGTGGTGTCGTACTTCAGCAGGTACGCGAGGTTGTCGGCGGGGACCAGGTCGTTGATGCCGACGACTTCGAGGTTCGGGTCCGCCGCGGCGATGCGGAAGACCAGGCGGCCGATGCGGCCGAATCCGTTGATACCGATCTTGAGGGCCATGATGGATGACTCCAGTTCAGGGTGGGTGGGTAGCGTGGTGGTCGGGCCGCAATAAAGCCCGTACATCTCGGGGGTTCCCGAGCCACGCAGCCTAGCGGTGGGCCGGAAGGGTGTCAAATGCGGACCGGTTAGTTGCCGATGAGGAAACGGACGATATACTATCTGGCCCCACGCGGAATTGACCGCCGACCGACCGGTCCGTGGGCACATATGGGCTTGTAGCTCAGTTGGTTAGAGCGCACCCCTGATAAGGGTGAGGTCGGAGGTTCGAGTCCTCCCAGGCCCACTATCCAGGCCCCGCCGAGCGGCGGGGCTTTTTGGTGCGCAGCCGAGGGCGCTCGGTCACATAATTGTGTCGGAGACCCTCGCCGTCATGGGTAAAATCGAACCGTCTCGCGACGCCCGACGGCGTCATTTCTTAGACAGGGGATACAAAATGAAACCCGGACGACGGCAAGCCATGGGCGCGAAAGCACGCGGCCTGTTAGGGATCACGGCCTGCACGCTATTGATGTCATTGGGCGCATGCGCTCAACCCAAGACGCAAGACGGCGGCCCAACTACGCAGGCGGCCGCCGCTCCCGCGTGGGCGGTGTTGAACAGTGACAACCCGGTCCCAGAGTTCCTCGAACCGGCCGCGACGGCGACGCTCGAAGCGGACGGGGCACGCACACGATCGCGCACGTACCTGCGCACGCGGCGCGGCGATTACCTCGACCGAGACTTCACGTTCGACGTCGTGTTCGTCAACGACCGCAACCCGGGGATCATGTTCGTCGGCTTGGGCGAGGGCGTCGGCGCCGGGCCGTACAAGGAGCCCGGCAACTCGGTCATGATGCGCATCCACGCGCCCGGTTACGCCGAGGGGTTCGTCGGCGTCGGCAAGCAGCCCTTCGACAACAAGAAGATCGGCTACATGACGGTCGAAGGCACGCACCTGGCGCGGATCCAGAAGCGTGGCGACCGGGTGACCCTGGCCATCGACCACGAGTACGACGGCGAGTATGCCGAAGACATGTCGATCACGATCGCGGACATCCGCGCATTCGCCCCGAACCTGACCAGCACCAACACGCACCTGTTCTTCGGCTCGGGCGGCTTGTACCAGCGCGTCCGGATCACGGAGGGCAACGCGGACTAGAGCGGGCCGATCCCGTGCGTGGGGCGGTGGCCGCCGGCGGCTTAAGCGTACCAACCGGCGCGTGGGTTTTGCCGGGCGAGCAGGGCGTCGGCCGACGGGTTGTTGCTCGGCCAATCGAGCAGCAGATTGACGCCATCGCAACGCGGTTGGCGTCATAAACTCCATGCTAAAATCAAATACTCTGTACGCATGCTTTGCAGTGGTCGCGTTCGCGGCCGCGGTCGCCTGCGCCGGGCCGAAGCCGAACATCCTGCTCGTGATCGGCGACGACATGACGTGGTACGACTGCGGCGCCTACGGCAACAAGGACGTCAAGACCCCGAACATCGACCGCCTGGCGGGCGATGGCATGAAGTTCACACACATGTTCACCGCCACGGCGATGTGTGCCCCGACCCGCCAGCAGCTCTACACGGGCCTGTTCCCCGTGCGCAACGGCGCCTACCCCAACCACAGCCGGGTCCACGCGGGCACGAAATCCATGGTCCACCACCTGCGGGCGTTGGGCTATCGCGTCGGCATCGCCGGCAAGACCCACTTCGGCCCGAAGGAGTCGTTCCCGTTCGAAACCGTTGCCGGCAGAGGGATCGCCGACAAGCCGCAGCCTTGGCAGCAGATCAAGGCCTTCATCGAGCGCGACCGCGATCAGCCGTTTTGCCTGGTGATCGCCTCGAGCTCGCCGCACATGCCCTGGGACAAGGGCGACGCGGCCGCCTACGACCCCGCGTCGTTCACGCTGCCGACCTGCCTGCCCGATACTCCCGCCACACGCCAGCAATTGGCCCGCTACTACGCCGAGATCACCTGCCTCGATGCGCAGCTCGGCCGGGCGATGGGATTGGTCGAACAGGCGGGGTTGGCCGACTCGACCCTCACGATCTTCACCAGCGAACAAGGCATCCAGATGCCGCGCGGCAAGTGGACGTGCTACGACCAGGGCCTGCGGACCGCCTTCATCGTCAAGTGGCCTGGCAAGGTCAAAGCCGGCTCGACCACGGATGCGATGACGCAGTATGTCGATCTGGTCCCCACGCTCATCGAGGCCGCCGGCGGGGAACCGGCGAGCATCGATTCCGGCCGGCCCGGTGCACCCGACGGCGGCAGGGGGTTCGACGGCCGCAGCTTTATCAATGTGCTGCAAGGCCAGGCCGACCGCCACCGCGATCTTGTCTTCGGCGTGCACACCACCCGGGGCATCATCTCCGGCTCGGAGTCCTACCCGATCCGCTCGGTGCGCGATCGCCGATTCAAGCTCATTTTGAACCTCAACCACACTGCGAGGTTTACAAACATTGTCACGGAAAACGATACCAACGGCCTGTGGGCCGATTGGAAGAGAGCCGCTGCGGAGGGCGATGAATTGGCCGCGATGCTGGTTAAACGCTACCAGCACCGCCCGACGATCGAGCTTTACGACCTGAAAACCGATCCTCACGAGCTGAATGACCTCGCCGACGACCCCGCTCAAGCACGCGTAATCGCGCGTTTGCAGCGCGAGCTTGACCGCTGGATGCGCCAGCAAGGCGATCAAGGTGACGCAACGGAACGGATCAATCGACGCGGAAAACCAATCAACAAGAAACTCAAAGCAAGCCTGCGAGTTGAAACTGACAAATAGCTGGCACACCTGATCCGCTCAAAGGGGCGTTTTGCGTTAATGCTGGATCATTGGGTTCGGGTTTGTCCGAGAATCTGTCATATTCTTCGGTAAGTCGGCTGCGCGTTAGCGAAGAATCGGTAATTTTGATGCGTTAAAGCGACTTTTATGTCCACCCGGAGGCCCAAGAAAAGTGCAAGATATTTGGACTTTCGCTTGCCTACCCCTGAATCGTGGGTTATCTTTTTCGCAGTCTTTTGCAGGACTCTCGATCATCTGAACCCATGGAAAGCGGTCACCGCATCAGGTGTCGCTAAGGAAGGAGAACCGTATTATGTTGAGGAAGAGTGCTCTCGTTTGTGTTTTAGCTGTTGCTGCGGCGTTTGCGCCCAACGCCAAGGCAGACGTGATTATCGATATCGTGCCCATTGCCACGGTCACCCTTGATCCCGGTACCGCGTTCTTCGGTAGCTTGGTCGCCGGTGATTACGATGTCTATCACGCCGTCGTTACGTCGGACTTGGGCAATATCACGGCTCTGGAACTGTCGTTTGGCGGCGCCTTCCAGACTCCTGGCAACTTCTTGACGAACATTGCCTACCAGCCGATCCCCGCGGCCACCAACCCCGCGCCGACGTTCCTGAACAACGGCATCGTGCCCGATTCGTTCTTCCTGAACCCCACGGGTGCTGGTGTCCTGGCTGTCGGTACGGTCGACAACAACACCACCCTCAACGGTGCCTGGACGACCGAAGGTGGCCTGACGATCGCGGCGAACAACATCCCCACCGCCGTGGCGGTCCTCGCCGTCCCGACCGGTGCCCCGGTGCCGCAGTTGCTGCCTGAGTTCACCACGCTCGCCGAAACCGAGCCCGGCTCTGGTGTCTTCGAAGAACGCACCTTCACGCCGAAGGCTGTGGTCAACGACGGCTCCGGTGACCAGGAAGTGCCCATCGTGCCCGAGCCCGCTTCGCTGGCTCTGCTCGGCCTGGGTGCCCTGGCGATGATCCGTCGTCGCTAATCGACAAAAAGGCCCTCAGCAGGGCCATCAGGATCGAGAAAGTTGAAGGACGCCCGCCATTTTGGCGGGCGTCCGTCTTTTTGGAGGCAAAAACCCGAAAAAATAATTGCCCACTCTGCGATCGCGTGGTATATATTCACCAACTAGAGAATTCATCGCTGTGCCTGGCTCGCGTATCGTGCCGAGTTGCAGTGGGAAGGAGACGAGAAACATGTTTAGAATCAGTGCTATTGGTTGTGTGCTCGCTGTTGTGGCTGGTTTCGCCCCGGCCGCGAAGGCGACAGTGCTGCTCGACATCCAATTCATCGACACCGTGACGCTCGATCCTGCCACCGCGGGCTTCGGCAGTTTGACCCCCGGTAATTACGATGCCTACCATGCCATCGTCACGTCGGATCAGGGCGACATCAGCTCGCTGGAACTGCCCTTCACCGGCAACTTCCTGACCCCCGGTAACTTTCTGACCAATGTCGCCTTCCAGAATATCCCCGCGGCCACCAACCCCGCGCCGACCCTGCTGAACAACGGCATCGTGCCCGATTCGTTCTTCCTGAACCCCACCGGCGCCGGCATCCTCGCCGTCGGTACGGTGGATGACAACACCATCCTGAACTCCGCGTACACCACCGAGGGCGGCTTGGTGTTGGTCCCCAATGGCGTTCCGACGGCCGTCGCCGTCCTCGCCGTCCCTGCCGGCGACCCGGCTCCCAGGGCGATGTTCGAAGGCTTTGTGACCCTGGCCGAGACCGAGCCGGGTTCGGGTGTCTTCGAAGAGCGCACCTTCGTCCCCAAGGCCGTCATCAATGGTGTTGAGGTGCCGATCGTTCCCGAGCCCGCTTCGCTGGCTCTGCTCGGCCTCGGCGCTCTGGCGATGACCCGTCGTCGCTGATCCGCGATCGACCACACGACTGAAATAAACGGCCGCCCGTTGCTTGCAACGGGCGGCCGTTCTTTACGTCCTCTTCCGTATTGCGTTTTGCGCCTCGATTGTTTCCGTGGGCTTCTGCCCGCTCTCCCGTTTCTTCCCCGCTTGCGTTTATCGTAGTGGTGACGCACGAGTCACCGATTGCTTGTTCCATATTACGCCCGTGGTTTCAGCCGATCACAGTCACGAAAAACCACACGCGGATCGGGCGATCGCGTGTGTTTGGCGTGTTAGAACGGTTCGTCGTTTACTTGGGCTGCAGCGAGAATCGCTCGTTCGGCACGTGCGCCTCATCCATGATCGCCGCGATCTTCTTCACGATCGCGGCGTTGTGTTTGGCAACGTTGCGCTTCTCGCCGAGGTCCTGGCTCAGGTCGTACAGCTCGATCGGCCCGTTGGGGTTCTTGCGCACGTTCAGGCGGACGCCTTTCCACTTGCCCATGCGCACCGCCTGCTTGGCGCCGCCCTCGTAGAACTCCCAGTAGAGGTAGGCGTGCTGTTTCTGATCGGCCGAGTCGCCCAACAGCGTGGGCAGGTACGAGATGCCGTCGAGGCCCGCCGGCGTGCCGATGCCCGCCGCGTCGCAGGCCGTGGGCACGAAATCCCAGTGCGCAGAGATCAGGTCGGTGCGTGAGCCGGCCTTGATCTTACCGGGCCACCACGCGATCGTCGGCACGCGGATGCCGCCCTCGTACAGGTCGCGCTTGCCGCCGCGCAGCGGGCCCGAGCTGACGAAGTTGTGGCGCGACCAGCCGCCCTCGCTCATCGCGCCGTTGTCGCTGGAGAAGATGACCAGCGTGTGGTCGTCAATGCCCAGCTCCTTCAGCTTCGCCAGCACCTGCCCGACGGTGTCGTCGAGGTACGTGACCATGCCCGCGAACGTGGCGCGGGGGAACTGCTCGGCCCGGTAGTGGCCGCCCTTGAAGGGCTTGTCGCCGGGGAACCGTCGGATGAACGGCTTACGCCAATCGTGAGGCACCGCCAGGTCCGCGTGCGGCTGCTGCAACGACAGGTGCAAGAAGAACGGGCCGTCTTTGTGCTGCTCGATGTACTTCAGCGCATCAGCGAGGAACAGGTCGCCGCTGTACGTGTCGCCTTCTTTGCCCTTGTTGTTCGGGTACTCGACCCATTTGCCGTTGCGTGCGAGGCGCGTGGGGTAATACCGGTGCGCCGCGCCGTGCGCGGTGAAGCCGAAGAAATGATCGAAGCCCTTGGTGTTGGGCAGGCCGGGGTCGTCATCGTTGCACGCCAGGCCCGACTTGCCGATCAGCGCCGTGTGGTAACCGGCGTCCTTGAGCAGGGTGGCGATGGTGATGTCTTGCGGGTCGGGGCGGAAGCGGATCTTGCCGTTCGCCCGCTGCCAGACGTGCCCGGTGTGGTGGCCGGTCATCAGGCAGGCCCGCGACGGCGCGCAAACCGTCGAACCGCTGTAGTGCTGCGTGAACTTCATGCCCTGCTTTGCCATGCGATCGAGGTTGGGCGTCTTGAAAAAGCGTTGCCCGTAACAGCTCAGGTCGCCGTAGCCCAGGTCGTCGGCGAGGATGAAGATGATGTTCGGCTTGTCTTCGCCAGCAAGGGCCGTGCGGGTGTCGGCCGCCAACAGAACCAGCAGCCCAATCGTAAGCGTGGCAAACAATCGGCGAACGGTTGAATGGTTCACGGTGTCACCTCCAGCATGCGGGGCGCATCGGCCCCAGGTTGAATGCAATGAGCAAACTTTCATAGTAGCAAATCATGCCGAGGGTTTAGTCGACCCGGCTCCGCGCCCGGGCTCACCTTCGGTACACGCCCGCACGTCGATTGCTTATCAACCGCGCACCAAACTGGCGAAAAGGCGTAAAAACAGGTACATTTTGCCTGTCCCGGAACACCTCAACCCCACCGGGCAGCAGCTGGCAGGGCTTGTCCATGAAGTGGATCCGCATCGGTCTGCTCAACGCGTTTGTCTTCGGCGCCGTGGCGCTGCTGTTGTTCGGCCCGCGCCCCAACATCGAACGCGCCGAAGAGGGCGTGGTCATCATCAACTACTGGGAAAAATGGGGCGGCCGCGAGGGCGCGCAGATGCGCCAGATCGTCGAGGACTTCAACGCCACCAAGACGAAAAACAAGCACGGCCAGGTCATCAAGGTCAACTACCTGACCGTCAGCTCCGTGAACATCAAGGTCATGGTCGCCACCGCCGCGCAGGTGCCGCCCGACGTGGCCGGCATCTGGGACTACGACATCCCGCAGTACGGCTCGCTCGACGCGCTGCTGCCGCTCGACGAGTGGGCGGCCGAGGTGGGCATCACCGAAGACTACTACAAGCCCGTGTATTGGGAGGGCTGCTGTTTCGAGGGGAAGCTGTACGCGCTGGTCTCCACGCCGTGGGTCACCGCGCTGCACTGGAACAAGGAACTCTTCGAAAAGGCCGCCGACAAACTCCGCGCCGCGGGGCTTGACCCGACGCGCCCGCCGCGCACCATCGAGGAACTCGACCGCTACGCCGAGGTGCTTACAACCTACAGCCCGTCCGGTGACCAGATCGAGCAGGCGGGTTACATGCCGTCGTACCCGCTGTGGCTGACGGGCAACATCCCGTACTGGTTCGGCGCCACGCAGTACGACCCGATCGAACGCAAGATCCTGTTTGACTCGCCCGAGGCGCTGGCCGGCTACGAGTGGATCCGCAGCTACTCCGAGAAATACGGCAAGCGCCTGGTCAACAAGTTCCAACAGTCCGCGGTACAAGGCGGCCAGGCGCAGGACCCGTTCATCATCGGTACGCTCGCCATGCAGCTGAGCGGGCCGTGGGTCGTCAACCAGTTCGAGCAGTACCGGCCGACCGCCAACCGCTGGCGCATGAGCAAGGCCGAGGAAGCCAAGCTCCCTTACGAGCAGCGCAAGGCCAACTACCTGTGGGGCGCCGCGCCGTTCCCCTCGGCCGACGGCAAGCAACGCGTCGCCTTCACCAGCGCCGACGTGCTCGCCATCCCGCGCGGCGCCAAGCACCCCGAAGAGGCGTTCGCGTTCATCGCCTACGTCAACCGGCGCGACGTGATGGAGAAAATTTGCAGCCTGCACGGCAAGAACTCCCCGCTCGCCGAGGTCAGCCCGGAGTTTATCGAAAACCACTCCAACCCGTACATCGACGTGTTCGAGTCGTTGGCGTCGAGCCCGAACGTGCACACCGCGCCCGACGTGCCGATCCTGCCGAAGATGCGCCACGAGATGTCCGTGCTAGTCGAGCGCGTGTACCTGATGACCATGGAGCCCGCCGACGCTTTGCGCGAAAGCCAGCAGCGTTTGCAGTCCAGCCTCGACCGCTTCTTGGCGATCCAGCAGGTCCGCAAGGACCGGGAAGCGGGGGCAGGCACGTGAACGCCATGACCAAACGCGACTGGTGGAACTTCATCAAGGGCATGGCGTTCATCTCGCCGTGGCTGATCGGGTTTGTGCTGTTCATGGCGTTGCCGATCGCGCTGTCGTTCTACTATTCGCTGACCGATTACCCGCTGTTCCAGCCGCCGGTGTTTATCGGGACCGACAACTACGAGCGCCTGTTCACGGGCGACGCGTTGTTCTGGAAAACGCTGTGGAACACGGTGTACTACACGCTGCTGTCCCTGCCGGCGACGATGCTGATCTCGCTGGGCTTGGCGCTGTTGCTCAACGCGCGCATCGCCAACCAGTCGATCTACCGCACCATCATCTTCATCCCGTCGATCGTGCCGATCATGGCCTCGGCGATGCTGTGGCTGGTGCTGATGAACCCGGACACCGGCGTGTTCAACGGCCTGCTCAACCTCGTCGGGCTCGACGGCATCGGCTGGCTGACCGACAAGCGGTGGGCGATGCCGTCGCTGGCGTTCATGAGCTTGTGGGGCGTGGGTTACACGGTCGTGATCTACCTCGCGGGCCTGCAGGACGTGCCGACCTCGCTCTACGAGGCGGCCGAGATCGACGGCGCCGGCGTCTGGTCGCGGATGTGGAACGTGACGCTGCCGTTCATATCGCCGGTCATCTTCTTCAATCTCATCATGGCCATCATCGGCACGCTCCAGGTCTTCCTCCAACCCTTCGTCATGACCAAGGGCGGCCCAGATGATTCGACGCGCGTCTACACCATGTACCTCTATCAAACCGCCTTCGAGTTCCAGGAGTTCGGCTACGCCAGCGCCATGGCGTGGGTGCAGCTGCTGATCATCCTCGTGCTCACGGGCATCGCGTTCTGGTCCTCGAAACGCTGGGTTCACTACCAGGGAGAATGAGCGTTGGCGGACAAGCGAAACAAGAAGCTGCGCAAGCCCCGCTCCAGCCGCGCGCTGTCCAGGCCCCAGGCGTTCGCGGCCACCGCGGCGCTGCTCATGATCTGCGCCAGCTTCTCCCTGCCGTTCATGTGGATGTTCAGCACCTCGGTCAAACCCAAAGACCAACTGCTCGAGTCGGACCCGACGTGGATCCCCCGCCAGTGGGAAGCGCCGGTGGGCGAAGACGGCGCGTGGGTGGCCGTCGAGTACGAGGGCAAACAGATCACCAGCGAGCTGTACCTCACCCGCAAGGAAGGCGAAAGCGTTTCACAGTTGCTGCCCTTCTCGCGTTTGACCGAGCAGCACACGTTCCGCCAGAAGATCGAAGCGAGCGAAGACCAGCCCTACGCGCCCATCCGCCGGAAGCTCGGTGACAAGGAACTGGGCGACTGGCAGGTCGTGCCCGTGGATGGCGCGCACCTGCGCAAGAGCGTCGCGCCGCAGTGGCAGAACTACCCCGACGTGATCAACGACGAGAACATGATCTTCCCGCTGTTCGCCCGCAACACGCTGCTGATCGCCGTGCTCGGCGTCACCGGCACGCTGGTGTCCAGCTCGCTCGTGGCCTACGGCTTTGCCAAGATCGACTTCCGCGGCAGCAAGCTGCTCTTCGCCGTCATGCTCGCCACGATGATGATCCCGTTCCCCGTGATCATGGTGCCGATGTTCGCGATCTTCCGCTGGATGGGCGAGCACCACCTCGGCCAATGGCTCGGCACGTTCAAGCCGCTGTGGGTGCCGATGTGGTTTGGCTCCGCGTTCAACATTTTTCTATTGCGTCAGTTCTTCCGCACGCTGCCCAACGAGCTGTCCGAGGCCGCCCGCATCGACGGGTGCAGCGAATTGGGCATCTTCCTCCGCATCGCCTTGCCGTTGAGCCGGCCCGCGCTGGCCGTGGTGGCGCTGTTTACTTTCATGTTTATTTGGAACGATTTCCTCGGCCCGCTCGTCTATCTCCAAGACCAGCAACAGTACACGCTGGTGCTCGGGCTGCAGACCTTCCAGTCGCAGCACGAGGGTTCGCCGTACAACCTGGTGATGGCCGCGTCGGTTTTGATATTCTCGCCGATCATCGTGCTCTTCTTCATCACCCAGAAGACGTTCATCGAGGGCATCGCCACGACGGGGATGAAGGGCTGAGGAAAGGCCGCGTTGATTCACAAACTAAACAGCATGTTGATGGTGGTGTGTCTTTGCGCCGCGACGCCCGCCTGCGCCAGCGAGCGGGTCATCACGATCGACGCGTTAAAAACCTACCAGACGATCGATGGCTTCGGTGCCTCGGGCGCGTGGTGGGCGCAGGGCGTGGGCGGCTGGCCGAAGGAAGAACGCGACCAACTGCTCGACCTGCTGTTCACCGACAAGGGCGCGCACCTGTCGATCTATCGCTACAACATCGGGGGCGGCTTGCAACAGTTCACACCTATGCCCTGGCGGAAGACCGAGACGTTCGAAACCGCGCCCGGCGAGTACGACTGGGCCGCGGACGCCAACGCCGTGCGGATCATGCGCGAGGTGCGGCAGCGCGGCGTCGACCAGTTCGTGTTCTTCGTCAACAGCCCGCCCGAACGACTGACCGTCAGCGGCAGCGCCAGCGGCGGGCAAGGCGGCGGGTCCAACCTCGCGCCGGAGAACTACGGGGCGTTCGCCACCTATTGCGTGGACATCGCCGAGCATTGGCGTAAGCAACTGGAACTCGAAAGGGCGGTGCTCTCACCGATCAACGAGCCGCAGTGGAACTGGGGCGGCGACCACCGCAACCAGGAGGGCTGCCATTACACCGTCGGCGAAACCGTCGAGGTGTTGCGAGCGGTCGCCCGCGAGATCAATGCACGCAAAGCCCCGCTGCAACTGGAAGGCCCCGAGGCCGGCCAGTGGGGCAAACAGACGCTCGACTACGTGCGCGCGATATTGAACGACGACGAGATCGCCGGGGCGCTGCACCAGCTGGCGGTGCACTCGTATTTCTCGGACACCGCGCAACGCCGACAGCTGCGGGCGCTCGTCGACCGCCGCCGGCCTCAGCTCCCGATCGCGATGACCGAGTGGTGCGAGATGGTGGGTGGGCGCGACACCGGCATGGACTCGGCGCTGACCATGGCGCAGGTCATGTACGAAGACCTGACCGTGGGGCGCGTCGTGTCGTGGCAGAAGTGGATCGCGGTGTCGCCGTACAATTTCCGCGACGGCCTGATCTACATCGACAGGCGCAGCCGGAGGATCACCGAGACCAAGCGCCTGTGGGTGATGGCGAACTTCAGCCGGTTCGTGCGCCCCGGCGCCGTACGCGTCGCATCGGCTGACAACAGCGAGGCTTTGCGCACCGTGGCGTTCCGTTCGGCCGACGCTCGGCGGGTCGCGTGCGTGATCATCAACGCCGCGACGGAACCGCGGCCCGTGCGTGTCGAAGCCGCCGCCATGAAGGTCGATGCGGCGTACACGACCAGCGCGTCCGTTAGCCTGAACCCCCACGAAATCAAGGGTGATTCGCTGCTGCTGCCGCCGCGCAGCGTCACCACGGTTCTGTTGAAGAATAGCGATGGCTGACGTTCGTGTTGGCCACGAAAGGCTCGACGGCTTCGGCGTAGTCGGTCTGATGAACGACGCCGTCGAGGTCAAGGTCGCGCCGTGCGAACTCGACGGGGTGACCCTGCCCGATCACGGCGAGGTGTGGGCTCGTGGATGGGCGTTGAACGAAAACGACATCGCGCGGGGTTGCATCACCACATCGATCGCATTGGCAACGATGCCCTTGCGGTTGCAACGCCGCATCAGCCTCGCGAACAACAAGGTCGACCCGGTCAAGCAACCGCAGTCAGTGCTGGAGGGACGACAGGTGCGCCGATGGCACGTGTCGTGGACGTTAGGTTGACCCGCCGCGTATAAACCGCTGGTAGTCACGGGGCGAAGTGCCCATCACCTTCTTGAACACGCGAGAGAAATAGAGCGGGTCGTCAAACCCGACACGCCGGGCGACCTCGTGCACCTTGAGCGGGGTGGTTGTGAACAGGTCGCACGCGCTGCGGATGCGCTGCGCGGTGCAAAACGCCATTGGTGTGCAGTTGTAGATCTGTTTGAACACCTCGTTGTAACGCGATGCCGAAAGCTGGGCGCGGCCGGCCAGCTCCGCCAGGCGGATCGGCCGATCGAGCCGCTCACGCATCCAGTCGGCGGTCGCGCGGACGCGCTCGGCGAGGTCGGGGTGGTGATCGCGTGGGGCGTCGCACAGCCGCTTGAGTTGGATCAGCAGTTGTCGGGTCAGCGTCGCCGCGAGCAACAGGTCGGTTTCATGATACGGCGGGCGCAGCCGGTGACCGATGCGATCGACCAGTGGGATCAGGTCGCCGCAGTTGGGCGAGGGCCCGACGCAGTTGGCGTGATCGAAGCCCAGCCACTGGCTCAATTCGTCAACCTGGTTGCCTCGCAAATGAACCCACGCCAATGTCCAGGGTTGGTCGGCGTCGGCACCGTAGCGATGGGCAAGGCCCGTGGGTATCCACGCGGTTTGGTTTGATTCGACGGCGTGACGGCGCTGGTCGATTTCAACCCAGCCGCGCCCTTCGGTGCAGAGCATCACGATGGCTTCGTCAATGCCACGTTCGCGGAGGACAAGGTGCCCAGCGGCGCGCGGGAAGAAACCCGCGGCCGAAGGCAACAGCCCCGCGATGACCGGGTGAGCGGCGAGCCGATCGATCGCCCGCGCCGGCAGCACGGCGATCTGTTGGCCGGGGAAACCCTCGGGGCGGACCGGGTTCGACGATGGGAATGCCATGAAATGATATTATCCATAAAAAATACGATAAAATCCATTTAATACCGCTAAAATTAGTATTTAATTCATTGTATCGTCCATGTATGTGGCGATGTGAGCACCGTCACTCCGCCGGAGTCGCGACATGACCGACAAGCGCGTTCAAGCGTGGAGCGAGCGGGTCACCATCCCGACCTACAGGATCGGCCCGCACAACCGTAACCCGATGTTCCTCGAGAAGCGTGTCTATCAGGGTTCGAGTGGCGCGGTATACCCGCACCCGGTCATCGACAAGGTGTACGACGAGGTCGAAGACGCCACGCACACGGCGCTGTTCCTGGAAAACCGTTGGCTGAAGATCATGATCCTGCCCGACCTCGGCGGGCGCGTGCAGATGGCGCTCGACAAGACCATCGACTACCACTTCGTGTATTACAACCGGGTGATCAAGCCCGCGCTGGTGGGTTTGACAGGGCCCTGGGTGTCCGGCGGTATCGAGTTCAACTGGCCGCAACACCACCGCCCGAGCACGTACGAGCCGGTCGATTGGTCGATCGAAAAACACGACGACGGCGGCGCCACCGTGTGGTGCAGCGAGTTGGAGCAGATGTTTCGCACCAAGGGCATGCACGGGTTTACACTGCACCCCGACAAGGCGTACCTCGAGATCGGCGTCAAGCTCTACAACCGCACCGGGTCGCCGCAGACGTTCTTGTGGTGGGCGAACCCGGCGGTACACGTCAACGACGACTACCAGTCGGTCTTCCCGCCCGACGTGCACGCGGTCATGGATCACGGCAAACGCGACGTGAGCACGTTCCCCATCGCCACCGGTGAGTACTACAAGGTCGACTACGCGCCCGGCGCCGACATCTCTCGGTACAAGAACATCCCCGTGCCGACGTCGTACATGGCGTATCACTCCGACTTCGACTTCGTGGGTTGTTACGACCACGGCAAACAGGCGGGCATGATGCACGTGGCCAACCACCACCTCGTGCCCGGCAAGAAGCAGTGGACCTGGGGCAACGGCGACTTCGGGTGTGCGTGGGACCGGCAGTTGACCGACACCGACGGCCCGTACATCGAGCTGATGTGCGGCGCGTTCACCGACAACCAACCCGATTTTTCATGGCTGATGCCCGGTGAAGAAAAGACGTTTACGCAGGTGTTCATGCCTTACAAGCTGATCGGCGTGGCGACCAATGCCACGAACGAGGCCGTGATCAAGCTCGACGTCGAACGGAACCTGGCACGCATGGGCGTGTACGCTACGAGCCCCGGTGCGGTAATGATCGAGCTGTGGCGTAGCGAGCCCAACCCGGTCCGCGTGCACAACCACAAGAACATGAACCTGCCCGCCGTGACGCGGTCAAGCGTCGGCGATGGCACGCTATTGCACGCGTGCGAAGTCGAGCTCACGCCGGAGACCGCCTGGACGCACGACCTGGCCCTGCCCGACGACGCGACGGCACAGGAACTGACGTTGCGCGTGATGCGTGGCGAGCGTGTGCTCGTGCAGTACACGCCGTTGCCCGACGAGGAGCCGATCACCCCTTCGCCCGCATCGTCGGCAAAGGCCCCGGCGGAGATCGCGACGAACGAGGAGTTATACCTCAACGGCCAACACCTTGAGCAGTATCGACACGCGACGTACACGCCCGAGCCGTACTACCAAGAAGCGCTCCGTCGAGACGCGGGCGATGCGCGTTGCAACAACGCCATGGGCCTGTTGCTGTACCGGCGCGGCAAGTTCGACAAGGCAGAAGCGTACTTCCGAAAGGCGATCGAAAGGCTGACGCTGCGCAACCCCAACCCGTACGACGGCGAGCCGTACTACAACCTCGGCCGGGCGCTGGTGATGCAGGGGCGATACGCCGATGCGTTCGACGCCTACTACAAGGCGGTGTGGAACGACGCGTGGAAGCCCGCGGCTTATTTCGAACTTGCGCGGATCGCCTGTAGGGATGGCCGCTACGACGAAGCGCTAGCGCTCGCTGAGCAATCGATCGAGCGCAACGCCAGCCATCACCAGGCCCGTCACCTGCGGATCGCGTTGCTGCGGAAGCTCGGGCACGCCGATGCAGCCCGCGATGAGTTGGCCGAGGCGTTGCGGCGTGACCGGTTCAACTACGGCGCGATCAACGAGCGGGCGCTGCTCGGCGGCGACGATTCATTCGCCGAAAACAGCCGGGGTAACGTGCACACTTACATCGAAATCGCGCTCGATTACGCCCACGCGGGGCTATTCGATGAATCCGTCGCGCTGCTCGAGTGTGCGCCCGATACGAACCCGATGGCGAGGTACTACCTCGGTTGGATGCAATCGCAACGGGGCGATGCGGAAACAGCTCGACGGACGTTTGAGGCGGCGGCGAAGACCAAAGCCGAGTTCTGTGCGCCGAACCGCATCGAGTGCGTGCCGGCGTTGCGGGTTGCGCAGCAGCTCAACCCCGCCGACGCCCGCGCCCCGTACTACCTGGGCAATTTCTGGTACGGCCACCGCCGGCATGACGAAGCGATCGCCGCGTGGCAGCGCAGCGTCGAACTCGACAACCAGTACCCGACGGCGCACCGCAACCTGGGTTTGGCGTACATGAACGTGCAGCAAGACGCGGACAAGGCGCGTTCGGCGTTGGAGACCGCGTTCGTATTGGACCCGACGGATTCGCGCGTGTTGTTCGAGCTGGATCAGCTGTACAAGAAGATCAACCTGTCGATCGAAGAGAGGTTGGCGCAGCTTGATAAGCACGAGGGCCTTGTGGCCGACCGCGACGACCTGACGGTCGAGTACGTGGCGCTGCTGAACCTGACCCGGCGGCACGAGCGGGCGCTGTCGTTGCTGACCAGGCGTAATTTCCACCCATGGGAGGGCGGCGAGGGCAAGAGCACCCGCCAGTACGAGATCGCGCTGGTCGAACTGGCCCGGCAACAGATCGTGTCGGGCGACCCGGGTGGAGCGATCGCCTTGCTCGACCGCGCCCGCAGCTACCCGCCCAACCTGGCCGAGGGAAAGCTCGCCGGGGCACGTGAAAACCAGATCGACTACTGGGCGGGTTGCGCACACGAGAAGCTCGGCAACGACGGCCAGGCTTGTGCGTGCTTCGAATCGGCCTCGCGCGGCTCAACCGAACCGGCCTCGGCGATGTATTACAACGACGCACCGCCGGACATGATCTTCTATATCGGCCTAGCGATGCGCAAGCTAGGCCGCGAGCGCGAGGCGCAAGCGGTGTTTAACAGGTTGACCGCCTACGGCAACGAACACATCGACGACGACGTGCGGATGGATTACTTCGCGGTGTCGTTGCCGGACTTCATGGTGTTCGAAGACGACCTGAACCAACGCAACCGGATGCATTGTGAGTACATGTTGGCGTTGGGGCAGTTCGGCCTGGGCAACACCGATTTGGCGCAGCGCGCGTTCGACGAGGTGATCGCGCAACAGGCGGACCACGCCGGCGCACGCTTGCACCGGGCGTTGATGTGTGAAGCGGGTGAGGCTCATTCCTTAGGCTTGTAGCGCTCGGCGGCTCGCTTGGCGCTGCGTATCTCGTCTACGGGTTCGCGGTAGGTGTTGCGCCCGGGGGCAAGGACGATCAGCACCCGCTTGTTCGCGCCCGGCAGGATGAAGTGTTCGACGGCGCTGTTGTGCCGTTCGGCGCTGCCGACCAGCCGGACCTCGTGCTGGAGGAACCCGGGCAATAGCTCGTCGATGGGCATGACGAACGAGCCGTTGGAATCGGTGTAGACCGAGCCGATGCGCTTGCGGCGGAGCGAGTCGGGATCGAGGGTCAGTTCGACGTGCGCGTCGGCCAGGCCGAGCGAGTGCAGGCGCGGGTCGTCGTCGTCGACGATGCTGACCGAGGAGCGGAGCCCTTCGATCACGTGGCCGCGCAACGCGTAGCCGTCGCAACCGATCGCGGCCAAGCACCCGGTGAGGGCGAGCAATGTCAGCGCGTTGCGGGTCATGGCTTGACCAGCTCCTCGGCCTTGGGTAGGTCTTTGATGGTGGCCAGGCCGAATACTTCGAGGAAGCGCTTGGTGGTGCCGTAGAGCATGGGTCGGCCGATCTCTTCGGCGCGGCCGACGATCTTGATGAGGTTGCGGTCCATGAGGCTGCGCAGGACCTCGCCGCTCGACACGCCGCGCACCGCCTCGATGTTGGCCCGGAGGATGGGCTGGCGGTAGGCGACGATGGCGAGCGTCTCCATCGCGGCGGGGGAGAGCTTGTTGTCGACCTTGGTTTTGTGCAGCCGGCCGAGCGCGTCCTTGTACTTGGCGAGGGTGAGGATCTGATACCCGCCGGCGACCTGCTCGATGCGGAAGGATCGGTTGGTCTGCTCGTACTCGGCGTTGAGCCGCTTGATCGCCTCGCTCACGGGTTTGGGCGAGTCGAGCTCGAGCACGTCGGCGACCTTTCCGGCGTTGATCGGGCGGTCGACGGTCATCAGCACCGCTTCGACGGAGCGGGCGAACTCGGCCGGGTCGGTGGCGGCCATGGAAGGGGCGTTGGTTTTCGTTTCGGGTTCGGTCATGCGATCATTGTACCGATGGGTTCGGGCGTCGGCGAGCGCGGCTTTGCGCCAGGTGCGTGGTGTGATACGCTCGACGTGCCCAGCACATTTTTGGGGAGCTGATTTGACGCGACACGTCGCCATCGTTCAACCGCCGTACGACCGCATGATCCTCGACGGCCGCAAGCGCATCGAGAGCCGGTTGACGGTCACGCCGTGCCCGCCGTTCGGCCTGATCAAGCCCGGCGATCGCGTGCACATCAAGCGCTCGGCGGGGCCGTTCGTGGCCAGGGCCGTGGTGTCGCGTGTGCTCATGGCGGAGGTGCACAGCCCCGCGGAGATCGACCAGATCGCCAAGCGTTACAACCGATGGATCGGTGCGCCCGAGTCGTATTGGACCGAGAAACGCAACAGCACGCGCTACGTGACGCTGACTTGGTTGCGTGACGTCGAGCCCAGCACGGAGCGTCCGGCCTACCGCACGCAACACATGAAGGCGTGGTACGTGATCGACGACGAGGCGCGGGTGAACGACGACGTGTTCGAGGTGGAACTGACGGGTGGGGCGCTGCGGAGCAACTACGTGATCGTACGCAAGATGGTTGACCGACTACCGGCGCGGGGCGGGGTGACGCTGGTCATGCCCGACGGCGAGGTCGTTGAGCCACGATTTGACCGCAACAAGAAGATGCTGCGCTGGAAGGGGTTTGGCGCGTGGTTCAACGCCCAACGCCTCCGGGCGGGCGACCGGGTACAATTCACGCCTGAGGGGGCGCGGTCGTTCCGCGTCCGCCCGATTCGTATGCGACAGTGAGCACCATGCGCCTCGACCGATTGGCTTTTTCAACCAACGCTTTCAAGCAGACGACCGTGAGCGACGCGGTGCGCGTGATCGCCGAGATTGGTTACACGGGCGTCGAGGTGATGGCCGATTCGCCACACATGCGGGCCGATACGTTCACCGACGCGCAAGCTCGTGAGTTGGGTGAACTGATCGCCGAACTCGGGTTGACGGTGAGCAACGTCAACGCGTTTACCGGGTTTTGCTTTGCGAGCGGTGACACGTACCACCCGACGTGGGTCGAGGGCGACCCGGCCGAGCGGCAGCGGCGGGTCGATTACACGAAGCGGGCCATCGAACTGACGGCGATGATCGGCGGCAACCACATTTCGCTGCAACCCGGCGGGCCGTACACGGGGCGCGACGTCGATGAGTTGTACGACTTGTTCGCCGAGGGATTGGCGGCGTGCCTGCCGGTGGCGCGGGATGTGGGGGTGTGGCTGGGCGTGGAGCCAGAGCCGGGCTTGCTCATCGAAACGGCCGAGCAGTTTCAACGGCTCAAACGCGGTTACTTCGCCGATGAGCCGATGGTGGTGATGAACTGCGACCTGGGGCATCATTATTGCGTGCGGGAAGACCCGGCAGAGGTGCTGCGGACTCATCGTGACGTGATCAACCATGTTCATTTGGAAGACATCGCGGCGAACCGTGTGCACCAGCACCTGGTGCCGGGCGACGGGGCGATGGATTACGCAGCAATCTTTGCGGCGCTCGACGCGGTGGGGTACGACGGATTTGTGACGGTGGAACTGTACCCGTACACGTCGAGCGCGGAGGAAGTGGCGCGGCGGGCGTATGCTTACCTGGCGCCGATGATGAGTGGAGCGCGATGCGAGACGAACTGAACGGACTGCCGCTGCACAAGCTGTTCGACACGCTTTGTTCGGAAGACGAGCTGGTGGTTTTGATCGATCGCGCCCGCCACGAGGACATGGGCCAAGCGGGCGACATCACGTCGCGGGTGGCGATCGAAGCGGGGAGCCGGGCTTCGGCGCAGGTGCGCAGCCGGGTTGACGGGGTGGTGTGCGGGTTGCGGTTGTTGTCGCTGATTGCTTTGCACTACGACGACGATTTGGCGGTGAACCTACACGCCAGCGACGGCGACCGCGTGGGGGCGGGGCAGGGCGTGGCGACGGTGACGGGGGCGCTGCGTTCGCTGCTGGCGGCGGAGCGGGTGATGCTGAACTTCGTGTGCCACCTGTCGGGTATCGCGACGATGACGGCGAAGTACGTTGACGTGGTGGCGGGCACGAAGGCGAAGATTTACGACACACGCAAGACCATACCTGGCCTGCGGCACTTGGCGAAATACGCGGTGCGCTGTGGCGGCGGGCGGTGCCACCGCGTCGGTTTGCACGACGCGGTGCTCATCAAAGACAACCACCTGCACGGTCTGACGGGAGGATCGTTGGCGGATAAGGTGCGTGGCGCGGTGGAACGCGCCAAGGCAGACGAGCCGGCATTCGTGGAGGTGGAAGTCGACACGCTGGAACAGCTCGAAGACGTGGTCGGTTGCGGGGTCGACATCGTGTTGCTCGACAACATGTCACCGGACCAGTTGCGGCAGGCCGTGGCGGTGCGAGACACGCTGGCGCCGGATGTGGAACTGGAGGCGAGTGGCGGCGTCACGCTGGAAACGGTGCGCGGCGCGGCGGAGACGGGCGTCGACCGCATCGCGATCGGCGCGTTGACGCACTCGGCGCCGTCGCTGGACCTGGGCATGGACATCGTGGTGGAATGACATGAGCGGCTCGCACTACAGCTTGGAACAGCAAAGGCGCATATTGAAGGTGACGCGCAAGGCGTTGCAAGCCGCGTTGCGTCACGAAAGGTGTGCGATCGAAGCGGGCGATGGCGAGGCGTTTTTTGCCGAGCCACGCGGGTGTTTTGTGACGTTGCACGATATGGCCGGGCAGTTGCGGGGCTGCATCGGGACGTTCGAGGCCGATGCGCCGCTGTTGGAGAACTTGGTCAAGATGGCCGGCGCGGCGACGCGCGACCCACGTTTCATGGGCGACCCGGTCACGGCCGACGAACTGGCGCGGTTGAAAGTTGAAGTGTCGATACTCACACCGCTCAAGCCGATCGACGACCCGACGGCGATGCGGTTGGGCGTCGACGGGATTTACATCACCGGCGATCGTTTCGGTGCCCCGGTGAGCGGGTGTTTTCTGCCGCAGGTGGCGACGGAGCAGGGTTGGGACGTGGAAACGACGCTGTCGATGTGCTGCGCCCACAAGATGGGGCTGCCGGCCGACGCGTGGGAGCCGCCGACGCGCCTGAAGTTTTGCACGTTCGAATCGATCGTGATCGAGGAGCCAACGGGATGAGTGAGTTGCCCCCGCCCGCGGCGTTCGACGCCGCGTGCGAGACGATCGGTTTGGAACTGGAGGCGGCGGAACGTGAGCAACTGGGCGCGTACCTGCACCTGCTGTTGGAAACGAACAAGCAGTTCAACCTCACGGCGATCAAGGAGCCGGGCGAGGCGTGGTTGCGCCACGTGCTCGACAGCTTGAGCCTGTTGCCGCACTTGGGGCAAAGCGACAGCGAGTCGCACACGCTGCGCGTGGTGGACGTGGGCAGCGGCGGGGGGTTACCGGGCGTGCCGCTGGCGATTACCCGGCCGGACGTGCGGTTCACGCTGGTCGAGGCGACGGGCAAGAAGGCGAAGTTTCTGCAAGGGTGCGCCGACGAGCTTGGGTTGTCGAACCTCGAAGTGGTCAACGATCGGGCGGAGACGATCGGGCGGGATAAGGCGCACCGCCAGCGGTACGACGTGTCGGTCGCGCGGGCGGTGGGGCCGATGAACGTGCTGCTGGAGCTGACGATGCCGCTGGTGCGTGTGGGCGGGCGCGTGCTTGCGATGAAAGGGCGGCGGCTGGAAGAGGAACTGCGCGACGCGGGCGATGCGCTGATGCTGCTGGGCGAAGGGCAGATCGAAGTCTACGAAGCCCTGCCCGGCGTGAGCGAGGATGCGCTGATCGTTGAGGTTGCCAAGCACGCCCTCACGCCCAAGCAATACCCCCGTCGGCCCGGTGAGCCGAAGACAAACCCGCTTTGATACATGCATTTTTTGTAATAATTGCTGGTTTACAACGTACAATGTTGTGCCATACGGGTTCTTTCCACGAGGAACGTGTCACATGTGGTGGATCATCATTCCCATCATCTCGGTCTTGTCGATCTTGATATTGACGATCGGATCGTCTCGTTTAGGTCGAAGCCACCGTGACGGGCAGAAGATTATCGATGTAGAAATAGAAAGAGGCGAAATCCGAAAAGCGGTGTTGACCGTGGTGACTCTGATATCGTTGTTTTTAGTGATCTACCTGGCGGTGTGTATTGGTCTGCAAATCGTACAAGGGGAGAGTGGGGAATCGATTTGGTGGTCGGTCGCATTCGGAGTGTTGCCCTTTATGATCGTCTGGTTGCCGGCGTTTTGCTACCTGCTGGGCATGCGGCGTGCATCGGGACGCGGCGACGACTGAACGGATCGCACGCTACAATTGTTCCGTGCCCATCGACGTGCAACACATCCTTGGCCCCGAAGGCCCCATCGCCCGCCGGCTCGGCGACGCCTACGAGCAGCGCCCCCAGCAATTGGAGATGGCCAGTAGTATCGAAGCGGTGCTTGACACCGGTGGCTCCTTGCTCGTCGAAGCGGGCACCGGCGTGGGCAAGTCGTTTGCGTACCTGCTGCCGGCGATCAAGCGGATCGTCGAACGCAACGAGCGTGTGATCGTGTCGACACACACCATCAGCTTGCAAGAGCAGTTGATGGACAAAGACATCCCCCTGCTCGGGGCGGTGGTGCCCGACGAGTTCAGCGCCGTGCTGGTCAAGGGCCGGGGCAACTACGTGTCGGTGCGGCGGTTGGCGCTGGCGAGCAAACGGCAGAACATGCTGTTCCACCACGCCGCGGAGCTGCGGTCGCTGCACGCGGTCGAGCAGTGGGCTTACGAAACCGACGACGGCACGCTCAGCTCGCTGCCCGTGCTCGAACGGCAGGGCATCTGGGACCGCGTGCAGTCCGACAGCGGCAACTGCATGGGGCGCAAGTGCCCGACGTACGACCAGTGCTTCTACCAGGCGGCACGCCGGCGGATGGAAAACGGCGACCTGCTCATCGTCAACCACGCGCTGTTCTTCGCCGACCTGGCGCTGCGGGCGCAGGGGGTTGGTATTTTGCCGCCGTACGACCATGTGATACTCGACGAGGCGCACACCATTGAAGACGTCGCCGCAGACCATTTCGGCATCGGCATCACCGAAGGCGCGATCGGCCACCTGCTGGGCGTGCTGTTCAACACCCGCAACCACAAGGGTTACCTCGCGTCGCTCGAGCTGCACGGCGACGACGACCGATCACAAACCGACCGCGCCATCGAACAGGTCGTCAAGGCCACCAACGCCGCCGCGGACTTCTTTCAACAATTGCACCTGTGGCAGGGCAACCAGGGCCGCACCAACGGTCGGGTGTACGAGCGCATCGACATCGACAACCGCTTGTCGGAAGAGCTCCGGCAACTTGTGCTGGTGCTGCGGTTGCTGATGACCAAAACGAAGCGCGAGGCGGACAGCTTCGAGTTGAGCGGTTACCTTCAGCGCGCCGAGGCGTACGCGGCGTCGGTGACGGCGTGGGTCGGGCAGACGCTCGACGACGCGGTGTACTGGCTCGAAACGGTCGGCGCTAACAAGCGCATCAAGCTTGCCGCGTCGCCGATCGATGTGGCCGATGCGCTGCGCGACAAGCTGTTTGACGCCACCAACGACAAGGGCGCGCCCATCGGCGTGGTCATGACCAGCGCCACGCTCGCCACCACCGGCGAGGGCCGCGGCAATACGACCGACCCGTTCGGTCACTACCGCAAACGCGTCGGCGCCGACGAGGCACAAACGCAGCAGCTGGGTTCGCCGTTCGATTACACCAGCGCGGTTAAGGTGTTTGTCGAGCCGCAACTGCCCGAGCCGAACGCGCCGCAGTATGCCGAGGCGCTCGTGCCGCGCATCGTCGAGCACGTGGGCGCGACGCAGGGCGGGGCGTTCGTGCTGTTCACCAGCTACGGGCTGCTCAACAAGCTGGCCGACGAACTGACGCCGCGTTTCGAGGCGATGGGTTACACGGTGCTGGCGCAGGGGCGCGACGGGCCGCGTTCGGTGCTGCTGACGCGCTTCCGGCAAGATGGCAACGCCGTGCTGTTGGGCACGGACAGCTTCTGGCAGGGCGTCGACGTGCAGGGGGCGGCTTTGCGAAACGTGATCATCACCAAGCTGCCGTTCGCCGTGCCCGATCGGCCGCTGATCGAGGCGCGCATGGATCGCATCCGCGACCGCGGCGGCAACCCGTTCGTCGAGTATTCGCTGCCCGAGGCGGTGATCAAGTTCAAGCAGGGCTTCGGCCGGCTCATCCGCAGCCACGACGACACGGGGCGCGTCGTCGTGCTTGACCGGCGCATCGTCACCAAGCCGTACGGGCGTCAGTTTCTGCAGGCGCTGCCCGAGGTGCCGGTCGAGCGCGTCGAATGCCTGTGATTTCCACCTGAATACCGAGCGTTGGCGGGGACGGGGGTGTGCGGTATCCTGTGTGGCCCGACCACCCCGCGAAGGAAGGGCTAAACGATGCTCAGCAAGGTATTTAAGGCATACGACATCCGCAACACCTACCCCGACCCGCTCAACGAGGACCTGGCCGTGCAGATCGGCAGCGCCGCCGGGCAGTACCTGCGGGCGAAGCTTGAGGGCCGCGACGCGTCGGACCCGATGCTCGAGCACGTCGTGGTCGGGCGAGACATGCGCAAGAGCGCCCCGTCGATGTCGCAGGCGCTGATCAAGGGCCTGACCCGCGCCCCGGTCCACGTCATCGACCTGGGCATGGTCGACACCTCGTTCATCTACTTCGCGATCAACCACCTCGGCTGCGCCGGCGGCATCCAGACCACCGCCAGCCACAACCCGCCGCAGTACATCGGCTTCAAGATCTCCGGCCTCAAGGCCGTGCCGATCGGGCAGGACACGGGCCTGACCGACATCAAGGAGATCGCCTCGACGGTTGCGCCCGACGCCGAACCCGAAACCGTCGGCCGCGTGGAGCAGCGCGACCTGTGGGACGCGTACAAGGCCCACGTGCGCAAGTTCCTCGACCTGCGGCGGCCGCTCAAGGTCGTGGTCGACGCCTCGAACGGCATGGCGGGCAAGTTCATGCCGATCCTGTTCAACGACGTGGAGGGCTTGGAGGTCGTCCCCATCAATTACGAGACCACCGGCGAGTTCGTGCACGACCCCAACCCGCTGGTCGCGGCGAACATGCGACAGGTACAGGAGGGCGTGGCCGAGCACGGCGCGGACCTCGGCGTGTGCTTCGACGGCGACGCCGACCGCTGCGCCTTCGTCGATGAACACGGCGACATCGTCAGCGCCGACATCTTCGGCGCGGTCATGGCCGAACACTTTTTGCAAACGGCGCCGGGTTCGGCGATCGTGTTCGACCTGCGTTCGAGCAAGGCCCTGGCCGAGCACATCGTCGCGTGCGGCGGCAGGCCGGTGCGCAGCCGGGTGGGGCACGTGTTCATGAAGGCGCTGATGAAGGAGCACGACGCCGTGTTCGGTACCGAGCTCAGCGCCCACGTGTACTACCGCGATAATTTTTACGCCGACTCCGGCGCGATCACCTTCGCCACCGCCCTGTCGATCATCAGCGAGCGGGACCAGCCGCTCAGCCAGCTGCTCAAGCCGCACCTGAAGTACGCGCAGTCGGGGGAGACCAACTTCGAGGTCGCCGACAAGCAAGCCGCGATGGACGAACTGGCCGAGGTGTTCGGCGAGGGCGCGGCGGTGGACACGCTCGACGGCGTCACCGTCGACGCGATGGACGGCGCCGGCTGGTGGTTCAACGTCCGCCCGTCCAACACCGAGCCGCTGCTTCGGTTGAACATGGAAGCGCGCGACCAAGCGACGCTCGACGAGATGTTCAACGCCGTGGCCGACATGCTCGGCGAGCCGGTGGCCGGTCACTAATCCGCCACCGCGTTGACAGCCAAACCCGCTTGCGGGCGTCATTGCGTTCACCGTTAACGCTAAGGGGACGACATGGCATACCTGTTGGGCATCGACGTCGGCACGTCGGGCACGAAGGCGCTGATCTGCGACAAGCGTGGGCGCGTCAAGGCGACCGCGACCGCCGAGCACCCGATCGCCTCGCCGCAGCCCGGCTGGTCGGAGCAGGACCCCGCCGACTGGTGGGCGAGCGTCGGCAAATCGATCAATGCGGTGCTGCGCAAGGCCAGGGTCAAGGGCGCATCGGTCAGCGCGATCGGCCTGTCGGGCCAGATGCACGGCGCGGTGTTCCTCGGCGACGACGGCCCGGAGAAAGCCCAGGCGTTGCGCCCCGCGATCTTGTGGAACGACCAGCGCACGGCCGACGAGTGCCGCGAGCTTCAAAGAGCCGCGGGTGGTCGGCGCAAGCTCATCGACATGACCGGCAACCCGGCGCTGACCGGTTTCCAGGCCCCGAAGATCCTGTGGGTGCGCAAGCACGAGCCCGACGTGTATGAGCAGACGAAACACGTGCTGCTGCCGAAGGATTACATCCGCTACCGCATGACCGGCGAGCTGGCGACTGAGGTCGGCGACGCGTCGGGCACATCGCTGTTCAACGTCAAGCGGCGCGCGTGGCATAAAACACTCATCCGCGCCCTCAAGCTCGACGCCGAGCTGCTGCCCGATTGCTACGAGTCGCACGAGGTGACCGGCCGGCTGACTAAACAGGCCGCCAAAGCGCTCGGCTTGAAGGCCGGCACGCCCGTCGTCGGCGGCAGCGGCGACCAGCCCGCCGGGGCGGTGGGCAACGGCATCGTCCGCTCGGGCATCGTCAGCGCCACGCTCGGCACGTCCGGTGTCGTCTTCGCCCACGCCGACCGACCGGTGTACGACCCGCGCGGCCGGGTGCACACCATGTGCGCCGCCGTCGAGGGCGCGTGGTGTGTGTTCGGGTGCATGCTCTCGGCGGGCGGTTCGTTCCAGTGGCTGCGCAACACGCTCGGCAAAGTCGAAGTCGACAAAGCCAAGCGCAAAAAGGTCGACCCTTACGAACTGCTGATCGCCAAGGCCGAGAAGGCCCCAGTTGGCTGCGAAGGGTTGCAGTTCCTGCCGTACCTCACCGGCGAACGCTGCCCGCACCCCGACCCCGACGCGCGCGGCGGGTGGATCGGCCTGACCGTGCGCCACAAACGCCACCACATGATCCGCGCCGTGCTCGAAGGCGTGACGTTCGGCATGACCGACGCCCTGCGCGTCATTCAAAACATGGGCATCGCCACCGACACCGTGCGCCTGTCAGGCGGCGGGGCGCACAGCGCATTCTGGCGGCAGTTGCAGGCCGACTGCTACCACGTGCCCACCGCGTTGATCAACAGCGACGAAGGCCCGGCGTATGGCGTGGCGATCCTCGCGGGCGTCGGTACGGGTGTGTGGCGCAGCGTGCCGCAGGCGTGTGAGGCGGTTATCCGTGAAACCGAACAACTCGAGCCCGACGAACACGCAGCGCGGTATTACCGCAAAGCACACCGCCAGTACAAGCGGCTGTACCGGGCGCTGAAAGACGAGTTTCCGGCGATGGCCAAGCTGTGAGCGATCACCACACCGATCACGCGATCGCGATGCGCGGCGTCAGCGTTGTGCGCGGGGCGACGCGCATCCTCACCGGCATCGACTGGGAGCTGCCGCGCGGGGCCACCGCCACCATCCTCGGGCCCAACGGCTCGGGCAAAACCACGCTCACCCGCGTGATCACCGGCTACGAGTGGCCCTCGGCCGGCGCCGTACACGTGCTCGGCCACAAGCTGGGCGAGGTCGACGTCCGCCAACTGCGGCGCGACGTGCAGATCGTCAACCCCTCGGCCAAGTTCGGCCTGTCGCCCAAGCTCACCGCGCTCGACGCGGTGCTGACCGGTTACTTCGCCACGCTTGCGCTGTACGACGAGGTCACCGAAGCGCAGCGCGAAAGGGCGGCCCAGCTTCTGCAAGCCGTGGGCATGGCGAACCGCATCGACCACGCCTACGGCACGCTGTCGACCGGCGAGCAGCGGCGCTGCCTGATCGCGCGGGCGCTGGTGCACCTGCCGAAAATGCTGATCCTTGACGAGCCTACGGCTGGCCTCGACATCGCCGCACGCGAACACCTTTTGGCCACCATCACCCAACTGCACCAGCTGCCCGATGGCCCGACGATCATCAACGTCACCCACCACGTCGAAGAGGTGAGCCCGTCGACGGACCAGGTCGTGCTGCTGCGAGGCGGCCGCATCACGGCGGCGGGCCCGCCCGAACGTGTGATCACCCCCGAGACGCTCAGCGACCTGTACGGCTGCAAGGTGTACGTCCAGAAACGCAGCGGCCGGTATTGGCTGGAGGTGCTGCCCGAGGCTTGGCTGGACCTGTTGCGGGACGGTTGACGCGACCGGTTTTCTCGCCTAAATTTCTTGTTCTCCGGGCGTATAGCTCAGTTGGCTAGAGCACGTGCTCGACAAGCACGGGGTCACTGGTTCGAGTCCAGTTACGCCCACTTCAAGCCCTCCTGGTCAGCGGGAGGGTTTTCTCATGCGCCGACGCCGGCGTAGCGGACGCCGGTGTCATAGCGGTAGTCCCACCCGTGCACGCCGCAGATCAGGTTGTGGCCGTCGATGTGGTTGCGACATCGCTCGCGGCCCAAAACGCTTATGACGAAAACTCTGTCGTGATAAGCTTAAACGCCACGAAACGCGGCATAAATCGGTTGAATCCGGTTGAGCCCGAAAGCGTGGATGGGTTAAAATAACGGAGTCGGCGTGTGCTCCACGTTTCTTTCGGGAATCGTGTGAGCGGATGGGTTGTGTGCAACGCGTGATTGCGTATGATTCCACCGCGTGATTTCGGGTTGGGTTGTTTTAAACCGACTAGACCGATCGGGAGGTTGTGAGATGTCTGGTAGCGCTCCGAAGTTTCTGGGAAGACCTTCGCCTTCACTGAAAAAGATGCGTCGGATGAACCGCACGGAGCTGTCCGACCACATCAAAAAGCTGCAAGCCGAAGCGGACCAGCTGAAGGAAAAGGTCGATCGTCTCAAGGCCATCGACACGCCCGACCCGCAGAAGATGGTGCGCCTGCAGGGCACGCACCGTCGGCTGTCGGCGCTGGTCGACGAGGCACGCCGGCTTTACACCGTGGCGTACGACTGATCGGCGTCCGCCCCGGCCGTCTCGCGGCTCGCGTGCGACGGCGCGTGCGCGCCACACCCCATCAACTCACGCCTCACGCGACGCGGCGGCCAGAACCGTGTGGCCATGTGTTCGGCAAACAGCACGCTCGCCGGCCTGCCCCGCAAACGCAAACCCACCGCGGTGTCGAGGGTCTGCGATTCGATCACCACCTCGACGCGCCGTAGCGACCACGGCCGATGCGCAACCTCGCTCACCAACAACCGCCCGTTGCGCACGCAGTACAAGCGGTATCGCTCAACTAACCAGTGCTCGAGCGAGCCGGGTGTCGCGGCGAACGCTTCGCCTGTGGGGCGGTACGACGCGACAAACCGCGCCCCGTTGGTGCGGCGCACGCTGGTGAAGCTCAACGCATCGCCGTGGCGCCGGTAATCGATCGCGGCCCGCGTGTAGGGCAGGCCGTACCACAGCCGCGCGACCGCGATCGCCAGCGGGGCGGTGGCGTCGAGCGTGATGAAGTACACGCCGCCCGGGCCGCGCCCACCGGTGGGGCGGGTGTACGTGCGCAGGTTCAACTCGGCAAAGCCAGACGTGCCCGGCAGCGGCGGCAGCCCACGCAACCGGTTCGCCCCGATGCAAAACGGCACCACGCCCACCCACGCAAAGCCGTCAAAACACTCGGGCTCCAACCCGTCGGGTAGCAACCGCCCCAATTGCTCCGGGGGCACCGGCCAGTGCGCGAACAGCAGGTCGCGCCAGTCCATCGCCAATACCCAAGGCCCACGCTTTGCCTTGTGCGGGTCGTCCAACCCGTCGAAATACCCCGTGAAGCCCGTCATGTCACACCAGCTCTTTCGTACGCTCGTGCATGCTCTTGAACAGCGCGAGGTTGAAGAAATGGACCACGCCCAACACGATCAGCACCAGGCCGATCTTCGTGCTCAGAAACTCGATCGCTTCGCGCAGGTTCACGGGCTTGTGGCCGTAGCGCAGCGCCAGCGTCACGAACCCGATGTTCAACAGGTAGAACCCGACAACCAGCAGGTGGTTGATGGAGTCGGCCAGCTTATCGTCGCCGCGCATGGCGCTGACGAGGAACGTCCGGCCGTTGCGGTGCAGCGTGCGGGCGACCCAGACCGTCAGGGCGAAGCTGACCAGCAGGTAAACCAGGTACGTGGCGTTGGTGTAGGCGTCCATGGCGTTTCTCTATTTCTGTAACAACTGAAATTGCCTGACAAATAAAAAACGGCACGCGCCGCGGGGTTCCGAGGGTCACGACCGGCCGATGAGCTTCTGCACCTTGTCGCCCATGCGGACGAACTTGAGCATCACGCCCTGAGGCATCTTACGCATCTTGGTGTACCAGCCGGTCATGGTGTCGAAGAAGCTCTGCATCGCCTTGAGCCGGGCGATGGTTTCCACGTCGGGCCGGCGGGCGGCTTCGGCCTCTTCGATGCACTCGCTGAGCAGCTTGCGTGTCGGGTCGATCTCGCGCTTCTTGCGCTCGTCGAGGATGAGCTGAAACATCTCCCACACGTCTTCGTAGGTTTCGAAGTAGTCGCGCCGGTCGCCCATGACGTGTACGACGGCGACGATGCCCCAACTCTGCAGTTCGCGGAGGCTGGTGGAGACGTTGGACCGCGCCACGCCGAGCGTCTCGGTGATCTGCTCGGCGTTGAGCGGCTGGGGCCAGATGTACAGCAGGGCGTGCACCTGGGCGACCGTGCGGTTGATGCCCCAGCGCGTGCCCATCTCGCCCCAGTGCAGCACGAACTTCTGTTGGACGTTGGAGAGTTTCATGGCTTCCATCAATTTCTGTCTATACTGAAATTAATGCATATCGAGCCCGAAGTCAACCGCGGCCGGCAAAAAATCGCGCAGGCGTGAACCGCCGGGCCCTTGGGGCGTCTATGGGGGCGTTGGGTCAATACCCGAAAGGAGCCCGCCATGCGTCCGACCACGCTTCTTGGAGCCCTCTGCGCCGTGATGTTCGCCGGCCAGGCCTTCGGGCAGGGCATCGTCATCGACCGCCGCCAGCCGATCCCCATCCGCGGCAGCTACGTGGTCGACGCGGTCGACATCGACGCCCAGCTCCGCCAGCAGGTGGCCACCGTGCGCGTCAGCCACACCGTGCGCAACCCCGGCTCGGGCGTGATCGAGGCCGAGTACTACCTGCCGCTGCCCGCCGACGGGGCGATCAGCAGCCTGACGCTCATGGTCGACGGCAAGGAACTGCCCGGCAAGCTCATGAACAAGGACGAGGCGCGGCGGGTCTACGAGGACATCGTCCGCCGCAAGCAGGACCCCGCGCTGCTCGAGTACATGGGCCAGGGCTTGTACAAGACGTCGGTCTTCCCGATCCCCGCCGGCGCGTCGCGTACCGTCACGCTCAAGTACACCCAGCTCTGCGACAAAGACCGCGACACCGTCGCGTTCCGCTACCCGCTGGGCACGCAGAAGGTGTGCACCAAGCCGGTGAAGAAGCTGATGGTGCGCCTTGCGATCGAATCTGACAAGCCGATCAAGGCCGTCTACTCGCCGACCCACCGCATCGGCACGCACCGGCCCGACGACCACCACGCGACCGTCAGCTACGAACAGCACGACGCGATCCCGCGCGACGACTTCGTGCTCTACCACAGCACGCAGGGCGGCGACCTCGGCGCAACGCTGCTCAGCTACAAGCCAGGCCAGACCGAAGACGGCTACTTCGTGCTGCTCGCCTCGCCGGCGCTGCCCAAACTCGACCGCAAGCCCGAGCCCAAGTCGGTCGTGTTCGTCATCGACCGCAGCGGCTCGATGGCCGGCAAGAAGATCG
Source organism: Phycisphaeraceae bacterium (assembly GCA_028282805.1). Taxonomy (GTDB): domain Bacteria; phylum Planctomycetota; class Phycisphaerae; order Phycisphaerales; family Zrk34; genus JANQHD01. Next base: position 49,799 of record JANQHD010000009.1, on the reverse strand, counting down.
AGCAGGCCCGCGAGGCGGCGCGCTTCGTGGTCAACCACCTCAACGCGGGCGACACGTTCAACATCATCGCCTACGACGACTCGGTCGAGCAGTTCCGCCCGGAGATGCAGTCGCTGGACGCGACCACGAAGCGTGACGCGATCGCCTTCATCAACAACCTGCGTGACGGCGGCTCGACCAACATCGACGCGGCGCTGACCGCCGCCATGGGCACGCTGCGCGACGGCGGCCGACCGAACTACGTGTTGTTTTTGACCGACGGCCTGCCCACCGCCGGCGAACAAGATGAGATGAAGATCGCCGATCGCGCCAAGGCGGCCAACCAGATCGGCGCCCGGCTGATCGTGTTCGGCGTGGGCAACGACGTCAACGCCCGCCTGCTCGACCGCCTCAGCCACGGCAACGGCGGCGTCAGCGAGTTCGTCAAGCCCAACGAAAACCTCGAGGCCGCGGTCTCGCGATTCGCCAAGCGGCTGACCAGCCCAGTGCTGGCCGACATCGCCGTCGCGCTGCCCGGCACCACGGTCAACCGCCACTACCCCCACGCCGTGCCCGACCTGTTCGACGGCGGGCAGGTGGTGTGGGTCGGCCGGTACACCAAGCCCGGCCACACCGCGATCAACATCATCGGCAAGGTCGCCGGCGAAACGCGCACCTTCAGCTTCGAAGGCAAGCTCGCGGCGCACACCGACGGCGCCGCCTACGCGTTCGCCGAGAAGCTGTGGGCGATGCGCCGGATCGGTTACATCATCGACCAGATCGACTTGAAGGGGCAGAACGACGAACTGGTCAATGAGCTGGTGGCGCTGAGCACGAAGCACGGTATCCTCACGCCGTACACCTCGTTCCTTGCTGATGAGAACGTGCGCCTCGCGGACGCGGTTGGCAATGCAACAACCACGATGGCCAACGTGAATGACGCCGAGCAGACCAGCGGCGAGTGGGCCGTGACGCAACGCCGCTACAAGAACGCGGCCATGGAGAGTGAACAGGTGGCCGGCATGGATGCGATCGCGGTTTCGCGTCCGGATAGTGCGGGCAAAGCGGGTGAACGCCAAAACTTCGGCCTCGCCGCCGGCCGGGCGCAGCAACTCGTGCGCAACATCGGCCAACGCGCGTTCTTCCAGAAGAAGGGCGTCTGGCAGCAGTCCGACCTGACCGAGGAGCAGATCAAAAACGCCATCGACGTGGTCATGTACTCCGACGAATACTTCACGCTCGCCCGCAACATCAAGCGCAGCGAGAGCCAGTACATGAACTTCACCGAGGACGTGCTGGTCGAGCTCGACGGCAAGGTCTACCGGCTGCGGCAGGCGCCCGCCGGGGCCGAGGAGCCCACGGCCGCGGGTTAACCGGCGCGCCGCGGCTCGAGGCCCCACAGGTTGCGGACGAAGAAGTCGGTCATCCGGCGGCGGCCGTAGGCGCTGCTGCCGGCGCCGTGCCCGCCGCCCGGGAACACGACCAGCTCGAAGTCCTTGTCGGCCTTGATCAGCGCATCGACGACCTGCATGGTCGAAGCGGGGTCGACGTTGCGGTCCATCTCTCCGACCATCAGCAGCAGCTTGCCTTGGAGCTTGTGCGCGTTTTCGACGTTGGAACTGCGTGCGTAGTGGTCGCCGACGGGCCAGCCCATCCACGCCTCGTTCCACCAGATCTTGTCCATGCGGTTGTCGTGGCAGCCGCAGTCGGCGCTGGCCGCGTCGTAGAACTCGCCGTGGAACAGCAGCGCGCCCAGCGCGTTCTGCCCGCCGGCCGACCCGCCGTAGATGCCCACACGCGAGATGTCCATGTGCGGGTACTTCTTCGCCGCGGCCTTCATCCACGCGATGCGGTCGGGGAACCCGGCGTCGCCGATGTTCTGCCAGCACACGTCGTGGAACGCCTTGGACCGCCAGTTCGTGCCCATGCCGTCGATCTGCACGACGATGAACCCGATCTCCGCCAGACGCTGGGCGCCGTGCGCGCTGCGCCACGACTTGGGCACGTGCTGGTCGTGCGGCCCGGCGTAGATCTGCTCGATCACCGGGTACTTGCGGCGCGCGTCGAAATTGCTCGGGCGGTGGATCACGCCCCAGATGTCGGTCTTGCCGTCGCGCCCCTTGGCCACGAACGGCTCGGGCATGCGAACGCCCACCTTCTTCCATTCGGTCGCGTCGGCGCGTTCGAGCACGGCGACCCGCTTGCCCGTCACCCCGTCGCGCAGCTCGGTGACCGGCGGCAGGTCGACGCGCGAGTACGATACGACCAGGTGGCCGCGGTCGGGCGAGAAGCTGGCGCTGTGCGTGCCGTTGCCGTCGGTCAGCCACACCAGGTTTGAGCCGTCGAAGTTCACCCGGCCGTAGTGGACGAAGTAGGGGTCTTGTCCCTTGTACACGCCCACGGCGCGGAACCAGATCACGCGCCGCTCGGCGTCGACGTGTTCAACGTCGCGCACGACCCAGTCGCCGGAGGTGATTGCGTTGATGAGTTCGCCTTTTTCGGTGTCGTAGAGGTAAAGGTGGTTCCAGCCGTTGCGCTCGGACATCCAGATCGCCTCGCCGGTCTTCTCCAGCCGGTGGAGGTACCGCTTCTGCGAGTAGTCGAAGAACGTCTCGCACCGCTCGTCGATAACGGCGCGGGCCTTGCCGGTGGCGGCGTCGACCTCGATGAGGCGCATGACCTGGTGGCCGCGCTGGTTGTAGAGGAAGGTGAACCGCTTGCCGTCGGGGCGCCAGCGCAGGTCGAAGTTTCGGTAGGGGTTGGGGAACAGGTCGTTGTCGATCGTGATGAGTTTTTTGGTTTCGAGGTCGACGATGACGGGGCGGCGGTGGTCGAGCTTGTCGCCGGGCTTGGCGTAGGCGAACGAGTGCACCTTGGGTTGCACCTGGTCGCGCGGCGACGACTGCACGAACGTGACCATGCGCCGCTCGCCCGGCACGGTGCGGGTGGCGACCACGTAACGGCCGTCGGGCGAGTAAGACATCGGGTGGCCGTAGTAGTTCTCGGCGGCGCCGTCGGTGGTCAGCGCGACCGGGTCGCCGCCGTTGGCGGCGAGGTAGAGGTTGTGGTCGCGCACGGTCACGCGCCCGCCGTTGGCGGGGGGCCGGCGGTTGTGGTTGCGGCGGCTGGGCCGGTCGGATTGGCGGTGCGGGCGCTGCGCCGGCTTGGGCGGTTGGCCGGTGATGTGCGCGACGGCCAGCTCATTGCTGGCGAAGAACGTGGCCAGCTCTTTGCCTTGCGGGACGACGACCAGCCAGCGGTGGCCGCCGAAGGTGTGCTGGTTTTTCATCTCGCCGGGCGCGAGCTTGCCGTACGACTGTCGGCCGTCGCCGTTGGAGCTGACGTAGAACAGTTCGACCTCGCGGTCGGTGTCGTTGTAGAAGATGACGGCGGATTCTTCGCCCTGGCGCCGCCAGCGGGTGGGCGTGTCGACGGGCAGGGCGCGCAGCTTGAACGGGTGGTCGTCGCCGGGCTTGGTGAGCTTCACGTCGTCGCCGTGGGCGGACTTGCCGAAGTAGAGTTTATTGTCGTGCTGGGCGACGAAGTACAACGCGCCGTCGCTGCCGGTCTTGTGGCCGAGCACCTTGATGCGGTTGGCTTGCACGGGTTTACCGGTGAGCTTGGTGAGTGTGGCGGCAAAGGGCTTACGGACGGCGTTGGAGTCGACCACGGGCTGGCGTTTTCCGGTCGCCGAGTCGACGATGAGCGTTTCGTAGCCGCCGCCGGGCGTCTGGCGCTGGTAGCTGAACTGCGTACCGCCGTTGAGCCAGCGCGGCTGGATGTTGGCGTTGCGCACCTTGCCGTTGAGCTTGCGGGTGATGGTGCGTGCACGCTCGTAGTCGGACTTGGCGCCCTGCGCGAAAGCCGCCGAGCCGGTGACGAGCAGGGCGAGCGTGGCGGTGAGGTACATGCGTGATTTCATGTCGATGGCCTTGATAAGAGTTTGACTTGAGCGGACATGGTATGAAGACGCCCGCTGAGCTTGAAATGATGCAAAACATGCAAAAACCCCGGCCGTTTGGCCGGGGTTGGTGGGGGCGTTATGTGGTGGGGCTTAGCCCTTGTTCCAGGTGACGCTGCCGTACACCGCGGCGTCGCCGAGGTCGTCGGCGATGCGGAGAAGCTGGTTGTACTTGGCGTTGCGGTCGGAGCGGCAGGGGGCGCCGGTCTTGATCTGGCCGCAGTTGGTCGCCACGGACAGGTCGGCGATGGTCGCGTCTTCGGTCTCGCCCGAGCGGTGGGAGAGCACGGCCGAGTAGTTGTTGCGCATCGCGAGATTGACGGTGTCGAACGTCTCGCTGAGGGTGCCGATCTGGTTGACCTTGACCAGCACCGAGTTGGCGCAGCCGAGGTCCAGGCCCTTCTGGAGGAACTGCTTGTTGGTGACGAACAGGTCGTCGCCCACGAGCTGGACCTTGTCGCCCAGCTTCTCGGTCTGAAGCTTCCAGCCGTCCCAGTCGTTCTCGGCCAGGCCGTCTTCGATCGAACGGATGGGGTACTTCTTGCACCAGTCGGCCCACAGGTCGGCCATCTGCGCGGAGGTGATGATCTCCTGGGTGCTGGAGAAGAACTTGTAGCCTTCCTTGCCGTCCTTCTCGGCCTCGTTCCACAGCTCGCTGGTGGCCGGGTCGAGGGCGACGAAGATCTGCTCGCCCCACTTGTAGCCGGCCTTGTCGACGGCCTGCTCGATGATCTTCAGGGCGTCCTCGTTGTCCTTGAGGTTCGGGGCGAAGCCGCCTTCGTCGCCGACGGCGGTGGAGAGGTTCTGGTCGTGCAACACGCCCTTGAGCGCGTGGTAGATCTCGACGCCGGCGCGCAGCGCGTCGCCGAAGTTGTCGAAGCCCCACGGCTGGATCATGAACTCCTGGAAGTCGACGGTGTTGTCGGCGTGCTTGCCGCCGTTGAGGATGTTCATCATCGGCACGGGCAGCACCTTGGCGCCGGTGCCGCCGAGGTAGCGGTAGAGCGGCAGGCCCGACGAGTCGGCCGCGGCGTGGGCGACGGCCATCGACACGCCCAGCAGCGCGTTGGCGCCGAGCTTGCCCTTGTTCGGCGTGCCGTCGAGGTCGATCATCAACTGGTCGATCTCTTCCTGCTCGCGGGCGTCGACGCCCAAAAGCTCGGGGGCGATCACGTCGTTGACGTTCTGCACGGCCTTGGTCACGGCCTTGCCGCAGTACTCGCCGCCGCCGTCGCGCAGCTCGACGGCTTCGTTCTCGCCGGTCGACGCGCCCGAGGGCACGGCGGCGCGGCCGATGGAGCCGTCGGTCAGCCAGCATTCGACTTCGACGGTGGGGTTGCCGCGGCTGTCGAGGACCTGGCGGCCGTGGATGAACTCGATCTCACAACTCATGGTGTTTACCTTTGCTTATGGCGCTGGGTGGGGTCTGGGTGGATCGGGCAGTGTAGCAACTGGGCCCGGCGCTGCAATGGTTGGGCGAATCACGGGCAAAACAGTACACTAACCCCTGTAACGGCACGCGTTTGAACGACAGGAGCTGACCATGTGGCGAGTCATGACGGGCGTGATCTGCCTGGGGGTGTACGGGTTTTTGACCGGTTGCGGCGGCGAGATGGAGACCTCCGACCGTGACATCCAGGTGATCAACGAGACCGATTTGGTCGCGGTGATCGAGGCCGGCAAGGCCGTGCTGCTCGACGTCCGCTCGCCCGGGCAGTTCGCTGAGGGGCACATCCCCGGCGCGATCAACCTGCAACGGCAGCACATGCGGGCCAACGACCCCCGGTTGACGGCGAAGAAGATGGTCGTGGTTTACTCGTCGATCGACCTCGACGCGCTGACCAAGGGGGCGACCAAGCGTTTGATCGAGCTGCGCTACAACAACGTCTACGCGTTCCGTGGGGGGGTGGACGTGTGGAAGGGCTCCGGCCGCACGCTCGTCACCGGCAAGACCGAACCCGGGCGGGCCGAGTCAAAAGGCTGACACCGATCACTCGGCGGTCCAGGGCACGTCGTCGACGCCCGCCAGCTGGTTGGCGCGTCGGGCCATCGCAAACAACAAATCGCTCACCCGGTTGACGTAGGGTATCACGCCCTCACCGACCGGCTCGTGGTGCGCCAGCGCGACGATCAACCGCTCGGCCCGCCGGCACACCGTGCGCGCCACGTGCAGCCGCGCTGCCAGCTCGCACCCGCCCGGCAGCACAAAAGTTTTGAGCGGTTCCAGCTTGCCCGCGACGGCGTCGATCAGTTTTTCGAGCTCTTCGACGTGGCGCGGCGTGATGCGCACCTCTTTCGGCGCGTGCGCGTCGAGCGGCGTGCACAGGTCGGCGCCCAGGTCGAACAGGCGCGGCTGAAGCACCGCGATGATCCGCGATAGCTCGTCGAACGCACACGCCGCCGCCGCGAGGCCCAGCGCGCTGTTCAGCTCGTCGACCGTGCCGAACGCCTCGACGCGGGTCGCGTCTTTCGTGGTGCGGCCGCCGCCGTACAGGCCGGTCGTGCCGTCGTCGCCGGTGCGGGTGTACAGGTTCACGGCTTGTTTTCTTCGGCGAGCGGGTCGGGTCGGAAGAAGCGACGGTTGTCGAGCGCCCATATCTTCTCGGTGAAGTCGCCGTTGACGTCGCCGGCAGGGGCGCTGCGGCCGCGCGTCGGTTCGATGGCCATGTTCATCTTCGCCTCGAGGTTGTCCAGCAGGCTGACGAACAGCGCCTCGGGGGTGCTCGGCGGCATCAGCGCACCGAACTCGGGTTTGCCGTGGTGCGAAAGCACGATGTGTTGCAGCACGGCGAGCGCCGAGTGGGGCAGTGGGTGGCCGGCCTTGGCCGACAGCGCCGCCTTCTGCTCCAGCCAGATCGCGCCGCGGGCGATGTGGCCGACCAGTTGGCCGTCTTCGGTGTACTGAAAACCCTGCTGCCAACTGAGCTCGGCGCACTTGCCGAGGTCGTGCACGAACAGGCCCATCAACACCAGGTCGCGGTTGAGCTGCGGGTACTCGCCCAGCATCTTCTCGGCCAGCCGCAGCAGGTGCAGCGTGTGCTCGAGCAACCCGCCGAGAAATGCGTGGTGCAGCACCACCGCCGCGGGCGACACCTTGAACGCCTCCATCAGCTTCGCGTCTTGCAGGTAAGTTTCGGCCAGCGCGCGCATCGCGTCGTTCTTCATCGTGCGCATGATCGACGCGACCTCGTCGTACATCTTGTCGATGTCGTGCTCGGTGCTCGGCAACAGGTCGGTCAAATCCTTCGGCTCGGGCCGGGCGGGCTCGATGTGGTTGATGATCACCTGAAGCTCGCCCTGGTAGGGCTGCGTCTGGCCCTCGACGTGCACGAAGCCGTCGGTGGGCAGGGCGTTGACCATCTCTTCGTTGGCGTTCCACATCCGCGCCGGCAACCGGCCGGTCTTGTCGGCGATCAAAGCTTTTAGGTAGGGCTTGCCTGTGCGCGTCAGGCCTAGCTGGCAGTTTTGTATCGCGAACAGCCCTTCGATGAGCTGGTTCGGTGAAAAGTCGTTGATGTACACGCGGTCGGTCATGATTCGTCCTTTATCAAAAACGCCATGTTAACCGACCGCTTCGCGACGCAACAGCCGCGCCTAAGCGGGCCGCTTGGCCAGCTTCATCCAATCGACCACGTCCACCGCTTCCGCGACCGCCGTGGGCAGCTTTGCGTTGGCCACGTCCACCCCGTCGCAGCGCGGCACCGTCGCCAGCACCTTCGTGTGGTTCTGCTTGGCGAGCCATTGCGGGTTGGTCGCGATCGATTCGTCGTGCGTCTCTTCCGGGTCGAAGCCGTTGACCACCAGGCCCGCGAGCCGCAACCCCGCCCCCTTGAGCAGGCTCACCGTCATCGCCGTGTGATTCAGCGTGCCGAGGTTCGGCCGGGTCACCACCACGACCGGGTAACCCACCGCCCGCACCAGGTCGAGCACGGTACGCTTTTCGTCCAACGGCGCCAGCAGCCCGCCCACCCCCTCGATGAGCATCACGTCGCTGGTCGAATCGACCTCGCGCATCGCCTTGCCGATCCGCTCGAAGTCGACCGCGCGGCCCGACTTCGCCGCCGCCACCGCCGGCGCCACCGCCGGGCGGTAACGCACCGGGTTGATCGTGTGCAGCGGGTGCATGCAATTCGAAAAATGCGCCAAGGCCTCGGCGTCTTCGTTGACCAACTCTTTCAGGTCGAGCCGGCAACCGCTGGCGATCGGCTTGCTCACGCCCACGGTTAATCCCGCTTGCTTCAACACGGTGGCGATCGCGCACGTCACGACCGTCTTGCCGACCTCGGTGTCGGTCGCGGTGATGAACAGGCCGGGTTTCTTTAAGTTGAACTTCATGGCCCCGAAGCGTAACGCGTAAACGCTTGCGGCACCAATGCCAGCAGCTCACGCGCCGTCATACCCATAGGCCCGTGCTGCTCGGCCCACAGGTCGCCGGCCAGCCCGTGCAGGTGCGCCCCGAGCGCCGCGCCCTCGAACGCACCCATGCCCTGCGCAATCAGCGACGCGACCAACCCCGTCAGCACGTCGCCCGAGCCGGCCGTGGCCAGCGCCACGTTGCCGGTTTCGTTGACGTGCACGTGAGCGCCGTCGGTCACCACCGTGTGGTTGCCCTTGAGCACGACCACCGCGTGGCACGCCTCGGCCAGCTGAATCGCCGCGTCGGCGCGGCCCTCGTGGCTGATCGGGTCGAACCTGATGCCGATCGCCTCGGCCAACCGCTGCGCCTCGCCCGGGTGCGGCGTGATCACCAGCGGGCAGTGCGGCTGGCGGAATCGCTCGAAGTGCGCCGCGAGGTTGTTCAGCCCGTCGGCGTCCAACACCACCGACCGCGGCTGGCCGAGTATCGCCTCGACCAGGTGCGCCTGCCACGGCCCAATGCCCATGCCCGGCCCGACCGCCAGCACATCGCTCTGCCGCGCCGACTGGTCGATCACGCTGAACGGCTGCACCCGCTCGCGCGGCCCCGGCAACGCGATGCCCGTCGCACACGGCTCGATCGACAGGCAAAAAGGCACCACGCGCGTCGGCGCCGCGATCTTCGCCAGCCCGCACCCGCTGCGCAACGCCGCACCCGCCGCCAGCGCCGGCGCGCCGACCATGTTCCACGAGCCGCCCACGACGACCACCGTGCCGAACGTGCCCTTGTGTCCGTCGACCGGTCGCTGAAGCAGCGCCGGCAGTGTCCATTCAGCCATGTGCCCGCCCCTTGTCGATCGCGCGCTGAATTAGCGTCGCGGTGTACGCAGCCCCGAAACCGTTGTCGATGTTCACCACGGCCACACCGCTGGCGCAGCTCGTCATCATGCCCAACAGCGCCGCCATCCCGTCGAACGCCGCGCCGTAACCCACGCTGGTCGGCACCGCGATCACCGGCGCCGCGATCAACCCGCCCACCACGCTCGGCAGCGCCCCCTCCATGCCCGCGATGCACACCACCACCTCCGCCTCGCGCAGCTCTGGCAGCCGACCCGCCAGCCGGTTCAACCCCGCCACGCCCACGTCGCTGATGATCGTCGCCCGCTGGCCCAGCGCCCGGCAGGTCATCGCCGCCTCTTCCGCCACCGGCAGGTCGCTCGTGCCCGCCGTGACGATCGGTATCGCCGTGCCCACCGCCTCGGGCGCCTTGCCGATCAGCACCGTGCCGCTGCGCGAGGCGACCTCGACCTTGTCATACGCCGCCCGCACCGCTTCGACCTGCGCCGTGCTCGCGCGGGTCAGCAACGCGTAGCCGCTGCGCTCGATCAGCGACCCAGCGATCGTGATTACCTGCTCGGCCGATTTGCCCGCCCCGAATATCACCTCCGCCACGCCGCACCGCTCGGCCCGTTCGTGGTCGAGCGTGGCAAAATCGATCGCCTCCACCGACGGGTTTAATTGCGCCATCGCATCGTCCACGCCGATCTTCCCCGCCGCCAGGGCCTCCAGCAACGCACGGTTGTTGTCGGGTCGGTTCATGCTCACCTAAAAACATTCATGGCCGGTGACAGGCTGCTGTCACCGCCAGTCACTCGAAATCGCCGATATTACGCTCACTGCCATCGCGCAGGGGGGTCGGGGTCGCTACCCCGATGTGCGTCGTCCACGGGCCATGGGGGTACACGGGCTTCCGGGGTCCGGGGTTCTGCGACGGCACACGGTTCATGGCTTGACCACCTCGATCGATAGCCGTCCCGTTAGCGGTTCGAGCTTAATGAAGTCGTTGACCCACTGCCCGTCTTTCATCAAGCTCGTGCCCACCGTGATGTGCGTCGCGTCGTACGCCGTGCCCGCGGGCAGCACGGCATCCAAGTCCACCCAGCGCCCGTCCAGCCACGCTTGTGTCCACATGTGGTACCCGAACACACGCTGCTGTTCGTTGAACGCCGGCACGTACATCAAACCGCTCGCCACCCGGCTGGGTATCCCGTCGGCCCGCAGCAACGCCGCCAGCAACACCGCGTGCTCCGTGCAATCGCCCTGGCGCGTCTTGCACACCTCGCTCGCCGTCGCAAAGCCCACGTCCAACGTTTTTTCGTCGACGTACTCGTGCACGAAAGCCCGCAGCGCCTCGGCCCGCGCAGCCTCGCCTCGGCCCATGCCACCCACCACTCGGTCCCGCAGCTCCACGATCGCCGGGTCTGAGCCGTCGATCCAAATCGAACGCGCCACCTCGGGCTTTGCGCCGCCGCGCGGCGTGGCCTTGTTCAAATCCACCACCAGCGTGCCCTTGCGGTCGTTGATCCGCGCAAACGTTTGCACGCCCGTGTCCGGCAGCGTCGGCAGCTCCCCCTCCGACACGCTCAACGTATACACCGCCCGCTCCAACTGGCGCGGGTTGGTGATCGGCTTATCCGCCTCGATCAGCGTCTGGTGAACCAGCTCCGCCGCCGTGTGCTTCGACTGCGCCAGCGCCTTGTCCGTACGCTCCTGAACCATCTTGATGCCCATGACGGTGGCCGTTTCGCGCAACGGCCGGCCCTGCCGATCGACATACAAGATCGCCTTGACGCCGGGCAACACAGACAACTCCGCTTCGATCTTAGTCGCCGGCACGGCCTTGCCGCCCACCTCGATCGTCTCCTCGCCCAGCACGCGATACCTGGTCGTCACCAGCGTCGAAAACTGCATCGTGTCAAAGTGCACCGTCTCAAACTCTTTAACCCCTTTGGCCAATTGCCCGGTGGCGTAATTGTCCATCTGCTTGTGCGTCATCCACGGAACGGCCGGGTTGGGTATCACGCTCGCGCTGTTCTTGCCGAACTGGCTGGCCACCAGGTGAATGCCGTCTTCCTTGAACGTGTACGCGGTCTTCGCGCCCATCGCGCCGGCCGCGAGTTCCGATCTGGCCTTGATCGGCTTGTGGTCCTTCGTTTCGGTGAAACTCCAGCGCATGTCCATCTCGATCTCCTGGCCGAAGCGCTTCACCGCCATGTGCATCTGCATCTCTGACACGATGTCCGTGCCCGCGTGCCGCTCCCGCAGCACCACCCAGCCCGACGGTTGGTCGTCGATCAGCAGGCGGAACCACGCTTCCTCCACCTCCCGCTCGGCCGCAACAACAGAACCCGTGGCCAAAACCACCGCCAGCACACCAACCCATGCCATCATCCGCATCGCGTGACTCCCATTCGTCAGGGGTTTCATTGTACCGCCGACCCGCCGTGCCTAAAGTGTATACGCATGACCCGCTCGCCCGCCCAACTCGAAAAACGCCTCGCCGACGTCATCCGACGCTACGGCTCGCTGCTCACCGCCTACTCCGGCGGGGTCGATTCGACCGTCGTCGCCGCCGTCGCACGCCAAACCCTCGGCAAATCCCTCGCGCCCGCCGCGATCGGCGACTCGGCGTCCCTGCCCCGAAGCGAGCTCGAAGCCGCCCGCCGCATCGCCGCCCGCCTCGACCTGAACCTCATCGAGGTCCAGCCCGGCGAGCAATCTGACCCAAACTACCAGGCCAACGCCGGCGACCGCTGCTATTTCTGCAAAACCCACCTCTACGAGTCGCTCGCTGAATTGACGTCGCAACTCGGCATCCGTTTCATCGCCAACGGCACCAACGCCGACGACCTCGGCGACCACCGCCCGGGCCTCGACGCCGCCGCCGAAAACCAAATCGTCTCGCCGCTGCTCGAAGCCGGCCTGACCAAGGCCGACGTCCGCGCCCTCGCCGAACACCTGAACTTGCCCAACGCCGACAAGCCCGCCGCCGCCTGCCTCGCCTCACGCCTGCCCTACGGCACCGAGGTCACCGCCGAACGCCTGACCATGATCGAATCCGCCGAAGCCGCACTGCACAAACTCGGCTTCACCGGCTTCCGTGTCCGCCACCACGAACACGACGGCCAATTCCCCGCTGCCATCGCCCGCATCGAGGTGCCCGCCGACCAGTTGCCGAACCTTGTCGACGATTCCGTGCGCGACCAAATCGTCCAACAGCTCACCGCGCTCGGCTACACGTACATCACACTCGACCTCGCCGGCTTCAGGTCTGGTTCTGCGAACGTCGTGTTGACTGCTTCAACAGACGGTTCGCCCAATAAGCCATCGTGAGCATTGCCGCCGTCCGCAGCAACGGCCCGACCGAGACTTGCCATGGTCCGAAATTGCCGATCAACCCTTCATACAACAGGGCGTAATCCAAGCGGCAAATCACCGCCGCCCAACAGATCAGCGAACCGATCGTCATCGTGAACAACAGCCATGGACGTGGTTGATTCGACCCAAGCACATACGAGGCGAACATCGCGGGCACGATGACACTCGCCATCACGCAAAACATACCCCCCAGCACTTCGTAGTTGATCGGTCCGAAATTGGGGTAGGCGGTTAACCAAGTCACAAAAAAATCAAATCCGCCAAACCCTATCGAGACGGTCGTCCACGGGTAAACCAGCGCAACCGGTCCGACGAAACACGGCGACAGCCTGAGCATCTGTTTGCCGAGTGGGCGGTGTCGGCCGAAACATAGCGCTATCGGTACGAGCAAAAACGCGCCTATAGCAATCACAAACTCATACCCGAAAACAATGTCATCATCCAAATCGATCAATTGTGTATGGGTCAACCATGAGAGCACCGAAACCAAAGGTAGTAATCCCACGAACGCGATCAACTTGTTTGTCATGAAGGACCCCGAATTTCAATCTATGTCAACGCGACGCATCGGCCTGTTGATCTATTTCGCTACACGCATCGCATCACCCATGTCCGTCACGCCCGCACCGCGCCCCACGCGTCGGCGATCGCGGCGGTGGGGGTGTCGTTGACCACGCTCACCGCGCCCAGCGCGTCGGGCAGCACCAAACGCACGCGGTCGTCCTTGACCTTCTTGTCCAGCAACATCGCGTCCATCAACGCAGGGGTGTCGACCAGGTCCGCCTTCGTCGGCAGGCCGATGCGGTCCAGCAGCGCCACCAGCCGCTCCAGCACGTCGGCCGGCACGCGACCGGCGTCGACCGCCAGCCTCGTCGCGGCGACCATGCCCAGCGACACCGCCTCGCCGTGTTCGATCTGCCCGTAGCCGGCGGTCGCCTCGATCGCGTGCGCGAACGTGTGGCCGAAGTTCAGGTGCGCCCGCACGCCCGATTCCTTCTCGTCCTCCTCGACCACGCGCGCCTTGATCGCCACGTTGCGCGCGACCAGTTCGGTCATCGTGTCCGGGTCGAGGGCCTGAATCTTCGCAAGGTTCTCGTCGATCCAGTCGAACAGCGCCGCGTCGCGTATCACGCCGTGCTTCACGCACTCGGCCAAACCGCACTTCTGCTCGCGCGGCGAAAGCGTCTGCAACACCAGCGGGTCGATCACCACGACCACGGGTTGATAAAACGCGCCAATTAAGTTTTTGCCCTGCGGCACGTTCACGCCGACCTTGCCGCCGACCGACGCGTCGACCATCGCCAACAGGGTGGTGGGGCACTGCACGAACGGCACGCCGCGCAGGTAGCTCGACGCGACGAACCCCGCCGTGTCGCCGCACACCCCACCGCCCAGCGCCACGATCGGCGAGCGCCGCTCGAGCTTCGCATCGAGCATCGTGTCGCACGCGTCGCGCACGGTGTCGAGGTTCTTGTTCGTTTCGCCGGTTGGTTGCAGGTGCCGCACCACGTGATACCCGGCGTGCTCCAGCGTGCTCACCGCGCGCGGGCCGTAAATGCTGAACACGTAATCGTCGGCGATCAACCCGCAGCGCGCGTGCGGCGCCAGGTTCGCGGTGATCTGCCCGAGCCGGTCGAGCGCGGTCGGCTCGACGATCACGTCATAGGTGTGGTGCGGTAGCGTGACGGTCACGGTCGCCATCGATGGTTATTCCCTGTTCTGTTCGGCCGCGGCTTCGAGCGGGTTGACGACCCGCGCCTGGTCGGCCTGCTTCTCGTGTTCGAGCGCGTCGAGCGCCTCGGCCGGATCATCGGGCAGGTCGGTGCGGTTGTCCACCGCCGCGTCCGGTTCGCGCATCTGCCCCCCGGCGTATCGCCGCCCGCTCGCCCGGCCGAGCGCAATGCGTAGCACGAAGTATGCCCCGAACATCAAAATGATCAACAGCACCACCACCGGCGTGGCCACACCCCAGCCGACCGCCGACCCGTCGCCGGTGAACCGGGCCGTGCGCCCGACGAACACGGGGTACGCGATGATTTCACCGTCGAGGTTGGCTTGCGGGGCGAGCTTGAAAAACCGCGCCACGATCCGCACCGGGCGGTCCTTGTGTCGCGGCACCAGCTGGTTCTGCATCTCGCCGCGCGTGTCGACCGGCGGCGGGTCGGCGAGGTACACGATCACCACACCGCCACGCTCGGTGTTGACGTACCACGGCCGAATCTTGTCGTACGGGTTGGTGCTGGTGCCGAACAGGTGCTCGGGGCCGATCGTGACGAGCGCGCCCTCGATCAAAAACCGCTCACCCCGCGCCGCCGCGGGTTGCGCCCCGATCGCGTCGAAGCCGGCGACGGTCGCGCCCGGTTCGCTGTCGCCTTCCCACCGCCCGGCGTCGTCGAGCAGCAAGGTCAGCGCCGCGTCGGGCAGCTCCGCGGTGGTGTCGTCGATCGCCGTCAGCGCACCTTCGGGCAAGTCAGGCACGCCGGCCAGGCACAGCAACAACATGGGCAGCGTCGCGTTCACCACCGTATTCTACCGGGTTTTCGTCGGGTCAGGCGGCCAGGCGCGGGGCCTGCGCTTCTTGTGCGCCCAGGTCGCCGATGAGCAGCGCCTCGTTGGCCAGCAGCTCGGCGTAGTACCGCAGAAACCGCCGCATCTTCCACGCGCCGAACCGCGTGATGTAGCCGAGGTGCAGCGAAAGGGTGACGTAGCTTTCGAGCTCACGCACCGGGCCGCGCAGCTTGTCGATCTGCTCGGCCAGCGACTTGGGGCAATCGATGACGGTCGCCTCGGCGATCTTGCCGGGCATGCTCATCGACAGCTTGCGCATCGCCGCGATCATGCCGGACTTCTCGTCGGCGGGGAAGCGTTTGGTCATGCGGTAGATACGCTTGACGAGCTTGATCGCTTCCTGCCAGACCACCAGGTGTTCGTAGCCATCATGAGACATACTCACGCTCCCGTCGGCTATGGGTTGTATCGGTTAGATAAACCCGTCGTATAAGCGGGGCGGCCGGGTCCGATAGGTGTGAGGTTTGAGGGTTTTCCGGGGGTTCCGGGGCGCTAAGCCGCGAGCGGCTTTATTCCCACTCGATCGTCGCGGGGGGTTTCGATGAGATGTCGTACACGACGCGGTTGATGCCGCGCACCTCGTTGATGATGCGGTTGGACATCGTCGCCAGCACGTCATACGGGATGCGGGCCCAGTCGGCGGTCATAAAGTCCTGCGTCTCCACCGCGCGGATGGCGCAGACGTGCTCGTACGTCCGCCCGTCGCCCATCACGCCCACCGACTGCACGCCCGCCAGAAGCACCGCGAACACCTGGCTCGTTGAGCGGTACAGGTGGTTGGCCGTCAGCTCTTCGAGCACGATCTCGTCGGCGTCGCGCAGTATGTTGAGCCGGCCTTCGGTGATCTCGCCGGTCACACGCACCGCCAGGCCCGGCCCGGGGAACGGGTGGCGCCACACCAGGTTCTCCGGCAGTCCCAGCACCTCGCCGAGCTTGCGCACCTCGTCTTTGAACAGGTCGCGCAACGGCTCGATGAGCTTAAAGCCCAACTCTTCCGGCAGGCCGCCGACGTTGTGGTGCAGCTTGATGTTCGCCGCGGCGCCGCTGTAGCCGTGGCCCGATTCGATCACGTCGGGGTAGAGCGTGCCTTGGGCGAGGTACTCGGCGTCGGTGATGTCGTCGGCCGCCTGTTTGAACACCTCAATGAACCGGTGGCCGATGCGGGTGCGTTTCTCTTGCGGGTCGGTGATTCCGGCGAGGTCCGACAAAAAGTCTTTCGCCGCGTCGACGACGCGCAAATCGATGTCGAAGTGATCGCGGAACGTGGTTTCAACCAGTTGCCGCTCGTTCTTGCGCAGCAGGCCGTTGTCGACGAAGATGCAGGTCAGCTGCTTGCCGATCGCTTTGCTGAGCAGGGCGGCGACGACTGACGAATCCACCCCGCCCGACAGGCCGCAGATCACGTGCTTGTCGCCGACCTGTTCGCGGACGCGCTCGACCTGCATCTGCATGAAGTCGGTCATGCGCCAGGTGTTGGTGCACCGGCAGACGTTGTAGAGGAAGTTGTGCAACAGGTCGATGCCGTGGGGCGTGTGGGTGACTTCGGGGTGGAACTGCACGCCGTAGAACGGGCGCTGGGCGTGGCGCACCGCGGCGAAGGGGCAGGTCGGCGTCGAGGCGAGCACGTGCAGCTCGTCGGCCACCGCGGCGACCTGGTCGCCGTGGCTCATCCACACGGTGGTGTGCTCCGGGATGCCGGCGAGCAGGTCGGAGCTGTCGGCCACGTCGATCTGCGCCCGGCCGTACTCGCGCGAGGCGGCGGGTTTTATTTCACAGCCGAGGATCTGGCAGGCGACCTGCATGCCGTAGCAGATGCCCAGCACGGGCACGCCGAGCTCGAAGAGGCGCTCATCACAGCGGGGTGCGCCCTCGTCGTAAACGCTGGCCGGCCCGCCGGAGAGGATCAAACCCTTGGGGTTGTATTCGGCGAGCTGCTCGATGGTGATGTCGGGCCGGACCAGCACGCTGAAGGCCCCGGCCTCGCGGACGCGCCGCGCGATCAGCTGGGCGTACTGCGAGCCGAAGTCCAACACGGGGATCACTTCGTTGTGGGGCAGTTTCAGCATCATCGGGTCCGTGAAAACGAGCGATGGTAATGCCCACCTGCGTCGGTGACAACGGCGGGGGGCTGGAGCTTTCATAACCGTCCGTGTGGGCATAGAATGAGCGTCGATGAAGGGTGCGGGTTGGCACAACATCGTGCGCCGGTGCGTCGCGGCCGTCGGGCTCGCGGCGGTGGTGTGGCTCACACCCGCCTGCGCCCCGCCGCCGGCCAGCGAGGGCGGCTTCGAGTCGGAAAACCCCGCCAGCAAGCTCTACGCCATCCGGCAGGCCGGCGGCCAGCACGACAAGACGCGCATCCCCCAGCTCATCGAACAGCTCAACAGCGACGACCCGGCGGTCCGCATGTACGCCATCATCGCGCTCGAAAAGCTCACCGGCGATCGCCTGCAATACGACCCCTACGCCCCGGCCCACCAGCGCGACGCCGCGGTCCGGCGGTGGGTCGCCGCATACCAGGCCGGCCGGATTCAAGCCGCCGCCCCCGAACAAGCCGAAGATCAGTCATGATGGAACAGGCCTTCGACATCGAGCTGTGCATCGTCTCCAAGCCCGTGTACCTGTGCGTGGTGCGGGCGGCGATCAGCACGGCCCTCGAGCGCTTCGGCCTCGACGAAGCCGACTGCGGCAAGGTCATGCTCGCCGTCGACGAGGCGGTGACCAACGTCATCCGCCACGGCTACGACAACGCCGAGGACCGGCCCATCTGGGTCCGCTTCAAGCCCGACGGCGTCAACGGCAAGGCCGGCTTCGTGATCGTCGTCGAAGACCTCGGCAAGCAGGTCGAACCCGAGCTGATCCGCGGCCGCGACCTCGAAGACGTGCGGCCCGGCGGCCTGGGCGTTCACATCATCAAGCAGATCATGGACGAAGTCGAATACACCAAACGCGAGGGCGGGGGCATGCGCCTGTACATGGCCAAGGCCTTCGACGCCGCCACCGCACCCAGCACATAACCCCCGAAGATCACCATGAGCCCAAACGATTCCATCATCGCAACCAACGAACCGATCGAAGACGGCGTCTACCTCGCGCTCAACGGCGAGATCGACCTCAGCCGATCGCCCGAGCTGCGCCAGTCGCTGATCAACCTCACGGCACGCGGGCACCAGCGCATCGTCGTCGACCTCGCCGACGTGCCCTACATGGACTCGTCCGGCGTCGCCACGCTCGTCGAGGCCCTCCAGGCACAGCGCAAGGCCGGCGGCAAGATGGTGCTCTGCGGCCTGCAGGATAAGGTGCGCAGCATCTTCGAGATCGCACGCCTCGACATGGTGTTCACCATCGTCGACGACCGGCAGGCCGCGACCCAGGCGTAACGCATGAACGACACACCCCAGCCAGCCAAGCAGGATTCCGCCGTCGTGCGTTCGATCACCGGCCTGGGCGGGTTCGTCAACGGCCAGATCGAATACGTCGGCGGCCTGGCCGTGCTGCTGGCGCAGGTCGTCGGCTGGGTCGCCAGCTCGCTGATCTTCCGCAAGGTCCGCTTCGGCCGCCACGCCTTCTACCAGCAGCTCGTGCGCATCGGCGTGATGTCCACCGGCATCATCGTGCTGGTCAGCGCGTGCATTGGCCTGATCATGGTCTTGCAGATGGCCCCGCCGCTGGAAACCTTCGGCCAGACCGACAAGGTCGCCAACATCAACGCCATCGCCGTGCTGCGCGAGCTGGGGCCGCTGATCTCGGCGATCGTGCTCACGGGCTTCGCCGGCGCCTCGGTCGCCGCGGAACTCGGCACCATGGTCGTCGGCGAAGAGATCGAGGCGCTCGAGTCGATGGCGCTCAACCCGGTGCGCTTCCTCGTGCTGCCCCGCGTGCTGGCCACCGTGATCGGACTGGTCGTGCTCTGCGTGATCGCCGACATCGTCGCCATGCTCGCCGGCGCCGTCGTCGGCATCTTCATGCTCGACATCCCACCCAAGGTTTTTTATCACAACACGCTCGAGCAGATCAGCGTCAGCGACCTGTTCACCGGCCTGGTCAAGGCCGGCGTGTTCGGCGGCCTGATCGGCCTGATCGCCTGCTACAACGGCCTGAGGGTCTCCGGCGGCGCCGCCGGCGTCGGCAAGGCCACCACCCTCACCGTCGTGCACTCCATCGTCGGCATCATCAGCGCCGACCTGCTGTTCACCGCCGTCTTCTACCGCCTGGGCTGGACGTAAAGCCGCCGCACACTACTGCCGGAACTGGTCGTACTCCGGGTTGACCTTGGCGTTCTTGAAGATGTCGCGGTTCTTCCACAGGTCGTACGTCGCTTTCAGCTGGACCGGGTCTTCGGGCGACTGGCCCCGGTCGCCGGTTGCCTTGATCCATCGCTCGAGGATCGCGCGGTGCCTGCGGAGTTCGCTGGCGTAAGCGGGGTCGGTTGCGAGGTTGTGGGTCTGGTGCGGGTCGTTGGCGATGTCGTAGAGCTCTTCTTGGGGGCGGAGGCCGAACCAGAACTCGGCCTGGTACGCGGTGAGCCCGCCCTCGTGGTGGAGGCGTTTGAGGTCTTTGACCGTGTTCTGGTTGTCGCGGTACTGCGCCTGGAGCATCGGCCGATCCGGGTAGTAATTACGGATGTACCGGAAGCGTTCGCTGCGCACCGTGCGGATGCGGTCGATGGTGTAGTCGCACCGGTCACGCGCGGAGACCACGTGGTCGCGCGCCACGTGGTCGTCGGCAAACAGGTCGACCCCGTCGAGGTAGCCCGGCATGTCGACTCCCGCCAGCGCGAGCGTCGTGGCCGGGATGTCGAGGCCGGATACGAGGTCCGCCCGCACGACACCGGCCTTCAGCGCCGGGTGGTCGCCATAAACAACCAACGGCACGTGCACGCCGCCCTCGTAGCAGAACTGCTTGTGACGCAGCGACTGGTTGTTGCCGTGGTCGGAGAAGAAGAACACCAGGGTGTTTTTAAGTTCGCCGTCGGCTTCGAGCTGGTCGAGTATCTGCTGGACTTGGTGGTCGACGCCGCGCACGGCGTTGTAGTGCGTGGTCCACGCCTTGCGGTGGGCGGGGGTGTCGGGGAAGTACGGCGGCAACGGCACGTCGTCGACGCCGAGCTTCTGCCCCTCGCGGACGTGACGCTCACCCGCCTTGCCGCCCCAGAGCATGATCTGCCCGAACCACGGCTGCGACTTGTCCGGCCGGGCGTTCCATGTGTCCTTGGTGAACGAACCGGAATGCTGCGCAAAGTTGCCCTGCCAGCCGTTCATCCCCGGCACGTAGTTGGCCCTCGTGCCCACGCTGTAAAGCTCACGGCGGTCGTAGTGGAAGTTGTAGTCGTCCTTGCCGCTGTTGAAGGTGAAGTAACCGGCCTCACGCATCAGCTCGGGGATGGTCTTCATGCCCTTGGGCAGGTGGATGCGGACTTTCTCGGGCACCGGGCCCCGGCCGGCGCGCGACGAGCGGTGCTGGTGGGTGCCGGTGGTGGTCTGCATCACGCCGGTGATGATCGCCGACCGGCACGACGAACAGACCGGCGCGGGCATGTAGACCCGTTTGAACATCACCCCCTCGGCGGCGAGCCTGTCGAGGGTGGGGGTGTGCCGCTTGTTGATCGGGTCGCCGTAGCAGCCGATGTAGGGCGAGAGGTCTTCGGAGAAGATCCACAGGATGTTGGGCCTGTCCGCCGCGCTCGCGTGCGTCGCAAACCACAGCGTGCCGATCAGGAACAACAGGGCGATGTGCGGTTTCATGGGTTCGGGTCCTCACTCGTGCTGGGTGGTTCTGTGTGTGCGTGTTTGATCTTCCGCATCCACACCACCATGACGCACGCCAGAACGAAAAGGCTCACCACCAGGCCCGCCTGCCACCACAGCTTTGCCGCGGCGAGCCAGGCGGCGTCGTAGACGATCAACCACAGCAGCCCCCAGCGCATGAGCCGTTGACCGCCCGCGCGCCGGTCGCCGCCGGAGCGGGCGAGCAGCGGGGCGACGAGGGCAAAACCCGCCCCGGCAACCAACGGCCCGAACCACACGCGCGCCTGCGTTTCGGGCATCAACCCGTCACGCCGCGTCATCCACGACACGAACAACAGCGTGATGATCACCCACCCGAACGCCAGACCGACGACCTCCTGCGGGTACAGGCGGGGGCGTTTGCGCTCCATCACGTAGGCGATGCCGCTGACCAGCAGCACGTGCGAGAAGATCAACCACGCCAGCCACATGAACTGCAAGCTCGGGTTGGCGATGAGCATGTGCGACACGCGGATCAACCCCAGCGTCGTCAGCCCCAGCGCCGGAAGGTGCTTGCCCGCCGAGTTGTAAAACATGATCAGGCCCGCACAGATCACGCACATAAACGCGCTGCTCGCGCCCAGCAACGCGGCGCACGCCAACGCCGCCAGCAGCGACGTCAGGGCCACGAGCGTCGCCGTCTGCGGCGTGACCCGCCCCGAAGGCAACGGCCGGTGGGCGGCGAACAACCGGTCCCGCCGGGCGTCCAGCAGGTCGTTGAGCACCATGCCGAAGCTGTACAGGCCGAGGGCGACCAGGGCCGTGACCCACAACGCCAACCACAGCGGCAGCTGCGTGATCGGCCGGCCTTGCTCAAATTGCCACGTCCACAGCACGACCAGCCAGATATTCGACACCGCCGTGGGCACCAGGGCGACCCGCATCAGCGATAGCACGGCCCAGACGCGGTTGGCGGTCGTTTTAACGGATGGGTCGGTCAAACAGGGCCCCGAGGTTAATCGTTGTTGAACATGGCGTCGGCCGCCCGTAGCATACCAGATTCGCACCCGACCCCGACCGCACCGACGTGGTGAGCGGCGGACGGACGGGCCAGTGAACCACCCCCTACGGGAGACGGGGCCGAACCATGACCATGCGGCTGACCGACATCCTTCAACCCACATGCATCCGCGTCCCGCTCGGCGCCACCGACAAGCAGGGCGCGATCTACGAACTGATCGACCTGCTCGCCGAGCACGGCCAGATCACCGACGCCGAGGTCACACGCCAAGCCGTCTGGCAACGCGAGTCCACGCGCACCACCGGCATCGGCCACGGCCTGGCCATCCCCCACGGCAAGTGCAACACCTGCGACAAGCTCGTCATGGCCATCGGCAAGCCCGCCGAGCCCATCGACTTCCAGTCGATCGACGGCCGGCCCGTCGACGTGATCATCCTCCTGATCAGCCCCGCCGACCAGACCGGCCCGCACATCCAGGCGCTGGCCACCGTCAGCCGGATGATGACCAACCCCGACACCCGCGCCGCGATCCGCGATGCGCTCAACGCCGACGAACTGTACGCGTTGATCGAGCAACAAGACGCCGCCGCCGCGCCCTGACCTCGTCGCGCGTCACGCAGCGCGCATTTGGGGTTTGGTCATTGACCATTGGGCATTCATGGCGCGGCGGAATGACCAATACGCAATGACCAATGTTCAAGCGTCGGTTGAGCCGATAGAATCCACAACCCACGACGGGGCGGTAGCTCAGTTGGGAGAGCGACGGCTTTGCAAGCCGTAGGTCGCCGGTTCGAGCCCGGTCCGCTCCATTCACCTCGCGCATCGTGGCGTCGTTTTGGCGCAACGCGCTTCAGGCCAACCTTGATTACGCCCCGCAATCAGGGGTTACCCATGCCCCCCGACGCGAAGGCGCGCAACGCGGCCCAGCGGTGCGCACGCGGCCGCGCACCACAGTGTCGCCGTGCGCACAGCGTGACACGAAACACCCTCATGCCAGCCCCCAAACGCCGCCCGCGCCGTGGTGCGCACGGCGCACCGGCGCGGCGCCGCTGTTCGGTCCGCTTTTACGCGTTGCGTGATGACGAAAGAAAACTGGCTATTGCCGCGACGCCGTGCGATGATCGGGAACATGCTCAAGGCCCCTGCATCCACCAAGCGGCGGACGATCGTGCTTGTCATGATCGCGATGACCCTGATCGCGGTCCCGGTGATCGTCGTGTCCACGGCCGCGCTCGCCTCACGCCACGCGATCCGCCGGATGATCGAGCGCGATTTCAAGACCGACGACATCACCATTACGTTACACGACTACGGCTGGGACAGCCGGCTCGATTGGTTTTACGTGGACTACGAGGTGACGGTTCCGAACGACGGCACCTTCATCGATTCGGTCCCACGGATGTGGACGCTCGCAGAGTGGAGCCTCGGTCACGAACTCGGCGCAACGGGTTACGTCTCCGACGTCTTCCCCGAACCCTGGGACGAGCGCGTTCCCTTGCAAAACTTGTGGGCGCAGCCCGACGGTTAAGCGGGGTTGCCAACACCTATCACCCACCCGCTAGCGCATCTTACGTCATCAACGCTCGGACACACACGCCCGGCTCACTCATCGTTTATAGTCTATAAACGATAAACTGCCGTGAGGACTCGGCCGCACCCGCTTAGACGCTAGCCGGCACCATACCTGGTGCCGGTCCCGGACCGGCGGCAGGTATGCCGCCGGCTAGTGCATCTTGCGCCATCAACGCTCGGACCCGCACGCCCGGATCGCTTTATCGTTTCGAGCGGCGTTAGATCGCTTCGCCGCCCGAGTAGCTGCGGGTGAGCTGGTACTCGCGCTGGGCGGTGCGGAGGAGGTTCGCGGCCAAGGCGCTGGTCAACCGGCAGATCACCCGCCGACCGCGCTTGGTGCGCGAGATCACCTTCGCCGTGTGCAGTTCCTTCAGGTGCTGGCTGACCGCGTTCTGCGGCAGGCTCGTCAGCTTCACCAGCTCGCCGACCGTCTGCTCGCCGGCGAGCAGGATCTCGGCCAGCTTGAACCGCGCCGGGTGTGCCAGCGCCCGGCACACCGCCGCGCTTTGACGCACGTAAGCGACCGGCAACCCACGATCGGTTCGCATCCTAATCATAAATACATCATTGTATATTGATGAATAAAATGCAAGCTAAGATGCTGAAAAATATTGAGTTACATAGCCTTGATTTCGAATAACATTGTTTAATTGCTGTGGCTGGTAACCCCCGCTAGGATAAAGACATCTGGACCCTTGGGCCGCAAGCCTCCTACAGGTTCAGGCCAGGCCGGGTGGGCAACCGCCCGGTCAGGTCCGAGTCTGCGACAGGCGCTGGGGGCCGGATCACGTCGGTGGGGCGACCGGGGATGGCGTGCCCGTCGCGGCGGTCCGCCCACCGGCCCACACCACCGGCGCGAGCAGAAACGGAGTTTGCGATGAGCCAGACCGAAGTGACCGAACAACACGAGGCCGAGCGGGCGGTCTTGGCCGAGGCGGCCGAGCGCCTGGAGGATGCGCCGCCGCAGGAGACGCTGCGGTGGGCGGTCGAGCGTTACGCGCCCAAGCTGGCGGTGGCGTGCAGCTTCGGCATGCAGTCGGTGGTGATCGTCGACATGCTGCACAAGGCCGACCTGCTCGACCGGGTCGAGGTCTTCTACCTCGACACCGGCGTGCTGTTCAACGAGACGCACCAGACCCGCCTGAAGATGCAGGCCCGCTACGGCTTCCAGGCCAAGCGCCTCAGCGCCGAGCTGTCGTGGGAGCAGCAGCAGGAAAAGTTCGGCGGCCACCTCTACGAGCAGGGCGGTGAGGGCATCAGCCAGTGCTGCTTCATGCGCAAGGTCGAGCCGATGAAGCGATACTTCGCCGAGTCGGGCATCGAGGCGTGGGTCACGGGCATGCGCCGCAGCCACTCGAAGACCCGGGCGGACGTGCCGATCGCCATGTGGGACGGCGGCAACGACATCGCGAAGATCAACCCCGTCGCCGCGTTCGACGACACGACGCTGTGGGGCTACATCAAGGTCAACGACGTGCCCTACAACCCGCTGTACGACCAGGGCTACGGGTCGATCGGCTGCAACACGCCGGTCTGCACCCGCCCGGTCAAGCCCGGCGAAGACCCCCGCGCCGGCCGGTGGGCGGGCACGGACAAGACCGAGTGCGGCCTGCACCTCGACGGCAAGGCGATCAAGTCGATGAACAGCTCGCAGTTGTAGAGGGTATGCTGCGGCGTTTGTGACTCAAGACGATGATAAACAGATCCGGACCTGCGCTGCGCTACGGTCCGGCTTGATAGGAAAGGTATTGGGCGTGATGGCTGAGAAGAAGCCGACGAAAGTGGAAGACGCCAAGGCCCGCAGCAACCAGCTGCGCGGCACGATCGCCGAGGTGTTGGCCGACGGCGACGCCGAGAAGTTCGAGCACGACGACATCCAGTGCATGAAGTTCCACGGCATCTACCAGCAGGACAACCGCGACGAGCGCAAGGGCAAGGACAAGCACTACTCGTTCATGATCCGCACCAAGTGCCCCGGCGGGCGGATGACCGCCGAGCAGTACCTGGCGCAGGACGCGATCGCCGCGCAGTACACGTACAACGACTCGCTGCGCCTGACTACGCGCCAGGCGGTGCAGTTTCACGGCGTGATCAAGGGCGAACTCAAAACGACCATGCGGGCGCTGAACCAGGCGTTAATCAGCACCATCGCGGCGTGCGGCGACGTGGAGCGCAACGTCATGTGCTCGCCGGCGCCGCTGGGCGACCCGATCCACCGACAGGCCCGCGCGCTGACCGACGAGGTCGCCGCGAAGCTCGCGCCGGCGACGGGCGCGTATTACGAGATCTGGTTGGACGGCGAGAAGGTCGATCGCGGTGAGCAGATCGTCGAGGAGCCGTTTTACGGCGAGTCGTACCTGCCGCGCAAGTTCAAGACCGGCGTCGCCACGCCCGAGGACAACTCGGTCGACGTGTACACGCAGGACTGCGGGCTGATCACCGTGCACGACGGCGAGAAGATCACCGCCGTGAACGTGCTCGTCGGCGGCGGGCTGGGCATGACCCACCGCAAGGCCGACACGTTCGCGCGGATGGGTTCGCCGCTCGGCTCGGTCGCGCCCGAGCACGCGGCCGACGCGGTGAAGGCGGTGGTGTCGATCCACCGCGACTTCGGCGACCGCACCGACCGCCGGCATGCGCGGCTGAAGTACGTGGTCGACGACCGCGGCATGGACTGGTTTGCCGAGGAGTTCAAGCGGCGCGTCGACTTTGCGCTGCACGACTGGGTCGAGGTCGGGCCGTTGCAACTCAACGACTACCTCGGCAGGCACGCGCAGGGCGACGGCAAGTATTTTTACGGCGTGTGGGTGCAGAACGGCCGGGTGAGCGACTTCGAGGGCGGGCCGCGCATCAAGTCGGCGTTCCGCAAGATCGTCGAAACGCTGCGCCCGAGCGTGGTGCTGACGCCGAACCAGTCGCTGCTGTTTGCGGACCTGCAAGAAGCGGACATCGACACGCTCGAAGCGATCCTCGCCGAGCACGGCGTGACGAAGCCGACCGACATCAACGGCACGAAGCGCTACGCGATGGCGTGCGTGGCGTTGCCGACGTGCGGGTTGGCGTTGGCCGAGGCCGAGCGTTACCTGCCGGACCTGACCGACGCGATCGAAGCCGAGCTGGCGAAGCACGGTTTGGAAGACGAGCCGATCACGATCCGCATGACCGGCTGCCCCAACGGTTGCGCGCGGCCGTACACGGCGGACCTGGCGTTCGTGGGGCGCAAGCCGGGCGTGTACGACATCTTCCTCGGCGGCCGGCTGGCGGGCGACCGCATGGCGGAGCTGTTCGCCGACAGCGTGCCGGATGGCGAGCTGCTCGACCGGCTGCGCCCGGTGTTCGAGACGTGGGCGAAGGACCGGCGGGGCGACGAGGCGCTGGGCGATTTTTATAACCGCGTGTTCGCCGGCGACGAGCTGCGCACGAAGGTCACCGGTGCGAAGGAGAACCCCAGCGAGTTGCGTGTGTTGGAAGTGGTCGGTTGATCAATCGTAGCCCAGCCGCTTGAGCTGCGCTTCGGTCATGCCGAAGTGGTGGCCGATCTCGTGCAACACGGTGATGCCGATCTGTCGGGCGAGCTCTTCGTCGTCGACGTAGCCCTCGTCGTCGAGCGACTGGGCGAAGATGCCCTCGCGGTAGATGTAGATGACCTCGGGCAGGGGCACGGCCTCCCCGCCGTCGCCGCCGCGCTCGCCGAGGGGCAGCCCGTCGTGCAGGCCGCACAGCTCGTCGGTGTACGCCATGTCGAACGAGTCCATGATCTCGTCGGACGGGTGGTCCTCCACGATCAGCGGCACCTCCTGCAAGAGCTTGTGGATGTGCTCGGGCATGGCGTCCATCACCAGGTCGAAGGTGCGGTCGAAGTGGTCTCGCAGGTCGTGGTCCATGGTGCGCGGCCTCGCCTTTCACGGTTCGCCTCAGGTCCTATACTGTCGTTGATGACTGATACCCCGCCCACCGCCGGCCTGCAACCGCTGATCGTCTCCGCGCCGTTCGGCAACTACATCCAGCCCGACGGCGCCACCGCCACGCTCGGCACCTTCACCGTCGAGAAGCGCGGCGGGCGCGTGTGGCGCATCCTCAAAACCGTCCGCTACTACCCCCGCATCAAGGCGTGGGTCAACCAGATCGGCCTGCGCAACCCGGGCGTCGCCTGGCTCGTCGACAAGGTGCGCCACGGCAAGATCGACCCGTCCAACAAGATCGTCTCCATCCACGGCTTTGCCGACGCCGAGTGGTACGAGCTGCTCGAGTGGATGGCGGACCTGAAGCCCATGGCGGTCGAGCTGAACATGAGCTGCCCGAACGTGGGCGAGATCGACTGGCCGACGGACCTGTTCGGCCGGGCGGTGTCGACGGGCCTGCCGATCATCGCGAAGCTGCCCCCGGTGAACTACGAGCTTCTTCTGACGCAGGCGGTCGAGGCGGGCGTGCGCTGCGTGCACTGTTGCAACACGCTGCCCACCCCGCGCGGCGGCGTCAGCGGCAAGCCCCTCAAGCCCGTGGCCCTCCAGTGCATCCGCGACGTGCGCCAACGCCACCGCGACCTGGCCGTCATCGGCGGCGGCGGCATCACCACCACGCAAGACATCGACGCCTACGCCGAGGCCGGCGCGCAGCGCTTCGCGATCGGCACGAAGGTGATGAACCCGATCTACCTCTTCCGCGATTCTGGCGTGCGACCGCTGATCGCCCACGCCCACGAGATCGTCGCTGCCGCGACCGGTCAGGCGGCCGACTCGGAGCCGGCGTCGCTGGGCGGCGTGGCCTGATCGGTTTTCGCCTCGGCCTTGGCCTTGCGGCGGGGCATCGACTCGAAGTGCAGGCCAATCCCGACCGCGACGAGCAGCACGCCGCCGATCAGCAGCGCCATCCAGGCCGACAACATGTCCTCGAGTTCGAGGATCGTCATCCGGTCGGCGATCACGACCGCGATAATCACCAGCCCGATCAACGCGAGCACCCAACCGATCTCGTCACGCCATGGGGAGTGGACCTGCATACTGACCTCCTTCGGGGGCGGAGATGTGTTGCCCCCATTCGATGCCGGAGATGTCGCCGCCCCGACCCCGAACGACCGAAACGGCGGTTGTCGCTGACACCATTAACCCATATCGGCGACCTCGGCGTCAAGAAAAAAGCCGCCTCACGTCGCGCGAAACGGCGATATAATCCATCGCGATCCGAGATTCAGCCATGCAGGTCCGACGCGCCAAAGCCACCGACGCGCCCGCCATGGCGGGCATCATCAACGACTACGCCGAGCAGGGGATCATGATCCACCGCTCGCTGGCGGAGTTGTACGAGCACCTGCGCGACTTCCACGTCGCCGAAGCCGACGGCCGCGTGGTCGGCGTGGCGGGGTTGCGCATCATGTGGTCGACGCTCGGCGAGGTGTACGCGCTGGCCGTGGCACCGCAAGGGCGGGGCAAGGGCGTCGGCAAGGCCCTGGTCAACGCGGCGGTGAGCGACGCGGTGGCGCTGGGGCTGCGGCAGGTCTTTGCGCTGACCTACGAGCGGGCGTTCTTCGAACGCTGCGCCTTCGAGGTGGTCGACCGCCAGCAGCTACCGCTGAAGGTGTGGGGCGAGTGCGTGCGGTGCCCCAAGCACGACGCGTGCGACGAGATCGCGATGGTGCGGGTGCTGCGGGAACCGACCGAATCGGAACTGGCGGCCGCCGGCCGGGGCGCCGATGAGTATGATGGGCCGTTGCCCCACCCGGTGGACGCCGTGCTGCGGATCGACGCCGAGGCGCGGGCGGACTGACCGCCACGGAGGCACCGAGGACGCGGAGTGCTGCTCCGTGACCTCGATGTTCTCCGTGGCGAGGACAAAGCGAAACGTTGACGAGCGCTGATGGAAAAATCATCGTCGCTCGCGCCTGCGCCTGCGCCGAAAACGCGCCGAGAAGACACGCGATGACGCACGACTGGATCGACACGCTCACCCACCACCCGCAGGTCACCGCCCTGATCGACCGCCTGTCGCCCGGCTTGCGCCTCAGCGCCGACGGGGCGTGGGGCTCGAGCCCGCACCTCGTGGCCGGCGCGCTGGCCAAGCGCACGGGCCGGCCGGTCGTGCTGCTGGTCGCGCACCTCGACGACGTCGACGAGTCGGTCGACGACCTGGCGCTCATGGACGCGGTCGAAGCGGTCGCGTTCCCCGCGCTGGAGGTGCTGCCGGGCGAGAGCAACGTGTCGCTGGAGCTGTTGGCCGACCGGTTGGAATTGGTCAGCCGGTTGCGCGGAGCAGATGCGCCGAGCGTCGTGGCCACGACGGTGCAGGCGCTGATGCAGCCGGTGCCATTGCCCGAAGCGTTCGACCGGATCGTGCTCGACGTCAGGCCCGGCGACGAGCTGCCGACGGGCGAGCTGGTCGATTGGCTCGACCGCGCCGGCTACAAGCGGTGCGACGCGGTAGGCCAGGCCGGCGAGTACGCGATGCGCGGCGGGATCGTCGATATTTTTCCGCCGGGCAACCAACCGCCGGTGCGGCTCGACTTTTTCGGCGACCAGGTCGAATCGATCGCCGAGGTTGATTTGGATTCGATGGGCTCCGACCGCAAGCTGCCGCACGTGCGCCTGCTGGGCGCGAGCGTCGAGGCGATCCAACAGGACGCGGGCACCACGAGCTTCTGGTCGTTGTTGAGTGACGAAACGATCGTGGTGACGCACGAGACGCTGGAGGTCGCCGAGCAGGCGCGGGGTTATTTCGAGCGGATCACCGACCCGCGCGGCATCTTCACGCCGCAGGCCGTGCTCAAGCATTTGGGGCGGCTGGCGAACGTGGAGATCAACCAGTACGGCGGCGTGCGTGAGCAACCCGATGCGGTGCTGCCGGTCGAGCGCTTGCCGCACTTCGACGAATCGGTGCCCAAGGCGATCGGCGAACTGGCGGCGATGACGGGCGACAGCGCCGACGGGCCAGCGAGCCGCGTGGTAGTGGTCTGCCAGAAGCCCGGCGAGGCCGAGCGGTTGCAAGAGTTGATTATGGAACACGCGCCCGAGGCGCACGGTTTGATCGACATCGAGATCGGGTACCTGTTCCGGGGGTTTGTGTGGGGGAGAAGCGATGACGCTGACGCGGGCCCCCTCACCCAACCCTCTCCCGGGGGGAGAGGGCCGCTGCGCCGCCCGTTGGTTGTGGTGCCGAACCACGAGCTGTTTCACCGGTACACCACGCGGCGGCGGGTGCGGGCGGTGCCCACGGGCTACGGCAAGGGCTCGAAGGAGACGTTCTTCGACCTCGACGTCGGCGACTACGTCGTGCACGCGGACCACGGCATCGCGATCTTCCGCGGCCTGCGCACGATGCGCAAGGGCGAGGCCTCGGAGGAATACCTCACGCTCGAGTTCGCGCAGAAGGCGAAGCTGCACGTGCCCGCGGCGCAGATCGAGCTGGTGCAGAAGTACATCGGCGGGTTCTCGGGCCGGCCGCCGCTCAGTTTGTTGGGCGGCAAGCGGTGGTCGAAGCAGAAGCAGCAGGTCGCCGAGGCCGTGCGCGACCTAGCGAAGGAGCTATTGCAAGTACAGGCGGCGCGGCAGTCGCTGCCGGGCATCCGCTACCCCGACGACGACGCGTGGATGAAACAGTTCGAGGACGAGTTCCCCTACGACGAGACCGACGACCAGCTCGCCGCGATCGGCGAGATCAAGAAGGACATGACCTCGGACCGGCCGACCGACCGGCTGATCTGCGGCGACGTGGGCTTCGGCAAGACCGAGGTCGCCATGCGCGCCGCGTTCAAGGCGGTCGAGGCCGGCAAGCAGGTCGCCGTGCTCTGCCCGACGACGGTGCTGTGCGAGCAGCACGAGCGCACCTTCCGCCAGCGCATGGCCGACTTCCCCGTGCACGTCGAGTCGGTCAGCCGGTTCAAGACGGGCGCGGAGGCCAAGCGCATCGTCGAGTCGGTCAAGTCCGGCAAGGTCGACATACTGATCGGCACGCACCGCTTGCTGAGCGACGATGTGCACTTCGACGACTTGGGCCTGGTGATTGTCGACGAGGAGCAACGCTTCGGCGTCGAGCACAAGAACAAGCTGATGCGTTTCCGCGTGACGGTCGACGTGCTGACGCTCAGCGCCACACCGATCCCGCGCACGCTGCACATGGCGTTGTTGGGGTTGCGCGACATCAGCTCTTTGAGCACGCCCCCGGCCGACCGGCGGGCGATCGTGACGGAGGTCGTGCCGCACGACAAGCAGCGCATCCGCCGGGCGATCCTGCGCGAGCTCAACCGCGAGGGCCAGTGCTTCTTCGTGCACAACCGCGTGCAGTCGATCCACAACGTGGCCAACGAGCTGCGCACGCTGGTGCCCGAGGCGCGGTTCATCGTGGGCCACGGGCAGATGAAGGCCCACGAGCTGGAAGAGGTGATGCTCAGGTTCATCCGCCGCGAGGTCGACGTGCTGGTATGCACCACGATCATCGAGTCGGGCATCGACATCCCCACGGCCAACACCATGTTCGTCGCCGACGCCGACCGGTTCGGCCTGGCCGAGCTGCACCAGCTGCGCGGGCGGGTGGGGCGTTACAAGCACCGCGCGTACTGTTATTTGTTGCTGCCGGACAGCCGGGCGCTGACCGAGGTCGCCACGCGCCGGCTCAGCGCCATCGAGCAGTACTCGATGCTGGGCGCGGGCTTCAAGATCGCCATGCGCGACATGGAGATCCGCGGCGTGGGCAACATCATCGGCCCCGAACAGTCCGGCCACATCGCCACCGTCGGTTACCAGATGTACTGCCAGCTGCTCGAAGAGGCCACGTCGCAACTCAAACGCGAGCCGCTCAAGCAGACGCACCTCACGCACCTCGACGTGGGGCTGGCGGGCGCGCTGCCCAAGTCGTTTATCCCGTCGGACGCGCACCGCATGGCGGCGTACCGGCGCATCAACCGCGCCGCGAGCCTCGCGGAGTTGAAGGACGTCGTGCAGGACATGGTCGAGGCTTACGGCAAGCTGCCCGCCGCGGCGCAGCGGCTGGTCGACCTCGCGGAGATCCGCGTGGCGCTGACGGAGCTCGGTGTGTCGAAGCTCAAACGCCACGACAAGGACCTGATCTTCGAGACGCCGCACGTGGGGGGGCTGTTCGAGCGGTTGGACGGCGCGCCCGGCAGCGTGCGTATGATCGACCCGCCCGGCGAGGGGCAGCCGGCGTCGATCTACTTCCGCCCGCCGGAAAATTACTTGGAGCAAAACACGCTGTTGCCGGTGTTGCGGAAGCTCTTAATTCAGACCGTTGCGGTGGTCTAGTCACGTGCGGTTCACGCGGTGGTCGTTCATCCCCGAGCCGGCCGGTTTCGCCCTTTTGAGCCTCGGGGGGCTGGTGGTCGCCGGCCGCCGGCGGCGCTAACATGACTTAACCCCTTCCTGTTGTGGGACAGGGATCGAGAGAGGCAGCATCCACGTTTCTGATCAGTAGTTGATCACGGCGTGGATGTTGTCGTAGGGGGCGAGCTTGGCCCGGCCGTCGAGGAAGCCGAGCTCGATGAGCAGGGTGACGCCGACGATCTCGGCGCCGAGCTTGTCGACGAGTTCGAGCGTGGCCTTCATGGTGCCGCCGGTGGCGAGCACGTCGTCGACGATGAGCACGCGCTGGCCGGGGTGGATCGCGTCCTGGTGGATCTCCACGGCGTCGGTGCCGTACTCGAGTTCGTACTCGATCTTGTGCGTCTTCCAGGGCAGCTTGTCGGGCTTGCGGACGGGCACGAACCCGGCGCTGAGGGCCTGGGCGACGGCGGTGCCGAAGATGAACCCGCGCGACTCGGTGCCGACGACGACCTCGACGCCCTTGCCGCGGAAGGGGTTGGCCATCTGTTCGACGGCCATCGCCAGCGCCGCCGGGTCGGCCAGCAGGGGGGTGATGTCTTTGAAGCCCACGCCCGGCTTGGGCCAGTCGGGGATGTCACGGATGAAGGGTTCGAGGTCCATGGGCGCGTTGTACCACAGCCCGGCGGCCTTAGCCATCGCACTCACCCGCATTCTGCGGCGCTGGCTCGCATTTAGCCGATCTCCTACAATAAGGCGCTGCCCACGAAGCGAAGAAAACCATGACCAAGCCCAGTTCGACAACCAACAAGCTCGAGACCGTGGAGCCGATCGGCCTGCGCGTGCTGATCCGCAAGGACGAGGACCGCAAACAGACCAAGGCCGGCATCCACCTGCCCGACAAGATCGAGATCCCCACGCTGACCGGCCGCGTCGTCGCGATCAGCGCCATGATCGACCACGACGAAGACTACCCCGTGGCCCAGTACGACAAGGTGCTGTTCAACCCCAAGGACGCGATCCCGGTGGACTTCGAGGGCGACAACCGCCTGTTCGTCGTGCCCGTGGAGAACGTCGTCGCCGTGTTCCGCAAGTCCGACTGAAAGCCGCTCCCCAGCCGCTCGCGGCTTAGCGCCCCCGGAAACCCCGGAATCCGGTTACCCCCATGGCCCTACCCGATCCCTACGCGATTGAACCCTTGGCCGGCCCGTTCGACGCGACCGTCCGTCCACCCGGTTCCAAGTCGATCACCAACCGGGCCCTGGTCATCGCCGCGCTCGCCGAGGGCGCCAGCAAACTCACCGGCGTGCTGTTCAGCGACGACAGCCGCTACATGATGGCCGCCCTGCAAGACCTCGGCTTCGAACTTGAGATCGACGAACCCAACACCACCGTCACCGTGCACGGCCAAGGCGGCAGGATACCGAAAGACAAGGCCGACCTCTTCGTCGGCAACGCCGGCACCGCGATGCGCTTCCTCACCGCCATGCTCTGCCTCGGCCACGGCACGTACACGATCGACGGCATCCCCCGCATGCGCCAGCGCCCCATCGGCCAACTCGTCGACCCTCTGCGCCAACTCGGCGCGAAGATCGATTACCTCGGCGCCGAAGGCTACCCCCCCCTGCGCATCGCCGCTCGCGGCTTAGCGGGAGGTGATCTGCATATTGGCCCGACGATATCGAGCCAATACATCTCAGCCCTTATGCAGATCGGCCCCTACACCAACGGAGGCATCGTTCTGCGGTTTAATTCGACGCCGATCAGCTTTCCGTATATCGAGATGACATCACGGGTGATGGAAAGCTACGGATGTGGTGTTTCAACATCCTTTTCTACCGAACTCGACGTGCGACCGGGCCAGTATCAAGCCCAGCCTTACGATATTGAACCCGACGCTTCCAAT
This sequence comes from Phycisphaeraceae bacterium, assembly GCA_028282805.1. GTDB lineage: Bacteria > Planctomycetota > Phycisphaerae > Phycisphaerales > Zrk34 > JANQHD01. Next base: position 15,229 of record JANQHD010000009.1, on the reverse strand, counting down.
GCGAGTTACTTTGCGGCAATCGCAGCAACCGGCGCTGTCAATAGCAGGTGCTGCATCGAAGATTTATCGTGGGATTCAATACAAGGCGACATTGAGTTCGGTGAGAGACTGCAACAAATGGGAGCGATCTGTAAAGATACGCTTCACGGCTTTGAAGTAATGAGCACCGGCGGTTTAACCGGGTTAAACAAGGCTTGGTTGAACGACATGCCCGACATGGCGCAGACCCTTGCGGTGGTAGCGCTTTTTGCGAAAGGCCCCACTGAGATTTGTGATGTCGGCAACTTGCGCGTCAAGGAAACCGACCGCATGGCCGCGATCAAGAACGAGTGCGAGAAGCTCGGCGCTACCGTCGAGATCGTGGGCGACGACATCCACCTCACGCCGCCCGAGGGCAACGTGCTGCGCCACGGCGACGGCGAGCCCATCAGCGACGAGCGCCCGGTGTTCATCGACACCTACGACGACCACCGCATGGCCATGAGCTTCGCGGTCGCGGGCCTGCGGCAGGCGGGCATCCGCATCAACGACCCGGCCTGCGTGAACAAGACCTACCCCGGCTTTTTCGATGACCTCGAACAGCTGCGCCAGGGGGTGCGGGCATGAGCCTGTTCTGGCGTTACGCCAAGGAGATGCTGCACTACAAGGGCATGCTCGCCCTCGCCGCGGTCGGGCTCGCGGTCGATTCGATCTGCGCCTTCGCCGGCTTCGGCGCGGTGATCCTGATCATCAAGCAGCTGTTCAGCAAGGACGCTTCGGCGCACGACCTGATCGCCGACCGGCTCGCCGACGATTCGCTCACCCGCTGGATCGGCGACCACAGCTACCTCGCCGACGCGATCCCCCAAGACCAGTTCTGGGGCATCGCCATGCTGCTCGGCGTCGTGTTCGTGATCACCCTCGTCGGCGCCGGCGGCCGGTTCACGCACCAGTACTTCACCATCACGGTCTCCATCCGCACGGTCATGCGCATCCGCAAGCGCATGTTCACCCAGCTGATCCACGCGTACATGTCGAAGACCTCGGTCGACTCGACCGGCGACAACCTCATGCGCGTCGTGGCCAACACCAACGAACTCGGCGGCGGCTTCACGATGCTGACCAACCGCACCATCCGCAGCATCCTCCAGGGCCTGATCGCGCTGTCGTGGGCGCTGATCATCAGCCCGTCGCTGACCGGCCTGTTCCTCGTCGGCACGCCGGTGATCGTGGTGGTCGTGCGCAAGTTCGGCAAGACCATCCGCCGGGCCACCAAGCGGGCGATGGTCGGCTACGGCGCGATGAGCGCCGCGGTCACCGAGGCGCTGACGGCGCTGCGCGTGGTCAAGGTCAACCAGGCCGAGGGCTACGAACGCCGACGCTTCAACCGGCTCAACCGCACGGTGTACGCGCAGGAGATGAAGGCCCGCATCGCGCGCTCGCTCAGCTCGCCGGTCATCGAGGTCATCAGCCTGATCGGCATCATCGCGATCATGGTCGCCGTGTCGTACTACCTGTTCCGCGTCAACCCCGACGCGGGCGTCGAACGGCTGGGCGTGGTGATCACCATGCTCGCGCTGGCCGCGACGAACCTCAAGCCGCTGGCCAACCTGCACAACGATTTGCAGCGCGCCGTCGCCGCGGCGACGCGCATCGACGAGGTGTTCGACATCGACGTCGAGCGCACCGCGCACCACGGCGGGGCCGAGCGCAAGGCCAAGCTGCCGCGCGTGCGGCGCGGCGTCGAGTTCCGCGGCGTGACCTTCACCTACCCCGGCGCCGACGCCCCGGCGCTGCGCGACATCAACCTGACCGTCGGGTTCGGCGAGGCCTGCGCCATCGTCGGCACCAACGGCTCGGGCAAGTCGACGCTCACCTACCTGCTGCCCCGGCTCTACGAACCCGACGCCGGGGCGGTGCTGTTCGACGGCCAGAACATCGCCAACTTCTCCCTGCGCAGCGTGCGCAACCAGGTCGCCGCGGTCACGCAGGAGGCGATCCTGTTCGACGCCGACGTGCGCAACAACATCGCCTACGGCTCGCACTCGCCCAGCGAAGCGCAGGTCGTCGACGCGGCGCAACGCGCGTTCGCGCACGAGTTCATCAGCGAATTGCCCGAGGGTTACGACACGCAAGTCGGCGAGTGGGGCGGCAAGCTGTCGGGCGGGCAGCGCCAGCGCATCACCATCGCCCGCGCGATCCTGCGCAACCCCGCGGTGCTCGTGCTCGACGAGGCGACCAGCCAGATCGACGCCGACTCGGAGGCGAAGATCACCGAGGCGCTGGCGCGGTTCGAGAAAGACCGCACGACGTTCGTCATCGCCCACCGCCTGAGCACGGTGATCGACGCCGACACGATCGTGGTCATGGACGCCGGGCGGATCGTCGCGCAGGGCACGCACAGCCAACTGCTCGAGTCGTGCGACCTGTACCGGGTGCTCTGCCGCACGCAGCTTCAGCCGTCGGACGGCTGATCGGCCGGGGTTTGCATCGGGTCAACAAAGATCGCCAGCTGCTCGCCGGGCAGGGTGTGGTGCCGGCCGTCGGCGGTGAGCCATTCGGTGCGGTGGGACTGGTCGGTGACGCACAGCCGCGCGCTGAGGTGCGGATCGTCGGCGTAGAGGTCACGCACGATCACCGGGTCGTTGCATTGGCGCGACAGGTGCAGCAGCACGATGTGGCGGGGCGGCTTCGACGAGCGGTCGCACGCCTCGCGGATCGCGTTTCGGGCCTGGTCGTTGGACAGGTGGCCGTGGTCGGACATCACACGGCGTTTGAGCACCATCGGCCGATCCGACGCGGCCTCCATCTCGGCGTCGTAGTTGCTTTCGAGCGCCAGCAGGTCCAAGTCGATGAACGCCTCGGTCAGCTCGGCGGGCACGTGGCCCAGATCGGTCGCGTAGCCCATGCGGTGCGTGCCGGAGTTGATCACGTAGCCCACGGTGCCCTCGCGGTCGTGCGCGAGGTGGATCGGTTTCACACGCGCCCCGCCGCCCCCGGCGGTGGGCAGGTCGAACACGGCGTCGGTCACCGGTTGGATGAGGCCCTTGTCGTGCAGCACGCGCGGCTCGGCGTCCGGCCGGTACTGTCGAAACCCGTCGTACAGGTCGCCGATCTGCCGCTTGGGGCAGTAGACCGTGATGCCGTGCTCGAGCAGCGTGTGGTACCAGTTGGGGTTGAAGTGGTCGCGGTCGAGGTGCGTCAGCAGGAACGCGCGCAGGTCGGCGACGCGCACGCCGGTGTCGCTCAAGCGTTTGGCCGTGGTGCGCGGGCCGAAGCCGGCGTCGATCAGTATCGCCTCGCCGTTGACGCGCACCAGCGCGCTGTTGCCCGACGAGCCGCTGCCCAGCACACACAGTTCGATCGACATCCTTGTCCTCGCCGTGGTTTAAAAGGTGGTTGATGAGTTAATCCGAGCGCGACTGGTAATGCGGGATGCCGCGTTTCGATTGCTTGATGAAGTCGACAAACTCACGCACCAGCGGGTCGGCGATGAGCGGCGCGTCGTTTTCGATCGACGCGATGGCGATCGGGTTGGTGTGGCCTTCCATGAAGAAGCGTTGGAACGCGGTCTTCATGTGCGTGATGTGGTCGCGGTAGCCGTTGCGACGCAGGCCCACGATGTTCAGCGAGCCGACGTAGCGGCTGACGTAGACCGTGCAGAACGGCGGCAGGTCCTGGCCGATGCCCTGCAGGCCGGAGACCATGCTCAGCCGGCCGATGGTGACGAACTGGTGGATCGCCGCGCCGCCGCCGATGATCACCTGATCGCCCAGCGTCACGTGGCCGGCCATCGCGGCGTTGTTGGCCATCATCACCCGGTTGCCGACCACGCAGTCGTGACCGAGGTGGGCGTTGACCATCAGGTAATTATCATCGCCGAGCGTGGTGGGCGTCTGGCCGGTGGCCCGGTGGATGTTCACGCCCTCGCGCAGCAGGTTGTTGTTGCCGATCGCCACGCCCGCGCCCTCGCTGGCGTGGTCGAACTTCAAATCCTGCGGGGCGAACCCGATGGTGGCGTTGGGGTAGATCGTGTTGTTTTCGCCGATGACCAAGGGGCCGTTGAGGCTGACGCGGCTGAGCAACCGGGTGCCGGCGCCGATCGTGACCCGGCCCTCGATCAGGCACCAGGGCCCGACCTCGACGTCGTCGGCGAGTTCGGCCCGGTCATCGATAATCGCGGTGGGGTGAATCTTTGGCATCGTCGCCTATCATAAAGCCTGACTCGCAAAGCGTCACGGCGACCTGAATTGAACAACGAAACCCTCGACATCCACGACCTGGGCCGCCTGGGTTACGAGCCCGCCCTGAAAGCGCAGCGGCAGACCCACGCCGCGGTGTGCGCGGGCGATGCGCCCGACACGCTGCTGCTCGTGGAGCACGACCCGGTGTTCACACTCGGCCGCCGCGCCAAAGCCGAACACCTGCTCGCCGGCGCCGATCAGCTCCAACAGCAAGGCATCGCCGTCTACGAAACCGACCGCGGCGGCGACATTACTTACCACGGTCCGGGGCAGCTCGTCGCTTACCCGATCGTCGACCTCAACCGCCTCGGCCTGAACCTGCGCAAGTACGTGTGGGCGCTGGAGCAGGCGATCATCGACACGCTGGCGCACTTCGGCGTCGCCGCGGGGCGCGACGCGGAGGCGGTGGGCGTGTGGGTCGGCGGCGACCTGCAACACGACGCCGCTTCGCGCGACCAGGCGGGGCGGGGCGACGCGAAGATCGCGGCGATCGGCGTGCGCGCCGAGCGCTGGGTGACGCTGCACGGCCTGGCGCTGAACGTGACCACCAACCTCGACCATTACAAGCTCATCGTGCCCTGCGGCATCGCCGATCGGCCGGTGACGAGCATGCACGAACAACTCGGCGACGGCTGTCCGACGATGGGGGCCGTGAAAAGCGAGCTCGCCCAGCAACTGGCGGCATCGATCCGCGCAACCGGCGATTGATCAGTCCGCCTGCGCCACCTTGGCCCGCAGGTCGAAGCACTTGATCTCTTGCTGGTCGCGCACGATCAGCAGGCCGCCGGCGATGGCCATGGGGGCCCAGGCGTTGTTCTCGCGCGTGCTCTTGGGCTCGAGCGCGACGAACTCGGAAACCACCTCGAACTTCCGTGGGTTGGGCTCGACCAGGTAGAGCACGCCGGTGTCGCCGTCGAGCGCGAGCAGCTTGTCGTCGACGCGCAGCAGCGCGCCGCGGTTGAGGTTGGGTTCGGTGCCGGTACGCCACAAGATGTCGCCGGACTTGGCGTCGATGCAGGCCAGGCCGCCCTCGCTCTTGCGTGAGCCGCGCAGGTAGGCGTTCTCGTTGATGTTCATATAAAGGTGGTCGCCGAACACGACGGGCGGGTGGATCTGGCTGCCGCGCTTCATGCGGAACACCTCTTCGAGCTCGAACTTGCCGCCGGTGTATTTCGCCTTGTACATCACGGAGCCGAACTCGTAGCCGTTGGTGGCGAACAGGTGCTCGCCGTCGGGCATGACGATCGGCGAGGTCACCGAGGTCATAACGCCGGTGCCGGAGAAAACCTTGCCGCTGTAGAGCACCCGGCCGTTGTCGGGGTCGGTCAGCCGCAGCACGAACAGGTTGTGGTGGAGGACGACGGTCTTGCCGTCGAGCTTCGCGAGCGTGGGCGAGCAGTACTGCTTGTCGTCGCCGAAGTTGGAGGTTTTCCACTTCTGCTTGCCGGTGGCCAGGTCGAACGCGATCAGGCCCGGCGAGCTCTTCGAGGTGGCGCTGAGGATGAGCGTGTCCTTGTAGACCAGCGGGTTCTGCCCGTAACCCCAGCGCTGGCCGCGGTCGGGGTATTTTTCGAGCATGTTGATCGACCAGGCGGGCTTATGGGTCTTTCGATCGATGACGTGGACGTGACCGAACCCGCCGACGGTGACGACGTACCTGTCGGTCACGGCGGGCGTGGCGCGCGTGCCGCCGTAGCCGTAGCGCCCGGAGACCTCGTACCTGTAGTGCCACAGCGGCTCGCCGGTTTTCAGGTCGAGCACGCGCACGCCCTCGGTCTCGCCGAAGTCGTTGTCCATGAAGAAGGCTTTGCCGTCGCGGATCGCGGCGCCGCCGAAGCCCCGGCCGACGTCGGCGCGCCACAACATGGGCGGCCCACCGTCGGGCCAGGTGTGGGCGATGTCCTGTTGGGCGGCGGTCGCGTTGTGGTTGGGGCCGAGGAAGTTCGGCCAGTCGGCCAGCGCACCGCTCGCGGTCAGCGCGAACAGCACGAAAGCCCAACGGCAGGTGTGGTGCGGCATGGTCAACCTCCGTGGTGGAAACGTATGACAAGCTTAGCCGATTGCACGCGGCGGGGCGCAATATCTGGCGTTAAGGCTCCGGTGCGATCACCGCCCCAAGTCGAAACAACGCATCTCGTCCTGGTCGCGCACGATCAGCAGCCCGCCGCTCAGCGCCAGCGGGCCCCAGGCCTTTTTCTGTTCCGTGTCCAGCGCCTTGAACCGCGATATGCGCTCGAAGCGCCGCGGGCTCGGCTTGACCAGGTACAGGTACCCCCCCTCGGCGTCGAAGGCGATCAGCCGATCGCCCACGCGCATCACCGGGCCGCGGTTGAAGTAAGGCGCATCGCCGGTGTGCCACAGCACCTCGCCGCTGGCGGGGTCGACGCACGCCAACCCACCTTGCTTGCGGGCCGAGCCCTTGGTCCAACGGTTCTCGGTCAGGTTCAGGTACAGGTAACCGCCGTGCCACACCGCCGGGTGCACCTGGCTGCCGCGCTTCATGCGGTACAGTTCGGTGACGTCGAACTTCTCGCCGTCGGCGGTGACGCGCAACATGACCGACCCCATCTCGTAACCCTGCGTGACAAACACGCGCTCGCCGTCCGGCAGCACCGTCACCGGCGTGATGGGGATCTTGCCCTTGGTGTACACCCGGTGCTTGAACAGTGTCTGGCCCGTGTCGGCGTCGATGAAGTACAGGTAAAAAATGTTACGCACCACGATGCCCGTGCGCCCCGCGATGGTGCGCATCACCGGCGAGCAGTAGACGCTCTTGTCGCCGAAGGGTTCCGACTCCCACGCCACCTCGCCCGTCGACTGGTCGAACGCCACCAGCCCCGGCGACTCCGACGAGGTCGACGCGACGATCACCTTGTCGCCGTGCAACAGGGGGTTCAGGCCGTAGCCCCAGTTCTGTTTGTCGCTGTCGTCGGCGTCGGGGTATTTCTCGAACAGGTTCACCGACCAGGCCGGCTTGCGCGTGGCGCGGTCGAAGGCGTACAGGTGACCGAACTGACCGGTGGTGAACACGTGCGTATCGGTCACGGCGGGCGTGCAACGCGAGCCCTCGAACCCAACCCGGCCCTTCGCCTCGTACCGGTAACGCCACAGCTCTTTGCCCGTGCTCAGCTCGAGCACGCGCAAGATGTCGGCCTCGCCCATGTCGCGGTCGAGCACGAACACACGCCCGCCCTTGATCGCCGCGCCCCCGAAGCCCGGGCCCATCGCCACACGCCACACCTGCCTCGGCCCGTCGGTCGGCCAGGTGTCGAGCAGGTCGCTCTCGTCACAAGTCGCATCACCCCGCGGCCCGAGGTACTGCGGCCAGTCGGCCCAGCCAACCCCACAGCACACCCACCCCACGCACACAGCGGTCAACCAACAACCCATGCGGCCCATCATGATGTGTCTCCAACGAGTTAGATCGCGTCGTTGATGAGGTTCTCGATCAACTCCTGACGACTAGACGCCACCGACGTGACGTTGCGCTCGTGGGCGATCGGCTCCAGGTCCGCCAAACCCACCTCGTCCGCCTCGATCTTCCGGCCCAGCTCGCTGTCCCACGTGCCGTACCGGCCGCTGACGAGGCCCTCGATCCGCCCCTCGTCGATGAGTTTTGCCGCGATCTTCAGCCCGCGGGCGAACGCGTCCATGCCCCCGATGTGCGCGTGGAACAGGTCGGTCGGCTCGGTGCTCTGCCGGCGGACCTTCGCGTCAAAGTTCAAGCCGCCCGTGGTCAACCCGCCGTGCCGCAGCAGCGTGTACATGCACATCGTCGTGTCGTACAGGTTCGTGGGGAACTGGTCGGTATCCCACCCGAGCAGCTCGTCGCCACGATTGGCGTCAATCGAACCGAGCAGCCCGTGGCTCGCGGCGAACTCCAGCTCGTGGTGGAAGCTGTGCCCGGCGAGCGTCGCGTGGTTCGCTTCGATGTTCAGCTTGAGGTGATCGACCAGCCCGTGGTGCTGCAAGAACGCGTAACACGCCTCGGCGTCGTGGTCGTACTGGTGCGTGGTCGGCTCCTTCGGCTTGGGCTCGATGTAAAATTGCCCTTCGAAGCCGATCTGTTTCTTGTAGTCAACCGCCATGTGCAAAAACCGCGCCAGGTGTTCGAGTTCACGCCGCAGGTCCGTGTTCATCAGCGTGTCGTAGCCCTCGCGGCCGCCCCAGAACACGTACCCCGCGCCGCCGAGTTCGTGGGTGACCTCGATGGCCTTCTTCACCTGGGCCGCGGCGTGCACGAACGCGTCGAGGTTCGGCGACGTCGCCGCGCCGCTCATGAAACGCGGGTGCGCGAACAGGCAGGCCGTGCCCCACAGCAGCCTGATGCCCGTCTCGTCCTGCAACCCCTTGGCCAGCGCGACGATGCGGTCGAGCCGCTTGTTGGTTTCCACAAAGTCGCCCTCGGCCTCGGGCGCAATGTCGCGGTCGTGGAAGCACCAGTACCCCACGCCCAGCTTCGAGATAAACTCGAAGTTCGCCCGCATGGTGTGCTCGGCGATGGTCATCTCGTCGCCGCCGTCGCACCACGGCATCACCCGCGTGCCCACGCCGAACGGGTCGGCCCCCGCGCCCTTCATCGTGTGCCAGTAGCACACCGCGAACCGCAGGTGCTCGCGCATCGGCTTGCCCGCGACCAGTTCATCCGGGTTGTAATGCTTGAACGAGAGCGGGTTCTGCGAGTCGGCGCCTTCGTAAACGACCTTCTCGACTTCGGGGAAATAGACCTTTGCCATCACCTGCTCCTGTTCGCCTGGTCGGCTCACATTGTGGAATGAAAAACGCCCGGTCGCAATCAACAGAAGCGTATCGGGTGGCATAATGACTGGGTTCGCTGGCCCCATCTTTCGCGCAAACGCAAAGAAATTGATGCCAGCCGGGGCGCGGCTTTAACGGGTTGGGTAGCGCGGGCCGTGCGGTGTCCGTTCGCCGGCGGGTGCCGTGGCGGGTGCTCGGTGATACGGGGCACGGTATTTGCAGATATTGCGCCAGTGATACCCCAATTCAGCGAACACGGCCTGCTCCGCCCGCCGTTCCGCCCGCCGGCACACCCGCTCAAACGGGCGGTTGGCGAACGACAGGCCGTCGAGCGTCCATGCGTGCCGGCCGGCCGAGTCGCTGAGATACACGTACCCCGTCTGGGCATCCACCAGGCGGACGTGCGTGACCGCGTCGCCGTCGTAGAGCACGCCGGGGAAGACGCCGAGCGTGCCGACGGTCAACACAAAACCGATCGGCCCGGCGGCGAACTCGCTATCACCGAGCGTCACCTCGTTGGAATACACCAAGAGCAGGTCGGCTTGCAGTCGCTGGGCCATGGGCAGCAACGCCGTGGGTTCGACCAGCGTTCGGCCGTGGGCGTCCTTGTCGGGGTGGATCGTGACCACGTCCGTGACGTGGGGCAGCGGCCGGACACGGGCCAACAGCCCCTCGTCGTGATCGCCGCCGATCGGGCGGACTTCGATGTCGAGCGCATGGGCGAACCGTGCCTCGCCGGGAACGAGCGGTCCGTGTTGCAGATGCGCGACCGCGACCCGCACCGGCAGTTGCAAAGCGGGCTGCGCCCCAGACGCACGGGCCGCATCGTTGAAGCGATTCAGGTCAACCGCCGACTCCAGCGTGTCGTGCATGCGCCAGCACCCGTTGCTCGACAGCACGATTAACACGATCGCCAATGACATCCCGCACCGATACCAGACCCGGTTGTTCATGGTGAGACCTCGAATAGAGAAACAGGCTCGTTATTGCTGCACGGTGGTTTCGTACTTCACGCCGTCGGGCACAGGAACGGGCACCGCGACCGTGGTGCCGTGCGTGCCGGCGGTGCGTTGCGACGAGTCGACGGCGACGAACGCCGTGTACGCCGACATCAGCCCGTAGTCGAGCGCGGTCTGTTTGATGGCGGTGGCCAGCTCGTGCGAGGGGTTCGACGCCATCTCGCCGTACAGGTCGGCGATGCGCGACCGCGCCCACACCGCGGCGACGCCGTCGTGCGTGCGTGCCTCGTTGCCGGTCGGCACGACGATGTTGATCGCCCGCCGGCCGGCCTGACCCCGCACCACGATCTCGTCGGGCAGCTCGCCGTCGTAACGCCCGGTCAATATCACGGGCCTGCCGACAAACAGGTCGGGCAGCTTCCGGGGGTACACGTCGCCGACCCGCATGCCGCCCCAGTTCACCGACAGGCCCGTCAGCGCCGGGTGGCTGACGCGCTCGAAGAACCGGCCCATCACCGCGCCGCCGTCGTCGTTGAGCGACAGGTACGCCACGGCGCCCCGGCCGGCCTTGGCCATGCGGTTCATCAGGTAGCGGTTGGGCGACGCGCCGACGCCGAAGCTGAACACGCGCGACGCGCCGACGTGGCGTTCGACCGCCGCGATGATCTGGTCGTCGTTGCCGATGAACCCGTCGGTCATGAACGACACGACGCGCCCCCGGCCCGGCTCGTGCGGGAAGTCGAGCGCCGCGCGGACGCCCTCGATCATCATCGTGCCACCGCTGCCGCGCAGGTCGCGCACGTAGCGGTCGGCCTTGCGCAGCGCTTCGGGGTCGGCGTGCACGGGGCGCGGCCCGAACGCGGAGCTGTCGGTCGAAAAACGGATCACCTGGAACGTGTCGTCGGGCCCCAGCCGGCTCAGGCCGTGGCGGATCGCGTCCTTCGCCTGTCCGATCGGCTTGCCCGACATGCTGCCCGAGCAGTCGAGCACGAAGATCATCTCCATCGGCCGGCGCTCGAGCCGGTCGATCACCTTAGGCGGGTAGAGCATCAGCGTGAAGTACCCGCCGCGCTCGGTGCGCTGCGTGAGCAGCGAGGCTTTTATTCGCTCGCCCGCCACCCGCCACCGCAGCACGAAGTCCTTGTTCGGCAGCCGGTCGCGCTTGGCGATCGACACCACGCGCCGTGTCGGGCTCAGCCGTTGTTCATCGATGCGGTGGTTGACCGAGGTGACCTGCTCGATGCCCACACCCGCGTCGAGCGTGACCGACAGGTCGACGGCGTGGCCGCTGCGCTCGTGGGGGGCGAGGTGCTGCACTTCGGTCGACTGCCCCGAAAGCCCGTGGTTGCCCCGCGCCACCGCGCCCACGCCGTCACGCTGATCCGGCGGGTTGAAGCGCGGCCCGACCACCATCGGAAACACGAACTCGTACCACCCGTCTTCGTACCCCAGCGTGTGCAGGTAGCGGATGTTCACGTCGATCGCCTTGCCCGGCTCGATGTTGGCCACCTTCTGCGTAAACACGTTCGGCCGCTCCTGCGTGAGCAACGAAGCGACGTAGCCCTGCGCCCGGGCTTCTTTGTACACGCGCTCGGCTTCCTCGCGCTCGCGGATGATGCCGCGAACTCGCCGCTCGCCGATGGTCATGACGAACTCGTTGACCGCCGCGTTCTGCGGCAGCGGGAACACGTACACCGCCTCGATCTTGCTGTCGAAGGGGTTGTGGAACTGCTGGTTGACGTCGACGGTGGCGATGTACGCGCTGACCGAGGCGTCGACCGACGTGTGCTTCAACGGCACCGGCACGCGCTGGTCGGGCTTGGCGGGGTCGGGCAGGTACACCATCGACCCGGTACCCGGGTAGTCGCCGGTCGCCTCAACCTCGCCGTCGGCCCGCGCGATGACCCAGACCTCGTCGGCCGGCGCCGATCGCCCCAACGCCGCGGCTCGGCGGGCCTCGGCCCTGGCCTGCGCCAAGGCGTTCGGTGAAGCAACTGATTGAGTGCGTCTGTGACCGTAGGCGTTCTCTTGGTCTGTCGCGAGGCTCGCGTCGCCGCACCCGGCAACGGTGAGCAGCGATGCGGCAAGCAGGCCGATGCCGAACGCCGATACGGTCCAACCCCATGCACGTCTCATGGTTCGATTCCTTCCGTGTGGTGTGTCGTCGTGGTGATCGCGAGCGTGATGCGTTGCGCATCGGTGTTGGCCGCCGCGATGAACTGCGCCTCGAAGCGGGGCGGTGCGCCCGTCTCGCTCATGTAGTGCACGCTGGCGATGCGCGTCTTACCAACCGGCAGGTCGTCGGCCGTGCTCAGCGCCGCGAGAATCACGTGGTCGTTCTGCATCGCGCGGGTGTCGTAGTAGGGCGGTTGTGCGTACGCTTCGTGTGCGCCGCCCTCGATGCCGACGATCTTCACGCCCGCCCGTTGGGCCCGCAGCCGCACCTGCCAGGCCGCGATCGGTTCACCACCGCTGTCGGCCCACACCTCGACCGTACCGAACACGGCCCGCGCCGGCGCGTGATGCCGCGTTTGGGCCGCCAGCGCGCCGACGCCGATCAAGCACAACACGATGAGCGCAACGGTGCGTTTCATCCGTGCCGCTCCTCCGGCTCGTCGTTCAGCACCACCGCTCGCATCGCGACCGCGTCGACGTCCGCCCGATCAACCACGCCGTCGCCGCTGAGGTCCCACGTGATCGAAACCGACTCGCCGCCGCGCTCCAGCGCCCGCGCCAACCGCAACGCGTCGACCACGTCCACCGGCTCGCCCGGCGCGTAATCGCCCAACGCCACCGCCGGCTCCGACTGGCCCGGGCCAACCCATAGCGTCGGCAACACCACCGCCGCGACCGCCGCCGCCGCCGCGACACCCCCCCAAACACCGGCCACACGCCAGCCACGCCGACGACCACACGTCAGGTGCGGCTCGGCCGCGGCGATAATCGCCCGGTCGACCTCCTCCGGCACAAACGGCCGATCGGCCAGCAACGCCCGCAGGTCCTCGGCCAACGCCTCGTTCGGCTCGGGCAAGTCGGTTTGTGTACGTCCGTCCGTCATGGTGCTTCCCCTGTTCAAGTGCGCAAAGGCGAGCCAAGGTTCAACGTTCGAAATATTTTTTTGTCCGAGGGTCGCCCCGCAACCGCGCCAGCGCATGATGCAGCCGGCTCTTGACCGTGCCGAGCGGTCTTCCCAGCGCCGCGGCGATCTCGTCCAACGCCATCCCGTCGACGTACCGCATCAGCAACACCTCCCGCTGGGCTTCGGGCAGGCCGCCCACCAAGCCCGCCAGCGCCTCGCGTGGGTCGTCCAAACCCGGCGGGGGGTCATCGACGCCACGCACCGGCATCGCCATCGGGTCCACGGCCGGCTCCCGACGGCGTTTGCGGTTGTGCGCGATCGACAGGTGCTTGACCACGGGCCACAGCAGCGAAGTCAACCGCCCCTCGAGCTCAAGGCCCGGCGACTTGCGCACCAGGTACAAAAACGTTTCCTGCAACACATCCAGCGCCGCTTCTCGGTCGCCCGTAAAACGCATCGCCAGGCTCGCCACCCAGTCCCGGTGCCGGTGGTACAGCGCCTCAAACGCCCGCCGGTCGCCCGCGTTGATCGCGCGCACCAGTTCCGCGTCGCTCCGCCGCTCGTGTTCGTGTCCGCCGGACATAACGCGCCATCATGCCGTGAGTCGGTGTGGGTTCGCAAGCGTTGCGGTTCGCCGCCGCTCTTTGCGAACGCCCCGGCGCTCGCTATACTGCTCCGCCTTGATTTCGACCGACTCGGCCGGGTAGCTCAGTCGGTAGAGCAGCGGCCTTTTAAGCCGTTGGTCCTGGGTTCGAGTCCCAGCCCGGCCATTGCCACGCCCGCCACACGGTGGGCGTTTTTCATCCGTCCACCGGCCCGCCCAACGCCGACAACCGCCGCTCGAAATACACCTTCAGTGCCGCGGCCGGCTCGCAACCCAGCGCTTGCGCCAGCAGCTTGCGCCCGTAAACCGCCGTCTCGCCCCGGCCGTTGCGACAGAGCCACACCAACAGCTCGACCGACGCCGGGTCCCGCGGGTCCGCCGCCAGCTTCGTTTCGAGCTCATCGCGCAACCCCGCGTCCCCCAACGCCACCAGCGCCCGGCGGGTGTAAGCGACCGTCGACCCGCCCGCGCCTTTCTCTTCGTACAACGCCAGCGAACGCCGCAACACCGGCGCCGCCGATCGCGCATCCAACCTTGCCAGCGTGTTCGCGAAGTACCGGCCGGTGTACGCGTAAAAGCCCACCGCCGTGCGGTCGAGTTGGTTCGCCGGCTGCGCCCCGATCAATCGATCCGCGAGCATCTTTGCAAACGCCTCACGCTCGCCCAGCAACCGGCGCACCAGCGGGCCGTGGGTCGCGTCGTCACACCACCGCGCGTAGAGCTCGCCCAGCACCAGCGCCGCGTGCGTCGGCGGGTGAAACGCCCGGCCGGGCCTCGGTTCACCCAGCGCCATCTCCTTGAGCAGCGGGATCGTGGTGCGCAGCGCGCGATCGGTCTGCGCATCATCACCCAACCCCGACACGCTCAACGGCTTGCACATCGCGTCGATCAGGTGTGGGTAAGTCGGGTAAACGCGTCTGCGCTGCGCCTCGGTCATGTCGCGCCAACCCTGGGCGATGCGCTCGATCTGCTCCGGCGTCACGTCGTGGTTGAAAAAGCCGTACACGTACGCCAACCGGTCCCACCCGCCCGAGCGGATGTCGTCGAGGCCGATCGCCGACTCGATCGCGTCGTCGACCGCCTCGCGCGTCGCCGGCGAGAGCGTGCCGATCACGTCGTGGTCGCACACCAGCAGCAGGGCACGCGCATAGCCGTTCTGCTGGCGGCGCAGCTGGGCCTTGTTTGCCGAAGCCGCTTGCAAGTGAGCGGCGATCTGTTGTACCAGCGCGTCACGTTGGGCGGGCTGCAAACGCGCCCCCAGCGCCAGGCGTTCGAGCTGCGCCGCATCGGCCGCCGCCGCGGGGCGGGCAAACGCAGCCACAGCCATGCAGATCAACACCATAAGGGCACGCGACATGCCCGCATTGTAGCACGCCCCATAAAAAAAAACGCACCGCTCGACACAACCGAGCGGTGCGTTGTTATGGAGGGCATGCGTTTGCCCTTTGGCTACTTAACCCCGCCGCTTGCGGCTTAGCGCCAACGCGCCCATACCCAACAACATCAAGCTCGCCGGTTCCGGCACCGCCGGGGCCGAGGGGCTTCCGGGGGCCGTCGGGATGGTCTTGCCGAAGTTGGTGCCGATGAAGTTCAGGTCGCCCAGCGA
>JANQHD010000041.1 GCA_028282805.1 Phycisphaeraceae bacterium | reverse complement strand
CTCGTAAAGCACCGCCAGCGAGCTCGAAGCGTCAAGCGCCACGCCGCTGATCGCGTCGTGGTCGAACGTGCCGCTCAGCGAACCGCTCGTCAGAACCACAAACGAATCGCCCAGCGCCGGCGTGAAGCCGCCGTCGAACGCGACCGCCACACCGCCGCCGAGCAGGCGTGCCTGCCCGTTGACGGTGAGCTGGTCGTAATCGGCGCCCGCCGCGCCGCCCGCGCCCAGGTTGAGTTCGAGCGTCGCCCCGTCGCGCTGGGTGTAATCGCCGCCCACCGTCAACCGGCGCGTGCCCGGCACGAACACCTCGAGCACCAACCGCGGCACGGGCGAACCGAGGTCTTTCGAGTTCGGCCAGACCGAACCCATCACGCCGCTCGCTTCCGCCGCCGCGTCCAGCTTGACCAGCAACCCGTACGACGGGTCGTTCAGGTTCGCCAACACGTCGGCGGCGAACGCGGCGCCGAAAAAGTTGAGCGTGTCGCCGTTGCCCTGCGCCGGCGGGTTGTAGCCGGCGATCGTCTCCAGCAGCGCCCCGAGGTCGCCGCCCGCCGCGGCCCACGGCGTGCCGGTCAGCGCATCGTTCCAAGTCACCTGCGTCTCGTCGAAACCCGCCGCGAGTTTGTACAGCTCAACGGTGTGGCTCTGCGGCCCGGCGCCCTGCGAGAAGTTGACCGTGAGCACCAGTTCCGCGCCCTGCACCGTGCCGCCGGCGGGTATCGATGCGCCCGCCAAATCGAACTCGAGCAGCGACCGCGCCGCGCCCGCGCCCGTGGTGCCGATCGCCAGGCGTTGGCCGTTGTGGTTCGTGTCGGGGGCACCGGCCTTGATGTTCGCGTCGTGCGAGGGCGCCAGCGTCACGAACGACGTGGTCGGCGAGCCGCTGTCGACGATGCGGATCGTCGCGCCGGCGTTGGCGTCGAGGTCGCCGTTGACCTGGCCGTTGCCCGTGAGCGCGCCTTCGACCGTCACCTGGTCGTAGGCCGACAGCGCCGAAGCGTCGATCGTGTCGCCGTTAGCGATAAACACCGGCGCGCTGCGCGGGCTGTTGCGGCGGGCGAGGTAGTTGGCGTACATCGCGCTCATCTGCTGTTGCACGGCCGGGTCGCCGCTACCCGACAGGTCCGACGCCTCGGTCGGGTCGGCCGACAAATCGTAAAACCCGAGCACCGCCGGGCTCGACAGGTTCGTCCGATTCACCAACAGCTTCCACCGGCCCTCGTAGTAGGCGTTGCCCTTGAGCGTGCCTTGGCCGCTGATGTGTTCGATGATCATGTGGTCGCGCACGGGGTCGGCGTCGTCGCGCTCGCCGAGCAGCACGGGCATCATGTTGTAGCTGTCTTTCGCCTGGTCGGTCAGCGACTGGTCGGTCAGCCCCGCGAGCGTGGCCATCAAATCGTGCGTGCCGATGAGCTGGTCGCGCACCGCGCCCTGCTCGACGTTGCCCTGCCACTTGACGATCAGCGGCACGCGGTGGCCGCCCTCCCAGATCGAGCCCTTGCGGTCGCGCAGGCCGCCCGACCCGTCGTGGCCGTACGTCGTCCAATCGGCCGGCGGCGATTCGGCGGCGCCCCAGCCGTGACCGCCGTTGTCGCTGGTCAGCACGATCATCGTGTTGTCGATCAGCTTGTGCCCCGGGTTGCGCGGGTCGTCGGTCGCTTCGAGGTACGCCCGCAGCATGCCGAGCTCCGCGTCAACGGTGTTGACCATGCGCATGCGGTTGGTGCCCAGGTCGTCGGGCGCCGGGCCGGTGCCGTCGTAGCCGTCGATCGCCGCGACCTCATTGGCGTCGAGCGTGTCGCCGTCGCCGTTGAGGTCGACCTCCAACTGCGTGTCCGGCACGTGCGGCGTGTGCACACCCACCGTCGCGTAGTACATCATGAACGGGTCGCTCGCGTGGTTCGTCACGCTCTCGGCCATGAAGTCCACCGCGTTCTGCGCCATCTGCTGCGGCACGTGCATCGTGTTGAAATCCGTCGAGCCCCAACCGCCCGCCTGGATCACCGTCTCGCCGCCGTTGTACGTGCCGTTCGACCACTGCTGGACCTGTGTGGTGTACGTCGCGTTGGTGATCGGCGTCGCGTTGCCCGACGTGTCCATCTGCACCGGCCGGCCGTTCTCGAAGTAAAAGTACGGCCCGCCCTGAATGCCGGCGTTCAAACCGAGCGAGTAATCGAACCCGTGGTCCTGCGGGCCGTCCTTGATCGGCGTGTCGAAGTCGATGTCGTTCACGTTCGACCAGTTGTGGCCGGTGGTCTGCCCCGGGTTGTTCTTGTCGTAGAACGTGCCGCCGAGGTGCATCTTGCCGAGAAACGCGGTGCGGTACCCGGCGTCCTGCATCAGGTCGCCCACGCCCTTCTGCCCCGACTTGTACACCGTCCCGCCCATGCCCCAGCGCGTGTTCGAGTGCCACAGGTTCGAGCCCGTGATCGTGCCCGAGCGCGTCGGCGCACACAGCGACGCCACCGAGTGCGCCTGCGTGAAACGCATGCCCTCCGCCGCGAGCTGGTCGATGTGCGGCGTGGGCACCTTCGACGTCAGCCCCAGCCCGTCCATGTTGTCGTACGCGCTGAAGTCGCCCGTGCCGATGTCGTCGGTCAAAATGTAAATCACGTTCGGCGCCGGCTGGGCCGACCCCAGCGCAGCACACACGCCGATCACCAGCACGGCGGCCGCGGCGGCATGCCTTGTCTTTTTCATAGGGTTGTGCTTCACAATCAAAACGGGTGTGGGCTTAGGGTAACTTGGCGCTGCGGGCGCACCTTGGCAAGCAGAAACCTAAAATATCGCCTGCTAAATAATCTTAGTTCCACCGGCAACACGAACGTTAGCGCTCGTTTTGCGCCGACTTCAGCCCGCCGTGCGCCGCGATAACGCCAAAAGCCCCACGCCCAGCAGCACCAAACTCGCCGGTTCGGGCACGGCCGGTTGCGCAACCGCCGCCGCGACCGACTGGCCGTAGTTCACCCCCAGCGCGTTGAGGTCGACCAGCGACACGGCGCCGTCGTAGTTGAAATCGCCTTGCTGCCAGGTTGCGCCGGTCGCGCCGAAGTTCACGCCCAGCGCGTTGAGGTCGGCCAAACTCACCGCCCCGTCGCCGTTCGCGTCGCCCCGGTACGTCGCGTACAGACGCACGTCGTCACCCTCGTACAACACGGCCAGCGCCGCCGTGGCGTCGAGCGTCGCGCCGCTGACGTCGGCGTTGTCGAACGCGCCGCTCAAACCACCGCTGGTCAACACCACGAACGCGTCGCCAAGCGCCGGCGTAAAGCCCGCGTCGAAGCCGATCGCCAGACCGCCGCCGGCCAAGCGTGCTTCGCCGTTGACGACGAGTTGGTCGTGGTCCACCCCCGCCCCGCCGCCGGCGCCCAGGTCGACCTCGAGCGTCGAACCGGCGCGCTGGTGGTAGTCGCCCTGCACGCTCAACAACCGCGTCGGCACCGACAGCGTCAACGCCAGCACGGGCTTGGGCGCGCCCAACTGATTCGAGTTCGCCCACACCGAACCCATCACGCCGCTCGCCTCCGCCGACGCGTCCAGCTTGACCAGCAGCCCGTACGCGTCGTTGTCCAGGTTCGCCATCAGGTCGGCCACGAACACCGCCCCGTCGAAGCCGAACGCGTCGCCGGCGTTGTACGCGGTGGTGTTGAAGTTGGGTATCGTCTCCAGCAGCGCGCCGAGCTCTCCGCCCGCCGTGGTCCACGCCGTCGACGCCGACGCGTGGTTCCAAGTGGCCTCGGTCTCCACGAACCCCTCGACCAACCGGTGCAGCTCCATCGTGTGGCTCTGCACCCCGCTGCCCTGGTGGAACTGAACCGTCAGCGTGAGCTCGGCGTTCAGCACCACCGCCCCGTCGGGTATCGGCGCGTTCGCCAGGTCAAACATCAGCAGCGCCCGCGCCGGGCCCGTGCCCGAGTCCGTCGTGCCGATCGCCAGGCGTTGGTTGTTGTAGTTCGTGTCCGGCAAGCCCGCCTTGATGTTCGTGTCCTGCGACGGCGCAAGCTGCAACACGCCCGACCCGCTGCCGCCGCCGATGCGCACCACGCCCCCCGCGTTGGTCTTCAGGTCGCCGGCGATCGCGCCGCTGCCCTCGAGCGTGCCCGCCAGGGTCACGTGGCCGTACGCGCCGGCGGTCGCCACGTCGACCGTGTCGCCGGTCACGACGAACACCGGCGCCGAGCGCTCCGCGTTGCGCCGAACCAAGTACTCGCTGTACATCGCGCTCAAACGCGCCTGAACCTCCGGGTCCGCGCTGTTCTGCAGGTTGTTCGTCTCCGTCGGGTCGGCCGCGAGGTTGTACAGCCCCCTGATCGACGGGTTCGTGGCGCTGCTCCATCCCACCATCAGCTTCCACTCGCCGTCGTAGAGCACGTTGCCCTGCGGCGTGCCCTGCCCGGCGTTGTGCTGCACGATCAGGTGGTCGCGCACCGGGTCGCCGTCGCCCTGTTCACCCAGCAGCACGGGCATCATGTTGTAGCTGTCGAGCGCCTGGTCGACGAGCGTCTGCCCGGTCATCGCCGCGAGCGTGCCCATGATGTCGTGCGTGGCGACCAGCTGGTCGCGCGCCGCGCCGGCCTCGACCTGCCCCGCCCACCGAACGACGAACGGCACGCGGTGGCCGCCCTCGTAAATCGACCCCTTCGCGTCGCGCAAACCGCCCGACGGGTCGTGGCCGTACGTCGTCCAATCCTCCGGCGGCGTCGCGCCCTCGTCCCACGCCAGCCCGCCGTTGTCCGCCGTGAACACGATGACCGTGTTGTCGATCAGCTTGTGCCCCGGGTTGCGGGGGTCGTCGGCCTGGTCGAGGTACGCCAGCATCGCCCCCACCTCGGCGTCCGACGTGTTGATCATGCGCATCTTGTACGTGCCCAGGTCGTCGGGCGCCGGCCCCGTGCCGTCGTACCCGTCGATCGCCACCGTCTCGCCGGGGTCGGCCGTGTCGCCGTCGCCGTTGACATCGACCGCCATGTTCACACCCGGCACGTGCGGCACGTGCGCCGCCACCGACGCGTAGTACATGAAAAACGGCTCGCTCGCGTGCGACGTCACGCTGTCGCGCATGAAGTCCACCGCGTTCTGCGCCATCTGCTGCGGCACGTGCATCGTGTTCCAGTCCGTCGAGCCCCAGTCGCTCTTGCTGATCACCGTCTCGCCGCCGTTGTAGGTCCCCTGGTTCCACTGCCGCACCTGCGACGCGTAAGCCGCGTTCGTGATCGGCGTCGCGTGGCCCGCGGCGTCCATCTGCACCGGCTTGTCGTCCTCGAAATAAAAGTAAGGCCCGCCCTGTATCCCGCGCTGAAGCGCCAGCGCATAATCGAACCCGTGCACCAGCATGCCGTTCTTGATCGGCCGCTCGTAATCGATCGACCCCGCGTTCGCCCACGTCGACCCGATCGTGTTGTTGCTGCCGCGCTCGTAGAACTCGCCGCCGAGGTGCTGCTTGCCCAAAAACGCCGTGCGATACCCGCCGGCCTGCATCACGTCGCCCATCGTCTGCTGGCCCGACACGAACGCCGACGGCCCCATCCCCCACTGCCCCTTCTCCAGGCTCGTCCGCCAAGTGTTGCCGCCCGCCAGCGTGCCGGCGCGCGTCGGCGCACAAAGCGACGACGTCGCGTGCGCGTGCGTGAAACGCATGCCCTCCGCCGCCAGCCGGTCGATGTTCGGCGTGGGCACCTTCGACGTCACCCCTAACCCGTCGGTGTGGTCGAACGCCCCGAAATCGCCCGGCCCCATGTCGTCGGTCAGCACGACGATCACGTTCGGCGCCGGCTGGGCCGAGGCAGACGAGCAGCACAACCCGACCGCCAACGCGGCCGCTACAAATAGCTTTGTCTTTCTCATGGTTCGTCAATCACGGTTGCCAAATCCGGTGTGGGCCTAGGGTAATTTGGCGCTCCGGGCGCGGCTTGGCAAGCAGAAACCGCAAAATAGCCTGCCCAGCCATGCTAGTACCCCACCGGCAACACAAACATTAGCGCTCGTTTTGCGCCGACCTCAGCCCGCGGCACGCCGCGATAACGCCAATAGCCCCACGCCCAGCAGCACCAAGCTCGCCGGCTCGGGCACAGCCGGTTGCGCGGGCGCCGCCGTGATCGATCGGCCGAAGTTCTGGCCGATGTAGTCCAGGTCCACCAGCGACACGGCGCCGTCGTAGTTGAAGTCGCCGCGCTGCCACCTCGCGTTCGCCGCGCCGAAGCCGCGACCCAGCGCGTCGAGGTCGGCCAGCGAGACCCCGCCATTGCCATCGGCATCGCCGCGGTACGTGGCCATCAGGCGCACCCGGTCGAGCAGCGTATCGCCGTCGGGCCCGTCCTCGTACAACACCGCGATCGCGGTCTGCGGGTCGGTCAGGCCCGTGCCGGTGATCAACGTCTGATTGAACAAGCCGCCCAACGACCCGGCCTCGAACACGACGAACTCGTCGCCGAGCGTGGGGACGGTGTCCTGAACGATCTGCAGCGCGTTGGCGAGGAACGCGCTGCCACTGACCACGATCCGGTCGTGGTTGGCCGGCCCGACGCCGTCGAGTTCGATCTCGATCCGGGAAGTCGATCGCGAGACCCAGTTGCCGTTGACGGTGAGCAGGCCGGCCGAGGTGCCGGGCTGGACGGTGCCGCCGTGATCGGCCGTGCCGTTGATCACGCCGTTGCCCTTGAGTATGGCGCTCCCCCGGGTCAGCAGCGCGGTGCCCACGTTCACGGTCCCGCCGTCGAGGAGCAGCGTGCCGCGATCCCAGATGTTGACCGCGTTGGCCGACTCGACCACACCGCCGTTCTCGACACGCAGCTCACCGATGCCACCGGCCATTGTATGGCCCGCGACGGAAAGGAAATTGGTTGCCTTCAGCTTGGACCCCGCATCGATCACGCGCACAAAACCCGTCGCATCATCAAAACCACCGATAAAAACGATGTCCGCTTCCACGTACCCTTGGTCTTCGACCATCAATTCCCCGTAAGCGGTATTTTGTCCGCCAACACGCAGTTCGTTCGCCATAACCCATTTTGACCCCATGTTGCGAACGACCACGGAGCCTGAGCTGCTGCCGGCTAGACCGATGTAGCCGCGGTGTGATTCGACCACGCCGCCGCCCTCCACGTTCATCGTGCCGTTCGCGAAGTTGCCGACGGTCAGGCTGCTGCTGAACGCGTCGAAAAAGCTGTTGACCAGCTTCATGCCCGCACCGACGGTGACCGAGTCGCCCAGCACGGGGTCGGGGTTCGCCGAGTCGAGCAAGATGCGCATGCCGCTGACCTCGATCGTGCCGCCCGTCCAGTTGGCCTCGAGCGTGTGGCCGGCCGCGGCCTCCCACGTGCCGACTGCGAGTGTGCCGCTGGCTTGCACGTTGACGGTTGCCCCGCCCCACAGCTTGAGCAGGCCGGCGGTGACCTCGCCGCCGTTGCGCACGGTCAGCTCGCCCGTGCCGCCGGCCGATGCGCCGTCGCCACCGACATAGATGTTGGCCATGTTGCTGACACGGGCGTTGCTCCCGTCGACGGTCACCCGACCGGAGCCGGCCGCCAACACGCCGAGGAACAGGTTTCCACCCATAATGTTGTTGCTCTGAAGCAGGCCGTCGGCGTTCACGTCGAGCGTCGCGTCGCCCTCGATGCCGACCAGGGTCTGCAAGCCGGTCTGCCAGGTCGCGTTGCTCACCGTGGCCTCGGCGGTCGAACCGGCGTCGGCCGCCAGGTGCGTGAGGCCCGAGGTCAAGCTCGCCCCGCCCTTGAGGTCGAGCACGGCGTTGCCGGTCTTGCCCACGGTCAGGTTGGTGACCGAAAGCGTCCTGCCCGCCGCCAACTGCACCCGGGCCTTGCCCACCGGCCCCACGCCGTTGCGCGTGCCGAAGTGCAGGTCGGTGTAGGTGATCACGTCGCCGGTGTTGCCGTACAGATCGAACAGGTCCATGTTCGCACCGCCCGGCCCGATCAGGTCGACCGCCCACGCGCTGGTCTGACCACCAAAGGTCTGGTTGTAGGCTTCCATCTCGAGCACGTAGATCTCGGCGGGCAGGCCGTCGCCGGGGTTCGGGTTGCCGAGCTCTGCGCGCGGGATGTAGGCATCGAGCCCCGACCCGTCGTCGTCATCTTCGGCCATGTACACGGTGCCGGTCGAACCGACGCGGAACTTCAGCAGCGGGTCGAACCCACCGGCGCCGACCGACATGCCCGCGGCGTTGGTCCCGCCGGAGTGGCCGTAGGTCCGAAACTCCATCGGGTCACCCACCGCGACCGCGTCCGTGCTGAACGCGAACTTGGGCACGTCGCTGCCGCTGCCCATCGCGCCGCCCACGCTGTAATACGCCTCGCCCGGCACCAGCGTCGTGAAGTTGGGGCGCCCCGCGATCACACCGATCGCCTCGACCGTCGTCACATCCAGCGACAGGTTGTAAGTGCCCCCTTGAGGGATGTTCAGCCCCGTGATGTCGAAGATCGTCGCGTTGCCGCTGCCGTCTTGCAGCAGGTAGCCCGTGCCCGGGCCGGTGTAGTTGCTGAACAACGCGACCAACGGCGGGTTGGCCGCGCCGATCGTGAAATGAAAGTCCGTCCACGGCACCCCCGTGTTGTTGGTCAGCTCGAACGGGTACGTCCCCGTCGATGTCGCCGAACCGATCACCTGCGGGTTCAGGTCGTTGAACGTAAACGGCGTCGCGTTCGCCGACGCGGCCAGCCCAAACAGCGCTGCCGCCACCATGAAACCGACACGCACCGCCGCTCGGGTGTTCGTCGTCACGCCATGCATAGCAATCTCCTCTCGATTCGGTGAACGTGGTCAACCGCCGTGCTTGCGTACGCAGCCGCCTCGACACAAACACAGCTAAAACAAAAACTCGATTGTCGGGGGTGAAAGGAATATGAAGGTATCTTGACCCCAAGGCACACCCCACCCGGTTCTTCAACCTAATGCGCGCCACCCTCAAATACAAGATAAAATCGGTTAAGTTTTCCCCGCGCACAAAAAACCCCGCCCGAAGGCGGGGTATTAGCGGTTCGCACAAGCCCGACCGGGTGATTTAATACCGGTACGTATCGGGCTTGTAAGGCCCCTCGACGGGCACACTGATGTAGTCCGCCTGCTCTTGGCTGAGCGTCGTCAGCCTCACGCCCAGCTTCTCCAGGTGCAGCCGCGCCACTTCCTCGTCCAGCTTCTTCGGCAGCGTGTACACCTTCTTCTCGTACGCGTCGAGGTTCTCCGCCAGCTCGATCTGCGCGATCGTCTGGTTCGTGAAGCTGTTGCTCATCACGAAACTCGGGTGGCCCGTGGCGCAGCCGAGGTTCAGCAAACGCCCCTCGGCGAGCACCAATAAGCTCTTGCCCTCGGCGAAGCGCCACTCGTCGTACTGCGGCTTGACATTCACCTTCTCAACCCCCGGAACCTTAGCCAGGCCGGCCATGTCGATCTCGTTGTCGAAGTGGCCGATGTTGCCAACGATCGCCTTGTCCTTCATCCGCTTCATGTGCTCGGCGGTGATGATGCGGAAGTTGCCGGTCGTGGTGATGAAGATATCAGCCGTCTCGACCACGTCCTCGAGCGTGAGCACCTGGTAGCCTTCCATCGACGCCTGCAATGCGCAGATCGGGTCGATCTCGGTCACGATCACGCGGCAGCCCTGGCCCTTGAGCGCCTGGCAGCAGCCCTTGCCCACGTCGCCGTAGCCGCACACGACCGCGACCTTGCCCGAGAGCATCACGTCGGTCGCGCGGTTCAGCCCGTCGATCAGCGAGTGCCGGCAGCCGTAGAGGTTGTCGAACTTGCTCTTGGTGACCGAGTCGTTGACGTTGATCACGGGGAACAGCAGCGAGCCGTCGGCCTCCATCTTCCGCACGTTCATGATGCCCGTGGTGGTCTCTTCGCTGACGCCCTTGATCGCCGGGGCGATCTTCTTCCAGATGCCGGGCGTGTCGGCGGCGATGCCGCGCAGCGTCTCGAGCACGACGCCCCACTCCTCGGGCTCGTTGGCTTCGTCAAACGCGGGGATCGCGCCGGCGTTCTCGAACTCCAGGCCCTTGTGCACCAGCAGCGTCGCGTCGCCGCCGTCGTCGACAATCTGGTCCGGGCCCGTGCCGTCGGGCCAGAGGATCGCCTCCTTCGTGCACCACCAGTACTCCGGCAGCGTCTCGCCCTTCCACGCAAAGACCGGCGTGCCCTTCGGCTCGTCCAGCGTGCCGCCGCGGCCGACCACGACCGCCGCCGCCGCCGAGTCCTGCGTGCTGAAGATGTTGCACGACACCCAACGCACGTCCGCGCCCAAGTCCACCAGCGTCTCGATCAGCACCGCCGTCTGCACCGTCATGTGCAGCGACCCCATGATCTTCTTGCCCGCCAGCGGCTGGCTCGCGCCGTACTTGGCGCGCGTCGCCATCAGGCCCGGCATCTCGTGCTCGGCCAGCTCGATCTCCTTGCGCCCCAAACGCACCAGCTCCTCGGCCCCCGCCCGATCGCCCTGGGCCAGTAGATCGAACGCCCGCACCTTGTAAGGCAAACGTTCCGTCGAAAGCGTGGTCATGGTTTATCTCCAGTCTTGAGTCTTGAGTCTTGAGTTCTGAGTTCTGAGTTCTGAGTTATCCAAGCCCCGGGCCTGAGCGGCGCCGCCGCGAAGGCCGGGGGTCCGCTATTTCATTTCTTCCTCCCCGTCGCCGCAAACAGCGCCGGCCCCTTCGCCCCCGTTTCCACCGCCAACGGCCGATACACCACCAGCTCAAACCCCGCGGTGGTCAGCCAGTCGCCCAACTGCGACTCGCTGATGCCCAACCACTGATGCCCCATCGTCTGCGTGTACTCGCGCTTCTCGTGCGGCAGCATGTCGACGATCAGCAACCGTCCGCCGCGTTTCATCACGCGCGCCACCTCGCCGAGCACCTTCGCCGGGTCCGGCAGGTGGTGCAGCACCAGCACGACCGTGGCCGCGTCGAGCTGCCTGCTGTCGATGGGCAGGGCGTCCATCGCGCCGCGTTGCACGTCGACGTGGTCGAACGCGCTCAAACGCTTGCGCGCCGCCTTGAGCATCGCCGACGACGAGTCAACCGCGATCACCCGCTTCACGAACGGCGCGACGGCTTCGGCCATCTGCCCCGTGCCGCAGCCGAGGTCGCCGACGACCCACGCCGGGTCGAGCAGCCCCGCGATCGCCGCGAGGTCGAAACGGTCGCCGAACAGCTCGCGGCGCAGCTTGTCCCACTGCCCCGCCGCCGACTGGAAGAACGCCTGGCTCTTGCTCTGCCGGTCGGCCAGCACCTTCGCCAGCCGCAGGTCGTCGCCGTCGGCGGTGCGCGTCTGGCCGACTTGCTCGCGCACGAGCAGCCACAGCTTGCGCGCCTCGGGCGACAGGTCGTCGAGCATCAGCCGGTACAAAGTGGCCGTGCCCTCGCGCCGGCTGACGACCCACTGCTGCCCGGCCAGCTGCTTGAGGTGCCGGCTGGTCGTGCTCTGCGGCAGCTGCAACACGCCGCACAGCTCCGCCACCGTCAGCTCGTGGTGCTCCAACACCCGCAGCAACCGCGCCCGCGTCGGGTCCGCGAGGACCGACATCTGGTTGAGCAGCACGGGTTGGGTCGTCGAAGCAGCCATTTGTTCATCCGTTTATGCGGATAATCGGATGAATTGTTGGTGGAGTTGAGCCGGATGTCAAGGGCTGCGGTCGCCAACGCCGTTTATCGGCCCGAAAACAGCGAACGATGCGCTCCGAAGGGTGAACCGCGGTCACCGCGCGGTCGTACCGGAAACATGCGTGAGATCGACCTGGCGGTGATCGGCGGCGGGTACGCGGGCATGGCCTGCGCCGCGGCGGCCGCGGCGCGCGGCGTGCGGACCGTCGTGCTCGACCGCAAACCCGCGCCCGGAAGCAAGCCCCATACCACAGGGATTCTGGTGAAAGAGGTCGCCGACGCGTGGGACGTGCCGCGTTACCTGACGCGCAAGATCGCCGGCGTGCGGCTGTACGCGCCGGGCGGCGCGTCGTTCGACCTTTACTCACCGGGCTATTACTTCCTGGCGACCGACACGCCGGGCGTGCTGCGCTGGCTGGCGCAGCGTGCGAAGGTGCGCGGCGCCGCGGTGCGCTTCGGCGAACACATCGAGGGTTTCAAACGCCAGCACGACCGCTGGCTGATCCGGCCGACCGACCTGGTCACGCGCTGGGTGGTCGGCGCCGACGGCGCACGATCGATGGTCGCAAGGCAAGCGGGCCTGGGCGTCAACCGGCGCTTCCTCGTGGGCGTCGAAGCGGCGTTCGAAAACGTGCGCGGCGTCGACGGCGACCACCTGCACGTGTTCGTCGATTCACAGCTGGCGCCGGGTTACATCGCCTGGGTTGTACCGGGCGTTAGCGAGACGCAGGTGGGCCTGGCGTGCAAGGCCAACCGCGCGCCGCAACTGAACCGGTTCCTGCAACAGCTCAGCAAGCGTTTTGACTTCACCCACGCCGTCGAGGTGTCGCGCCGGCGCGGCTTGATCCCCGTGGGCGGGTTGGTGCGGCGCACGTCGCGCGAGGGCGTGATGCTGATCGGCGACGCGGCGGGCATGGTCAGCCCCCTGACCGCCGGCGGCATCCACACGGCGCTCGGCTACGGGCGGGTCGCGGGCGTGGCGCTGGCCGACCACCTGCTCGACGGCGGGCCCGACCCCGCGGCGGTGCTGCGGCGCAGCGTCAAGCCGTTCGGCTTCAAACAGGCGATGCGCTGGGCGATCGACCGCCAGCCGCCCAACGCCTTGGTCGACGCGATGCTCAAGCTGGGCCCGGTGCGTGCGCTGGCGCAGGCCGTGTTTTACCACCACCGCGGCCTGATGTCGCGCGCCGCGTGGCGCGACCTCGCCGCGGGCTGCTTCGGGCACTCACCGAACCACAACACCTGCCCGTAACGAAATCGCCGCGACCGAACGAACCCGCATTCGGCCGCGTGCGTTGCGAACCTTCATTAGTCTATTTTCGACGAAAATAGATCTATCGACGGGCCGCGGGAAACGTGCGTGAGCGAATGTGATGGGCGTCGATCATCCCGGTCTTTGGCCTCGCGGGCTCGGCCGCAGACGCGGGCTTGTTGGGGCGCGCGATATGCGGGTCTGGGGCGGTTCCGGGGGCGGGGTTCCGGGGGCGGTTCCGGGGGTCAGCCGAACATCAGGGGTGGGCAGGGCACCTGCGACCAGTCGCCGCGGTTGATGCGTTTGCGGCGGATGCGTTCGAGTTCGTTGATCACCACTTCGATCTGCCGCAGCGCGGTGTGGGTGTCGTGGTGCTGGGCGTCGCCGCCCTCGTCGATGTCGGTGTGTTCAAAGACGATCCGCCGCACCGCGTCTTGCAGCTCGGGCACCGAGGTCTGGCAGTTGTCGTGCATCAGGTCGATGAGCACCGACAAGCACCCGCGCAGTTCACAAGCCCACTCCGACCCGCCTCGGCGTGCGATGCCCTCGAACAAATCTCGTTCAGCGTCGGGGTCGAGATGCGGCCTGATGCGCCCAACCATGGCGATCGCCTCCATGCGGTCTGTGCGCGTCCCCTGCCCCCTAGTTCTTTCAGTTTATCCATCTTGACGGGCTGAGGAAAGAAAAAAAGTCCCATAACGATCATCGCGTCGGCCTTGAACGCCTGAAAACGGCCCTCTTGCTGCATCGGCGCACCGAAAAAGCGGCCGCCCGTGAGGGCGACCGCTTGGGACACTGCAAAGAAGGACGGTCAGGTTTTAGAAGAGCAACTGGTACTGCGCCCGGATCGCGTACTGGTTGTTGTCTTCGATCGGGGAACCGTCGTCGGTCTCTACCACACCAAGCAGTTCGACCTCGTCTTCGAGGTTGTTGATCACGATGACGACGTCAAGCGTGAACTTCGCCTGGTGCTTCTTGTGGTACCAGTTGGCGCCGACGGTGACCATGTCGATGTCGCCGACGTCTGATTCACCATCGTCTTCGAAGTCGGCCCGTTCCCAACGAACGAACGGCTCGAGGCTGTCGCCGTTGTCGAGGGCGATGTTGTACGAGCCCTGCGCCAGCACGCCCCACACGTCGGCGTCGGACGCCGTCGATCCGCTGTCCCGATCAACCGAGAGGCCGACGTAGGCGGCGTAGAAGCTCCACCCGTTGTTCTCGTAGCCGGCATCGACGGTCCAGCTCAACACGTCATCGGAGCTGGTCGCGGCGGAGCCGGAGGCGCCGGTCTCATTCGCTTCGTAGTTGATGGCTGCGCCGACGTAGGCGAACTCTTCGGCGCCGGGGAAGCTGGTGAAATCGTTCCACTCGGCCCAGTCGCCCATGATCAGCCAGTCGAGCCGGGCCACGATGCCGAAATCAACCCCGTCGTCGTCAAAGTCCTTGGAGCTCGAGTCGCTCGAGATGTTGTCGTTGAGGTAGCGGTCGATCAGGAAGTAGCGCGAGGACGTGTCGCCGTCGCCCGAGCGGGCGCCGTCGTGGATCATCGCCTGGACCTTCAGGTCGTCGGTCGGGTCCCAGATCACGCCCACGCCCTGGACCTTGTCGAGCGTGAAGATCTCGTTGACGTGCGAGCGTTCGACGGCCAGCTGGCGCGACGAATCGATCATCTCTTCACGCAGGAACGGCGCGGTGTCTTCACCGAACCACAGGTACAGGTTGTCGGTCAGGTCGTAACCGATCGTGATGCGGTCGGCCGAGACGGTGTTGTTCTCACGGTCGACGGCCAGGCGGACGGCGTAGTGCAGCTTCGGATCGGCGATGTGGCCGGAGAACTGCAGCTTGGTCCGCGCCAGCACGAAGCCCGCTTCGCCCTCGTCGAAGCTCGAGGAGGTGCCCGAGTCGTCGTCGTCAGCGAAGTTGACGATGTAACGGAACTGGATCTGCCCGTCGATCTTCAGCAGGAACGAGCCGTCCTCGCTGGCGAGGAAGAAGTTCTGCCCGTTGTGACCGGCGGTGACGGCGCTGTCCATCAGCGAGGCGCGCGTCTCGGCGTCCGAGAGCACCTCGCGGACGAGGGTTTTGATCTCTTCGGTCCGACGCTCGGTCATCCATGTGTCCGAGTGATCGGCACGCAGCGCGGCGGCCTCGGCCATGAGCTTGTTGTACTCGGCCAAGACCTCCGGGCTGACCGGCTCCGCTTGCGCGGACGCCGCGAAGACGGCGACGGCGGCGAGCATAAGGTTCAGCTTATTCATTGGTTGCGTCTCCTGGTATGTGCACGAAACGGGACCGCCCGGGGAGGCGGTCCCGTTGTCGGTACATCAAGTTTTCAGACCCCCAAGGCTCATGGTGGGTGTCTTAGAACAGCAGCTGGTACTGCGCCCGCAGGGCGACCTGTTCGTCAACGGTGCCATCGGCGTCGGGCAGGATGCCCAGGCCGCTAGAGCCACCGTCGATCGGATCGAACACCACCACCACGTCCGCGGTGAACTTCGCCGCGTGCTTCTTGTGGTACCAGTTGACGCCGACCGTCAGCAGGTCGATCTCGTCGTCGAAATCGCTGCTCGTGTCCACGTTGTCGTCGAGGTTCAGGTGCTCCCAGCGGGCGAACGGCTCGATGCTGTCGCCGTTGTCGAGGGCGATGTTGTAGCCGCCCTGCACGAGGATCGCCCACGGGTCGAAGTCGCTGCCGACGGTGGCGGCGGGGCCGCTGTCGCGCTCGACGCTCATGCCGATGTAGGCGACGTAGGCGTTCCAGCCGTCCTGCTCGAAGCCGGCGTCGACGGTCCAGACGAGGATGTCGTCGGTGAACGTCGCGGCGGAGCCGGAGGCGCCGGTCTCGCCCGCTTCGTAGTTGATCGCGCCACCGACGTAGATGAAGCGCTCTTCACCGGGGAAGCTGGTGAAGTCTTTCCACTGCGCCCAGGAGCCTTCGATGACCCAGTCGGCGCGGGCGGCGATGGCGAAGTCGACGGCGTCGTCGTCGAAGTCCTTGGAGCTCGACGAGCCGTTGGTCGAATCGTCGACGAGGCTGTCCAGCACGGACAGGCGGGCGGACGTGCTGCCGTCACCCGAGTGCGAGCCGTCGTGGATCATGGCCTGGAGGCGGAGGTTGTCGGTCGCGTCCCAGACGAGGGCGACGCCCTGAACCTTGTCGGCCGTGAAGACCTCGTTGACGAACGAGCGCTCGACGGCGAGCTGCTTCTTGGAGCTGACCATCTCTTCGCGGAGGAAGGGGGCCTTGTCTTCGCCGAACCAGATGTACAGGTCGTCGGTCAGTTGGTAGCCGATGGTGATCTTGTCGGCGATGACGGTGTTGTCGTCACGCTCGACGGCGAGCTGAACGGCGTACTTCAGCTTGGGGTCGGCGATGTGACCGGAGAACTGCAGCTTGGTGCGGCGGAGCACGAAGCCGGCTTCGCCTTCGTCGACCTTGTCGCCGGCCGACACGCCGTCGTCGTCACGGAAGTTCGCCACGTAGCGGAACTGGATCTGCCCGGCGATCTTCATGAGGAACGAGCCGTCCTCGCTGGCGAGGAAGAAGTTCTTGCCGTTGTGGCCGGCGGTGATGGCGCTGTCCATCAGCGAGGCGCGCGTCTCGGCGTCCGAGAGGACTTCGTGCACGAGGGCCTTGATCTCCTCGGCCCGACGCTCACTCATCCATTCCGCGTCCTGATCCGCCTTCAGCGTTGCGACCTCAGCCCGCAGCGCCTGGATCTGCTGGAGCATCTGCTCCTGGCTCGGCGCCTCGGCCTGTGCGATGGTCGAGATGAACCCGACCGCCAATGTTGCGAGTAACCAATGTGCTTTCATGGTGACCGTCTCCTTTATCCCTTTCAGTCCCAAACCCTTTTTACTACCCGCCCTTCACTGCGGGTAGGCCATCGACTCGAGTGCTACGTTTGAACTGTGCCGGTGGCCAAATGTTCTTGTCGGCCGCCGCTCCGTTGATGCGGCGACCCTTATTCACAAACACAAAATGCCAAAATGGTTGATGCCCGTTGTTTTCAGAACCCCTGATTCTTTTTCGCGGCTATCCTTGCCTCTTGAGACAAACGGGTACGAGATGTTCCGGGCAGCGTCCTTCGTTTCTATTGCCCGTGTGCTGGGCGGATTCTACCAATCACAGTCGGCTGACCGCAAGCCGACGCTTAAATAACTTCGCTCGAAAATGACGCCCAAACCCCGTTTCTTGCTTGAAAATGCGGTTGTGGATGAAAAAACTCGACCTCAAAAGTCCCTATAACTGTCGAAAAATCAGGTTTTGTGCCCAGCGGGCGGTGCGACTGCCCGTCCGGTAACCGCTCCCACGGCTCGGTGCCTACGGGGTGGGCGGCAGCGCGAACGTCGGCCCGGGCACCAGGCCCATGCCGCGCAACCGATTGTTGATCGCCTTGTCCTTCGGCGCGATTCCGTACGCCCGGCGCAGCGCCACCACGGCCCGCTCGCGGTCGCCGATCGCCTGGTAGAAGTCCGCCAGCGCCAAATACGGCGCCGGGTCGTCGGCCTTGCGGATCGCGATCGCCTTGCGCAGCGCCACCAGCGCCGAATCGTGATCACCCATTAAAACAAGGTATTTCGCGGTGCGGATGTGGTCGCCGGCGGTGCCGTAGCGCTGGGCCATCTCTTGGCAGAAACCGAACAGCCGCACGTGATCGCCCTGCCGGTACATCGCCTCGGCCAGGGCGTCGATGACCTGCGGCGTCTGGGGCTGGGTCGGCGGGCCCTTCGGCCGCAACGACAACGCCAGCTCCAGGTGCGTCCGCGCCAGGTGCGGCTTGCCCTCGGCCAGCTCGATCTGCCCGAGGTAGTAGTGGGCCTTCCAGTCGGCCGCGTCGGCCTCGGCGACCTTCTCGAACTGGGTGCGGGCGGTCGCGTAATCGCCGCGCTCGAACGCCTGGGCGCCGAGGTGACGCCAGCGGCCGACACACCCGCTCGTGGCGAGCACGCAGACCGCGATCAGCGTTACCATGACCGTGCTTGTTCGCTGTGACATCGTGCGTTGACCCTCTCGGCAACAGGGGTGGGCTCCACAAGCAAACAAGGATACGAACGCGGCATGACCAGCACAACCGACCCCCGCCAACCCGCCCCGCACCCGGCCGCGGCCGTGGCCCTCCGCCACGACACCCCCGACGGCGCCCACCACTTCGACCTGCTGTTCGAGAACCCCGACCAGCCGGCCGGGCAGGGGGCGCTGATCGCCTTTCGCACGGCCCAGCCGCCCGAGCACTGGCCCTCCGCCGAACCGGTCGAGCTGGAGCGGATCGCCGACCATCGGCGGCAATACCTCGATTACGAGGGCGAAATCAGCGGTGGGCGGGGCCGCGTGACCCGCGTGGGCCGGTTTACCTTCTATATAGATAGCTTCTCGCCCACCCGGTTCGCCGGCAGGCTGGCCGGCGAGGCGTGGTCGGGCCGGCTGGACCTGGCGCTAGAGGCCGGGGGCCGGTGGGTGGGGGTGTGTTTGGTGGAATGAGTCGGCGGTCATATGATGAAGGCGCCCCCACTTCTTTCGCTCGACTCTGAGCAGGAGCAGTCCATGTCCGATGACGCGATCCCTTTGATGGACGATGAATCCCCGATCGAGCTGTCCGCCGACCCGGTGGACGATTCGCCGATGTCCAGCACCCAGATCCAGGCCTTTGGCGAGAAACAGAAGCGTCACGAAGACGCCTGGAGCCGATCGCCGAACGTCACCGGCAGCGGCGCCATCCACGTCAAGAGCTTCAACGCCAAGCTCCGCCCCGACGCCCTGGCCTACATGGACCAGCAGATCAACGAATGGCTCGACGCCCACCCGCAGTACGAGGTCAAGTTCGTCACCTCGTCGGTCGGCGACCTCAAGGGCAAGACCACCGAGCCCACGCTGATCCTCAACGTCTGGGTCTGACGATTGGCGATTTGCGATTGCCGATTGCCGAGCGTTACCCTGCGTGCATGAACAGATCGCAGATCGAAGATCGGACATCGCAGATGCGCTCGATATCTCTCGACGTCCGCCCGCGCTACGTCGAATGCGACCCGATGGGCTACGTGCACCACACCGCCTACCCCGTGTGGATGGAGATGGCGCGCACGGAGCTGTTGCGCGCGACCGGCGTCAGCTACGCCGAGCTCGAACGGCGGGGCGTGTTCATCGTCGTCGTCAAACTCAACATCAACTACCGCAAGCCCGCACGCTACGACGAACCGCTCACCGTCTGCGCCACGCTCACCAAAGCCAGCGGCGCGAAGATCGAACACGACTACCAGGTCGAGCGCGACGGCGACGTGCTGCTGACCGCCTCGACCACGCTCGCCTGCGTCGACGCCGCCGGCCGAATCACCCGCGTCCCCGACGAGATCCGCCTCGACTAAAACCCCCAAGCCCCGCGCTGAGCGCAGCGAAGCGCGGGGGTCTTGGGTCTTGAGTCTTGGGTCTTGAGATCCATCTTCCAGCATCGCGCCCCATCACCGCCGCGCATCGAGTTCCGCCAGGCGCAGCTCGATGCTCCGCTCCCACGCACCCAACACCTCGCGCGCCCGGCGGACGACCTCATCCACCCGCGCATCGCCGTCGGCCCGGTTCGCCGCCTCGCACTCGTCCAGCAGTTGGCGCGCTTCTTTGATCCGCCTCAGTTCCGAACGCTCCCGCGCCGTCACCCGGCTCGGCTGATCGAGCCAGTTGGTCAGCACGGGGTTGCACGTGATGTGCCCGTACAACACGTCCGACAACCGGTACATCCTCCGCATCGACGGCGAGTACCACGCGCACTCCACCGCCTCGTCTTCCCGACCACGCCACGCGATCTCGCACCCCACACACTCACACCTGAACGCAAACAACAGCAACAGGAACCGCACCGCGGGGTGGTCCTCGCCGTAACGGTCGAACAACGGCTTGTTCCTGATATCGATCCGGAGGTAATAACTTTCCTCACTCGTCAGCCAACCGTCGATCGCCACCACCACGCCGTCGTGCCGGTACACCGCGACCTCGTATCCGTCTTCCTCGCCCACCACCACCGGCTCGGGCAACGCGCCGCGCGCAACGCCCTTGCGGATCACGTGGAAACACGCCACGCCGTGCACCAGCATCAAACGCGCGTAACCCGCGCCGCGGCTCCAACCCTTGCCGAGCCGCAACCGGTCGTCGCTCCCCGCCAAACCGCGATCCAAGCCCGCCAACAACTCGGCGACCTCCCGGAAACAATCGCCGTAAAGGTTCGGCCCGTGCCCCCCGTCGTTGCTCAACACGAGCGTCATCGGCCGACCCGTCGCCGCGTCAACCCGCAACCGCAACTCGCAACCCAACTCGCCCGGCGTCACCGGGTACGCCACCGTCACCGGCTCGGCGTCTCGCTCTCGGTTGCGCGCAAACTCGAGCGTAAAGCCCGCGTTGAACGCCGGCTCGTCGGCGACCTCGTAATCCTCCGTAATAACCCGGCCCCGACCAGGCTCGCACGCCGACGGGTCACACCAACCCAACAGCTCGACCGCCTTCCACTCCGACAAGAACGCTTCGCGCATGACAATCCCTCAACCCGGCACAGCGAAACCCACGCACTTCACGCCGCACCGCCAAACGCTTGTTCATCCAACCACCCATCCAGGCCGATCACCGAACCGCCCGCCCGGTAGACATCCAGTTCGTAGAGCCCTTGCTCGCCCAGCCGCTCGGGTTCAACCCATTGCTCCCGGCCACACCCCCGCCGGATCGCGTGGAAACATGACGTGACCCCAGTGACCGTACCAGTTACTCGAATAGTTTAACCATGTCATTGCCCTGCTGGGAAGCCGGCTGCCCAGCGGCGATCGTTGTCGGGGCT
>JANQHD010000037.1 GCA_028282805.1 Phycisphaeraceae bacterium | reverse complement strand
ACGTTCGACCACGACGCGATCAGCGGCGTGGCGCTTGACGCTTCGAGCTCGCTGGCGGTGCTTTACGAGGGCAACGACGTGCGGCTTTTCGCGACGTACAACGGCGACGCGAACGGCGACGGCAGCGTGAGTCTGGCGGACTTGAACGCGCTGGGGGCGAACTTCGGCGCGACGGGCGCGACTTGGCAGACGGGCGACTTCAACTACGACGGTGAGGTGAGCCTGTTGGACTTGAACGCGTTGGGCGCGAACTTCGGTCAATCGGTGCCCGCGTCGCCCGCGGTGCCGGAGCCGGCGGGCGTGGCGCTGCTGGGGACGGGGGCGTTGGTTTTAACCAGGCGGCGCTGATTACGACGCAAAGCACCCGGCCCGCAGGACCGGATCACCTGCCCCAAGTTGACGGAAGATCGACCCCCGCGGCGGCGCGGGGGTTGTTTTTGAGCTTGTTGAGCACCTGACGCGGTGATGCGGCGTCCTTATCATTTATAGATCAATGGGTAGCTTTTGCGCAACTCGCCTTGCCTTTCGCGCCGAGGCACCCGATGGGCAGGACAAACTCTGAAAATGGCTTGCCAGACCGTGTTTCGGCGGTCTTTATTGACTTGTAACCCCCACACGCCCCGATGAAGGTGATTGGTTAAGCGATGAGAAAGACGACGTTTCAAGCGGTGGCCGCGGCTTTGGCTGTCGGCGTGTTTTGTTCGATGGCGCTGGGCCAGGCGGCCAAGCCGAACATCGTGCTCATCATGGTCGACGACATGGGCTACGGCGAGCTGGGTGTGACCGGCCAGCTCGACCGCGCCGCGGCGACGCCGGGCATCCCCGTGATCGAAACGCCCCACATCGACACGCTCGCGCAGCAGGGTTTGATGATGTCGCACTTCTACGCGACGCCGATCTGCGGCTCGACGCGCTCGGCGGTGATGACCGGCTTCCACAACGGCCACTCGTCGGTCGACCGCAACGGCGGCAACAACGGCGGCAACGCCATGCGCGCCGAAGACATCACCGTCGCCGAGACGCTGAAGACCGTCAACTACACCACGGGCCAGTACGGCAAGTGGGGCCAGGGCGGCTACAACCACACGATCACCGGCGGCGGGGCCGGCAACATCAACAACGCCGCGATCACCCACCCCGACGCGACGCCCGCCTCGCAGGGCTTCGACGAGTACTACGGCTACCTCAACCAGGTGCACGCCCACAGCTACTACGTCAACTTCCTCTGGGAACACGACACCGACAACTCCGGCGACGTCGGCGGCATGCAGAAAGACCCGACCTCCACCAGCGACTACACCCACGACCTGATCGCGGACAAGTCGCTCCAGTTCATCAGCGACCACGCGGGCGGTTCGGACCCGTTCTTCATGTACGCCCCGTACACGATCCCGCACGGCAACTTCGACCCGCCGCAGGATGCGATCTGGCAGGCCTACATCGACGCCGGCTACTCGACGGCG
The DNA here is from genome assembly GCA_028282805.1 of Phycisphaeraceae bacterium. GTDB lineage: Bacteria > Planctomycetota > Phycisphaerae > Phycisphaerales > Zrk34 > JANQHD01. The sequence goes on along the minus strand of JANQHD010000037.1, from coordinate 1,965 downwards.
CAGGCCAATTACGCGGCGATGATGAAACGCCTCGACAACACCGTGGGCGACATCGTCGATCGCCTGAAAGACCCGGATCAGAACGGCAACGAGTCGGACAGTGTTTACGACGACACGCTGATCGTGTTCTTCTCCGACAACGGCGGCACCGGCCCACAGATGGACCTGTTCGACGCCCGCGCGGGGTTGAGCGGTTCGAAGGGCAGCGTGAAGGAGGGCGGGATCAAGACGCCGTTCATCGCGCACTGGAACGGCACGATCGCGCCGGGGCAGGTCAACGACACACGCATCGGCACGCTCGAGGACATGTTCGCCACGTTCGCCGACCTCGGCGGCGCCGAAGCGCCGGTGGGGTTGGACGGCGTGTCGCTGGCCGGGCTGTTCACCGGCGGCGAGGCGGAGAAGCGCGACGTGTTCATCTGGGAGGGCAACGGCTCGTCGTGGGCGATCCGCATGGGCGACTGGAAACTCATCGGCAACAGCCTGTACCACCTGCCCAGCGACCCGGATGAGTCGGACAACGTAGCGGCCGCGAACCCCGAGATCAAGGACCTGATGCAGCAGATCGCGCTGGACGAGGGCGTGCTGTCCGACGCGGGCACCGGCGCGGCGCAGACGACGCACATCGTGCAATACAAGACGTGGGCCGGCGGCTCGACCGACTGGCACGACAACGCCAACTGGGCGGGCGGCACGCAGTTCAACACGCGCGGCACGGCGGCGAACAACTACGCGACGGGCCCGGCGAACAACTGGATCGCCACGGTCGACAACACCGCGGGTGGGGCGCAGGCGCTGGTGGTTTCGACCGACAACGAGGTGCTCGCCCTCGAGGTCAGCGGGTCGGTGGGCACGACGAAGATCAAGGTCGAAAACGGCGTGGCGCTGACCGCGCGCAACGGCGCGCGTGTGCACGGCGGGGCGACGATCGAGCTCGACGGCGGTTCGCTGAACACGCTGCGCGTCATCGATATCAGGCAGGGCGGCAAGCTGGTCGGCCGCGGCGACATCACGCCGATTTACGACACGACGGGCACGCCGTTCGTGCTCAAGGCCGACGTGGTCAACGCCGGCGAACTCGAAATCGGTTTCGAAGAAGTGGTGCCCGACCCGCCCGCGGCGACGGTGCCGGTCGAGCTGGTCGCCAACGGCGGCTTCGAGTTCGGCACGGGCAACGCCTTCAGCGCCACCGACGACTGGTTCGGTTTCGACGGCGACGACGCGATCAACGGGCGGAACACCTCGAACCCCGCGTCGGGCGCGTACCGCGCGATCGTGGGCTTCAACGCGGGCAACGGCAACACACCCTCGCCGGCGCAGGACACGGGGCACGTGATCGCGCTGGGCGACGAGTACACCTTCAGCTTCGCCTACGCCGGGGCGGGCAGCTGGACGCTCGGCGTCGAGCAGCTCGAGGCGACGCTGTACTACCTCGACGGCGCGACGCCCGTCGATTTGTTCAGCACGGTGCTCACGCCGACGCTGAACTTCGGCAGCGGTTACAACGCGTTCAACAACACGCTCGCGGCGGTGACCGACGCCAATGCGGTGGGCAAGAACCTGTTGGTGCGTTTCGAGAAGTTCGACGGTGACGGCGGCTTCGGCTCGGTCGACGACGTGTCGATCACGATCGACGGGGAGGTGGTCGACCCGCCCGACCCGCCGGACCCGCCCGCGCTGACGAACGTGCTGAACATCGACGGCGACCTGACGCAGCTGGCGACCGCGTCGATGGCGTTCGACCTGTTCGGCAGCGGCGGCGAGGCGGGCATCGACTTCGATCAACTGAACGTCACCGGCGACGTGGCGCTCGACGGCGCGCTGAGCGTGACGCAAAACGTCACGCCGGTGCTGGGTGATTCGTTCGTGGTTCTGACGAGCGGTTCGCTGAGCGGCACGTTCGACCACGACGCGATCAGCGGCGTGGCGCTTGACGCTTCGAGCTCGCTGGCGGTGCTTTACGAG
>JANQHD010000021.1 GCA_028282805.1 Phycisphaeraceae bacterium | reverse complement strand
AGGCAACAGGCAACGGCCAACATCGCCCGCGCTCGGTTTGCTCGTTTAGCGACGGCCCGCAGGGCCGGGCGACGCTTGGTTGATTGCCGATTTTCGATTTTCGATTGCCGAGTGCCGATTGCCGATTGCCGGCCCATTGCCCGAGTACCGAACTTTATACACCTCATTAGATAGATAATTTATAGACTATAAGCTATGAGCTATAAGCAGCACGCGCCCATCACCCACGAGTGATTCGTTGCCGGCCACCCATCACGCGTCGCAGGTCACCGCTACCTGCGGCCCGTTGTTTGTCGTTTTGTGGTGCGGGTGTGCGGGGCTGCCTGGGCAACACACGCAGATCCATCATTCGTCGCCCGGCCCTGCGGGCCGTCGCTAAACGGGCCCACCGGCCGCGGGCGCTGTTGCCCGTTGCCTGCTGCCTGTTGCCTTACGGCTTATGGCTTATGGCTTATGGCTCACACCTTAACCCCCTGCGCATAAAAAAACCGACCGAAACGGATCATGGAAAGGAATGATAACGGATCACGTGTGCTTCGGTCGGCTGCGTTGGCTTTCGCCGCAACGCTTGGCGATGGGTTCAAATGTCGGTACGCCTCCTTTCGGTTAGTCAGTCCACCTACACAGATTGTTGCCCAAAGCGGGCCCGGGGTCAACAAAAAACCCGCCGATCGCCGGCGGGTGGGGGTTTTTACGGGTATTGGCTCACGCCGCTTCGCTCGCGGCGTCGCCCAACAAAAAACGCTCCAACTCCCGCCGATCCGCCTCGCTGGCCAGGCCGTCGAAGCACAGGCCCATGCGGACCGGGCCCACCTCTTCGGGGTCGTGCATGCGGACCATCACGCCGTGCGCGTGCACCTCGCCGGCCGACCGCCCCGGCAGCGTGATCGCCAGGTCCACGTGTTCTCCCGCGTCCAGCGCCTCATCCAGTTCGAAGCGCACACCCCCCATCGAGATGTCGTAGGCGTGGCCCTCGTGGGCGTAGTCGGCCTCACCGGCGCGGCGCACCCGAACCGCCGTGTAGGCGGCGGGCAGCGGATAGCGCGGGTACTGTCGTTGATCGGATTCGTTCATCGGTTGCGTCGTCTCAGGCATGGCGGCGTCCTTGCGACAGCCTGTACCGTCTCTTCCTACTTCAGCTATCGACCAATCGACCCCAATGCTTGAAACGACGCACCACCCGACCAATGCCGATCCACCAGGTCGCGCTCTGAAAAACAAAATGTCTGGTCACTTTCCCCTGATTCCCCTAACGACAATATACCCCACCGGCGCTGCCACGCCAGGAAAAAACGCGTTTTATCGGCCCGCCATGCCACGACGTGGTCACCGACGTCGTGCAGATCCCGCACACGAAACGCAAGTTGCACCAATCGGCGCATCTTGTTCGTATAATCATCAGAGCAGGGCACGCATGAAAGGGGTATTTGCCATGCACCGACCGACACTGACCGTACTTCCGTTGATGCTCTTCGCCTTGGCCGTCGCGCCGGGTTGCGGCCCGCAGCGCATCGCCGAGATGGACTACTCGCCCGATAACCCGTACCGGCCCGGCGGCGACCTGTACGTCTCGTGGGAAGAGCAAAAGCGCGACCGCGGCCTGCTCGAAGACTCCGCCGTCACGCACACCGCCGCCGGCGCGGGCATCGGCGCCGTCATCGGGCAAGCCGCCGGAAAAGATACCGAGGCCACCGTGCTCGGCACCGCCATCGGCGGCGGCGTGGGCCTGATCTCGGGCATCGTCGACGAAGACAAGAAACGCATCGAGCACGAAAACAAGTACACCCGCCTGGCCAACCAGTGGCAACGCAACGAGAACAAGCGCCAACAGGCCATCCGCGACGTGCACCAGGGCGCCGCGATCACCGATGCGCAGATCGCCGACCAGCACCAACGGTTGCAGAAGGCGCGGGAAGACCTGGCCGAGCGCGACCGCAACGCCGGCCGCGCCCGCGAGTACCGCGACATCGAACGCGAGATCGAAGAGATCGAGGGCACCGTCACGTCAAGCGACTACTGAGCCCCCGCGCAAGCCGCTCGCGGCTTAGCGCAGTGAGTCGTGAGTCGTGAGGCTTGAGGCTTGAGGCCTGAGGCTTGAGGCTTGAGTAAAACAAAGCCCGATCGCGCACAAGCGCCGATCGGGCTTTTGCATTCTCGATTCCGCATTCCGCATTCCGCATTCACCGCGCCCCCAGCCAGTGGTCGATCATCTGTTTCAGTTCCCCCGACGCGCGCCAGCGTTTGAGCACGGCGTTGACCTTGCTCAACAATTCCGTGTTGTCCGACCGCACCGCCCACGCCAGCTGCTCGCGCGTCAGCAGGTGCGGCACGACGTGCAACCCCTCGCCGGCGTTGGCCTTGATCCAGTAGAGCGACGGCGAGTCGTGAATGACTAGATCCACCTGCTTGTCGCGCAGGGCCGCGGTGGCCTTGGCGACGGTGGCGAAGTTGATGATGCCCGCGTTGGGCACCTTCTCGTAGGCGAACTTGGCGCTGGTCGAGCCCATCTCCACGCCGATCCGGCGGTCGGTTTTCATGATCGCCTCGGCGTCGGCAAACACGGCGCGGTCGGCGGTGCGCACCATCGCCAGCTGCCCCACCGCCAGATACGGCTCGGCGAAACCCACCAGCCGTTGCCGCGCGGGCGTGATCGACATGCCCGACATGATGATGTCGATCCGCTTGTAGCTCAGCTCGTTGATCAGGTCGGGCCAGAACATCGGGCGGAACTCGACCGCCATGCCGAGTTCTTCCCCGAGCTTGCGCGCGAAGTCCGCCTCGAGGCCCACCGTGCGCTCGCCTTCTTTGAATATGATCGGCGGGTAGCTGCGCGACACACCCACCACCAGCGTGGCGCGCTCGGCCTCGACGCCTTGCGTGGTGGCCGCGGCCTTGTGGCCTCGCTCGCAACCGAGCAACAAACAAGTCAACGCCAGGCAGCACAGCGCGTGGGTTTTCGGCATCGTTCGGCTCCGTTGATCGACCCGTGTGAGAGGTGCGGTCGATTATACGACGAAGCCGAGCGGGCGCGGCGCTCAACGCGTAATAGCGGACCGGTCGCAGGCGTGCGCACCGATGGTCGGTGCGCATCGGCGTGTCGTCGGCATTTTCAAGTCACCACGCCGGTTTTTGAAGCCCCGATCGGTCCGCTATTACGGCAAACGCCCCGCCCTCG
>JANQHD010000047.1 GCA_028282805.1 Phycisphaeraceae bacterium | reverse complement strand
CGCCGGGCTCGCTATCAAGATGACTCAGCGCGAACTTCGCCGCGTTCCACATCTTCGTGCAGAAGTTCCGGCCGAGGTCGAACTTCGGGCTCGTGTTCCGCCCGGTCGCCTCGTCCGGCTCGACGGGCATGCGCACGTCCTGCGTCTGCGTGGTCATCTGCACCAGCGTGAACCGCATCGCGTCCGCCCCGTGGGTGTGGATGATGTCCAGCGGGTCGACGCCGTTGCCCAACATCTTGCTCATCTTCCGCCCCTCGCCGTCCTGGATCATCGCGTGGATGACCACGTCCGTAAACGGCACGCACCCCCGGAAGTATTGGTTGAACATGACCATCCGGCTGACCCAGAGCGTGATGATCTCCCGCGCCGTCGACAACACGCTCGTCGGGTTCCACGTCTCCAGCTCCGCCGCCTCCTCCGGCCACCCCAGCGTGCTCAGCGGCCACAACGCCGAACTGAACCACGTGTCGAGCACGTCGGGATCGCGAGTGAAACCAACACCCTCAAGCTGCTGTACCAGCTCCTGGTTATCTCTGCTCAAGCAAACATGAATCGAGGACGGAGCATTTTTATTCTCCTTGAGAAACCGATCTGTTTCATGCGAAATAGCAGCTGATTCCGGGTGTGCTTCGACAATCTTTGAAAGCGCCGATAGCGCTTTCGTTGCTTGCGCAAAATCTTCCCCATGCTCTGGGATCAGTCCTTCCCAATGCTTGCCTTTAGGACCAATAGCAAGCGCTTCAAAACAACGTCGTACGGGCTCACTTAATTCATAGCTCCACACCGGAATCCGATGTCCCCACCAGAGTTGGCGAGAGATGCACCAGTCGCGGATGTTTTCGTGCCACGTCTGGAACGTGCGGGCGTAACGATTCGGGGTGAACGTGAGTCCGGAGTCCGGAGTTTCGAGTCCGGAGTCGATTCCGGATTCCGGACTCCGGACTCCGGACTCGAACGGATGGTTCTCCGTCCACACGCATTCGGTGCCCGCGGTGCGTTGATCCGCGTTCATCGAGCGCAGCGCAGCGCCGGCCAGGCGTTCATCGGTCACCTTCACGTACCACTGATCACTCAGGTACGGCTCCACCGGCACGTGCGAGCGGTAGCTGTGGCCCACGGTGTGGCGATACGGCTTGACGTCTTCGAGCAGGTGGTTCTCGCGGAACCAGGTCACGATCGCTTCGCGCGCTTCGTAACGGTCCAAACCGAGCGTGAACTCGGCGCCGCCGACGTCGTGCCAACCATGCTGATCGCTGATCGAGCCGTCGGGGGCCATGACGTTGATGATCGGCAAGTCGTGGCGCTGGCCGATGTCGTAGTCGTTGGGGTCGTGGGCGGGGGTGACTTTCAAAAAGCCGCTGGCGTACTTGGCTTTCTCGTCCGAGGAGTCGGGGTCGGGCTTGACCACGTAGTCGTCGCCGATGACGGGGATGACCCGGCCGACGATCGGCAGCTTCACGTGTTGCCCGATGAACCGGGCGTGCGGCCCGTCGTCGGGGTTCACGGCCACGGCGGTGTCGCCGAGCATCGTCTCGGGGCGTGTGGTGGCGACAATGCAGTGTTCGCCGGTCTCCTTGCCGTGCTCGTCGACGACGGGGTACTTGAGGTACCAGAAGTGGCCGTCGATCGGCTCCATCTCGACCTCGTCGTCGGCCAGCGCGGTCTGGGTCGCCGGGTCCCAGTTCACTAAGCGTTTGCCGCGGTAGATCAGGCCGTCCTTGAACAGCTGGAAGAACGCCTCGCGCACGGCCCTGGCGCGCACGTCGTCCATCGTGAACGCCTGCCGGCGCCAGTCGCACGAGCAGCCCATCGCCTTGAGCTGGCCGGTGATGGTCGCCTCGTATTCGTCTTTCCAGGCCTGGATCTTCTCGACGAACGCTTCGCGCTCGAAGTCGGTGCGGCGTTTGCCCTCCTCGGCGAGCACGCGCTTCTCGACGACGGTCTGCGTGGCGATGCCGGCGTGGTCGGTGCCGGGCAGCCAGATGGCGTTGTCGCCACACATCCGGCGCCAGCGGACCAGCACGTCCTGCAGCGTGTTGTTCAGCGCGTGGCCCAGGTGCAGCGCGGCGGTCACGTTCGGCGGCGGGATCACGACGGCGTACGGCGTTCCGGGGGCGTCCGGCTCGGCGTCGAACGCGCCGCAGCGGTCCCACAGCTCGGCGATCTCGGCCTGCACGGCCTGGGTCTGGTACGTCTTGCTCAGTTGCTCGGTCATGATGTTGGCAGCTTTGATTTTTGGATTTTGCTCATTGGTCATTCCGCCGACCGACGGGCCACCGGGGGCGCGTCGATTCCCGCGAAACGAACTGATTCTAATGGATAACGGAGCCGGGTTGTCGGCGGTGCGGTTCTTCCGCTCAGCTAACAGCCACGCGGAGGGCGACGGGGGAAGGGTCGAGATGGTGGCGATTTGCGTCCATCGTGCCGATGAGTATATCGGCCGGATCGGGCGGGTCCAAGAACGGGTCTGGCTGGCAACACCGGCAGGGAGTAGGCTTAGGCCATGGAGCAGACGCAGACCAGCAGCAAGTGGAAGGTGTGGGCGAGCCTGGCGATCGTCGCGGTCGCGGCGGCGGGCATCTTCTTCGCCACCCGCCCGACCACACCGGCCGACGCGGAGACCGGCGGGCCCGAGTCGTGGGACGCGCAGACCCGGCAGCACGTCGCCGAGCAGCACGCGCTGGCCGAGGAGCACTTCAACCAGGGCCGGGTGCGCGAGGCCCAGGCGGTGCTGGAGAAGCTTGTGACCGATTACCCGGCCGACCCGGTGGGCCACGCCCTGCTCGGCAAGGTGCACGTGGCCCAGAGCCAGTGGTCGGACGCGTACGACGCGTTCGACCGCTCGCTGGCGTTGGACGGCAACCAGCCGGAGACCCAGTTCGTCGCGGGCACGGTGGCGGAGTTGCTGGCTAAGAACGAGCAGGCGGTCGCGCACTACAAGCGGGCGGCGGAGTTGGACTCGAAGGACGCGCGTTACCCGCTGCGCGTGGCCAACGCGTCGATGAAGGTCAAGGCCTACGACGACGTGCGGTTCTACGCGCTGCGTGCGCTGGAGATAGACGACTCGATCTCACAGGCGTACGCGCTGCTCGCGGCGGTCGCGGCGAAACGCAACGAGATCGACAGCGCCATCGACCGTTACGACAAGGCCCTTCAGCGCACCGACCCGTTCGCCGAGCGCAACAAGTTCGTGAGCTACACGATCTGGAAGGCCCGGCTGCTTCGGCGCAAGGTCGACCCGCAGGGGCGCGCCGAGGCGCTGAACGTGCTGCTGGCGCTGCCCGAGGCGCAGGCCCACACCCACGCGCAGGTGACCGAGGAGCTGGCGCAGACGTATTTGTCGCTGAACCGCCAGGCCGAGGCGGCGGGCGTTTGGGTGGCGTGGTTCAAGGACAACCCGCTCGACGGCCGGGCCGCGGCCCAAGCGGGCCTGTGTTACCACCGGGCCGGGCAGCTCGACGAGGCCCGCCGTTGGCACGACACGGCCACGAAGCTCGCGCCGCACCTGCCGGAGACGCAGGCGCTGGGCAAGGCGTTGGGGGAGAAGCCGTAAGGCGATAGCTATAAGCCATAAGGCAACAGGCAAGAGGCAACAGCCAACAGGCGTTCGCGACCTTGTCGTAGTTCACAAACACCACGAACGCGAGCGGCACGACAATCAGACGATCGGCGCACGCCCCGCTCGCCTGTTGCCTATTGGCTGTTTCCCACGGACACCGCCCGGCAGAACGCGCGGACGAGGCCGGCGTCTTTTGTGCCGCGGGCCGATTCGACGCCGCTGGAGACGTCGACCATGTCGGGCTGCACGATCGCGATCGCGTCGGTGACGTTGTCGGGGTTCAAGCCGCCAGCCAACACGATCGGCAATTCGGGCTGAACGCGGTCGAGCGCGTCGCGCAGCGCGTGCCAGTCGAAGGTCACGCCGGTGCCGCCGCCGACCTTGGTCGGGTCGGGGGTGTCGACGATGAGCGCCGCGACGTTCGGCACGGGTTGAGCCGACCAATGCGCAAGCGCAGCCTCAGCCTTTTCATCGAAGGGCAACGACACCATCACGCGGATCGGTTCGAGTTCGTTGAGCGTTGCCGCGTCGACCCGGCCGTGCAATTGCAGCATCGACAAGTTCACTTGGCCGACCGCCCGGCGCATGGTGTTGGGTTCACCGTCGACGAACAGACCGACGACCTCAGCGCGGCCGGCGACGGCCCGCGACACGGCGGCGGCCTCGGCGACGCTCACGCAACGCGGCGAGCGCTCGGCGAACACCACGCCCACCATGTCGGCGCCGGCGTCGACCGCGGCCTCGGCGATGTCGGGCGTTTTGATGCCGCAGATTTTGATGCGTGTGCGCTCGGGCATGACCGGTAGTGTAGGCGATTTATATAGCCGGCACCTTACAGGTGCCGGTTCTGGAACCGGCGGCAGGTATGCCGCCGGTTATTTAAGAGTGTCGCTGATCTCTTTGAGCAGCTGCGCGGCGAGCTGGTGGTGTTTTTCGTCGTCGAGGCGGTCGACGGCCCGCTCGAGGTGGGGGCGGGCGGCGTCGGGCCGGTCGAGGTAGCGGGCGTAGACCAGGCCGAGCATCACGCGGACCTCGTCGGCTTGCGGGTCGTCGGGGTAGGCCTTGATAAAAAGTTCGTACGCCGTGGCGGCGGTGCCGTGGCGGGCGTGCTGCATGGCGTGGTTGGCCAGGTCGAACTGCGAGTCGCGCGACATGACCTGGGCGGGGTGGTCGGCGAGCAGGCGCTCGTAGGTGTCGAGCGCGCGGTCGGGGTCGCGGTCGGCCAGCGCCTTGTCGATGGCGCGCCGCATCACGTCGACGCGCGACGTGCTTTCGGCCGGGTCGGCCGTTGTGCCGGCGTCGGCGAGCCAGGGGCTTTGACCGCCGCGGGTGGCCGAGCGCATCTGCCGGCGGCGGTTCCAGCGGTCGGCCAGCGACATGAAGTCGTACACCTCGCGCGGCAGGACGCGCCAGTACAGCAACCCCAGCGCCACGGCGAACCCGACCAGCGCGCCGCAGGTGTGCGCCAGGTACGCCACGCCGCTGCCGCCGAACATCTGCGTGCCCACGTGCAGGGCGAAGAACACGACGATGATGATCATCGCCGGCACCTCGAAGAAGTAGATGAACAAAAACGTGATCACCACGCGCGACAGCGGGAACAGCGCGAAGTACGCGCCGGCGACGGCCGAGACCGCGCCGCTGGCGCCGAGCACGTGGACGTCGTCGCCCATGGCCATCTGCCCGAGGCCCGCGATCACGCCGCCGCTGAGGTAGAACGCCAGGTACGCGGTGCGGCCGAGGCGGTCTTCCAGCGAGTTGCCGAACACGAACAGGAACAGCACGTTCCACAACACGTGCTCCCAGTTGTGGTGCAGGAACTGGTAGGTGAAAAACTGGTACCAGTGCGGGTCGACGGGCAGCAGCATGTATTGGTTGAGCGGGGTTTCGTGTTGCAGCGGGCGGATCACGAGCGTGTACAGCGCGAGCAGCAGGTTCACGACGATCAACGCCGTGTTGATCACGGGCAGGCGGCGCAGTCGTCTGTCGGTGCCGACGGGCAGGATCATGTGGCGGTGTTCCCTGGGCGCTGAACCGCACCCAAGGATACCGCGGTCGCCGCGCGACCGACAGGCCGGGCGTTTGGCCGATCACCATCGGCGCGCTATGATCGCGGGATTGAGCGGCAAGCGATGCGGCCACGGCCAGCACGCGTTTAGCGACGGCCCGCAGGGCCGGGCTTGAAAACAGCCACAGGAGCACACCGATGGTGATGGTCAATTCGACGATGATGCCCCTCGGCACCGCGGCGCCGGACTTCGCCCTGCCGGACACAACGGGCCAGGCGGTCCGCCGCGACGACTTCGCGGGCAAGCCGTTGCTGATGATGTTCATCTGCAACCACTGCCCGTTCGTCAAGCACGTGGCGAAGGAGTTGAAACGCCTGGCCGACGAGTACACGTCGCGCGGCGTGGCGGTGGTGGCGGTCATGTCCAACGACGTGGCCAACCACCCCGACGATGCGCCCGAGAAGATGAAAGACGAGGTCGTCGAGCGCGGCTACCTGTTCCCGTACCTCTACGACGAGACGCAGGCCGTCGCCAAGGCCTACACCGCCGCGTGCACGCCGGATTTGTTTTTGTTCGACGCCGAGCACAGGCTGTATTACCGCGGCCAGCTCGACGAGACCCGCCCCAAGCGCATCGAGTCGGGCGTGTACGATTTCGAGACCACCCCGGCGAACGGCGCGGACCTGCGTGCGGCGCTCGACGCGATGCTGCTCGGCCAACCCGCGCCCGAAACCCAGTACCCCGCCGCGGGCTGCAACATCAAGTGGAAGCCGGGCAACGAGCCGGACTACTTTAAGTCGTGAGCGTGCCGCTCAGTGGCTGGCCGGCATCGCGATCAGCGTCTCGAACGGCTGCCGTTTTTCCTTCATGATCGACTCGGCCATCTTCCGCGTGCGCTCGGTCGGGTTGTACAGCTTGACCAGCGCCATCGTCACGTCCTTCGTCTTCACGCCGTCGGCCACATAGTCGCATTTCGCGACGATCACGTCCACGCCCTGCGCCTTGGCGAGCTGCGGTAGCTTGGTCTTCACGTCTTCGAGCAGTTCGTGCACGGGGTACTCGCCAAAGCCCTGGAAGTGGAGCTTCTTCTGGAAGGTGCGGCCCCACTGCTCCAGCTCTTCCGCACGCTCGGCGTCGGCTTCGTCCTGGGCCTTGCGGTACTCTTTCATGGCGTCGGCCACCTCGTCGTTGTGCGTCGACGCCGCCCACGCGACGGCGATCGAGCGGCTGTCGTACACGCCGACCGTCAACCCCTCGGCGGGCTTGTCGTTGTTCGCCGCGGCCAAAGTCACGATCGCGACACCGGCGATCAGCACCACGAACACTACTTCGAGAATCTTTCCGTTCATCGTTGCATCTCCTGGTTTAATCTGAGCCTTTGAATCAACCACAAACCCGCGACGTCAACCGGCGGCCGCTTGCTGAGCAGCAAGATCGCCAGCACCTCGACGCCGGCGACGTAACCGAGCGCCAGCATGAGCGTGAACACCCAGCCGGTCACCCCGAAGCCCAACAGCAGCACGAGCGCCGCGAACAAACTGATCCCCCAGCACTTGGCGGTGTAGGTGTGTGTCGCGGGCAGCCGGCCGAAACGCCAACAGCTGACCGTGTTGCACGCGACCTCCAACGCCACCAACCCCATCAACGGCCAAACGTATTGCATGAACACGTCCGTGTGCGCCACGCCCACCGCCCACAGGGTCGATAAGTAAAACACCATGTCGGTGGCGCTGTCGAACCGGCGCACCAGCGGGGTGTCCACCTTCAACCAGCGCGCGATCACGCCGTCGTAAATGTCCGACACAAACGCCCAGCACAGCGCCACGACGAACAGCGTTTCGCTGCCCCACGCGTACGCGTTGACCACCATGACCGGCGCCAGCGCCAGCCGGCTCGCCGTCAACGCCGCCGGCACCCAACCCAGCGGGGCGGGCCCCACGCTCTGCTCGAAATATCGCGTCATGGGTGACATGCCCTTTCCCTTCAGGCCACGCGTCCGTGCGGGCGCTGTCGGTTGAACTGTTCCCTGCGCCACCGGGTGAACTCGTCGCTGTACAGCCGCTCGGCCAGGTCGAAGAAGCCGTCGCGCAACTCGTGGCGCGTCATCGGCGTCGGCCGGTAATTGATGTCGAACAGCGTGCAGCGTCGCCAGTCGCCGTCGTGGGTCAGGCGGTCGCTTTCCTTCATCCGCCGGTACATCGGCGTGCCGGGGAACGGGGTGGCGTACGTGATTTGGACGTCGAACGGGGCGATTTGTTCGGCGAAGTCGTACACGTCCTGAAAAACATCCGGCGTCTGCCCGTCGAGGCCGAGCACGAAGCACGCGTTCACGCGGATGCCGTGCCGCTGGATCGCGCGCACCGCGTCGCGGTAGACCGGCAGCTGCTTGCGTTTCCAGTTTCTGCGCAGCTCGATGCCGTCGAGCCCCGCGCCGGTTGGGCTTTCCAAGCCGATCAACACCTCGGCGCAGCCGGCGTCGCGCATCGCGTCGAGCAACGCCGGGTCCTGCGCGATCGACAGGTCGCTCTCGGCGAACCACTTGACCCGCCGCTCGGCCAGCCGCGGCAACAGCTCGTGCCAGTAGGCGCGGTTGACGAAGGCGTTGTCGTCGGCGAACTCGATGAACGGCCGCTTCCAAACCTCGCGGATCGCGTCGACCTCGCCCAGCACCTTGTCGATCGGCTTCTGCTTGTAGCGCCCGGTCAGCAAGATCGAGCTGGCGCAGAACGCGCAGCGCCACGGGCAGCCGCGCGAGGCCTGCACGGTCAGGCGGTTGTAGCGGTCGATGTCCAACAGGTCGTAACGCGGCATCGGCGCGTCGGCCAGGTCGAACTCGCGCCCGCGCGCATCGTAAACCGGCTTGAGCTGGCCGCGCCCGGCGTCGGCGAGTATGTCGGGCCAAACGACCTCGCCCTCGCCGATGGCAGCCGAAGCGCCGTGCTTGGCCGGCTCGTGGGGCATGGTCGTCACGTGCAGGCCGCCCATGACCACGGGCACGCCGACCTCGGCGTACCGGCGGGCCAGTGCGTAGCCCTCGTTGACCTGCGCCGAAAAGCTGCTGATGCACACCAGGTCGAAGTCCGCCGGCAGCTCGTCGAGTTCATTGATGTCGGCGACCTCGATGTATTCGACTTCGTGCTCGGCTGGCGTCATGCCCGCCAGCGTGAGCAGGCCGAGCGACGGCAGCGCGGCGATCGTCTTGCTGCGCTCGACGAAACCCGGCAGCGTCAAACCCAGCGCGAGCAACTCCTCGTCGCACGCCCGCACACCGCTCATGGCGATCAGCGCGATCTTCATAGCGAAACCCTCACGACCTGAACCAGCGTCAGCGCCACCGCGACCAGCGCGCTGCCGACCGGCACAAAGAACAGGTGCCGCATCCGCTGACGCCAAGCGGAAAGAAAGCAAACGGTCGGCATCGCCACCGTGGCGACGACCAACGACCAGCCGGCGATGTCGATCAACCGGCCGGCCGGCTCGCCCATCCCCCCCACAGCCTGTATGAACGCGAGGTTCACGAACGCAAGGTTCACGAACGCCAGGCCGAAGAAGCTGATGTGCCCCAGTCGCATGAGCCGGCGACGCCACGAGCCGTAGCCGCCCTGCCACTGCGCGTGGTGGAAGGCCAAGCCCATCACCGCGCCGCTGACCATGCCCCCCGCGATCGCGAGCCAGATGACCAGCAGGTTGACTTGTGGCACGTCCATAACTAAGCCCCCAAAGCCCGTGTGGCGTACGCGTGCGGGGGATGGGGCCGGGCTCGCTCGCAACACGGCGTTGCGAAACCCAAGCCCGGTTTCCCGTCCCCACAGGGCACACGTCTTGTTGTCAGCTTGTGTTCCGTGTCGGCGGAAAACTGAAGGGGCAAAGCCACGAACGGTATCCCCGCCGACATGCGGCGAATCACTCGTTGGAGGGGTCGTGTGCTCATGGTGTGCCCTTTCGATTCCGCATGACGTAAGACAAGGGCTGTGCCAAAACGGGCACAAAATCATAAGCTTTTGTATGATAGAAATTTACGTTATGACGTCATCGCGGCGCTCAAGCCAAGTCCCATAGTTTTGCGCATTTAATGTCCATGTACTGTACAATTAAGGTATGACAAAAGGCTTGTTCACGGACGATTCACAACGCCACCTCGCACGTACGGTCTCGGACCTGGCCCACTGCAACCCGTTCCTGCCCGAGCGGCTGGAACTCGAGCGCCAGGCCCTGGGCACGGCCCACGTCGCTGAGGACGCCGACTGGAACCGCCGCTCGCTCAACAGCGCCGACCACCCCAACGTCCAACGCCTGTTCAAACGCTGCACCGAACTGGTCGACGCGATCCGCCCGGCCGACCCGGCCAAGGCCCGGCGCGACGCCGACTGGCCGCTCTACGAAGACGTGGTGCTCTTCGTGCTCTACCACCGCTACTACGAGCACGTCGACCAGACCGTCGAGCGCGGCATCGCCGGCGGGCGCTCGGTCAAAGTCAAGTACTTCGATCGGTACGCAGCCGACTTCGAACACTACCTCGGCCCGGCGGACATCACGCCCGAGCTTTCGATGAACAAGTCGCACGTGCTGGCCTGCTTCTTCCAGATCCGTCGCGCGTTCCGCCAGATCTTCCGCTACCTCGTGGGCGCCTCGGGGCCGACCGTGCGCTTGCGCGCCGCGATCTGGCAATCGATCTTTACCCACGACATGCGCCGCTACCGGCGGACGCTGTTCGAACGCATGGGCGACATCACCACGCTGATCACCGGGCCCAGCGGCTCGGGCAAGGAACTGGTCGCCCGCGCCATCGGCCGGTCGCGGTACATCCCCTTCGACCCGAACACCGGGCGTTTTACCGAGGATTTCGCCGGCTCGTTCCACGCCCTCAACGTCTCGGCGCTGGCGCCCACGCTCGTCGAGTCGGAGCTGTTCGGCCACCGCCGCGGCGCGTTCACCGGCGCGGTCGGCGATCGCGCCGGCTGGCTGGAGCAGTGCCCGCCGCTGGGCACGGTGTTCCTCGACGAGATCGGCGACCTCGACCAGGGCATCCAGGTGAAGCTGCTGCGCGTGTTGCAGGACCGCACGTTCCAACGCCTCGGCGACACCGAGGACCGGTTGTTCGAGGGCAAGATCATCGCCGCGACCAACCGCGACCTCGTGGAGGCGATGGACCGCGGCACGTTCCGCACGGACTTCTACTACCGGCTGTGCGCCGACCACGTGGAGACGTACCCGCTGCGCGACCAGCTCGACGATCGGCCGGACGACCTCGGCGACCTGCTGCAGCACATCGCCCGGCGGATGATCGGCGATGAGGGGGAAACGCTGGCGAAAGAGACCGCGCGTTGGGTCGACCAGCGGATGCCCGCCGACTACGCCTGGCCCGGCAACGTGCGGGAGCTCGAGCAGTGTGTGCGCAACGTGATGATCCGCAACGCCTACCAGCCGCGCCCCAGCGCCACGGCCAACGGCTGGCGCGCGGTGCTCAGCCGGCACATGTTGGCCGGTGATTACACGGCCGACCAAGTTCTGCAGCAATACTGCACGTTGGTGTACGCCAAGGCCGGCAGCTACGAAGCGGCGGCCCGGCGGCTGGACCTGGACCGCCGGACGGTCAAGGCGAAGATCGACCCCGACCTGCTCGCACGCATCCGAGGCGAACACTGACAGCGGGAACTGATGAAAGTACGCCTTATTTGTGACGTCTTGTCGTAAAACGAGCGGCAAAAAACGTGGTTAGCATGGCAGAATGCCCGGATCGAACGCAATCAAACCAACCCCGCATGCGTATACTGAGTGATATGACATCCCGCGCGATCAGTTCAGGCCGGCCCGTCGCGGCGCCGCGAGGCGGTGTGGTGTTTTTTTGTGTCGTGGCGCTGAGCTGCCTGACCGGTTGCCTGAGCGATACGGAGTTCCGTCAGCAGGCCGACGAGGTCGCCTACGACATCATCAAGAGAAAGCAGCCCGACGCGATCGGCCGCACCGAGCCGTTCACGATCGCCACCGCCGAGGACACGCTGCGCAACCGGTTGATGCAGCTGCAGGGGTTACAGACCTCGCACACCACCTCGCTCGGCAGCGACCGGCTCGAACCGATCAAGCACTGGCCCGACGACGACTACCTGGCCACGTCGAAGACCGACGAGCCGCCGGTCAAGCCGTGGGAAGGGCCCGAGCCTTTGAAGCTGACGCTGCTGGAAGCGTTGCAGGTAGCGGCGCGCAACAGCCGGGAGTACCAATCTGAGAAGGAGCGTGTGTTCCGCACGGCCCTGTCGCTGGACCTGGAGCGCGACGCGTTCCGCACGAGCCTCGCGGGCATGCTCGGCAGCACGCTGTCGTTTTCAAGTTCGGGCACCGGCGACACCACGGGCATCACCACCACGCCCGACCTCGAAGCGTCGCGGCGATTCGAAGACGGGTTGACCGTCGCCGGCGGGATCGCGGTGGACCTGGCGCAGCTGCTGAACCGCAGCGGCTCGAGCTCGCTGGGCATCCTCGCGGACGTGACGGTGACGCTGCCGCTGCTGGCCGGTTCGGGGCGCCACATCGTGGCCGAGCCGCTGACGCAGGCGGAGCGCGACATGGTGTACGCGCTGTGGCAGTTCGAGCGGTTCAAGCGGTCGTTCGTGGTGGGCATCGCCAGCGATTACCTGTCGGTGGTGCAGCAGGAAGACCGCGTGCGCAACGCGGAGAACAACTACCGCTCGTTGATCGATTCGTTCCAGCGGACGCGCGCCCGGGCCGAGGAGGGCCGGGTGACGGAGATCGACGTGGACCGATCGAAGCAGGAAGTGCTTAATGCGCGGAACAACTGGATCAACGCCCGCGAGGCGCGTCAGCGCCAGCTCGACAGCTTCAAGATCACGCTGGGCCTGCCGACCGATGCGCGGATCGAATTGGACTACGACGAGCTGGCCCGGCTGGCGACGACCGCACGCGAGGCGCTGGGCGACCCGAGCGTGGACACCAGCGAGAAGGAATACCGGGTCGAGGAAGAGCGGATCGTGATCCTCGAACCCACGAACGACGACGCGGGGCCGTTGGAGCTGCCGGAATCGGTGCTGATCGAGCTGGCGTTCGAGCGCCGGCTGGACCTGCGCGAGGACCAGGAACAGGTGTTCGACGCGCAGCGCCGCGTGGTGGTGACCGCCGATGCGCTGCGCCCGGGCCTGACGCTGACGGCCACCGGCGCCGCGGGCGAGGGGCGCGGGCTCAGTTCGGCCGCGTCGAGCGACGGCCGGCTCCGCCCCGAAGACGGCACGTACACGATCGGCCTGGACTTCGACGCGCCGTGGGACAAGGAGCCGGAGCGCAACGCCTACCGCAACGCGCTGATCGACCTCGAGCGTTCGGTGCGAACCCTGCAGGGGTCGGAAGACCAGATCAAGCTGGACATCCGCAACGCGCTGCGCACGCTGCGTCAGGCGCGCGAGAGCTACAAGATCCAGACGCAGTCGGTGCGTGTCGCCGAGCGACGCGTCGAGTCGGCGAAGCTGTTTTTAGACCTCGGCCGGGCGGAGATCACCGACCTGCTCGACGCCGAGGAAGACCTGATCAACGCCCAGAACGACCTGACCACCGCGCTGGTCGACTACCGGATCGCGGAACTGGAACTGCAACGCGACGCGGGCGTGCTGATCGTCAACGAGCGAGGTTTATGGCGTGAGTATCGGAACGCAAACAACGAGCAACCCGAACCGGACCGGGGCTGATCGCGCCAGCGGCGGGCCGCTGCTGCTGGTCGGCGGGCTGGCCGCGGTCATCGCGGCGGTCGGCTTGGCGTACTTCCTCTGGCCCAGTGGCGACGCGGCGGGCGGCGAGGACGCGGCGGTCTACAAGGTCGTGCGCGAAGACATGGTCGTCTCCGTCAACCAGGCCGGTCAGCTCCAGGCGACCAACAAGGAGATCCTGCGTTGCGACGTCCGCGAGCGCGAGATCGAGGTGCGCTGGCTGATCGAAGAGGGCGCCGTGGTCGAGCCCGGCGAGGTGCTCGTGCGGCTGGACACGACCCAGCTCGACGAGGAGAAGATCGAAGACGAGCAATCGCTCGAGAGCGCCGCGGCCAGCGAGTTCGCGTCGAAGGTGAGCCTGGAGAATACCATCAGCCAATCGCAGAGCGACGTGGAGAAGGCCGCGCTCGACTACGAGTTCGCGCAGCTGGCGCTGAAGAAGTACATCGAGGGCGAGTACCCGCAGGAGTTGTACCAGGCCCAGGGCAAGCTCAAGCTCAGCGAGGAGGCGCTGGACCGGGCCAAGGACACTATGGAAGGCTCGAAGCGCCTGTTCGACAAGGGGTACATCACCGAGGTCGAGTACAAGGCCGACGTGGCCAAGCACGACAGCGCGAAGCTGGACGTCGAGGTGTCGCGCGGGGCGTTGAAGGTGCTCCAGGAGTTCACCTTCTACGAGAAGAAGCGCAAGCTCGAGAGCGACGTCGAACAGGCCAAGGCGAAGCTGGAGCGCACGAAGAACAAGGCCGAGGCCGACGTGGAAAAGGCGAAGGTCGACTACAAGACCGCACAGAGCTCGCACGTCCGCCGTCAGCGCCGGTTGCAGGACACCCTCGACGACATCGCCGCGTGCACGATCAAAGCGC
The DNA here is from genome assembly GCA_028282805.1 of Phycisphaeraceae bacterium. GTDB lineage: Bacteria > Planctomycetota > Phycisphaerae > Phycisphaerales > Zrk34 > JANQHD01. Next base: position 73,071 of record JANQHD010000047.1, on the reverse strand, counting down.
CGGTCGCGGGCCGCGTGGTGTACGCCCCGCAGGACGGCCACCGCTGGAGCCAGGGCGAGCCGCTCGACGTCGGCTCGCGCGTCGGCTACGGCTCGGAGCTGATCCACCTGCCCGAGAGCGGCGCGATGAGCGTGTCGATCAAGATCGACGAGGCGCAACGCGACAAGGTCGCCGTCGGCATGCCCGTCCGCATCACCGGGCCGAACCTGCCCGACGACGGGCTCAACGGTAAGCTCGTGCGGATCGCCGAGTACCTCGACCCGTCGGGCTGGTGGAACAACTACCTGAAGGTGTACGACGCGACGGTCGACATCGACGGCGACGCGTCGGCGCTGCGCACCGGCATGAACTGCCAAACCGAGATCATCGTGGCGGTGTACCGCGGCGTGCTGACCGTGCCGCCGCAAGCCGTGGTCAAGATCGGCGACCAGCACGTCGTCTACCCGCCGGGCGAAGACGCCGAGCCGATCCCCGTCGAGATCGGCCTGGACAACGGCAAGAAGGTGCACATCGTCAAGGGCTTGAAGGAGGGCCAGAAGATCACGACCGTGCCGCCGCTGGATGAAGCGGCGCGGCCGGAGGACAACATCGATGACCTGCCCGACGTCCAGGCCCCGCCACCCAATGGCAAGGCCAAACGTCAAACGCAGCAGGCGCAACAACCCCGCCAACAACAGCAACCGCAAGGCCAGCAGGAACAGCGCCACGAACGGCAGTTCACGCCGCAGCGCGCGGTGGCGATGTACAGGCAACTCAAGTCCAACGGCATGCTCGAAAAAGTCACGCTCGACGCGGACACCAAGGCCAAGCTCGACCAGGCGGCCGACAACGCCGCGGCGGGCAACGGCGTCGACCTCGACCAAGCCACGCTCACCAAGTTCCGCCAAGCCTTGCAGAAAGCCTTTGCTCAACAACGCGGCGGCGACGGCCAACGACCGGGGCAGAGGCAGGGCCAAAGAACCGGCCAGCGGCCCGCGGGTGGGAAGCAGCCATGACCACCACGACCACGGGCCCACACGTCACCGGCCCGCCTTTACCCAGCGGCGGGGGTCGCGAGGTCGTGATCCAACTCGACGACGTCCACAAGACCTACGTGATGGGCGAGCAGCAGGTCCACGCGCTGGCCGGGGTCGACCTGTCGATCTACCGCGGGCAGTTCGTGGCCATCATGGGGCCCAGCGGCTCGGGCAAGAGCACGATGCTCAACGTGCTCGGCTGCCTCGACCGCCCGACCCTCGGCCGATACGACCTCGCCGGCGACGACGTGAGCATGCTGAGCGACGAACAGCTCAGCGACATCCGCCTGCGGCGCATCGGTTTCATCTTCCAATCGTTCAACCTCATCGCGCAGCTGACGGTGCGCGAGAACATCGAGATGCCGCTGTACTACCTCGGCCTCGACCCGCACGAATCGATCGGCCGCGCCCGCGAGTTGGCTGAGATGGTGGGGCTGGCCGACCGGCTGGAGCACCGCCCCTCCGAGCTGTCCGGCGGCCAGCAGCAGCGCGTGGCGATCGCGCGTTCGCTGGCCAACGACCCGCAGATCCTGCTCGCCGACGAGCCGACGGGCAACCTCGACTCGGCCACCGGCGAGCAGATCATGGCGTTGCTCGACCGGCTCAACGCCGAGGGCCGCACGATCATCATGGTCACGCACGAGGCCGACATCGCCGCCCACGCCCACACACAGGTGCACATGCGCGACGGGCTGGTCGACCGCATCGAGGGGGTCGGGCGATGAACAAGATCCGGCTCGTGCGCAACGTCAAGCTCGGCATCAAGTCGCTGCTGCTGCACAAGCTGCGGTCGCTGCTGACGATGCTGGGCGTGGTGTTCGGCGTGGCGAGCGTGATCGCGATGCTCGCGGTCGGCGAGGGCTCGAAGCAGGCGGCGCTCGAACAGATCGAGAAGCTCGGCACCAACAACATCATCGTCACCTCGCGCAAGAGCGCCGAGTCGACGGCCGCGGGCGGCGCGCAGGCGGGCAGCCGCGTGGCGGTGTACGGCCTGAACTACGAGGACGAGGGCCGGGTCACCGCCGTCCTGCCGAACGTGAGCCGCACGGTGCCGGTCCGCAAGCTGCCCAAGCGGGCGAGCGTGAACGGACGGTCGGTCGAGGTCACGCTCATCGGAACCAAGCCCGCCTGGTTCGAGCTCGTGCGGCGCGACCTGATCGCGGGGCGCGTTTTGACCGAGCACGACGAACGGACCGTCGCGCCGATGGTGGTGCTGACCGACGATGTGGCGCGCGACCTGCTGATCGCGTCGCACACGATCGGCCAGCCCATCCGCATCGGCGAGAAGGTGTTCACCGTGGTCGGCATCATTCAGAACGAGCAGCGCATCGGCGCCGCCGGCGACACCCTCGACTCCATCTCGGACGTGTACATCCCCCTGAGCACGTGCCGCAGCTACTTCGGCGAGATCATCAGCGAGGAACGCGCCGGCGAGTCCAGCCGCGAGGTCGTCGACCTGCACCGGCTGATCGTCGAGGTCGTCGACCGCGACCAGGTCGAGTCCAGCGCCAAGGTGATCGAACGCCTGATGGAACGCCTGCACCCCGCCCACGACTACGACGTGTCCGTCCCCCTCGAGCTGCTCCGCCAGGCCAAAGAAACCCAGCGCCGGTGGAACTGGACGCTCGGCTCCATCGCCGGCATCTCCCTGCTCGTCGGCGGCATCGGCATCATGAACATCATGCTCGCCTCGGTCACCGAGCGCACCCGCGAGATCGGCATCCGCCGCGCCATCGGCGCGCAGCGCATCCAGATCATCCAGCAGTTCCTCACCGAGGCCCTGCTCTTGTCGATCAACGGCGGGGTCATCGGCCTGCTGCTCGGCGCGGTGATCTTGCCGGCGCTCATCACGTTGTATTCCGAGCTGCCCACGGACGTGCCGGTCTACTCGATCGTGCTGTCGCTCGGCATCAGCGTGTTCGTCGGCGTCGTGTTCGGCCTGTACCCCGCCATCCGCGCCGCCAGCCTCGACCCCATCGAAGCCCTCCGCCACGAGTAATGGCTATTTAGCGACGCGGCTCCGCCGCGTTTACCGCCCCACCTCGACCATCAACGTTGCGATCACCCGCCGACGCTCGGCCGTCGCGTGGTGCGACAGCAACGCCTGCCCGATCGTTTCGCGCTGGTCGTCGGCGTGCATGATCACGTAACGCACGCCGGGTTGAAGCGTCAGCGTCGTCGCCAATTCGTCGACCCGCACCACGCCGCCGGTGCGGGCGCTGTTGAAGTATGGCGTCAGCGTCACCGTCGCGCGACCACCACCGGCCCGGTCGACACGCACAAACATGCCCGTGCCCGTCACCTCCTCGCGGAACGTGCGAACCAGCAACGCGCCCCGGTACACCGGCGCCGCAACCAACCACGGCTCTCGCCGCACCGACAGCACCTGCAAGCTGCCCGATGCCCCCTCGTTGAGCACGAGGAACGACGAGGTGTGCGACCGGCTGAACCGGCTCGTTTTGCTTGCCCGCAGCGCCGCGTCGACGTCGCCGGCCGACGCGTGCAGCACCACGCCGTTGCGTCCGCCGAGGCGCCCGGCCGACACGCCGACGCGGTCGTTCCGCACGCGCACCACCGCGTCGATCGCCTCGCGGTCGCGCTCGTCGATGCTGTAGTTATCGATCGTCACTCGCGCCACGCCCGGCATCAGCGGCAGCGCCCTGGTCTCGGCGACGATCCGGTCGATCTCCGCGTGGCGGGTTTCACGCTCGGTTTTCGACTCGGTGCAGGCAGAAAGAAACAGCACCCCCAACACCGCGCCCCATCGCATGGTTGTCCGCATCGGTCGCTCCCGTTACTTGAACTCGAGCTTCAGCACCCACGCTTCCCAACGCTTCTGAAACGCGGCCATGTCGCGTTCGCCGAGCACCGTCACCAGTGTATCGTAGCCGGTGGGGTCGTCTTCGTGGTTTTTGTGAAACGCGCGGTAGTAACGCCGCAGCAAACCCTTCTCTTGCAGGTAGTAGCACAGGTACCGCGCCTGACCGTAGTTCGTGCCGGGGTCTTGCCGGTAGAACTCGTGGGTGGTGGTCGAGCAAAGCGATTTGAACGTCGGTAGTTTTTTCGCCCTGATCGCTTTCTGCAGGCCCGGCAGCCGCCAGTTGGTGAAGCCGACGATCCGCTTGTTGCGTTCGCCGCTCTGTTCGTAAAGCGAGCCGAGCCCTTCGTTGAACCACGCCGGGCACTCGGGGAAGTTCGCCTCGACCAGCGGGTGCACGATCTCGTGCACGAGCGTGCCGCCGCCGGTCGCGATGTTCATGACCAGCGCATCGTTGCCCGGCGAGTAAAACCCGAACGGCGTCGTCGGCTCGATGTTGAACAGCTTCTCGCAGTGCGACTCGTAACTGGCCTTGTCCTTGAACAGCCAGACCGTGATGATGCGGTCGGGGTCTTTCGTGAAGTACGCTTCTTTGAGGCGTTTGACCGCCCAGCCCACCGTGCGCTGCGCACGGCGTTGGACGACCGCCGCGGGCTCGTCGCCGACCACGACGAACGGCTTGCTCAGCACGACCGTGTAACCGTCGCCGAGCTGCTTGCGCAGGTGCGCGACGCGCTGCTGGTATTGCTCATCGGTGATCGGTTTGGGCGCTTCGGTCTCGGCCGAGCCGGTGTCGGTATCGGTGTCGTCGGCACACGTCGACCACCCCGCCCACAACACGACGACGCCCACCCACAGGCACAGCAACAGAAGTACGTGCTTCATCATGTGTTTCGACGCACACCCTGTTCTGCCGGTTCGCGTTAATCCGACATTTTCGACCGCACCACCACCCGCTCGCCGACCGCCGCCCCCAGCAAGCCCGCCGCGTCGCCCCGGTTGACCGCGACCTCAAGCCGACCCGTCGACCCCACGATCGCCAACCATTGCCCGGCCTCGACCGCATCGTACGACCGCACCAGCCCGTCGACCGCGCGATCGCCGACCGTGATGCGCGGCAGCGGCGGCAGTTGCGTGCCCCGCACGTTCGTGACCAGGTTGCCGAACCGGTCGATGTAAATCACCTCGCCCTCGACGCGCCCGTCGTCGTGCGACACCGGTTGCGGCAGGTCGAGCGTGGCCCACGTGTCGGTCGGCAGGCCGTAGTCGGCCCACGGCATGCCCGCCGCCATGTGCCCCGCCGCCGGCGCAAACTTGTCGCGCCCGTGAAACGTCTGGCTCACCGATTTCAAAAACAGGTCGGGGTTGCACACGTCCACCACCGCGTCGGGCGCACACTCGGCGAACAGCGCCGTGGTCAGCCCGTTGTCCGGCCAGAGCACGGCCTGGTCGTCCACCGCCGCAGCCAAAATACGTCGCTCGCTGCCCACGCCCGGGTCGACCACGCACACGTGGATCGTGCCCGGCGGGAAGTAGCGGAAGCTGTCGGCCAACACGTACCCGGCGCGCCGCACGTCCTGCGGCGGTACGCCGTGCGTCAGGTCGACGATCTTCGCTTGAGGGGCCCGGCTGTAGATCACGCCGTGCATCACACCCACGAACGGGTCGGTCAGGCCGAAGTCCGTCAATAAGCTGATCACCGGGCCGTACGTTTCGCGGATCATTCAGCGTTGCACCTTCGGCACCCACGCGGTGGTCCGGCCGCCGATCGTTTCGTGCACGATGCGGTGCCCGGCGATGGTGGCGCCGTTCTGTTTGCCCCAGCGCTTATGGAACAACCACGTGCGGGGGAAGCGTTGCTTGTCGGCCTCGACGTCGACGGCCTTGCGGACGATCGCCGAGAGTTTACCGCGCAGGCGTTTGACTTCATCGGCCGACAGGTCGCACGCCCGCCGCCGCGGCGCGATGCGGGCCTGGTAAAGCACCTCGTCGGCGATCCAGTTGCCCACCCCCGCCGCCAGCGACTGGTCCAACAGCACCGCCTTGATCGGCCCCCGACGCTTGCCGAGCAAACCGAACAACACGTCCGACCGCGGCAGGTCGAGCAACGGGTCGAACCCCAGCGCCGCGATGGGCTTGTCGCTCAGCGGGTCGTGCTGCAAGCGGATGCGCCCGAACCGGCGCGGGTCGGTCATGGCCAGCCGCACCCCGTCGTCGCAGGCGAGCTCGACCTTCCAGTGACGCGGCCGGTCGGCGGCGGTGTCGTAAACCCAAAACCGCCCGGTCATGCCGAAGTGCAACAGCGGCCACGGCCGGCGGTCGAGTTCGAGCCACATCTGCTTGCCGCGCCGGCCCACGCATTCGACCCGTGCGCCGGTCACCTTTTTGATAAACGTGCGGGGCGTCACGCCCTCGTAGACGATGCGGTCGTCCGCCGCGGCCACGGCAACGAGGCGTTTGCCGCCGAGCGCACGCTCGGCCAGGCGGCGGGCGGTTTCGACTTCGGGCAGTTCGGGCATGGCGGCATCATAGCCGAGAATAACGAACCCGATCGCGACCGATGGGGTAGAATGTAGGCATGGAGACCCACGAACTGCCCCTCACCTTCCGGGACCGCCCCGAAGTCGAACAGTCCCGCATGATCATCGCGTTCTCCGGCTGGATGGACGGCGGCGACGTCTCCACCGGCACCGTCATGCGCCTGCTGCACGCGATGGACGGCGAGCCGTTCGCCGACATCAACCCCGAGGGCTTTTATCTCTACAACTTCCCCGGGGCGATGGAGGTCAACGCCCTGTTCCGGCCGCACATCCGCGTCGAAGAGGGCCAGGTGCGCCTGTTCGACCCGCCCAGCAACACGTTCTACGTCGACGAGCAGCGCGACGTGGTGTTCTTCGTGGGCAAAGAGCCGAACATGAACTGGTCGACCTTCGCCGAGTGCATCTTCAAGGTCGCGAAGCTGACCAACGTGCAGTCGATGGTGTTCGTCGGCAGCTTCGGCGGGTCGGTGCCGCACACGCGCGAGCCGCGGCTTTACGCGACGGTGTCGGACCCGAAGCTGATGCAGGCGGTGCGCAAGTTCGGCGTGCGCCCGAGCAACTACGAGGGGCCCGGCAGCTTCGCGACGTTCCTGCTGACCCAGGCCGAGCAGCGCGACATCGAGATGATCTCGCTCGTGGCCGAGATCCCCGGTTACTTGCAGGGCACGAACCCGCTGAGCATCGCCGCGGTGACGCGCCGGCTGGCGAGCATCCTCGACCTGCCGCTCGACATCGAGGAGCTGCGCGAGGCGAGCACGGAGTGGGAGCTGCGCGTCACCGACGAGGTCGAACAGAACCCCGACCTCGCCGAGCAGGTGCGCGAGTTGGAAGAGGCCTACGACAACGAACTGATCGAAGGCGACGAATCGTAAGCCGCGCACAGCCCGGTCGTATTGCCGAACGCGTCTTTCGCCGACCCTCGATTCTGAGTCATGAACAAGGTTGCCACGCCCTTCGCGTCACGATGCGCCGCGCCGGAGCGCACGACGCCGCATGCGTGCGCACATCGTCGCGCACCGACGTGACGCCGTGCGCGCGCCGTGCCGCGAAAACCCTTGATTACAAGCTAAAAACGAGCCCGGCCGCGCCCGTGCGCACGGCGCACCAACGTGACCGCACAGGCCCGTCCGCTATTACGCGTGGTGTTCGCACCATGAAGACAGCCTTATCGTTGAATCAGACCAGCGGGTCTACAATCGGATGCCGCGATGCGCCGATCCCGATACGGCCATCACACATTTTTAGCTTGCTTTGCGCCATGCCCGCGTTCATAATTACACCTGACCAACCAGTTCAGAGAAGGCCCTTGTCGGGCGCCTTCGCAAGGGAGATAGGAGTCAGCCCAATGAAATTGTGCCGTTCACTCGCCTTCGTGGCGGGGTGTCTTGTGGTCACCCTCGCCGTCGTAGCCCCGCGTGCCGATGCGGAGGTCGTCAGTTTCCTGATCGATCCCGCGACCATCGACAACAGCCCCGCAGACGGGCTCATCACCGGCACGGAGTTCTCGCCGGTCGGGACCGATGGGACCGTCTTCACGATGACGCCGACGAACAACCTCGTCGGCGGCAACCGCTTCCTGCTGTCCGACGACAAAGGGATTCATTTCGGCGGCGGCGGCGGCAGCACGCTCAGCTTCGAGTTCACCGTCTCCAAGCCGATCGTGTTGGAGACCTACACGCTCGCCTCGGCGGGCTTCTTCCTGGGCAACCCGGTCTTTGACCTGCTCGACGAAGCCGGCGTGATCTCCAGCGGCAACACCGCCATCGCTTCGGGCGACACCCACAACTTCGTGTCCGGCCCGCTCGCCCTCAGCCCCGGTGTGACCTACACCTTCGAGGCCACAACGACCGGCGCGGCCATCCAATCGTACATGCAGCAATGGAACTACACGCCCGAGCCGGCGTCACTGGCGCTGCTCGCGCTCGGCGGCCTGGCCGTCGTGCGTCGCCGCTGACCCCCGGACCACCAACACGTTGCCACCCCAAAAGCTCCCGCGCACGCGCGGGGGCTTTTTCATCGGTGAACGGTTCCGGCGGTCACGCTAAGCCGCAAGCGGCTTGAAAGAAAAAACCCGCCGACGTGGGCGGGCTTTTCAGTACACGAGGAAGGACTCGAACCCTCAACCTCCTGATCCGTAGTCAGGTGCTCTATCCAATTGAGCTACTCGTGCAGCGATCTCGGCCTTGGCCGAGCGAGGTATATTACCGAGCGGTTACGGCGTTGGCAACGGTCGTCGGCGGGCGATATGGTGGCGGGTTTCAATGGAGGAAAGGCTCATGGCACGCCCGAAAGACCAGCTGCGCCCCATCACGATCGAACGCGATTTCCCCAGCCACGCCGCCGGCAGCGTCATGATCGCCGCGGGCGAGACGCGGGTTTTGTGCACGGCGAGCGTGTCGGCGGACGTGCCGCCGTTTTTGATCGACAAAGAGACCGGCGAACCGCGCAGCGGGTGGGTCACCGCCGAGTACAGCATGCTGCCGGGCTCGACGGTTGGCCGCAAGAAACGCGGGCAAGACAGCCGGGCCACGGAGATCAAGCGGCTGATCGGCCGGGCGCTGCGCGCGGCGGTGGACCTGGAGCAGATGCCGGGCGTGTCGGTCACGTGCGACTGCGACGTGTTCAAGGCCGACGGCGGCACGCGCACGCTGTCGATTACCGGCGCGTACGTCGCGCTGGCCGACGCGATCGCCAAGGCCAAGGCCGACGGCTTGATCGAAGGCGACCCGTTGCTCGGCGAGGTCGCGGCGGTGAGCGTGGGCATCTGCGACGGCCAACCGTGCCTCGACTTGGATTACGAACTCGACAGCACGGCCGACGTGGACATGAACGTGGTGATGAACGACCGAGGCCAGTTCATCGAGGTGCAGGGCACGGGCGAAGCGGGCGTGTTCGACCGGGCGCAGCTCGACGCGCTGCTCGACCTGGCGACCAAGGGGGTGGGGCGGTTGATCGAGGCGCAGCGCAAGGCGCTGAAGGACAAATGATGCCCTGTGATCCGGACTTGCGCTGCGCTTCAGTCCGGCTTGTTCCGGAACCCGAAACCCGGAACCCGAGACCCGAGACCCGAAAAAAAAATCGGCCGCGGTTTTTAAGGCCGCGGCCGTTGGGCGGTTTCGCTCACCGCGGATGCGTCAAATCGCTCAGCCGTCGTCCTCATCTGCGGGCGGCGTGAGGGTGGCGATGTCCCGGCGACCGGTGTAACCGGCGTCGACCTCGTGCCACGCGGTGATCTGCGGCTCGTCGAGCATCCAGCACAGGTTCACCTCGCGGTCCTCGTGGATCGCGGGGAAGTCGACGAGGCCCTTGTCGTAATCCTTCAGCTCCACGCCCACCAGCGACAGCTCGTCGACCAGGTCGTTCAAACGTGTCATGAGCGTTTCATACTCGTCACGCAGCTGATCGGTGTCCTGGTCGGGCAGGGGGAACTCCATCTTGTGCTGCAGGCCGACGGCGCGGCGGTAGGCCTCGCAGATGTCGGTCACCACGCGCCGCACAAACGGCAACGCGCGGTTCGCTTCATCAAGCGAAAAATACTTCTTGCCTTCTTCGATCTTCGGGTAGGCCGGCGTGTGGTTGGTTGGCATGGCAAACTCCAAACTTCAATACCACTCATTATTCGGCTTCGGGCGCGCCGATCAAATAGGTGCGACCCACCTATTTAACGACACGCAAATCCCGGGCCGAACGGAGCGACGAATCGCGCGCCCGGTCGAACCCGCGACCACTTCATTCATCGGATTAAACGCGACGCCGGCCGCAAAATTAAGGCGCGAACGCCGTTTACGCCGGTTAAACGTTGAACAGGAAGTGGCACACGTCGCCGTCGGCCATGACGTACGCCTTGCCCTCCAACCGCATCTTGCCCGCGGCCTTGATCGCCGCCTCGGACTTGTGCGCGACCAGGTCGTCGACGTGGTAGACCTCGGCCCGGATGAAGCCGCGCTCGAAGTCGGTGTGGATCACGCCCGCCGCCTGCGGCGCGGTATCGCCCTTGTGGATGGTCCACGCGCGCACCTCCTTCTCGCCCGCCGTGTAGTACGACTGCAAACCGAGCAACTCGTACGCCGCCCGCGCCACCACCGCCAGCGCCGGCTCGCTCATGCCCAGCGACTCGAGCATCTCCAACCGGTCGCCTGCGTCGAGCTCGGCGAGCTCCGATTCGATCTTCGCGCACACCGGCACCACCGCCCCGCCGTTGGCCGCGGTGTATTCGCGCACCTTCTGCACGAGTGGGCCTTCGCCGAGCGGGTCGTCTTCGTCGACGTTGGCGATGTACAGCACGTCCTTCGCGGTGATCAGGCCGAGGCCCTTGGTGGCCTTGGCGGTTTCCTCGTCGAGTTCGAGGCTGCGGATGGGCTGGTCGCTGTCGAGGCACCGCTGGCACTTTTCGAGCAGCGCCACGCGCGCCAGCGCCTCCTTGTCGCCGGTGCGGGCCGAGCGTTTGGCCTTGTCCAAGGCGCTCTCGACGGTCTGCATGTCGGCGAGCATCAGCTCGGTCTCGATCGTCTCGATGTCGTTCAAGGGGTCGATCGCGCCGTCGACGTGGGTGATGTCGTCGTCTTCGAAGCAGCGCACGACCTGCAGGATCGCGTCGACCTGCCGGATGTGCGAGAGGAACTTGTTGCCCAACCCCTCGCCCTCGCTGGCGCCCTTGACGATGCCGGCGATGTCGATCAAGCGCAGCACCGCAGGGATGACCTCTTTGGTTTCGATGTACCGGTTGATCGTCGCCAAGCGCGGGTCGGGCACGGGCACGATGCCCACGTTCGGCTCGATGGTGCAGAACGGGTAGTTGTTCGCCTGCGCGCCGGCCGCGGTCAGGGCGTTGAACAGCGTGCTCTTGCCAACGTTGGGTAGGCCGACGATGCCTGCTTCCATGATCGGGTCACCTTGGGTCTGAAAAGCCGGGCATGATAACGCCGCGCGGCGGGCGTGTCTCGAACGCGGTGTAAGGCAACGCCCACGCATGGCCATGCGTGGGCTTTAGGTGTGAGCTTTGGCGCTATTCGTACGTCGGGTCGGCCTCGGCCCGGTCGAAGAACTCGTCGTCGGCATCGCCGTCGGGCTCGCGTTCGGCTAAGGCCTCGAGGTCGAGGTAGTCCTGCTCGTCGCCGTCGCCGGCCCCGTCCTCGCCACGGCCGATCGCGTCGGGGGCGGGGTCCGGGCCGGTCACCAGCGGGGCGGGCTCGGTCTCGCTGAGGTTGGCCGAGGCGATGGCGTCGGTGAACCGCTTGCCCATGTTGCGGCCGACGTGTTCCACGCCGTCGAGGCCGAGGGCGAGCAATTGTGAGAAGAATCGGCGGCGATCGGCCGATATGTCCTTAGCGGACGCGTCCGGCGCGGGTGCGTCGGGGTTCGGCTGACCGTCGGGGTCCGGCTCGGCGGGTTGGTTGGCGGATTCATCCATCAATGGCATACCTGGGCGTCTGAGGCTATCCTAGTCGTCTCCGGCGTCCAACGACAGAGGGACCATCATGAAAAAACTCCTATTGATCGCACTGGCACTGCTGCTCACCACCGGCTGCACGAAAACGCAGTGGCCGTACGGTGGAAGCAAGAACCGCCACGCCTTCCTCAGCACGCACGCCACGCCCATCACGGTGTTGGTCGTCGACACCTACACGGGCGATGAGCTGCTGAACGTCGACATCCCGATCGGCCGCGAGCTGATCATCGACTTCGACCCCGACAACTTCACCTACCACCAGGCGCCCGCCCCGCCGCCGTCGTCGGTGAGCTGGCAGGTCGTGCACCCCAACGACTGGTTCGCGCCCGGCGGCCTCGAAAACAAGATGCAGCTGCCCGGCAACCCCGTGCGTATCGAGGTGAAGATCCGCGAGCTGACCGACACCGTCGACGACGTGCCCAAGGCGCCGCCCGTGCAGATCGTGTTGCCCGAAGAAGCGCCGCAGCCGCAGCCGCAACCGGAGCCAGACCCGGCAACACAGCCCGCCGCGACCAAGGCCGAACCCGCGATCAAGATCATCGAAGAACCCGCCACGCAGCCGGACACCAGCGACCTGGAAGGCGCGTTGGAGTAACGCGCTTTAATACAACATAACTCGACGAGCCCCGGTCACGTGCCGGGGTTTTTCGTGCGCCCCAGCCGCCTCACACGATGCAGCGCAAACGCAGCGGGTGTGAATCTGGTCAAGCATGTGAAGCTCGGTACAAACGGCCAAGCCGGATAAGCACCGGTCACACCGACCGTAACGGAATTAACGATTACGCAAGGCATTTTACGGTTGAAGTTGGACCGTTCGCTCTGCATATTAAGGGTGGAGCAAACGGGAGAAGCGATGGCCGACCCATACGATCAAAGAGGCGAGCAACCGACCGATCCGCCAACGGTACGGCACATGCTGCCCCACTGGCGGTTGCTGTTGCACGACGACGAGATCACCGAACGGCCGAACACCATCGAAGCGATCACCGAGTGCACGCCGCTGAGCGAGGCCGCGGCCACCCGACGCGTGATCGAGGCGCACCGCGATGGCGTGGCCATGCTGCTGCACACCCACCGCGAGTTGGCCGAGCTGTATTACGTTCAGCTGTCGAAGCACAACCTGATCGTGAGCCTCGAGCCGCACTTCGACGGCTGACCCTCGCACCGGCTCACATCATGCCCAGCTCTTCTTCGGACACCTGCAGGAACGGGTTCGTTTTGCGCTCGGCGCCGACGGTCGTGCTCGGCCCGTGGCCGGGGTAGACGCGCACGCCGTCGTCGAGCGTCATCAACTCGTTGCGGATCGAGCGGATCAGCGCCAGCCCGTCGCTGTGGGGGAAGTCGAACCGCCCGATGCCCGAGGCGAACAGCGTGTCGCCGACCAGCGCTTGCTTCGAGCCGTGGTGGATGAGCGTGACGCCGCCGGGGCTGTGGCCGGGCGTGTGGCGGAGTTCGAACGTTTCGCCGGCCAACGCCATCGGTTGGTCGACATCGATCGTGCCCGTCGCCTGCGGCCCGGTGATCGGCGGCGGCCACATCACCGACAGGTTGTTCATCGGATCGGACAGGTAATCTTTTTCCGCCGGGTGGATGAGGATCGGCGCCTCGGGCCAGACCGCGCGCACCTCCGCCAAGCCGCCGATGTGGTCGAGGTGGGCGTGGGTCAGCACGACCGCGACGGGCTCAAGGTCATGGCGCTGGATCGCGTCGATCATCGGCCGCGGTTCGTAGCCGGCGTCGACGATCCAGCAATCGCTCGAACCCTCGACCCAGACCAGGTAACAGTTGGTTTGCCAGACGCCCAAGGCGAACGATTCGATGTGGACTTTACCGCTCATGAGGCCGATGATACACGTATTGGCGTGGTAAAGATTTGCTTTCACCCACGCATGAGGTACAATTTTTCACGTTATGAGCCACAGCAGCATCATCGCCGAGATTATCATGATTCCTTCGCACGGGCGGTAGGATCGGCGGTGATCGCAAGAAGACACTGACCACCCTGCCGCGAGGCGGGGTTTTTTGTTTGGCGTGCACGTTTAGCGACGGCCCGCGGGGCCGTGCTCGAATTGGACAAGGAACGACACATGGCCGATCAACCGCGACGCATCGAACTGTACGACACGACCCTGCGCGACGGCACGCAGGGCGCCGGGGTGAGCTTCTCGCTCAACGACAAGCTCAAGATCACGCGCGCGCTCGACAACATCGGCATCGACTTCATCGAGGGCGGCTACCCGCTGTCGAACCCGAAGGACGTGGCTTACTTCGAGGCTGTGCGCGACATGGACCTGAAGCACGCCAGGGTGTGCGCCTTCGGCATGACCCGCCGCAAGGGCGTCGAGGCGAAAGACGACGCGGGCATGGTGGCCCTGGTCGAAGCGGGCACGCCGGTGATCACCATCGTGGGCAAGACGTGGGACCTGCACGTCGATGAGGTTTTGCGCGTCGACCGGCAGGAAAACCTGGACATGATCCGCGACTCGGTGGCGTTCTGCGTCGGGGCGGGGCGTGAGGTGTTTTACGACGCCGAGCACTTCTTCGACGGCTACGAGGCGAACCCGGAGTACGCGCTGCAAACCCTGCGCGCGGCGGTCGAGGGCGGCGCGACGCGCCTGGTCGCCTGCGACACCAACGGCGGCTCGCTGCCGCAGCGCATCGGCCGGGTCATCGGCGAGGTCGTCGCGGCGCTCGGCGACGGCGTGCCGCTGGGCATTCACACCCACAACGACACCGGCTGCGCCGTGGCCAACTCGCTCATCGCCGTCGACTGCGGCGCCGTGCAGGTGCAGGGCACGATCAACGGCATCGGCGAACGCTGCGGCAACGTCGACCTGACCACCGCCGCGGCGAACCTCGTCGTCAAGTATGGATACGACTGCTTGGCCGAACCCGATTCGCTCAAGCACCTGACCGAGCTGAGCCGGTTCGTGTACGAGTTGGCGAACCTGGGCCTGCGCGAAAACCAGCCGTACGTCGGCAGCGCGGCGTTCGCACACAAGGGCGGCATGCACGTGCACGCGGTCAACCGCGTCGCTCACAGCTACGAGCACGTCGAACCCGAGGCGGTGGGCAACACCCGCCAGATACTCGTCAGCGAGCTGTCGGGCGTGAGCAACGTGCAAGCCCTGCTCGGCAGCAAGTTCGACATCGCCGACGACCGCGACGTGATGCGCCGCGTGCTCGAGCGCGTGCAAGACCTGGAAAACGCCGGCTACCAGTTCGAGGCCGCCAACGCCAGCTTCGAGCTGCTCGTGCGCAGCGAACTCGGCCGGCGGGCGGACTTCTTCACCCTCGACCACTACCGCACGGTCATCTTGAAGACCGACGACACCGACCCGGTCACCGAGGCGACGGTCAAGCTGAACATCGGCAGCGCCGCCGAGCACTGCGTGGCCGAGGGCGACGGCCCGGTCAACGCGCTGGACGGGGCGCTGCGCAAGTGCCTCGAAACTCACTACCCCGACCTGCACCGCGTGGAGCTGCGCGACTACAAGGTGCGCGTGGTCAACGCCTCCGACGGCACCGCCGCGAAGGTGCGCGTGGTGATCGACTTCGCCGTGGCCGACCCCGACCAGGCCGACGAATACTTCTCGACGGTCGGCGTCAGCGAGAACATCGTCGAGGCCTCGTGGGACGCGCTGGTCGACGCGTTCGAGTACCACCTGCTCAACGCCGGCGCCGAGGTCGTGGGGTAAACGCAGCGAGCGAGCCGGGCCGGCCCGGCCCGTCAAAACGTGACCACGCGGCGCGCCGGGCCGGGCTGGCACAACCCGGCTCGCTCGGAACTGATTACAAAAGAAGGGCGTTCGTCGAAAGACGAACGCCCTTTCGTATGTATTCGATCGGTTCGTTTAATCTTGGTTCAACGAGATCAGCAGGCGGAGCACGTACCAGAACAGCAGGGCCACGGCGGCGAACAGGGCCAGCGACGCGGCGACGTGTTGGCCTACGCGGTAGTGTTTCATCACGTTCGACGTGTAGTAAAGGATGTAGCCGCACGCGAGGGCGATCATCAGGCAGGTGAACAGCATGCCCAGCGAGAAGCCGATCGCGATGGAGGCGACGATCACGCCGATCGCGGCGAACATGCCGATCATGAGCACGCCGCGCAGGAACGAAAAGTCGATCTTGGTGGTGAACACGAAGATGGTCAGCGCCGCGAACATGAACAGCGTGATCAGCGCCGCCGACGCGATCACGTCGCCCCCGGCAAACTTGTCGGCGATGAACAGCAACGGCACGAAGATGATCGCTTCGGCCACGACGTACAGGATCAAGCCCGCGTACTGCATGGCGATGGAGGTGCTGTTCTGGGCCCAGGCGTTGGCGACCCACGAGACCACCATGAACAGGCCGAGCACGATCAGCCAGCTCCACTGGCCGCCGAGCATGGTTTTGGTCAGGCCCTCGACGTCGACCGTGGCGAAGATGACGAACTCGATGCCCGCGAAGGCCAGGATCGCCCCGGCCAGGTGGAGGTAGGTCTTGCGGATGAAGTCGACGCGGGTTTCGGCCGGCGCGTCGGCGACCATCGCGGCGGAGCTGTACGGGTTGCTGGCGTCGCTGTAATCGAACTGTGTCATAGCTGCCCCCTTGCAGGCGAGTGTGATCGGGTACCGTTTGGGTTATCGGCGATGCTAGCGGTGGGACTCGAACCATGTCAAGACAAATATGCGTTGACGGACCGCCCGCCCCGCTCGTACCCTGCACGGATGGCCAACCCCTCGCCGCTGGAAGCGCAATTCGAAGCCGCCGACGCCCAGCTGATGCCGTTCGGCGAGGGCGCGACCGTTGTGGCCATGCACGACGTGATCGAGACCGAATACGCCCCGGTCCGCAAAGGGGCGACCCTGATGGACTGCCCCCACCGCGCCCTGGTCGAGCTGACCGGCGGTGATCGGCAAGGCTTTTTGCACAACGTGCTGACGCAGGACATCAACGCGATGGGCCCCGGCCAGGTCCGCCGGGCGTTCATGCTCACCGCGCAGGGGCGGATCATCGCCGACCTGTTTGTGGTGCACGGCGAGAAACAGACCTGGCTGGACGTCGACGTGCTGTGCGCCCAGCAGCTGCTCGACGAGCTAGACAAGCTGCTGTTCAGTGAGGACGTGCAGATCATCGACCACCGCGCCACGTACCACCGCCTGTCGCTGCACGGGCCGAAGGCGATGGGCGTGCTCGAACGGTTCAGCCCGCACTCGCTGGAGCCGCTCGAACCGCACGCGGCGACGAAGCTGAAGCTGGGCATGATCGAACCGCTGGCGTTCCGCGACGACGAGTGCGGCGAGGTGGGGCTGCACCTGTGGACGATCACGCCGCACGCGCCGGTGCTGTGGCAGGCGCTGCTCGAAGCCGGCGAGGCGGACGCGATCAAGCCGCTGGGCTGGCTGGCGTACAACATCGCGCGGATCGAGGCGGGTTCGCCGCTGTTCATGATCGACTTCGGGTCGGACTCGCTGCCGGGGGAGACGGGGCTGCTCGACGCGGCGGTGAGTTTTACCAAGGGCTGCTACCGTGGGCAGGAGATCGTGGCGCGCATGAAAGACATCGGCCACCCGGCCAAGACGCTGGTCGGCTTCGACGCGGAGGGCGACGAGCTGCCCGTGGCGGGCACGCCGGTGTACGCGCAACCCGGCGGCGACGCGGTCGGCGCGGTCACCTCGAGCACGCCGTCGCCGATGCGCAGCGGCAAGCCGATCGGCATCGCGATGGTCAAGTGGGACTGCCGCGCGCCCGGCACGACGCTGCACGCGCCGGCCGAGGGCGCGACGGTCTCGCTGACCACCCGAACATTGAACTCACGGGCCAGACCAACGGATAACACGCCATGAAGATCGCCATCGGAGCGGACCACGCCGGTTACGTGTACAAGGTCGCCATCAAGCAGATGCTGACCGAGCAGGGCCACGAGGTGCTGGACTTCGGCACGAACTCGGCGGACAACTGCGACTACCCCGACTTCGTGCGGCCGGCGGCGCAGGCCGTGGCCGGCGGCGAGGCGGAGCGCGGCGTGGTGCTGGGCGGCTCGGGCAACGGCGAGGCGATCGTCGCCAACAAAATCAAGGGCGTGCGCTGCGCGCTGGTGTGGGACGAGAAGACCGCCGAGCTCGCCCGCCGGCACAACGACGCGAACGTCATTTCGATCGGCGAGCGCACGATCACGCGTGACATGGCGCTCAAAGCCGTGCAGATCTTTTTAGCCACGCCTTTCGACGGTGGCCGCCACGGACGGCGCGTGAGCAAGATCGAACCCGAGGGTTGAATCAGTCGGCCGGCAGGTTCGCCCCGAAGAAGCGCAACCAGTTGCCGTGCAGGATGGCGGCGGTGTCGTCGGCGCTATAGCCGTGTGCCTCAAGCGCCTCGGCGAGCTTGGGCAGGTCGGCGGCGGTGTCGATCTGGTCGGGGATGTCGTCGGCGCCGAACCCGCCATCGAGGTCGCTGCCGAGCGCCACGTGTTGCGCATCGCCGGCCAATGCGCAGACGTGGTCGACGTGCTGGGCCCAGTGTGCGACGCTCGCGGGGCCGTCAGAAACGAGGAAGCGGTTGTACAGCGGCAAACCCACGACGCCGTCGCGCTCGAGGATGCGCTTCATCTGCTCGTCGCTGTGGTTGCGTTGGATGTCGACCAGGGCCCGGCACGCGGTGTGGCTGGTGTAGATGGGCCCGTCGAACCGGTCGACCGCTTCGTCGAACGAGGTGTCGGACGTGTGCGTCAGGTCGAGCGGCATGCGCAGCTCGGCCATCACCTTCAGCAGCGCGCGGCCCTTGTCGGTGAGCGGCCCGTCGATATCGTGCGCCGCGCCCGGTTCGCGCGCCGGCGTGCCGTGGCAGTAGTGGCTGCGCCCGAAGTGGGCCATCATCAGCGTGCGGACGCCGAGCGCGTGCCAGTCGTGCAGTTGATCGGGCTCGACGACCGGGTCGGCGCCCTCGAGCGTGACGATCACGCCCAGCGGCGCTTCGTCGGGCGACGCTTCGAGCAGCTCCGTGTGCGCCGCGAGCATGACCCGGTCGGTGATCACAACGACGTGGCCCTGCTCTTCCAGCAAGCGGTAGTACGCCAGCTGGCCGCGTGCCACGGCGTAAGCCATCGACTGGGTGGGCCAGTCGCCGTCGGTGCGTTTGCAATCGCGGTCGAGCGGCACGTACGGCTTGGCCCGGGCCAGCAGCGTCGCCAAGCAGAAACCTACCCCGCCGCGTTTCATCGCCGGCAGGCTTGTGCTGCACGTGCCGAACTCGTGGTGCACGCCGCCCGCCTCGCGCTGGCGCAGCGTTTGCACGTCGAGCGTCAGGTCGCGGTCGCACGCCAGCGCGTTGAGCGCCGGGTCGAGATGGCCGTCGAAGATGAGCACGTCAGGTGGACGATCGCCGTGCGCGGCGCTTGGTTGTTGCCGCCTTGCGCGGCTTAGACTTGTGTGCGGAAGTCGGTTGCAATGCTCGGGCTCGCACGTAGTCCGACACGCCTCGGTAACCTTCCGAGTCCGCCGCGGCTTCGAGTCGCATTTTTTCCAAGGGCGTCAACCGGACGTTGACCTGTTCCGTGCGTTTGTTCTCGCCAGCCGGCGTTGGGATGGGCTCGCCTTGCTCAATCAGGTAGGCCAGAGCGGTCACCAGCAGTTCGTTCGTCTCGTGGACACAGTCTTCGATGGTCTCGCCCCACCCGTAAACGTTGGGCAGTTCGAGCACGGTGGCGCCGTAGCCGCCGAACTCGTCGACCTGCTGCTCGACCACCAGGCGATACCGGGGGGCCAGTTCCTTCGCGCGCTTCAGGTCTTTGGGTGCAAAAGGGGTGTCAATCGTCTTGGCCGTGTTCTTCGATGATTTTTTGCGCTTGGCGGGCATAAGCGGGTTTAACCTTGCCACGGTGAACCGGAATGATCACGTTCGGCCGACCCGGTTTGGTGAATATGTGGTGCGAGCCGTTGATCCGGGTCAGTGTCCAACCATGTGATTCGAGTAGTTTCTTGACTTCTGCGAATCTCTTGTCGCGTGCCATCTTTAACCCTTTCAAACCGCATATGAAACACCGGCCATGCTTGTAGGTATGGCCATGCGGTGCGGCACATGGACAGGCGACGCGTTGAGTATATCATCCGATATACAAATGGCAAGCCCATATTTTACAATCCCCCAGTCATGTGTACTCAGAGTTGAGCAACTTGCTCGGCCAGCTCGCCGAACAACGTCAGCGGCTTGGCGTCGCGGATCGTCACGGGCACGATCGAGCCGACCAGCTCCTCGTCGCCGGTGAACATGACGATCAGGTCGCCGTCGGTGCGGCCGGTGAGCTGGATGTGGTGCTGGGGGGCGTGGGGCCGTTCCCAGCGGAGCTCGACGTCGCCGGGGTTGCGCTGCTTTTGCGTGTACTTGCTGGCGCCCTCGACGAGCACGTCGACGGTCCGGCCGACCTGGGCGCGGTGGATCGCCTCGCTGTTGACCGCCTGCTCGGCGAGCAGCGCGTTGTTACGTTGGCGCTTGACCGCGTCGGGCACGTCGTCGGGCAGTTTGTCGATCGCCAGCGTGCCGGGGCGCGGCGAGTATTTGAAAATAAAACTGTTCTTATACCGCGCCCAGCGGATCAGCTCGGCGGTCTGCTCGAAGTCGTCATCGGTCTCGGTCGGGAAGCCGACGATGAAGTCGGACGCGAGCGAGACATCGGGCATGAACGACCGGCAGCGCTCGATGAACGCGCGGTACTGGCCGACGGTGTACTCGCGGTTCATCAGCTTGAGGATGCGGTCCGAGCCCGACTGGACCGGCACGTGCAGGTACTTGCAGATGCGGTCGGATTCGGCCATGACTTGCAGGATGTCGTCGCCGAAGTCTTGCGGGTAGCTGGTGACGAAGCGTAGCCGCTTGATCGCGGGCACGTCGTCGTGGATGCGCTTGAGCAGGTCGGCGAACGTCGTGACCTTTCGCCCGACGTTCCACCGGCTGGTGTCGTTCTTGAACGCGTCGCGCCCGGGGCCGACCTGGGGCTGGGCCGTGCCTTGAACCTGTGTTGACGCGCCGTGGTCGTAGCGGTAGTGGTTGACGGTCTGGCCGAGCAGCGTGATTTCGACCACGCCGGCGTCGGCGAGCTTGCGGCACTCGCCGACGATGTGGTTGGGCGGTCGGTGGACCTCGGCGCCGCGCGTGAACGGTACGACGCAATAGGTGCAGAACTTGTTGCAGCCGCGCGTGATGCGGACGTACGCCGAGCCGCGGAACTGGTCGGGGTCGAACGAGCGCGACAGGTCGAGCAGTTCGAGCTGGTCGGCCGCGGCGTTGAGCGTGCCCGATCGGCGGTTGGTATTGCCCTGCAAGGCGACCTGTTTGCCCGAGGTTTTCAGCGCGTTGTCAATGAGCAGGGGCACCTTGTCGAGTTCGCCCGGGCCGCACATCAGGTCGACCTGCGGCAGGCGTTTGACCATGCCCTCGCCGTCGCGTTCGGCCATGCACCCGAGCACGCCGACCACCACGTCCGGCCGCTTGTCTTTCAGCTCGCCGAGGCGTGAGTAGACCTTGTTTTCGGCCTGCTCGCGGACGCTGCACGTGTTGAACAACACCACGTCGGCGGCGTCGCGGTCGTCGGTAAACGCGTAACCGAGCCCGCGCAAGCTGGAACTGACCAGCTCGCTATCCAGCACGTTCATCTGGCAGCCGAAGGTTTCGAGGTAGACGGTTTTGTGTGCGGCGGTCGGCATGAGCGGGGCATTGTAGATGGCATGGCCGTCGGAAACTAGCGGAGAGCCCGGCCCTGCGGGCCGTCGCTAAACGGGGATGAGACCGGTAGAATCACGCGGCATGAGCGAGCACAAGCGCGTATTGTTCGTGTGCATGGGCAACATCTGCCGATCGCCGACGGGCGAGGGCGTGATGTGGGCGATGGTTGAGCGGCGCGGGCTGGGCGATCGGATCACCGTCGACTCGGCTGGCACGATCGGCTACCACGCCGGCGAACCGGCCGACGGGCGCATGCGCCAGCACGCGGCGGAGCGCGGCTATTCGCTCGACAGCACCGCGCGCCAGGTCACGCTCGACGACCTCGACACGTTCGACCTGGTCATCGCGATGGACCGCGACAACCTGGCGGACCTGCAAGCGCTGGCCGGCGGGCCGCGCGACCACGTGCGGATGCTCGGCAGCTTCCTCGAAGACCACACCGACGACACCGCGCCCGACGTGCCCGACCCGTACTACGGCGGCGCGGCGGGGTTCGAACGCGTCATCGACATGATCGAAAGCGCGTGCCCGGCGATCATCGAACACCTGCTCGGCGGGAACGGTCGTGCCGGCTGACCTGCGCAAGCACGTCGAACGCGCCACCGGTCGGCGCATCACCGGCCAGCGCGCCGCGTCGGGCGGGTGCATCAACGAGGCCCACCTGTTCACGCTCGACGACGGGCAGCGCGTGTTTGCGAAAACACACGCGCAGGCGTCGCGTTACCCCGGCATGTTCGAGAGCGAGGCGGCGGGCCTGGCGGCGCTGGCCGATGCCGAATCGTCGCTGCGCGTGCCCCGCCCTATCGACGCGGGGCCGACGTACCTCATCATGAAAGCGATCGACGAGTCGAGGGGCGGCGGGCTCGCCGAGAAACTCGGGCGGGGACTGGCGGAGTTGCACCGCAACACGCCGAGCGATCGGTTCGGGTTCGACGTCGACAATTACCTCGGCTCGACGCCGCAACCCAATGGTTGGCACGACGATTGGGCCGCGTTCTGGGCCGAGCGCCGATTGAAACCGATGCTCGACCGCGTGCGCGGCCACGGCGAACTCGACCGGCTGGGCGCGCAACTGCTCGATCGGCTCGACGACGTGCTGACCGGGCCCGACGAGCCGGCGGCGCTACTGCACGGCGACCTGTGGTCGGGCAACGCGACGACCGACAGCGAGGGGCGCGCCGTGATCTTCGACCCGGCGGCGTACTACGGCCATCGCGAAGCCGAGTTCGGCATGACGCGCTTGTTCGGCTTTGGCGCGGGCTTCGAGTCGGCGTATGAAGAAGTGTACCCGCTGGCCGACGGCGCAGACCGGCGGATCAAGGTGTACACGCTGCACCACCTGTTGAACCACTTGCACCTGTTCGGCGGCGGGTACCTGGGGTCGTGCGTGTCGACGTTGCGGGACGTGCTTTAAGAGCGCGGCGGAGCCGCGGCGCTGAATATCAATTCAACTTGCTTGCGGTGAACTGATCGTGGTCGGATTCGGTCCAGCCGTGCGACTTGCCGAAGCGGGTTTCGTAGTCGCCCCACAGCTCGAACCAGTAAGCGAGGAACTGGAACGGCGCGTAGCGGTCGTAGAACGTGCGGGCGCGTTCGGTGATGTGCCGGGGGTCGCCGTCGTGGTTGTGGAACTGACGGAAGTGGCGGATCGTTTCGCTGTCGATCGGCAGGCGGTCGAAGTGGCCGAGGCACTGGAGGACGTTGTTCGCGGCGTAGTCGCCGATGCCATGGATGTCGCGCAGGGCGTCGTACAGCTCGTCGGTGGTGCGCTGCGGTGATTCAAACCAGGCCAGGTCGAGGCTGCCCTTTTCTACTTCGCGGGCCAGGCGGATGATGCGCTCGGCGCGGTAGCCGACCTTGCACGCGGCTTTGAGCTTGGCCGGCGACCACGCCGCGAGCTCGGCGGGTGTGGGGAATGCGCCCGGCTTGCCGATCTTGGCGCACAATAAGCGGTTCATGTTCATCGTGTTCGGCCAACTCACGTTGCAACCGGTGATGGTCTTGACGATGTCTTCGAACAGCGTGGGCGAGCGGAACAGCCGGTCGAAACGCGCGCGTTTCGCGGCCGGGTTCAAACGATGCCACCGCCGGAACACGGCCGGGTCGGTGTCGAGGCGGAGGGTGCGGGCGACCTGGGCCTTGAGGTACGCGTGATGGGCGCGGGCGACGGTGCGGTGGCAGTGGATTTTGAGTATCCCGCCCTTCGCTCGCGTGGTTCGCTCAGAACGGGCTTGGGTGATGCGACACTTGATCACGCGCTCATTCAAGTCGCGCAGCGGTCGGTGGAAGCTGCGCGTTTCGGGATTCCATCGGTTGGGCGCGAGGATGAAATACCCATAGCTGCACACGGCGTGGGTGAGGCTGAAGCGCGGCGGCAGGGGTAAGGTCAGCGTGGTCGGCATGGCGGGATAGTTTAGCGGATCGCGTCGTGTGATTTGCCTTTGGTGGTTGGGTCGATGACAATAGCGTGTCCTTTCGGAGGTTGGCATGGCCGTACGGATGGAGCTATCACGGATTCTGATCGCCGAGACGCGCGACTACCAGCTCATCGAGCTGCGCGAGGTCGACGGCGAGCGCCGGCTGCCGATCGTGATCGGCCTGTTCGAGGCCGCGGCGATCGAGCGGAGGCTCAAGGGCATCCAGATCCACCGCCCGCAGACCCACGACCTGTTGTCGAACGTCATCGAGGAGATGGGCGGCCGGCTGGACCACATCCTGATCAACGATTTGCGCGACGACACGTTCTACGCCCTGCTCATGGTCGAGCAGAACGGTGGCATGGTCGAGATCGACAGCCGACCCTCCGACGCGATCGCGCTGGGCATCGCTAACGACACCCCGTTCTACGTTGAAGAGCACGTGCTCAGCGCCAACAACTGACCCATGCCGCCCGAAGAACACACCGAAGCCAAGCCGATCAAGACCGACGACTACCGGGTCACCCCCGGAAAGGCGGTCGACCTGAAAGACTTCGCCACGCGCTACGAAGGCGACATGGACCGCGACGAGGCGGAAGCGCGGTTCGAGGGTTTGGTCCGCCGGTTGCAGCGGTTGCAGGAGTTGCTCTACGCCGACGGCTCGCGGGCGGTGCTGGTCGTGTTGCAGGCGATGGACGCCGGGGGCAAGGACTCGACCATCCGCAAGGTGTTCGGCCCGCTCAACCCCCAGGGCTGCCGCGTGACCGGGTTTAAGCGGCCTAGCACGTTGGAACTCAGTCACGATTACCTGTGGCGCATCCACGCCGCGGCGCCGCGCAAGGGAAGCATCGCCGTGTTCAACCGGTCGCACTACGAGGACGTGCTCGTGGTGCGGGTGAAGGGCATCGTCGAGAAGGACGTGTGGAAACGGCGGTACGACCACATCAACGACTTCGAGCGGCTGCTGGCCGACGAGGGCACGGCGGTGGTCAAGTTCTTCCTGCACATCTCGAAGGATTACCAGAAGCAGCGGCTGCAACGCCGATTGGACATCCCGGAGAAGAACTGGAAGTTCGAGGTTGGGGACCTGGCCGAGCGGGCACGGTGGGCCGACTACCAACGCGCGTTCGAAGATGCGCTGGGGCGCTGCTCGACCGATCACGCGCCGTGGTACGTGGTGCCGGCCGAGCGGCGGTGGTTCCGCAACCTGCTGATCGCCAGCGTGATGGTGCGGACGCTCGAGTCGCTGGGCCTCCGCTACCCGCGGGCGGATTTCGACCCGTCCGATATCCGCATCGATTAGCCGCGGCCCGCCAGCCCGGCCATCCGTTACAGACCGACCCGTCGAGGGCGGGAAGCCCGCGCCGGCCTAACGCGCGGCCGGCGAACGGTCGATGCTCCAAGTGTCCGGGAAACCGATGAGAGGAGCGGCTGATGACCACGGCCAAAGGTGTGAAGTTGGGTGACCTGCTGGTGGGCGAAGGCGTGCTGACCTACAACCAGGTCGACGCGATCCTCGAACAGCAAGCGCAGTGCGGCCGGCCGTTCGGGTTCCTCGCCGAACAGATGTTCGACGTGAAGCCGGAGGACATCGAGAAGGCTTGGATCCAGCAGTACCTCAGCTTCGGCACCGAGGTGAACCTCGACGAACAACAGATCGACGTGGATGCGTTGAAGGTGATCAACCGCCGGCAGGCGTGGCAGTTCAGGCTGCTGCCGCTGCGCCGCGAAGACGACGAGCTGCTGATGGCCACCGACCAGGGCCACCTGCCCAAGGCGGTGAACTTCGCGTGGCGGCGGCTGCACGACCCGGTGTTCTTCCTCGTGGCCAAGCGGCCGCAGCTCGAAGAGTTTCTCGCCGAGCACTACCCGTGGCCGCAGATGGAGGGCTCGGACGACTACCTCGCCGCGTCGTGAGATTTCGGTTGTGATTTGATCGCCCGGTTGCGCAAGCGGCCGGGTTTTTCATGCGCCGAGGTTGAAATCATCGAACGGGTCGCAGTCGCGTTCGGCGCCGGGGCCGAAGGTCAGCGCGTTCTTGCCCTGCTGCTTGGAGCGGAGCAGCATCTCGTCGGCGATGCGCATCAGCTCCTCGCGCGACCGGCCGTCCCACGGGTAGCCGGCCAGCCCGCCGCTGATGGTGAGCGTGCCGGGGGCGAGGTCGGCGAGCTTGGGGAACTTGTGCTCGCAGATGGCTTTCTGGAAGCGTCGCGCGGCGGTGGCGATGGTGTTGGGGTGCTCGGAGTGCTCCTTGCGCGGGGCCTCGGCGTCCCAGAAGATGACCGCGAACTCGTCGCCGCCGATCCGCGCGACCACGTCGTGCTGGCGGACGACCGACCGCATCAGGTTGGTCGCCTCGCGGAGGATGTCGTCGCCCGCGGCGTGGCCGTAGCTGTCGTTGTAGACCTTGAAGTCGTCGATGTCGAAGATCATCAGCGACACGCGGAAGCGGTGTTCGTGCGCCCGGTTGAGTATGTCGTCGAAGAAGCGGTCGAAGTAGCGCCGGTTCCACGCGCCGGTCAGCTCGTCGTGGTCGGCCTCGTAGCGCAGCTGTTCGTGTTGCTCGATCAGCGCCAGCCACCGGGCCGCGTCGCCGGCGACGGCTGCCAGCCGGTCGTCGTCGGCCGAGTCGCCGACGAGCTTGCCGATGGTGTGGCCGCCGTGTTGCAGCGGCGCGCCGGGGCGCGGGTCGTCGGCCTCGGTCAGCTCGACCGGCGCACCGGCATGGTCGCTCAGCCACTGCGCCAGCGCTTCGCGCGGCGAGCCGTGCGCGGCGAGCATCGCGGCGATCACGGGCGAGCCGTCGGTCGGCGCATCGGCGCCGGGCGTGATCGCGAGCTGGCGACGGGGGGCGGCGCGCATCGCTTCGGTCAGCTCGCCGGGGCGCAGGGGTTCGATGAAGTAATCGTTGCAGCCGAGGCGCACCGCGTGCTGTGCTTCGGGTTCGCCGGCGGCGTGGGTGATCAGCAGCATCGGCACCTCGCCGTCGAGCCGGCGCACGGCGCGCACGGTCGACTCGACCTCGCCGGCCATCGCATCGAGCCGGCCCACGATCGCCCGCACACCGCCAGCCGACAGCTCGCCCAGCGCGTGCAGGTAATCGCCGACGCACACCACGGCGGCCCCGTCGGCGGGCAGCTGTTGCGCCAAGCCCGGGTCGCCGACCACGACGACGCGCGGGGGGTGCTGTCCGTTGGTGCGGGTCATGGGCGGTCCTCGTCCTCCGGTTCCTGCAAGAGCATCGCCAGCTCTTCGTCGCTGAGTAGCGGCGGCTCGGTGGTGACTGGTTCGAGCGGTTCTTCTAGCGGTACGTCGCCCACCGGCTCAGGTTCACGCGGCTCGACCGATTCGTGTGGCAACGCCGAATCCACAACGGGTGGCGCGGCTTGTGTGGCTTGCGCCGGTTTGTCCGCCCACGGCCGAAGCAGGGGTTGGCCTTCGCTGACAAACCGCCATGTTTTGATGTTCGGGTGGTACCGGCCGACCGCGTCGACCACACGCTGCGGCCCGCGCAACAGGCCCGGCTCGACGATGACCAGCGTGTTGAACCCGCCCTCGGCCAACTCGGTCATGACGGCGGGCGCAT
Source organism: Phycisphaeraceae bacterium (assembly GCA_028282805.1). Taxonomy (GTDB): domain Bacteria; phylum Planctomycetota; class Phycisphaerae; order Phycisphaerales; family Zrk34; genus JANQHD01. Next base: position 45,540 of record JANQHD010000047.1, on the reverse strand, counting down.
CGTTGGCCTGGCGCACCACCACGTCGCGCGACCGCAGGCCGTCGAGCAGCATCGCCGGTGGCTCGTAACCGGCCGGCAGCCACAGCAGGCAGCGGGCGCAGCCGACGCCGGCGCGCGGGTTGGCGCGTCTCTCGTTCATCACCCCAATTGTAACACCCCCACCGCAACAGGCCCGCCGAATCGTCGCCCCCGCCGCGCACTTCTGACCCGACGCTGTCAGAACCGACACAACTTGCCCAGCTTCCCCGACCCCACCCGGGCCGTCTGCTACACTCCGCCGCGATGCACGTGCTGGCGATACAGCTCCCGTTCACCGAGGCGGCCAACCCCGCGCTGAGCTGGGCGATGGCCGCCGTCGCCGTGGTGATCATCGGCGTCGCCAAGAGCGGCTTCGGCTCGGGCGTGGGCATCGTGGCCGTGCCGCTGTTCGCTTTCGCGTTCGGCCCGGGCCGGGCGGGCGAAGCGATGGGGGCGCTGCTGCCGCTGCTGATCGCCGCCGATGCGCTGAGCGTGTACCACCACCGCGGCACGTGGCACACGAAAAACCTGCGCGTGCTCGCGCCGGGCTCGCTGGTCGGCATCGCCCTCGGCGCGGTGGTGATGTGGTGGCTGCTGGGCCGGCCGACGGTCGAGTGGTCGCTGACGCCGCGCGACTTGAACAAGGCCAACCTCGAATCCGCGGGCAACCACCTCAGCGCCGCGCTCGGCGTCATCTGCCTGGCATACGTGATCGGCGAACTGGTCAAGCGGCGCTTCGCCCCGGCGCTGCGTTTGACCGCCAACTACCGCACGGGCACCGGCGTCGGCCTGGTCGCGGGCGTGGTGACCACGATCGCCCACGCCGCCGGCCCGGTGATCACGATCTACCTGCTCGGCCAGCACCTGGGCAAGCAAAAGTTCATCGGCACGGCGGTGGTCTACTTCTTCGCCGTCAACGTGCTCAAGCAGCTGACGGTCTACCCGGCGCTGGGCCTGACGCCCTACCGCAGCCTGTGGTTGGGTTTGTGGCTGCTGCCGCTGGTGCCGGTGGGCACGTGCCTGGGCCTTTGGCTGCACCGGCGGATGAGCGAGCATGTGTTCCGCACCGTGATCCTCGCGATCGTGTTCCTGTCGGGTTTGAAACTGGTCTGGCCGGTTTAGCCCGCCGCCTGACGCGGCACGGCACGAGCGATACAATCGGGCCACCATGAGCCAGACCACCGACCACACGCTGCCGCACGCACGCCTGTACATGGACAACGCCGCGACGAGCTTCCCCAAGCCGCCCGCCGTCCACGAGGCGATGGCGCGCTACGCCACACAGCTCGGCGCCTCGCCCGGCCGCGGCGCGTACGCCGAGTCGATCGAGTCCGGCCGCCTGCTCGATCGGTGCCGGGGGCGCATCAACACCCTCATCAACGGCGAGAACCCCGAGCACGTCGTCTTTACGCTCAACTGCTCCGATGCGCTGAACATCGCCATCAAGGGCGTCGTGCGGCCGGGCGACCACGTGATCACCACCGAGCTCGACCACAACTCGATCCTCCGCCCGTACAACAAGCTCATCGCCGACGGCGCAGTCGAACAGGCCCGCGTGCCCGTCGACCCGACCACGGGCCTGGCCGACCCCGACGACATCGCCAAGGCCATCAAGCCCCACACGAAGCTCATCGCCCTGCTGCACGCGTCGAACGTCACCGGCACGATGCAAGACATCGACGCCATCGGCAAGGTCGCCAACGCCCACGGCGTGCTCTACCTCGTCGACGCCGCCCAATCGCTCGGCCACTACCCGATCGACGTGCAGGCGCTCGGCATCGACTTTTTAGCCGCCCCCGGCCACAAGGGCCTGCTCGGCCCGCTCGGCACGGGCGTGCTGTACATCAAACCCGGCCTCGAAAAACAAATGACCACGCTGCGCGAAGGCGGCACCGGCTCGGTCAGCGACCTCGACACCCAACCCGAGTTCATGCCCGACCGCTTCGAGCCCGGCAGCCACAACACGCCCGGCATCATCGGCCTGTCCGAGGGCGTCGCCTACATCCTCGAACGCGGCGTCGAGCAACTCTGGTCGCACGAACAGGCCCTGATCAAAACCATGATCGAGTCGCTCACCGAGTGGGGCGCGATGCCCGGCTTCCACCTCTACGGCCCCCCCACCGTCAAGTCACGCTGCGGCGTGTTCTCCGTGCGCATCGACGGGCTCGAACCGCACCAACTGTCGGCCATCCTCGAAAACGAGTACGGCGTGCTCACACGCTCGGGCCTGCACTGCGCCCCCGGCGCACACGCGACCATCGGCTCGACGCCCCACGGCGGCGCCACACGCTTCAGCTTCGGGCCGTTTCTCACCACGCAAGACGTCAAGTACGCCTGCGACGCGCTGGGCCAGGTCTGCCACCGCCTCGCCGACAAGCACCCCGCCCACGCCTGATCACTCGAACAGCTCGTCGAACAACTGCTGCATGTGCCGCCAGCTGCGCCGGTCGGCGGCCTTGTCGTACTTCACGCCGTTCATGCCGTAAGCGTCGGCCCCGGGGTTGGTGAAGCTGTGCTGCGCCCCGCCGTAGGTGTGCATCTGCCAGTCAACCCCGGCGTCGTTGAGCGCGTTTTGAAATCTGGTGATGTCATCGGGCTTCACGAACGAGTCCGCCCCGCCGTGACAGATCACCACCTTCGCGCCGATGTCGGCGCCGGGCTTGATGCCCTTCGGCAACCCGCCGTGAAAACTGACCACGCCGTCGACGTCCGCCCCGCCGATCGCCAACTCGAGCACCGTCGAACCGCCGAAGCAGTAGCCGATCGCCGCGACCTTGTCGCCTTCGGTTTGTGGTTGCTCGCGTAACACCTTCAAAGCCACCAGCGCGCGCTTACGCCACTGTTCGGCGTCGCCGGTCAGGTGCGAAGCCCACTGGCTCGCCTGCTTGGGGTCCGCGGTGACCTTACCCTTGCCGTACATGTCCGCCGCGAACGCGACGTAGCCGAGCTCGGCGAGCATGCGGGCGCGCCGCTTCGCATAATCGTTCAGCCCCCACCACTCGTGCACGACCAGCACGCCCGGCCGCCGGCCCTCGAGCGCGTCGTCGTACGCGAGGTACCCTTCCAACTCGACGTCGCCGTGCTTGTACGTGACGGTCTTCGTCACCACCTCGGCGTTCACGTTCAAGGCGCAAATACCCACGATGAAACCAGCCAGCAGGCAACGCATGATCGACCTCCCTTGGTTTGGTTGACGAGCGAGGGCTACATCATACCGTAGCGCTGCCCGACGGGTCGCGGTTGAACGGCAACGCGGGTAACCTGCCCGCATGCTCGAAACCTGGCAGGTCATCGCCATGCTCGCCACCGGGCTCGTCGCCGGCACGCTCGGCGGCATGCTCGGCGTCGGCGGCAGCGTCATCATGATCCCCGTCATGGTCGTGCTGTTCGGCCAAAACAAAACCACCGGCCACAACCAGCACCTCTACCAGGCCGCGGCGATGATCGTGAACATCGCCGTTGTCGTGCCCGCGGCGATCCGACACCGCAAGGCCGGCGCGATCCAGCCGCACGTGCTCAAGCTCGTCATGCCCTTCGCGCTGGCTTTCATCCTCGTGGGCGTGTGGCTGAGCAACCGGCCCTTTTTTCACGACAACGACGGCGCGGTGCGGCTCGGGCGCGTGCTCGCCGCGGGCCTGGTGTACATCATCGCCATGAACATCAAACGCCTGATCAAGCCGCGCCGCGACACGGTGAGCGACGGGCGCACCACCCTGCCGCGCGGGGGGCTGGTCGGCACCGTCATGGGCCTGGTGGCCGGGCTGATGGGCGTCGGCGGCGGCGGCGTGGCCGTGCCCTTGCAACAACAGGTCATGCGCCTGCCGCTGCGCAACTGCATCGCTAACAGCACGGCGATCATCTGCCTCACCGCGGGCTTCGGGGCGCTTTACAAGAACGCCACCCTCGCCGGCCACGGCCTCGATTGGCGCCTCAGCCTGATGCTCGCCGGCCTGCTGGCGCCCACCGCCATCGTCGGCGGCTACCTCGGCGGCAAGCTCACCCACACCCTGCCCCTGAAGGCCGTGCGCATCGCGTTCATACTGCTGATGTGCGCCGCCGCGTGGAAACTGGCCGCGATACCGTGGTGAATCAAGGCACGCGCTCGAAGTAAATGCCCGAACGCCGCCAACGATCGTTGAAACCCGCGTGGCTCAACCGTTCGAGGCCGCCGAGCGGGTCGCCGATGACCACTTGATCGTCGGTCACTTCCAGCACCGTCACGTAATGATCGACCAGGTAGCTGTGCTTGACCAGCGCGATGACGGGCTCGCGGCCGCGCATCTCGTCGATGCTGGCCAAGTATTCGCATCGCGCCTCGATGCGGCCCCGGCCGTTCGCGTTCAGCGCGTGGCACAGCATTTCGGGGTCGGTGCCGTGCATGGGCGAGGTGCGCGCGTCGATCGCGATCCGGCCGACCTCGGCCTCGATCCGCATCGCGTGCAGCGCGGTCACCGCAGCCGCCGGCCCGCAGTTGTACGCGGTCTGCTGCAAACACATGCCGTCGTCATCGATGTTGTTCGTAAGCGCCCGCAGGTCGCCTTCGATGATCAACGGCGAGACGAACGGCGACAGGCCGTAGTACCCCGCGAACAGCACGGCGAAAGTAATCACGATGCACCGCTGGCCCCGGGTGCGCAGCTGCTTTACCAACGACATCAACAACCACGCCGCGGCGACAGCGAGCAGCACGAACTCGCTGCGGCCCACGACGAGCAACCGCATGACCGGCCAGGTGTTGTACGCCCGCAGGCCGTGCAACAGCGAAATACCCGCCAACAGGGCCAACGCCAGCGTGAAGCTAACAAGCCACCAGCGTTTCTTGCCCGACAACCACAAGCCAAACAGGCCCACCAGGCACACGGTGCCGGCCGAGCCGATCGCTTTGAAAACATCAAGCCAGAACGGGTTCAAAACGGTGCTTGCCTCCAGTTGTCGCATCGTAAACGCTACAGGCCCGCATGGCAGCCCCGAAAACGGCTGCTGCCACAGTGGCAGACAAGCTGAATCGACCGCGGCGGCGCCACCGATTCACTTATTCACCAATTCACGGATTCACAAGCACTTACAGCCAATTACACCACACCCGCCAGCCCCCACCGATGGCATCGGGCTTGCCAAAAGGTGCGTACCAGGCAAGGCCGGGTGTGATCGGTCTGCCCGGGTGGATGAGACGTAATCAACGACCAACGGAGATATGAACATGGCCGTCAAGGAATTGGCCTTCGATGCCGACGCACGCCAGTCACTGCTGGCGGGCGTGGAGAAGCTGGCCGCCGCGGTGAAGAGCACGCTGGGCCCCCGCGGGCGCAACGCCGTGCTGGACAAGAGCTGGGGCGGGCCGAACGTGACCAAGGACGGGGTGACCGTGGCCGAGGAGATCGAGCTGCGAGACAAGACCGAGGACATGGGCGCCAAGCTCGTGAAGGAAGCGGCCAGCCAGACGTCGGACAAGGCCGGCGACGGCACCACGACCTCGACCGTGCTCGCCGAGGCGCTGTTCCGCGAGGGCCTGCGCCAGGTCACCGCCGGCACCGACGCGATGGCGCTGGTGCGCGGCATGAAGCGGGCGGTCAAGGTCGCCGTCGGTGAGGTCGAGAAGCTGAGCAAGCCGATCGACGCGACGCGCAAGGACGACATCGCCAACGTCGCCGCGATCAGCGCCAACAACGACCCGGCCATCGGCAAGATCATGGCCGACGCGTTCATGAAGGTCGGCCGCGACGGCGTGATCACCGTCGAAGAGGGCAAGAGCCTCGACACCAACGTCGACGTGGTCGAGGGCATGCAGTTCGACCGCGGCTACCTGTCGCCGAACTTCGTGACCAACCCCGACGACATGACCGTCGAGCTCGAGAAGGCGTTCGTGCTGATCCACGAAGACAAGATCAGCAACCTGCAGAAGCTCGTGCCGTTCCTCGAGAAGGTGCAGAAGGCCGGCCGGCCGCTGCTGATCATCGCCGAGGACGTCGAGGGCGAGGCGCTGGCGACGCTGGTGGTCAACAAGCTGCGCGGGGTGCTTCAGGTCGTGGCGGTCAAGGCCCCCGGCTACGGCGACCGCCGCAAGGCGATGCTGCAGGACCTGGCGGTGCTGACCGGCGCCGAGGCGATCATGAAGGACCTGGCGATCGACCTGGACAAGGTCGAGGTGAGCCAGCTCGGTTTGGCCAAGAAGGCGACGATCGACGCGGACAACACGACGATCGTGGAAGGCGCGGGCGACTCGAAGGCGATCAAGGGCCGGATCGACCAGATCCGGGCCGAGATCGAAACCACCACCAGCGACTACGACCGCGAGAAGCTGCAGGAGCGGCTGGCGAAGCTCGCCGGCGGCGTGGCGCAGATCAACGTCGGCGCCGCCTCGGACGCCGAGATGAAAGAGAAGAAGGCGCGCGTGGAAGACGCGTTGCACGCGACCCGCGCCGCGGTGGAAGAGGGCATCGTGCCGGGCGGCGGCGTCAGCTTCGTGCGGGCGGTGTCGGCCGTGAGCAAGCTGGCCGAGTCGCTCAAGGGCGACGAGCAGACCGGCGCCGAGATCGTGGCCCGGGCGCTGGCGGTGCCGACGCAGACCATCGCCGACAACGCCGGCGAGAAGGGTACGGTCGTGGTCAAGAAGATCGCCGAGGGCAAGGGCGCGTTCGGCTTCGACGCCCTGCGGCTCGAGTTCGGCGACATGATCGACAAGGGCATCATCACGCCCGCCAAGGTCGACCGCACCGCGCTGGAGAACGCCGCGTCGGTCGCGACGCTGCTGCTGACCACCAACTGCATCATCACCGACGCACCCAGCGAAGGCGGCGGCGACGACCACGGCCACGGCGACCCGATGGGTGGCATGGGCGGCATGGGCGGCGGCATGCCCGGCATGGGTGGCATGGGCGGCATGGGCGGCATGATGTAAACCAAGCAAACGAACCCGAACACCAACAAAGTATTTAGCGACGCGATTCATCGCGCTCATGGAGAAACGCAAACGATGAAGATCAAGCCCCTCGAAGACCGCGTGCTCGTCAAGCCTTCCGAGGCCGAGACCAAGACCTCGTCCGGCATCTACCTGCCCGACAGCGCCCAGGAACAACCGACCCACGGCAAGGTCGTGGCCGTCGGCCCCGGCAAGCTCAACGAAGACGGCGACCGCACCAAGTGCGAGGTCAAGAAAGGCGACGTGGTCATCTACAGCAAGTACGGCGGCACGGACATCGACATCGACGGCGTGACGCACAAGATCATGCGCGAGAGCGACCTGCTCGCCGTGCTCGACAAGTAAACACGATTCACACCGCGACCAAGCGCGCGGTGCAAGGAGCCAACCATGGCCAAGCAGATGATGTTCGACAGCAACGCCGCGGTCGAGATGAAAAAGGGCCTCGACCAGCTGGCCAGGACCGTGGCGGTCACGCTCGGGCCCACCGGCCGGCACGTCGTGATCGACAAGAGCTTCGGCGGCCCGTCGGTGACCAAGGACGGCATCTCCGTCTCGAAGGAGATCGAGCTGCCCAGCCCGTTCGAGAACATGGGCGCGAAGATGGTCAACGAGGTCGCCAAGCGCACCAACGACAAGGCCGGCGACGGCACCACCACCGCGACCGTGCTCGCCCGCGAGATCTTCAGCGAGGGCCTGAAGTACGTCACCGCCGGTTGCAACCCGACGCTCGTGCAGCGCGGCATCACCGCCGCCGCCGACGTCGCGTCGACCGCGATCCGCGACATGGCCAAGCCCTGCAAGAGCACCGACGACCTGCAAAAGATCGCCACCATCTCGGCCAACAACGACCCCGAGACCGGCACGCTCATCGCCGAGGCCATCGAGAAGGTCGGCCCGCAGGGCGTCGTCGAGGTCGAAGAGGGCAAGGCCGCCGAGACCCACCTCGACTACGTCGAGGGCATGGCGTTCGACAAAGGGTACCTCTCGCCCTACTTCATGACCGACCCCAACTCGCAGGAAGCGGTGCTGGAAGACTGCCTCGTGCTGCTGCACGAGAAGAAGATCAGCAACCTGCCCGACCTGCTGCCGCTGCTGAACAAGATCGCGACCGCGGGCCAGCCGCTGCTGATCATCGCGGAAGATGTTGAGAACGAGGCGCTGGCGGCGCTGGTCGTCAACCGCCTGCGCGGCGCGCTGAAGATCTGCGCGGTCAAGGCGCCGGGCTTTGGTGAACGCCGCAAGGCCATTCTCGCCGACCTCGCCGTGCTCACCGGCGGCGAGTTCTTCTCGGAAGACCTCGGCCAGAAGCTCGAGTCGATCGAGCTCGGCGACCTGGGCAAGGCCAAGAAGATCATCGTCGACAAGGACAACACGACGATCATCGAGGGCGCCGGCAAGAAGAAGGACCTGGCGGCGCGCTGCGACCAGATCCGCAACCAGATCGAGAAGACCACCAGCGACTACGACCGCGAGAAGCTGCAGGAACGGCTGGCGAAGCTGACCGGCGGCGTGGCGATCGTCAACGTCGGCGCCGCGACCGAGGTGGCGATGAAAGAAAAGAAGGACCTGGTCGACGATGCGCTGCACGCGACGCGCGCGGCCGCCGAGGAGGGCTACGTGCCCGGTGGCGGCGTGGCGCTGGTCCGCGCGATCGAGGCCGTCGAAGCCGCCCGCGGCAAGGCCAAGGGCGACGAGAAGCTCGGCTTCGACATCATCGCCTCGGCGCTCGAGGCCCCGCTGCGTCAGATCGTCGACAACGCCGGTGAAGACGGCGACGTCGTGGTCGAGACCGTCAAGGAGAAGACGGGCAACTTCGGGTACGACGCGGCGACCGGGCAGTACGTCGACCTGGTCAAGACCGGCATCATCGACCCGGCGCTGGTCACCCGCACCGCCCTGCTGAACGCGGCGAGCGTGTCGGGCCTGATGCTCACGACCAACGTGATGGTCACCGAGCTCAAGGACGACGCCGAGCCGGTCGAGGGCGCGGTGGTGTGAGAACGGCACGCCGCTCACATTGAACACACCCAAGCCCACGGATGGCCATCCGTGGGCTTGGTCGTACGAAAGAGGAAGCCCGCCGGATGGCATCGAAGCGCGACTATTACGAGGTGCTCGGCGTCGACCGCAACGCGTCGGCCGACGAGATCAAGCGCGCCTACCGCAAGCTGGCGATGAAGTACCACCCCGACCGCAACCCCGACGACCCCGCCGCCGAGGCGAGCTTCAAGGAGTGCGCCGAGGCGTTCGAGGTGCTCAGCGAACCGGAGAAGCGCCAGCGCTACGACAAGTTCGGCCACGAGGGCCTGCGCGGCGCGGGCATGCACGATTTTTCGGGCATGAACGCCGGCGACATCTTCTCGATGTTCGAAGACCTGTTCGGCGACATGGGCTTCGGCGGGTTCACCCAACGCCACGGCGGCGGCCCGCGGGCGCGGCGCGGCTACGACCTCGAGACCGCCATCGACCTGACGCTCAACGAGGCCGCCGCCGGCATCGAACGCGAGATCGACTTTACCCGGCAAGACATCTGCGAGACCTGCAAGGGCACCGGCGCCAAGCCCGGCACGCAGCCGGAGACCTGCGCGACCTGCGGCGGCCAGGGCAAGGTCGCCATGCGCCAGGGCTTCTTCCAGATGGTAAGGACGTGCCAAGCCTGCGGCGGCGCCGGCAAGATCATCAAGGAACGCTGCCCCGACTGCCGCGGCACCGAACGCCAGCCCAAGAAGCGCACGATCACGGTCAAGGTGCCCGCGGGCATCGCCGACGGCCAGGTCATCCGCGTCGGCGGCGAGGGCGAGCCCGGCAGCGACGGCGGGCCGCGGGGCGACCTGCACGTCGTGGTGCGCGTCCGGCCGCACGACCTGTTCATGCGCGACGGCGACAACCTCGTGCTCGACATGCCGATCAGCTTCACACAAGCGTCGCTCGGCGGGCAGGTCGAGGTGCCCACGCTCGACCAGCGCGCCGAGCTGGCCATCCCGCGCGGCACGCAGCACGGCCAGGTCTTCCGCATGCGCGGCGAGGGCATGCCCTCCCTGCGCAACGGGCGCAAGGGCGACCTGCTGGTGCGGGTGAACGTGGAGATCCCCAAAAAGCTGACCGAAAAGCAGGAACAGCTGCTGCGTGAGTTCGCCGAGACCGAAGACAAAGACGTTATGCCTCGGAGCAAGGGGTTCTGGGATAAGATCAAAGACGTCTTATCAGGTGATTGACCACAATGAGCAGTAAGAAGAAAGACAAGAAGCCCGCGCACGACGACGCGGCCGCGCCGACCGAACCGGTCAACGACGCCGACGAGCACGTGATCGAGGTGCCCGAAGACGTGGACCTCGACGAGGCGCTGGCCGCGCTCGACGAGGTAGACGCCGGGGCCGAAGACCCGATGACGAAGCTGCAGGACGAGCGCGACGAGATGTACGAGCGTTTGCAGCGCGTCTCGGCCGACTACCAGAACTACATGCGCCGCTCGCAGCAGAACCAGGCCGACCAGATCGCGCTGGCGCGCGGCGAGGTGATCCGCCAGTTCTTTGCGGTGCTCGACCACTTCGACGCGGCGTTGGAGAGCGAGCCGACCGAGGGCGAGGCGAAGGCGTTGTACGACGGCGTGAAGATCGTGAAGGACGAGTTCTTGCGCGTGATGCAGATGGCGGGCGTCAGCCGGATCGAGGCCGAGGTGGGCGAGCCGTTCGACCCGACGCGCCACGAGGCGATGCTGCGCCAGCCGGCCGAGGGCGTGGGGCCGAACTGCGTGTCGATGACGTTCCAGCCGGGCTACGCCATGGGCGACCGCACGCTGAGGCCGGCCAAGGTCGCCGTGGCCCCGGAAGAAACCGCCCCCGAATCGCCGGGCCACACCGAGCCGAGCGACGACGAGGAAGACGCCTGATGCCCACCTACGACTATCAGTGCAACGACTGCGGCCACGCGCTCGAGGTGTTCCAGTCCATCACCGCCGCGCCCAAACGCAAGTGCCCCGAGTGCGGCAAGCCCTCGCTCAAACGCCTCATCGGCACCGGCGCCGGCGTCATCTTCAAGGGCTCGGGCTTCTACGAAACCGACTACCGCTCCGACAGCTACAAGAAGGGCGCCGAATCCGCCAAGAAGGCCAAGTCGGATACCAAAGACGCCAAGGCCTCAACCGAAAAGAAGACAAAGTCGAAAGACACCAAGCCCAAAAAGAAGGCCTGACGTTTAGCGACGGCCCGCAGGGCCGTGCTCCGCTCACCACCCGTCCACGTCAAACGTGTGCATCACCATCGTCGGGCACTCCGTTAACAATTCACGCATCGATCTGCCCAGCACCGGGTGCAACACATCGGCGTCGATGTCGCACATCGGCACCAGCACAAACGGCCGCTCGTGCAACCGCGGGTGAGGCAGCGTCAGCGTGTCGCTCGCCCGCATCACGTCGCCGTACATCACCACGTCCAGGTCGATCGTGCGCGGCCCCCACTTGACCTCGCGCTCACGGCCGTGGCGACGCTCGACCTTTAACAGCTCGTCCAACAGTTGCTCGGGCTCGAGCTCGGTCGCGATGCGCAGCACGGCGTTGAGGAACGGGCCCTGCTCGACCGGCCCGACCGGGTCGCTCTCGTAGATGCGCGATGCGCCGGTCACCGCCGTGCCCGGCAGCGCGTCGACCTCCCGGCGGGCGCTTTTTAATTGCGACGCGCGATCGCCGAGGTTCGAACCGAGCGCGATGTAGGCGGTGGCCATGGCGGTGCTCCGCAAGCAAAAACCCCGGCCTTGCGACCGGGGCTATTGTGCGAACTTATGGGCGAAAGGGCAAAACCCTACTGCGGCGGCTCCTCGTGGAACTCGGTGTCGCGGTGCTGCATCTGCGCCTTGAGCCGGGCGAGGATCGAAGAGTGCATCTGGCTCACCCGCGACTCCGACAGGTCCAGCGTCTGGCCGATCTCCTTCATCGTCATCTCCTCGTAGTAGTAGAGCACGAGGATCAAACGCTCGGCGCGGCTCAGCCCCTTGGTCATCAGGTCCTTGAGGTCGCGCTTCTGCACCTGGCTCAGCGGGTTGGGCTGGCGCTGGTCCTTGAGCACGTCGATCTCGCGGACGTCCTTGTTCGAGTCGGTCTCGAACCACTTGCGGTGGATCGACACCATGCCCACCGCCCCGGCGTCCTTGGCCATCTTCTTGTACTCGTCGCCGTCGACCTCGAGCTCCTTGGCGATCTCGTCGTCGGTGGGGTTGCGCCCCATCTGCATCGCCAAACGCTTGCGGGCGCCCTCGACCTTGCTGGTGCGGCTGCGCACGAGGCGCGGCACCCAGTCCATCGAGCGCAGCTCGTCGAGGATCGCCCCGCGGATGCGCGGGGCGCAGTAAGTCTCGAACTTCACCCCCCTATCCAGGTCGAACGCGTCGACCGCGTCCATCAGCCCGAAGATCCCCGCCGACTGCAGGTCCTCGACGTCCACCTCGACCGGCAGCTTCGAGTGGATGCGTTCGGCGTTGTACTTGACTAACTTCAGGTACTTCGTCAGCAAAAAGTCGCGGATCGTCTCCGACCCGGTCTGCTTGTACTCGACCCATACTTCGATGATGTCGCGCTCGTCGAGCGGCACGTCCTTGGTCGCCGTCTTCCGTCTCGGCATGGTCAGCTCCTTGACCGTAGATCATCCTTGACTGTCTTCCCCAACAACGGGCGGAAGAAGTCGGTCACGCGGCGCTCGGCTGCGACAATCCGTTCGCGGCCGATCCGCCGGACGCATCCTGCGTTCCCATCGCGGCGTCCTCCGACACCACCTCAACTTCGATCGGTTCTTCTTCGTCACGGAAACGCGGCATGGGGTTCTGCTGCTTGTAACGATCGAAGTGATCGTTCACCGCCCGGAAGCCCACCACCGCCACGAGCAATCCCACCACGTAACTCATGCCCATCATCACCAGCGCCCGCCCCAGCGTCGTCGCCACGCTGTTGTCCGCGTACATGCCCATCACGATCGCCAACGCAAAAGCGATCAGCGCAAAACTACCGGCTATCACACGGGTGGGCATCGACGCTGCGCTCCTTCGCATAAACGCCTGGGTGGATGTGGTGCGGCCAATCCTTTGGCCGTGTAGAAAGTGTAACCGACGGGCGCGCTATCCTGCAAGCCAATTCGCCATGCGCCGGATAAAACCTTTCGCGCGCGGCGCGCTGGCGTGGCGGTCGATCTTGTGCGCCAGCTGCGTGATGCACAGGCTCGCCGGACAGTCCGGGTCGTCCAACACGAACGGCTTGCGCTGGCGCACGGCGTGCGCGACCTTCGGGTCGGCCAGCACACAACCCGCGTCGCGCAGCGAAAGTCCGAGAAAACGCCGCCCCACCGCGTTGATCCGCTCGAACACCCGCCGACCCTCGGCGCGGTCGCGCGCCATGTTGACCAACAGGTTGACCGTCGCGCACTCTTTGCGCCTGCTGATCGTCTTGACCATCGCGTACGCGTCGGTGATCGCCGTGGGCTCCGGCGTCGTGACCACAACCGCTTCGTCCGCGGCGAGCACGAAGCTCAACACGTTGGGGCTCAGCCCCGCGCCGGTGTCGATGATGATCAGGTCCGCCGACGCGTCGAGGTGACGCATCAGCTCCACCATCCGCGCCCGCTCGAACTCGCTGAGGTTCGCCATCTGCGCCAGGCCCGACGCGCCCGGCACCAGCCGAAAGCCGCCCGGCCCCTCGCAGATCGCCTCGTCCAACCGACGCCGGCCGGCCACGACGTGCGCCAGGTTCGCCTTTGCCGTCACATTGGCCAGCACGTCCGCGTTGGCCATGCCCAAATCGGCGTCCATCAGCACCACGCGCCGGCCCATCGTGGCCAGGCGTGCCGCTAAGTTGACCGCCACGTTGGACTTACCAACGCCCCCCTTGCCGCTCGTGATCGCCAGCACCCGCGCAGGCTTACCTTTGCCCGCGGCGCGGTCGCCCTGCGAAACCAAACGACGGAGTTCACTGGCCTGATCCAATGACACTTAACCCAACCTTTTTCCGAGTATCAGTTCCGCCAGCCGGCGGGGCTCGCCACGCTCGATGTCGTGCGGCACCTCCTGACCGGTGGTGATGTAGCTCAGCTTCTTGTTGACCCGGCGGATCACGTTCAGCACCACGCCGAAGTTCACCGCTTCGTCCATTTTAGTAAAAATCACCCGGTCTGTGCGGATCGCCCCAAACCGGTCCGCCGCCTCCATCATCACCGATTCGCTGGCCGTCGAGCTGAGCACCAGGTGCACCTCGTGGGGCTTGGCCGCGTCGATGAAGGCCCGCAGCTGGTCCAGCTTCTCCGCGTCCTTCGGGCTGCGGCCGGCGGTGTCGATCAGCACCACGTCGTACCCGTGGCACCGCTCGATCGCGCCCGCCATCTGCATCGGGCTGTTCACGATGTGCAGCGGCAGGCCGATGATGTCGGCGTACGTGCGCAGCTGGTCCACCGCCGCGATGCGGTACGTGTCGATCGTGATCATCGCCACGTTCAGCTTCTGCTTGAGCTTGAACGTCGCCGCGAGCTTCGCGATCGTCGTTGTCTTGCCCACGCCGGTCGGCCCGATCAGCGCGATCGTACGCGGCCGGCCGTCGTCGGGGCGCGACTCGACCAGGTCGCGGTCGTCCACCGCCACGAGCTTGGCGACCTCCTCGGCGATCACCTGACGCATGTCGTCTTCGTCCAAGCCCTCGGTGTTCAGCGCGACGCTGTCCATCACCTCCTGCGCCAGCTCCTCGGCCAACTCCTGCTCGATCAGCTGCACGTAGTGGTCGACGAGGTTGTCGGGCATGGCCGGCGTCGCCTGCTCGCGCGTCGTGCTAACGACCTGGCGCACCATGCGCTTGATCTGTTTCAATTCTTCGGCGAGCTGCGGGTCGGGCGTGTTGACCACGGCCACGGGCGCTTGCGGTTGCGGCGCGGGCTGTTGGCCGTACGCCTTGGCCAGCAGGTGCAGCGCGGGCGTGGTCGGCCCCGCCGCTTGCGGCTTAGCGCTTTGCCCCGCCTTGCGCTTCCGCGGCGTGACGTTGACGTCCGTCGCCGCGGTCACCTCCACCACCGCCTTGGCGCCGATGCCCCACACCCCGCCCCGCTTGAACTGCCGGGTGTGAAGGATCACCGCCTCGCCGCCGAGCTCTCGCTTGACCAGCGACAGCGCCTGGTTCATCGTCGGTGCCTGGTACGTCTTGACGTTCAAAGCTTCACCCCTTGCGGCTCCGCCACCGCCTCAAGCGGCGCGTCGCCCCCCTGTGGTTCCAAGTGCACGAGCCCCATCGACTCGACCTCAACCCCCTTCGACACCTCGTTGTACGCCAGCACCGCCACGTTGGGCAGGTGCGGCTCGAGCAGCTGACGCACCTGCGCCCGCACCTGCGGCGAGGCGAGCACCAGCGGGTGGTGGCCGGTCGAAATCAGTTTCTGCAACTCCGCGAGCACGGCGGTCGTCACGCGGTTGGCCACCGCCGGCGGCATGCTCATCGACGTGCCCGCCGCGTCGCGCGCGATGTAGCCGTTGACCATGTCCTCCAGCGCCGGGTCCAGCGTCACGCAGAACAGCCGCGACGCGCCGGTCTCGACGTCGGTCTCGATGTACTGGTTGCAGATCGTCCGCCGCAGCGCGTTGCGCACGTACTCGGTCAGCACGTCCAGGTCTTGCGTCCGCGGCGCCCAGTCGGCCAGCGTCTCGACGATCGCCTCCATGTCGCGGATCGGCACCCGCTCGCGCAGCAACGACTGCATCACCTTCTGAAGGTCGCCGGGCTTGATGACCTTGTCGACCACCTCTTCGACCAGCTTCGGCGAGTTCTCCTTGAGCTGTTCGACCAGGTTGCCGGTCTCCTCGCGCGTGAGCAGTTCCTCGGCGTGCGTCTTGATCACTTCCGTCAGGTGCGTGGCCAACACCAGCGTCGCGTCGACCACGGTGTAGTTGAGCGTCTCGGCGTGGGCCTTCTGGCCCTGCTCGATCCACCACGCGTCGAGCCCGAACGCCGGCTCGCGCGTCTTGATGCCCTCGATCGGCGCCGTCGCGAGCCCCGAGTCCATCGCCAGACACTTGTCGGCGTAGATCTCGTTGGTCGCGATCGTGTTGCCGCGCAGCTTGATCTGGTACGTGTTCGATTGCATCTGCATGTTGTCGTGAATACGGATCGGCGGCACGATCAACCCGAGCTCCACGGCGATCTGCCGGCGCATCATGCCGATGCGGTCGAGCAGGTCGCCGCCCTGCGACGCGTCGGCCAACCGCACCAGCGCGTAGCCGAGCTCGAGCTCCATGGTGTCGACGTTGAGCAGCTGCTCGACCGGCGGCGGGCCCTTGGGTTCGCTGGCCGCGGCGCGCTGGCTGGCGGCCTCGGCGGCGACGCGCTGCCTGGCGTTGCGGGTCATGAAGAACGCCAGCGTGCCGATGCCCGAGCCGATGAGCAGCAGCGGCAGCGCCGGCATGCCCGTGAACGCCAGCACCCCCAGAAAACCCGCGGTGATGAACAGCGCCACCGGCCGGCTGGTCAGCTGCCCGGTCAGCTCGTGGCCCAGGTCGCGCTCGTTCGACGAGCGGGTGACGATCAGGCCCGCGGCGATGGCGATGATGAACGACGGCACTTGGCTGACCAGCCCGTCGCCGATGGTGAGCATGGTGAACGCCGACACCGCGTCGCCGATCTCCCAGCCCTTTTCGAACACGCCGATCGCGAACCCGCCGACGATGTTGATGATGGTGATGATGATGCCGGCGATGGCGTCGCCGCGCACGAACTTCGACGCACCGTCCATCGCGCCGTAGAAGTCGGCCTCGCGTGTGATCTCGTCGCGCCGCCGGCGCGCCTCGGTCTCGGAGATGATGCCGGCGTTGAGGTCGGCGTCGATGGCCATCTGCTTGCCGGGCATGCCGTCGAGCGTGAACCGCGCGGCGACCTCGCTGATGCGCGTCGCGCCCTTGGTGATCACGACGAACTGCACGACGATGAGGATGATGAAGATGATCGTGCCGACGATGACGTTGCCCGCGGTGACGAACGAGCCGAACGCCTGGATCACCTCGCCCGCGACGCCGGTGACCTGGTCGGGGCTCGACGCGTCGGCCGAGAGGATCAACCGCGTCGACGCGACGTTGAGCACCAGGCGGAAGAGCGTGGTGGCCAGCAGCAGCGACGGGAAGACGGAGAAGTCGAGCGGGCTTTTAACGTAGACGGTCGTCAGCAGGACGACCGCGGCGAGCGAGAGGTTGGCCGCGATGAGCACGTCCATCACCACCGGCGGCAGCGGCACGATGATCACCCCGATGAGCATGATCAGGCCGATGGGCACCGCCAGCGACGCGTACCGCTTGGCCGCGTGCATCCAACGGGGTAACGACATGTGGGCCGCGTCAGTCACTACGAGCTTCCATGCTCAAACGTTGCGCTGGATTCAGCGCTGCGGCCGGGTACTCCTTACCCGGCGACGGCAGCTTTCGACTTGCCGCTTATACGATACACGTAGGCGAGTATTTCCGCGACCGCGGAATAGAACTTCTCGGGAATTTCTTGCCCGACCTCGACGTAGCGGTACAACGCGCGCGCCAGCGGCGGGCGCTCCACGATCGGCACGCCGTGCGCCGTCGCGAGCTGGCGGATGCGCATCGCCATCAGGTCGGCGCCCTTGGCCACCACCTTCGGCGCGGCCATGTCGTCGTCGTACTTCAGCGCGACCGCGAAGTGCGTGGGGTTGGTCACGACCACGTCCGCCTGCGGCACGGCCTGGCCCATGCGCTGCATCGCCAGCTGCCGCGCAACTTTTGCGCGGCGCTGCTTGACGAGCGGGTCGCCCTCCATGTTCTTCATCTCCTGCTTGACCTCTTCCTTGGTCATGCGCTGGTCGCGCTCGAACTGGAACTTCTGGTAGGCGAAGTCCAGGATCGCCAGCAGGATCAACACCACCGCGATCTTGATGCTCAACCAGAACACCAAGGAGCTGGCCGCGGCGACCATGGGCATCAGCTCGAGGTAGCCCAGCGCCATGACCTTGGGCATGTCGAGGTAGATGTAGATGACCGCGACCACGAGCACGATGAACACCTTGCCGAGCGACATGACCAGCCGCATGAGGCTGCGGGCAGAGAATAGGTTCTGTAAGCCCTTGGCGGGATTGATCTTGCTGAACTTGGGGGCGATCGGTTTCAAGGTGAACAGGAAGCCGAACTGGACGACGTTGCCGACGATCGCCAGCGCGAACAGGCCGATGACGATCGGCGCCAGCGTCTGGGCGCTGGTGGTCACGACGAGGGCCGAGAGGTGCTCGAACTCTTCGTTGACGCCGGGCTCGCTGACCCACTCGCCGCCGAGCGCGGCGCGGATGATGAGCTTCATACCGCCGAACATCTGGCTGGCGAACACGCCGAGCAGCAGCACGCCGCCGAGCAGGGTCAGCGCGGCGGTCAGGTCCTGGCTGCGCGCCACCTGCCCGTCGTTGCGCGCTTCCTGGAGCCTGCGCGGGGTGGGGGCTTCGGTTTTTTCGCCGGTGCTGTCGGGCAAGTCGTCACCTCAATCGTGGATCAAAATGTTTAACCGCTAGCCGTAACCCAGCAGTTCGGGCAGCGTGTGGATCATGCGGATGATCAGCTCGCTGACGCTCTCGAACATCAAGGCGCTGAGGCCCACGAGCAGGAAGAAGCCGACGATGATGCGGATCGGGAAGCCGAGCGAGAGGATGTTCAACTGCGGCACGGTGCGTGCGACGAAGCCCATGGCCACGGTTTCGAGGAACACCAGGCACAGCAGGGGCGCGGACACGCGGATGCCGAGTTCGAACATCGCGTCGAGCAGGCCGACGATGAACTCGACGACGGTGTGGTCGGGCGCGTAGCCGCCGAGGGGGATGGACTGGAAGCTGTGGACGAGCGCGGCGAGGACCTCGCGGTGCCCGCCGAGGATGAGGAACGCCATCAGCGCGGTGAGGAACATGAACTGGCCGAGCACCTCGGTCTGGTCGTCGAACTCGGGGTTGAACACCTGGGCGGCCATGAGGCCGATCTGCTGGCCCATGACCATGCCGGCGACCTGCAGGCCGATCAACGGCAGCGAGGCGCCGTAGCCGATGATCGCGCCGATGAGCAGTTCGCTGCCGACGGCGATGCCGAGCGTGGCGAGGCTCAGCTGCATGGGCACCTGCGGGGGCACGATGGGGTAGACGCAGATCGTGAGCACCAGCGCGAGCAGCGCCTTGACGCGCATGGGCACGACGTTGGAGCCGAAGACGGGCCCGAAGATGAAGATGCCGCCGATGCGGAAGAGCACCATCATCGCGGCGGGCACGTGGGGCAGGATGGATTCGAGGCCGGCGTTCATCCGCGCGCATCCCCTACGAGCCGAACATGATCGTGGCGTACTCGAACATCTTGTTGTAGATCCAGGGCACGATGGCGATGGTCAGCGCGCCCATGGCGAAGATCTTGGGCACGAAGCTGAGGGTCTGTTCCTGGATCTGGGTGACGGCCTGGAAGATGCTGATGATCAGGCCGACGACCAGCCCCACCGCGAGGATGGGCGCGCTGATGAGCAACGCGATAAACAGCGCCTCCCGCACCACGTCGATCGCTTCAGCGGATGTCATGTTGGGTCTCCGATTGCCGATTTCCGATTTCCGATTTCGAGTTCTTTGCCCGTTACGTAAACCCCGTCGTTTGGGCGACGGAGAAGCTCTCCAGGAGGTTGCCGACGACCAGGCGCCAGCCGTCGACGAGCACGAACAGCAGCAGCTTGAACGGCAGCGAGATCAGGATCGGCGGCAGCATCAGCATGCCCATCGAGATCAGCAGCGACGAGATGATCATGTCGATGATCAGGAACGGTAAGTAGATGCGGAAGCCGATCATGAACGCGGTCTTCAGCTCGCTGAGGATGAACGCGGGGATGAGCGTGAGCATGTCGACGTCGCTGCGGTTGAGGGCGGTCAGGTCGGACGTGTCGACGCCGCGGTAGTTGAGCACCATCACCACGTCTTCCCAGTTGCCGGTGCGGTCGATCTGGGCGAACATGAAGTCGCGCAACGGCTGCTTGGCCCGGCTCCACGCGGTCATCTGGTCGATCCGCCCCTCGCTGAGCGGTTGCAGCGCGGTCTCGTTGATCTGCTTGAAGGTCGGTGTCATGATCAGGAACGTGAGGAACAGCGCCAACCCCACGATCACCTGCGACGGGGGCAGCGACTGGGTGCCGATCGCCTGGCGCAGCAGCGAGAGCACCACCACGATGCGCACGAAGCTCGTGCAGAGGATGAAGATCGCCGGGGCGAGCGAGAGCACGGTGAGCAGGATGAGCACGTTGAGCGTGCTGCTGAGCCCGCCCTCGAAGCCCGGCAGCGCCTCGGCGGCGTCCTCGACCACGCCGAGGGGGTTGTCGATGTTGATCGGCCCGGGGCTATCGGGCGCGTCGGGCGCAAGCGGCGCGGGGGCGGGCGCCGGCGGGCTCGTGATGGGCGACGGCTGGCTCGCCGCGGGCGCCACCCAGACGAAAATGCTGATCAGCGCCAGCGCCCAACGCAGCGTGTGCCGTCGGCGCCGAGTTTGGTTGGCCGCACGTGTTTTGAGGGGGCGCGTCACGGCGGGTCGCCCCCCTTCATGGAACGGATCTTGCTGATCAGGCTGGACATGCCGCTACGCGTGCGGTCGACGAGGTGCTCGTCGTCGTCGCCGCCGGCCTCGTGGGCGAGCGCCTCGTCGTCGCGGGTGTGCTGGCCGAGCAGCTTGGCGAAGCCGCGGCTGATGCTCTGCGGCTGGTTGGCCGAGACGTGTTGCAACACGTCGGCCACGTCGTTGGGCTCGTCGAACTCGGCAAGCGTGTTGATGCCCGCGGGGCTCTGCGCCGCGACGATGATGCGCTGGTTGATGCGCAGGAACATCACGGTGGTCTTGTGGCCGATGGGCGTGCGGGCGAGCACCTCGACCAGCCCCCCGCCGCCGATCGACGCGGCCGGGCCGCCCAGCCGGCGGATCACCCAGCGCAGGGCGAAGATCAGCGCGATCACGATGCCCAGCGCCGTGATCGTCTGCAACCAGTAGCTGCCGGTGGAGTGGTCGGTGCGTTGGGTGTTGTTGGTCAGCGGCTGGCCGACCGGCCCGAGCGGCAGCAGTTCACGGGCCGGCAGCGGCTCGGCCTCGTGGGCGGGCTTGGGCGTGTCTTTGGGCTCGCTCGATGGCTTGGGCGACGGCTTGGCTTGCGGCGACGGCGCGGGCACGTCGTCGATGGAGATGGTCCGCTTGGTGTTGGATTGGACGAGAGCGTCGTCGGCGTGCGCGGGCGCGACGCAGATCAACAACAGGCCAAGGCAGGCCAGCGCGGGTGTTCGGTTCCACCGATTCATTCGCCGTCCATGGCTGGTCATCGCGGCGGGTCCACCGCCGCGGCCGGGCGGGCGCTGCGGCCTCACCCTCGGGTTGCACCCGTGCTCCGTCGGGCGCACTTATTGCGCTTCGCCGGCCTCCGCCGCCACCTCGGCGGTCTGTGGGTCGGCCTGCGATTCGTCTGATTCGGTTGGCGCAGGTCCTGCGCTATCGGTCGCGGCCGCATCGGGGGTTTCGTCGCCGACCACCTCGCTGATGCGTACGCAGAAATTGTCGTTGAGCACGATGACCTCGCCGCGCGCGACGAGGCGTTCGTTGACGAACACGTCCACCGGGTCGCCGGCGAGCTTGTCCAGCTCGACCACGGAGCCCTCGTTCAGCCGCAACACGTCTTCGACGAGCATGTGGGTGCGGCCGAGCTCGATCTTGACGTTGAGGTCGACGTCCTGAAGCAGGTTGAGCCCGCTGGCCTCGACGTCGGCTAAGACCTGTTGGAAATTAGGCAGGTCGACGTTGCGGGCCTCGTCGGCGACCTGTTCGACAGCCTGCTCGGTCTCCGCGAGTGCCTGCTCGGCGGCGTCGACCGAATCCGTAGTGGCGTCGGGTTGCGTCTCGTTGGTGACAGGTTCTTCGGCCATCCTTGACCTCTTACCCCATTATCGGTCCGCCCGACCCGTTTGGCTCAATAATCCATGCGGATCGCTAAACATTTGGCGATCAAGACCTTGTCGATCAAGGGCTTGTCCTCGGCGTCCGTGCCGAAGCGCTCGTCGAGCTTGGCCTTGACCTGCCGGGTCAGCGTGGCCATGGTCGGCTCCTGGAAGTGGGCCGGCTCGGCCCGCCGGAAGATCGTCTGCACGTCGACCGAGACCTGCGTCTGGCTCGCCTCGATGTCGAGCGCCAGCTGCTCGGCGTGGCGCTGGCGGACCAGCACGACGATCTCGGTGTCGTACAGGTACGTCCGGCCCGTCCGCCGGTTGTCGAACTTGCCTTCGACGATCGTCACTTCGACCAGCTTGTCCAGCTCGGCCTGGTCGTCGGGCACCACGTCGGCCGCCGCGGCCGGGTCGGGCCCGCCCGACATCATCATCATACCGAGAAAGGCGGCCGCTTCAATCACCATCACGACGACGACGATGATGATCGCCTTCATCGCGCCGCCCTTCTTCGGCTGCTGCTCTTCGGTCGAGGTCTGTTCCTGTGGTGTTTCGTCGGCCATGGCCTGATCCCTTTCTTAGCGCGAGGCGGGGGCCTGCGTCTGTTCCGCGGGCGCATCGAACTGGCGCACCAGCGACTCGGTCACGATGATCTCCACCCGGCGGTTGATCGCCAGCTGCTTCGGGTCGTACACCCGGCTGGTCAGCGGTTCCTTGTCGCCGCACCCGACCAGGCGGATACGGCGGGGGTCGATGTCGTTGCCCGACGCGGTCAGCACGTCCATCACCGACTGCGCCCGCGCGAAGCTCAACTCCCACATCGAGCCGTACGGCGAACCGTCCGGCAGGTCGGCGCCGGCGCTGTGGCCGCGGATCTCGATCTTGTTGTTCTGCCCGCGCACGTGCGCAGCGATCTTCGCCAGCTCCGCCCGCGCCTGCGGCTTGAGCTCGGCGCTGCCCGGCTCGAACGTCAGCAGCCCGCCCACCGTGAACTGCAGCCCCTCGCGGATGCGCGTGAGCGTGGTCTCGCGGCCCTGGATGCCCGGGTCGTCGGCGTTCGAGTGCGTGGGCAGTTCCTCCTTGTGCAGCCAGGCGTCCTCCAACATGGACAGCACGCTGTTGAGCGGCAGGTCGTTGATCGGCGCGTTGCCCGCGCCGTTGGACACGCCGAACGCGTTCTTGATCGCGATCATGACCGGCTCGAAGTCGTCGTCCTTCATCTCGCTGAACGCCGCCAACAGGATAAAGAAGCACAGCAGCAGCGACATCATGTCGCCGTAGGTGACGACCCACTCGGGCACGCCGTCGGGGCATTTGCACTTCGCTGCCATGCGGTCGGTTTCCTGTTCGGGCCGATCAGGCGGCCTCGGCCTCTTCCTCCGCGCCGCGCGCCGAAGGCGGCAAGAAGGTCTTGAGCTTCTGTTCCACGATGCGCGGGTTGTCGCCGGACTGGATCGACATCACGCCCTTGATGATGATCGTCTTCAGCAGCACCTCTTCGGCGCTGCGCGACTGAAGCTTGTCGGCCAGCGGCAGGAACACCACGTTCGCCAAGATCGCGCCGTACATGGTGGTCAGCAACGCCACCGCCATGCCGCTGCCGATGCTCGACGGGTCGTCCATGTTCGCCAGCATCGCCACCAGGCCGACCAGCGTCCCGATCATGCCGAACGCCGGCGCGTACTTGCCGATCGTCGAGAACAGGTTCCGGCCGGACTCGTGACGCTCGACCAGGTTCTCCAGTTCGGTGATCATGATCTGCTCGATCAACTCCGGGTCGGTGCCGTCGACGGCCATCTGGATGCCGCGCACGATGAACGGGTCTTCGATGTCCTTGCACATCGACTCGAGCGAGAGGATGCCGTCGCGCCGCGCGACCTCGGCGTAGGACACGAGGTCCTCGATCAGCTTGGCCGGCGACTGGGCTTTGTGCTTGATCGTCTTGCTGAAGATCTTGGCGATCGACTTGAGCGTCGACGAGGGCACGGCCGCCATGGACGCCGCGATCGCGCCGCCGATGACGATCGCCATAGAGGGCACGTCGACGAACGCCTGCGGGCTGCCGCCCGAAACGATCGCCCAAGCGATCAGCGCGAATGCCATGATCACGCCGACAATGGTTACCAGGTCCATCAAACACTCCCACCCGGTCCCGAACCGGTCCGTTAGCGCACTGTGTCCTGTGGATTTATCGACCCGCCCAGGCGGCCACTTAAGCCGCGGACAAGTGTGAATTGAGCCCCGATAACACCACGTCCACACCGGTTACACCGCCTCCCCCACGCAGCGGATCAACCAAACGTTTAGCCGCGACCCGCACGCAGCGCGCAATAAAAACCGCCGAGCAACCCGGCGGTGCGGGAACAAAGCAATAACGCGGCTCGCCGCTCAACTCGGCGGCAGCAGCTTCCGCAGGGATCGGCCGTATTCCACCGACCGGTCCACCACGTCGTCCATCGTTTCCAACACGATCAACGTGTCCCCGTTGATCAGCTTGATCGTCGTGTCCGGCCGCGACTCGACCGTCTTGATCAGCTCGGCGTTCACGACGAAGGATTGGCCGTTGAGGCGGGTCAGCTTGATCATGGTTCTTTTACCTCAGCGATGGGCGAACAAGCCATCAGCCAAGAGCCAACAGACCTTCGATCGATCTGGTTGGCTCGGTGGCTGGTTGGCTCGATGGCTATCGTTGTTTCTCATCGCTTCGCTCACCCCCGGTCAAACCGGGGGCTAATGGGGTTAACGCTTACCGCCCGATCAGCAGCAGCTGCTGGAGCATCTGGTCGGTGGTGGTGATCACGCGCGACGCGGCGGAGAAGCCGGTCGACGAGGTGATCAGGTTCACGAACTCCTCGGCGAGGTCCACGTTCGACTGCTCGATCGCGCCGGCAACGACCCGCCCGGCGCCCAGGGTCAGCGGCGTGCCGATCACGGCGTTGCCGCTGTTGGCGCCCGACGTGTACATGTTGTTGCCGGCCTCGATCAGGCCGTCGTTGTTGATGAACGTGGCGATCGCGACCTGGCCGATGGTGCGGGTCAGGCCGTTGGTGAACGACCCGGTGATGGTGCCGTCTTCGCCGACGCTGAACTCGTCGAGCGTGCCGAGCGGCGAGCCGTCCTGACGCACGGGCGACACGACGCTGCTGGTCGACGCCAGCGCGGTGATCGAATCGATGCCGTTGTCGAACACCATGTTGACCGTCAACGGGTCGTCGGCGCCGTTGAGGCGGGTGAGGGAGAACGCCGAGTTGCTCGCGCTGACGAACACGCCGTTCTGGTCGAACTCGACGTTGCCCAGGCCCACGATGCGCGGCAGGGCGTCGTTGTCGTTCGACTCAGCGACCCACTGCCAGACCGTGCCGCCGTCGGGCACGACCGACTGCTTGATGAACGTCAGGTCCACCTGGATCTCGGTGCCCAGCGAGTCGAACACCACGAACGAGGTCCGCCCCGCCTCGCCGTCGGCGGCCTGCGTCTTCTGCATGACCATCGGGTTGGCGATGCCGCTGAAGCCCGGCGCGCTGGACGAGGCGGTGATGTGGCCGGTCTCGAGCAGCAGGTCCTGCACCGCGCCTTCGTTGCCGGCGATGACGATCTCGCCGGCCACCAGCGACGCGCCGCCGCCGAGCGTTTCGCCGTTGATGCTCACGCTCGACAGGCCCAGCGCATCGTTGATGAAGGCGATGAAGTCGTTGATGTTCGTGCCCGCGTCGTCGACGGTGGCGATGACCGTGGGGTCGGTGGAGAAAGCGAACGTCTTGCTCGCCAGCGCCTGGCCGGCCTTCTCCACGCCGGAGATGGTGATGATCGTGTCGGTGCCGCCCTCGAAGGCGAGGAACGAGCCGCCGGCGCCGTCGTCGATGTACAGGTTGTTGCCGCCGACGGTCAGGTCCGTGGCGCCCGCCTCTTCGTTGCCGGGCGTCAGCGCCGCGTCGGTGAAGAACGTGCGGGAGTCGTGCAGCGAGCCGCCCGACGAGACCTCGCCCGCGGCGTTGAGGTTGCCCTCGAAGTTCACGTTCCCCGTCGCCTCGGCGATGGTGAGCGAGCCGATCTGGATGTCCAGGTCGTTGAGCACGCCGGGCACGATGTTGAAGTTCTGGTCGACGGCGTAGCCCTGCACCAGCGCGCCGGTGGCGGTGGTGAGCTTGTTCTCGCTGTTGAGCGCGAACTGCCCGTCTCGGGTGTAGAACTGCTCGTTGGCCTGCTCGACGATGAAGAAGCCGTTGCCCTCGATGGCCATGTTGGTGGCGATGCCGGTGCCGGAGATGCCGCCGTTGGTGAAGTCGGTCTGGATGCCGCCGATGCGCGTGCCGAGGCCGACCTGCATCGGGTTCGTGCCACCCGAAGCGCCGCTGGGCGGCGAGCCGAGCGACAGGTTGCGCATGAACTGCGTCGTGAACAGCGCGCGCTTCGCCTTGTACGAAGGCGTATTCACGTTGGCGATGTTGTTACCGATGATGTCGATGTTCTGCGAGTTGGCGTCGAGGCCACTCAGCCCGGTAGCGAAAGCGCCGGTCAAGGACATGGGTTGTCTCCTGGGTCAAGGCGGTCTCCGTCGTTCGACCGCCCCGGGCTTCCCTCGCGGGTCCAGCCCGTCGTTATCCGTTCCAAGTTTCAGGTTCCGAGTTTCATGTTGGTTCCAAGGGCCCGGCCGCCGAATCTTCGGCCGACGGCTTGACCCACACGGTCGAATCGATCTGCGTGATGATGCCTTCGTTCATGCGCTGCTCGTTGAGCGCGGTGATCACGGTCCGGTTGGGGATGTTGACGATCAGCCCCAACCGCTCCATGAGCATCAGCGACTCCCGCGCGCCCTTCGCCGCGGCGAGGTCCGTCGCCTCGCCGATCGCCTGCAGCTCGCCGTCGTTCAGCTCGATGCCCATCTGCTCCAACCGCTTGAGCGCGTGGGCCGAGATGCGGATCGGCTCGGCCCGCGTCGACTCCGCGGCCGCGGCCGCGTCGCGCAGCAGCTCGTCGAAGCTGCGCCGCTCGATCGGCGACGCCGGCTTCACGCTCGGCGCAGGGCTCCCGGCCGGCCTGACCGGTGGCTCCAACGCCCGCAACAGTTCTGCGCCCTGACTCATCGGTTTACCTCAAGCCGCGTCGCCTTCGGCCCCGCCGCTCAGCTCGGAGATCTGCGACACCTGCGTGACGTCCATCGTGCGCCCCGTGTCGAGCTCGAGGAACACGCCCTCGTCGGTCACGCGCACCGAAGTGACCACGCCCGACGTGTTGTTGTTGCTCGAGTCGATGCCCTCCACGAGCTTGCCGATCAGGTTGCCCGCCGCGGCGACCTGGTTCTGTTTGACCAGCTCGCCGATCTGGTCGCCGAGCAACGTCTGGCTCTCGATGTTGCGCAGCGAACTGAGCTGCTCGAGGATCGCCGCCGAGTCGTTCGGCGAGAACGGGTCCTGGTTCTGCAACTCCTCGACCAAGATGCGTACAAACTCCGTCGACTCGAGCTCGGCGAACTTGTTCGTGCCCGCCGACGTCGACGATGTGGCGGATGTGACCTGCATAAGTCGTACCTCCCTGCGTTAGACCACGAGGTCCAGCAGCTCCTGCTTGAAGTCGTGGTGCTCCGGTTGATCTTCGCGGCCGTCTCCACGACCGCCGTGCGCCTGGTCGCCGTCGCGCATCAGGCCCTTGCTCTGCCCGTCCGTCGGCGAACCGTCGGTGTGCTGTTCGGTCTGCGATTGCGACGAGCCCGATGACGACGACGAAGACGTCACCTGCACGTTCAGGTTCTCCACCGTCAGGCCCTGCGCCTCCAGCGCGTGCCGCAGCGCCGCTAAGTTCTGGTTCAGCGCCTGGCTGGCCGCGGCGGTGCTCGCCTGAAACTGCGCCGCCACCGCCGTGCCGTCCATCTTCACGCTGATGCGCATCGCGCCGAGCTCCGCGGGGTTCAACCGCAGCGTCAGCGTGCCGCCACGCTGGTTGATCACGCTGCGCAAGCCCTTGACCACGCGGTCGGTGATGCGCTGGGCGTCAGCCTCAGGCAGCTCCGCCTGCGGCGCGGCTTGGGCGCCGCCCTGCGTGGCGCTCGCGCTCGGCGCGGGTGCCGGTTTCGACGGCGTCGCGTCGATCGCCGTGGCCGGCGCAGCGAGTTCCACCGCCACACCCGGCGTCGGCGCAGGGGTGGCCGGCGCGCTGACGTGGGTCGACGCATCGGCCCGTGCCACCGGCGTTTGCTGTGCCTGCTGCTCGGCCACCGACGGGCTCGGCGTCGCCGCTTGCGGCTTAGCGTCCCGCACCACCTCCACCTCCGGCGCAGCTTGCTTCGGCGCTTGCTCCGCTGCCGCGCCGCGCTGCTGGCCCTGCTGTTCCGAACGCCGGTCCGATTGACCCGACTGGTTCGACGAAGGCTCGCCGCCCTTCGCGTCCGGCTTGACCACCACCGCGTCGGCGTCAACCGTCGGCTGGTTCGTCGGCGCAGGCTGCGGCTTGTCGGTCGCGCTCGCCGAGGGTGCGGGTGTCACCGGCACAGGCGCAGGCGCTTCGACCGGCGCTGGCACGGCCGCCACCGGCGCAACCGCTTTCAGCTCGGCAACCACCTGCTCGGCCTGCGTCGGCTCGGGCGTTTGCAACTCCGGCCGCTCGGCGTCGAGGTGTTGCAGCGGGTCCGCCGCGGGCGGCTTAGGCGTATCGTCGGCGTCCGGTTCTTCGCTCGGCTTGACTTCGTCAACCACCACCGGCGTCGCGGGCTTCGGTTGCGCCGGCGGGTCCGCGTCGTCGCCGTCGTCGGTTTGCGGCTTTGTCGACGGCTCGCGCTGGCCTTCTACGTTTGTCGGGCCGACGTCCGCCGCCTGCTCGTCGTCATCAACCGGTGTATCAGCAACCACTTCCTCATCACCCACCGGTTGCGCCTCGTCGGCGTTGACCTTATCGACCTCATCGCCGTCGTCGCGTGCCCGAGCCGCTTGCGGCTTAGCGACCTGTTCGTCTACCTCGACCGGCTCGCGCAACCCACTCAACAGCGAACCGAACTCGTCCGTCTGGCCGTCGGTCTTGCCCGACGCCTTGATCGGCAGTTCGGGCAGGTCGGTCGGTGTGCCGAATCCTTCGAGCTTCATCACACGCCTTCCACTTGCTTTGCCAGGTCGCTGCCGCGCGAGCGCAGGCGTTCGGTCAGTTCCACCGCCGCCTGTAACTCGCTGCCCGCCTTGAACTCCTTGAGCACCGCCGCCGCGACGCGCGGCTGCATCGCCTCCAGGTACGTCACCACCTGCTCGGTCTGGCCCTGGGCCATCAGCTCCACGAACATGCCCTTGACCTGCTTGGCCGGCAGCTGCTCGAACAGCGCGACGGTCTTCTGAAAACCCTCGTCGTCCAGCCGTTCGGTCACGCCCTTGAGTTTCTGGTCGAACGCCTCGCGCGCGAGCTTGGTCTGTTCGCGCTCTTCCCTCATCCGCTTGCGCGTCAGGTTCAGGTTCTGCGTCAGCGATTCGATGTCACGCCGCGTGCGCTCGAGCTGACGCAGCAAGATCTCGTTACGCTCTTCCGACTCGGCCAGCCGGTCGGCCGTCGACGCGAACACACCCGGCTGATTCGCCGCCTGCTCCGCAGCTTGCTCCGCCGCCTCGGCCTCTTCCTTCTCCTTCTGCTCGCGCTCAGCCTCGACCGATAGCGCGAACATCTCCCGCGCTTGTTCCAACCGGTCCTTGCTCAACCGGCCCGTGCCCAGCAGGTAGCTGGCCAGCCCGATCAGCGCCAGGCCGTGCACC
Organism: Phycisphaeraceae bacterium; assembly: GCA_028282805.1. Taxonomy (GTDB): domain Bacteria; phylum Planctomycetota; class Phycisphaerae; order Phycisphaerales; family Zrk34; genus JANQHD01. Next base: position 15,934 of record JANQHD010000047.1, on the reverse strand, counting down.
ACCAGCACGATGATGATCGCCGTGCTCAACGCCTTCATGCCGCGACCTCCCGGCGTTTACGCCCGTACTTCTGCGTCGCCAGCTCGTCCAGCTCCGCGGTCGCCTTGCGCTGCTGTCGCTTGCGCCAGCGGTCGAACCGCTTGTCGCGCAACAGCTCGATCGCCTTGCGCTGTTTGGTCGCCTCGACCAGCGCCACGCGCGCGGCTTCGATCTGCCGCGTCAATTCAAACAAACGGATGGCGATCTGCTGCGCCCGCACCGCCAGCCGGTGGTTGTGCGCCGCGTGCCGGCGGATCGAGTCGACGTCCACCCGCCCGGCCAACGCGCCCGACAGCCGTTGCTTGTCCTCGCTGATCGATTGCTGCTGGTTGCGGAGCTGGGTTTCGAGTATCAGCTTCTCGCGCAGCAACACCGCCAACGCGCGCTGCCGCTCGTCTTCGAGCCGACGCCGGTGCGTCAGCAAAGGCTCCATCTTGAACTCGAACCGTGCCATCCGTGGCTCCGTTTAAATCCCTACCGCACAGCCGGCGCGCCGTTCTTCGCGGCGCGGGCCAGCTCCTCGGCCTTCGTGCCGACGCTCAGCGCCAGCTCCATCAACTGCGAACGCGACCGCTCGAACGTCACGTGCTCGTCGGCGTCCTGCTTGAGCAGGTCGTCGATCATCGGCTTGAGCGCGATCGCCAGGTCCTGCGTCGGGTTCGCGCCCGCCGCGTAGGCGCCGATGTTCACCAGGTCTTCGATCTCGTCGTACGCCGCCAGCAGTTGCATCAGCTGGTCCCGCGCCGCGACGTGCGCCTTTTCCGATATCGCCCGCGACAACCGGCTGACCGAGTGCAGCACGTCGATCGCCGGCCAGTGGGCGCGGTTGGCCAGCTCGCGCGCGAGCACGACGTGCCCGTCGAGTATGCCGCGCACCGCGTCGGACACCGGCTCGGTCATGTCGTCGCCCTCCACAAGGATCGTGAAGAACCCGGTGATCGAGCCGACGCCGGTGCGCCCGCAGCGTTCCATCAGCGTCGGCAGCATCGCGAACACGCTGGGCGTGTACCCCTTGGTCGCCGGGGGTTCGCCGACCGCCAGGCCGATCTGCCGCTGGGCCTGACAGAAGCGTGTGACCGAATCCATGAACAGCACCACGTCGAGCCCCTCGTCGCGGAAGAACTCGGCGAGGGTCAGCGCATACTGCGCCGCGCGCACGCGCAGCGGGGCCGGCTCGTCGCCCGTGGCCACCACGACCACGCTGCGCCGCAGGCCCTCGTCGCCCAGCGCATGGTGCAAGAAGTCGTTGACCTCGCGGCCGCGCTCGCCGACCAGCGCCACGATCGACACGTCGGCGTCGGTGTGCTTGGCGATCTGCCCGAGCAAGGTGCTCTTGCCGACGCCGGGCCCCGCGAAGATGCCGAGTCGTTGGCCGCGCCCCACGGTGAGCATGGTGTCCATCGCGCGCACGCCGGTGCCGAGCGGCGTGTCGATGGGCACGCGGCGTAGCGGGTCGATCGGGTCCGGTTGGATCGGCCGCGCCATGGTGTCGCGCACGGGCGCGCCGCCGTCGATCGCCCGGCCCATCGCGTCGACGACCCGGCCGAGGTACTCGTGGCCGACCGGCGCCACGCCCGCCGCGTGCAGGCCGACCACCCGGTCGCCGCGCCGCACGCCGCTGGTGAACGCCATCAGCATCACGATCGTCTGTTCGTGGTCGAAGCCCACCACCTCGCCCATGCGCGGCCCGTCGGCGGTCAACACCTCGACCGTCGCGCCGATCGGCATCGACAGGTCCGACACCAGCAGCGTCAAGCCGCGCACCTCGCTCACGCAACCGGTCTGCTCGACGGGCGTGATGCGTTCGATGGTCGACATGGCGGGGGCGAACAGGGCCAAGGTTCAGGCTCCGGGTTCCGGGTTGTCAGGTTTCGGGTTGTCGGGTTCCGGGTCTCGGGGTTCGGGGCTCGGGGTTGCGTCGACCGGTAGCAGGGTTTCGACGATGCGCTTGAGTTGGGTTTCGAGCGTGGCGTCGATGGCGCCGTTGCCGTAGGTCACAACACACCCGCCGGGCGTGAGGGTTTCGTCGTCGGCGAGGTGGGCGTGTTCGAGTTTGTTGCACTGCTCGACCAATTGCGGCAGCGCCTCGGCGACGAGCGCGCGGTCGTCGGGGTGAACGCGGATCGTCGCGTCGGCGGGCCGGGCCATGTGTTCAACGGCCGCGGCGACCTGGTCGACGACGACGCTCGGGTCCACGCGCGGCACGCGGTGCACGACCTTGCCGGCGACGTCCAACGCCAACGCGAGCAGCGACTGCCGCGCATCGAGCAGCATCTGTCGGCGGTCGGCGTCCCACTGCTGCGCGGCGTTGACCCACGCCTGTTGCAACGTCGCCAGCTGCTCCTGCGCCTCGGCCAACGCCTGGGCGTGGCCCTCGGCGCGGCCCTGTGTGAAGCCCGCGGCCTTGCCCTGCTCGAAGCCCTCGGCGTGGCCGCGCTCGGCGGCGCCGTCGGAAAGGCGCTGCGCTTCGGCTTGCGCTTCGGCGATGATGCGCGCGGCCTCGGCCTTCGCCTCGGCCTTCATGCGCTCGCCGACGGCCTGAAGGTCGCCGAGGTCGAGCACGACCGCTTCGTGTTGCATGCGCTGCGCGTTGTTGTCTTTGATTAACGGCATGAATCACTCATCACTAAACAATCACGTCGCCCTCGCCGCCGCCGCGGCCGGCGATGATGATCTCGCCGGCCTCCTCGAGGCGACGGACGATGTCCACGATGCGCTGCTGCGCCTGTTCCACGTCGCTGACGCGCACGGGGCCCATGAACTCCATGTCCTCCTTGATCAGCTCCGCGGCGCGCTCCGACATGTTGTTGAATATCTTGTCCTTCATCTCGTCGCTCGCCGTCTTCAGCGCCAGCGACAGCTCGTCGTTGTCGACCTCCTTGAGCACGGACTGGATGCCCTTGTCGTTGACGAGCATGATGTCGTCGAACACGAACATCAGCCGGCGGATCGACTCGGCGAGGTCCGGGTCGTCGGTCTCCAAACCTTCAAGGATGCCCTTCTCGGTCGCGCGGTCCACGAGGTTGAGCACCTCGGCCACGGTGTCGACGCCGCCCGCCTTCTCCATGCGCTGCGAGAGCATGGTCGACAGGCGCGTCTCCAGCCCCGCCTCGACCTCGCGGATCACCTCGGGGTTGGTCTGTTCCATGTTGGCGATGCGCTTGACGACCTCGATCTGCTTCTGCGCCGGCAGCCCGCCGAGTATCTCCGACGCCTTGTGGTACGGCAGGTGGCTGACGATCAACGCGATCGTCTGCGGGTGCTCGTCCTGAATAAAAGTCAGCAGGTGCTCGGACTCGGCCTTCTGCAAAAACGCGAACGGCGTCTGGTGCACCGACTGGGCGACCTGCTGGATGATCTGGTCGGCCACCTTCGGGTCGCAGCTCTTTTTCAGCAGGTTCTTGGCGTACTCGAGCCCGCCCTCCGCGGCCCAGCTCTTGGCCATCGCCAAGTCGTAGAACTCCTTGACGACGGTGGTGCGCGTGTCGGGGTCGATGTTGGTGATCGACGCGACCTGGCGGGTGACCTCTTCGACGCTGAGCGGGTCCATCTCCTTGAGGATGAGCGACGCGGTCTCCTCGTCGAGCGCGAGGATGAGGATCGCCGCCTTCTGCAGCCCGTTGAGGTCTTCGACTTTTTCCGCGGTGTCGGGCATGTCGTCGTCCGTTTAGTCTTCCTGCCGCACCCAGCGTTTCAGCAGCTGCGCCGCTTCGATGGGGTCGTTCTTGATCATGGCGGTCACCTGCTCGGAGACCTTGCGCGAGGCGAGCTGGTCGTCGTCGAGCTCGATGCCGGTCAGCGCGGTCTCGACCTCTCCGGCCTCGCCCGCCACGTCGTCCTCGGCGGTCAGGTCCGGCGGCAGCCCCGCGAGCTCCACGGCGCTGGGCACCTCTTGCTCCTTCATGGGCTTGCGCGCCATCATGAACACCACGAACACCGCCACCAGCGCCAGCGCGCCGAGGCCGCCGGTCTTGATCATGCCGTTGCCGAGCAGGCCGCCCACGCCCCCGCCGCCGCGCACACCCATGCCCGCCAGCGCAACCGCCAGCGACTGGTCGGGGTACACGTCGACCACGACCCGCCCGTCGTTCTGCCAACTCACCAGGTTCATCACCTGGTCCTTGATGCGCTTCAGGTGGTCGTCGACCAGCGGTTGGAGCTCGGTGTCGGTCGGTTCCTTGGCCTCTTCGCCTTCGGCGGGCGGGTTGGCCTGGTTGTACAAAGCCACGAAGTAACTGCGCGGCACGTTGACCGTGGCGCTGATGCGCGTCGGCACACCCGCGGGGTTGTAGGCGGTGGTGTGTTCGTAGCCGGTCTTCGGGGCGAACTCTTTCTTGGCGGTGGTGGTGTTCGACGTCTGCGTGACCGCGCCGCCGCCCTCGATGTCGGCGCCCGTGTTCGACCGTGCGCCGGGTTCGCCGCCGGCGATCGGTGACGAGCTGCTGGTCTCGCTATCCTCGGAGCTGATCATCGGCTCGACCGACTTGGCCCGGTCGTAGGCGACCGAGTCGGTGTGCTTGCGGGTGGGCTCGACCTCGACGCTGACCGCGACGATGACCTTGGGGATGTAACCGAGCACGTCGGCGATCTTCTCGCGGTACAAACGCTCCTGGCCCTGCACCATCTCGATCAGCTCGGTGCCGCCGTAGGCGCTGTCGTCCTGCGTGCGGAACTGCCGGCCGGCGTGCGAGTCGATGACGGTCACGTCCGGCGGCTGCATCTCCGCCACGGCGCCGGCCACCAGCCCCGCGATCGCCTCGGCGGTCTTGCGGTTCAAGCTCCCCCCCGTGGGCTCGACGTTCACCGAGGCGCTGGGGTGCTTGTTCGAGGCGCCGAAGCCCGTCTTCTGCGGCCGCGAGATGATCACGCTCGCCGAGTCCACGCCGCGCATCCGGCTGACGATCCGGCTCAGCTCGTTCTGCAGCGCGATGTCGAAGTTCATCCGGCCCTGCTCGGTCGACTGCCAGATCGACTGGCCCTCCAGCAGCTTCGCGAAGCCGTGGCTGGTGTCTTCCGGCAGCATCTGGTTGGTCTGCAACGCGGCGAGCACGTCGATGCGCCGCTCGACCGGCACCCAGACCCGGTCGCCGCGCAGCTCGTACTTGATGTCGCGCATGTCCAGGTACGAGGTGATCGTCGCCCGCTCGGTCGCCGCGATCGGCTGATCGATCAGCGGCGCCAGCTCCGCCCGGCCGGCGTACAGCGCCACCACGCCGAGCGTCGCGATGAGGAAGACCACGCACATCCCCATCAGCATCTTCGTGCTGAGCGACAGCCCCGACAGGTGCGCCTGGGCTTGCGTGATCCACTTGCGAATAAAGTCCATGTCGTCGGCCTCCATGCCGAATGAGTCTTGAGTCTCGAGCGATGAGTCTTGAGCCCTGGGGTACAAGCCTTGAGAAGCCACTCAAGACTCAAACCTCAAGACTCAAGACCCTCCTTTACACCCGCACGTCCTTGATCTCCTGGTACGCATCCATCATCTTGTTCCGCACCGCCAGCAACGCCTTGAACGCGATGTCCGCCTTCTGCTTGGCGATCATCACGTTCGCCACGTCGTCGCGCCGGCCGGCGTTGAGGTCCTCGATCGCCTTGTGCGCGTCCTGTTGCAGGTCGTTGACCTGCTTGATGTTGTCCAGCAGCACGTCCTTGAACGACGCGCCGTCGCCGCCCGGCCCCGGCGCCGGCGGCTTGATCGGCGGCCCCGCGCCGCCGGCTGATCCGATGAGTCCCAATGGGTCGGGCATCGTGGTCCTCGCTTATCCTTACGCGATCAGGCGGATCGCGGTGTTGAGCATGCTCTTGGTCGCCTCGGCGGCCGTCACGTTCGCCTCGTAGGCCCGGCTGGCCTCCAAGGCGTTGATCATCTCCATCATGGGCTCGATGTTCGGCATCTTCATCATGCCCTTCTCGTCGGCCAGCGGGTGGTTCTCGCCGACGAACACCTGCTTGAACGGCGCGTCGTCGAGCTTGATCTCGCGCACGTGCACGCCGTGGGGGTTGCCCGTCGCCGGGTCGCCGGGCGCGAAGATCACGTCCCGCCGGCGGTACGGGCTGTAGTTGCCCTGCTCGTCGTACACGGAGAACTGGTTGGCCATGTTCGCGCTGATCGTGTTGATCCGCGTCCGCTGCGCCACCAGGGCCGAGGTCGAAATGTCTAACGCGCCAAACATTCAATCATCTCCGTGCGCCGGTCAGACGCGTAGCGAGATCGCCGTCTCGAGCATGTGGAACTGGTTTCGCAGCATCTCGATCGCCGCGTTGTGCATCATCGCGTTCTCGGCCAGGTCCTTCATCACGTGCTCGACGCTGCGGTTGTTGCGGTCGTGAAACAACAGGTTCTGGTTGCGGAAGCCCGGCTGCGTTTCGATGCCGTCGGGCTCGAAACGCAGCTGGTCGGTGTGGCGCACCCGAAGGTCGCCGTTGGGCCCGCCCGTCTCGTTGCGCCGCTCGTCGACCGCCTTGGCCAGCGCCGCCTGGAACGAGCCGACGTCCAGGTCGGTCGGCTTGTAGTTCGGCGTCGACAGGTTCGCGATCGCGTCGACGATGTGCCGGTGGCGCTGCTCGGTGAACTGAGCCATGCGCTCCAGCACGGGCATCGAACCTGAGTTGAACAGCCCTTCGATCACGGTCAAACCTTCCAATCGCGCAGTTCACCGGCGGTTGAGCCGCAACGGCCGTGCCGCGCCGCCGCGCGGCCCCGTTTCATCGCCAAACCGCGGCCGCCGCGGGCCTTGGGCGCGTTCACGCCCCAGCCGCACGGCCGGGCCGCACGCACGTCTTGCGCCGCCGGGGCGCAACTCTTGCGCCAAGCCGGGTTGTCACAGCGACTCGTTGACAAGCTTGCTGTCCTTCCACTTGCGGAGCTTGAGGCCGAGCGTGCGTACGCCGATGCCCAGCGCCTTGGCCGTGCGCTGGCGGTGGCCCTTGTTCTGTTCGAGGGTGCGCACGATGATCTCGCGCTCGATGTCGGCGAGCTTGCGGTCGTCGGCCACGCTGATCTCGATCCCGCTGCCATTGCCGTTGCCGTTGCCGCTCGGCGGCGCCGCGGCGCGCTGGCCGGTCAGCCAAGGCGCGATCAGGTCCGCGCCGATGGTCACGCCACCGGCCAGCACGCCGGCGCGCTCGCAGATGTTCTGCAGCTCACGCACGTTGCCCGGCCAGTCGTACTCGATCAGCAGGTTCATCGCCGCGTCGTCGAAGCCCTTCGGGTCGCGCCCGTCGCGCAGCGACTGGCCCATCAAAAAATGATCGGCCAGCAGCGCGATGTCGTCGCGTCGCTCGCGCAACGCCGGCACACGGATCGGCAGCACGTTCAGCCGGTACAGCAGGTCGTCGCGGAACCGCCCCTCGGCGACCTCGCGGTCCAGCTGCCGGTTGCTCGTGGCGATCACGCGCGTGTCGACGTCCATCGTGACCGACGAGCCGACGCGCTCGAACTGCTGTTCCTGCAGCACGCGCAGCAACTTCGCCTGCACCGCGGGCTCGACCTCGCTGACCTCGTCGAGCACCAGCGTGCCGCCGTCGGCCAGCTCGAACCGGCCCTTGCGCATCTGGTCGGCGCCGGTGAACGCGCCCTTCTCGTGGCCGAACAGCTCGCTCTCGAGCAGCGACGTGCTCAGCGCGGCGCAGTTCACCGCCAGCAGCACCGACTCGCGGCGGGGGCTCAGCGCGTGAATCCGCCGCGCCACGACCTCCTTGCCCGTGCCGCTCTCGCCGGTGACCAGCACCGTGCCGTGCGAGTCGGCGACCTGTTCGATCTGCTGACGCAGGGCGCGCATGGGTTGCGACTCGCCGATGAGCTGCGTGTGCCGGCCGGGCTCCTGCGTCTGCCGCAGCGCCTCGTTCTCGCGCCTCACGCGGTGGTGTTCGACGGCGCGTTTCATCGCCACGACCAGCTCGTCGCCGTCGAAGGGTTTTTGTATGTAATCGAACGCGCCGTCCTTCATCGCCTGCACGGCGGTCTCGATCGTCGCGTACGCCGTCATCAAAACGACGGGCAGGTTCGGCTCGAGCTCGACGGCGCGCTTCAGCAGCGTGATGCCGTCCATGCCGGGCATCTTCAGGTCGGTGACCACGGCCGCGGGCCGGTGGCGCGCGATCAGGTCGAGCGCGGTCGCGCCGTCGGGCGCGGCGACGGGTTGAAAACCGGCGCGGGCGAGCGTGGCGGTCACGCTGTCGCGCATCATCTGTTTGTCGTCGACGACGAGTACCTTGTTCATGCGGCTTCACCTCCGTGTGCGGCGCCGGAAGTTGTGACGGGTAGCAAAAGGGTGAACACGGCGCCCTCGTCGTTGTGCACGGCGATCGACCCGCCGTGCGCATCGATGATGCGGTGCACGATGGCCAGGCCGAGGCCCGTGCCGGTGGCGCGCGTGGTGAAAAACGGGTTGAAGATGCGGTCGATGGCGTCGGCGTCGATGCCCGGGCCGGTGTCGCGCACGGTCAGCTGGCAGTGGGCGCCGGCGGTTTCGACGCTGAGCATCAGCACGCCGCCGGTCGGCATCGCCTCGACCGCGTTGCGCACGAGGTTCACCAAAGCCCGGTGCAGCAGTTCGCAATCGCAACAGACCGGCGCGTCGTCGTGCGGCATCTGCACGCTGACGGCGGACGCCTCGATCATCGGCCGCACCGCCTCGACGGCGCGGGCGAACAGGTCGGCGGCGCCGAACTCGGCGGGGCGCAGCTTGATCTCGCGGGCGAACGCGAGCACGTCGTTGACGATGCCGTCGAGCCCGCGCACGGCCGAGGCGATCTTCGTCGCCAGGTCGCGCTGATCGGGCGACCCGGCGAGGTCGGTCTCGAGCATGTTGGCGTACAGCTGGATCGACGCGAGCGGGTTGCGGATCTCGTGGGCGATGCCCGCGGCCATCTCGCCCAGCGCCGCCAGCCGGCGCGAGCGCTGCAACGCCGCGTTGGCCGAGGCCAACTCTTGTTGCAGGTGCACCACCTCGCGGTTGAGCGTTTCGTGGCTCTCTTCGAGGCGTTGGGTGACCTCGCTGTAGGCGCGCACGATCTCGCCGAGGTCGGCGATGCGCTGTTCGTCGGCGCGGGGCGCGGGCGGGGCGGCGGTCGGCGTATCGGTCGTCTGCGTCATGCCGTTAGCCCTTCCTGTCCGTCAAGCGGGGCGAACTGGGCACGGGCGCGCCGTACGCCTTGTGCACCGCGGTGCCCTGGCGTATGCGCTGCAACTGGTCGGCCATCTTGCCGCGGTGGCCGACCAACGCCTGGCGGTCGACCTCGTCCTGCTTGATGATCTCGTCGAGCAGCGTCTGCACCGCTTCGATGCGGCTGCGCAGCTCGCTGCGCGTCTCGTCGTCGAGCTGCGAAACCAGCTGCGGCCAAGCCCGCTTGTAGGGCTCGACCGACGTGCCGATCTCGACGAGTTGATCGATGAGCACCTGGCGCTGCGAGAGCGTGTTGAGCAACGATTCGGGGTCGGCGGCGGCGACCTGCTCGGCCTGCCGCTGGCTGAGGCTGCGCAGCTGGTGGTAGATCGCCTTCTGGCGGTCCAGCAGCGTGATCAGCTCCGATGTCGAGCCCGGGGGCAAAGTGTCGGTCATCCGTGACCTTTCGATGCGGGCTCCGCCCGCGGTTTTGTCCGTCGCGTTACGGCGAGTCGGCCGCGGCGTCACTCACGGCGCTGAGCTGGCTGGTCCACTCCAGCCAACGCCGCCAATGGTCTCGGTCCATCGGCAGGTTCGGGTCGTTGAACGCCTCGTCGGGTATGCGTTCGAGGTGCACCTTGGCGCGTTCGTTGGCGGTGCGCGCCTTGTCGTACTCGCCGAGCTCGCAGTAGCTGTTGACGATCTGGATCAGCGCGATGAGCACGGCGGGCTCTTTGCTGTATCGCTGCACCGCCGCGTCGTACAGCGCGATCGAGCCGTTGGGCCCATCGTACCGACCCAGGTCGTAGGCGCAGTCGGCGCGGTAGAAGTAGCCGTTGCGCAAGTACAGCTTGTGCAGGTCGCTGAGCCGGTCGGTGTCGCCGGCCTCGTACATGCGGATCACCCGATCGAACGCGCGCTGCGCCTCGGCGAGCCGGTTGGCGCGTTCGGCACGGAACTTGGCGCGCTGGCTCGGAGGCAGCGGCTCCTCGAGCTTCTTGTCGATCTGCGCCACGCTCTTGCGGTACGCGTCGCCCAGCTGGAACAGCAGGTCGGGCAGCAGCTCGTCCTCGCCGTAGCGCGCCACCGCCTCGTTGAGCCGCTCGATCGCCTTGACGTAGTCGCCCTCTTCGCCGCGCTTGTAGTACAGCCGGCCGAGCTCGATCAGCGCCTCGCGGTACTCCCGGCTCTCGGGGCGCAGCGCCTCGTGGTCGGTGACGACCGCCAGCAGCACCTGCTCGGCGCGCGGCCACTTGTCGGTGCCGATCGCCAAATAACAGCGGGCCAACGGCACCAGCGACGCGTACGCCTCGGGGCTCTTGGGGTTCTGTTCGACCAGCTGCTGGTACATGTCCGCCGCGAGCTGGAACTGCGCCTCGGCGTGGTGCGCCTGGGCCAGGCGGAAGGTGACCCGCAAGCGGCGCGGGTCGTCCTCGCGCGTCTTGGCGTAGTCCTGAAACGCGCGGATCGCCAGGTCGTGCCGGCCGGCCTTGTCGTAGCAGTCGGCGGCGCGCCACATGCTCTCGCTGTAACCGTCGACGTCGTGGTTGTCGATCGCCTGCTGGGCGTGGGCGTCGTACTGGTCGGCCGCGGCCTTGTAGTGCCGGGCGACCTCCGCGCGGGTCGCCGCGTCGAGCGCACGCATGCGCTCGCGCTGGTCCGACGAGTCGTCGCCGCCCACGATCCGCCCGGCCAACCGCTCGTGCGCCGAGGCGATCTTCAGCATCAGCGCCCGCGGCAACGCCGCGCCGTGCAGCCTCTGCTCCTGCTCCAACAGCTTCAACGCCACCTCGTACTCGTCCTGCGACAGCCGCCACTCACGCTGCGTCGCCAGCGACTCGGCCACCCGGTCGACCCACGCCGGGTCGGCGCCGCGCTCGGTCACACGCTCCACCGCCAGCGTGTAACTGGCCAGCGCGCTGGCCCCGTCGCCCAACCGCGCGTAACACTCGGCCTGCCCCACCAGCGCCCGCAGGTAAGCCGGCGTGTTGGGGAACTGCTCGATCGCGCCGTTGAAAAGCTCCAGCGCATCGGGCACGTTGTCTTCCTCGTAACGGATACGCCCCAGGTCCGCCAACGCCTCGCCCTGCATCGGGTCGATCGCGTCGAGCATCTGCTGGGCTTCGAGGTACTGCCGTTCGGCCGAGCGGTGGTTGCCGTTGGCCAGGTACGCCTTGCCCAGCAGCACCAACAGCTCGCCGATGTCGTTGACGCCCGGCTCGCCGTAACCGAACTGCGGCATCCAGCGCTGCAGCAAAAACTCGGCGCCGACCGGGTCGCGGTCGCGCAGCAGTATCTCCGCCTGCCGAGCGATGGCCCATATCCGGTGCTCCCGCCCCACGCCCTTGTCCGTGGCGAAACTCATCAGGCCCTCGATCGCTTCCCGGGCCTTGTCGGGCTGGCCGGCGATCACCTCGAGGTGGCGACGCCGCAGCCGGTTACGCACCTCCACGCCCGACTCGCCGAACTTCTCGCGCAACGCCCACGCCTCCTCGCCCCGGCCGAGCTCAAGCAGGCTGTCGGCCAATATCTCCAGCTGGCGGTTGTCCAGCTCACGCCCGAGCTCCTGCGCGCTCTGGTAGCGGTCGACCACCAGCTGATGGTTTTCCTTGTTCGACCAGTCCTTGACACGCAGCAGCCGCGCCACCGCGTCGCCGTACAGCACGTGCCACTCGGCTTGCAACTCGTCGTCGGGCAACGGCGTCGGCGCCGCGGCCACGCCCTTGAGCACCTCGATCGCGTCTTCGTACCGCTCGGCGGTGATCAGCGACCGCGCCTCGATCAGCGGCGCGCGCGGATCCGGCGGCGGCGTCTCGGGCGACGACATGAAAAAGCCCGCCACCAGCAGCAACACCGCCACGAGCAACAGCGGCAACTGCCAGACCTGAACCAGGGTGGGCGACGATTTGTCGGGGCTTTCTTCGGTCACGCCGGGCGCATCCTTTCGCTCCAACGCACAGTACCGACCGGCCGATCAGGCCGAGTCGCTGTCGAGGATCCTCTTGATCTCCGCGATACTCCGCCGCGATTTCAACTCCGCCACACGCTGCAGCCGGAAGAACACCGACTCCTCGTAGAGCCGATGACCGCCCGGCGTCCAGTCCGTCTCGCTGATCAAACCCAGCACCGTGTAGTTGTGGATCGTCTGCCGGCTCAGCCCGGTGTGGCGGACGATCTCCCCGATGCGGTAGAGCTTGGGCGGCACGATCGGTGCGGTTGAACTGCTGGTTGCTGTCATCCCAAACGAACTCCCGGCCACACTCAGCGGCCCTGTTCTTTCACACGCTCACACAAACGAAACACACCCTTCGCGCCCACGGCAAAGCAAGGCATCCGTTCCTTCGCGGTGTTGTCGTTCGCGGTTTGGTCCACACAAAGATTCACGCCTTCGAGTACCCGGCAACGGGCCGGCCGAACGGCCCACCCGCCTCCGTTCGGTCACACTTCTGTTCATCGCCCATCGGACTTAGACCCGTTCAATTGACGATTTACAAAATGTAAAATAACAAACCCGGACCCAATTGCAAGGCCGAAAACCGCGATTCAAGCCGATCAACGCGATATCGCCAATTCCGCCAACGGCCCACCGCCCGCCCTCGGGCTAGCCATAGTGGTCGCCCCCGCCACCCAGCGCAACATGATGGCCCACCACCCCAAACGGGTGATCCGGCCCGCCCGCAAAATAATTTTTCGCACCGCCCCGGTATTTCCCATGCGCGCCATTAAAACACCGGCCCGCTCCCTCGCGGCTCGGCTTCCTCGGGTTCAGCCACGTTCCCGTCTTTCGACCAGTACCCCCGGTTCGTCGCGCTGCCCGACGCGGTGACGTGGTACTCACGCAAGTCGCGCACCCTGTTGAACCGCACCGACCCATCCATGAAAGCCGTGTTGCCCCCCGCCGCTCCGGCGTCCGTCGGTCGGGTGCCCGCGTCGGTCACAACCACGTCGCGCCCCTTGTGCGGGTACACCGAACGTGCGCCCTTGAGCGTGTCCGCCCCGAGCTCGTTGCGGTCCGCCGCGATCGGCAGGTCGCCGGCTTGATTGCTGTTCACCGGCACGACCCATTCGCCCCCGCCCGGTTGAGCCGTCACCGGCCCAAAAGCGCGCAGCCCGTCGGGCTTGCCGTCCAAAGTCGTCGGCCGACCGGCCATGACAAAGTAACCCAGCTCCCACACCGGTCGCGTAGCCAGGTCGTCATCGGGCGTCACGTCGTCGAAATACACCGTGTCTTTGAGCCGCGTCGGGCAGCGAAGCGTGTACACTTCAAGCCCCTCGCCGACCCACGCATCGATCAACGCCGTGTTCACCCACGCCAGGTGGTGGTCGCGCCCCGCCACGTCGAGTGGCACATACACACCGTCGTTCTCGTCGGCGAGCATGAGCGAAGCCTGCGTGATCGATCGCAGGTTCGAACCGCACACAACCCGGTAAGAAGTGGGGTCCCGCCGTGTCGCGGGCAGCACGATCGCAAGTATCAGCGCAACCACCGCGATGATCACCAGCAACTCAACCAGCGTTACCCCACCACGTCGCCCCGATGCGTTCCCGGTCACAGGCATGTCGACCTCCGCCCCCGCAGTGTACCCCGCCACACGCCCACCGCGAAACACCTCCCCCCGGGCGAGCACCGCTTCAGCGGTGCGGGTCCGGCCAGTCGCGCGCGCTCAATGCCCCCCGAAGTTCACCTGGTGGTGCATCTTCCCGTCCACCCCATGGTGCTCGAACGTCAACACCGCAGACCGATTGTTCGCGGCAGGCCGAACCTTCACCAGCAGGTACCCGCCCTTGACCCGCAGGAACTTGTGCTCGGCCAGCTTGTTGTTCGGGTTCCACCCGCCCGCGTGCTTGTCGCTGGTCGGCCCGCACGAAAACTCCCACAGCCCCGTCGCCCCGTCGACAGAAACGTACTGCCAGTGCCGATCGCCGCACACGACGTGCACGCCCCGGTCTTTCAGGTACCGCCGCAGCCAGTCGCCCTCGTGCTTAAAACCCTTGTTCGCGTGGTTGTCGTTCTTGTTCCCCCGGTCGGGCCCGACGATCGGCGTCGCGCTGACCAACACCTTGTACGTCGCGTCCGACGCCTCGACCGTCCGCTTGAACCACGCGACTTGCTCCGCGCCCCAAATCGTTTTGCCCGGCCCGTCGGGCGCCGGGTTCGCGCTACGAAACTCCCGCCCCTCCGCAAACCACACCTGCAGGTCCCGCCCCCACCGCACCGTGCGGTACGGCACCTCGCCCACCGGGTTCTGCTCCTTGAACAACGCCACCCCCTGCGCAAACGTCAGCTCCCCCGCCCGCTGCCCCGGCCAACAGTCGTTCTTCAACGTGTCGTGGTCGTCCTTGATGAAGTAACTCGGCACCCGCCGATGAAACGCCCGCTCGTGTTGCAGGTTGTACAAACGATGCCAGTGCGCCCGCGCCTCGCCCACGCTCCGCGCCACCGGGCCCGGCTTGTCGTTGTCGTAATAAACAATGTCGCCGGTGTGCACCATGAAGTCGAGGTCTTCGCCGAGCAATGTCTTGTACACCCGGTGCCCGCGCGGCGGGTCGTCCATGTTGCGAAACTTCTGCCCCGTCAGCACCGCAAACGTCACCGCCTTCGCCTCGCCCGCCACCGGCGCGGTTTTAAACTCGCCGCTTAATCGATCGGTGATGGCGGTTGAGCCGCGCTGCCGCGCGAGCAGCCGGTACGCGTACGCCGTGTCGGCCTTGAGCCCCTTCAACTCGAACCGGTGCGTGCTGTCGTCGGCCGGGTCGACGTCGACCCACGCCGTTTCGACTGCCGCGTCCTCATCGCCCTTCGGCCAGTAAATCAACCGCACCGCCCCCGCGCTCGGCTCGATGCGGTACGTGTTCGGGTCGAACGTCTCGCTCGCCCCGAGCCGCGTCCACACGATCGCCGAGCCCGCCGTGACCTCGCCGACCTTCACCCCGTTCGCAAAGTAAGCCGGCCCCGCGCACCCCACGCCCGAAAACCCCACGCACGCCAACACGATGAGAGCGATGAGCTTCGCCATGATTGCATGATACCTTGACCCGGCACCCACCTCCCAGACGCGTGGTATACTCAGCCCCATGTCCGCGGGCTCCTCTCAACCCCCGCAGTCCCCGACACCCCCCGACCGCTGGTGGTTCGTGGCCCTCATCGCTTCGCTTCTGATCGTCGGCCTCGGCCTCCTCATCTGGTTGGCGCCCACCTGGACTGGCACCTGGATCATCGCCGCGATCGCCACCGCCTTTACGGTTGTATTGTACTTCAACCCCAAACGCTGGTACCGCCGCCGGTCCTCGGCTTTCTTTACCTTTGGCTGTCTTGCCAGCGCATGGCCATCCGTGTCTGCCGCCATCCAATGGGAAGGCGGTTGGATCGACATCACAACCGAAGCCGCCCCATGGGCCGCGACCACGGCCCTCATCAGCTCGGTCGCCTTCGGCTACTTCGACCTGCGATCCCGCCACCCCCAGCAACCCAAACAGACCGTGACAGGCACAGCGAAGGGCCCAGGCAGTATCGGTGCTGTCGTTGGTAATCCAACGATCAACACAGGGGCGGTTGATTCTGAAACACTAAGAAAGATCGTTGATATTCATGCTGGCGCGATTGACGATCTTAAGACACAGCTTCGAGCCACAAGCGAAGAAAATAAGCAGCTAAAAGCTGCCCTAGCTCGCGTCGAGTTGGAAGCAAGTTTGCTCAGTAGAATCCATTCCGTCTTGCGGGGCCTTGCCTAACGCCGGATGGCATAGGTGAGCACCTTCATCGCGGCCTCGGCGAACAAGGCACGCTC
>JANQHD010000036.1 GCA_028282805.1 Phycisphaeraceae bacterium | reverse complement strand
TCCGGTGCTGGTCGAGGAGGACACGGACGGCGACGGTGCGTTCACGAACGACGGCGAACGTCGCATGCTGATCACGGACGACCGTGGGACGCTGATGGGTGTGGTGAGCAAGCCTTCGGGTGAGTCGTCTTATCGTTTGGTCGAACGTCTGAAGTACAACACGACGGGCGTGACTTACGCGCTCCAGGACGACGACGGCGATGGTTCATGGACGGACAAAACTTACGGCGACATTCCGGGTGCGGACAACGTCAGTCGCAGTACCTTGGCGCCGTTCGGCTGGACGGGGATGTGGCGTGACCGCTTCACGGGTTTGCACCACACGCACTACCGCGAGTACGACACGGCCCACGAGCAGTGGCTGCAACGCGACCCGGCGGGCTACCCCGACGGCATGAACCCCTGGCGCGCGTACATGGGCGTCAATGGGGTAGATGTGTTGGGCTTAGATGAATTGAATAACGCTTGGGTAGTCGGTAGCAATAAGTTCTGGGCTGTACCTGAGTTGAAACATTATTGGCATATTCCTGGCGACAATGTCGGCAGTCAGAAACTGTTTATGGGTACGCATATTGGTTATGGCTACGTCAAGCTTGATCCGATGTGGGGCTATCCAGATTATAAAGTTAATCGAGGAAGTCTTTATCGAGCGCTACGTGATGTAAGAACCGGCGAGATGGAGCCTATTGATCGCTTTCTTTACTATCAGCAGATCATCGCCGGTCTTCCTCTAGAGAAAATAGAAACAGGGCAGTTGCGGCAATGGCGCATCAGGGAAAGTGAAGCGGCTGATGGTGTCTACATGTTCCCCTCGACTTATCAAGACGCGGAATACAAGGTAATTAGGCTGCAAGCAGCGGTGGTGTTCATTGATGAGGTTGCCAAGCGAGCAATGCTTGAGGGAGCAGTGACAATCGTCACACTTCCCGTGGGGGGACCTCTTGCCAAATTGGCTCAGAAAGGATTTGTGCTGGTAAAAAGAACTGGGGGTTGGGCCTTGAGAAGGGTTGTAAACAAGGGAGGTAAATTTGTTCCAGAGGTAATCGACGAAACCAATGCTGCGCAAAGACTGACTCCTACAGAACTCGCAGCAGTTAACAACTTCTCGCAAGAAATTGATAGATTGTCGTTGGTTCGTGAAATTGGATTAGACCATAATGCACAGCGTGCATTGTTGCGGGAAGCATTGGCTGCGGAGGGTACCGGCAAGATTGCACACCACATTATCCCGCTAGAAGCATTAAAGAAGTTCCAACCACTTATGGAGCGTGCGGCAAAAGGTGGATTTAACATGAATGGGAAAGGAAATGGGATACTGCTCACGAACCTGGAACACGTTGGAGGCCATCCTTACTACAATCGTGTAGTGCTCGAACAGCTTCGCAGGATCGAAAGGCAGGCGCGTGGCTTATCTGATGAAAAAGTTGCTCGCCTATTGCAGGAGACATCAGATACTTTACGATCTTCGATCGAGAATGGTACATTTGTACCTGCTTATTAAATCGCCATTATCAAGGATTAGCCGTTATGAATACCAAGACTAATTGGCAAGATGATTGGTTGACATTTATCCAGATACTGGAGCAAAAGATTCAAGCAGGCGAATCGAACGCTGAACTATCCGAGTATTTTTCGAGCAATAAAGTTCGATGGACCGGTAAGATTGAAAAGATCGACTTTGATGAGTTGTGTGCGACGGTCGATGTCATGTTGCCTGAATGCTCAATTCTTCTTGCTAATGGCGAAAAAGTTGTATTAGACGGGCTGGCTCTTGCGGTTGCAGAAACTGACATGACTGCTTGGCAATATTGCAATGCAGGTGATGAAGTGAGTTTTGAAGCCTCATTAGGCAAAGGCGATTCTCCATTTCCCTGTGTCGAGGTAAAAATGCTAGGGAATGGTGAAAACATCATTTTGATCGGTCTGAACAACGCGATTCCTATTTTAGAGCCTTAGGAAGTTGAGGGCGACCTGAGTTAAGGCAAGAATCTATGCAAACTTAATCTCTCGGCGGCGGTTGAGTGCGGGTGTGTGACAGCCTGATTTGATCATCGTGGTTGACCCCCTCCCCTTTTCGAAGGGATCCGCCCCGGGTAGCTAGGTTTGGCCTCACACCAGCACGGTGACCGTGGGCGGGACGGTCGGCTCATCCAACGTCCACACCACCTACTTCCACGACACCGGCGCCGGCGACGAATCCGTCGGCCACTACTTTGCCGGCGTGATCGACGAGCTGCGCCTGTACAACCGCGAGCTGGGTTATGGCGAGGTCGGCCATCTTGCCGGGGCGGCGGAACCGACGAACGCCGGCGAGGCGGGGACGTACGCGGTGGCGCGCGACGGGCGTGGCAATCAACTTGCGACCGAGCGTTTTGCGTTCTTGTACGACGCTTACAACCGGATCATCCAGGTGACGGACCTGAAGCACGAGCCTGGCTCGGGCAGCCCGTCGTACGCGCGTTACGGGTACGACGGTTACGGCCGCCGCGTGCGTAAGCAGTACTTCAAGGCGAACGGCACACCGATGGGCGGCGCTTGGCCCGACGTGTTTGTGGTGTACTCGGGCGTGACCCCCATTGAAGAGTGGACGATCGAGACGACGCCGAAGCTGTTGCGCCGCTACGTTTACGAGAAGGCGATCAACTACCCCGTCCTGGTCGAGGAGAACTTGAACTATACGGGGGCCAACCCGGATAACGATTTCGACGACCCGAACGAGCGTCGTCTGTTGATCACGGACGACCGCGGGACGCTGATGGGGGTGGTCACGCAACCCGACGTGGGGGCGAGTTATGAGTTAGTCGAGCGTCTGAAGTACAACACGACGGGCGTGACCTACGCGCTACAGGACGACGACGGCGATGGTTCATGGACGGACAAAACTTACGGCGACATTCCGGGGGCGGACAACGTGAGCCGGAGCACGTTGGCGCCGTTCGGGTGGACGGGCATGTATCGCGACCGCTACACGGGGCTCTACCACACCCACTTCCGCGAATACGACCCGATCCACCGGCGCTGGTTGCAGCCCGACCCGTCCGGCTACGCCGATGGCATGAACCTGCACCACGCCTATTTCGATGTTCAGGGCAAGGATTCATGGGGCCTCAGCGGCAACAAATGCAACAAGCCCAAGTGGGATAAGGACCCCGCAGATTACCAGGGTGATTACCGGGTTATCTGGCAAGACTACGAGTTCAACAGCCGCTACAAAATACGCGTGGTCCAATTGCAGGTGGCGGGGAAGGTTAAGAATGGGAATCAGCCAGACCATTTCGTGCCCAAAATTGGTATTCACGCTGTAAATGATTGGAAGCTCAGGCACGTGCCGACGTGGTTCGTTGATAAACAATTCAAACTGTATTACGACGAACTGGACCCCGATCGCAATGAACGGAATCACCGACAACTTCGCCGATGGGAAGCGTACGCCGAGCACCTGAACACGGAAGTCAAATCGAAATTGATCATCGCGGATGCGGCCGAGAGCGCTTACCAGGTCATCCCCTTTGGCGGCGCGACGATGCACGCCTCCCGTGGCCACTACAAAGATGCCGTCAAGGCGGGCCTGTTCGACGCCGCGACGACGTTCGGCCCCGGCGCCCTGGCCAAGCTCGGCAAGTCAGGGAACCTCGCCCGCTCCGCCGGCGCCGCGGGCAAGCTCGACAACGGCGCGGCTGTCATGGCAAAGAAGGGTTCTGGAAAATACACAAGACATGGTAGTGAAAAGCTATATCATCAGGGGGCTAATGCAGATAGGGCTAGAGAGATTATGGATGAGGCCGCCAAGGCTTCGGGAAGGAAGTTGGACGACTATGTTGATGATGTAGTCTATACTACCGGCAGCGATCCTTGGTTTGCTGTTGTGAATAATAGAAGAATTATCGCAATAGACAGGGCAACGCTTAATGGGCCACGACATATACAGCTTATTAATGGTGTTCATGAATTGAACCATGCTCGACATTCTGCGAGATTCACGTGGGAAAAATACCTTGGTATGATCAGGACAACTAAAAATGCTCCCGTCTCATTGAAAATACAAGCTCAGCGAATGAAAGGGCGAATCGAATACCTAGTTGAGACACGAGCCCTGAGAATAGTAGACAAGTATTTGGGCGGCTTGACTGCCCAACAGAAAATTGAATCGCATCAATATATTCAAAGAGCACTATCAATGTGGCGAGGCTAGTATTGTGCGAGGTGCTGCAATGGCAAGATCAACTCTGCTTGAACTCAGTCTTGATAACTTGAGAGGCGTCTATACGCCAATAAATTTTGAGTACATGAGCAAAGAAGAAGCTCTAGATAATCTAAGAACAGCCTCTGGCCACGATTATGGCTATGACGTAGAAAAGTGGGAAAAGTGGTTGCGCATGAATCCAGAAGAGCCGTTAATTAAGGAAGGCGATCCAATTCTGGATGCTGATTTACATGACGTATTATATGAGCAAAGAAAGCAAATGCGAGCACATAGAATGCGCGAACAGGATGGGGGACACATAAATGGTGAGAAAGACGAAGGATAACTTAGCACAGCGCCGCTGTGCAAGAATTGGGTGAGATAAAGAAACTATAAGAGCCGGATCCCAACGACAACGGTTGATCGAGGAGTCATGCAGGCATGGGCAAGTCGTTGCGGGTTGAATGTCAGTGGGTACCCGTATCACGTGTTGATCCGCGGCAACGGCCGTATGACGATTCTCGAGGGGGACGGTGACCGCGCGGCGTTCAATTGATCACTCCGTCTCCTTGAGCCGCGCCAGCGTCGCACGCACTTGGGGCATCACCGCCGACCAATCAACCGCTTCGTCGCGTGTCGACGTGCCGCTGATGGCTTGGCCCTGACCTGCCCCCGATGTTTAGACCACCCATTGGTTCCGTAGTGGTTGCAGGTCAGGGCCAGGTCAGAGGTTCGAATCCTCCTCCGCCCATCACGCGATAAGCGCCCGGCTTCGGTCGGGTGCTTTTTTTCGCCTCGGTTGGTCACCGGCTACCGGTGTTCGGCGTTTGCCCGCGGCGTGGGTGTGGGCGAGCCGCGGTGGGTCTAAAAAGAAACCCCCGGTCGCACAGAAGGTCGGGGGGATCTGGGTTTCTCAAAACCAAACCAGGGGTTTCTTTTGCGGGTCCAGCGATCGGCTTGCTTCAGTAGTATGCCTGTTCGCCTGGCCCACGTATAGATATCGACGCTGGCTGCGGCTTCTCCTATACCCTTTCGGGGTGAAACCGAATTAAGTCCGGTTTTTGAGCTGTTAACACGCTTTAAAAATCAGAGATCGCGTCATTTTGCGGCGAATCGGGCATCCAGACCCGCAAACGCCCTAACGCGCACGGAATTTTTCAATTCCAGACCGGATTAGCGAAACGAAGTTATCCGGTAATGACGATACAATACTGGCACATCACCTAGATCGGTGATGTGTGGGAAGGCCGTGCGGGTTTTTTGCCGGACGGTTTCCGGGTCGGCCGTGAAGCGGGCCGACTCGGGATGACCATGGGACGGGGTTGCTTCCACTGGGTCGGGCAGCCTGTGACCGTGCCGTCACGCCGAAGGCGTGGGCGGCGGTGGCGGGTGGTTACAAACCTCGAGTTTGCTCACGAGGAGTCCGACGATGCAGACCGCAACCGCAACCGACACGCACTACCTGCAAGACAACGGCGTCGTGATGGACACGCTCGGCGAAGTGCTGGCGATCAAGGGGTCGCGCGCCCAGCGTTTGCGTTTCCTGCTCGAGCGTGCGATGCAGCTGGTCAACCGCACGACCATGGCCGAGGTGTTCACCGCCGACCTGTCGCCCGAGCTCGAGCGCCCGATGGCGCAGCAGGTGCTCTACATCGCCAAGCGCGCGCACGACACGCGGGCGCTGTTGAACCTGTATTCGCCGTTGGCCGAGCGGTTGAGCGAGCCTTACCTCATGTCGGCGGTGCGTTCGCTGCGCGCCAACGACCGGGGCGTGGTGATGGCGACGATGACCGAGCTCGCGGTGGACCACGAGTGGCGCGACTCGCCGATGCAGCAGCAGATCGTCGGCCCGCTGGGCTACTCGGACGTGTTGAACTTCTTCTGGCTCAACAACGACCACGAGCTGCGCTTCATCGACATCTACACCACCGAGCGCGACGGGCCGTTCAGCGAGTATGAGAAACGCATCGCCGAGTTGCTGTTCCGCGCGATGCGGCCGTTGATCGACACCTACCTGACCGAACGCGCCCCGATCGACCACAGCGGTTTATCCGAGCCCCAGCGCAAGGTGCTCGAACACGCGATGACCGGGGCGAGCGAGAAGGAGATCGCCCGGGCCGTCCACCGCAGCCCGCACACGATCCATAGCCACCTCAAGACCATCTACCGCCACTTCGGGGTCAGCGGCCGGGTCGAGCTGATGGCGATGTTCCTCGACGCCGAGTCCGACGCCATCCACCCGCGCTGACGCCCGCACCGGCCTGGTCGGCCATCGCCCGCCCGCCGGGCCATGATGATTGACACGGGTTGACGGGGCGCTTGCACGGCGCCGTGTGGTCGGTGCTGTTTTGCATAAAACAAGGCCCCGGTCGCGGAGACCGGGGCCTTGGATTGTGTGGCGAAGCGCTTGTGACGCTCGTGGGATTTAGTCGTAGCGCTGGAACAGGGGCAGGTCGGCGTCGCGGGCGAAGATGATCGAACCCAGGTCGTTCAGCTGGACGTCGATCGCGGCGTTGACCGCGGCCATGTCACGGTTGATCACGGCGTGCAGGCGGTCGGTGGCGTTCTCGAAGCCGAACAGCGTGGCGAGGGGCCATTCCATCGCGGCCAGTTCGCCGCCGAGCGTGGCGACCAGGGTCTCGGTCTTGTTGACCGTATCGATCTTGTACAGCTCGTTGCCCGAGGTGCCGAACAGCGACGTGGCGTCGATGCCGGCGAGGCTGTCGTAGCTGTGGCTCAAGGGCATGACGCGCTGCTTGTCGCCGTTGCGGTGGTCGATCTTCACGAGGTGGCCGGCCACGGGCACGTTATCGGCGCCCTGCAGGTCTTCGACGTTCTTGGCCAGGGTGACCAGCACGACGAGGTCCTGGAAGTCGGCCGCGGAGCTGGACATGTTGGTCGTGCCGAGCTCGAAGAGGTAGATGACCTGGTTGTCGGCGAGCTTCATCTTGCCGGTGGCGGTGTCGACGAAGTCACCGACGAAGTGGGCGATGTTGTTCTGGCCGTTCATGCCGGCGATGTCGGGCACGTCGTCGCCGTTGCGGAGCACCTTGACCTGCTGGCCGCCCTCGGCACTGTTGAACGCCAGGTAGGACTCCCAGTGGCTGTCGGAGCTGCCGCTGTAGGACGAGGAGCGCTTGATCCAGCTCTTGGCGCTGATGGTGATCGGCGTGTTGGCGGCGCGCTTCTTCTCGAGGATCACGCGGCGGACGCCCTGGGCGTCGTTGAGGTTGCCGCCGAGCGGGCTGGTGTAGTTGCCGAAGGGGTTCTCGTCTTCGTTGCCCAGGTGCACCTGGATGCTGACGGGCATGTCGTAGCTGCCGCTGCGGATCGCCGCACCGAGCACGGTGACCTTGGCCACGTAGGACTTGCGGGGCACGACGGAGTTGTTGACGATGTCGAAGTCGAACTGGCCGGACGACTGCACGGCGTAGACCTCGTGCGCCCGCACCTGGTCGAGCGGGGTGCGCTGGGCCTTGGAAATCGGCGCCGTCTCGGTCGGGGTCACGGCCACCGCGCCGGTGATCGCGCCCGTGCCGACCTCGCTGATCACGCGGGCCTTGGCGCTCGTCAGGTTGACCTGGAGCAGCTTGGTCTCGCCGTCCGACGGGTCGGACCAGAACGCCATGACGTTGGCGCTGCGCGGGATGTAGGCCGAGGCCTCGATGCCCGTGACCAGCTGGCCGGTTTCCGACAGGCGGACCTCGCCGATGATCTTCGCCTCGTCGTTGGCGAAGTTGTAGCTGCCGAGTTCGCCCGTGGTGCTGGAGATACCGAACAGCGTGTAGCCGTCGAGCTCCGCGGCGGGTTCGTTGGCGATAGCGGCCGACGTCATCAGCGACGCGGCGACGATAGACAGGTACCCGCTCCGACGTAAGCGGCGGTGGAGGGAACTGAACAGCTTCATGTTGAAGCTCCTTGACTACCCCGTCCGGGTTTGACGCCGGCCCCGAGGTGAGGTGCCCCTGGCTGATCCGCACAGCTACGTTAGCTCGCGCACCCATCAGCCAGTCACGCCCTAACTTTTCAATACGAACAACCCGAAGGGAAATGAATTCACAGATTGGTAGTAACCGCACACCGGGTGCTGACAGGTGGGTAAGGCGGGTAAGCTGACGCGTTATCGGTCAACGCAATATCACGGCCGCAAGCGGGTACACGCAGTGCACCATCTGGTCGCGGTTGTAGTCTTTCGTGGTGTCGAAGATCACGACCATGCCGTGCTCGTGGTCCGATTCGAGGATCATCATCGTCTTCCCGCACGTCTCGTAGCCCATCTCCGCCGCCTGGTGGCCCAGCAGGAACACCTTCACCCCCCACGCCTCGGCCAGCTCGTCGGCCCAGTCCTGCGTGATCTTCCGACCCCACACCACCAGGTGCGCATCGCCGTTGGGCCCGGCCAGCTCCTCGTCGTTCGGCACCCGGTCGAGCACGGTCGGGTCGAACGTGCCGCGCTTCCGCGGCGACGGCAGCGAGTGCGCCAGCATCACCCCGTTGGCGCAACGCACCGCCAACGGCAGCGACCTGACGTACCGCGCGATCGCCTCGCGCACGGGCTCGGCGTCGTCGCCGAACACGTAGTCGAGCCCGTCGTCGAACGCCCCGCAGCAGCTGACGCCGTGCTTGGAGATGTCCTCGCCCATCACCTGGCTCAGCTCGTGGTTGCTCAGCAGCACGTGCACCCGCCCGGGGTAGTCGAGGATCATCGACGCGGCCTCGACGAGCGTGCGGTAGCTCAGGTCGATGCCGTTGACCAGCCGTTCGGAGTGGATCAGCTCCTGCAAGACCAGGTGCCGCACGCCCTTGGGGCTGTCGAGGTTGGCGAGCTTGATCGTTTTCTGAAAGTTGACGCGGTGGTCGTGCAGGTCGCCGGCGATCAGCAGCTTGCCGTCGGCGGGCAGGTCGATCACGCTGCCGTTGCGCTGCGGGTTGTTCAGGTTCGCCTCGGCGGCGCGGTCAAACACGCCGGCCACCGCCTCGGCGTCGCGCATGTCGAGTTTCGGTCCGGTCGAACTGGTTGACACCCGATCGCTCCGCAGGCTTGAAAAAGACGTGGAAAACCGCACGGCATTGTAGGCGGATTCGGGCCGGCGTGCATGCGGTCGGGTTGCGCCGCCGGGTTAGAACACCAGCTGAAGCTGCGCCGGGCGCGCACGCCGCGAGTAGGGCACGGCCGCCTCGAGCTTGGCGTGCGTCCGCAGCGGCGCGATGCGCAGCCGGTCGTGGCGCACGAACTCGCCCGACTTGTTGTACTGCTCGACGGTCACGTAACCGCGCGCCAGCGCCTCGACCGCCAGCCGCTTGTGCAGGTCGTCGCCCGCCGCCGCGTAGGCCTCGCCCAGCGCCCCGTCGGTGGTGGGGTACGCGTCGGTGCGCTCGATCGTCAGCACCAGGCAGCGCGTGCCGTTGATCGTGCCGGTCTTGATCTTGGTGACCTCCAGGTAATCGGCGAACGGCCCGAGCCGGGTGGCCGTGGTCTCGGCGCTGATCGGTTGGCTCGAGCTGCCCATCGATTCCCACAGCTCGCCGTAGTCGATGAAGATCGCGCTGACGGCGATGACCGCGATCGCGATGCACAAACCGAACACGCCCAGCTTGACCCGCTCCTTGACCGACAGCGGCGCGGCGGGGGTGTGCGTCTGGGCGTCCACCGTGCGCTCGCTGATCGCGAACAGCCCGTCGGGCCCGATCGCGTACACCGCCTGCAGCTCCTTGCCCGGCGTGTACGCGCTCGAGCGCAGCGTGCTGAAGATGTTCGTCCGCTGCGGCGGGGGGAACGCCGACAACAGCTGGTCCAGCGCCTCCTTGATCGTCTGCGCCGGGTCCGGCTCGAGCTTGTCGGCGGGCACGGCCCGCGTGTCGGCCAGCAGGCTGAACGCGTTGCCGTCGATCTCCACGGAGAACTTCAGGCCCAGCTCGCCGACGAACTTCGCCCACTGCCGCAGCTTGTCTGCCACGTCGCCCTCGGGCGGCAGCCGGCCCTCGATGAGTCCGTCCAGGCAGATCGTGCCTTCGATGCGCTCGTTCATGTCTCGCTGCGCCCCCTTGCGTGGTTGGGGTTAGAACGGTTGATCGCCGCGGAGGTGGTCGCCAAAGTCGGGCACTTCCGCCGCGGTGGTCCAGTCGCCCAGGTGCTCGGCCCAGACCAGCGTGCCGGCGTGCAGGTGCCCCTCGCGCAACAGCCGCGCGATCTGCTCCGTGCTCGTGGGCCCGACCGACTCGCCGTTCAGCTCGTAGTACCACTGCGCCATGCCGTCGTCGGGCGCCCCGGCGTGCGATTCGAGCAGCCCGCCGTGCGCCTCGGCCGCACCGGGCAGGGCGGTGTGGATGCTGCGCGTGTCGATGCCGAGGGTGTCGTCGTGCGCGTCGAGGCGCGACTGCGTGTGCTGGCGGAACGCCTCGCTCTTCATGCGCTCCTGCCGCAGCTGCTCGCGCAGCCGGCGGTTCTCGCGCGCGATGTGCTCCTCGCGCGCCCGCACCTCCTTGAGGTTCGGCAGCACCGAAACGATCAGGATCGGGATCCACACGCCGCAGATGTGGAAGATGAAGCCCACGAAAAAGCCCAGGAAGAACCAGCCGACCTTGTTGCGGCCCTTGGCGTGGGCGATCGCGAGACACACGCCCCCGCCGATCCCACCGACGAGCAAGCGGATCAGGATTTCGAAAAGGATGTACTGATCCATCACGATCTGGCCGGAACGACCCTCCTTGTGGGCCCTTTGAAATTAACGGACTTGCCAGAAGTATTCAATCACGATCAGGTTGTGCACGAAATGGATCAGCATCGACGGGTACAGCGACCCGGTCCGGTACTTGACCCACCCCAGCAGCACGCCCACGCCGAACAGGTACGGGAAACTCAGCAGGCTGAAGTGCACCGCCGCGAACAGCGCCGACGCCACGAAGATCGCGTGCCACGGCTTGATCGCCACCTGCAGCCAGTGCTGGACCAGCCCGCGGAAACCGATCTCCTCCGTGACCGCCGGCAGGACGCAGAACATCAGGATCAGCATCGCCCGGTCGATGCCCAATTCGTTCAGTCCCTCGGCGTACGCGTCGACATCGTAACCCGCACCCCTTAACAAGAAATCGATGAACCAGTGGTAGCCTAAGTTCACGCCCAGCGCCGGCGCGAGGATCGCCAGGCCGACCCACGCCTCCCAGCGCACGAACCCCAGCCGCTTGAACTGCGTGACCAGCGAGCGCCAGTAGATCGCCGCGATGATCGCCGTGGTCACGAAGAACACGACCGACGCGAAGTAGATCTGGAAGCCCTCCCGGTTGTCCGCGAAGAAGGCGAACGAGAAGACCCCCGTGAAGAAGATCACGCACACGTACGTCCACACCAGCGGCGCGACGCGCGGCGCCTTGAGGTTGATCAGCTCCTCGCCCGTCAGCTTGCGCGGCCGGTGCGGCGGGATCACACGCTCGACCGACTTGAACGGCGTGGCGCACGACGGGCAGAAGTACAACATCGGGTTCAACGGCGCACCGCAGTACTCGCAGTACTCCGGCTCGACGTATTCCTGGACGTCCCCGGACGGTTGGGCATCGCGATTGGTTAAATCCGTGTAACGGGCCACGCCGATATTCTCTCCGAACCGCCGCCGGTTGCCAAATTACCGCGCCGCGCCCGCCTTCAGCCGCAATCCCACGACCAGCGGGCGGTGGTCCGAGCCGACGTCCGGCCCGACGCGGCAATCCGTGACGGCGAACCGCCCACTCACCAGGCAGTGATCGATCGGGATGCCCATCGGCCCGAAGCGCGACGGCCACGTCGGCAGCACGCCGAAGCCCCGGCGCGCGTTGGTCAGGCCGGCGTCGCCCACCGTCCGCTGGTACACCGGCGACCACATCGTCGCGTTCAGGTCGCCGGCGAGGATGACCGGCCCGTCGTGTTGGCGCACCCATTCGGCGGCCCGTTCCAGCTGCTGGTCGCGCGACCGCGCGTGGTGGCCGCGGATCGGCGGCACGGGGTGCGTGACCAACAGCCGCACCACCTCGCCCCCGCACAAAACGCCCGTCGCGATCGACGGCAGCCGCAGGTCGCCCAGCACCACCACCTCCGGCTCGACCAACGGCAGCCGGCTGAACAGCGCGATGCCGAAGTTGTCGTTGCGCGGCCGGGCGATACTGTGCGGGTAACGCTCGGCGATCGGGCCCAACTCATCGAGCCACCGGCCGTCGGTTTCCATCAGCGCGATCACGTCGGGCTGCTCGCGGTCGACCAGCGCGATCACGTCGGCGAAACGCGTGTTGTGCGTGTTCACGTTGGCGATCAACAGCTTCAGCGGCGTGCCGTTCGTTGCTCCGGGCGCGCCACCGAACCACCACGGCATGACCGCCCACGCGTGCAGCGCCGCCACCGCCAGCGCGACCGCCGACCAGCGCCACGACCGGCACGCCAGCAACACAACCAGGCACGCGACCGCCGCGGCCAGGTAGTGCGGCCGAAAGTGCGTGAGCAGCTCGAACGGGTAACGCCCGCCGGCCAGCCACAGGCCGACCGGCACGAGCGCCAACACGACGACGATGGACGCGAAACCGCCCACGCCCGCTTTGCGCATGAACTTCATGGGGACAACCCCGCTTTAGCCCGCCTCGGCCACCGCCACGCCGCGCCGGTAGGGCACGTCCGGCCGGGTCAATCGCAGCTTGGCCGCGGCCTCGTCTTCCGCCCAGCACGCCACCCAGTGCCGCTCGGCGACCTCGTAGAGGTTCGGCGAGCGCAGGGCCGTGTCCGTGAGGAACCGGCCCATCGGCGTGTCCGCTTCCTTGTCCATCGTGGCAAGGATCGGGAACGCCGACACCTCGTCGCGCGGCGCATCGGCCGGGGGCGTGAAGGTGAACCCACCGGGCAGTACGCTCGCGTCGGGCGTCTGGTTCATCACGGTGGGCAGGCGGTCGTGGGTCTGGCCGAGCTTCGGCACGGATTCGAGCAGCCCGCGCGTGTACGGGTGCATGGGGTTGTTGTAGATGTTGTGCACGTCGCCGTACTCGACGACCCGGCCGGCGTACATCACCGCCACGGCGTCGGAGTTCTCGGCGACCACGCCCAGGTCGTGGGTGATGAGCATGATGCTCATGTCGTGCTCGGACTGGAGGTGGCGGAGCAGCTCGAGGATCTGCGCCTGGATCGTCACGTCCAGCGCCGTGGTCGGCTCGTCGGCCAGCAGCAGCTTCGGCTGGCAGGCCAGCGCCATGGCGATCATGACGCGCTGCCGCATGCCGCCGGACATCTGGTGGGGGTACTCGTCGAGCCGGCGGCGCGGCTCGGCGATGCCCACCTCGCGCAGCGCGGTGGTGGCGATGTCGATCGCCTCGGCCCGGCCGGCGGCGCGGTGCAGCTGGATCGCTTCGAGGACCTGCCAGCCCACGGTGTACACCGGGTTCAGGCTGGTCATCGGTTCCTGGAAGATCATCGCGATGTCGTTGCCGCGCACGCTGCGCATCTGTTTCGCGTCGTAGCCGAGCAGGTCGGTGCCGCCGAAGAAGATCTCGCCACCGGTGATCCGCCCGGGCGGGTTGGGGATCAGCTGCAGCGTGGAGAGGGCGGTGACGGACTTGCCGCAGCCGGACTCGCCGACGACGGCGAGGGTCTGGCGGGGGTAGATGCGCATGTTGGCGTTGGACACGGCGGCGGTGCGCCCGTCGGCGGTGCGGAACTCGACCGACAGGTCGCGGACGTCCAACAACGGTTTTTCTTCGGCGTGGGGCATGGGCGTTTACGTCTTGAGTTTCGGGTCGAGCGCGTCGCGCAGCGCGTCGCTGGCGATGTTCAGGGCAACGGAGATGAAGAAGATGGCGAGCGTGGCGGCGGTCAGCTCCCACCAGTGCCCGCGTTGCAGCTCGAGCTTGGCCGCGTCGATCATCTTGCCCCACGACGGGTCCTTGACCGGCCCGAGCCCGAGGTAGCTGAGGATGACCTCGGCGTGGATGTAGCCGACGAAGCGGAGCGAGAAGTCGATGAGGATCAGGTGGGTGACGTTGGGCACGATGTGCTTGAGGATGATGCGCTTCTGCGAGCAGCCGTACGACCGCGCCGCGGTCACGTAGTCGCGCGAGCGGTGCTTCATCACCTCGCCCCGGATCAGCCGGCAGAGGTACACCCAGCCGGTGAGCCCCAGCGCCAGGTAGATCGCGGGCATGCCCTGCAGGGAGTAGCCGAAGACGGTCACGTCGCGGAGCACGAACGCGAAGGCGAGGATCAGCAGCAGCCCCGGGATCGACGCGAGCACGGAGTAGAGCCAGACGATGAACTCGTCGACCTTGCCGCCGAAGTACCCGGCCATCGCGCCCATGGGCACGCCGATGCAGATCGAGATCACCGAGGCGAACAGCGCCACGGTCAGCGAGGTCTTGGCGCTGTAGAGCGTCATGCGCAGCGTCGAGCGGCCGAAGATGTCGGTGCCGAACCAGTGGTCGGCCGAGGGGGCCTGGTAACGCGGGCCGACCTCTTCGTTCCAGTCGCCGGCGAGCAGGCCCGTCGCCACCAGCAGCGCGACAATCACGTAAACGACGATGACCGCCAGCGAGATCATCGCCATCTTTTTGCGGCGGAAGCGGCGCCACGCGTCGTGCCAGAGGCTGCGGCCTTTGACGACCTCGGCCGGTCCGTCCGCCAGGTCGGGTTGGGTGGGCACGGTCGTCATTT
Source organism: Phycisphaeraceae bacterium (assembly GCA_028282805.1). GTDB lineage: Bacteria > Planctomycetota > Phycisphaerae > Phycisphaerales > Zrk34 > JANQHD01. The sequence continues at coordinate 25,939 of JANQHD010000036.1, read as the reverse complement.
CAGCGAGATCCTCGGGTCGACCAGGGCGTAGCAGATGTCGGTCATCAGCTGGCCGAAGATGAACAGCAGGGCGACGATGTACGTCAACGCCGCGATGACGTTGTAGTCACGGCTGGAGATGGACTCGACCATGAGGAAGCCGAGGCCGGGGATGGAGAAGAAGCGTTCGAGCAGCAACGAGCCGAGGAACAGGAACGGGATCGCGAGCACGACGCGCGTGATCACCGCGATCATCGCGTTCTTCAAGAGGTGCCGGAACAGCACCCGCCCCGTGCCCACGCCCTTGGCGTACGCGGTGCGGATGTAGTCGGCCTTGGCCTCGTCGAGCATGACGGTGCGGTAGAAGCGCACGTCGCTGCCCAGGCCCGCGAAGACGCCCAGGATCACGGGCAGCACGTAGTAGCGCACGCCGGCGAAACCGGTGTCGTAGCCTCGGATCGGGAACCAGTCGAGCTTGCCCGCGAACCAGTCCTGCCCGAAGAGGATGACCGCGAGGAACGGGATCGACATGCCGATCACGCAGGCGATCACGATGAGCAGGTCCCAGACCGTCCCGCGCAGCATGGTGATGCCCAGGGAGATGCTGATGGAGGTGGCCAGCAGGGCGATGAACATCGGCACGGTCAGCTTGAGCGACGGGCCGGCGCCCTTGTAGAGGATCTCGCTGACGGCTTTTTTCTTGTAGACCGAGTCGCCGAACTCGAAGCGTGGCGTGTCCCACATGTGGCGGAAGAACTGCGAATCGAACAGGGCGCCGAAGCCCTGCTCGCGTGCGCCGTCGACGTTGATCCACCGGGGCTTGTCGAGCCCGATCTGGGCTTCGATCTCCTTGATGGTCGATTCCGATGCGCCGGGCCCGGCGATGATGCGCGCCGGGTTGCCGGGCACGAGCTTGAAGAGCACGAACGTCACCAGCAGGACGCCGAACACGATCAGCGGTGTGTAAAGAAGCCGTCGAAGGATGTAGGCCCACACGGTCTTATTCCTCCAACGTCTTGCCGGTGAGCATTTCCCATCGCTTGGCGACGTTCACCTTCTGGTACTTGAGCGTGCCCCACATGATGGGGTGCGGCTTGTAGTTCTCCAACCAGGGGTGGCGGAGCACGTAAGCGATGGAGTACATCGTGAACACCGCGGGCATGTCGTCGACGACCAGCTGCTCCATCTGGTGGTGCAGCGCGGTGCGCTGCGGGCCGTGCGGCGTGGTGACGAACCGCTCGAACAGCTTGTCGAACTCGGGGTTGGCGTAGTTGGTGGAGTTGGGGCCCGGGGCGTGGTTGGGGCTGTAGTAGAGGAACATGTAGTTCTCGGGGTCGGCGTAGTCGGCGTGCCAGCCGTAGCGCCAGAACTGGAGCGCCGCGTTGTCGACCTGTTCCTGCTGCGTGGGCCAGTCCATCAGGTCGATCTTCACGTCGAGGCCGATCTTCTCCACGCTGCGCTCGACCCACTCGGCGTACTGCCGGGCGGAGGTGTCGGTGCCGCCCATGGTGAACGCCAACTCGGGCAGGGGCCCGCCGTGGAACGCCTCGGCTTCCTTGAGCTTGGCCTTGGCCGCCTCGACGTCGTAGCGGTGGTAGGGGCTGTGGAGGTAGTCGTTGCCGCCGCTGATCATCGGGTGCGTCGGCCCGACCGCCGGCGTCCCCCGGCCGTTGCGGAACAGCTCGATGAAGTCCTCCCGGTCGATCGCGAGGCTGATCGCCTGCCGCAGGGCCAGGTTCTTGCCCACGACCGGGTCCTTCATGTTGAACGCGAGCCACTCCGTGGCGGGGTAGTCATAAATGATCAGCTCGATCCCCCGCTTGGCCCACTTGGGCTTGAGCTTCTGACCGGCGCCGACCACGTTGCTGAACGTGTCCTTGGGGATGCCCGCCGAGTCGATCAGGCCCTTGTCGAACGTCAGCCAGTAGGGCTGGTCCTCTTCGATGATCTCGAACTCGACGCGGTCGATGAACGGCATCGGCTTGCCCGCGTCGGCCAGCAGGCCCTTTTCCTTGTCGCCGGGTTCGCCCTCGCTGGGGTACGGGTCGTGCCGGTAGTTCTCGTTACGCACCAGCACGATCCGCGAGCCCTGGTCCCAGCGCTCGAGCTTGTAAGGCCCGGTGCCGACGGCGACGTTGATGATCCGCTTGCCGTAGTGCTCGACCGCTTCACGCGGCATGGGGGTGAACGGCAGGTGCTCGATCGCGTACAAAATCGAGGGCCAGGGCGCGGTCAGCGTGATCTGCAGCGTGTGGTCGTCGAGCGCCTCGAGCCCCGCCACGGGCGTGGCGTAGTCGATCGGCTCGCCCGCGTCCGATCGCTCGTGCGTGTACTTGCGGAACTCGTCGAAGCCCTTGATCCGGCCCTCGATGAAGCTGTAGTTCGGTGACGCGTTGGTCACGTCCGCGATCCGCTTCCACGAATAAACAAAGTCCTGCGCCACGACCTGCCGCCCCTTGCCGTCGGGGAAGCACGCGTCGTCGTGGAAGAACACGTCCTCGCGGAGCCTGATCGTGTAGACCAGGCCGTCGTCGCTCACCTCCGGCATCGCCGCGGCGATGCCCGGCTGCAGCTCGGCCGGCCGCACGAGGTACTTGTACTGGTAGAGGCGGTCGAAGATGTTGCCCGCCACGCTTGCCGAGGTCGTGTCGTTGACGATCGCCGGGTCGAGGTGACGCACGCGCGCATGCAGCGCGACGAAACGCGTGTTCGTGTCCCGGTCGGGGTAGTCCTCGCCGCAGCCCGCCAGGCTAACCGCCAACGCGAGCATGCAGGCCATAGTTGAGATGCGTGCCATCGATCGATACCTCGATGTTACAGTCTGGAAGGGCATGTCATTGGGCGGACCATGTTACCCTTGCTGCGACCGGGGGTCGAACCGATCACGCAGGCCGTCGCCCAGGAAGTTGAGGGCCAACAGGGTAACGCCTAGCAGCACGCACGGCCAGACCAGCAGCCACCAGTGACCGCTCACCGGGTTCAGCTCCACCAAGCCCTCCGCCGCCAGGTTCCCCCAACTCGGCAGCGGGTCCTTGACCCCGATCCCCAGGAAGCTCAAAAACGACTCCTGCAAGATCGCCTGCGGCACCGTCAGCGTCGTGTACACGATGATCGGCCCGATCAGGTTCGGCAATACGTGCCGCGTGAGCACGCGACGCGTCGGTACGCCCGCCGCCTTCGCCGCCTCGATGAACGGCTGGCTCTTGATGCTCAGCACTTGGCCCCGCACCACACGCGCCAGCGTCAGCCAACTCACCGCGCCGATCGCGACAAACAGGATCGCCAGGTCGAACAGCCACTGCCGCTTGTTCACAAACCGGTACAGCCACGGGTACGGGTCCAACCGCTCCGCCTCGCGCTCCAACCGCTCGGCCAAACCCTTGGCTACTGCGCGCTGCGGGTCGTCGGGCTCCATCGCTTCATATGTGGCATACATCTCGGCCGCCGTCAGCTTCACCCGGTCGTGTATCTCGCGCGCCGTCTTATGCTCATCCTTCCCGAGCTCCGTGTGCACCGAGGCCTTGTACTTCGTGACCAATCCTTCCGCCGCCACCGCCAGCAGGATCACCAGCAGGATGTAAGGCAAGCCGTACAACACGTCGACGATCCGCATCATCGTCGAGTCGACCCGCCCGCCCATGTAACCGGCGACCAGGCCCCACATCGTGCCGATGCTCACGCTGATCGCCGCCGCCGCCAGGCCGATGCCCAGCGAGATCGCCCCGCCCAGCAGGCAGCGCACCGCCATCGATCGGCCGAGCTTGTCCCGGCCCATCCACGAACGCGCCTCGTACGGCTCGTCGCTGTCGGGCCTGTCCAACACCCACGGCGGCTGGAGCTTGATCTCCGTGTTGTGGTTGTTGTAACGAACGGAGTTCGGGTCGTCCGGCTTCTCCCGGCCCAACGTGTACGGCAGGCTCACCAGGCACGCGACCGTCATCACCACCACGATCACCCCGCCGATCGCAGGCGCCCCCAGCCAGTTGATCCTGCGTTTGTGGGTTTGTCCGATCTGCATGGCCCGAATGATAACGCATTCCCCGCTATCTAGCGGTGGCCTGCTACAATCCGCCCGTCATCGAAAGGCAGCCCGATGCAACCACGCATCATGTACATCGAGCAGAAAAGCAACGTGATCGATGATCGCGGCCCCGCCCGCATCGGTCGCGTCACCTTCTCCAAAACCGGCAAAACCCTCTACTACCGCGACCTCAAGCTGCAAAGCCTCAAAGGGGCCGGCGGCGGCGCAAACTACCTCGACCTCGACACCGGCGAAGAATACTGGGTGTCCGGCTGCAAAAAGAACGGCGAAGACCGCCACTGGGCCGGCGGCGGTCCCGTCGAGATCGACCCCGATGTCCGCGAGGCGTATTGGGCCGAAATACGCAACCAACCCCAACGCGCCCACGAACCACGCGCCTGACCTCCAAATCAGCGGCGCGCCTTCGGCCCGCGATCGCTGCGCCGCGGCGACCATGACCCACAACTCAAAAGCCGGCCGAACGGTCCCCCGCTCGACCGACCGCTGGACAGCTCAGGTCCGTTGCGTTTGTTCGTTATCCATCGGTGGTGTTGCCGTCACCATCATTCGGCTGACCGCCTCGCTCGCCCCGCACCAACCCAACGACCCACTCGCCGGTGCTATTTCACCCAAGCCCGAACTTTCCACGCCAACCGCCCAGACCTCACCCCACCCCAAGCCGCTCGCGGCTTCGCGCACCACACCTTCGAACACGCCGCCACTCGCAAAAACAATGCGAACCCCGCTCGTGAAGATGATAGTTTTTAGTCTAAAAACTATAAATGGTTCACGGCAACAACAGCCGGCGATACACCCGCCGAGGCCCGGTCCCCGGTGGCATAACAGCCGGCGCCTTACAGGTGCCGGTCTCGTCCCAAACTCCAGTTCAACCGAGAACTGCCGGCGAAGGAGAACCTCTTCAACAACAAGTCCGCGTACGGCTCGTCTTCGTGCACAACAACCATAGAACCGCGACCGATCTCCTCGCGAAACCGCTCTGGGTGTTCTTGATCAAACTCGTTCACGACCGGCCGGGCTCCCGATCCACGGCGCCCAGCCCGTTGCGGTTGCGCCCTCACACCCCCGCGCGGCTGCGGAGGTTGTCGAGCACGTTCATGAAGTTGATGTAGCTGTCGTAAGGCGACTCGTACGGGTTGAAGTACTTGTGCACGTCCCCGTCGGCGAAGTACTTCGTGCACATGTAGTAGCAGTGGTCCGACGTGGTCAGGCTGCGCCAGTCCTCCAAGAGCTGCGGGTCGCCCGACGCCTTGACCGGCTGCTCGAGCTTGTACAGCTCGTGCAGCGCGTTCGACTGCATCGCGTTGCCCAGCCACGCCGACAGGTCGCGCTCGGTGTCGGCCCAGCTGATCATGTGCGGCGAGTCGAACTCGTCGGTCGCGTCGAAGCGCCCCATCGCCTCGCTGACGGTCAGCGTCTCGTGGCCCGCGTCGAGCACCGCGCCGGGCAGCGCCTCGAGGAAGTCGAAGATGCCCGTCTGCTCCCACTGGTGTTCGCCGAACGTCTCGAAGTCGAGGAACAGGTTGACCACGCCCTCGCTGTTGCCCGCGTCGGTCAGCCACCGCGTGTACTTCTCCGCCGTCAGCGGCCACTCGGGCCAGTCGCGGTTGGAGAAGCGGAACGCGATATCGTCGCTCAGCCGGTAGTGCTTGAGCATGACCTTCATGCCGTTGGCGTGCGGCGGCTTGTACAAGCGCGTCGGCGGGCGGTCGCCCAGCACCTGGTCGGCGCCCTCGGCCAGCACGCCGGCGAACCGGTGCATCGACGACAGGTAGTGCGCCAGGTCGTTGTTGTAGATCAGCTCGGTGTTGCGGAAAACCTTGGGCTTCTGGCCGAACAGCTCTTCGATGCGGGCCGCGTGCAGCTCGACCTGCTGGCGGAACTCGTCGCGGCTGTAAAGGAACGACAGCGAGTGGTGGTACGTCTCGCTGAGGAACTCGACGCAGCCGGTCTCCGCCAGCTGCACGAACCGGTCGAGCACCTCGGGCGCGTCGGCCTCGAGCTGGTCGAGCAGGGTGCCGGTGATGGAGAAAGTGAGCTTGAGCTCGCCGTCGTGTTGGTTGACCTGGTCGAGCAGGAGCTGCGACGCCGGGTCGTAGCACCGCTCGACGACCTTGCGCAGCACGTCGAGGTTGCGTTTGGTGTCGAAGTAGTCCGGTTCGGTGTCGAAGACGGAGTACCGCCGCAGTCGGTGCGGCTGATGCATCTGAAAGTAGAAGCAAACTGCTGCCATGGCTTCTTCCTTGATACCTGGCCGATGCGTATTGTCACCAGCGAGGGCGAATGTGCAACAAGGTAACGGAAAACGCGCGCCGCCGCGCTACCGGTGCGCCGTATTTCTTCGTTAACCGTCTGTTTACTGGTCTTCGATCAGCAGCACGACGACCCGCCCGGGCCCGTGCACGCCGGTGACGAGCACGCCCTCGATGTCGGCGGTCTTGCTCGGGCCGGTGACCAGCTGCCGGCAGGCGGGTGGGGCGCACCCCCCATCGGCGTCCAGCGCCCGCGCCCAGTCCAGCAGGTCCGCGACGACGCCCGAGGCCGGCACGATCGCCACGTGCACCGGCGGCGCCAGCGCCCCGGCCCGGCCGTGGTCGCCGTCGGTGGCCAGCACCAGCGAGCCGCTCTCGGCGATCGCGCCCGCGGCGTCGGTGATGCCCGCGTCGGCCGCGAAGCCCGCCGCCATCGCCCGGTCGCCGCGCCATTCGTGCAGTTCGACCCCGTGGCCGCGCAACAGGTCGCCCAGCACCCGGTGCTGGCGCAGGCGTTCGGTGTTCAGCAGCGCCGAGCCGATGCCCAGCTCGTCGACCACGTCAACCAAAGCCTCGCACAGCTCGCCCGCGGTGCACCGGCGCACGTCGACGCCCACCGCCGCCGCCCGCTCGGCGAAGCGCGAAACCAGATCGCCATCGTCGCCGCACACCCGGGCCAGCTCGTCGTCGACCGCAGGCGGGTGGGGCACGTGGCCGGGCGCGTACGCCTTGCCCAGCGCCCGACTAATGCGGCCGGTGAACTGTTCGCGGGTTGTGGGGGGGGGGTCGTTCATGTGTTAAATGCGGGCCGTTTAGCCACGACCCGAAGCGGAGCGCGTGCATGAGTAGCCACCAAGCCATCCAGCCACCGAGCCACCAAGAAGCGACGCAGGCCTGTTGCCTCATGCCTCTCGCTCGGCTTCGGGTCGCGGCTAAACATCAATTCACCTCCGTGTCTCTGTGCCTCTGTGGTTCATCCCGTTTGTTCTGCTTCCACCACTGGCGGAAGCTCTGTTTGGCCGGGGCGGGCAGGTCGCGCGTCTCGGTCCAGCCCTTGCCCGGGCCCGGCGCTCGTGTCACGTAGCCGTCATCATCGGCCCGCCGGCGCAGCACGAAGCGCACCAGCCGGCTCGCCCACCGGTAACGCCACGGCTTCTTCAACACCCAAGCGTACAGCTTGAACGCCCGCCGCTCGGCCCGGCCGGCCACCCGCTGCGCATTCAGTTCGTTCCGCAGGTGCACCAACAAGTGCGGTATGTCGATGTTGACCGGGCACGCCTCGCCGCACGCGCCGCACAGCGACGAGGCCTGCGGCAGGTCGGGGTAGTTGGTCAAGCCTTTGAGCATGGGCGTGACCAGTGCGCCGATCGGGCCGGTGTACACCGCGCCGTAGCTGTGGCCGCCGACCGTGCGGTACACCGGGCACGCGTTGAGGCACGCCCCGCAACGTATGCAGCGCAGCGTGTCGCGCATGACCGGGTCGGCCAACAGTTCCGTCCGCCCGTTGTCGACCAGCACCACGTGTAGCTGTTCGGGCCCGTCGTGTTCGTCGCGGCGCTTTGGGCCGGTGAGTATGTCGGTGTACACCGTCAGCGGTTGCGCGGTGCTCGACCTGGCCAGCAGCTTCAGCAACACCGCCGCGTGCTCGAAGGTGGGCACCAGTTTTTCGATGCCCACCACCGCCACGTGCACGCGCGGCGTGCTCGCGCAGAACGTGCCGTTGCCCTCGTTGGTGCACACGACGACCGACCCGCTGCCCGCCACAAGGAAGTTGCCGCCGGTGACGCCCATGTCCGCCCGGCGGTACTTGTCGCGCAGGTGCTCCCGCGCGATCGCCGTCAGCGCGTCGGGCTCGTCGGTGTACGCCGCGCCCAGCTCGCGCTCGAACGCCCGGCCGACCGAAGCGCGATCCTTATGAATCATCGGCGTGACGATGTGCGAGGGCGCATCGCCGTCGAGCTGCAAGATGAACTCGCCGAGGTCGGTCTCCAGCGTTTCCACGCCCGCCGCTTGCAACGCCTCGAGCAGCCGCACCTCTTCGGTGACCATGCTTTTTGCTTTCACACACGCGCGCACACCCTCGCGCTCGGCGATGCCGAGGCAGACGCGGTTGGCCTCGGCCGCGTCGGCCGCGTAGTGCACCGTCGCGCCCGCGGCCTCGGCGTGGTCGATGAATTGGTCGAGGTAATAGTCGAGGTGGTCGAGCGTGTGTTGCTTGATCCGCTCGGCCAAGCCGCGCAGCGCGTCGTAGCGTTCGCCGAACGCCTCGGCGAACGTGGCCTTGCGCGCGGTGTCTTTGGTGAGTGTCGCCGCTTCGACCGCCGCGCGCAGCGCGTCGTCTTTCACCGCCGCGTCGCTGCGCCGCCGCATGTCGTAAGGCAACGGCGGGAACAGAACCCGCTCGCCCTCGTGCGTTACTGGTGCGGTTTGTTCGTTCATGTCATACCGATCCCGCATCCATCAGGCCCAGGCCCTCGGCGATCACCTCGGCGATGTGCTTCAATTCGACGCTCACGCCTCGCCGGCGGCACGCCCCGGCGATGTGCATCGCGCAACCGCCGTCGTTGCACACCACCGTCGGCGCTTCGCTCGCCGCGATGCACCCGGCCTTGTCGCCGGCCATCGCGCCGCTGATCTGCGGGTATTTCACGGCGAACGTCCCGCCGAACCCGCAGCACCGGTCGCGCTTGCCCAGCGGCACGTGCTCGAGGCCCTCGACCTGCGCCAGCAGCCGGTCCGACTCGCCCATCGCGCCCAGTTCACGCAGGTGGCACGCGTCGTGGCACGTCACTCGACCGTCCCACCGGCAGCCCAGCTCACGCAGGTCGACATCCAACACGCGCGTCAGGTACTCGACGAACTCGTAGGTTTTTTCCGCCATCGCCCGGGCGCGCGGCGCGTAGGCCGGGTCGTCGGCCAGCAGCGCCGGGTAGTGCCGGCGCACCATCGCGCAGCACGAGCCGCTCGGCGTGACGACGTGCGCGCTGTGCTCGAACACGTCGATGGTGTGCCGCGCCAGCGCCGCCGCGTCGTCGGCGTAGCCCGAGTTGTACATCGGTTGCCCGCAGCACGTCTGCGCCGCGGGGAAATCGACCGCGCAGCCGAGGTGCTGCAACACCGCGACCACCGCCCGGCCCACGCGTGGGTAGAACTGGTCGCTGAGGCATGTGATTAACAGACTTACGTTCATCCCCGTGACTCCGCTAACGGATGCTAACGCTGGTACCGGTCAACCATCAAGCACATTTTTGTTTTGTGTTGCGGCCGCGACGCATTACAATACGCGCAAGGGTGGAAATGGTTCATCACTTACACAGATCAAGGGGTCTTGTCATGACAAGCAAAACGCACCTGTTCGCCGCGCTGCTCGTGTGCGCGGTGTTGTTCGTCGCGCTCGGCTGCGGCGAGAAATCGTCCGACACCTCCACCGCCTCGGCCGCGAGCGAGCCGACCATGAAGCAAGAGGTCGACGAGACCATCGGCATCATGAAAAGCCGCGACCCGTCGATCAACAACTTCTTCGACACCGCCTACGGCTACGCCGTGTTCCCCGACGTCGTCGAGGGCGCGTTCATCGTCGGCGGCGGCCGCGGGCGCGGCTTGGTCTACAAGCAGGGCAAGCTCGTCGGCTCGGCGATCATGACCCAGGGTGACATCGGCCTCCAGGCCGGCGGCCAGGCCTTCCGCGAGGTCGTCTTCTTCAAGGACCGCTACGCCTACGCCACCTTCGCCGCCAGCAACCTCGAGTTCTCCGCCAAGGCCACCGCCGTCATCGTCAAGGCCGGCGCCGGCGCCTCGGCCGACTACGAGAACGGCGTCGCCGCCTTCGCCATGCCCAAGGCCGGCGCCATGCTCAAGGCCTCCATCGGCGGCCAGAAGTTCAAGTTCATCCCGCTGCCCGATTGATCACACAACCTCGACGCTCCAAAGCCGTTCGCCCCACGCCGGGCGGCGGCTTTTTTTCATTGCGTTTTGTCTACCACAGAGGCGCAAAGAAGCGCAAAGGCGCTGAGGTTTTCTACATAAAACAACCTGCGCCTCCGCGCTCCTCTGCGCCTTTGTGGTAAATTCATCGGCTCACCTTGACCGAGGTACGCCCATGGCTTCGCTCACCTTCGACCTGACCGGCAAGGTCGCCCTCGTCACCGGCGGCACCAGCGGCATCGGCCTGGCCATCGCCGAGGCCCTGCTCGACCACGGCGCAAAACTCGTCGTCGGCTCGCGCTCCGCTGACAAAGTCCTCGCCGCCGCCCAACAGCTCGCCGCCGGCCGCGGGCCCGACACCGTCGTCGCCGCGCAGCTCGACGTCGCCGACCCCGCCTCCGTCGACAGCGCCATCGCCACCGCCGTCGAGTCGTTCGGCCGGGTCGACATCCTCGTCAACTGCGCCGGCATCAACCTCAAAAAGCCCAGCCTCGAACTGACCGACGACGAGCACCGCGCCGTGTTCAACGTCAACTACTTCGGCGCGTTCCACGCCTGCCAGGCGTTCTGCAAGCAAGTCATCAAGCAGAACGAAACCGCCGCCACCGACGCGCAGCGCGGCGGGGTTATCGTCAACATCTGCTCGGTCACCAGCTTCCTCGCCCTCAGCGAGGTCACCGCCTACGCCGCGTCGAAGGGCGCGCTGCTCGCGCTGACCCGCCAACTCGCCGTTGAGTGGCCCCGCCTCTACGGCATCCACGTCAACGGCATCGCCCCCGGGTTCGTGCCCGCCGACCAGAACCGCGAAATCCTCCGCTCCGGCGACCGCGGCCGGCGCATCCTCGAAAACACCCCCGCCCAGCGCTTCGGCTCCCCCGATGAGATCGCCGCCGCCGCCGTCTACCTCGCTTCCGACGCCGGCCGCTTCGTCAACGGCGCGTGCGTCAACGTCGACGGCGGGTTCATGATCCACGGCGTGTCCGACGCCGAACCCCACGACCAGGCATGATCCTTCCGTGAGCGCCCGCCCCTTGAAAAACCTGTTGCTCCCCCGCGAACACGGCGCGTGGGGCATGCTCGTCGAGCCCCTGATCGTCGGCCTGATCGCCGCGCCCTCGCTGCCCGGCGTGGTGTTCGTCGCCGTCGCCGCGGTCGCCGCTTTCTTTGCACGACGCCCGCTGTTGCTCGGCTTCTTCAACCGCGCCGCAAAGGTCGACGGCTCCTTCGCCGCCGCTCGCGGCTTAGCGATCGGCCTGTCCTTGTTCGCGCTGCTGCTGATCGCCGCCGCCGTGCCGTTCGCCCCAAAACCGGTGTGGTTGCTCGCCGCCATCGCCACCGCCGCCGCGCTCGGTCTCGTGCAGTTGCGCTTCGACATCAAAAAACAGGGCCGTTCGCTCCCCGCCGAGCTGAGCGGCGCGTTCGCCCTGGCCGCGCTGGCGCCGATGCTCGTGCTGGTGAAAACCGACGCCCCCGACCTCGCGCTAACGCTCGGCCTGCTCGTCGCCGCCAAGCAGCTGGCCGCCATCACCTACATCCGCCTGCGCCTGCGCGCCGCCCGCGCCGCCGCCGGCGGCAACGACTGGCTCGCCATGGCGCTCGGCCTCGTCGCGATGTCCGTGTTGTTCCCCCACGCCGCCTACGCCGTCGGCCTGGTCGTCGTGCGCATCTGCGCCGGCCTGGCCGTCGTCCGCCGCCCGGTCACCCCCAAACACCTCGGCATCCTCGAACTGCTTGTCGGCCTGACCTTCGCCGTGTTAATCGGGCTGTCGCCTGATTCGTAGTTCCAAGCCGGACCGCAGCGCAGCGCAGGTCCGGGTCACTTGAAGCTCTTTCTTACAACAGGTCCTTCGGGCTCTCCGGCCGCGGCGGCTTCTCTTCTTCCGCCGCCATGCCGTCGAACATCACGAACTCCGGCTCGTACGCGACCTCGCCGCTCAGCTTGTCCAGCACCGACTCGTCCCACGCGAAGACCATCCACGCCTCGCCGCCGCCGAAGCGGTTGGTGACGCCGAACGGCTCGGCGGGCTTGAAGCCGAACTTCAGGTAGTACATCGGGTCGCCGAGCACGAACACCGCGTCGAAGCCGAGTTCCCGCATCTCCGACACGCCGCGTTGGATGAGCATCGACCCCACGCCGCGCCGCTGGTACGCCGGGTCCACGCCGAGCGGCGCCAGGCACGCCAGCCGCGCCTCGTCCGCCGCCGGGCAGACCATCTGCGAGAACGCGATGTGCCCCACGACCCGGCCCTCGTCCTCGGCCACGAGCGACCCCAGCAGCTTGTGCCGCGCCCGCAAAACGTCCACCAGCACCGACTCCAACGGCGAGTCGAACGCCGCGTCGTGCAACACCCGGATCGGCTTCGCGTCGGCCAACGTCTCTTCGCGTATCTCCATCTGTTCGACTCCCGCCATCCCCCGATCGCCTGCCTGTCTATTTTACCGTCTCGCGCCCGCTCCCTCACAAGTGAAATCGTTGCGAGTTCCAAGCCGGACCGAAGCGCAGCGCAGGTCCGAGGCGCGGCTGAACGTAAAACACCGACCACCCTGCACACCTGCGATGACGGGCCCCCGATTCTCATCCTTGCGCCGTGCGGATCCGATACAATCCACCCACCCCCACTCCGAGGGCTGACGATGTCCGAGAAAACCGAAAAACACAGACCCAAACGCACTTTTGCGCAGCGTGTACGCTGGTTGCTCATCGCGGCGCTGGTCGTCATCGGCGGCGTGCGCTGCTTCCAGTGGGCGCGCGACGCCTACATCAACCACCACGGCGCCAAAGAACAGGCCCGCGTCCTCGCGCGGATCGAACAGGCCGGCATCCCCATCGGCTACGAGGCGCTGAAGCAATGGGCGCCGCCCGACGACGGTGTATTAAGCGAGAAGGCCAAGCGCGCGGCCGACTTGATCCTCGCGGCCTATCGGCTCAAGGTTTTGCAAAGCGGCCTGCTGGACGACTTGCCCGCCGTGGGGGCCCACGAATCCAAGGGGTTCGGCACGCCCTATGAGCCGGAGGTCATCGACGGCATGCGTCGCGCGGTCCGTGAACTCGACACGATGCACACCCTGTTCGAGCAAGCGCTGGCCATCGGTGTGGTCCAGGCTGATTTCGATCCAACGGCGAATGATGCTTGGGCGTCCGAGGACCCCAGGGCTTTCATCCGCTTCATGACGAACTGGTACTCCATGAGGGCGGTGTTAGCCATGGCGGAGGGTGATGGTGATCGTGCCCTCCGCTTGTCGTTGAAGAACTTTACCGTGGGCGACCTGTATGCCCGGTACCACGACAACGTCGCTCCGTTCATGCGGTTCGCCGCGTACAGCTACGCGGCGGAAGATGTGCGCCGTACCCTCGGCTACACGCAACCGTCTGCCGAGGATTTGGTGCGTACACGCCAATCGCTCGTCGAGCACCTCGACAAGATCAGCCTGGATCGTGTGTTGGTCACCAACCTGGCGATCGGCGGTTGGTATTTGAAGCACGCCGAGCACCGGCTGATCACCAGCCTTCAGGGGTACTCCGAAGCGATGACGAAGGATCACGTCAGGTTCCCTTACATCCGCAGCCGCGTCGTCGGTCCGTACGGTAACCCGATCAAACGCCCAGAGTCCGTGTGGGAGCGGTACGGGTGGATCGGTGGCGTGTTGGAACGGTTCGGCGTTGACTTGGAGGAGCTCGAAGCATCAGAAGAAGAACCCGCCCTAGTTGATTCATATCACCAGCGATTGAACGAACTGGTCCATCGCCCGGGGGTGGCGCAAGCTGCGCTGGCCCGGGTCTTGGAGGCTGAACTCGATTGCTACCTGGCCATCAAAGCGGGTAACGAGAAAACGTTGTTCCTGCGGGGTGATCTCGACGAAGGTCAAGTGTACCCCGTTAGGGTTACACGGGTTTACCGTTCGATGCAGGCGTCGATCTCTCTTGCGATTGCGCTGATCGATCTCGAACTCTACCACCGCGAGCACGGCGGCTGGCCGGAGAACGTCGACGGGTTGAAGGGTTGGCCGACCGACCCGTTCGGCGGTGACCCGATTCGTTACCGCCGGACCGGCGATGGCTGCATGGTCTGGGCGATCGGCCAAAACCACGTCGACGACCACGGCGAGCGTCGCGATGAAAAAGACGACATCGCCTTCCGCCTGCTGAACCCGGCGCTGCGGGGGAAGGTGGAGCCGGAAGAAGATTGACTTTGCGCGATCCGGACCTGCGCTGCGCTACGGTCCGGCTTGGGAATTGGAACAGAACACGCTGCGCGTAATAGCGGATCGTACGTTTTCTGCGCGCCGCGGTGCGGTGCGCACGGGAGGACAAACCACGTTTGCGGCACGGGATCGCGGTTTGCCACGCGCGTGGCGACACGTTGGTGCGCGGCGGGGTGCGCGCTGAAAGGTCGTGTTGCGCACCCGTGCTGCGCCGGCGGTGCACACCGGTGTTTGCGGGGCGTCAGAGGGGGTCGGTCGAGGCTTGAAAGCGCATGCGAACGATCGGTGCGCGAGGCGGGTATGATGAGGGCATGACGCTCGCACCGATCATGCTATGCGTGTTGCTCGGCGCGGCCGAGCCGACGACGCGGCCGGCGGAGGTGGTGTTCGATTTTGACGCGCTGCCGGTTCGCACGCAGAAGCTGTTCGAGAGGCACGCGCCCAACTACGTGCGCGTGAACGACGCGATCTGGTCGGCGGAGCTGCTGGTGCGTTACCAGCGTTTGCCGATGACGTCGGCGAAGGCGGCCGAGCCTTACCAGACGGTCGATGCGCCGCTGCTGTTCGAGCCGGCCTCGGCGAAGCGGGCGCGGCGGTTCGCGGACATCGACAAGGAAAACGAGGACCTCGTGGGCGTCAACGTGCTGCACGGCAGCGTGGCGGCGCAGCAGGAGGGGCGCGTGATCCTCAGCGTCAAATCACAGATCATGGTGATCGACGCGTTGCCCGAGGGCATGGCGCCCAAGCGCGGCGACCGGCTGACGGTTTTGTGCCGGGCGGTGGGTGAGGCGACGATCTACGCCGGGCAGGACGAGGTGACGGTGCCGCTGCTGGAGATGCTCACGCGGGGGGCGGTTCGGCCGGTGACGCCGGCGGAGCTGGCCGAGTATTTTCACACGCACGGCGTCGACCGCTTCGACCGCTGGCAGGCGAAGAAGGTGTGGGACGAGAAGCCGAAGGCGAAGAAGGTTTACGTGCCGGCCGACGGGACGGGCGTGAGCCAGGGGGGCACGAACGTGGGCGCGGGCGCCTCGGAACCGGTCGAGGTGATCACGGAGCCGGGGCGTTACCACTGGCAATGGGTGCGCGGGGGCGTGCGTGTGCCGACGCTGACCGCTGCGGTAAAGCCGAAGGTGGAGCGGCCCAAGGAAGCCGAGCCCGCAGCACCCGCCGAGTGATCAGCCTGTTTTAAAGGCGTGAAGCGGCTTGTTCGGCGATCGCAACGGCCGCGTTGTCACTGCCGTGCGGCGCGGCTAGGATGCGGCCCCCGGAACAAGATGGTCGTTTTTCCCTTATTTGCACGAGGCTTGAAACCCCGATGAGCACCGAAGCCGTGGCCGACGCCGGCGTCAACGTCCTGCAGGGCGTCGATCCCGAAATCTACAAGTGGATCACCACCGAGCAGCAGCGCCAGGAAAACACGCTGGAGATGATCGCCAGCGAGAACCACACCTCCGCCGCCGTGATGGCCGCGGTCGGTTCGTGCCTGACCAACAAGTACTGCGAGGGCTACCCCGGCAAGCGATACTACTCCGGCTGTGCGTACTACGACGAGGTCGAAACCATCGCCATCGAGCGCGCCAAGCAGTTGTTCGGCTGCGCGTTCGCCAACGTCCAGCCGCACTCCGGCGCCAACGCCAACCTTGCGGCGTTCTACGCGCTGCTCGAACCGGGCGACACGTTTACCAGCATCGAGCTTTCCGAGGGCGGTCACCTGACCCACGGCTCGCGCGTCAACCTGTCGGGCAAGTGGTTCAACCCGGTGCACTACCCGCTCGTGCACGACGTCGAAGCCGACCACTTCGGGCACATCGACTACGACGCGGTCGAGGCCCTGTGCGCCGAGCACAAGCCCAAGCTCATCATGTGCGGCTACTCGGCGTACCCGCGCATCATCGACTTCGAACGCTTCCGCAAGATCGCCGATGCGTGCGGCGCGATCCTGCTGGCCGACATCGCCCACATCGCGGGCCTGGTGGCCGGCGGGGCGCACCCCTCGCCGTTCCCGCACTGCGACGTGGTCACCACGACGACGCACAAGACGCTGCGCGGTCCGCGCGGCGGCCTGGTCATGACCAACGACGAGGCCATCGCCAAGAAGATCGACAAGGCCGTGTTCCCCGGCACGCAGGGCGGGCCGCTCATGCACGCGATCGCCGGCAAGGCCGTGTGCTTCGGCGAAGCGCTGAAAGACGAGTTCAAGGACTACGCCCAGCAGGTCGTCGCCAACGGTCAAGCCTTGGCCGCGGGCCTGATGGACAAGGGTTGGGCGCTGTCGTCCAACGGCACCGACAACCACCTGGTGCTGATCGACTTGCGGCGGACCGACCCGGAACTGACCGGGCGTGACGGGGCGCAATGGCTCGACAACGCCGGCATCATCACCAACAAGAACACGGTGATGGGCGACGAGCGCAGCCCGATGGTGACCAGCGGCATCCGCCTGGGCACGCCCGCCCTGACCACGCGCGGCTTCAAGGCCGAGCAGATCGAGCAGACCGTCGAGTTGATCGACCGCGTGCTCCGCAGCGGTGGCGACGAAGCGACCGCCAACGCGGTGCGCGGCGAGGTCGTCGACCTGTGCAGCCAGTTCCCGATGCCGTACTGAGCGCGGGTCTGAAGTCCGAAATCACCCGTGTTCCAACTTCCAAGCCGGGCCGTAGCGCAGCGCAGGCCCGGATGATGGGCGGGGCTCATTCCTCTTGCAGCAGGGCCTTTCCGCGGAGTTCGGGGTTGTGCAGGTCGATGACGGTGTCGGTGCGGCGTGGCGCTTCGCGCCGAGTTAGGTGATGAGTTCATCACGCACGCGCAGTTTTGACGAGCGGTGCGGCGCAACTGACCGCAAATGAAAATGAAAAACCCCGCTAGCACTCAAGGCACTAACGGGGCGGAGGGGAGAAAGATGATCTAGGTAAGCTCATCGGCAGGGGGCGGCCGATTGGGTTACTTTTTCGTAGCCAATCGCGTTTTTCATCCCCTAAACCGACTTGTACTGTCATTTCTTTTACTAACTTAACATACGTACCGCAATACTTTTAGTTCATTTTTGACCCTTTTTCCGCGCAGGGCAAACCGGTTTCACACATAAAAACGCGGCGTGGTCGTCCAAATCAAGGCTTAACGGACAAAAAACCCGAAATCGGGCGTACCACGCCCTGTCAATTAGACGGAGGCCAACGCACGGGTGTTGCCGAAGTTATTGGACTTTTCGTACATGTTTGCCGCGCGCAGCAGGGTGGGTTCGCTGAAGGTCGGCCCGAGCAGTTGCAGGCCGAGGGGCAGGGTTTTGCCGTCGACTTCGGTAAAGCCGCCGGGCACGCTGATGCCGGCGATGCCCGCGAGGTTCGCGTTGACGGTGTACACGTCGTTGAGGTACATCGACAGGGGGTCGTCGGTCTTCTCGCCGAACTTGAACGCCGGGCCGGTTGTGGTGGGGCACACGATCGCGTCGCACTGCGCGAACGCGGCGTCGAAATCGTTTTTGATCAGGCGGCGCACCTTCAGGGCACGCAGGTAATACGCGTCGTAGTACCCGCTCGACAGCGCGTAGGTGCCGAGCATGATGCGGCGTTTGACCTCGTCGCCGAAACCTTCGGCGCGGCTGGCCGAGTAAAGGTCGATCAGGTCGTCGGGTGCTTCGGTGCGGTGGCCGTAGTGCACGCCGTCGTAGCGCGCCAGGTTGCTCGAGGCCTCGGCGGTGGCGACGATGTAGTAGGTGGGGATGCCGTACTCGGTGTGGGGCAGGTCGACCTCGACGATGGTGGCGCCCATGTCTTTGTACATCGCGATCGCGTCGTCGATCATCTTCGCCACGGCCGGGTCGTTGCCTTCGCCCATGTACTGCTTGGCGATGCCGAGTTTCAGGCCCTCGATAGGCCGGTCGAGGTTGGCGGTGTAGTCGGGGATCGGGCCGCTGGTGTCGGGGTCGGCGCTGGTCGAGTCGCGCGGGTCGTGGCCGGCGATGACGTTGAGCAGCACCGCGGCGTCTTCGACGGTGTGGGTGAAGGGTCCGATCTGGTCGAGGCTGGAGGCGAAAGCGACGAGGCCGAACCGGCTGATCAGGCCGTAGGTCGGCTTCAGGCCCACGACGCCGCACAGCGCGGCGGGCTGACGGATCGAGCCGCCGGTGTCGGAGCCGAACGCCGCGGCGCACAGGTCGGCGGCGACGGCCGCGGCGCTGCCGCCCGACGACCCGCCGGGCACGCGGCCGGTGTCCCACGGGTTTTTCGTCGGTTTGAAGCCGCTGTTTTCCGTCGAGCTGCCCATGGCGAACTCGTCGAGGTTCGTCTTGCCGAGCACGACCGCGCCCGCGGCTTCCAGCTTTTCGACCACGGTCGCGTTGTACGGCGCTCGGAAGTTTTTCAAGATGTTCGACGAGCAGGTCGTGTGGCCCCACGTCGTGCACAGGTTGTCTTTCAAGGCGATCGGCACGCCCGCCAGCACGCCGGTCACCTCGCCGCGGTCGACGGCTTCGGCGCGTTCGATGGCGCGGTCGGCGTAGGTTTCGTTGTAGGCCCGCACGTGCCCGTCGTGGGCCTCGATGCGCTCGAGGTAGGCCCGCGTCAGCTCGACGGCCGACACGGACTTGTCGGCCACCGCGTCGCGCAGCTCGGTCATCGTCGCTTGCGTGAGGTCGATGCTCATGCCCCGCTCCCTTCGCCCAGCACCTTGGGCACCTTAAAGAAGGGCGGGTCGCTCGCCGGGGCGTTGGCCAGGGCGGCGTCGACGGGCATGCCGGCCGTGGGTTCGTCGGGGCGGAGCTTGTTGGTCATGTCGGTGGGGTGGGCCATGGGCTCGACGTTGTCGACGTCGAGCTCGCTGAGCTTGTCGATGTAGCCCAGCACGTGGGCGAGCTGGTCGGTGTAGAACGCGACCTGATCGTCGGTCAGCTTCAGCCGGCTGAGCTTGGCCACCTTTCGGACGTCGTTTTCGGTCAGTTTTTCGCTCATCGCGGCCATAGGGTAGCGGGGGCGAAGTCGGTAAACAACGGTCGACAACAGCCGGCACCATACCTGGTGCCGGTCCGGAACCGGCAGCAGGTATGCTGCCGGCTATGACGCGGTGGTGCGATCTGCGGGCGTTACGGTAAACTGCCTGTTCCTCACCCGTACGAAAGTAGTGACCGATATGACCACACTCGCGTTGTACCCTATGTTGCTTGTCACCGCCGTGCTGCTGGCCGGCTGCGCCGCCGCGAGTGCCGCCGAGCCGCCGCACATGTTCGAGATCGGCAAAGAGCACTTCCTGCTCGACGGCAAGAAGCTACAGATCCGTTGCGGCGAGATCCACCCGACCCGCGTGCCACGCGAGTACTGGCGGCACCGGCTGAAGATGTGCAAGGCCATGGGCCTGAACACCGTCAGCGTGTACGTGTTCTGGAACTACCACGAGCGCACCCCCGGCACGTTTACGTGGGAGGGGCAAGCCGACCTGGCGGAGTTCTGCCGGATCGCGCAGCAGGAGGGGTTGTGGGTGCTGCTTCGGCCCGGGCCGTACGTGTGCAGCGAGTGGGAGATGGGCGGGCTGCCGTGGTGGCTGCTGAAGCACGACGACATCGCGCTGCGCTCGCGCGACCCGCGATTCGTCGAGGCGGCGAGCCGCTACCTTAAGGAGGTCGGCAAGCAGTTCAAGGACTTGCAGGTCACGCGCGGCGGGCCGATCTTGATGGTGCAGGTCGAAAACGAGTACGGCTTCTACGGCAAGGACGCCGAGTACATGGGCCTGATGCGGCAGGCGATGATCGACGCGGGGTTCGACGTGCCGCTGTTCGCGTGCAACCCGGTGTGGCACCTGCGCAACGGCCACCGCGACGACCTGTTCCCCGTGGTGAACTTCGGCAGCAACCCGAAGGGCGCGTTCGAGGCGCTGCGCAAGGTGCGCAAGGACGGCCCGCTGATGAGCGGCGAGTACTACCCCGGCTGGTTCGACACCTGGGGCAACCCGCACCACATCGGCGACCTGAACCGCTACCTCAATGAGATCGAGTACATGCTCGAAAACGACGCGTCGTTCAGCATTTACATGGCCCACGGCGGTTCGTCGTTCGGCCTGTGGGCCGGGGCGGATCGGCCATTCAAGCCCGACACCTCGAGCTATGACTACGACGCGCCGATCAGCGAGGCCGGGTGGACGACCGAGAAGTTTTTCAAGGCCCGCGAGCTGATGGGCCGGTATTTGCTGCCCGGCGAAGAGCTGCCCGACCCGCCGGCGCACAACCCGGTCATCACGATCGACCGGTTCGAGCTGACCGAGCGCGCAGCGGCGTTCGACAACTTGCCGAAGCCGACGCGCACCGGTGAGGCGCTCAATTACGAGAAGCTCGACCAGCAGTTCGGCGTGGTGGTGTACCGCACGATGGTGCCCGCCGGCCCGGCCGCGACGCTCAAGGCTGAGGCGGTTCACGACTTCGGTTGGGTGTTCGTCGGCGGGCGCGAGGTCGGCGTGTTCGATCGCCGCACGCAGCGGTTCGAGGTCAAGCTGCCCGAGCGCAGCCAACCGGCGCAGCTCGACGTGCTCGTGTACACCATGGGCCGGGTCAACTTCGGCAAGCAGATACACGACCGCAAGGGGCTGATCGGGCCGGTCACCCTGTCGGACGGCGTGCGAGAGGTGGCGCTGGACAAGTGGGCGCACCACCAGCTGCCGATGACCGCCGCGATGCTCGCCGGCCTGAAGTACCGGCCGCTCGAAGCGGTGAGCGGATTGCAGGGCCCGGCGTTTTACCGCGGCACGTTCAAGGTCGACAAACTCGGCGACACGTTCATCAACATGCGGCCGTGGGGCAAGGGCATCGTGTGGATCAACGGCCGGTGCCTCGGCCGTTACTGGAACATCGGCCCGACGCAGACGATGTACGTGCCCGGCCCGTGGCTGAACAAGGGTGATAACGAGATCGTTGTGTTCGACCTGCTCGGGCCCGACGCGCCGGTGATCGAAGGGTTGACCAAGCCGAACCTCAACGAGCTGCGGCCGGAGCTGAACTTCGGCGGGCCGCGCCGCGCGAAGGTCAAGCTGGCGCTCGAGGGCGTTGCGCCGGCGCACGTCGGCGAGTTCGAGCGCGGCGGGGCGATGCAGACGGTCAGGTTCGCCAAGCCGACGGCGGGCAAGTACTTCTGCCTCGAGTCGCGCAGCGCCTTTGGCGACAAGCCCTTCGCGGCGGTGGCGGAGCTGGACCTGATCGACACCAGCGGCAACGCGATCGACCGCAAGAACTGGACCATCGCCTACGTCAGCAGCGAAGAGCGCGTCGGCGAAGACGGCACCGCCGAGAACGCCATCGACGGCCAGACCGCCAACCACTGGCACACGCAGTGGCAGGGCAAATCGCCGAACCACCCGCACCGGCTGGTGATCAGCCTCGGCCAGACCGAGCGCGTGGCGGGCTTCAAGTACGTGCCCCGCGGCGGCGGCGACCCGGCCGTCGGCGGCCGGATCAAGGCCTACCGCGTGTACGTCGGCGACGGGCTGGTCGAGAGCAAGTGAGCGTTTGAGTTCAACCGGCAAGGCAACCTATGCTGCGTGCTATGGGCGACGAGCGTTCGGTCATCGTGATCGGTAACTTCGACGGCGTGCACCTGGGCCACCAGGCGCTGTTCGCCGAGGCTCGCCGGCTCGCCGACGAGCACGGCGGGCGCGTGGTCGCCGTGACGTTCGACCAACACCCCATCGCGGTGTTGCGCCCTGACGAAACGCCGCCGATGCTCATGCACGCCGAGGGGCGCGAGGCGATGCTCAAACGCTGCGGTGTCGACGACGTGCGTTGGCTATCGCCCACACCCGAACTGCTCGGCCTCGAGCCGCGCCAATTCATCGAACGCATGGTCGCCGAGCACCGGCCGATCGGTTTCGTCGAGGGGCGCAACTTCCGCTTCGGCCACAAGCGGCGGGGCGGGCCCGAACAGCTGATCGCCTGTGGCAAACAGTTCGATTACGAGACGCGCATCGTCGAGGTGCAGACCGTGACCCTGCGCGACAAAACACAGGCGCCGCTGAGCAGCACGCTCGTGCGCTGGCTGGTCGGTCACGGGCGCATGGCCGACGCGGCGGTGTGCCTCGGCCGACCGTGGCGGCTGGTCGGCGACGTGGTGACCGGCGAGAAGCGCGGGCGCACCATCGGCGTGCCCACGGCCAACCTCGACACCGCCGACCAGATGCTGCCCGCCGACGGCGTGTACGCCGGGCTCGTCGAACGCGACAGCCAAACCTACACCGCGGCGATCAGCGTCGGCATCAAGCCCACGTTCGGCAAACAGCGGCGCCTCGCCGAGGTGCACCTGCTCTGCTTCGACGGCGACCTGTACGGCCGACCGCTGGCCGTGCAGATGTGCCGATGGTTGCGCGACCAGCACGCGTTCGCCGGCGTCGAAGCGCTCAAGCAACAACTCAACCACGACATGGCCACGGTGCGCCAGCTGCACGCCGCGGGCCTGCTCGACTGCGCGAAGCTGGTGATCGCATGAACGACACGTACGCCTCGAACACGACGCTGAAACAGATCGCCGCGCGTTTGAACGAGGCGCAAAGCGTATTGATCACCACGCACGCCAAGCCCGACGGCGATGCGCTCGGCGCGGTGATCGCGCTCGGCCGGGCCCTTGAATTACAGGGCAAAACCGTCGAGCGGCGCGTCATACCGCCCGTGCCGCCGGCGCTGGCGGGCGTGTTCAACGGCACGAAGCTCGTCACGCACAACGGGCCCGACGCGCCCGTTGGCGATTTCGACGCGATTGTCGTCGTCGACACCGGCGCGTGGAGCCAGCTCGACGCCATCCGCCCGTGGCTCGAAACGCAGCACGAGCACACCATCGTCATCGACCACCACCTGCACGGCGACGACGTCGGCGCAACGAAGTTCATCGACGCGACCGCCGCCGCCGCGTGCGAGATCGTCGCCGACTTGATCGATGAAATGGGCGTGGCGTTCGATGCGCTGACCTGCGATGCGTTGTTTGTGGGCATCGCGTCGGACACGGGGTGGTTTCGCTTTTCGAACTGCTCGCCGCGCACGCACCAACTGGCGGCGCGGCTGCAGGGCGCGGGCGTCGACCACACCGCGCTGTACGCGGCGACCGAGCAGGGCGAACGCCCGCAGAAGCTGCAACTCATGGTGCGGGCGCTCGACTCGTTGCGCATGGTCGCCGGCGACCGCGCGGCGGTGATGTGTTTGAAGCTGAAAGACTTCGCCGAAACGGGCGCCCGGCCCGACGAGACCGAGCGGTTCGTCGACGTGCCGCAGGTGGTGGGCGACGTGCGGGTCGTGGCGCTGCTTGTCGAACAGGCCGAGGGCCCGACGCGCGTGTCGCTGCGGTCGAAGCCGGGTGAGGGGGCGGTCGACGTCAATGCGCTGGCGCGGCGGTTCGGCGGGGGCGGCCATGCGCGGGCCGCGGGCGCAAAGATCGACCGGCCGATCGACGAAGCGGTCGAGGCGGTCGTCGCGGGCATCGAAGATTCGTTTTAGTGCGTGGGTGATTCGCTTTGGTCGGGCGCGGGCGGGCGGACGCGCACGTTGCGCCGGCCGCCGGCGTGGTTGTGACCGCCGAGCTTGCCCGTGGCCATCCGCCACAGCTCGTGCAGGGCGCTGAGCAGCATGTACAGCAGCGCGGTGACCAGCAGCGCCATAACCGCGAGCACGGCGATGACGATCGCGAACGGCAGCAGGCCGAGCGCGGCCGCCGTGGCCCACACCCAGCGCGGCCGGCGGGTCCATTCCGCGGCCACGCGGTTGAAACCGCTCGATTCTTTCCAACTGCCGAAACGTACGTTCGCCATGCGGTTCTCCGGGCCGGCGGCGGGCCGACCGAGCACATTGTAGACGCGGCGGGGCGGGCGTCGATTCGTTTGACCGGCAATTTCTTGACGCCCCGCGTGCAAGCCGGATACTGTGCGCTAAGAAACCGCATCACATAAGGATCGCCACCATGCGACGCACCAGCATGATTCTAACCGGTTGGCTCGCGATGGGCTTCGTGCTCAGCGCCGTCGCCGCCGCGGTCGCCGCCGAGCCCCCGTTCACGGGCGTGGTCACCGGGGACAACGTCTACGTTCGCAGCGGCGCCAGCAAGAACCACCTGACCCTCACCAAGCTCAACACCGGCGACCTCGTCGAGGTCAACAAGGCCGTGCCCGGCTGGTACCTGATCAAGCCCGTCAAGGGCATCGACAGCCTGATCTCCAAGAAGTTCGTCAAGCTCGCCGACGACGGCGTGAGCGGCACCGTCACCGGCGACCGCGTCAACGTCCGCGAGCCGAACCCGGACCAGAAGATCGCCACGGTGCAGACCCAACTCAGCTACGGCGACAAGGTCGCGGTCACCGGCTCGTTCAACGACGACTTCTACCGCATCGTGCCGCCCGAGGGCGTGCACCACGTGATCTCGGCGCAGTATGTGACCGAGGCGACCGCCGAAGATATCGCCGCGGCCGCTGCGAAGGAAGCCGCGGAAGCCGAAGCCGAGACCGACGAGGGCGTGGTGGAGACCGTCGTCGCAACCACCGGCGACGCGGCCGAGGTCGTTGTCGACACCACCGCCGCCGTGGCCGAGGGCGCGGTCGAGGTGACCGTGGATGCGGCGGAAGCGGTCGTGTCTGTCGTTGAGGGCGACGCCGAAGAAACCACCGGCGACAAGGAGCCCGCCACCGCCGACCACACCGAGGTGGTCACCGAGACCGACGGGATCGTCATCACCGAGGGCGACGCGCCGACCGAAACCATGACCGAGGTGCAAGCTGAGACCGAAATCGAGGTTGTCGAAGTCGAGGTTGTCGCGGCCGAAACTGAAACCCTACCCGCCACGCAGCCGGCCGAGGCGACCGAACCGGTCGTGCCGATCGCGCTCGACACCACCGCGCCCGCCGACCAGCAGTTGGCCCGGTTGGAAACGATCTTCTCCGACGAGTCGGCCAAACCGCTCGCCGAGCAGAACGTGGCCGGCCTGCTCGCGGCTTACGAAGCGCTCGGCAAGCACGAAGCCTTGGCTGACGACCACAAGCAGGTCATCGCCACGCGTGTGGCGCTGTTGAACAGCCGCGCGGAGCTGAAGCGGACCATCGCCCAGCTCACCGAAACCAAGGGCGAGGCCGAGCCGCCGCGCGACGCGGCGCCGGCCAAGCAGTACACCGCCGTGGGCAAGCTGCTGGCGTCGACCGTGTACACCGGCGGGCGTTTGCCGCTGCTTTACCGCTTGACCGACCCGCTCAGCGGCCTGACCATCGCTTACGTCGACCCCGGCCCGGACCGCGCGATGGCCCGTCACCTCGGCAAGGTCGTCGGCATCGTCGGCGACAGCCAGTACGACCAGGGCCTGCGCCTGAAAATCATCGCCGTGCAAGAGATCGACGCGCTAACCGCCGGGCGGTGAAGAAGGTCAGTCAGTCGATCAGTCAATCGGTCAACTAGTCAAACGGCGAGGCCCGCTTCAGCGGGCCGGGTTGGCCGAATACAATTTGATTGACCAGTTGACCAGTTGACCAGTTGACCAGTTGACCAGTTGACCAGTTGACCAGTTGACCAGTTGACCAGTTGACCGACTGATCGATTCGCTTC
>JANQHD010000031.1 GCA_028282805.1 Phycisphaeraceae bacterium | reverse complement strand
GGTCGTCTCCGACGGCAGTACCGGCTCGACCCTGACCGTCATCCCCGAGCCCGCGAGCCTCGCGCTGCTCGGCCTCGGCGGACTGGTCATGCTGCGGCGGAAGCAGTGATGCGTTGATCCAACCTCCTGTGGGTTGAGAGCTGGGGGGCGCAATCGAGGAGAGGGTTAGTGCGAAGGCTTGCGGTCGACGTCGGCTGACGGGCGCTGCTTGGTTGTGTTTCGTGTGCGTGGCCGCTGCTTCACAAGGCCCCGGGCACGGATGGAGGAAGGCCTGAAAGGAGGGCTCGAATATGGAAGGAGTTTCGATGAAACGGAAGCTTGCCATGGGGGTCGTCTGTGCGGGGGTTGTGGCGCTGGCCACGTCCGTCCAGGCGGCCAACATCGTGTGGGACGGCACCACCGACAACAACTGGACCAACGGCCCACAGGACAACTCCGGCGGCGGCTACCCCGCCAACGGTTCCACCGGCGCCAACTGGACCATCGACGCCGGCACGTCCGGCCAAGTCGCGCCGCCCGACGCCACGACGCCCGGCTCCAACACGATCGATTACCTGTTCTCCGGTCACAGCTGGACGATCAGCGGCGCGACGATCAACGAAGACGTGCAGATCAAGCTCAACGGCGGCATGCTCAACGTCAACAACTCGAATATCTCGCTGCTGCCCAGCTCGGCGAACACCGGCGCGGGCCTGTCCGGCCTGAACCTCGGTCAAACCAACCCCACCACCGCGACGATCTCCAACTCGACGCTCAACGTCAGCCGGTCGAACTTCGGCGGGCGCGCCATCGGCGTGCTCAACGGTTCGAGTCTGAGCCTGGTCAACACCGCCGTCAACCTGACGGCCGAGAACGGCCTGGGCAAGATCGACGTCAACCACCCCAACTCGTCGCTGACGATCGATGCCAACTCCTCGATCACGGCCACGGGCGCGGTCGAGGTTCTGCATAACACCGGCCTGCTCACCTTGCAGGGCGGCTCGATCCACGCCGACCACATCCGCCTGAACGTGTCCGGCGGCACCTCGAACGACCTGGTGTTCGACTTCCAGGGCGGCACGGTCACCGTCACCAGCAACAACCCCTTCCGCGGCTCCGCGTTCGAGGGTTCGTTCGACTGGACCGGCGGCGTGGGTTCCGGTTCGGTCATCGCCACCGACAGCAACACCATCACCTCGAACCTGGCCAAGAAGGTCTCGCAGGGCTTCTTCAGTATCGATGGTGTGCGGGTCAATCCCACGACCGACTCGGCCGTCGACGGCCTGGCGGCGCTGCAAGCCGAACTGCCCACGCTGACCGTGGGCGGCAAGTGGTTCAACCTCGCCGACAACGGCAGCGGCACCCAGACCCTCACGCTCGTGCCCGAGCCGGCCAGCCTGGCTTTGCTCGGAATCGGCGTATTAATGTTGGCCCGCCGCTCACGGCAGTGTTATAATGTGTCGTGAGGACATCTTGAGTTCATGAAGAGACGAGACGCAGCTGCCCCGTGGCGACATGGGGTGGCTGCACCAAATTAGTGCACGGTTCGTTTCAACAGGAGCAGAAAGATGGTTCCACGCTTCACGTTGAGTCTGTTGGTTGTCGGGTTGATGGCGATGCCCGCGCTGTCGACGCCGAACATCGTCTTCATCATGGCCGACGACCTGGGCTGGGCGGACACGTCCAACACGCTGACGACGATGGGCGACCCCAGCGATTTTTATGAGACGCCGACGATCGATCGGCTCGCGACCGAGGGCATGGCCTTCACCAGCGCCTACGCCAACCAGAACTGCGCCCCGACGCGCTCGGCGATCCTCACCGGCCAGTACGCCCCGCGCCCGACCAACAACGTCTACCAGGTCAACAGCCTCAACCGAGGCGGCAGCGGCACACTGCTCGTCGGGCCGTCGCAGGGCCTGCCCACCGGCACCGACGCGATCCCCAACTCCGCGATCACCTACGCCGAGACGTTGCAGACCGCCGGCTACACCACCGCGCACCTCGGCAAGTTCCACGTCGCCGAGGAGACCACCGGCGCCGCCGACATCGTCAACCACATGGGCTTCAACGCCAACTTCGGCGGCGACACCCACGGCGGGCCCGGCAACTACCACGCCTCCGGCGGCACGTTCGGCGGCAGCATCGACGCCTCGCTCGACCCCTACGCCGCCAACTACACCCAGCAGTACGTCGACGACAACATCAAGCCGTTCAACAACGGCGCGTCCGTCGCCGAGATCGACGCGCTGGTCGGCACCGCCAAGCACGTCTCCGACGCCATGGCCGACGCGGCGATCGACTTCATGGAGGCCAACAAGTCCGGCTCGTTCATGGTGCAGTTCAACCCCTACGCCGTGCACACGCCGATCGGCAACAGCCAGGCCCGCGACGACCTGCTCGCCAAGTACCAGGCCAAGACGCCCGGCGTCGAAGACTCCAACGCCTCGTTCGGCGCGCTGATCGAGGGCATGGACCAGTCCGTCGCCCGCCTGATCGATTACCTCGAAACCACGCCCGACCCCAGCAACCCCGGCAAAAACCTCGACGAGAACACGCTGGTTGTCTTCTACTCCGACAACGGCGGCCGGCAGGGCCAGTCCAACAACGGCTCGCTCAAGGGCCAGAAGGGCGAGTTCGACGAGGGCGGCATCCGCGTGCCGATGGTCGCCTGGTCCGGCAACGCCGCGCTCGTCGACGGCGGCACCGTCAACGACACGCCCGTCGCGCCCATCGACTTCTACAAGACCTTCGCCTCCGTCGCCGGCGCCACGCTGCCCGCCGCCACCCCCCTCGACGGCGAAGACATCTCCGGCATCATCGCCGACAACGCCGCCACGCTCGCCCGCGAGAACCTCTACTGGCACCTGCCCGGTTACCTCGTCGACGGCGCCCGCAACCAGCGGCCGCAGACCGTCACGCGCAGCGGCGACTGGAAGCTGATGTACAACTACGAGACCCAGAGCTACGAGCTGTACGACCTGAACGGCGACCTGAGCGAGACGACCAACGTCGCCGACGCCAACGCGACCGTGGTCGACGACCTGGGCATGGACATGATCAACTGGCTCGACTCGGTCGACGCCCCCCTGGCCACGCTGCGCAGCGGCTCGCTCGAACTCCAGTTCACCGGCACGTACTACGCCAACGGCACGATCTCCAACGTCGTCGACCAGGCCATCACCATCAACGCCGGCGAGGAGGTGCCGATCTTCCTCGGCGAGTTCGAGACCACCGGCCCGCCGACCCCCTCCGGCATCTCTTTCAGCCCCACCGCACCGATCGACCCGCTGATCGCCAACGAGCAGACCAACGGCGGCGCGGGCGTCGTCCGCCTCGAAACCGCCAACACCGGCGACTCCGACGTCGAGACCCGCAACCTCGGCCAGACCTTCAAGCTCGCCGAGACCTCGTTCGTCGATGCGATCGTCGTCAAGGCCCGCCAGGAACGCATCTACGGCGCCGGCGATCACACGCTGGTCATGGCCATCATGGAAGACACCAACGCCGACGGCATCGGCGACACGCTCGTCGGCTCCGTGCAGTCGTACGACCTGGCCGGCACCACCGTGCCCGACGAGAGCTACATCACGCTCGCGCTCGACTCGCCATTGCTGCTCGACGGCTTGAAGACCTACCACTTCGAGCTGTTCTGGGGCGAGGTCGACCCGACCAACGACCTGAACCTCTGGCGCAGCGGCAACAACAACGGCGCGTACGCCGACGGCAAGTTCATCAACCTGCTCGACAACGAGCTGTTCCCCGCCGGCGGGTTGATGATGGACCCGCCCACCGGGCCCGGCCGCGACCTGACCTTCTTTGTCCTTGGTGAGATCCCCGAACCGAGCAGCTTGATGCTCCTTGGCCTCGGAGGGCTGGCGCTGTTGCGGCGTCGCGGGTAATACGCGATCACAACCCATCGCGCACCAAGTGGACGCACGCCCGAGTCGATCGGCCGTGCGTCCTTGTTTTTGAGCAATAAACAAGGCGCAAGCCCCGCCGGCGACGCGCGGGCGCGCTCAACGTCCCTGCGGTGCGCACGCCGCCGCGCACCGCCGTGTCGCCGTGCGCACGCCGTGGCATCGACAACCCCGCTCACACGCCAATAACCCGCTTGGTCGTCACGTGCGCACCGCACCGCGGTGCGCAGAAAACGTGCCGTCCGCTTTTACGCGTTGTCTTTGAAAAAACAGCCGCGCGGTTCGTCTGTCGAAACGAAGGGCCGATGCGCTGTTGAAAGGGGAACGTGGCATGGCCGCCCGTCACACGCTGCCGCTGGCGTTGATCGTTTTTTTCATCTCTTGCCAGTCGCCCCAGCCGGTGGCCGAAACGCCCGATGCGCCGAGCGTGGCGCCGAGCGCCGAAACGGCGCCGCCCGACACGACCGCCACATCGATCGCGATCGAACAGCCGATCGTTGCGGGGCAGCACCAGCCCGTCAACCGGTCGTCGCCGCTGTTCGAACTGGTCGGCGTCAAGGTGAAAATCAAACCGAACAAGGTGCGCGTCATGGTCGCCATGCGCTTTGTCACACGCCGCGTCGGTCATGCGCGGCTCGACCTGTGGCTGCTCGACGACGCCGGCCGCGAACTCGCCCGTGTCACCCACACCGAACCGCTCGGGCCCGAAACGCTCACCGTGCCCGGCCACAACCTGCCGCTGGTGCGCCAATGGGACGCGACCCGCGCGATCTGGCTCGACCTGCCCGCCGCCGCGTCGCACGCCACGCGCGTCCGGCTCGAACTGCGCCCGAGCGAAGTGTTGGCGTCTGCCGATGCCCTTGAAATAATGCGCGGCCGAGGCGCCGGCCCGTGCTCAGCCCATTGTGTCGCGCCATACCCCCGAACTCGCGCCCACCTGAACACCGAGTGATCTTACTCGTATTTATAGTTTATAGACTATAAACGATTAACCTAAACTATCATAAAACCGCAAGGCCACCTTTGCTCGGGGGCGTGGGTGATGGGGCGTTAGTTCTCTTTAACCCAGGGGAACGCGGCGATGCGCAGCGTTGTGCAGCCGTAGGGGACCAGGCGGACCTTCTCGGCGCGTGCGCCCGCACCCGATTCGGCGGGGCTCAGCGGCGGCGGGGCGGCGGAGTTCCGCGCCAGCTTCCAGTACGCCAAACGCACCGCTTCGCCGTGCAGCGTGACCGGCGCGGTCTCGAGCGTCCACGGGTTCTCGGCGATGCGCTCGGCCTGCTCAAGGCGGAAGTGCTCGTCGGGCTGGTGCGCCGCCTGGTGGGTCAGCGCGTAGTTCCACGGCGAGGCGGGCCGGCACTCGAAGTGCCCGCGGTGCATCGCGCCGGCCGGCACACCGCTCGGCGCCTCGCGACGCACCTCGTTCCAGTCTTCTTCCACGCGCAACGCAAACACCAACGGCCCACGCTCGATGGCCTTGCTCTGGTTGAACCACGTCGACGCGCGGAGCCGCATGGGCAGTTTCAACGCAACGCGGTCGCCACGCGCCCACGTCCGGCGAACCACGTGGATCGTGCCCGGCTCCAGCTCGGCGTCGACCGCTTTGCCGTTGACGGTCAGCGACGCGCCCTCGCACCAGCCCGGTATGCGCAGGTGCAGCGGGAACGCCACCGCCCTCGGCGTGTCGACCGTGAACCGCACGATTTGCTTGAACGGGTAGCCCGTCTCTTGCGTGATCGCGACCTCGACGCCGTCGGCGACCTTGGCCTTGACCCGGCTCGGCGCGTAGACCAGCGCCGCGAGCCCGCCGTCGGCGCTGGCCATCCACAGGTGCTGCGTGAACTTCGGCCAGCCCTGGTGCAGGTTGCAGGTGCAGCAGGGGTAGCCGTGCAGCAAGCCGTACACCACCCGGTTGCCGCCGTCGTTGTAGAAGTCGCGGTCGCCGAGCGTGGCCTGAACCTGGTTGGTCTGCTGGAAGTACTGCCGGCCCCGGTAGTCGTCGGTGCACTGCGTGGGCAGCACGTTGAACGCGATGCGTTCGAGGCGGTCGGCGTAGTCGACGTCGCCGGTGATCTCGAGCATCTTCTCCAGCGAGAACATCATCTCCACCGCGCTGCACAGCTCGCTGCCACGGTCGGGGCTGTGGCCGTGCAGCGCCTCGTCGCCGCCGTACAGGCCGTGCGGCTGACCGTGAAAGGCGCGGATGTCCGCAAACGCCTTGCGCACCGCGTCGAGGTGCTTGCCGTCCTTGTCCTGCTGGTAGCGGACGACCGGCGTCTTCATCATCTGCGCCAGGTTCACGCAGTGCAGCGTGGGGCCCTGGTCGCGCCGGTGACGCACGACGTCGCCCGCGGCGAACCACTCGGTCACCGGCACGGTCTGCTCGTGCAGCAGGTCGGCCAGCTCCAACAGCCACGGCTCGCCGGTGACGTTGTACAGCCACAGCACGACCATCAGGTTGTCGCCGCCGCGTTGTGCCGCCCACCACGAACCGCTCTTGGGGTTCTTCGCATCGTGCAACGGCCTGCCGGGCAGGGTCTTCAACTGGTAACGGAAATATTTGGTCATGCAGTCGATCACCCGCTGGTCGCCGGTCGCCAGGTAGTGCTGCTGGAGGATTTTCAGCATGACCATCCGCGGCCACCAGTCGTCGGGCTTGAGCACCTGCGCGCCCCTGGGCGGTGGTTGGGTGCGGTCGGCCGGGTCGAGCGCGACGGGCCCGATGTCACCGTTGGCGCGCTGGTTGTTCAGCGTCCACTCGACCCACGGCCGGGCCTTGGCGATCAGCTTGTCGTCGTTGAGCAAGCGGGCGAGGGGGTACAGGCCGTCGATCCAGTACGGGCCGCGCTCCCACGTGTCACCGTCGCCGCCGAGCCAGGCGTTGCGCGGGCCGCACACCTCGGGGTACCACGCGTCGAGGTTGCCGGTCATGCCCTTGGCCATGCGCCGCAGCTCGTCGCGCAACCAGCCCCGCGGCTCGATCGCGCCCAGCGGCAGTTCGGTGTAAGGCTTGGCTGCCAGCGGCGCACGGTTGAACAGGTAGTTCGGTGATCCGCCCGCGTGTGCGGCGCACGGCGTTAGCGCCATCACGCACAACACGGCGAGCATCGATCGGATCAAAGCAGACGGCATGGCTCCTCCCTTTCAGCACGGATGGGTTTGGCGCTAAACGCACGACGCGGCCGGCGCCGGGGCGCGAACACAGATCGTACGGCGGTGCTTAACGGTCAACGCGATGGCTTGTGATGACCCGTGGCAAGACGGCCGGCGGACGACGGATATTCCCGCCGGTTCGGAAATCGATCACCGCTCGGCGCAAACCGGCCCGCGTGTGATCGGTGTTCGCCCGGCCCGGGTCGATCAGCGGCGCGTGGCGAACGCGCTGGTCGAAAAATGATCTGAATCCGGAATCCGGAATCCGGAATCCGGAATCTCAAGCCTCAAGCCTCAAGCCTCAAGACTCAAGACTCAAGACTCAAGACTCAAGACTCAAGACTCAAGACTCAAGACTCAAGACTCAAGACTCAAGACTCAAGACTCATACCTCATACCTCTATCCGGACTTGCGCTGCGCTACAGTCCGGCTTGGGGTTTACTTGCCGACGACGCCGTGGATCTTGGCGCGGACGGCTTGGGCCTCGTCGGCGTCGCCGTGTTGTTCGAGCTTCTGCGCGTAGAGCATGCCCACGCGGTACCAGTTGGACTGGGTCTGGAAGGTGCCGGCCATGTTGCCGGGCTTTTGGATGCGTTGCCAGGTCTGCGCGTAGAGGGTGGTGACGCGGTCGGCCTTGTCGTCGGCGACGAGCATCTGCTCGGTGGCTTTCAGCGCGCCGATGACGAACGGGCCGGCGTTGGCGAAGCGGGTGATGACGTCTTCGTAGTACCGGCCGGCTTTCTGCGGCTCGCCGTGCGCACGCCACAGGTCGCCCTGGGCCACGCGGACCTCGGCGGCGAGGTCTTTACGCTTGGTGAACAGCTTGAACGCGGCGTCCCACAGCTTGGTCTGCTCACGCGGGTCGTCGATCGATTCGATCATGGGCTTGAGCATGGCGAGGGTGAAGTCGGGGTAGCTGCGGCCGCACACCTTCTGCACCTCGTTGGCCCACTGTTTTTTCTGGGCGAACGTCATCTGGTCGCGCTTGGCCAGGGCACGCACGGCGAACCAGGCGCGGGCGTCGCCCTTGTTGCGGCGGACCGCGTCGCGCAGCAGGGCCAGCTGCGTGGTCGCGTCGGTGCGGCGCGGCTTGGCGAGGCTTGACAGCGCCAAGCCTTCCACCGTCGGCGGCGTTTCGGCTTCGTGCTCGTCGAGCTGGCGCAGGTAGAGCGCCGCGTCGGTCAGCGCGATCGCGGCGTGGCGGTCGGTCAGGCGGGTGCCGATGAGTTCGGCGCGGAGCGAGACGTAGCTGTCGGGGATACGCCGGCGGGTCTGCGGGTCTTGCACGTTGCCGCGCACGCCCTGGTAGGCGCGGTACCGGCCGACGTTGAAGTTCCACTGGCCCGTGTTGCCGCGGGCCTGGAGGAAGCCGACCCACGCGTGGCCGACGCTGGCGGATTGGCCGGTGACGTACGTGGTGGGCACGCCGATGGCCTTGCCGACGGACACGGCGAAGTAGGCCTGGTCGGCGCAGACCCCGCCGTACTTCTTGATGTTGGGCAGGTCGAAGCCCTTCTCGGTGACCTTTTTCTTGGTGCCCTTGCGGAAGTGTTCGTGGTCGTAGGCGATGTCGAAGAAGCGTTTGCCGACGTTGGTGTCGCCGCGGTAGCGGTCGAGCGCCCACCGCATCTCGTCGAGGGTGGCGGTGCAATCGACGACCCACACCAGCAGCTCGGCCGGCACCTTGCGGACGCCGAAGAGCATCTTGTTTTCGTTGGTCGTGTAGTAGTCGAACAGCGCGACGGGGTCTTCGGTGGCGACCTTGTTCTCGTTGACGCGTCGGCGGAGGGGCGCATCGTGCACCACGCACAGCGCGGCGGTGAGCGACGGGTAGTCGGCGGGCTTGTCGCCGTAGGCGGCGCGCAGCTTGTCGAGCATCGCGAAGACGGGCTTGGGGTTTTCACCGTCGGCGATGACGAAGGCGAGGGTGCGTGCGAGCGTGTCGTGCTGGCGGAGGTAGGGCAGCAGGGTGTCGCGGGCTTGCGGTTCGACTTGCGCCAGCTGGGCGGTGAGCCGGCGGGCGTAGGCGGCCTCGACCATGCTGCGGGTGTCGGCCTGGCGGGCGTGGGTGGCGACGTAGGCGAAGAACGCCCGGGCCCGTTGTTGCGCGGCGGCGGTGTCGCCGGACTCGGCGAGGTCGTCGAGGATGCGCTTGGCATACTCGGCGGGCGAGAGGCTCTTGGTGGTCGGCTGTGTGTCGGTGGCCTGCGCGGTGGCGCAGAACAGGCTCAGGCACAGGCACGTGCTGAGGCACAGCGTCGAGAGAAAACGGCTTGGCTGCATCCCGGTCTCGCTCCTGGGTGGGGTCGATCAGCGTCGCCCGTAACCGCCCCGGCCGCCCATGCGGTCGCGGTAGGCGCGCATCATCGCCTCGCGCTGCTGCATCCACTGGCGGTAGCGTTCCTGGGCGGAGGTGTTCTTCTTTTCTTTTTCCGAGACGGTCGCGACGCCGGAGACGATCCGGCCTTCCTCGTCGACCTCGGGCACGTTGACCACGAAACCGCCCTCGATCACGGGGATCAGGCGGCCCGCGTCGTCGGCGACGAAGCCGGACAGCAGCCCGCCGACGAACACGACGCTGCCGAGCGTGCGGGCCTGGACGACGCTGCCGGTGACGAACACGCGGGGCTCGAAGTCGCCGAGCGACATGACCAGCGGCGCGCCGGCCTGGTCCTTGAGCACGTCGACCTCGTCGACGGCGCCCATGAACAGAATAGGCGAACCGATCGAGGGGTTGTAGCGGTTGAGGTGCTTGCGGGCCTCGGTGTTCAGCGGGTGGGCGAGGCGGTGGGGGTTGTTGGTAAGGGTTTCGACGAGCTTGGTTTCCAGGTGCACGTAGGTGCGGTGGGTGTCCTTGTGCATCGGGTCGGTCTTGGTCAGGGCCGAGACGACGTTGTAGCCGAGCTTGAGCAGGGCTTCGGGGCGGGTGAAGCCGTTGCCCTTGCAGCGGGCGCACTCTTTGGTTTGAGGCGTTTCCTCTTGGTCGTCGTTGCGGTTGTTGCGATTGTTGTTGTTATTTTCGTTCTGTTGTTGCTGGGCCGCGAGCAGCTTGGAGACCTCGCGCGGGTCGAGCTTGACCTCGCCGGCGCCGTCGCAGAGGGGGCAGGTGGCGGCGGTGGCGAAGGTGTTGGCGGCGCGTTGGAGGATGGTGGGCGGTTCGTCGCCGATCAGTTCGAGCTGCGGGGCGCGGGTGTGCGGGGCGTTGGTGTTGTAGAACATCCGCTTGGCCCGCTCGAAGGTCAACGGCTCGTCGGGCCGGCCGGCGAGCATGAGCCACAGGTGGTCGCCGGACAGGCCCATGTAGGCCGGGCTGGTCGTCGTGCGCGACCGGTAGCGCGGGTCGCGCGACTGGGTCTGCGTGGTGGTGGTCGAGGTCGCCACGCCCGGCCAGACCCACACCGCCATGCCCACGACCTTGCCCTCGCTGTTGATCATCGGCCCGCCCGACGAGTGGGCCATGATCACCGCGTCGGTCTGCACCCAGTGCGACAGCTGCTCGAACGGCAGCGCCCGCCGCAGCTCGGCCGACAGCTGCGCGTGGGGCTTGATCGTTTGGATCACGCCCGTGGTCACGGTGGGCCGGTCCTCGCGCGACACGCCCAGCACCCAGATGCTATCGCCCTCCGTCGGCCCCTTCTTCTCGACCGGAAGCACGTTCAGCTTCGCCTGCGCAACCGCTTCCTTGGGCAGCTTGATCAGCGCCAAGTCCAGCTCGGGCTGCGCGTCCCACAGCTCCACGGGCACCGGCTCGTCGATGTTGGGCAGCAGCGCCTGCGCGCCGGCGGTGTTACGCAGCGTGTGGAACTGCGTGATGGCCAGGCCCTCGTCGTTGACGAGGAACGCGTACGTCCGGCGGTAGACGGTGGGGTTCTCCGTGTCGACCAGGATCGGGAACACGCCCCGCCGCGCCTTGATCAACATGGTGTTGATCCGCCCGATCGCCAGCGGGCTGTCGCCGGCGGCGCCGACGGACGGCTCGTCTTCCTCTTCTTCCTTGTCGGGTTCGACCTCGGCCTTGTCCGAGTCGTAGCGCAGCTTGACCTTGAGCGCGCCCGGCTCGCGGAACGAGAAGCTGACCCGTTCGCTGTTGGGGTCGCGCAGCAGCGTGCGCCAGCTGCTGGACTTGTCCGACTGCGGCTTGCCGTCGAGGAACACCAGCGAACGGTTCAGCGCCACGCGGTGGGGCCCGTGGTTGTCGGCGATGAGGAAGCGTTGCTCGCCCGAGGCCAGCACGAGGGACTTGAATGTGCCCTCGACCTCGATGGTCAGGCCGCGCTGACGCAGCGCCGCCTTGTTCATGACCAGCTCCGGCGCGCCGGCCCCGTCGTGGGTCAGCAGCTTGCCGTCGGAGCCCGCTTTCCAGTTGCGGTTGACCGGGTCGTCGGTGATCGCGGGGATGCGTTCGTCCTGGGCGAGGGCCGATCCGTGGGCCGCCCACACGACGAGCAACGCCAGCAGCGCGTTTGCGCCGCGGCGTGGCCTGATGCCGTCCTTGAGGAGCTTGGTGATCATGGAAGCGTCACACCCCGATTCCCTATCGACACACCCTGGCGTAGGGTGCCAGGCTCGTTTGCCATTTATTCCCACGCCGCGGATGAAAGGTACCCACCTGCGGTTGCGGCGCACAGAGACCACTCTACACCATCTATGACGGGCAAAGGGGGTGGATTGTTGCAGCCTGTTGGTGAAAAGCCTAAGCCGTCAGTTCACGGCGATATTCAGCGGCACGGGCTGAGGCTTGACCTCGTGGGTGGGTTGGAGCGCCACGTTCAGCGGGCGACGCTTGGCCGGGGGCAGGCCGTCCTCGTCGATGATCCGCTGGATGGTCATGATGCCCTCCATGAGGGTTTCCGGCCGCGGGGGGCAGCCGGGGACGTACACGTCGACCGGCAGGAACTGGTCAATGCCTTGCACCACGGCGTAAGTGTCGAAAACACCGCCGGTTGAGGCGCAGGCACCCATGGAGATGACCCATTTGGGCTCGGTCATCTGCTGGTAGATGCGCTGGAGGACGGGCATCATCTTCACGCTCACTCGCCCGGCGACGATCATCAGGTCGCTCTGGCGGGGCGAGAAACGCATCACCTCGGCCCCGAAGCGCGCCAGGTCGTACCGGCTGGACGCGGTGGCCATCAACTCGATGCCGCAGCAGGCGGTGGCGAAGGGCATCGGCCAGACCGAAGACCGGCGGGACCAGTTGATCACCTTGCGCAGCTGGGTCGTGACGTAGTTGTCAGCGGAAAAGTCGTAACCCATCGCGAAGCGGCTCCCGTGGGGTTGGCGTGTGGCCGGCGAGCGTGACCGGCGCTGGGCCATTATAGGGGCGGCTAGCCAGGCTGTCAGCCATCGGGATCGCAGTTAGTCGGTCAATCAGTCAATCGGTCAACTGGATCGCCGAGCTGAATATCATCTGATTGACCAGTTGACCAGTTGACCAGTTGACCAGTTGACCAGTTGACCAGTTGACCAGTTGACCAGTTGACCAGTTGACCGACTGATCGATTCGCTTC
>JANQHD010000040.1 GCA_028282805.1 Phycisphaeraceae bacterium | reverse complement strand
GTCCGAAGCCTTTAGCGGGCCGGGCGCGTTGCAGATGGCATCAATGATGGCGCGGCGTTGGCTGGTGTGTCGTAGGCCCATTTGGATAACACCTGGTGGAAGCGCAGGTCCGAGTCATCCCATCAATGATAACTGATTCTCATTTATCATCAAGGCCGCTATAGTAGCTCTTGCCGACCCCGAAAATCCGTATTCTCAGGTTCCCTGGTCAAGATGCTGGGCAAAGGTCAGATACGTGGCCGCGTCAGCTTCCCAAGATCGAAAAGTACGACATTTGTTTAATCAGAAACTTCTACAACACCCCGTCGCACAAAGCCTTAGATCAATCGACCCCTGTCGCCCCTGATCGAGCGGGAATGTAGTGCGCGGGTGCCTGACATGGTTGAGGTGTGAAGACAAACCTCACTTGATGTGGCTAGACACGAAACAGCAGACGTTGTTCGCCGCGAACGGGTTATGCCGCGGCGGTCTGTTCTTCCGCGTATCGCTGGCGGGTTTCGATGAACTGCGGTTCGTGTTGCGTGAACGCCTCGACGATGTCGGGGTCGAAGTGGCTGCCGGATTCGTCGAGGATGATCCCGCGGGCCACGTCGTGGCTGAACGCATCCTTGTAGACGCGCTTGGAGCTGAGCGCATCGTACACGTCGGCCAGCGCGACGATGCGCCCGCTCAATGGGATGTCATCACCAGCCAGCCCGTGCGGGTAGCCGGTGCCATTGAACTTCTCGTGGTGTGAGAGGGCGATGTCGCGCGCCATGTGCAGGAACTGGGCGTGCGGGTATTGCTCGATCGCCGACTCCAGGGTCTCGGCGCCGCGCAGCGTGTGGGTTTGCATGATCTCGAACTCCCGGTCGGTCAGGCGGCCGGGCTTGAGCAGGACGCAGTCGGGGATCGCGACCTTGCCGATGTCGTGCAGCGGGCTGGTCTGGTAGATCAAGCTGATGTATTGGTCGTCGACGAGGTCGGCGTGCTTCGCCGTGCCGGCCAGGTGCTGGGCGATGATTTGCGAGTAGGTGCGCACACGCTCCAGGTGTGCGCCGGTCTCGGGGTCGCGTGACTCGGCGAGCTTGGCCAGGGCGAAGATCGTCATGTCTCGGGTCTCGATGCCGATGATCCGCTCGCCGGTGCGGACGCGCATGATCAGCTCCGCGGGGTTGAACGGCTTGGTGATAAAGTCGTCCGCCCCGGCGCCCAACCCTTCGACCACATCCTGCGACTCGCAGTTGGCCGTCAGCAGGATGCAGTAGGTGTAGCCGCTGAAGTTCTTCTGCCGGATCGCCTGGCACAGCTCCAGGCCGGTCATGTTGGGCATCTGCCAGTCGGAGATGACCAGGGGGTAGTGTTGCTGTTGCATCAGCGCCAGCGCTTCGGCGCCGTCCCGCGCTTCGACAACTTCGTAGCCGTGAGTCGTCAGGCAGCGTTGCAGCATCTGCCGGGCGATCGCTTCGTCGTCAACGATGAGTACACGCATCGGTCAGCTCCTGTTCTGCGCCAGCGAACATCGGCGGTCACCCGCTGGGCCATGGGCTTGGCTTTCTGAAGCGGCGGGCGCCGACGCGGCCTGCGGGTCGATCGTCGGCAGCGGCGATCCGTTGGCAAGGACGACACGGTTGCGCCCGGCCTGCTTGGCCTCGTACATGGCTCGGTCCGCGTCCGCCACGAGCGCGGGGCCGCTGCTGGCCAAATCGCTGACGCCCAGCGAGCAGGTGATGCGCACCTTGTGCCCGCAGTAATCGATCTCGTGTTGCTCGGCCGTGCGGCGGATGCGTTCGGCGACCTGGGCGGCGCTGTCGAGCGAGATGCCCGGCAGCAGGGCGACGAACTCCTCCCCGCCGTAACGACAGACCAGGTCGTCGCCGCGGCAGCAATCGGCCAGCAATTGGCCGAACGTGCGCAGCACGTGGTCGCCCATCGCGTGGCCGTACCGGTCGTTGACCTGCTTGAAATGATCGATGTCGATCATGATGCACGTCAGCGCCCGGCTTTCGTTTTGGGCGGCGTTCTGCTCCTTGACCACGCGCTGGTCGAGGAACGTGCGGTTCCACAGCGCGGTCACGCCGTCGATCATGGCCTTCTGGCTCAGCACGTCGAGCAGGTACTTGGTCCGAAGCCCCACCATCACACGGGCCTGCAACTCGGCGTTGTCGAACGGCTTGGCGATGTAGTCCGACCCGCCGAGGTTCAGGCCGTGGATCTTCTCCTCCAGCGTCGTCTCCGCGGTCAGGTAGATCACGGGGATCATGGCGGTGGCGGGGTCGGCCTTCAGTCGGCGGCAGACCTCGAAGCCGTCGATCCCCGGCATCTGCACGTCGAGCAGGATCAGGTCGGGCAAAAGCGAAACGGCCATGGCGATGCCGGCTTCCCCGTTGTACGCCGAGAGGATGTCGACATCCATCTCCTCCACGACCCGGCGGATCATCGCGTTGGTCATCTTGCAGTCTTCAATGATCAGGATGCTCTGTTTCATCGGTGCTGGTTCCCCGTACTGTGGCCGCGGCGCGGTGTGGCGCGACGCGTGGGTGTCCCCGTTGCATGGGTTCGTGTGGTAGGTCACGGCCCCGCGATCGCGCAATACCTATGCGCGACGTCAACCACAAACTTCGTGATGTTTAAAAGGATCGGCCCCGGCACGTCGGCCACGGCCCGGTCAAGCGCGTTGCGGCCGACCGAGACAGCGGCTGCGTCACGCCCCCGCTTCCGCGAAACCGGCGCTGCGGGATCGCGGGATACGGAGATATCGTCAACGATCATCAAGTGTGCCACGGATGCACACCTTCCAAGTTGTGACCAAGCCCCCGAGACTTGCGTATGTATCGGCCATCCTGCAGGCAGACTTTGGGCCTCGGTTCACGGACGCACCAGGACCGCGTGGATTGTGTTCAAGCGGGCCTTACGGGGTGCCGATAAGACCTGTTGGACCGAACCGGGGTTGCCTGCCGAACGCCACTGTCACATCGGCGCTGCCCTTCCAAGCGGCTCGATGGGACCGGTCCGGCTGGGTCGGGATCATCGCAACGCATCGGGCAATAAGCCAACGATGCAAGGTCAAATCTTGGTATAGCGAGGCCCCGATGTATACCCCCGCCCCGATTCCGGAAAACGATGAAATGCGTGTCCAGGCATTGCAGGAATGCCGCGTGCTGGACACGGAGGCCGAGCCCACGTTCGACGCCCTGACCGCGGCGGCCAGCGAGTTGTGCGGCGTGCCGATCGCCTTGATCTCCCTCGTGGACCAAGACCGCCAATGGTTCAAAGCCCGCATCGGCATCGACGCCACGCAAACGCACAGGGATGAGGCGTTCTGCAGCCACGCCATCCTGACGCCCGAGCCGATGATCATCGAAGACGCTTATGAAGACCCGCGGTTCTGCGAAAGCCCCCTCGTGCTCGGCCCGCCGCACATCCGCTTCTACGCCGGTGTCCCGTTGGAACTGAGCAGCGGCGAGCGGATAGGGACGCTCTGCGTGATCGACCAGCAGCCCCGCAAACTGACGAGCGATCAACGCTCAGGGCTGAAGGTGCTCGCGATCCAGGCCACCGCCCTGCTCGAACTGCGCCGCAAGGTCGTCCAACTCGAACGGACGACCGAGCAGCTCGAGCGGGCGCGCACCGAGGCCGACCAAGCCAACCAGGCGAAGTCGGAGTTCCTGGCCAGCATGAGCCACGAAATACGCACGCCCCTCAACGGCGTGATCGGGATGACGGAACTGCTCCGCGACACGGACCTCGACACCCGGCAACGGCGGTTCGTCGAGGCGTGCCACGCGAGCGGCACCTCCCTGTTGGGGCTGATCAACGACATCCTCGACCTGTCCAAGATCGAGGCCGGCCGGCTCGAACTCGACCCGCACGAGTTCGACCTCGAGCAACTGGTCATGGAGCTGGTCGACGCGATGGCGATGCAGGCGCGCAACAAGGGCCTGGACATGATCTGCTTCATCGACCCGCGCGCCGCGCGCACGGTCATCGGCGACAGCACACGCCTGCGCCAGGTCCTGGTCAACCTCATCGGCAACGCCCTGAAGTTCACCGAGAAGGGTGAGATCTACGTCCGGGTCGCGCCGGACAAGATCGACGGGCAGAACGTGACTTGCCGCTTCGCGGTGACCGACACCGGCATCGGCATCCCCGAAGACCGGCTGCACCAGCTGTTCAACGCGTTCGAACAGGCCGACAGCTCGATGAGCCGCCGGTTCGGAGGCACCGGCCTCGGCCTGACGATCAGCAAGAGCCTGGTCGAAGCGATGGGCGGTAGGATCGAAGTCGACAGCGAAGTGGGTGTCGGCTCGACCTTTGCCTTCACCGCGAATCTACCCTTGGCCGATGATGCTCGCCCACAACCGCTCTCGCCCGAACAACTCAAGCGGATGCGCGTGCTGATCGCCGATCCCTGCCAGACCAGCCGACAGGCCGTCGCGGAGATGATGGCCGGCTGGCAGATCACTTGTTGTACAACCGACACGCTCGAACAAGCCCAGCGCCTGTTCAGCGCAGCGGTTGAAACGCAACAGCCTTACGACGTGTTCCTGGTCGATCAGCAGTTGTGGCAGCGAGGACAACCGGATTGGCTTCGAACCGGGGGTGATCAACCGGTTCGTACCTTCTTAATGGTCGCCGACACGCCGCCCTTGCCGGCCGAGGGAGACCAGATTGTGAACGTGGTCCACAAGCCCATCTGCCCTTCGCGCCTTATGGATGTCCTGGTCGAGTCGCTCTGCCAGCCTTCGGAACCGGACCTCGCGACACCCCAATCGTCGCTGGGGTCGGCGTCGAGCGAGGGCGACGGTTACATCCTGTTGGTCGAGGACAACCCGATCAATCAGTTGTTTGTCACCGAGATCCTGAGCCGCAACGGCTACCGTTGCGACGTGGCCGAGAACGGTCGACAAGCCGTCGATGCCGTGCAGCGCGAGCGCTACAACCTGATCCTGATGGACTGTCAGATGCCCGAGATGGATGGCTTCGCCGCAACCGGCGCGATCCGCCAATTCGAGGCCGAGCGTGGCGAAGGGGATCACGTGCCGATCATCGCCCTGACCGCCAACGCCATCAAGGGCGATCGCGAGCGCTGCCTTGAGGCGGGCATGGACGACTACCTCAGCAAGCCGGTTGAAGTGAAGGACCTGCTCGCCAAACTTCAAGACTACCTGAGCGGATCGGACCGGGAATCAAAGGCAAACGATGAGCCCGCTTCGACAAATACGACGCCGATCCCAAGCGGGGATGACCCGTTGGACGTCGAAGCGGCGCTTCAGCGTTGCATGGACGACAGCGAGTTCCTGGCCGCAACGCTCGACAGCTTCGTCACCGAGGTTCCGGGCTACATCGACGAACTCGAACGCCTGATCGAAAGC
The DNA here is from genome assembly GCA_028282805.1 of Phycisphaeraceae bacterium. Taxonomy (GTDB): domain Bacteria; phylum Planctomycetota; class Phycisphaerae; order Phycisphaerales; family Zrk34; genus JANQHD01. Next base: position 19,407 of record JANQHD010000040.1, on the reverse strand, counting down.
GGCGACGCCGAGTCGGCCACACGCGCCGCTCACTCGATCAAGGGCGCCGCGGGCATGGTCACCGCTGAATCTCTGCGCGCCGTCGCCGCGGAGTTGGAAGCCCTGGGCAAGGAAGGCCGGCTGTCCCAGGCACGCGACGAGCTGGATCAGCTCAAAGCCGAGTGGGCGCGATGCACCCGATACATCGACGACCTCCAGAAAGCCGGCTCGGCCTGACCTCGCCACACCTGTGTGAAACGTCGTGCGCTTTGTCGTTCTCAAGATCAGGCCGCTCTTGGCACAGGACGCGCATGACATCGCATTCTAGACACGACCAATGCCGAGCAGCGACAGATCATCATCGAGTTGGTCCGAACCCGACCACCGCCGGACCACTTCCACGGTATGGTCCACGGCCTGTTGGACGTCGCCCTCGGCTTGTTGCAATCCCGACCGCAGGCGTTCGCGGCCGAACTGCTCGAGGGTGTCTTGCGACTTCTGTTCATAGAGCCCGTCAGAATGGATGAAGAGCCGGTCGCCCGGTTCAAGGTCGATCTGCATGACTTCGAACTGGCTGTTGGGGACCAGGCCGACCGGCGCCGACCCGCCGTCGACGATCGTCGCGGACCCGTCCGCCCGGACGACGATCGGCCCGGGGTGCCCTGCGCAAGCGTAGCGTACCCGGCCGTGTTGCGGTTCGAGCAGGCCGTAGATCATGGTGATGAAGTGCGGGTTGCGCGGCGGGTCCATGGGGTTCATGACGTTCAGGCGGCGCATCACCTCGTCGGGGGCGACGGCCGAGTAGGTCCCGGGGTCCCAACCGGGCTCGATGACAAGTGAGGAGCGGTCGCAGCGCGGGGCGAGGCTCCTCGTTGCCGTCACGGCCAAGAGCGAGGCCGGGACGCCGTGGCCGCTCACGTCGAGCAGGTAAAAGGCGATCACCTCGTCGTTGATCCGGAACACGTCGAGCGCATCACCGCCGAGTTCGTTGCACGGCTTGTACGCCCAACCGAACCCGTACCCCTCGCACTCGGGCAGCGTGGTCGGCAGCAGCGCCTGTTGCACACGTCCGGCGGCGTCGAGGTCGTGCTTCATCCGTTGGTTGGCCGCTTCGAGCTGGGCGTTGCGATCGGCGAGGTCGGCCTGGAGCCTGTTGATGGTGAGGTGGGTCTGCACGCGCGCGATGACTTCCTCGGCTTGGAACGGTTTGGTGACGAAATCAACCGCGCCCAGTTCCAGGCCCCGGACCTTGTTGCTCGTGTCGTCCAGCGAAGAGAGGAAGATCACGGGCGTCTCCCGCAAGCCTTCGTCCGCCTTGAGCCGCTGGATCGTTTCGTACCCGTCGATGCCCGGCGGCATCATGATGTCGAGCAGGATGAGGTCGGGGCGGGCCTTCTCGGCGGTCTGCAAGGCCTCCTCACCGCTACGCGCCGCGAGCAAGCGGTGGCCCGTCTGCTGGAGCGTCTTGAACAGTATCTGCAGGTTGGTCGCGTTGTCGTCGACCATGAGGATGGTGGCGCCGTCGGGCGTATTGCCGTTCATGGCTGGTTCTCCTCGCGGACCTGTTCGGCGATCGCTTTGAGCCCTTCGAGGTCAAAACCACGGACCAAGGGCTCGATGCGTCGCCCGAGCGCTTGTTCAACGGCGGTGCCGCTCAGCAGTTCTTTTGCCAAGTTGTCCAGCGAACCCACGTCTCCGATTGCCGTGGATTCAACGATCGCGTCAGCGATCGCCGCGGCGCGATCGGGTTCCAACGCGTCGGCGCCGGGCTCGGCCGACGGTCGGTGGTCGTCGCCGTGTTGCAGCGGCAGGTCGAGGTACTCGGCGAGCTTGCGATAAAGCTCGGCCGCGCGGAGCGGCTTGCCGATGAAGTCGTCGCAGCCCGCCTCCTTGATCCGTTCGCGCTGGTTCTCAAACACGCTGGCGGAAACGGCGATCACCAGCAGGCCGGACAGGGACGGGTTCTGCCGGATCCGTCGCGTCGCCTCCAGCCCGTTCATGACCGGCATGCGCACGTCCATCAACACGATGTCCACCTGCGCGTGTTCGAGCTTGTCGATGGCTTCGCGACCGTTCTCGGCGTGCAAGACCTCGCAGCCGATCGGGGAGAGGAACCGGTCGAGGATGTCGCGGTTGTCGCGCCGATCGTCGGCCACCAGCACGGTGACGGTCCGGCCTTCGGGCAAGCGGAGCGTGGTGCTGTCGTCGAGGTCGTCGGTGTCTTGCGGCTGGAGCTTGAGTTCATCGACTTCCTCCAACGGGACCTCGAACGCAAAAGTCGTGCCCACGCCGGGCGTGCTGACGACCTCAACCTCGCCGCCGAGCGCCTCGACGACGCGCTTGGTGATGGCCAGGCCGAGCCCGGTGCCGCCGGCCGCCTTGCCCGCCGCGGCCTGCCTGAAGGCGTCGAACACGTCGGCGAGCTCTTGCTCGCTCATGCCGATGCCGGTGTCTTCGACCTCGAACCGGAACCGCCCGATCTTCGGCTCGGTGACACGGATGGTCACCGCGCCCGCCTCGGTGAACTTCACGGCGTTGCCCGCGAGGTTGACCAATACCTGCCGGAGCTTGGTGGGGTCGGTGTGGACGCCGCGCGGGATCTCGGGGGCGACGTCCAGCACGAGCGCGACCCCCTTCTCGGTCGCGCGCTGGGCGAGCACGTCACGCACGCTGACCAGCAGCCGTTGGAGGTCGACGTCCTGACGCTCGATCTCCAGCCTGCCGCTCTCGATCTTGGAAAGGTCGAGCACATCGTTGATGAGCGTGAGCAGGTGCTGGCCGCAATTGCGTATCGCGCCCATGCTCTCGCGCTGCTCCGTCGTCAGCGCCGGGTCGCGGAGGAGGATCTGGGCGTACCCGAGGACGCCGTTGAGCGGCGTGCGCAGCTCGTGGCTCATGTTGGAGAGGAACTCGCTCTTGGCCCGGTCGGCGGACTCGGCCTGCTCGCGCGCCTCGCGCTGCTCGGTGATGTCGATGTGGACGCCGAGCATGCGCGTCGGCTTGCCGTTCTCGTCGCGCTCGGTGACTTCGCCGACGTCGATCAGCCACCGCCACCCGCCATCCTTGGCGCGGGCGCGCACCTCGCAGCGGTAGATGGGCAGCTCGCCGGTGAGGTGGCGCTCGGTTTCGGCCAGGGCTTGCTGGAGATCGTCGGGGTGGAGCAGACGCTTCCACGTCTCCAGCGTCTTCGGCAATTCGTCGGCGCCGTAGCCGAGCATGGTGAAGACGGTGTCGTTGAAGTAGACCTCGTCGGCCCGCAGGTCCCAGTCCCACAAGCCCTCGTTGGCGGCCCGGAGAGCCAGGTCCAACCGCTCCTGCACGTGATGCTGCTCGGTGATGTCGAGGAGGATGCCGTCGTGGTAGAGGAACGCGCCGTCCTCGTCGAAGTTGGGTCTCATCGAGTCGGAGACCCAGCGGATGGAACCGTCGCGGTGCCGGACTCGGTATTCCGTGGCGAACGGTTGATCGGTGCGACTCGATCGTTCGATGGTTTCGATCACGCGGGCGCGGTCGTCTTCGTGGAGAACGTCCACAAAGGCTTGTACCCCGTTTTCGATGAAGTGGGTGATGGGGTATCCGCAGAGGGGTTCACTCGCACCCCCGACGATGAGGATGCGTCCGTCTTCGCCCAACTCGGCGCGATAGACGATGCCCGGCACGTTGGAGACGAAACTCTTATACCTCGCTTCGCTCTCGTGGAACTGCCGGGTGCGCTCGACGACCTGGTGCTCGATCGTCTGCTTGGTCAGCTCGAGTTCGGCCTGGTGCTCGGCCAGCCCCCGCATCTGCCGGATATTCAGCACGCACATGCGGATCAGGAACAGGTCGGCGAAGAGCACCCAGCCGACGTGCTCCAGCCACCGCCACTGCGACGCCGTCAACACCCCGAACACCGACTCCGGCCAGAACACGCCGCGGAAAAAGTGGTCCAGCGAGGTCACGGCGGTCGCGGTCAACAACACCCGCCAATCCCGGTAGAACGCGAGGAACGCGAGCGAGCCGAAGACGTGGAAGTGCGTTTCGATGCGCCCGCCGGACACGTGGATCAGCAGCGCGGACATCATCATCTGCGCCGCCGCGATCACGTGCCGCGTCAGCTTGTCGCCCGGGCGGGTCAACGCCAGAACGATCGGCAGCACCGCGATGACCAGGCCGAGCCCCATCGACGCGTACACGTGGATGTGGGTTGATGACGCCGACCCGATCCACGTTCTTGGAGAAACGATCGACGCGACGATCACACACCCGACGAACTGCAAACCCATCAACAGCGCAAACAGCCGATCCGCCTGCACGTGTATGCCGCGGAGTTGATCCAGCAGGTACGCATTCGTGCGGTCGCCGAGGTCGGTGTTCGTGTTCATGGCGTGCCTCCCGGATCAGAGGCGCATCGGTCGCAGGCGCGATCGGGCGCAACCGGTAACTGGATGACGCAGCCGTAGACCGTGGTCATGACCACGCCGTCTGGCTCCAAACGCCCCTTGACGAGATCGATCAGCGCCGCACGGCCAAGGCATGCGCCTTCGTGGCCGCGCGACGGGGTGATGCCGCCGCTGAACACCAACCGCTCGTTCCGGCCGTAAACCAACACGTGGCCGGACGTCTTCAAACCGAACCGCGCAGCCCTTCGACCGTGCGGATCAAGGTGCACGCGCACGCCGGGGATCGCCCCCAGGGCACGCACAAGGCCGGTGTCGGCCCACGGTGCGCCATCTTCCTCTGGCGCGTAAACGAGCGCATCGATCACGACACGATCGCCGACGGCGCCCACGGCCCGCGCGAGTTCCGAGACGGTCGCACGTGTGCAAGGGCAACGCGGGTGAACGGCCACGACGATGCGCGGCCGATCCCAGGTCGACGTGTCGGCGCTGGCGGGCCACACGGGCGGTGAAGCGCCCGTGGGCCCGGGGCGAGCGCCGTACAGGCCGAGGATGCTCAGGCCAACGCCCACGAGCAGGACCCAAACGATGCACACCGACACCAGCGCGCCCCCATCAGCCCGTTGTGGTGTGCGTCGCGTCATCGTGGTGTCCTAGGGTCAACGGATGACCAGTATACCGGGTGGGCGATTGGGCCGAATCATGAGGCCGGTTCTTCGACGACGCCGATCTCCTTGCCCTGATCGTCGACCACCTTGTTCGAGCCCTTGGTGACGTGGCCGATCACGTGGCCGGTGCCGTCGACGACGGTGTGGGTGCCGCGCACGACGTGGCCGACGACATGACCGCCGGCGTCGACGACGGGCGAGGCCACCGCGCCGATGACTTCACCGGTGTGGCCGACGACATCGATCGTGCCCTGGCCGACGTGCCCGATGGTCTTGCCGGTGGTGTCCACCACCTTGCCGGTGCCGTCGGCGACGTGGCCGATCATCTCGCCGGCGCCGGTCACCACGGCGTCGCCGGCCGACCAGACCGCTTCGTGAGGCGGGGTCTTGCTCTGGCACGCGGTCAGGCTTGCGACGCACAGCACGGCCAGCAGGACCTTGCTCGGTGTGGGGGTGAGTGACATGTTGAGTCTCCTTGTGTTGCAAATGGCGTGGTTGCGATGGGCGCTCCGTGCGCCCGGTGATTCGTTAAGCGTGCGAGGTCGGCCGACTCACTCGGCTTCGGCCCCGGAAAGCAGCACGCCGTCGGCGTGTTCCCAGCCGCCGCCGAAGGCGCGGTAGAGCGCGACGACGTTGAGGGCCTGTTGACCCCGGCTGACGGTCTGAGCGTCCTCCGCGGTGACGAGGGCGCGCTGGGCGTCGAGCACGCGCTGGTAATCCGACAGGCCGGTGCGGTAGAGGTCGTCGGCGATCTCCACGGACCGGCGGGCCGCCGTCAGCGACTCTTCCAACGAAGCGAACCGCTCGCGTTCGCGGACCACGGCGACGATCGCGTTCTCAGACTCCTCGAGCGCGGCGAGCACGGCCTGTTCGTAGGCGTGCAGCGCTTGGCGGGCGCGCGCGTCCTCGGCGTCCACGAGGCTGCGTATCCGGCCGCCGTTGAAGACGTTCCAGCGCACCGCCGGGCCGAAACGGAACGACCGGCTGGCGCCGTCGAACAGGTCGCCGGTGTCGTTGGACTCGAAGGCGAAGCTGCCGACGAGAGAGAACCTGGGATACAGCTCGGCTTCCGCGACGCCGATCCGCGCCGTCTGGGCCGCCAGCTCACGCTCGACCCGGCGGATGTCGGGACGCTGGCGGATCACGTCGGCGGGCGTCGAGGTCCGCAGCGCACGCGGCGGCGGCGGGATCGCGCCCGACCCGGCGAGCTCACGGGCAAGCGCGCCGGGTTGCTCACCCAGTAAAACACTCAACCGGTTGACCGTCCGGGCGAGGGCTTCGCGCAACCGCGGGATCGTCGACTCGGTGTCCGCGAGCAACGCACGCGCCTGCGTGACGTCAAGCTCGGAAACCAGCTCGGCCTTGAACCTCTCCCTGACCAGCTCCAAAGACCTTCGCTGGAGAGCGACGTTGCGTTCGGCGACCGCGACCTGCGCCTGAAGCGTGCGGAACTCGGTGTACGTCGCGGCGACGTCGGCGAACAGCGCGACCGAGACCGCGCGGTAATCCTCTACGGACGCCTGCCACCCCGCCTCGGCCGACTCGACCGAGCGACGGATGCGCCCGAACACATCGATCTCCCACGACGCGTCTACGCCGACTGAATAATCGTTGAACTCGCTGCCCGTCCCCGACACTTCCGGGGCGCCGTTCTTCGTGGCCCTCTGGCGGGAGTAGCTGGCGGCGGCCTCGACCTGCGGGAAGCGATCGCCCTTGGCCACACCCGTCAGCGCTCGCGCCTCGTCGATGCGCGCCACGGCCTGTTGGATGTCCTTGTTCGACAACGCCGCCCGCTCGATCAAACTCGTCAGCTGTGGATCATCGAACTGTTCCCACCACCTGACCAGTGTGCCCGGGTCGGCCGGTTCGATGGATCCGGCGGGGCCGGACCACGATTCGGCCGCGGGGATGTCCGGGGGGCTGTAGTCGGGCCCGACCGTGCACCCCGCCAGGCCTGTGACACCAGCGGTGATCGCGACAAGAGAAACAATGTATGGCGTATTCATCAAGACGCCTCCGTTGCGGTTGGAGAAGGTTGTTCCACAGGGCCGGTCGTCGGTTGCATGGCGAGCATCCGCGCGACGAGGAACCCAAGGAAGAAGACACCGAAGATCGCTTCGAGCGTGGCGGCGGCCTGGGCGGGCTCCGTTTTCGGGGTCACGTCGCCGTACCCGAGCGTGGTCAGGGTGACGAAGCTGAAGTAAACGAACGAGCCCCAGTCCGGCGTTTCGTCGCCCGCGAACCCGAAGGCAGACGGGTCGGCCAAATGGATCAACGCGTGCACGCCGCTCCACGCAAGCCCGACGAGCAGGTACGCCGACGCCGCGGCGATCAACCGGTCGTCCGTCAACTCGGCGTGGCGGACCGCGTAACGCAGCGACTGCCAGGCCACGAGAAGGAAGAACGGGATGCCCGCACCCGCGGCAACGAGTTCGGCTCGCGCACCCGACGCGTCGCGATCCGTCAACACAAACCAGAGGTGCCCGCCAAGGATCAACAGCCCGAGCAACGACACGGCGACGATCAGCCCCCGGTTGCCCGCCAGCGACACGACGCCGGACAGGATCAACAGCAAGAGCACGCCGGCGAGCATGGCGTCGCCCGCCACCCCGTCGGGGATGAGGGGGTAAACGAGCAGGAGCAGGCCGACGGTGACGACCAACTGCAGGGAACGGTGTTTCGTGAGGTTGCCGAGCGGGTCGTTCACGGCGTCACCTCCGCGGTCTTGCGCACGCGGTACAGCGCCGCGTACAGCGTCGGCACAAACAGCAGCGTCAGCACCGTGGCGAACGTCAGCCCGAACATGATCGCGATGGCCATGCCCTTGAAGAACACGCTGGTCAGCAGCGGCAGCATGCCGAGCACGGTGGTGGCGGCGGCCATCATCACCGGACGCATGCGGCTGACGCCGGAGTCGATGATCGCGTCGTACGGCGTCATCCCGTTCGAGAGGTTCAGGTTGATCTGGTCGATCAGGACGATCGCGTTCTTGATGAGCATCCCGCTGAGCGCCAGCGTGCCCAGCAGGGCCATGAACCCGAACGGCTCGTCGAACAGGAGCAGCCCCGCCGTGACCCCGATGATCGCCGAGGGCACCGTGAGCCAGACGATCAACGGCTGGCGGAGGTTGTTGAACAAGGCGATGACGATCAGCACCATCAGGCCGACGAACATCGGCAGGCTGCTGCTGAGCGCGGCGATGGCGTTGTTCGAGTCTTCGTACTCGCCGCCCCAGGCCAGGGTGTAGTCCCGGCCGATCTCGCCCGAGGCCTGCTTGGCCTTGAACATCGCCTCGACCTGTGGCGCGACCTGTTGCCAGAGCGTGCTGGTTTCGCCGGCCACCTGGTCGGCGTGCAGCGTGACGGTGCGCACGCGGTCGCGCCGGTGGATCGCGGGCTCCTCGAAGGCGGTCTCGAAACCGGTCAACACCTGACGGATCGGGATGTGGCGGCCGGCGGCCGGCGAGAAGATGTCGAGGTTCTCGAGGTTGGTTGCGTTGCCGCGTTCGTCTTGCGGGGCGCGCGAAATGATGGGCAGGACGCGGTCTTCACCGCCGGTCTGCGTCGCGTCTCGGAACACGCCGACCGGCGCGCCCTGGAACGCCGCCTGGATGCGCTGCGCTACCGCGGGGCGGGTGACGCCGTTGTGCCGGGCGCGGTCCTCGGCGATCACGGGGCGGCTGACCTTCACCGGGTTCATCCAGTCGTTGCGCACGTACTTGGTCCGCGGGTTGGCCAGCATGACCTGTTGCGCCTCGTCGGCCAGCTGGCGGAGCACCGCGGCGTCCGGTCCCGCGAGGCGCAGCTGGATGTTGCCGCCGCTGCCGGGGCCGATCTTGAACCGTTTGCCGTAGACCATCGCGTCGGGCAGGTTCTGCCCCGCCCAGGCCTCGACGTCCGCGATGGCCCGGTCGATCTGCGCCGGGTCGAAGACGTTGACGACGAGCTGCGCGTACGAGGCGTTCGGCATCTCGGGGTTGTAGGTCAGGAGGAACCGGTCCGCCCCGCCGCCGACGTGCGTCGCGACCAGGCGTGTGTTCTCGTGTCCCGCAAGGTAACCCTGGATTTGTCGCGCGGCGTCGGCGGTGTCGTCGATGTGCGTGCCCGCGGGCATCCAGACGTCCACCGTGAACTGCGGGCGCGAGGACGCGGGGAAGAAGCCGCTGGGCAGGAAGCCGAAGCCGAAGACCGCCGCACCGAACATGGCGACGACCACGACGATCGTCACCAGGCGGTAGCGGATCGCGCCGGTGAGCAGGCCGCGGTACAACCTGAACGCAAAGCCGTCGTAGGATTCGCCGCCCCCGGCCGAAGCGCCTTTCTTCGGGTGGAAGAGCATGGCGCACAACAGCGGCGTGACGGTGACCGCGGTCAGCCAACTGAGCAGCAGCGAGATCATGAGGACCTGGAACAACGACCGGCAGAACTCGCCCGTGTCGTCGTGCGACAGCCCGATGGCGCCGAACGCCAGCACCGCGATGAACGTCGCGCCGAGCAGTGGCCACTGGTTCTGCGCGACGACCTCGCGGGCGGCCTTCAGCTTGTCGACGCCGGCCTCGATCTTGGTCTTCATGCCCTCGGTCACGACGATCGCGTTGTCCACCAGCATGCCCAGCGCGATGATCAGGGCGCCCAACGAGATCCGCTGCAAGACGATGCCCTGCATGTCCATGACGATGAAGCTGGCACAGATCGTCTGGAGCAGCACGAAGCCGATGAGCAGGCCGCTCTTGAGGCCCATGAAGATCAGGAGCACGACGATCACGATCGCGATCGCTTCGACGAGGTTGACCACGAAGTCGTCGACGGCCTTGGTGACCGATTCGGGCTGCATGTTGATCACGTGGACTTCGACGCCGAGGGGAATATCGGGCATCAGCTCGTTGAGCCGGGTGGTCAGCGCGTTGCCCATGGTCACAACGTTGCCCCCGGTCACGGTGGAGACGCCGAACCCGATGGCCGCGGTGTCGTCCGTGGCGAGGCGGGTCTCGACGCCGGGCGCAGCGAGATCGATGCCGTCGACCGCCTCGTCCGGGACCTCGACGCCGTGGTCCGTCACGGAGCGGGCGCTGACCCGCAGGGTCGTTTCCGCCGGATCGACGTAACCGCGCCGGACGACAGCCACGTCACGCAGGCGCAGCGGGTGATCCGAGCCCGGCTCGCTGATCAGGGTCTGCCCGAGTTCCTCGACGCTCGTGTAGAAGCCGGTCGGGTCGATGGCGATGAACTCGGAGCCGACCGCGACGTGACCCGCGTCCACGGGGAGGTTGTGGGATTGCAGGGCCGCGAAGACCTGCTCCTGCGTGACACCGAGAGCCGCCATGCGTTCGCGGCGCATCTCGACGTAGACCGCTTCGGGGCGCGCGCCCCAATACTCGATACGCTTGACGTCCTGGACGAGCAACAGCTCGCGCCGCAACATGTCGGCGACGTCCTTGAGTTCGCGGTAGGAGTAGCCGTCACCGGTCAGCGCCACGTACACGCCGTAGACATCGCCAAAGTCGTCGTTGATCAAGGCCGTGCGGACGCCGGGCGGCAGGTGGGGCTGGGCGGCCTGCACCTTGTGCCGCATCTCGTTCCAGACCTGCGGCAGCTGGGCGCGGCCGTACTTGTCTTTGATGAAGACCTTCACGATCGACAGGCCGCGGTGGCTGATCGACTCCACGCGCTTGAGTTGGCCCAAACGTTGGACCGACTTCTCGATCTCGTTGGTCACCTCGCGCTCGACCTCCTCGGCCGACGCGCCGGGGTAAGGCGTGAAGATCAGGGCCTGCTTGATCGTGAACTGCGGGTCTTCGAGCCGGCCGAGCCCCATGTACGCCAGCACACCCACGGCGACCGAGACCAGCGTAAGGACCAGCGTGATCGTTCTTTTTTGGATTGATACTTCGCCGATGTTCATCGCCATCTCCAAATGAGTGATTAGTTCGTGGCCTTTGCCAGCGCCGTGCCGTTCATGCGGCGGACGGTCATCCCGTCACGCAGGTGATGGACCCCCGCGGCGGCGATCAGGTCGCCGGGTTCCAGGCCGTCGGTGACCTCGACCGATTCACCACCCCGCAGGGCGCCGAGCCGCACGCGCCGTTTCGCGACGGCCATGGAGTCGGGGTCGATCACCCACACCTGCACGTCGCCGTTGGGTTGGACGAAGGTGGCGGAGACGGGGATCTCCACGGCAAGGCCGCCTGCGTCTGCACGGTTCGTATCGCGCTGCCACGTTACCTCGGCGGTCATGCCCGGCAGGATGTGGGCGTCCCGCGGGCTGGGCATCGTCAACCCGACGGTGTAGGTCTGCGTCACGGCGTCGGCCTGCGTGACCACTTCCTTAAACGCAAGCTCGAAGGTGCGATCGGGCAACGATCGAAACCGCGCGGTGAACCGACCGGGGCTCTGCTCGCTGGCGTGGACCAGGTCCTGCTCGGGGATGGCGACCTCGATCTCGACCGTATCGGCCGAGTGAAACAGCACGACCGGTTGCGCAGCGTCCAGGTCTTCAAACCGGTCGGCCAGGGTTTCAGCCACCACGCCGTCGAACGGCGCTCGCAGCACGGTGTCGGCCAGCGCCTTCTCTGCGATCTTCAGCCCGGATAGCGTGGTCCGGTGTCTGACCTCCTGTTCGATCACCTCGATCTCGCTGACGGCGCTCTTCGCGTGCGCCATCTTGAGTTTGTCGAGCCGGACCTTCGCGGCCTCGGCCATGGCCCGGGCGGCGTCCACGCGGTTTTGGAAATCCCGCGGGTCCAAGCGCCCGATCAGCTGTCCTCGCTTGAGCGTCTGGCCGTCGTTGACCGGGTACTCGATAAGCCGACCGGGCACGGGGAAGGCGAGTTGCGCCGAATCGTTCGCCTGCACGGTCCCGGTGAACGTGCGTGTCCACCCGAGATCGGGGGCGCCGACCGTGAAGGTCTTGACCCGGCGCGGCGCAGCCGGGTCTGTGTTCGCCGCGGGCCCGCCCTCGCCGCAAGCGGCCATGGCCAGCGGCAAGCCAATTAAAGCGAGAGCACGCACGGTTGTCGTTCGAATAGCAAGCATCGTTTGATCTCCTGGTTATGAGTTGGTCACCCCAGCGGCACGGGCGTCGTAGACAAGGCCACGCAAGCACACCATCATCGCGTCGATGTACTGCTCCATCTCGGGGACCCGGTTCAGGTTTTCCAGGCAGAGCGTCGTGACGCCCGGCCACTCCACCAGCCAGTGCTCGACGCCCGAGTGCAGCAAGTACGCGCTCATACGCCGTGAGTTGGTGCGATCCGGCACACGCGTTGATGTCGCGATGTAGATCGGGGGCAACGCCTCGGCCCCGGCGGCCAGCAGGTTCGCAAACCCCGCGTCCAGCTCGCCAAACGCGCCGCACAACAGGAACAACCCCCGGGGGCGACAGCGGTTGGTCGGCGCGATCCTGGCCGCGGCGCCCAGCACCGAGCCGGCCGTCGCCCCACGCGCCCCGAGCACCACGCGCTGGCGATCAACGCCCAGGTCGTCCGAAGACGCCATCGCCCAATCCCACCAATGATTGATCCAGTGCTTGCTGAGCGGCACCGCCTGGTCTGCCTCGGTCACGCCGAGCACGGGCAGGCTCGCGGCTTCCGCCAGGTGCCGACCGAGCATGTCGAGCACGGGCGGGTAACCGGTCGCGTCGCCCGGCTCGAACACCACGAGGCACGGCGACGGGCTCGGCACATCGCCCGGGTCGAACCGGCGGACGACCGCCACCCGACCGCCGGGCAGGTTGGCCGTGTGCTCCGAGATGTTGGACATCTCGGGTTTGAGCACAGCCCTCGCCTGGGCCGCGATCCGGCTTTCCAGACGCACCACGCTGGGAAACTGAAAGGGTCCGATTCCGCTCATGACGTTCTCCGTTGGCCGAGCACGGCCCCGACGCCACAGAGAATCGCACGCCGATCATCCCGGTTGAAGTGTAATACTGTTATACTGACGGGGTCGCTCGCCCCACGCGAAAGCGTGTAAGCTCAATATAAAAAGCCAGTTATGGCAGGCTATCTCGTGACACGGAAAAACCCTAAAAAACCTGCGAATATCCCGGAGGGTTCCGCCGCAGCCCCCTCGGCCGACGAGGTGAGGGCGCACGTGCAACGAGTCTGCGAGGGCGACGAGTTCCGGCAAGCCCCACGCATGACCGCCTTCCTCGAGTTCGTCGTCGAGCAGACGCTCGCGGGCCGCGGCGAACAGCTCAAGGCGTACACCATCGGCATGCACGTCCACCAGAGAGACAGCTCCTTCGACCCGAACACGGACCCGATCGTCCGCGTCGACGCGCGCAGGCTGCGCAGGAAACTGCTCGCTTACTACACGGACGAGGGCGCGGGTGAAACCCTCCGTATCGAACTGCCCAAGGGCAGCTACGTGCCGAAGTTCCGGCGCGCGCAGGAACCGGCAGACACGGCCCCGCAACCGACCACGGCCGCCGCGTCGGCGCCGGTGGTGGCCGTGCTCCCGTTCGAAAACATGAGCTCCGACCCCGAGCAGGAGTTCTTCTGTGACGGCATCTCGGACGAAATCGTCATCGAGCTGTCGAGGTACCCCGACGTTGCGGTGGTGAGCCGGCACGCCTCGTTCCAATTCAAGGGCGAACGCATCGACGTGGCGGATGTCGCCCGGCGGCTCGACGCCCGGTTCATCGTCGACGGGAGCGTGAGGCGCGGCCACGACAAGATCCGTGTCGCGGTCCGGCTGCACGACGCATCCGACGGCAGGCAGCTGTGGGCCGAAAATTACACCCGCGACCTCACCGCGCAAGACGTCATCGACATCCAGGACGAGATCACCCGGTCCGTCGCGGTCACCATCGCCGAGCCCTACGGCGTGATCCCGAACCTGCTGACCGAAAACGTCCGCCACAGGTCGTCCGAAAGCCTCAGCGCCTACGAGTGGGTGCTCCGCTTCTACGCCTACTTCGCCAAGCCTTCGCAGGAGCGCTTCGTCGAACTGCGTGACCACCTGCCGACCGCGATCCAATTGGATTCATCCAACGCTTCGGCCCATGCAGCGTACTCGCTGGTTTGCACCGACGCGACGCGGTTCTTCAACGACCAATCCAAAGAAGAAACCGAGTGGTTCAAGCTGGCGGTAGCGCTCGCCGAACGCGCGGTGGAACTCGACCCCCGCTCCCCGCTCGCCTTTCAAGCGCTGGCGGCGGCCCTCTTCCACAGCCACGACCTGGCCGCCTTCCGCCAAGCCGCCGAGAACGCGATCCGCCTGAACCCCAACCACGCGAACCTGCTCGCCGACCTGGCGGCGTTCTACGCCTGCCTCGGCGAATGGGACACGGCGATGCCCATGGCGCAGCGGGCCATGGCGCTCACGCCCCACCATCCCAACTGGTATCACACCGTGCCGTGTATACACGCTTACCTTCAAGGCGACACGGCGGCGGCCGCACGAGAAGCCGACCTGCAACTCACGCCGGAAATCTATTGGACAACCATCGTCCGCACTGCGATACACGGAAACCTCGGCAACAAACAGCAAGCCGAAGAATCGCTCGTGCTGCTTCTTGAGCAGCGCCCCGATTTCGCATTGGAGTTCGAACACGAACTCCAATGCTGGAACTTCAACGAAGAACTCACGCGGTTATTCACCACAGGCTTATCGCAAGCCGGCCTGCAGTCACCCCAGACAACGGCGGATGAACACGACGAAGCGTAGCCGAACCCTAAACGAAGAGCCCGTCGCAGTGACGGTTTCATTCGATGTACACCCGAACGCGTGAGCGCGCAAAATGATTCGGTCGAGTTCCACCGCATTCGGCACCAGAAACTCACTGTATCACCAGGGCTCAAATACTCTGCCAGCCTTTTCCATCCACAAGACGAAGCCACTTGCTTAAGATCTCTCGCGAAGCGATAATCAGCATGAGTACTTGAGAAGTAAAATCATAGTGCACGATCTATAATAAACGTCGTGCAAACCACCCCCGCGGGTGTAGCTCAGTTGGTAGAGCGTCAGCTTCCCAAGCTGAATGTCGAGGGTTCGAGCCCCTTCACCCGCTTTATAAAGCCTCGCCGCACGACGTGCGGCGAGGCTCTTTCGTTTGCCGGATGAAAGGCTCGATCAACGCCGGCGACGGGTCAGCATCAAACCGCTAAGCGCCAACAACGCGACGCTCGCCGGCTCGGGCACGGCGGGGGCGGCGGCGCTGTTGTCGAAACCAAAGCTCGTGCCAAGCACGTTCAGGTCGGCCAAGGTGATCTCGCCGTCGCCGTTGAAATCGCCCGCGCCCCAGCCGCCGGACAGGCCGAAGTTCGCGCCCAGCGCGTTGAGGTCCAACAAGCTCACCTGCTTGTCGAGGTTCGTGTCGCCGTAGGCGGTGCCGATGAGGTTCAGCACCAACTCGTCGACGTCGGAACTGTCGGTCACGAAGTCGCCGGTCAGGTCGTAGAGCGTGTTGTCGAAGTGGTCGGTCAGGGCGTCGATGTCGGCGGTGTCGTGGGCGCCGCTCAGGTTGAAGTCGCCGGCGACGAGCAACACGCCGGGGTTGTTGAACAGGTACAGCGCTTGGGCGGGGCTGACACCCGTGTTGTAGATCTGCACGTCGTCGATGAAACCGTCGAAGTGCTGGTCGGTGATGTTGCGGAACTCGCGGCCGATGAACAGCCAGTCGACGGGGGTGCCGCCCTTGTCGCCGGTGACGAGGAACTGGCCGGCGTTGTTCTGGTTGCCGGCGTCGGCCTCGACCTGCACGCCGTTGACGTACACGCTCAGGCCGAGTGTGTCGGCGTCGTCGGTTTCGTCGAAGTCGAGGAAAGTGCCGTCATAACTGAACACGACGTGGTACCACTGACCGGTTTGGAACTCGGTGTCGTTTTCGTCGAGGAAGAAGGCGTTGCCGTTGCCGTAGCGCAGGCCGATCATCTTCTGGTTGTTGGTGGCGCCGTTGTCTTCGAGGGTGATGTCGAAGGTCGAGCCCGTGCCCGCGCCCCAGTCGCCCATGCCGATGAGCCGTTGCTGGCCGGTGTCGACGGTGTCGGCGTTGAACCACAGCGCCACGGTGCGTGCGTTGTTGCCGTCGATGCCCAGGGCGGACAGCCCGCCATCGACCGCGACGCTATCCGTTGAACCATCGAAGCGCACCGCGCTACCGACGACGCCGGCCTGGTTGAACGTTGGCGAACCTTCCGCGACGCCGTGCTCGGCGTTGGGCCCCGAATCGATGACGGTAGGCCCGGCCGCGTCGTCGAGCTTGTAGTGACCGGCCACCGGGTTGATCGCCGGGCCGACTTGCGCGAGCACCGGCGGCAGCGCCACGGGTTGCCCGCTCGACAGAAGGATCGGCGTCTGCGCGTTGACCTCGTCGAGGTAGCGGTTCAACTCCAGGCTCAGGTCGTAAGCGATGCGTTTGGTCTTGTCGCTGGCGTTGATCAGGTCGGTCGTTTCGCCGACGTCGCCGACGACGTTGTACAGCTCGTACTCGTTGCGGTCGTACGACCAGATCAATTTCCAGTCGCCGTTGCGGACGCCGCTGACGTACTTGCCGCCCTCGACCTGGCCGGAGCCGAAGTCCTGGTTCGACCAGTGCGGGTAGTGCCAGTACTGGTAGCGCCGGTCGTGGGCCTGGCCTTCGAGCGCGCCGGCGAAGCTCACGCCGTCCTGGTTGGCGTTGCTGATCGGCGAACCCGGCGCAAAGGGCCCGCCGCCACCGGTTGCGCCGCCCGTGCCGGTCATCTCTTCCAGCGTGACGTAAAGG
Source organism: Phycisphaeraceae bacterium (assembly GCA_028282805.1). Taxonomy (GTDB): domain Bacteria; phylum Planctomycetota; class Phycisphaerae; order Phycisphaerales; family Zrk34; genus JANQHD01. The sequence goes on along the minus strand of JANQHD010000040.1, from coordinate 2,678 downwards.
TCTTCGGAGCTGACGCGGTCGCTCTCGTTAACCGTGCCCTGCGCGATCTGTGCGTTGCCGGTGTGGCTGACGATGAACGGCACACGCACGCCGCCCTCGTACACGCTACCCTTGCCGTCGCGCAGCGGGCGGTTGTTGGTCGCCCCGCCCTCCGCGGCGAACAGCCCGCCGTGGTCGGAGGTGAAGATCACGATCGTGTCGTCGCGGATCGAGTCGGACGTGTCGCCGTCGTCGTTGGGGTCTTCCAGCCGGTCGAGCAGCCGGCCGAGCGAGTCGTCCATCTTCTCGACCATGCCCGCGTACGTCGCGTTGGTGTGGCCCTGAAGGTCGACGCCCTGGTTTTGCAGGTCCGTCTTCTTTGCGTTGTACTTGCTGACCAGCGACGCCGGCGCCTGCTTGGGGTTGTGCACGGCGTAGTGCGACATCATCAAAAAGAACGGCTCCGACTGGTTCGCGTGGTCCGCGATGTACTGCTCTCCGAAGTCGGTCAACACGTCCGTCAGGTAATCGTCCGAGTTGTAGATGCCCGTGTTCAACCCCGGCGCGTTCCAGCTGCCGTCGCCGCCCGCGAAGTAACCGCCGGGCGGGCTGCCCTTGTGGTTGCCGCCGATGTTGTAGTCGAAGCCGTGGTTCAACGGGTCGGCCGCGCTGTTGCCGTTCTGACCCAGGTGCCACTTGCCCACGAAGCCCGTGTGGTAGCCGTTGCTCTGGAACATCTCCGCCAGCGTCACCTCGCTGTCCGGCAGGTTCTTCACCCAGTTCGTCGGCTGCGTCAGCGTCGCCGAGTTGTGGTTGCCGCCCGAGATCCACTCGGTGACCCGGTGGCGTGCGGCGGTCTTGCCCGTCATCAGCGATGCGCGCGTCGGGCTGCACACCGGCGCCGCGGCGTACGCCTGGTTGAACGTCACGCCCTCCTGCGCCAGGCGGATCATGTTCGGCGTCTCGTACAGCACGCTGCCGTTAGGGTTCAGCGCCGCGTTCTCCTCCCAGTCGTAGGCGCCCATGTCGTCGACGATGAAGAACACCACGTTCTGCGCATAAGCCGCCGAGCTCCACGCCAGCACGACGATGCATACACAAAGAGCAAGACAGCTGCTAAGCCGTAAACGGCTGGAACCGGGCTGATTCATCGCAACACGCATCTTTCACCTCTGATAAGTATTTCGCCGGGCGCCACCGCCGTTCACACAAACTAGAGACGCCCGTGAGGGGATTTTATGCCGAATACGACGACACCCCTTTCGAGGCGCCGCCGCGTGTTGTCTTTTGCACAATCACAGCTGGGGGAGCGATCTGCTGTGATCCAGCCGCCGGGTTAACGACGACGCAACAACAACACCCCGCCCATGCCGAGCAGCGCCAGCGAAGCCGGTTCCGGCACCGCGAGCTGCGCGATCTCGGCGTTGGTCAGCGCGTTGTCGTAAATCCGCAGGTCGTCGAGCAGGCCGTGGAACCCGTGCTGCAGGAACGCGTCGTAGCCGACGCCGCCCATGCCGAACGGCGAGTCGGGGATCTGCATCAGGTCGTTGAGATGGCTGCTACCCGCAGTGACGGAAAGCTGAACACCGTCGACAAAGATGTCGACCGAGTTGTAGTCGGTCGCCCCGGAGTTGACGCGCACCGCGAGGTGGTGCCAGCCCGCGTCGGCGCCGAGAAAGTCAAAGCTCCCGCCACCGTAGGTGATGTTACCGCTCGACATCCGCATGCGGATCCCACCGGCTTCCAGGCTGAGGTCGAGCGCCTCGCTCGTGCTGCCGTTGCTGTCGGTGTTGGTGCTGCCATAACCGAACATCTTGTTCTGACCGACGCTTGCGGTCTGCTGGAACCAGACGGCGATCGTCCGCTCCGCCGTGCCGAACGGCGCGGTGCCGGCCGGCGCACGCAGCAGGTTCTCCTTCAGCGTTGGATCGGTCTGATTGCCGGAGGTCGCGGCCACTTGCGTGAAAGCGTACGCCTCCCCAAACACGCCGGCCTGACCGGTCGTGATGTCGGTGCCGCCGCCTGCGCCGGTGGGTATCGCGTCGGCGCTGCCGATTACATCGCCCGCACCCTTCGTGCCGACGATGTCGGCGTTGTCGAAGGTGTAGTGATGCACCAGCGCCGCGTGACCGGTGGTGGCGAATAACACGCACACGCCCAGCCCCGCCAACACCGAGCTCATCTTCATACTCCAAACTTTCATGAGTCGTTCCTCCTGCAGGAATACGTGGATTCGTGATCCGCGGGTCAAGCCCGTACGCATGGCTCGCCCTCCGAATGCCCCCGATCCCTCTGAACTTCCCGAATCGAACGGCAACAAGCCGCATTCACGAAACACCTCAATTCCCACAAGAGCGGCCGCTCGCCTGTGACCTCCTTCTTGCTCCGACCGCAAGCCGTCGCGCCAAGCCCCGACCACCGAAGCCCGGCCCTTCTCTTAATCCCCTGCGCCGGCGGTAAACCGGCGCAGGGGTGATGAGGTCATGCTTTAGGCATGCCTCGGAGGGCATCCAATCCATCACCGCCGCTTGCGGCTCAGCGCCAACGCGCCAAGCCCCAACAACATCAAGCTCGCCGGTTCCGGCACCGCCGGGGCCGAGGGGGCCGAGGGGGCCGTCGGGATGGTCTTGCCGAAGTTGGTGCCGATGAAGTTCAGGTCGCCCAGCGACACCACGCCGTCGTAGTTGAAGTCGCCTTCC
>JANQHD010000039.1 GCA_028282805.1 Phycisphaeraceae bacterium | reverse complement strand
GCAGTGTCTCAGTCCCGATGCGGCGGGTCATGCTCTCACACCCGCTAGCCGTCTTCGCCTTGGTAGGCCGTTACCCCACCAACAAGCTGATAGCGCCTTTCCCGATCCCAAGGCAGCAAGCCTTTGCCCATCAAACCATGCGGTCCGATGGGATCATCAGGTATTACCCGCAGTTTCCCACGGCTATCCCTGACCTCGGGGTACGTTAAAAAGGTATTCCTCGCCCGTTCGCCACTCTACTCCCGACCGAAGTCGGTTTCGCGTTCGACTTGCATGTTTTAGCCATGCCGCCAGCGTTCAATCTGAGCCAGGATCAAACTCTTCAATTGATTATTGTTGACGTGGGCCGAAGCCCGTGTCTTCAAAGAAGGTTTTGACCATGGTTAAACCCGACTTTCGCCGGGCCGGTCAACGACACCCAAGAGCGAGCTCTTCGATGCCGAGCCGCTGCCAGGCTAATGGCAGCGGCATCTCAAACATACACTGGAATATTCCGTATAAAGGGTTTATTCACAAGCGTCACAAGGATGTTTGAGACGACACGCGGCTGTCATCGCGTGCCGTTCAGTTTTTAAAGCGTTGCTGCCCGGGCTGACGCTCCAGGCCGCACCGCTTCACATCCTCGCGGCGTCCCAACTGTTCACTTGTCAAAGACCGATCCTGTCACCGTCGAACCTTTCGATTCGCTGGTGACGAGCCGGAGGATGATACTCATCGCTGAGGCCCTGTCAATGGCTGTGAGGCCATTTTTCGACCAATTTTTGACCTTTTCGGGTCCGCTCACAACCGGTAGGGTTGGAGATCTCCTCCATGGCCGAACTAAACATGTTAACCGACCTGAAATCGGCCGTCAATGCTCATAAACACTAACTCACCTGAAAATCGGCGCGTTTCGCATCCGCCACGGCAGCCACCGCGAGATTCACCCGCGCTGCGCCCAACCGGCGCAGCAGTTTGATGCACTGCCCCGCGGTCGCGCCGCTGGTTTTCACATCGTCGACCAGCCACACGCACCACCCGTCGAGATCGGTCGGTCGCGCTGCGAAGCTGCGCCTCACGTTGTCGCGTCGCGCCTGCTGCGTGTGCAAGCGTGACTGCGCTTTGGTGCGGCGGACGCGTTTGAGCGGTCGCGCCATCCGCCACCCCTTCGCCCGCGCCAGGCCCTCGGCCATCATCGCCGCCTGGTCGTAACCGCGCCGCAGCCGGCGGGTCCAGTGCAGCGGCACGGGCACCACCAGCGCCCGCGCATCGTCGGGCACCACGTGAGCCAAACACCCGCCCAGCCAATAACCCCACATCCATGCGCGTGCGAACTTCATCTGCCGCACCCACCCCGCCATCGGGTCCGCGTACGCGTCCAACCGCCACACGCCGTCCCAAGGCACCTTGTCGTCGATGCAGTGCGCACAGCCGTTTTCGGTTGCGCCGCCGGGTCCCACGCTCGCGCCGCAACGCCGGCAGTACGTCGACGCCAGCCCCGGCGCCCATTGCGCCAATCGCGCGGCCTCGTCGCCGGTGACCATCGAACTGGGCAACAACGTGGTCAACAACGCGCCGCACAGGCTTTCGCTTGTGGCGATGGGCTTAACCGTTTTCTCACAAATGCCTGTCATCATGGCTCGCCGGGTCGCGTCACTTTACCCGATGCCGGGGCGCACAGTCAGCGGTATGATGTGCGGCGTTCCCGGCGGAGGTAGCTCATGCAGATCGTTCTTTTCCGTCACGGCATCGCGGTGCCGCGCAGCCCCGGCTTGCGTGACGCCAAGCGTGCGCTGACCGACGAGGGCATCAAAAAAACCCGCAAGGCGGCCGAGGGCCTGCAAACCCTCATCGCCCAGCCCAACGTGTTGCTGACCAGCCCCCTGCTGCGGGCCCGCCAGACCGCCGACCTGCTCGGCAAGCGGTTCGACCTCGACCCCATTGAAAGCCCCCTGCTCGCCGAGGGCAGGCCCACCTCCGTGGTCAAGGCCCTCGGCGAGCACGAAACCGGCGTGCTGATCGCCGTCGGCCACGAACCCGACCTGTCCGGCGCCGCGGAGCTGCTGTGCTTCCGCACGATGAAGTGGCAGATCCAACTCAAAAAAGCCGGGGCGGTGTGCATGCAGACCGTCTCGCGTCAGAGCGACGCCGACGCCTCGGCGGAACTGCTCTGGCTGGCCACGCCCAAGATGCTCCGCGAGTTGGCGGGCTGAGCACAACAAACGAGCGTCCGTGTGGCCGCACCGACCTCAGGGTTGCGGTTGGGCTTTCTCCGCCTCGCGTGCGGCGTTGACTTCTTTGAGCTTGCGCTTGTGGACCACGTTGGCGAGCACGCGGACGGCCGGGTACTTCGCGGAACGTGAGAGCTTGTAGAGGTGTTGCAGGCACTTACGGGTGCCGACCTTGTCGAGCACGTCGACGGCGGCGATCAGGCCCTTCTCGCTACGGACCTCGTAGAGCGCGACGATGACCTGTTCCTCGGCCGCCGGGCCGAACTTGACCAGCGCGGCGGTGACGAGGGCGGGCTCCTGCGAGACCCAGTTGATGATGGGCTTGATGGCGCGCGGGTCGCCGATCTCGCCGAGCACTTCGATTGCGTTGTTCCGCCGCGACGAGAGGTCGTACCTCTCGTCGATGTGGCCCAGCAGCATGGTCACCGTTTCGGCGCGGTGCCAGTTGGCGATCGCGCGGATCAGTGTGCTGCGCTCGGTCGGCCGGAACGAGGCCCGATCGAACTCCGCCTCAAGGTGCTCGGCCACCGATGCGATGCGCGGGTCGTCGGGCTCGGGCGGCGTGTCGGCGAGTATCTTGAACGCCTTGAGCCGGTCGCTCGAGAAGCTGGCCTTGTCGAGGATCAGCAGCGCCTCGTCGACGTCGTCGAACGCGCCGGGCGCGAGCTTGTCGATCGTCTTGCGGGCAAGCCGGGCGACATCGGGGTCACGGTCGGCGACGAGGGGGATGATTTTTATCGCGGCGTGGGCGTCGCCGACCGCGTAGATCACCTCGAGCATGGCCAGGCGGACGAAGCTGTTGGAATCCTCAACGTGTTCGAGCACGTGCGGCTGGGCGTCGGCGCCGTAGGCGATGAGGGCGTCTTGCGAGGCGGCGTCGCGGGGGTTGGCCTTGAGTTGCTTGGCGTAGAGGGGGACGGCCCGCTTGTCGCCGTGCTCGACGAAGACCTCGATGACCATGCGACGGAGGTCAGGGTCGGAGGTGTCGACCAGCTTCTCGGCGTAGCTGAGACAGTTGGGCCGATCCCATATGCGCAGGGCTTCGAAGACCTTGCGCTTGACGCGGATGTCGGTGTCGTACAGCTGGGCGAGCAGCGCGGCGATCACCTCGTCGGCGCGGTCGGGTTGGGGGTCGACGTCGGCGATCATCTTCGCGCCGTCGTAGCGTTTTTCGTTGCGCACGTGTGACAGGCGGTAGAGCGCGCGGTCGAAGTAGTCCTCCGGCTCGGGCTCCGGCGGGGGCGGCGGCTCGTAGTTCGGTGTGTGGTAAACGGGCCCGGGCTGATTGGCGTGGGTGAATTGATTGTCGTCGGGTTTGTCGACGCCGAAGCCGAACATGACGAGGACCGAACCGATGATAAAGCCGATGAGGAAGACGCCGACGACGGTGCTCGTGACGCCGCAGATCATGGAGGTGAGCCACGCCAGGGCCGTCTGAAGGACGTGCAGGCGGAAGAGCAGGCCCGTGAAGAGGAAGGAGACGAGGAACGCGGCCGCGATACCGATGAACGCGCCCTGCTCGCCGTAGAAGATGAAGCCGCCGTAGACGAAGACGGCGGGCGCGGCGAACCAGGCCAAGAGCCTCACCCCGGTGTCCTCGGGCAACTCGAAGCGTCCGATCTTCGCCGCCAGGCGCAAGCCCAAACCGGTGAACGGCACGACGATGAGCACGGCGAAGATCGTGGCGAGGACGAGGACGATGGAGGCGGGGACGGTCACCATGAGCAGGAACATGAAGGTCCGGCTCTTCTGGTCTTCGGGCACTTGGAGGTAGGCGTGGTAGAAGACCGCGGCGAAGAACAGGCCGTAGCCGCCGAGGATCAGCAGGCCGGGCAGGCGGTCGTAAACCAGGTTCTCGAAGCTGGAACCGGTGCGGAAGCGGTCGGAGCGGTTCGGCCCGCGTGTGAACAGCGGCAGCAGGCAAGGGCCCGATGCCTGGCGCGGGCCGCCGTCGCGCTGAGGCAGCGGCTCGATCCGGCTCTCACGCCCCTTCGGCTCGATGCCGAGGGTGGTTTTGCCGGCCATGGTTTCGGCGTTGGTCTGGATCAGGTCCCAGTCGAGTTGGCTGTCGTCGCTCAAGCCGCCGGCGGGCGGTTCGTGGTCGGCGGGCACGCGGACGGGCTTATCGCATTCGGGGCACTTGAACGCCCGGCCGGCCCACTTGTCGGCCAGCTTGAACCGTTTGCCACAGGATGGGCAATTCAACTGGATCAAAACGCCCCCAAGCTGAACGTGTCCAGAATCGTCGGCTGAATTGTAGCGTCTACGCCAACCGGGGGCACACGAGTGTTGTTCTGTTTTGCGCGTAATACACGCTGCGCCGCGATAACTGCGGGGCTGGGGGCGGCGTTGCTGGTGGTGTGGCTTAACCGATTACCAATCCCTCGACGACGGGCGGCCACGGTTGCGTTTGATCTCGGCGCGCCGCTGTTTTTGCTTGAGCCGGCGTTCCTTCGAGGCGCGCGACGGCTTGGTTGGCCGACGCACCTTGGGGCGGACCAGCGCCTGTTGCACGAGTTGCGCAAGCTTGTCGACGCACGCCCGGCGGTTGTCGAGTTGCGAACGTGACGACTCGCTGGCGATGGTCAGCCGATCGCCCACACGGTAACGCCCCGCCAACCGGAGCAGGCGACCGAAGGCGGGTTCGCTGAGCACCACGGCAAGGTCGGCGAGCGACACGCTGAGCGCAGCCTTGGTGTTGAGCTTGTTGACGTTCTGCCCGCCGGGCCCCGAGGAGCGGGCGAAGCGGAAGCACAAGGCGGCGGCGGGCAGCGCGACGCCGGGCGCGAGTTCGACCTGGTCGGGGCGGTCGGGCATGAACTTATGGTCGCAGAAAACGTATGGGGTGTATATCCCGGTCTTCGCATCCCGGTCTTCGCGGCGGACCGCTCAGAGCCGGGCTTGGGGTTGATGCTGAAACACCAACGAGCCGATATGCTTGCGGTATGAGTGACGCCGCCAACCCATCGAAAAACACCCACGGCCCCCTGCCGCTGCTCGCCGTGCGCGGCGTGGTCGGCGGCGTGTTGATGGGCCTGGCGAACCTCGTGCCGGGCATCAGCGGCGGCACCATGCTCGTCGCGGCCGGCATCTACAAGCAGTTCATCAACGCGATCGCGGAGCTGAGCTCGTTCAAGTTCCGCTTGCGTTCGGTCGTGCTGCTGGGCTCGGTAGTCGCCGCGATGGGCTGCGCGATCTTCGGGTTGGCCGGGTGGATGAAGGACCTGATGCAGGCACAGCCGGTGGCGATGTTCAGCCTGTTCATCGGGCTGACGCTCGGGGGCGTGCCGCTGCTCAAAAAGATGTTGGGCAAGACGACGGCCTCGGCGTGGGTCGCGGGCATGGTCATGTTTACAGCCATGGCGGCGCTAGCGTACGTTCAGGCGTTCGGCGAGACCGGGGACATCAACCGCGAAGGTTTTACGTTCATGCTCATCGCGGGGCTTGTCGCGGCCAGCGCGATGATCCTGCCGGGGGTGAGCGGCGGGTACATGTTCCTGCTCATGGGCGTGTATGTGCCGATCCTCAGGGGTATCGACGCGTTCGCGGTGGCGTTGAAAAACCCCAGCGACCTGCCCGCTTTGCTCGCACCGGTCAAGGCCGTCATCCTTCCCGTCGGCATCGGCGTGGTCGTGGGTGTGGTGGTCGTGTCGAACCTGCTCAAACTGCTACTCGCCCGCTGCGAGAAGGCGACGTTGGGGGCGCTGATGGGCCTGCTCATCGGCGCAGTCGTGGGGCTGTGGCCGTTCCAGCAGGCCGTGCCCCTCGACGAGGTCGCCAAGGTCAAGGGCCAACCCGTCACCATCGTCGACGACGCGCTGATCTACACCCAAACGAACAAGCCCGTCGACTTCGCCGACTACCCCCACCGCCCGCGCCTGCCCGAATCCGTTGGCGAAACCGCCCTGCCGCTGGGCTTCATCGTGCTGGGCTTCGCGACGACGGTGGGCCTGTCGCTGGTCGGCAAACCCCGCCGAAACCACGCCGATTGATCGATCCCGCCGCGCTTCTTACGATGGCCGATCCACCCACCCCAAGGAGCGTTCCCATGAACGTCATGGTCGCCGGCGGCGCCGGTTACATCGGCTCTCACGCCACCAAGCAGCTGCTCGACGCCGGCCACAAGGTCGTGGTCGTCGACAACCTCTACCGCGGCCACCGCTCGGCGGTCGACAAACGGGCCGACTTCGTGCAGGCCGACCTGTCCGACACCGACGTGCTCGAACAGACCCTCCGCGAGTACCACGTCGAGTGCGTCATGCACTTCGCCGCCCTCGCCTACGTCGGCGAGTCCGTCACCGACCCGCTCGATTACTACGACAAGAACACCGGCGGCACCGTCAGCATGCTGCAAGCCATGAAAGCCGCGGGCGTTAACCGCATGGTCTTCAGCTCCACCTGCGCCACCTACGGCGAACCCGACGACGTGCCCATCGTCGAAACCATGGGCCAGAGCCCCGTCAGCCCGTACGGCTGGTCGAAGCTGTTCGTCGAGCGTGTGCTCATCGACTACGCCGCATCGAACCCCGACTTCGCCTTCACCGCCCTGCGCTACTTCAACGTCGCCGGCGCCTCCGCCGACGGGTCCATCGGCGAAGACCACGAGCCCGAGACACACCTCATCCCCGTGATCTGCGAGGCCGCGCTCGGCGTCCGCGAGAAGATCATCGTCTTCGGCACCGACTACGACACGCCCGACGGCACCTGCATCCGTGACTACATCCACGTCGAAGACCTCTGCGCCGCACACATCATCGCCATGGAAAAGATGCAGGCGGGCCAGACCAAGTTCTACAACCTCGGCATCGGCCGCGGCTACTCCGTGCGGGATATCCTCGAATCGGTCAAGCGCGTCACCGGCCGCGAGTTCACCGTCGAGTACGGCGACCGCCGCGCCGGCGACCCGCCCATGCTCTACGCCAACTCCGAACTGATCCAAAGCGAGCTCGGCTGGAAGCCCAACCACACCGACCTCGACGAGATCGTCCGCACCGCGTGGAACTGGATCGAAAACCACCCCGACGGCTACCCCGACTGATCGACTACTTCTGTGAACCCCCCGAACCCCGGTCGCCCGATCGGGGTTTTTCTTTGTCCGAAGGCGCGGGCGGCTCCTCGCCAAACGGCACCCGGCACGACGAACAGCCCGGGGCGCTGTTCAGCCACGCCTTGATCCCCCGCCAGATCCGCTTGAGCACGTTCATGCCCTCAGTATAGGCGGCGTGGTCACTTAAGTGACCACGCGAAATCCGTTACAATCCCCCGACTATGCCCGACCAGAACGACACATTCTACGTCACTACGCCGATCTACTACGTCAACGACAAGCCCCACCTCGGGCACGTCTACACGACCATGGTCGCCGACGTGGTGGCGCGCTACCACCGCCTGCGCGGCGACGACACGTTCTTCCTCACCGGCGTCGACGAACACGCCGCCAAGGTCTCCGACAAGGCCGCCGAGCACGACCTTTCCCCCCAGCAGTGGGCCGACCGCAACGCACAAGCCTTCCGCGACGTGTTCGAGAAGCTGGAGATGACGCACGACGACTTCGTCCGCACCAGCTCCGAGCAGCACAAGGCCAAGGTCACCGAATACATCGCCGCGCTGCTCAAATCCGGCGACGTCTACGAGGGCGAGTACGAGGGCTGGTACGACGCCGGCCAGGAAGAGTACGTCCCGGAAAACAAGGCCAAGGAGACCGACTACAACAGCCCCGTCAACGGCAAGCCGCTCGTGCGCAAGAAGGAGAAGAATTACTTCTTCAAGCTCAGCGCCTACGTGCCCGCCCTGTTAGCGCACTTTGAGGCACATCCCACGTTTGTGCAGCCCGAGGCGCGGAAGAACGAGATCGTCAACCGGATCAAGGAGGCGCAAGACGTGCCGATCAGCCGGACCGGCACGTCGGGCTGGGGCATCCCCGTGCCGGGCGACGAGGCGCAGACGATCTACGTGTGGATCGATGCGCTGTTCAATTACCTCACTTACGTCGACACCCCCGACCGCCGCAAGTACTGGCAGGCCGGCGCGGTGCACTTCATCGCCAAGGATATTCTGTGGTTCCACGCCGCGATCTGGCCCGGCCTGCTGATGGCGCTGAACAAGTGCGATGGCTACGACTGGGTCAACCTGCCCAAGCAGGTCTACTCGCACAGCTACTGGGTCAGCGACACCGGCGAGAAGATGAGCAAGTCATTGGGCAACTTCCTCGACCCCGCCGCGATCGACAACTACGTCAACGAGTTCGGCCTCGACGCGTTGCGCTATTTCCTCGCCACCCACGGGCCGTTGGGTACGACCGACAGCGCCTTCAGCCCCGACTTGTTCGCCAAGGTGTACAACGCCGACCTGGCGAATACGTTCGGCAACTCGTGTTCGCGCGTAACAAATATGATCGGCAAATACTGCGAAGGCAAAGCACCGACACCCATGCTCCAAGATGCCACATCATTCAACTCCGATAGTAGTGAACATCTTGGATTCAGCTTCGTTAATTCTGATTATGCTGGTATCATTCATCATCGACTCAAGAACATCACGAGCCTTCCAAATAGATACAGCGAAGCATTTGAACACCTTTATTTGTTCAAATGCAGCGTCGCGGCACGCCAAGTTGTAGTAGAAATTGACAGTTTGATCGAAGAAACCAAACCCTTCACGCTTGCCAAGGACGAATCAAAGTTACCCGAAGTGGGTACGATCCTATATAACTGTATCGAGGCGTTGCGGATCGCGTCGGTGTTGTTGTGGCCGTTCATCCCCGACGCGTGCGAGGCGTTTTGGGGGCGCATCGGTTGTGACTACGCGGCCCAACTCAAATCGGGCGCCGGCCGACTCGATGAATGGACGCGATGGGGGCAACTCAAACCCGGCACGCCGATCGAAAAGGGCGAGCCGTTGTTCCCGCGGTATCAGGGGTGATATCAAACCCGCCCCTGCGGGGCGGCGCTAAACGAGGCGCGCCGCAGTTGGGGGGCGTTTAGCGAGGGCCCGCAGGGCCCGGTTCCATGGGGGTGCGATCGTGATCATCGCGTACCACGCAATCTTCACGTGTTACGGGTTCTGGCTGCCCAACGACCCGCGCGGGTCGTGGTCGGAGTTCGTGCGGTCGTACGAACTGTACACGTTCGGCGGGCCGACCAAAACGAACACGCGCCGATCGGTGGCGCACCGCATACACGATGCGGCCAAACGGCGTGATGCGAAACGGGCCTTGAAATACCCGCCGGTGAAACTCACGGGTGTGCAGGCGCGTTGCGCCGGGCGGGCGTTCGGCGAACAGGCACATAAATCGGGTTACACGATTCATGCGTGTTGCGTGATGCCGGACCACGTGCACCTGGTCGTGGCGCGGCACGGGTATCACGTCGAACAGGTCGTCAACCTGCTCAAGGGCGCGGCGACGCGGCGGTTGCGGGCTGAGGGCATGGCGCCGCTCGATGGTCATTCGCCGTGGGCGCAGGGTTTGTGGAAGGTGTTTTTGGATAAGCCGATCGACGTGCGGCGGGCGATCGATTATGTCAACGACAACCCGGTGCGGGCGGGGCTCCGGCGACAGCGGTGGTTGTTTGTCGTGCCGTATGAATCGTGAGAACCCGGCCCTGCGGGCCGTCGCTAAACGGGGTAGAATCCGCGACCATGATTGAATTGGGCGTCAACATCGATCACGTGGCGACCGTGCGGCAGGCGCGGCGGACGTACGAACCGGACCCGGTCTGGGCGGCGGCCGAGGCGCAGCTCGGCGGGGCCGACGGGATCACGGTGCACCTGCGCGAGGACCGCCGACACATCCAGGACCACGACGTCCGCCGCATTAAAGAGATGTGCCACGTCAAGCTGAACCTGGAGATGGCGGCGACGGACGAGATGATCGCAATCGCCTGCGACCTGCGACCGCAGCTGGCGATGCTGGTGCCGGAGGGGCGCATGGAGGTCACGACCGAGGGCGGGCTGGACGTGGCGGGCAAGCTGCACCGCATGACCGACGCGGTGAAGTGTTTGAGCGATGCGGGGTTGGTGGTCAGCGCGTTCATCGACCCCGAGCCGGCGCAGGTCGAGGCCGCGGCGGAGGCGGGGTTCGGCGTGTGCGAGGTGCACACCGGGCCTTACGCGCACGCGTTCCACGACTGCGGCCAACGCATCGACCACCCCACCGTGGTCCGCGAGCTGGGCAAGGTCGCCGACGCCGGTCAGCGGATCGTCGACGCGGGCATGCGGTTCAACGCGGGCCACGCGCTGAACTACGTGAACGTGCAACCGATCGCCTCGCTGCCGGAGGTCCGCGAACTGCACATCGGCCACGCGATCGTGAGCCGGGCCGTGTTCGTCGGCCTGCGCCAGGCGGTGCGCGAGATGAAGGTGCTGATGAGCGAAGCGGCCCGCTGAACCTGCTTCATTTCACCCGACAAGAATCAATGCTTTGTGTGAACGATGCGTGATCGAACGCACCGCGGGCGATCCATTCGGCGCGGCTGTCGCGGCGGTGTTGGGTTTCGCGCGTGATCAGCCCGCCCCGGGCAATCTCGATCTGACGCCAGCCGGACGTGGTGTGGAAGACGCCCTTGAAGCGGTCGATACGGCCGAGCGCGTTGCGAACGGCCTGTTCGAGCGGTTCGTGTTGGAAAACGGATTCCGGGGGCCAGGTGGTGCCGTGGGCGTGGTGGTCGTGGGGATGGCGGTTGTGGGTCGCGTCCGGTTTCGTGTCGGCGTGAACAGACGGGAGATCGAAGATGTCGTCGGGGATCAGGCCGTGGTGGGTGGTGAGCACGCGGAGCTTGGGCGGGTCGAGCGTGTCGGCGAACTGCCGGAATTGTATGACGGTCTGGTCGGACGCCTGGTCGCAGCGGTTGGCGATGAGCACGTCGGCGGCTTCGATCAACCGCTGGTAGTACGGCATCTCCGGGGCGAAACCGCTGGCGAACTCGCGGGCGTCGAGCAGTACGATCGTGGGGCGGAGGTCGAGGGCGTGTTCGTGCGATAGCTCGCGCAGCTGGTCGACGACCTGCGCGGGCATGGCGATGCCGCTCGGCTCGATGAGGATGCGATCGACGCCCGCCCCCGGAATCTCCGGAACCCCCGGAACCTCGGAACCCCCAGACCCCCCGGTGGAACCGGGGGCTAACGGATGCGGCGTGTGTTGATTGTTAAGAACCTCGGAAAGTTTGAGGATACGGCGCATGCCGGTGATCAGGCCGTCGGCGCCGACGCAGCAGACGCAGCCGCCGGGGACGTTGACAACCTGGAGCCCGTCGCCAGACGGGGCGCCGGCCTTGAGGATCGCGCCGTCGAGACCGACCGGGCCGAAGTCGTTGACCAGCACGGCGATCTTCTGCCAGCCGGCCTGGCGGCGGACGTACTCGAGGATGGCGGTCGTCTTGCCGACACCAAGCGGGCCGGCGATGACGTGGACGGGGATGGAGTCTGTTTCGTTGCGCATGATAGCCGGCGGCATACCTGCCGCCGAGACCGGCACCAGGTATGGCGCCGGCTGTTGGGTGAACTACTGCTTGCCGTAGACCTGGTCGGGGTCGAAGACCTTGTCGGCCTCGTTGAACGACAGCGCGACGGGTTCGTCGCCGCCGTCGCCGAGCGCCACGTTGCGGTAGAAGCAGGACTTGTAGCCGACGTGGCACGCACCGCCACCGTTGCCAATGGTGCACTTGAGCCAGAGGCAGTCCTGGTCGCAATCGATGCGCATCTCGTGGACCTGGAGGACGTGGCCGGACGATTCGCCTTTCTTCCACTGCTTGCCGCGGCTGCGGCTGTAGAAGTGCGCCTCGCGCGTTTCGATCGTGTGGCGGAGCGCTTCTTCGTTCATGAACGCCACCATGAGTAAGTCGCCGGACTCGGCGTCGGTGCACACGGCGGTGAGCAGGTCCTTATCATCAAACTTCGGCGCCAGCTGCAGGCCCAGTTCGATCTGTTTGCTGTCGGCACGCTCGGCAAAGCGAACGGTCATCGTGGTTCCTCTCGTAGAGTGCGGTTGAGCGAGCGGGGTATCTTTGGCCAACAGCGGGCGGGCGTCAACACGCTTTAGCACACCCATGACGCGACCCACGCGCCACCGCTGCCCCACGAAGAGCCCCGCATTCGCGCGAGAACAATTCTCTCGGACGGTGATTTTATTCTAATATTCTTAAGAACTTTAGAATAATAAACAACAATCAAGTCATTTTTTGACAGTTACTTACACACGGTGAAAATGTATCACTAGGCCCGGACCAAGCGGGGGAACACGCCGCGCGGCGATCCGGCGGTCAGGTACTGGCGCGGCACGTGGTCGGCGATGCGGCAGAGCATCTCGTACACATTTGTCCGCGCCGCCACGGCCATCGCGGGCAGCGCGTTGGGGGCTTCGACGTCGTCGGAATACACCTCGACCAGGCTGCCCACGCCCACGTCGTCGGGCGCTTCGGTCAGGTCGACGATGATCTGGTCCATGTTCACCTCGCCGCGCACGTCGGCGGCGGTGAGCGACTGGCCGACGCGCACCACGCCCCGGTTCGACAGCGACAGGGGGTAGCCGTCGGCGTAACCGATGGGCACGATGCCCAAGCGCGAATCGCGCCACGTCGTGAACGAGCCGTGGTAACCCACCGGCGTGCTGCTCGGCACCTCGCGCACGTGAACGACCCGGCTGAACCAGCTGACCGACGGTTGCAGCGGCCCGATCGCCTCGCCGCCGTTGCGGTAGCCGTACAACCCCAGGCCGATGCGCACCATGCTGAGGTGGTATTGTTCGTTGCGCTGGGCGGCGTAGGTGTTGGCGAAGTGCAGTCGCACGTCGTCGGCGATCAGCGTGATGCGGGAGCCGGTGAACTTCATGAACCGCTGGTACTGTTTGTCGGTTGCCGCCGGGTCGGCGTCGGCGCTGGTTGGGTGTGTGAAGACGCCGGCGAGCTTGACGTAGCGCATCGCGGGCAGGCGCCGGAGGATGTCGCCGGCCTCGGCCTCGCCCATGCCGCCGCGTGACATGCCGGTGTCGAGTTCGAGGTGGATGGGGATGGGCGTGCCGAACGCCAGGCCGATCTGTTCCACCCCCGCCAACTGCTCGGCGCTGTGCACGGTCAAGTGCAGCTTGCCCGAGACCGCGGCGCGGTAGAGCGCATCGGTGCGGTGCAACTCGTCGACCGGTTGGAGGATGAGCAGCGGCGTGGGGATGCCCGCGTTGACTAACTGTCGGGCCTCTTCGGGGCTGTAGACGGCCAGCAGGTCGACCCCCTCGGCCGAGAGCTTGCGGGCAACTTGGACGGCCCCCAGGCCGTAGGCGTTGGATTTGACGACGGCGCAGAGCTGGCAATCCGCGGGCAGCGCGGCGCGAAAAGCCGCACAATTGGCCGCGATGGCGGCGAGGTTGACCTGTAATGTGCTGTTTGCAGTCACGACAAAGCGTCCATGCTTCAAGTTGCCGAGTGGGGCTGGGCGATATATTGTTTATCGACCGCAGGTTGCATCGTCAGCAATCTGACGCAGTGTAGCAAGCTTTTGGCCCCGGTTTTTGTTCGGGGCGGAGCGTTTTCCGCCAATCGCGCCAAGTCTGCCCAAGCGTTCAGACTTCACGCCATTCGCGAAAGGCCTTCGCCCCGACGCCGCGGGACGCAGTGAGGCCCCTTTTTTATGAGTGAAATCTTTGATACCGAATCCACGTTCGCCGACCTCGGGCTGGACGGGAAGTTGCTGGCCAACATCGAGTCGGCGGGGTTCAAGCACCCCACCCACATCCAGGCCCAGTTGATCCCCGTGATCCTCGCCGGCCGCGACGCCCTCGGCCAGGCCAAAACCGGCACCGGCAAGACCGCCGCGTTCGGCCTGCCCCTGATCAAGATGGCCGACAAGGCCGTGCCGTGCCAGGCCTTGATCCTCGCGCCCACCCGCGAGCTGGCGACACAGATCTACCGCGAGCTGCGTGAGTGGTCCGGCAAGGGCGGGCCGCGCATCGCCACCGTGGTCGGCGGCGAGAAGTACGGCAAGCAGATCGAGGCCATCGAAAAGGGCGCCACCATCATCGTCGGCACCCCCGGCCGGGTCATGGACCTGCACCAGAAGCGCAAGCTGCCGTTCGACAACCTCCGCTGGGCGATCCTCGACGAG
This sequence comes from Phycisphaeraceae bacterium, assembly GCA_028282805.1. Classification (GTDB taxonomy): domain Bacteria; phylum Planctomycetota; class Phycisphaerae; order Phycisphaerales; family Zrk34; genus JANQHD01. Next base: position 8,728 of record JANQHD010000039.1, on the reverse strand, counting down.
GTCGACCGCATGCTCGACATCGGCTTCCGCGACGACATCCGCAAGATCCTCAGCAAGATCAAGTGCGACCACCAGACCATCTTCGTCAGCGCCACCATCAGCGGCGAGATCGAACGCCTCGCCCGCAAGTTCATGAAGAACGACGTGGAGAAGATCGTCACCGTCGCCGATGCGCTGACCGTCAGCCAGGTCTCGCAGCACTACCTGCCGTGCCACTGGAAAGATAAGAAGCGGTTGCTGTTGCACCTTTTGACGCACACCGAGCCGGCGTTGACGCTGGTGTTCTGCAAGATGAAGTCGACGGTGCGCGACGTGACGCGTTACCTCAACGACCACAAGGTCGAGGCGTTCGAGATCCACGGCGACCTGAACCAGGGCAAGCGCAACCGCATCATGCAACGCCTGCGCGAGGGCAAGCTCGAGGTGCTGGTCGCGTCGGACTTAGCGGCGCGCGGGCTGGACGTCGAGGGCATCACCCACATCATCAACTTCGACCTGCCGGAGGACCCGGAGATCTACGTGCACCGCATCGGCCGGACCGCCCGGGCGGGCCGCAGCGGCGTGGCGTGGTCGTTCGTCGAGCCCGACGAGGGCCAGCGGCTGACCGAGATCGAGAAGCTCGCCGGCGTGATGATCGACCAACTCGAGTACCCGGACTTCGAGCCGCGCTACAAGTCGGACAAGGGCAAGCAGCGCTCGGCGGAGGAAGAGAGCGCCCCGTCCAAGCGCTTCAGCCAGTCGGTCACGGCGGCGGCCGAAGACACGAAGACGATCGACCCGAGCCTGTTCCCCGGCGGTGTCGTGCCCAAGGGGCCGCCGCCGAAAACGCTGGGCTCGCGCCTGCGCTCGCGGCGCGGCCGCTGATCACATCGCAGCAAGGCCATGAACGAAATCTTGCTCTGCCACCGTTGCGGCCAAACGCTGACGCCCGGCGCCGGCAACCTGTGGGTGGTGCGCATCGAGGCCATGGCCGACCCTTGGCCCGCGCCGATCACGGAAGACGATTTGAAGCGCGACACCCACGCCGAGTGGCGGCGGCTCGTCGAGCAGATGAAAGCGTGCGACACCAAAGAACTGACCGACCAGATCTACCGCCGGCTGGTCATCCACCTGTGCGACAAGTGCTACGCGCACTGGATCGAAAGCCCCGCCGGGTGATCAGGCCGGTTGCTGGTTCAACAAGCCGTGCGCCTCGAGCAACGCTTTGAGCTTGGCGACGTTGGCCTCGGCCATGGCGCACATGGGCAGGCGCAGTTCGCCGGTGTCCATGCCGCAGAGCATCATCGCGGTCTTGATGGGGATGGGGTTGGTTTCCAGCGAGAGCATGCCCTTGAACAGCGGGAACAGATCGAGGTGCATCGCGCGGGCGCGGTCAAACTCGCCGGCCAGCGCCGCGGTGGTCATGTCGCCCAGCCTGCGCGGCAGCAGGTTCGACACCACGCTGATCACCCCCGCCCCGCCCACGCTGATCAGCGGCAGCGTCATCGAGTCGTCGCCCGAAAGCACGGCCAGCTTGTCGCCGCACGACGCGACGGCGTCGGACACGTCGTCCATCGAACCGGTCGCGGCCTTGATGGCGACGATGTTCTCGTGCTCGGCGAGGCGCGCGACGGTCTGGCCGGTCAGCGCCACGCCGCAACGGCCGGGGATGTTGTACAGCACGACGGGCAGGCCGCCCTCGTCGGCGATGGTCATGAAGTGGCGGTACATGCCCTCTTGCGTGGGCTTGTTGTAGTAGGGGTTGACCTGGAGGCTGGCGGTCGCGCCGGCTTGCTTGGCGTGCTTGGTCAGGCGCAGGGCCTCGGCGGTGGAGTTCGAGCCGGTGCCGGCGATGACGGGCACCTTGCCGCCCGCGGCGTCGGCGACGACCTCGATCACGCGGTCGTGCTCGGCGTGGGTGAGCGTGGGGCTCTCGCCGGTGGTGCCGCAGGGCACGAGGCCGTCGATGCCCTCGGCGATCTGGAACGCAACGTTCTCGCGCAGGCGTTGCTCGTCCACCTCGCCGCCGGCGAACGGGGTGATCATTGCGGTAATGGCGCCACGAAGCATAGGTCAAACCCCTTGCATTTGGTTCAGCCGCGCAAAATACGCCGAATGAGCGGCCGATGCAATGTGAGCCGTCTTTTCAGACGCCACGTGGGGATTGACGCTACCTCGCGACTTACGGGCCATCGTAATCGTAGCGGAAAAATCGATGCCGATATGGTCGCCGTGGCCGTGGGTGCCCCAAGAAATCGAAAGCCGGTCGAACCAATGACGCATTTGCCGTGGGATAGCTTCCCCGGTGATCGATCACGGATGACGAAAAGTTCGCCGACCATTGCGCACGCTCGGGCATCCGGCCGGCTGCGATGTGTGAGGGGGTTACGACTGCTTGGTCGCCGCGCCGGAGTCGGCGGGCTTGCCCGTACCCGCGGGGACACGGATCGTCGTGCCGCAGCCGCTGCAACGGATCGTCTTGCCACGCGCCGTGACGGGGACCGCCAGGATGGCCTGGCACTGAAGGTTCGGGCAGATCATGCGTACGGTATCAGCCACCGGTAATCTCCATCTCACTAAGGCGCAAGAGTGCCTAATGGGTTTATCGGCCGAGATCGCCGACGCCTTAACTCCAACGCCTAAAACGTCGATCTTGCATCCCGAGGCCGGGTCCCATAGGATTATCGGTTCGATGGCCGAGCCACTGAACGGGGTGTAGCTCAGCTTGGTAGAGCGCTGTGTTCGGGACGCAGAGGTCGCAGGTTCAAATCCTGTCACCCCGATTTCGCCAGATAAGCCCTTGGGCCGCGAGCCGAAGGGCTTATTTGTTGCGCCCGCCAACTCGTCGCTTTAACTCGAACGTAAACGGGATACGCACGGTGCGTGCGACCGGCCGGCCGTGGTGCAACGCCGGTTCGAACCGCGTGCCGCGTAGCGCCTCGCGGGCGGCTTGCTCCAGCAAGGGGTAGCCGGGCGATCGTACCACGCGGATGTTGGTCACGGAGCCGTCGGTGTTGACGAGCGCTTCGAGCAATACCGTGCCGGCCTCACCGCGACGCCGGCTCTGCGGCGGGTAGCGCAGCGGGGGCGCGTCGACGGGCTTGGGCTCGGTCTGCACACCGGCGGTTTGGGCCGGGGGCGGCGGGGTTGCCGTCGATCGGGCCACCGGCTCGGCGGCCGCCGATGCGTTTGACAGCGTGCCAAACACGACCGGCGTGAGTTCGACCACGGGCAGCGCTGCGCCCTCACCCATCGGCACGGCACTCGGTTCGGGGTGGCCGAGTTGAACCAGCTCGGGCATCGGCGGCAAGGGGGTGTGCGTCTCTCGCGGCGTCGGGGCCTCGGCGGTGTAGCGCAGCTGCGGGCCGTCGGCGTCGTGGTGTTCCCGCAACCGCAAACTCACCACCACGGCGTGCTCGCCGGCGGCGAACCGGGCCTCGGGCGGTGTGGGCGAACCCCCGCCAGACACCCACCACGCCCCGGCGATGACCACGGCGTGCAAACCGATGGACACCGCCACGGCGTGACCGGTCCAGCAGGTGTGTCGGGCGTGTCGAGCTTGACGCCACATGGGCTATCACCCGGGCTTAGTTGATGAAAACTTCAACGCCGAACACGAACGAGATGCCCGGCATGTTCTGCCCCGATCCGTGGACACGGTAGTTGGTGTCGAAGACGTTCTCGATGCCGACGCGGAAGGTGGTGTTGTGATCGATCTCGCCGCCGGCGTACAGGTCGAGCACGGCGTAGCCGGGCGTGCCGCCGGGCGGGATGCGCTGTGTGTCGCGCGCGTCGCGCGTCGACAGGTGGTCGGCGTCGGCGGCCATGCGCACCACGCCCTCCGCCCAATAGGATTGGTTCGGGTCGTCCCAGCGCAAACCCACTTGGCCGGTCAGCGGCATGGCGCGGTCGAGGTACTCGTCGGATTCGGTCGGCATCGACGTGGGGAACGTCGACACCTCGCCATCGGTGAACGTCAGGTTCCCAAACAGCGTGAAGTTGTGGCCGACACGCTGGCTCGCGGCCAGCTCGATGCCGTAGACGTAACCGTCGCCCACGTTGTCCTTGGTGACCTCGAACAGGTCGTCGGCGGGATCGAGCGGCGTGCCGTTGTCGTTGACCACGCCGGTGGGCACGCGCAGGATCATATCGTCGATGAGCGTGTAGTAGCCGGTGACCTCGACCGAGGTTCGTGCGTTGCGCCCCTTCGCGCCGAGTTCGAACGAGGTATAAAACTCGGGATCGAGCCCCGGCGCGGGGACCTCGAACTCGTCGGTCCGCGCGGTGTCGAAACGCGTGAGGTCGGATAGGTTCGGCGTGCGGAAGCCCTGCGACACGCCGCCGAAGACGTTGACGTGATCGGGCACTAACTCGTAAACCGCGCGGGCGCTGCCGACAACGCTGGTCCACTGGTCGGACAAGCCGAACGGCGTGCCGGTCGTGGGGTCGGCCACGCTGTCGGCGTCGACCGCCGCGTGCGTGAGCCGGCCGCCGAGGATGACGGTCAGCCGATCGCCCAGCGCGATCTCGTCCTGCACGTAGACACCGATCAGGTCGTAGGTCGCGTCATCGGCCACGGGCCCCTGCACGGGGTTGCTCGACGAAAACGAGTTGACGTTGTCGTGGTAGAACTCGACGCCGTAGCTGAGCAGGCCGATCGGCGTGTCGCTCTCGGCGCGGGCGAACAAGCCGAACGTGTCGACGTCGAAGCCCTGGAAATCGTCCGCCCGGCCGGCGCGCTTGCGGTGGCGCGTCTCGCTCTGGCGCTGGTAGGAAAGGCCCGCCTGGAAACCGCTGACAAACCCGTCGAGCCCGTCGGCGTGCAGTTGCAGGTAGGTCAGCTCGCGCTCCTGGTCGAGGTCGCGTTGCAGCTCGGAGCCCACGGTCGTGCCCTTGAACGGCTCGGCGAACACCGTCTTGTGCGTGCGCGGCACGTTGTTCTGCCGAACGCGCTGGTGGAGCGCGACGAGGCGCGTCGTGTCGCTCAGCCACCACTCGCCCTTGAAGTCGGCGTCGTACTCGTCGTAGGACGTTTCCTGCTGCACGCCGCCGCCGATGTCGAGGTCGCCGAACAACTTGCTGGTGAAGCCGGCGAGCACACCGAACGTCTGGTCGTGTGTGGTGCTGACCTCGGCACGCTGCTGGAACGAGCGCTCGGCCGAGGCGAAGCGGAACACGCCCCGCCCGGCGACGTTGGTCCCCTCGCCGTAACCGAACGGGTCGCGCGTGAACGCCTGCACCGTGCCGCCGACGGCGTCCGAGCCGTACAGCACGCTGGACGGGCCCTTGACGACCTCGAGCCGGTCGAGGCTGAACGCGTCGACGGTGTTCCAGTACTGGTTGGGCCCGGAACGGAAGACCGAGTTGTTCACGCGCACGCCGTCGACCAGCAGCAGCGTCTGCCGGCCGGTGAACCCGCGGATGTAGGGCGAGCCCTGGCCCACGGCCGTCTCCTGCACCATGACGCCCGGCACGTCGCGCAACGCCTGCGGCAGCGTGCGGTAGCTGCGCTCGAACAACCGCGCGGAATTGATCTCCTGCGTGCTGAAGGGCGTGTCAAACACCGACCGCCCATCCCCCACCGCGGTGATGAGCACTTCGTTCAGCAAGACGGGCTCCGGCGGCGGGGGCGCCTCGCCGTCCGCGTAAATCGATGTCGCAAATAGAATCAGAACAGTCAGCGTGGCGCAGCAATAGCGCTTGGCGATCAAACAGCTTGTCACGTAATCCACAGCACAGATTCCTCAATATGTACAGGTGGCCCAAGCAGAATGCGCACGCGATAGTATCGAACACCACGTCGCGCCCGGCCATGCTGCAGAAACTGCACGTGTGGGCCCCGGTATCACCCTGCCGTAAATCAGCCGCGTCGCATCAGCGCCAGCCCGCCGAGGCCGAGCAGCATCAGGCTCGCCGGCTCGGGCATCGCCGGCATCGCGTGCTGCGCAGCTGCCACGGGAACGGCCTGCCCAAAGTTGACCCCCAGCGCATCTAAGTCAACTAGGCCGACTTCGCCGTCGTAGTTGAAGTCGCCGGCCTGCCATGCGCCCGCGTTGCCGAAGCCGATGCCGACCGCATCGAGGTCCGCCAGGCTGACCGTGCCGTCGCCGTTAGCATCACCCTTGAACGTCGCCATCAGTTGCACGCGGTCGGCCAGCGTGTCCGCGTCGCCGCCGTCGACATACAGCACCGCGATCGCGGTTGTTGCGTCGATTGCCGCGCCGCTGATGGCGTCGGCGTCGAAACCGCCGTGGATCACGTCGGCCGACAGCAACGTCCACGTCGCGCCCAGCGCCAACGGTTCGCCTTGTTGGAGGTTCAGCCCACCGGCGAGCGTCGCTTCGCCACCGACGTTCAGCGTGTGCTCGTTGAACGTGGCGTGCATCGTCGCGCCGGCTTGTTGCGTGTAATCACCGCTCACGGTCATCGTGTAGGTAAACGCCGGCGAAAACGGCCCACCGCCGCTGCGATCGCCGCCCGGTCGGACCGCCCCCCCGCTCTCGACCAACAGGCTGCCCCGCACATCGCCACCCCCCGTGAGCGTGCCGCCGCTTTGCACCGTGGTGTCGCCGTGGCCGGTCGAGCCGGTCAGGTTCAGCGTGCCCGCGGCCACCACCGTCTCGCCGGCGTACGTGTTGGTTGCGCCGATCTGCCAACTGCTCAGGGTCGACACCGTCAAGCCGCCCGTCCCCCCAATCGGCTTGTTGAACTCGGCGGACTCGAACCCGGTCAGCGTCAGGTCACCCCCCGCCTCGCTGACCACCTGATGGTCGGGGTTGCCGTCGTCGTTGAACACAACGGAACTGAACAGCGAGGCGTTGATCGTCGCGCCGCCGGCCTTGATGGTGAAGCCGCGCGTCGTGTTCGTCGCGCCGCGCAAAATCAGCGTGCCGTTGTCGAACGTGATCCGGCCGCTATCGGTCGGCAGGTTCCCCAGCGCCCCCCCATGGTTCAAGTCGCCGAGCGTGATCGATCCGCCCTGCTTGATCTCCAGCGCCATGTCGCCGGCGCCCAGCGGGTTGCCGCCGCTCTGGTAGAGCTTGCCGTTGACGACCAGCTTGCCGCCTTCGATGCGGGTGTCGCGCCGCCAGTAGCCGTCGCCGTTGAGCAAGATGCCGCTGTCGCCCTTGATGCTCACGTGCCCCCCGGCCAGGTTGCCGTTGGTGTTCGTGTGCAGCTGGTCGATCACGTCGCCGTTGATCGTCAACGGTTGTGCGCCCTCGTTGTTGATCACCAGGTTGTTCCACGCCTCGACCCGGCTGTTGATCACGTGACCGCCAGCGCCGCCGTCGACGCTCAACCACGCCCACCCGTCGCTGCGATCTGCGAACATGACCGACGCGTCGGTGACGCCCGCCCCGCCGAGCGTGTACGCCGTATCGCCCGTGAAGCGGATGTCGCCGACCGTCTTCGCGCCACTCCAACGGACCTCCATCTCGCCACGCCCGTCCAGCGTGGGCAGGTACACGTCCTGCCGCTCGTACTTCGGCGCGTTGTTGGTCCAGTTCTCATCCGTGCCCCACGAGCCCCACGCCGCGTCGTTCTTCGTCCACCGCGTGTTCGGCAGCGACGACTTCTTCTCCCACACACGCAGCCAGTTCGCCTGCGTCACGTCCGACTCGCCGTCCGCCCACTTGTTCTGCCCCGGTGTGCCCGGCCAACCGCCCACCGCGTAGTTGAAGATCAGGTACATGTTCTCGAAGCTCGACTGGTTCGACGCCGTCTTCACCAGGTTCCCGTCGAAGTAGTACTTCAGCTGCGAGCCGGTCCACTCCAGGCCGTAGGTGTGAAACGCGTTACCCAGGTCGACGTTGCGATCGATCCACGAGCCGTTCGACGACGGGTTGCCCGCGCTGCCCCAGTGGCTGTTGACGTAGTACTCGTCCTGCTTGTTGTTGCCCGTAAACAGCGGGTACTCCATGATGTCGATCTCGGGCGGCCAGCCGCTCTTGAGCATCCAGAACGCCGGCCACGAGCCCCGCTTGCTGGGCATCTTGATCCGCATCTCGATGTAACCCTTGTCGAGGCGGAACGTGTTGTGCGTGCTGATCACGCCGGAACTGAACTGCTTGCCAAACGTCTGCTCACGGGTCGCCGTCAATTTCACGCGCCCGTCTTCGACGGTCACGTTGCCGTCGCGCATATACGCCTGGTGGTTGTGCGTTCGGCCCCACTGGTACTTGGTCGCCCACTTGATGTCGTCGATCTCGCTGCCGCCGAACTCGTCGGCAAAGATCAGCTTGTAATCGTTGCCCGGCGGCGACGCCCAAGCCGCCGTCACAAACACCATCGCCGTGATCATCACCCCCACGCTACTCAAACTACGCATCGCGCCCATGTTCATATCCTGTTACAAATGATCCGCTTGCTGACACGCTTATCTATAGCCGCCAATCGCGTCGAAACAAGCCGACGACCTTGAAATCGTGCGACCGTGCTATACATAAACTCATTCCACCTCTCGGCCGCCGCCCCGGACACCCCGGTAAGCCTGATCGCCGACAAAAACGCACCGCCCGGCGCTGACCGGGCGATGCGTCAATCTGGAGGGCCTCACTTCAAACCGTGCAAAAATCAACCCCGCCGCTTGCGGCTTAGCGCCAACGCGCCAAGCCCCAACAACATCAAGCTCGCCGGTTCCGGCACCGCCGGGGCCGAGGGGGCCGTCGGGATGGTCTTGCCGAAGTTGGTGCCGATGAAGTTCAGGTCGCCCAGCGACACCACGCCGTCGTAGTTGAAGTCGCCTTCC
>JANQHD010000011.1 GCA_028282805.1 Phycisphaeraceae bacterium | reverse complement strand
AAAGCGCAAGGCTTGTGCGCGGCCGACGGTTTAGCGTGGTCGCCCGCGACCACCGCGAAGCCACCACGCCATCACAAGCACCACCCCCGACGCCGGCTCGGGCACCGCCGCCGGCGCGGCGCTCGCATCGAAACCGAAGTTCGTGCCCAGCCGTTGAGGTCGGCGAGCGTGACCTGCCCGTCGCCGTTGAATCGCCGCCGTCGCGCGATGCGCCGCCGGTGTTTTGCGTGAAGTGCCGGGCGAACGCCTGCTTGTAGGTCGGCACGAGCCTGCTGACGTCCCAGTTGACCGGCCAGTCGATTAACAACGGATCACAAATCACACTCCAACCGGGTGCGGGCCCATGCAAATGTCTCCCATGATCCGCCGATCGTCAGATAATTGCCCCTGTGCGACCGAAAACCGGCGATGACGCCCGCAAGCGCAATATCCCATTTAGCGGTCTATTTTAACCGATTTAACACAACCGCTGATTCCAAGCCGGTAGGAATCGCCCCTAAAGCTTCAGATGGCGACAATAGCGAAAAATATCGCATTGTCCGCACGAAACTTCTTGACTTCGTAGTTTAAACGGTTAAACAATAGACGGTGTGAGGCATGCTCTCCGAAGTCTTGGGGTGGAGGGCTTCCATTTCGATCTCTCGTAGGAGGAAATAGGACCATGACGCGTTTACTAGCTCTCGCCGTGGTGTTGGGCCTGACATCCACCGCTCTGGCGCAAGTCGACGGCTCGCTCGGCGGCGGTGAGTACCCCGCGGCCCTCGCCACGCAGGACACCCCCACCGGCTTCGGCGATAACTTCAGCGAGTTGAACCAAGCGTTCGGCCAGCTCAACGCCAACGGCTCGCTCAACCTGCTGCTCACCGGCAACCTCGAAGCCGGCGGCAACGGCCTCGTGCTGTTCATCGACGGCCCCGCGGGTGGCGCGATCTCCACCGGCTCCGGCGGTTCGGTCGTCGCCGGCGACGGCACCACCCCCGACACCCGCCTCGAAGACTTCGGCGTGATCGGCTCGATCGGCGGCGCACGCAGCGACGACTGGGGTACCGACACCGACGGCGGCGACGGCATCATGCCCACCGCAGGCGGCTCCGTGCTCGACCCCGGCTTCGACCCCGACTACGCGCTCGAGCTGAACATCTTCGACCTCGACGGCGGCGACGGCGTGGTCGACTACTTCATCAACATCATCGACCTGACCGTGCCCAACTCCGACAACCAGCCCAACAAGGACATCTTCCTCGGCCAGCACGTGCTCGACTCGGGCTCTTCCGTCGTGCAGACCTACACCCGCGACTCGGGCGCCACCCCCAGCGGCACCATCGAACACGCGTTCAACAACACCAACGCCGCGGGCGTCAACGGCTACGACGGCGGCACCCCCCCCGGACCGCTCGGCGACCCCACCACCGCCACCACCGGCCTGGAGCTGACGATCAACGGCGTGTTCCTCGACTTCGCCGACGAGGTCAAGGTCATGGCGTTCATCACCAACGGCGGCGGCGACTTCCTGGCCAACCAGTTCCTCGGTGAGGACCAGGGGGTGGCCGGCGACGACAACCTCGGCGGGCCCGGCATCCCCGGCGGCGACGTGCTGTTCGACGCGCGCGTCTACCCCGGCAACCAGTTCTTCACCGTCACCGGCGCCTCGCTGCCCGGCGACTTCGAGCCGGACGGCGACGTCGACGAAGACGACCTGAACATGTACGTCTCCCGCATCGACAACCCCATCGCCTCGGGCGATGAGAAGCTCGACCTCGACAACGACGGCGACATCGACACCGACGACCGCAAGCTGCACGTGACGAACCTGCTGGAATGGTCGAACACGGGCAACGGCCAGAGCGGCAAGGGCACGCTGCTGGCGGACTTCAACCGCGACGGCGCCGTGTCGCTGGTCGACCTTAACGCGCTGGGCGCGAGCTTCGGGATCAACGACGGTTCGGCGCTGTTCAGCCAGGGCGACGCGTCGGGCGACGGCAACACGTCGCTGGTCGACCTCAACGCGATCGGCGTGGGCTTCGGGCAAAACGTGTTCACGGCCCCCAGCGCCCCGGCGGTGCCCGAACCGGCGAGCCTGGTGCTGCTGGGCCTCGGCGGCGTGGCGCTGATCCGCCGACGACGCTGACGCGTGGCAACTTGAATGAGATGCCCTCCATTTGAAAACCCCGGCCGGAGTTTGGCCGGGGTTTTAAGTTGCGCGGATCGGGTTGCGTGTGTTTCAGCGGCGGCGGTGGAGCAGGCCGACCGCGCCGAGGCCGAGCAGCGCCAGGGCCGCGGGTTCGGGCACGTTGTTGGGCGCGGCCACGACGCTTTGGCCGAAGAACGTGCCGATGTTGTCGAGGTCGACCAGCGACACGGCGCCGTCGCCGCTTGAGTCGCCGATGGCCCAGCCGCCGGCCTGCGAGAAGTTGGACCCGAGCGTGTCGAGGTCGACGAGGGTGACGGCGCCGTCGCGGTTGACGTCGCCGAGCAGGGTGCCGACGCCGGATTGGCCTGCGCCGGTGTTGTTCCATTCGAGCAGCGTGGTGGCGTGGAGTTTATAGTCGTCGACATCGACGTCGTTGTCGCCGTCGAGGTCGAACCTGGCGTCGGTGGGCGGAACGGTGGTGCCGATCTTGCCAATGTACTGGTTGATGTCGGCGCCGTCGACGTCGCCGTCGCCGTCGAAGTCACCGGGCACGGGGTTGGTGGAGATGGTGTCCCAGCCGATGTCGCGGAGGAAGGCGAGGTCGAGCTCGGTGAGGAACTTGCGGTCGCCATTGGTGATCGACGGGTCCAAGACCACTTCCTGCATCGCGCCGTCGACGATGGACGGGCTCATGGTACCCTCTTTGATGTGGCTGGAGTCGCTGTCGAGCACGTTCGTGCCGGAGCCAAGCAAAGCGATCACTTCGCTACCCGACCAGTTCGTGCCGGAGGCCAGGTCGTCCCACGAATCGGCGGTGCCGAACCCGACGGCGTGCAGCAACTCGTGCAGGGCGACGGAATAGAAGTCGAACTTGGTGAAGGGCACGGGTGCGGTGTGGTCGAAGTGCCAAAAGTCGTTGAGCACGATCTCCGAATCCGTCACGCCGTTGTTGTCGGTATCGGTATCGAAGGTGATGTTGCCGATGGCCGAGCCGTAGTCGAAAGAGAAGGGATAGGTGGGGTTGGGCGGGTCAAAATCGAATGAGCCGTCGAGCGTGCCGAGCGTGGGCCCGGCACCTCGCTGGAGGTTGTTATGGGCGGCGGTCTCAGCGGCGGAGAGGGCGAAGCCGAAGTCGTTCAGCGATGAAGTCGAAGCACTGGATGCATAGCCGGCCCCACCGGGTCCACCGACGCCGATGGCGGTGCCGGAAATGTGTCGCGCGCCCGCGAAGATGACGACGGTGTCCGCGGCGACCACCGTGGGATCAAAGGTTTCCTCGAGGCCGGTGGTGGGGTTGGTGTAGTTGTATTCAAAATCAAACGAGACGGTCGCGGTGTTCACGGTTTGCTCAACCGAGTCCACAGTGGGCGTCAGCGCGGTGGTGATCGCGGCACTGATGTCGGCGGCGGCGGCTTCGAGCGCGGCCATGGCCGTGGCGTTCGAGCCGAAGAAGGTGTCGTGGGTGTAGTCGATCTGTATGTTGATGGCGCCGGCGACGGCGGGCATGAGGCAGACGGCGACCAGGGACGCGGTGATTGGGCGGTAAGACATTGATACAACCCCTCCTGTGGTATGAGACACGATAGCCGGTCACGCGGCGAGAAGATAGGTCAAAAACCCCGAATCAGACGCAACAAATGGCGGTTATGCCCGCCCAAATATGGGGCGTAATATGATATTTTAATACGCAATCGTTGCCATTGGGGTTGCGAACGAGAATTGGCGTGTTCTATTTACAAGTACGGGATGCCCACCACAGGCGCGGTCCGTCTCACGGCCGGCGCGGGCGAGCCCGTCACAAGGGAAAAAGAGGGATCGTCACGGCGTGTGATCTGCACATCGGTGTGAATGTTTAACACGCGATGTGACGTGTGAAACGCATTGATGCAATCCGTTTCGGGATGATCTTGCGGAGGCGGCGTTAACGTTTTCGCTCGTCAGGGTACTGATAGTTATCGCGGGCTGATCCCGAAACGGATCAGCCTGTTTTTGGAGGAGGAGTCGCGGGGGGTACAGCCCTCTGCCTGACCCACGGCCCCGTCCCCCGGGGCCTCGATGACTAGGAGAGCATTCCATGCTTAGCCGAACGATTTGTGCCCTGTTGTTGATGGGCGTGACTGCTTCAAGCGCTATAGCCGCGCCAAACATCGTGTTCATCATGGCCGACGACCTGGGTTGGGCGGACGTGAGCACGGGGCTGACCAACTTCGGCGACCCCAGCGACTTCTACGAGACGCCCACGATCGAACGGCTCGCGTCGGAAGGCATGGCGTTCACCAACGCGTACGCCAACCAGAACTGCGCGCCGACGCGCACGGCGATCCTGTCGGGCGCGTACGCGCCGCGGTCGACCAACAACGTCTACCAGGTCGGCGACCTGAACCGCTGGGGCGACAACAACACGCTGCTCGTGGGCCCGGCGCAGGGCTTGGCCGGCGGCGACGACGCGCTGCCGACCAGCACCATCACGCACGCCGAGACGCTGAAGACCGCCGGGTACGCCACGGCTTACGTGGGCAAGTTCCACGTGACCGACAACGCCGGCAACATCACCGCGGCGCACGGGTTCGACCAGAACTTCGGCGGCGGCACGGCGGGCGGGCCGGGCAATTACCACGCCTCGGGCGGCGTGTTCGGCGGCAGCATCACCTCCGGCCTCGACCCCTATGCGGCCAACTACACCCAGCAGTACGTCGACGACAACATCAAGCCGTTCAACAACGGCGCGTCCACCGCCGCCATCGACGCCCTGGTCGGCACCGCCAAGCACGTGACCGACGCCTCGGCCGACGCGGCGATCGACTTCATGGACGCCAACAAGTCCGGCAACTTCTTCGTGCAGTACAGCGCGCACGCCGTGCACACCCCGATCGGCAACACCCAGACCCGCGACGACCTATTGGCCAAGTACCAGGCCAAGACGCCCGGCGCCGAAGACTCCAACGCCTCGTTCGGCGCGCTGATCGAGGGCCTCGACCAGTCGGTCGCCCGCATCATCGACTACCTCGAAACCACGCCCGACCCGAACAACCCCGGCAAGAACCTCGACGAGAACACGATCGTGGTCTTCTACTCCGACAACGGCGGGCGGCAAAACCAGTCGAACAACAGCGTGCTCAAGGGTCAGAAGGGCGAGCTGGACGAGGGCGGCATCCGCGTGCCGATGGTTGCCTGGTCCGCCAACGCCGCGCTGGTCGACGGCGGCACGATCAACCACACGCCGGTGATGCCGATCGACTTCTACAAGACGTTCGCCGACTACGCCGGGGCGACGCTGCCGGGCGGGCAAACCCTTGACGGCGAGAACCTGACGAGCGTGATCTCGGACGTGAACCACGACCTCGGCCGCGACAACCTCTACTGGCACCTGCCCGGCTACCTTCAGGAGGGCCGCAACCAGAAACCGCAGAGCGTGATCCGCAGCGGCGACTGGAAGCTGCTGTACAACTACGAGACGCAAACCTACGAGCTGTACAACCTGGCGACAGACCTGGACGAGTCGGACAACGTCGCCGAGGCCAACGACGCGGTCGTCGACACGCTGAGCACCGACCTGCTGAACTGGCTGGACGACGTCGACGCCCCGCTGGCCACGCTGCGCAACGGGTCGCTGGACCTGTTCATCACCGGCACCGCCTACGCCAACGGCACGACTACCAACTACGCGTTCGAGACCGTCACCATCAACGCCGGCGAGGAGGTGCCCTTCATCGTCGACACCTCGCCGCTCGACGCGGACACCAACATGGACGGCAACGTCGACGTGCTCGACTGGATCGACTTCAAGGCGGGCTTCGGCACCGACATGTCCGGCCTGACGCTGCTGCAGTCGTTCCAGGTCGGCGACATCGACCACGACCTGGACAACGACATCAACGACTTCATCGCTTTCAAGACGAGCTACGACGCGGTCAACGGCGCCGGCGCGTTCGAGGCGATCGTGAACGTGCCCGAACCCGGCACGCTGGCGCTGCTGGGCGCCGGCGGCGTGCTGCTGCTGGCGCGGCGGCGGCGACAGGTCAAGCCCGCCGCGATGGTCGCGCTGCTCGCCGTGGGCGGCCTGTTCGTGGTCGGCTCGCCCGCCATGGCCACGACCTACACCTGGGACGGCGGCACGGGCACGTGGGAAGGTTCAAACTGGAACGGCGGCAACACCGCCAACGAATCCGACGGCAACCCGCCCAGCGCTTCGAGCTACGACTATATCAACGATGACTTTATCATCGGCGCCGGCGGCGACGTCTCGTCCAGCCAACGCGTCACCCTGCGGGCCGGCTCGATCGGCGTGACCGACGCCACGCTCACCATCGACGCGACCGGCAACTTCTCGGCGATGAACCTCGGCTTCGGCGGCGGGCCCACCACCGCCACCTTCACCGGCTCGACGGTCAACCTCATCGGCTCGGGCAACGCCGGGCGGACCATGCGGCTTGAGAACGGCTCGTCGCTGACGATCGACAATACCCTGCTGAGCATGACCAACACCGGCAACAACAACTTCCTCGAGATCGAGTCGGGCAACGGCGTGAGCATGGTCAACAACGCGACGCTCAACGTCGGCGTGATCCGCCTCGACGGCAACGTGTCGAACACGTCGTTCACGCTCGACAGCGGCGACGTCACGCTGTCCGGCTACACCAACGCGCTGCGCTCGTCGACGGGCTTCAGCGGCGCGTTCAACTGGACCGGCGGCGCGGGCGACGGCTCGCTGACGCAGGTCAACAACAGCGTGACGGGCGATTCGCTCGCGTTCAAAACCACCCAGGGCTTCTTCGCCATCGACGGCACGCGCGTCAACCCGACCCTCGCGTTCGACGGCACGAACCTCGCGGCGGTCAACGCCGAGCTGCAAAGCCTCGCGGTGAACAATAAGTACCTGTCGATCACGACCGGCTCGGGCACGTCGCAGACCATGCAGCTGCTCGAGCTGCTGTCGACCACGCTGGTGCTCGAGGTCAACGAGCTGACCGGCCAGGCCACGCTGCTCAACGAAGAAGCCGAAGCGGTCGGCCTGGGTTTTTACGAGGTCACCAGCGCCAGCGACTCGTTGGTGTCGGGCCTGTGGAACAGCTTGGAGGACCAGGACCTGCCCGCGTTCCCCGCCGGCAACAACGACGGGTCGGGCTGGGAAGAGCTCGGCACGCCCAGCAGCGGCCAGCTCGCCGAGGCGTACCTGCTGGGCGACAGCTCGCTGGCCAGCGGCGGCAAGGTCGAGCTCGGCCACTTCTTTAACCCCGCGGGCACGAAAGACGTGGCGATGCGGTTCGTCCGCTCCGACGACACCGTCGTCGACGCAACCGTGCGCTACGTGACCACCGGTGACTTCGATAGCGACAGCGATGTTGACGCGGCCGACATCGACGCGCTGTTCGCCGAAGACGGCAACGGCGTGCCGCCGACCGACGACAAGTTCGACCTGATCGCCGACGGGCTGATCAACGCCGACCCGAACACCGCCGACAGCGACATCGACCAACTGGTGAAGGTGATACTCGGCACCGAGTACGCCGACGCGAACCTCGACCGCAAGGTGTCGTTGATCGACCTGAACGCGCTGGGCGCGGGCTTCGGCAACCCCGGCGGCTGGGCGCAGGGCGACTTCAACGGCGACGGGCAGGTCACACTGGCCGACCTGAACGTGCTGGGCAGAAACTTCGGTTTCGACAACAGCGCCCCCGCCGCCCCCGGGAACCCCGCAAGCCCGTCGGCCCCGGTCGTGCCCGAGCCGACGAGTTTGGCGCTGCTGGCGCTCGGCGGCCTGGCCCTGGTACGCCGACGGCGGTGATTCGGTCAACCCACACGGTTCAACGCGAAGCCGGCTCGGGCGACGGGCCGGCTTTTTTTGTATTTTGAGCGCATGGCCGACCCGTTTGGCGTCATGTTTAAGCCCGTTGAAGGAGGCGTTATGAATCTTCGTGTGACGATGCTGTCGATGGTGGTGGCGATGGCTTTGGGTTGCGGGGCGACGGTGGACGCGGGCGCGACGAAGGATCGGCCGAACATCGTGGTGATCCTCGCCGACGACCTGGGCTGGGTCGACCACAGCGTCGACGCGGCGAACGGGGGCCACGCGAGCGCGTTCTACCAGACGCCGAACCTGAGGCGGCTGGCCGGCGAGGGCATGTGCCTGACCAGCGCGTACACGGCGCCGAACTGCGCGCCGACGCGCGGCATGTACGTGTCGGGTCAGTACATGACGCGCACGCGCATCTACAACGTCGGCAACCTCAACCGCGGGAAGAAGGACGTCATGCTTCGCGGGCCCGAGCAGAACGAAGACGTGCCGGCGGCGCTGACGACGATCTACGAGCGGTTGCGCAACGCGGGCTACCGCACGGCGCACTTCGGCAAGTTCCACGTGGGCGGGCACGAGGGCGGCGAGTCGACCCTGCCGGCCAACGCGGGCGTCGACGAGAACTTCGGCGGTAACAAACAGGGCAACCCCGGCAGCTACTGGCCGAAGGACGGCGTGTACCACAAGAGCGTCGGGCCCGAGCTCGACCGGTACGCCGGCGCTTACGACCGGGCTTACCTCGACGGGTACAAGACGTATATCAACTCGACCGACGACCGGCCGGCCGACTCGCAGATCGGCAAGCCCAAGCACCTCGGCGACGCGATGAGCCAGGCGGCGGTCGAGTACATCGCCCGGCACCACGACGGCGACAAGCCGTTTTACATGCAGTTCAACCCGTACCTCGTGCACACGCCGATCCAGGCCCGGCCGGACCTGAAAGCGAAATACCAGCAGAAGAAAGGCGCCGGCGGGACCGACCCGCGCGGCCACGTCAACCCGGACTACGCGGCGATGGTCACGCAACTCGACCAGCAGGTCGGCCGCATCATGCACGCGCTGCACGACCCCAACGGCGACGGCGACCGGTCCGACTCGATCGCCGACAAGACGCTGGTGTTGTTTACGTCCGACAACGGCGGGGTCGGGTTCGTGACCCGCAACACGCCGTTGAAGGGCCACAAGGGCATGTTCACCGAGGGCGGGACGCGCGTGCCGTTGATCGCGTGGATGCCCGGCACGATCAAGGCGGGCACGACGAGCGATGCGCTGGTCAACAGCGTCGACTACTACGTCACGCTCGCCGACTTCGCCGGGCCCGACCGCACGGGCGCCACGCAGGTGCTCGACGGCGTGTCGCTCAAGCCGGTGCTGACGGGCAAGGGCGCGACGCGGAAGAAAGACACGATCTACTGGCACTTCCCCGGCTACCTCGACAACCGCGCCCAACCGTGTTCCGTGATTCTGAAAGAAGTCGACGACAAGCGCTACAAGCTGCTGTTCTTCTACGAGCAGCGGAACTACGTGATGTACAACATCAGCGATGACATCGGCGAAGCGAACGACCTGCTCGACACCGACGCGGAGCGCAAGCGGCACGCGGCGCTCGCCCGGTCGCTGAGCGCGCAGCTGATCGGCTGGCTCGACGAGACCGGCGCGATCTACCCGAGCTACAAGCAGGGCCCCGACGCCGGCCAACCCGTGCCCGCGCCGACGCCGTACGAGGGGTAGAACACGGGGGTAAAAACCGGTTCCGCCTATCGCCCAACCACCCGACGCGCCCGCGGCGCGACGTGTAGCAGCCAATGCCATCAAACCCACAAACCATTGTTTGATAGGCGATTACGTTAGACACTATTAATCTATTTTCGTCGAAAATAGACTAATAGAGAGCCGCCAAAACGCACGGCCATGGTGTGATGATCATCGGGCGATTGAGATTGAGGTGGATCAGTGTTCGCGCCAGGCGGGGAACTTATCGCGGCTGTCGGTGACGGCGCGCGGGTCGAGGTCGGCGGTGTGCACGCCTTCGCCGTCGTCAGCTTCGAGCACCGGCGTGCCGGCCGGGTCGTACACCGCGCTGCCGCCGGCGTAGGTCACGTTCGGGTCGTTGCCCACGCGGTTGACGCCGACGGCATACGCTTGGTATTCGATGGCACGGGCACGCAACAACGTGTGCCAGTGCGCCTGCCGCGACGCGGGGAAGTTGGCGATGACCACAAACAGGTCCGCCCCCGCATCGAGCCCTGCGCGAAAAGTTCCCGCAAAGCGCAGGTCGTAGCAGATCAACGGGCACACGCAAAATCCGCCCCACTCGAACGTCACCACCGCGTCGCCGGGCGTGTAATGCTCGCCCTCGTTGCCGAGCGTGTACGGGTGCAGCTTGGTGAAGCGCGCGACCGCCCGTCCCGCCGGGTCGAACGCGACCGCGTCGTTCCGCGGCAGGCCGTCGTCGTGTCGGGTGGCGATGCCGGCCAACACGTGCACGCCGTGGTTGCGCGCCAAGTCGCCGCAAAACGCGTGTGTCGGGCCGGCGACAGGCTCCGCGGTGCGCCCGGCGTCCATCGAAAAACCCGTGGCGAACATCTCCGGCAGCACCACCAACTCACCCGGTTGCAACCCGCGCGACGCCAACAGCTCGCCCACCCGCCGACGGTTGGCGGCCGGGTCTTCCCACGCGACGTCGTGCTGAACGAGGTGGGCCCGCATGCCGTTCAGGCTAACACACCCCGTCGCATTTGGCGCGGGGCGACGAATGCCTACAATCTGCTGACCCACGCCGGAGTGGCGGAATTGGCAGACGCGATGGATTCAAAATCCATTGCCCGTTTAGGGCGTGTGGGTTCGAGTCCCACCTCCGGTATTCCGATCAATCGATCCCGTCTTGGTCGCCGTTGACCTGCGTGTAGTGCTTGATCCGTGCGGTCCAGGTCCGTTTCTCAAACGGCAGCACGTGGTTCCGCTCGGCCCAACGCTCCCACGCTTCGCGTAGCGCCTTGGCGTGTTCCGGTTGCACCGCCGACACGTCGTGCTGCTCGAACGGGTCTTGTTCCAGATGGTACAGCTCCCACGGCGCGTCCGCGTGGTACGACACCAGCTTCCACCCGTCGCGGTAGATCGCCCGGCCGGTCTGGTGCTCCCAGTAAAACGTGCGCTCCGACGCGTCGCGCGTCACCGCCAAAGGCCGCAGCGTCACGCCCTCCGGCTCGATCGCGCCTTGCGCAAGCGCCTCAGCAGGGAACCCCACGCCCGCGATGTCCATCATCGTCGGCACCAGGTCGATGATGTGGCTGGGCGTGCGGTTCAGCTTGCCCCCCGCGCCCGACAGCCCCGCCGGCCAGTGCACGATCAGCGGCGAGCTGATCCCGCCGTTGTACGAGTCCTTCTTGTAGTACTGGTAAGGCGTGTTGCTCAGGTCCGCCGCGAGCTGCGAGATGAACCCGCCCTCGCGCGTCGCGCCGTTGTCGCTGAGAAACACGATAACCGTGTTGTCGAGCTGCCCTTTTGCTTTGAGCGCGTCGACCAGTTGGCCGATGCCCTCGTCCATGATCTCGACCATCGCCGCGTACGTCGCCATCTCCTTGACCCACGCGGCTTGCTGCTTGGCGCTAAGGCTTTCCCACACCGGCTGGCCCTTCTGTTTCTTGTACACCTTCTCCAGCTTCGGCAGGTCCACCGCCCCGTCGATCAACCCCAGCGCGCGCTGGCGCTCGAAACGCTTCCGCCGCAGCACGTCGTAGCCCACCCTGTAGCGGTCCATGCATTGCTCGATGCGCTCCGCGGGCGCCTGCAACGGCCGGTGCGGCGCGTAGTGCGCCACGTACAAAAACATCGGCCGCGCAAAGTCGTGCCCGTTGATGTGCCCCAGCGCGTGCTCCGTGATCGCGTGCGTGTAGTACCAGCTGCCGCCCTCGGTGATCGCCGGCAGCGCCTTGTCGTCGCGCACCAGCATGTTGTTGTGCCAGTAACTGCCGCCGCCGCTCAGCGACGCCCACGAACCGTCGAACCCCCGGTCGCTCGGCCACGAGCCGTTGGGCTCGTAGTCCGACTTGCCCTTGTACGCCCCGTCGACGGTCAGGTGCCACTTGCCCGACATGTACGACTTGTACCCCGCCGCCTTCAGCAACTCCGCGATGGTCGGCTGCTTGGCGCTGAGCTGCCCGCGGTAGCCCGGCCGGTGCTCGTCCACCGCCGTCATCCACCCCATGCCCACGCTGTGCGGGTAACAACCCGTCATCAGCGACGCCCGGCTCGGGCAACAGCGCCCCGTGTTCTTGAACTGCGTGAACCGCACGCCGTTCGCCGCCAGCGCGTCGAGGTTGGGCGTCTCGATCTCGCCGCCGTAACAACCCAGGTCCGCGAACCCCAAGTCGTCGGCCATGATCAAAACAATGTTCGGCCGCGCGGTGGTTTCCGCCGTACACGCCGATGTGAACACCAAACCCATGACCACCAACACCATCGAAACACGAACACGCCACATCGTGATGCCTCCTCAAAACTGCCATCAGTATAAACCCCCGCCCCGCCGTGTGTGCAACAACTTCAACCGCCCAAGCCGACCTGCCCCCGCATCTCGTCGAGCACCGCCATGTTGCTCAGCGTGTCCGCCCTGCTCACCGCAGGCCCGCGCCCGTCGAGCACCGATTCGGCGAAGTGATCCGCTTCCAGCGCATACAACGGCTTGCCCGCGTCAACCGCAAACCGTTGCTCGCCGGGCCCGGCCTTCTGCGTCTTGTCCATGCGCGGCGGCGTCATCCTGCACACCATGTATTCCGCGCCGTCCACCGGCGGCTTCCACGGCACGGGCACCTTGATATACCCCTGCGTGCCGCACAGCAGCGCCGCGTTGTCCGACTGCGCCCGCATCCCGCACGTAAAGCTCGCCAGCACACCCGACGGAAACTTCAGCGACCCCACCGCCATGTCGTCGACGCCGCTTTCGTGAATGCTCGCCGCCGCGTGCACCGCGCTCGGCCGTTCCCCGGCCATCAGCTGCGCAAAGTCGATGCAGTAACAGCCGATGTCCATCAGCCCCCCGCCGCCGATCGACGGGTCGAAACGGATGTTGCCCTCGATGTGGTTCGTGCAGTAGTTGAAGCCGAGCTTGATCAGCCGAAGCTCGCCGATCGCGCCGCTGCGCAGCGCGTCGAGCACGGCGTGGGTCAAGGGGTGCGAGCGGTACATGAACGCTTCGACCAGCAACCGGTCGTGCCGCTCGGCCGCCTCGAACATCCGCTCGGCCTGCTCCAGGTTCATCGCGAAGGGCTTTTCGCACAACACGTGCTTGCCCGCCTCGAGCGCCTTGACCGCCCACTCCAGGTGCATGTGGTTCGGCAGCGCGTTGTACACCGCGTCGACTTGCGGGTCGCTGATGACCGAATCGTAATCCCCGTACGCCGTGGCGACGCCGTACTTGTCGGCAAACGCTTGCGCCGTGTCAGCCTTGCGTGATCCCACCGCCACAACGGTTGACCTTTGCGCGCCCGCCACCCCCTCGGCGAACTGCCGCGCGATGTTCCCCGTCGACAGAATCCCAAACCGCAGTCGATCGCTCATGGTTTACTCCCCCGCCAATTGTAACGCATATTCCCCAAGCCCGGCCCTGAGCGGCGCAGCCGTGAAGGCCGGGATCGCTCAAATACCGCGCGCCGACAAACTATCACCGCCGCGCAGCGACGGCGTCACGCAGCGTGTCGAGCAGGTGGGCGGGCACCTTTTGGCCGCCGAGGGCGATGGGCTTGCGGGTGCCGTGAAAGTCGCTGCCGCCGGTCATCAGCAGGTCGTGGCGCTTGGCGAATTGCGTGTACTGCTCGACTAGCGCGGCGTCGTGGTCGCAGTGGTAGACCTCCATGCCGTCGAGCCCCTGGTCGATGAGCCGGCCGATCACGGCGGCGAGCTCCTCATCGTCGTCGCAACGCAGCTGTACGGGGTGCGCCAGCACGGCCAGACCGCCCGCGGCGTGGATCGCGGCGATCGCCCGGCCGGTGGGCATGTTGTCCTTGCGCACATAAGCGGGCGCGCCCTGCCCGATGTACCGATTGAACGCGTCCTTGATCGACTTGGCGTAGCCCTGCTCGACGAGCACGGCGGCGATGTGCGGGCGGCCGATCATCGCGCAGCCGGCGGTGTTGCGGATCTGCTCGAGGCTGATGTCGCAACCGAGCGCGTTGAGCTTTTCGACGACGTGCGGCGCACGCTGCTCGCGGGCCTCGTGAAGCTCGGCGATGACGTCTTTGAGGGCGGGCGTCTTGCCGTCGACGAAGTAGCCGAGTATGTGCATGGCGCCGACGGGCTTGCCGCGATCGCACGAGACCTCGATGCCCGGCACGAACTCGACGCCCGCCTTCGTGCAACCGGTCTTGCACTGGGCGTGGCCGGCGGTGGTGTCGTGGTCGGTCAGGGCGATGGCAGACAGACCTGCCTCGGCGGCGAGCGCGCCGAGCTTCTGCGGCGGCGTGGTGCCGTCGGACGCGGTCGAGTGGGTGTGCAAGTCGATGTAAGCCATGGCGTGCTGTTTGGTTCGTCGTCCGAGCGATTGAATGCCAAGCGCGGTATCGTGTCAAATGACGTCAACTGCGCCGGACCGCCGGTTATAATACCCCCGGGTCACACCAAGGGAGCACACACATGAAAACCGCAAGCTTCGCGCTCGTTGCGTTGGTCGTGGTTGCGCTGGTTGGTTGCGGCGGGCCGAAGACGGCTCGCTTCTCCGGGTTCCTCGGCGACTACGCCGGGTTCGAGCCGAGCCGCGACAGCAGCCAGTCGTTCCGCTACGAGGCGCCCGGCTTCGACCTCGGCGACTACGACAAGATCATGCTCGACCCGGTCCGCATCCACCTGGCGCCCGACTCGAACGCCGCGTCGGTCGACCCGGCGCAGATGAACCGGCTGGTCAAGTACTTCGAGCGCCAAATCCGCGGCGAGCTGGCCGGCAAGTACCCCGTGGTCAGGCAAGGCGGGCCGGGCGTGCTGCGGCTGCGCATCGCGATCACGGACGTGAAGCAGACGGACGCGGTGTTCAACGTGCTGCCGCAGACGAAGCTGAGCGGCGTGGGCCTGGGCGGGGCTTCGATGGAGGCCGAGGCGATCGACACGAAGACCGGCCAACGCGTTGTGGCGGTCGTCGAAACCAAGGCCGGCGACCAGCTCGACTACGGCGCCGGCCTGACCGAATGGGGCCACGCCGAAAACGTCATGAAATACTGGGCCAAGCGCTTGGTCGAACGCCTCGACGAGGCGCACGGCAGGTAAGCGGTTGAATCGCAACGCGTCGGCTCGATTGGTGAGCTTGCCACGGCGCGCTGTATAGCTGCGGCCCGACGCAATCATACGCCTTTAATCAGCACGGGGTGCATCATGGGCGTTCTGTACAGTGTCTACCCACTCGACGAAGACATGATCGGCTGGCTTGATGAAGAGGACATCAAGTATCCGAAAGACCTGCATAGTCGGCACCCGACGCCTAACGAACTTCGTGCCGCAGCAAGTTCCCTGCGCGGCTACCGCGCCGAGGAAAACGGGCCACACTCGGGCGGCACATGGCAACTCTTCGTGGTATCAGAGATCGACCCTGAAAATGGTCCATGGATACTGATAAACTCAAGCGAATACCGTGACGCAGACGGGCCGTGCACGATCTGGTTCGAAAAAGGATGTCCAGAGCTCATCGTAAGGTTGCTGCACGCGGCGTCCGAATCCAGTGGCCCTCTTGCGGTGATACCCGACACCGGTTGTCCGCCCGTGGTCGTATGGCGTGCGAGGCCTGTTGAATCAACTTTGGCCGCTTGGGAACACCTCAACCAGTAAGGGAAGCGAACCGGTCCGGGTGGGTGAGCTTGCTTCGGCGCGCCGCGAATGTGCGGCGCGGTTCGGTCGTGCGTTTTGACGGGCCGGGCCGGCACTACCCGGCTCGCTTGCGACCGGCGTGGTGCGCCCTAACCGTCGGAGCGGTCGACGATCTCGCCCTCTTTGAGCCCCACGGGCTTGGCCGCACCGTCCGGCCGCACGGGTTCGGTGCGCGAACGCGTGGTGATCTCGAACATCACCTCGTCGATCGGCTTGCCCTCCTCCACGTCGAGCACAACACGCGCGCCGGCGCACACGATCCGCCACTTCGGTTCGTAATCCATGTCGGGCAGGTCCGGCGGCGGGTTCACGCGGAACTCGAATGCGCCAAGGTGGTCGACGTACGTGGTCTTCTGGAACGCCAGGCTGCGCATCGGCAGTTGCAGGTGCACGACGATCCCGTCGAAGTCGGCGTTGGGCATGTCCTTCAGCTCGACCCTGCCCTTGACCAGCATATTGTTGATTTCTGACGGACACCGTGGAGCGAGAGTCAATCCGATCCCGGTATCGTATAAAAAAGGGCCCGCATCGCATGATGCGGGCCCTTTCATATTCAATCTATCGCGTCGTTCAGACGGCGAAAATGCCGTTGGCTTCGAGCAGGTCGAGCAGCGCCTGGACGGACTGCTCGATGCTCAGCTCGTGCGTCGAGATCACCAGCTCGGCGTTGGTCGGCTCCTCGAACGGGTCGTCGATGCCGGTGAAGCCCTTGATCTCGCCGGCGCGGGCCTTCTTGTACAGGCCCTTGGGGTCGCGCTCCTCGGCGACCTCGAGCGGGCAATGCACGTAGACCTCGAAGAACGGGATGCCCGCCTCTTCGTGCAAGGCGCGGGCCTTGTCGCGGTCCTCGGCGTAAGGGCTGATGAAGCTGGTCACCGAGATGGTGCCGGCGTCGGCGAAGAGCTTGGTGACTTCACCGATGCGGCGGATGTTCTCGGCGCGGTCCTCGGCACTGAAGCCCAGGTTCTTGTTCAGGCCGTGGCGGATGTTGTCGCCGTCGAGGCGGTAGGCGTGGCGGCCCTGCTGGAGCAGCACCTGCTCGAAGGCCACGGCGACGGTGGACTTGCCCGAGCCCGACAGGCCGGTCATCCACACGGTGCAGCCCTTGTGGCCCATGTTGGCCTGGCGCTCTTCGCGCGTGACCTCGCCTTCGTGCCAGGTGATATTGGTCGCTTTCTGTTCAGTCATCGGGTTTCATTCTCCTCTGTGGGGTGGTAGGCGGGGCATCCTAGCGGCCGGATCCACGGCTGCCAAGCGGCGGTGACGGGGGGCGGGTTTATCGATAATCTATGAGCTTATGAGCGGTTCACGCACTATCGTGGGCATCGGCGAGGCCCTTTTCGACCTCCACGGCGACACCGAACAGATGGGCGGTGCGCCGCTGAACCTGGCGTGGCACGCCCAGCAGCTCGGCAACGCGGGCGTGCTGGTCAGCCGGGTGGGACAGGACCGCCTCGGCGACGCGATCTTCGCGGCGCTGCGCGAGCGCGGCATGGCCGTCGATCACCTCCAGTCCGACCCCGACTACCCCACCGGCACCATCATCGCCGAGACCAGCGCCGGCGAAACCACCTACGAGATCGTCAGCGACGTGGCGTGGGACTTTCTGCAATGGGACGGCGACATGGAAACGCTCGCCGCCCAGGCGCACGGCGTGTGCTTCAGCACGCTCACGCAGCGCGTGGCGCAGAGCCGGAACACCGTCTTCCGCTTCGTCGACGCGGCCAAACGCGCCGTGCGGCTGCTGGACATCAACGCCCGCCAACCCCAGCTCGACCGCCGGGAGATCGACAAGGCGATGGACCTGGCCAACGCGCTGCTCGTGGAGAAGAGCGAGCTGAGCGGGCTGTGCGCGATGTTCCTTTTGCCCGAGGCCGAGCACGAGGCGGCGGCCAAGCTCTGCCACGAACACCGCCTCGACTGGGTCGCGGTGAAACACGACGCGGGCGTGACCGTCTACACAACCGAAGGCGCGCACGAGGCCGAGCCGTTCGTGTCGTCGAACGTCGATGCGTCTGGCGTGGGCCCGGCGACGGCGGCGGCGCTGCTGCACGGCGCGGTGCGCCGGTGGGACTGGCCGCGCACGATCAAGCTCGCCAACGCGCTGGGCGCCCACGTGGCCTCGCAACAGGGCCCGCGCCCCGAGCCGACCGACGCGATTAAGCAACTGGCGGATTGATGGTTCACGTCGAAGTCAAACGCAAACCCCCCAAAGGCGATGAGCCGCCCCCGGGAGGCCCTCAAGCGCCGCGCAGGCCGCACACGCCACAGCAACAGGGTTGCGGCACGCTGCTGATCAAGTGGCTGCTCAGCGCCGCGGTGATCTGGGCCATCGCCGAGCTGCTGCCCGGCGTGAAGGTCGAGAGCTACGCGTACGCCTTGCTGGTCGCGGCGGTGTTGGGCGTGCTCAACGCCGTGGTCAAGCCGATCATGATCATCATCACGATCCCCATCACGCTGATGACGCTGGGCTTGTTCCTGCTGGTGATCAACGCGCTGGTGCTGCTGCTGGCCGACTGGATGCTGGCGAAGTTCACCATCGACAGCTTCTGGTGGGCGGTCGGCGCGGCGATTTTGATTTCGCTCGCCAACGCGGTGATCGACCGGATGATGAGGGGGAAGTGAGGCGGACGACTGGTCAACTGGTCAACTGGTCAACTGGTCAACTGGTCAACTGGTCAACTGGTCAACTGGTCAACTGGTCAACTGGTCAACTGGTCAACTGGT
>JANQHD010000051.1 GCA_028282805.1 Phycisphaeraceae bacterium | reverse complement strand
TCAACTGGTCAACTGGTCAACTGGTCAACTGGTCAACTGGTCAACTGGTCAACTGGTCAACTGGTCAACTGGTCAACTGGTCAACTGGTCAATCAGATTATATGCGTTGTATTCGGACAACCGGCCCGCTGAAGCGGGCCTCGCCGGTTGACTGATTGACCGATTGACCAGTTGACTGATTGACTGATCGACCGGTCCGCCCCCCTACCCCCCCGCCTCGACGGGCCCTACAATACGGGCCATGATCCTGCTCATCGACAACTACGACAGCTTCACCTACAACCTCGTGCAGCGGATCGGGGAGTTGGACGCGTCGCTCGACCTGCGGGTGGTGCGCAACGACAAGATCACGGCCGACGAGGCGGCGATGCTGAAACCCGAGCGGGTGATCGTCTCGCCGGGGCCGTGCACGCCGGCCGAGGGCGGGGTGAGCAACGCCATCATTCAAAGGTTCGCCGGCGAGGTGCCGATCTTCGGCGTGTGCCTCGGCCACCAATGCATCGGCTTCTCGCACGGCATGACGGTGAACCGGAACTACCGCCTGATGCACGGCAAGACGTCGCCGATCTTCCACGACAACCAAGGCGTGTTCGCGGGGATGAGCAACCCGTTCACCGCGACGCGCTACCACTCGCTGGTCATCGAGCGCGACACGATCGACGAAAGCGAATGGACTGTCTCGGCGTGGACCGAGGAGGGCGAGGTCATGGGCGTGCGGCGTAACTGGGGCCGGGCCCCGATCGAGGGCGTGCAGTTCCACCCCGAGAGTTTTCTGACGCACGAGGGGCCGATCCTGCTTGCGAACTTCCTCGGCCTGCCGCGCCCCGAAGTGGCGCAACTCGGATGACACACCGCACAGTCGGCATCGTGGCGTGCCTGATGATCGGGCTGTTGTTCGGTTGCGCAACGGGGCAAACCAAACCGCCGAACGTGGTGATCATCCTTGCCGACGACCTGGGCTACGGCGACGTGCAGGCGATGCACGCCGAGTCGACCATCGCCACGCCCCACCTCAACCGGCTCGCGGCGCAGGGCGTGGTGTTCACCGATGCGCACACGCCGTCGTCGGTGTGCACGCCGACGCGTTACGGGCTGCTGACCGGGCGGTACTGCTGGCGGACCCGGCTCAAGAGCGGCGTGCTGTTCTACCCGCGCGATTTGCCGCTGATCGAGCCGGGGCAGTTGACGATCGGCCGGATGATGCAAGAGCGTGGGTACCACACGGCGTGCATCGGCAAGTGGCACCTGGGCGTGGAGTGGAGGCCGGGCCCCGACGGCAAGCCCGACCCGTCGCAACCCCAGGTGTACGGCACAAACGACACGGGCTTCGACTATTCGTACACGGTTAACGGCTCGCTCGACATGGCGCCGTACGCGTACTTCGAGGACGGCCGGGCGACCGCGCCGTTTACCCGCGATTACGAGGGCGATCCGTTCCCGCACTACATGCGCAAGGGCCGGATGGCCGAGGGCTTCGACCCGGCGCGGGCGCTCGACCACCTGACCGAGCAGGCTACAGGCTACATCCGCGCGCGTGCGCGAAAGGGTCGGCCGTTTTTTTTGTATTTCCCGCTGACCGCGCCGCACAAGCCGGTGTGGCCGGCCGAGCGTTTCGAGGGCCGCAGCGGGCTGGGGTTGTACGCCGATTTTGTCATGCAGGTCGACTGGACGGTTGGGCAAGTGCTCGAGGCGCTCGATGCGAGCGGCGCGGCGGAGAACACGCTGGTGATCGTCACGAGCGACAACGGCTCGTTCATGTACCGCAAGCCGGCGGGCACGGCGGACCACACGACCGACGCGCGGTTGCAGCACTACGCGGAGGACCGCCACCGCGCGAACGGGCCCTGGCGCGGGACGAAGGCGGACATCTGGGAGGCGGGCCACCGCGTACCGTTTATCGTGCGTTGGCCGGGGCGGGTCGAGGCGGGTAGCCGCAGTGCGCAGACGGTTTGCCTGACGGACGTGCTGGCGACGTTGGCCGAGGTGACGGGCTACGAGTTGCCCGACGACGGCGCGATCGATAGTTATTCGTTTGGCGCGGCGCTGGCCGGCCAAGCCGACACGACGCGACCGGCGGTGATTCACCATTCGGCGAACGGCATGTTCGCCGTGCGTGAGGGCAATTGGAAGCTGGTGCTGGGCAATGGCTCGGGCGGGCGCGAAAAACCAAGGGGCAAGCCGTTCGCCAAGCCGTACCGGCTGTACGACTTGGCAGCGGACCCGGCCGAGCAACACGACGTGGCCGCGGATCACCCGCGGGTCGTGGCCCGATTGACCGCGTCGGCGGAAGCGATCCGCCAGGCCGACCGCCGGTATGACGGGCCACGGTGAGCATATTTCACGCCGGGGTGTGGCATTTTCGTTGAACAACCCGCCGAACCGGTTCGTCTACCACGGTAAGATAAGGGCGAACACGGGAGGCTCGGGATGCGCGGGAACACTTCGATCACGTTAGAGCGATGGGCAAGCACGTGGATGGTCGTGCTGGTGTGCCTCGCGGTGGTGCAGCCCGCGCCGGCCGGCGAGCGTGTGCACTTCAGCGACTTCGACGAGAACATCGGCGAGGGCTGGTCGACGAATAAGATCGAGCGACCGCCGAACCCCAAGCGCAGCAAGTTTCTCGGCAGGTTCGCGGGCAACGAGTCGGCGCGGCTGACGCTCGAGAAGCTGCCCGAGCACGCGTACCTGAAGCTGACGTTCGACCTGCACGTGATCCAGTCGTGGGACGGCACGAACACGTCGTGGGGGCCGGACCGTTGGAAGCTGTACGTCGATCAGCGCGTGCTTCTCGACACGATCTTCCGCAACGAGGAAGAGCAGGCCGGCTCGCTGCGCGGCCAACAGCACTACCCCGCCCTGCTGCCCGAGGCGCGCAACAAGTTCAAGACCGGCGCGGCGGTGACCGATCGGCTGGGCTACAAGCGGACCGACGGCGTGAAGGACACGAGCCCCGACGCGACGTACAAGATGTCGTTCGTGCTGCCGCACACGGCGGACACGGCGCGGATCGTTTTCTCGGGCATCAACCTGCAAGAGGTAGGCGACGAGTCGTGGGGGTTGGAGAACGTGACGGTCGAGGTGCTGGGCGCCGATGAGGTGAAGCCGATCGGCGACGAGGCGTGGGCAGGGTGGTGGTCGGCGCTGGGATCGAAGAACCCCGGCGAGGCGTACCACGCGGGCTGGGCGATGATCGGCCACGGCGACGAGACGGTCGACCGGCTGAGCAAGGTGCTGCTCGGGCCCGACACGAAGCGGGCGGCGCAACGGCAGCGGGTGAAGGACCTGATCGAGAAGCTGGACGACGACAGCTTCGCCGAGCGCGAGGAGGCGACGAACGCACTGATGACGCGGTGGCACCTGGCGCCGGACCTGATCGACGAGGCGCTGGCGAACACCAAGTCGCCCGAGGTGGCGTGGCGGCTGAAGCGTGTCAAAGCCCACCAGAACAAGCCCGACTCGAAAGACCCGCACACGCTGCGCGTGCGGCGCGCCCAGAAGGTGCTCGAAGTCATCGGCACCGACAAGGCGAAGGCGTTGCTGCAAAAGACCGACCCGAACCAAGCGAAAGCCAAGGCCGCGGCTAAGGCCGGATCAACTTCAGATCACCCAACGTCACGACCTCGACCTGCGGCGCCCGACCGCTATCCTGCCGCACACTTCCGCGAGCCCTGATCGTTCGGGTCGACAGGGCCGCGGCGCGTGGGCCGAACTTCTTTTCGAGCCCGGGGCGCAGCGAGGGGTCGCACACGACCACCAGGTTGAGCTGTGAGCGCAGTCGGACGACGAGCGAGCCGTCGGACCGGAGCGCGGGTTTGCCGACGACCCGGCCGACGATGGTGTGGGGTGTGTCGTCACCCTGTGTGAGTAGTTGCTTGATGCGCTGTGTGTCGGCTGCCTCGATCGGCGGTTCGGCAGGTTCGGTAGCTTCATCGGCCGCTTGTTCTTCGGGAGAATCTGCCGGTTCGGCGGCGGTTTGTTGCGCGTAGCGTTGGGCGATCGCCTCGTCGGGCTCGCCGAGCGATTCGACGTGGCGGGTGGTGTCGATCGTCAGGCGAAGCGCGGCGTCGATTTGTTGCACCTTGCCGGTGATGATGATTTCACGGCCGACGATGCCGCTGCCGCGCTTGCCGCCGAACTTCTGGGTCATGGGGCCGAAGAACCGGCTTCCGATGATCACGCGAAACTCGGCGTCGGCGAACACGAGTTCGGCGCGCTTCGGCGAGGCGTCGAGCTGGTAGTCGACGGACACGACACGCCCGCGCACACGCACGGCCCGACCCGAAGCGGCGGCGTGTTCGAGCGCGGCGCGGTCGGCGGCGTCGAGCGGTTCGGCCTCGCGCGGCACGGCCGGTGTGGGCTCGACACGCGGCGTCGGCTCAACGGGCGACACGGGCTCGACCGTTACTTCAGTCAACGTTTCTTCGATCGCTTCGGGCAGTGTGGGCGATGGTTCATCGACCACGGGTTGCGCCGGCTCGGGTTGCTGCGACACGGGTTCGACCGAAGGCGACGGCGCCGGTTCAACGGCAACCGGCGGTGTGGGTGCGGGCACCGATGACGGTGCCGAGCCACGCCGAACCAGCCACACGGTCAGGGCGATCGCGATGATCAACACGGCGGGCCCAACGTGATACAACCAGCGCGGCACGGCGAAGGATTTGCGCTGTGTGCGGCGACGGCGGTCGCGGCCTCGGCGCGAACGCGCCGGGCGCCCTGCGCGCACCGGCGAAAGGTCGATCGCTTGCAACGCCTCGGCAAAACGACGGGCGTCGTCGAAACGCTCGTCGGGCTGACGTGACATGGCACGTTCGAGCGCCGCCCACAACGCGCGTGGCACGTGGGGCATCTGCAAACCCAGTTCGGGCAACCGGCGCTCGCGCTGCACCTCGGCGACGTGCTCGAGCTTTTCGATGTCGAACGGCGGCGCGCCGGTTAGCGCAAACCACAGCGTCGCGCCGAGCGAGAACAGGTCGCTCGCCTGGCTGTAACGGCCCTTGACGTTTTCGGGGGCCATGTAGCGCGGGGTGCCCACAACCTTCCAGGGCAGCTCGAACCCTTCGTCGCGGGCAAGCCGGGCGAGGCCGAAGTCGGCGAGCTTGATGCGCCCGTCGGTGGCGAGCATGAGGTTGGCGGGCTTGAGGTCGCGGTGCAGCACGCCGCGCTCGTGCGCGGCGGCGAGGGCGTCGGCGGCCTGTCGGCCGAACTCGACGACCCGTTGCGGTTCGAGCGGGCCGTGTTCGTCGACGTGCGCCTGAAGGTTGCCCGCTTCGAGCAGTTCCATGGCGATGAACAGGAAACCCTCGGCGATGCCGACCTCGAAGACCTGCACGATGGCGGGGTGCACAACGTTGGCCGCGGCGCGGGCCTCGCGGAGGAACTGGCTCTGGGCGGTGCGTCGGCGCGGGTCGGCTTGCTTGTCGTAGGGCAGAACCTTCAGGGCCACGGCGCGTTGGAGCGTAACGTCTTCCGCTTCGAGCACGTGCGCCATCGAGCCGGCGCCGAGCACGCGCCGCACGTGGAAGCGGCCGAGGCGTTGGCCGACCAGTGCGGCGACGGCGCGGTCGGTCGCGGCGCGGTCGTGTTGTTTGGGTTCGCTTGCCATGCGGTGCCGCCCGGTGGATCACAGGTGACACGAGCGTACCGCGGGCGGGACGCGGAGTAAACGAAAATCATGGCGAGAGGTTCAGGAGGCCTTCGAGGCGTACTGGTAGGTTTTGTAGTCGCTCTTGCGGCGACCGATGGGCCCGCCGCAGTGCGGGCAGCGGGGTTGGCCGCAGTCCTTGTGCCTTCGGTCGATTTCTTGCATGAAGCCGTTGGCGAGGATGGCGGTGGGCAGCGCGAAGGTGCCGACGCCGATCAGCGCCACAAACGCCCCGAGCAGCTTGCCGAGGGGTGTGACGGGCGAGACATCGCCGTAGCCGACGGTGGTGAGCGTGACGACCGACCACCACATCGCCGCGGGGATGGAGCTGAACGCCTCGGGCTGCGCCTCGCGCTCGACGTAGTACATGCTGCTGGAAGCGAAGACCAGCAGGATGAGCATGACCACCAGGCCCACGGCCAGCTCTTCCTTCTTGTTGTAGAGGATCCGCCCGAGCAGTTGCAGGGCCGTGGAGTATCGGCCGAGCTTGAAGATGCGCAGCAACCGGAACAACCGCAGCACCCGCACCTCGCGCATGTCCATGGGGAAGAGCTTGGGCAGGTAGAACGGCAGGATCGCCAACAGGTCGATCAGCACCATCGGCCGCACCATGAAACGCAGCCGGCCCGTGACCGGGTGCCGGTAATGCTCGTCGGCGGTGCACGACCAGATCCGCAGCAGGTACTCGACGGTGAACACGCCGACGGAGAACAGGTCGAACGCGTGCAGGTACGGGCCGAACCGGGACTGGACCTCGGGCACGGTCTCGAAGACCACCGCAACGACGTTCAACACGATCAACAACATGATGAACAGATCAACGATCTTGCTCGTCAGGTCGCCGTTGTGGCCCGGCTCGAGGATCTCGAACGTGCGTTTGCGGATGGCCTTGTACACCTGCGCTCCCCTGCGGACGCCGAATTCCGGTCCGGCGGCCTCGATTCCTACCGTCTTGATCCAAATCGACCGTCAAAGCGTGTAACTTATGGAAAAAATATCGGGCGCACGTGCGTCTATAACCCCGTCGGACCATCACGGGAGCGAACCCCTTTAGTCACCCTTTGCGAGAAGAGGAACAGGACAATGAACGGACAGCTCACAAGAACCTACCTGATGATCATGCTGCTCGCGGTCGGCCTTAGCGCCACAACGGGCCGCTGGGCGTTCGCCCAGGACGTGGCGGTCGCCGAGGCCGTCGACGAGACCGAGGCGCCCAAAGCCGAGGCCGAAGAGGAAGTCGACGAGCTCGCGCCGCTGCGCAAGGAGCAGGAGCGCCTCGCCGCCGAGGCCGCGCTCAGCCAGGCCAAGCTCGAGGCCGAGCTGCGCAAGATGCGCGAGGAGACGACGGTCTTGCAGACCAAGCTGGCGCTCGCGCAGGCCAGGCACGAAGCGAAGATGGCGGAGATCAACCAGACCCAGGCCCTCGCCGACGCCGAGATGGCCGCGAAGAACAGGGCGCTGCAGCAGGAGTTAGCCGAGGCCCGGCAAAAGGTCGAACGCCTCACCGCCGCCCAGTCGCTGCGGGACGCCGAGCAGGCCAAAGCCCTGGCCGACGCCAAGGCGGAGGTCGCGGCGATCGAGTCGGAGATGTCGCTCGACAACGCCCGCCAACGCAAGGCCCTGGCGGACCTGAAGCTCGAGAACGAGAAGCTCCAGGCCGAGATCTCGCTCAAGCAGACGCAGATGTCCAAGCAGGAACTGGAGTTCAACGTGTCGATGGCGGCCCACGAGCGCGAGATGAAGACGCTCCAGGCCGACATCGCCAAGCGCGACCTGCGCTACAAGTGGGCCAGCGGCGTGAACAACAAGATCGAGTACGCCGCCGAGCCCTACGCCGACGGCGTGCTGCGCATCTCCGACCGTCGGATCGACCTCAACGGCCCGATCGCCTACGGCACCGACGACTACGTCTGCGACCGCATCCACTTCTACAACAACCAGTCCAAGACCGAGCCGATCTTCATCGTCATCGACCGCTCGCCGGGCGGGTCGGTGATGGTCGGCTACCGCATCCTCAAGGCGATGGAGGCCTCGGAAGCACCGATCCACGTGGTCGTCAAGAGCTTCGCCGCGTCGATGGCCGCCGCCATCACCACGCTCGCCGACGAGAGCTACGCCTACCCCAACGCCATCATCCTGCACCACCAGATGTCCGCCGGCATGAGCGGCAACATGACCCAGATGGGCGAGCGCTACGAGAAGATGAAGGAGTGGGCCAAGCGGCTGCACAACCCGATCGCCGAGAAGATGGGCGTCAGCCCCGATCGCTTCACCGAGATGATGTACGAAGCCAACTCCGACGGCGACTGGGACGAGTTCGCCACCGAGGCCGTCAAGCTCAAGTGGGTCGACCACATCGTCAAGGAGGTCCGCGAGGAGGGCATCATCGACAAGCCCGAGCAGCAGTACGGGTTTTTCTTCTTCTTCCAGAAGGAACTGGAGAAGCACGAGAAGACCGACGGCGAGACCGGCCAGCGCTACCTTGAGCTGCCGCGCCTTCAGCCGATGGATTACTACTACCTGTACAACCCGGACAACTACTACCGCATGCGGTAAAGCTACATCATCAGGTTTCGCTCCCTGATGCGCGCCCACGTCGCCGCCCTCCGCGACGTGGGCTTTTTAATGGAATGTCTGATGTCTGATGTCTGATGTCTGATGTCTGATTGCTGATTGCTGATTGCTGATGTCAGAAACTCGGTGTGCGCGTTGGGCAGGTCCGGCACATCAGCAATCATCGATCAGACATCAGCAATGCTTACCCCTCCACCACCTCGAACCTCGCCCCCGCCGAACGGAGCTGGTCGAGCTGCCGTTGGCCGATGCGCACGGTGAAGTCCACGTGCGACGTGTCGTAGTGGCGGTCGAGCACCGCGGTCTTGTTTTCGAGGAACTGCTGGCTCTTGCCGTCGGTCATGGCCACGCGCAGCACCAGCGTCCGCTCGCCGGCGCGCAGCATCGATCGCACACGCTCGACCAGCGCGTCGAGCCCCACGCCCGTCGCGGCGCTAAGCGGGATCGACTCGGGGTACTTCTGCTGCCACAGCAGCACCTGCGTGTTGTCGTCGAGCTTGTCGGTCTTGTTCAACAGCAGCAGGCGCGGCTGGTCGCCGGCGCCGATCTGCTCCAGCACCTCGTCGACCGTCTCGAGGTGGTGATCGGCCTCGCCGTCCGACACGTCGATCACCACCGCCAGCACGTCCGAGTGGATCGACTCTTCCAGCGTGGCGCGGAACGAGGCGACCAGGTGGTGCGGCAGGTGGCGCACGAACCCCACCGTGTCCGACAGCATCACCGCGTCGCCGCCGCCCAGGTCCCAGCGACGCGTGCGCGTGTCGAGCGTGGCGAACAGCTTGTCGTCGGCGTACACCCGCGCGTCGGTCAGCGTGTTGAACAGCGTCGACTTGCCCGCGTTGGTGTAGCCGACCAGACCGATGGTGAAGAAATCGGTGTTGCGCTGGGCGACCTGGCGCCGCTTGCGGCTCTGCACCTTGTCGATCTCGCGGTTGAGCTCGGCCTTGCGGCGTTGGACGATCCGGCGGTCGATCTCCAATTGCTGCTCGCCCGGGCCGCGGGTGCCGATGCCCGCGGGCGCACCGCCGGCGATGCGCTCGAGGTGGCTCCACATGGCACGCAACCGCGGGTACGTGTATTCCAGCTGCGCCAGCTCGACCTGAAGCTTTGCCTCGAAGGTGCGGGCGCGCGTGGCGAAGATGTCGAGGATCAGCTCCGAGCGGTCGAGCACCTTGACCTTGGCGACCTGCTCGACGTTCCGCAGCTGCGCGGGCGACAGGTCGTTCTCGAAAATGATCACGTCCGCCTCGTGCAGCTCGACCAGCGCGGCCAGTTCCTCGACCTTGCCCTTGCCGATGAACGTCGAGGCGTCGGGCCGGGGGCGGGTCTGCGTCAGCTCCGCCACGCACGTGGCGCCGGCGGTGTCGGCCAAGCTGCGCAGCTCGGCCAGCGGGTCGCGCAGGTCCACGTCCAAACCCGGCAACAACGCCGCGGCGAGGATCGCACGCTCCTGGATCACGGAAACTTTGCTGCGCAGATCGGCCATGGCGGTTCGTCTACCCATATACTGTGATAAACGCTGTATCGTAGCACGATCGGCCCCCGGAAGTTGTTCCCCGTCGTGGCCCTCGCAGAAAGCCGGCCGTTTCTCGGATGGCCCGGACCCCCTAGCCCACGTACAATCGTGTGTTGCGAATGGGGCGGATGCCAGGAGTTTTCAACATGACACAACGTTCCAAGCGGCGGCTCTACGCCGAGTTCGTCATCCTCGCCCTGCTCGCGGGTGTTTTCATGGGCCAGAGCCCCTCGGTCTGGGCCCGGCTGACCGGCGCCTACGAGTTCTTCGACCCGGTGGCCGACGTCCGCACCGAGCTCGTGCGCTACTACGTCGACGAGCCCGACCAGAAGCGGATGATGATCGGCGCGATCGACGGCATGATCGACGCCCTCGACGACCCCTACACCAACTACTTCACCGAAGAACAGCTCAGGAGCTTCAACAAGCAGACCACCGGCACGTTCAGCGGCGTCGGCGCCGAGATCGACGAGAAGGACGACTACATCGTCATCGTCTCGCCGCTGGAGGACTCGCCGGCGTTCAAGGCGGGGCTCAGCGCCGGCGACCTGATCCTCGCGGTCGACGGCGAGTCGCTCGAGGGCGCGACCAACGAAGAGGCGGTGCAGAAGATCACCGGGCCCGAGGGCACGCAGGTCACGCTGACCATGCGCTTCGCCGCCTCGGGTGAAGAGAAGGACGTGGCCATCACCCGCAAGCGGATCAAGATCCAGACCATCAAGGGCGTCAGCCGCGACGAGGTCGGCCACTGGGATTACATGCTCAACGACGAGCACCGCGTGGGCTACATCCGCATGACGCAGTTCTCGCAGGTGACCTACGACAACCTGGTGCTCGCGCTCGACGAGCTGGAACAGCAGGGCATGAAGGGCCTGATCCTCGACCTGCGTTACAACCCCGGCGGGCTGCTCGACGCGGCGGTGATGATCGCGGACCTGTTCCTCGAGGAGGGCGTGATCGTTTCCACCAAGGGCCGGGTCACCCCCGAGCGCAAGTGGGAGGCCAAAGCGCCCGGCACGCTCGACGAGTTCCCCGTCGTCGTGCTCATCAACAACGCCAGCGCTTCGGCCAGCGAGATCCTCGCCGGCGCCCTGAAGTACAACGGCCGGGCCAAGGTGCTCGGCACACGCACCGTGGGCAAGGGCTCGGTGCAGCAGATCATCCCCCTCGAAGGCGGCCGCGGCGGCATCAAGCTCACCACCAGCTACTACTACATGCCCAACGACAGCAACATCCACAAGAAGGAAGGCGCCAAGCAATGGGGCGTCGACCCGTCGGACGGGTTTTACGTGCTGATGACCAACGAGGAGAAGATCGAGATGCTGAAGGTTCGCCGGGAGGCGGAGATCATCAAGCCCAAGGGCGAGCACGAAGACAACGGCGACGCGGCCGTCACGCCCGAGTGGATCAACGAGCACCTCAAGGACAAGCAGCTCGCCGCGGCACTCGAGTCGATCGTCGGCAAGATCGACAAGGGCAAGTGGGTCGAGGTCGGCCCGGGCAGCGCCACGGTCATGACCCAGCTGGCCCGCAAGGAACAGCTCGAGCGCGGCCGCAAGCTGCTGCTCGAACGCGTCGACGAGGTCGACGAAGAACTCGAGAAGATCGAGGATATCCTCCGCGAGGAAGAGGTCGAAGAAGACGGGCCGGCCGGGGACAAAACCGCCGCTGTCGAAGACGGCGAAGCCGAGGTTGATGAAAGCGAACCCCAACCGGTGGAAGTGACCGAGTGAGCGACGGCTCGCTGATTCTGGGCATCGAGTCGAGCTGCGACGAGACCGCCGCGGCCGTGGTGCGCGACGGGCGCGCGGTGCTGTCGAACGTCATCGCCAGCCAGCACGACCTGCACCGCAAGTTCGGCGGGGTCGTGCCGGAGGTCGCCAGCCGGGCGCACATCGAGAAGATACTGCCCGTCATCGACGAAGCGATCGGAGGAGCGGGCGTGTCGCTCGACGACGTCGACGCCGTGGCGATCGGCCACCGCCCGGGGCTCATCGGGTCGTTGTTGGTCGGCGTGGCTGCGGCGAAGACGCTGGCCTGGTCGTTGGGTAAACCTCTGATCGGGATCGACCACGTCAAGGCGCACCTGTACGCCGGGGCGCTCGACGCCGAGCCGATCGAGTACCCCGCGTTGGGCCTGGTCGTGTCGGGCGGGCACACGTCGCTCTACCGCGTCGACAGCCCGCACGACATGGCGCTGCTCGGCCACACCATCGACGACGCGGTCGGTGAGGCGTACGACAAGGTCGCCGCGATCCTCGATATCGGCTTCCCCGGCGGGCCGGTCGTCGACAAGCTCGCGCAAACGGGCGATGCGAACTCGATCCGTTTCCCCCGCACGCTGCTTGACGCCGACTCGCTCGATTTTTCATACAGCGGCCTGAAGACGGCCGTGCTATACCACGTGCGCGGCAAGCCCACGGGGCGAGGCAAGGGCGCAACGTTCGAGCGCGACGCGTCGAGCCTCACCGACGCCGAGAAGGCCGACGTGTGCGCCG
This sequence comes from Phycisphaeraceae bacterium, assembly GCA_028282805.1. Taxonomy (GTDB): domain Bacteria; phylum Planctomycetota; class Phycisphaerae; order Phycisphaerales; family Zrk34; genus JANQHD01. The sequence goes on along the minus strand of JANQHD010000051.1, from coordinate 113,175 downwards.
CGTTCCAAGACGCCGCGATCGACGTGCTGATCACCAAGGCGCAGCGCGCGCTGCAGGCGACCGGCGCACGGTCCCTGCTCGTCGGCGGCGGCGTCAGCGCCAACTCGCTGCTGCGCCGGCGGCTGCTGGAACTGGGCGAGGCGCAGGACCTCGACGTGCGCTTGCCGAAGATGGCTTACTGCCTCGACAACGCCGCGATGATCGCGGGCCTCGCCCACCACCGACACGCCATCGGTGCGCAAGACGACCTTTCGCTCGCCGCGATGGCGACAACGGAACTGAAATAACCAAAGAGACGCCGGGCTGACCGTTTAGCCGCGACCCGACAGGGGAGCGCTTTCTTCGCACCAACGCGAAAGGCACCCACCATAACCAACTACCATTCAAATATTTGTGGCATCTCCAATTAGTTTATTTTCGACGAAAAACAACTAATGGTTGTTACGGACAATCGCCGTGCGTGACGGGTCCTGGGGTCGGGGTGGAACGGGGGTTAAACCTCGAACGGCCAGATCACGGGGATCAGCAGGACCGACAGGATCGCGACCGCGATCGACAGCGGCACGCCGACGCGCAGGTAGTCGGTGAAGCGGTAGCCGCCAGGGCCGTACACCATGAGGTTGGTCGGGTAGCCGATGGGCGTGGCGATCGTCGTCGCGGCGGCGATGAGGATCGCCATCACAAACGGCATCATGCTCACGTTCAGGTGGTCTGGGTTCGCGGCGGCCATGGCCACGGGCAATACCAACACCGCCGCGGCTTTCGACGTGACCAGCGCCGCCAGCACCATGGTCAACAGGTAGATGCCCAGCAGCGCCAGGCGCGGGCTGTCGCCGGCGACGACGAGCAGTTGCGTGCCGATGACCTCGGCGAGGCCGCTGTTTTCCATCGCCCTGCCCAACCCCAGCGCCGCGGCGATCACGATGAGCACGGACCAGTCGACGGCGTTGCGACCGGAGCTGGCCGTGGTGCAGCGTGTGATCACCATCATGCCCGCGGCGACCATCACGGCCTGCAACATCGACAACCACCCCATCGCCGCCACCGCCACCATCGCCGCCAGCACCGCCACCGCGACGGGCGCCAGCTCGTGGCGCGGCGGCGTGGAACCGGCGACCTGGCTGACGAGGTAGAAGTCGCGGCTGTTGCGCCGGTCTTCCACGAACGTGGGCGTGGTTTCGATCAGCAGCGTGTCGCCGGCCTGGATCGCGATGTCGCCGATCTTGCGGTTGATGCGGTGGCCGTTACGGTGCACCGCGATGACGGCGGCGTTGTACACCGTGCGGAAGCGCGCCTCGCGGATGGTCCGGCCGCGCACGGGACACGAGTCCGACACCACCGCCTCGATCAGGCACCGCTTGTTGCGAGGCGAGTCGAGCTTGAACACCTGGTCCGTCGCCGGCGCCAGGCCACGGATCTTTTGCAGGTCCACCACGGACTCGACCACGCCGAAGAACACCAGCCGGTCGCCCTCGGCCAACTGCTCGGTCGGCCCGACAGGCGCGATCACTTGGCCGGCGCGGTCGATCTCCGCGAGGTAAGCGCCGGGCAGCGATCGCAGGCCCGCCTCTTCCACGCCCTTGCCCACCAGCGGGCTGCCGGGCTCGACGAGCATCTCGACGGTGTACTCGCGCGGGTCGCCCATGGTTTCCGATGCGGTCTTGCGGTCGGGCAGCAGGAACCGGCCGGTCAGCATGATGAAACCCAACCCCATCAGCGCCACCGGCAGACCGATCAGCGCCACCTCGAACATGCCCAGCCCATCGGGCGAGATGCCCGCGATCGGCGTGTTGGCTTGCTCGGCGAGCTTGGCCTCGTCGATGACCCAGCCGTTGATGATGAGGTTGGTGCTGGTGCCGATGAGCGTGCACGCCCCGCCGAAGATCGACGCGTAGCTCAACGGGATGAACAGCTTCGACGCCGCCAACCGGCACTTCTTCGACCAGTCGTCGATCACGGGCAGCATCATCGCGACCAGCGGCGTGTTGTTCATAAACGCGCTGATCAGCGCCACGGGGAACATGATGCGCGCCTGCGCCTCGGGCAACGACTTAGGCCGGCCGAGCAACCGCTGGGCGATCCACGCCATGCCCCCGGTGTCGCGCAGGCCCGCGGCCACGATGAACAAAAACCCGATCGTCAGCACGCCCTCGTTGGCCAACCCGTGCAACACGTCCTCCGCCGGCAACACGTAGTGCCAACCCGCCTCGCCCCGCACCGGGATCACCACCAGCAGCGTCAGCGCCGCGATCATGATCACGTCCGCGGCGTAGCTCGTAAACACGAACGCCCACAGCGTAAATCCGATGACCACCAATGTCAGCCAGGCGTCTGGGCCCATGCGTCGCTCCATCTGTTCGCCGGAATGTCGGCACCGGCGGATTATCGTATGATCGGCATCTTATGGCGATGATCTTGCGAACGTGCGGGCTGCTCATCCTAATGGCTGCGGCCGCGGGCTGCTCGACGGCGATCGACCTGACCGATACGCCCGAGCCGATCCGGCCGTTCGCCGCCTCGTCGCTCGACGAGCCGACCGCCCTGCCCCCCGGCGTCGACCTGATGCCCCTGCGCGTCGGCCGCTGGGTTTACAAGCATATCGGCGGCGATGACGCCGAGCCGTTCGTCCAGCGCATCGAGCCGGCCGGCAACGGTTCGGCCCCCTTCCGCCGGCACGACGAAGCGCTGGGCCAGGTCAACCACGTCTCGCGCGACGGGCGCGGGCGCATCCTGCTGCACGCCGTCGAAGACCACGAGCACAAGGTCATCACCCGCTTCGCCCGGCCGCTGGTGGTGTGCGACCCGAGCATCACGCCCGGCCAAGTAATCACCACCGACACCGAGATCACCATCGCCAACCTCAAAACACCCGGCAAGGTCAAGGACCGCGGGCCGTGCGCGATGGAGCTGAGGTACGTCGGCCGCCAGCGCCTGCGCACGCCCGCCGGCGAGTTCGACTGCTACATCCTCCAACGCAACTATCGCATGAAGATCTCCAAGGCGTCGGTGTCCAGCGAGACCGTGATCTGGTGCGCCGACGGCGCGGGCATCCAGGCGCGGCTGTACAAGGAATCCGGCAGGGCGCTGATGCTGCTGTCCTGGTTCAATCGCCACGAAGTCGTGTTGGTCGAATCACCCGCGAAAAACTAGACAGCGCCGGCCGGCTCGGTTTCGACCACGCGCCACGCGGGCCCGTCGCGCTCGACCCGCCGGTACAGCGTGTCGCGCTCGACGGGCGCAAAGCCCGCCTCGACGATCGTGCGCCGCAGCTCGCCGGCGGTCGTCTCCTGGTGCGTCGACCCGTCGCGCTTGACCTTCGTGATGTCGTACCACACGACGGTGCCGTCGATGTCGTCGACGCCGAACTGCAAGGCGAGTTGGCTGAGCTCGAGCGTCTGCATGATCCAAAACGTCTTGACGTGGTCGAAGTTGTCGAGCACGAGCCGGCAGATCGCCAGCATCTTCAGGTCGCCCAAGCCCGTGGGCCCGGGCAGGTGCTTCAGCGCCGACTCGCCGGGGATGAACGGCAGCGGGATCACGGTCTGAAACCGGCCCGGCCAGCCGTTGTCGATCGCGCGGTCTTGCGCGTCGCGCAGCATGAGCAGGTGGTTGATGCGGTCGTCGACCGACTCGATGTGGCCGTAGAGGATCGTGGCGTTGGACATCAGCCCCAGGCGGTGGGCCGCGTCGTGCACTTCGAGCCACTTGTCGCTGCGGATCTTGCCCTTGTAAGCCTCGTCGTGGCAGCGGTCGTCGAACACCTCCGCCCCACCGCCGGGCAGTGAGCCGAGGCCGGCGTCTTGCAGGTCGCGCAGCACGCCTTCGAGGTCGTTCGGCCGCTTGTCGATGCGCGCCAGGTGCACGACCTCCACCGCGGTGAACGCCTTGACGTGCAGCTGTGGGTATTCGTCCTTGATCGCGCGCAGCATGTCGGTGTAGTAGCTGAACGGCAAATAAGGGTGCAGGCCGCCGACAACGTGGAGTTCGGTGGCGCCGGCTTCTCTGGCCCGGCGTGCCTGGTCGCGGGCGTCGTCAGTGCTGAACTCGTAGGCCCCGGCCTCGTTGCGTTTGCGGTAGAAGTCGCAGAACTTGCAACTCAGCGCGCACACGTTGGAGTAGTTGAAGTGGCGGTTGACGTTGTAGTACGTGGTGTCGCCGTGCATGCGCCGACGGACGGTGTCGGCGAGCCGGCCGATGGCCCAGATGTCTTCCGACGCGAACAGCGCGCGGGCGTCGGCGGCGTCGAGCCGTTGGCCGGTGTGGACCTTCTGGGCGATGGGCTGCAATTCCACGTTCACGGGGCACCTGGGGAAAGCGGGTCGGCGGGACATCATAGCGAGCCACGGTTGGCGCATCGACCCGCGCATAACCGTCACGACCGGCACAGCCGCCCCATCGTCCACAAATTCGCGCCCGCCGAACGATTTTGCGCCCCCGTTTTTTCCGATCGCATAAGTAGTCCAACCCCCGCTGAGCGAGTAGTGCGCCATGCCAGATACCCACCGGAACCAATCGACGGGGGAAAACCGCCCCCAAGACCTGCCCGACGTCAGCCAGGCGTGGGGCGACCTGCAATCGCAACTCGAAAAGATGCAGCAGGTGGCCGACTCGTACGCCGGCCAACTCGACCAGTACCTCGCCGAGCACGAATCGGCGCAGTCCGCGGCGATCGAGCAGGCCCGCCAGACCATCGAGGCGGAACTCAAGTCGGACCGCGAAGCGGTGGAACACCTGCAGATGCAGCTCGACGCCGAGCGCGACCAGGTCGAGGCCCGGCGTGAGCAGATCGATCAAGAACAAGAAGAGATCGAAAAGGCCCAGCGTGACCTGGAGAACCGCGGCATCCGCCTCGACGAACAGGCCCACCGTGTGCAGGAGCAGGCCGATCAGGTCGAAAAACGCCAGCTCGAACTTCAGAACGAGATCGAAACCCGTCAGCGCGAACTCGAGGCGGAGCTGACCGGCCAGCGCGAGGCGGCCGAGAAGGAACTGACGGCCAAGCGGGGCGAGCTCGACGAGCTTAAAAAACAGATCGACACCGAGATCAACGAACGCCGCGCCGAACTGCAAGCAGAGTTCGACGGCGAACGTGAAAAGCTAACCGGCGAGATCGAAGCCAAGCGCAGCGAGCTCGACGAGCTGAAGTCGGAGTTCAAGACCGAATCACAAACGCGCCGCCAGCAACTCGAAGATGAGTTGAGCGAGAAGCGTCGCGCCGCCGACGAACAGCTGACCGAGAAGATGGCCGAGTTGGAGCAGGCCGAGAAAGAGCTGACCGAGGAGATCGAACAGAAGCGACAGGCCGCGGAAGAGCAGTTCCGTCAGAAGCAGTCGGAGGTGGAGGCCAAGCACGCGAACCTCGACGAGGAGTTGGCCAAGCGTCGCGCGGATTTCGATCAGGAGATCGCGGAGTTCCGCAGCGACCTGGAGAAGAAGACCACGGAGATCGAGAACGACCGCTCCGAGATCAACAAGCAGCAGGACGCGCTCAACGAGCGTGCCGAGCAGTTGGACAAGGCCCAAGAGGCGCACAAGCAGCAGGAACAGGCGTGCGAGGAGCGCACCGCCGACCTCGACGCGCGCGAGCAGAAGGTCGTGCAGCGCGAGGGCGAGTTCAAGGCGGTGGTCGAGAAGACGACGCACGAGATCAAGGAGAAACAGGAGCAGTCGCAGGCCGAGCTCGCCAAGCAATCGGGCGAACTCGACGAGCGAACCGCGGGATTGAACCAGCAGGCTGAGCAGTTGGACAAACGCCAGGGCGAGTTGGACCAGCAGCGGGCCGCGATCGAACAGAAAGAGGCGCAGATCGAGCCTCTGTGTGCCTCGGCGCGCGAGGTGTTGGAGCAGCGCGAGGCCGTGCTGGCCGAGCAGCAGCGCGTGATGGGCATCGAGCAGCAGATGATCTCGCGTTGGGGTCGGAGCAAGGCGTTCGTGTGGGTGGGCGGCGCGTTGCTGTGTCTGCTGGTCTCGGCGGGGGTGAGCATGCTTCTGGCGAGCAAGCTGTCGACCCAGGTGTGGGCCGCAACCGCGGTGTTCAAGACCGACGGTGTGACGGAGAACCAGGCGCAGGCCTGGCTGACCCACCACCAGAAGTCGCTTTCGAACACCAACCTGATCAACCAGGCGATCATGACCATGCGCCAGGTCGGGTACACCGGCCCGGCGACACCGCAGTACGTGGGCGAGATGATGGCCAACGGCATGCACATCAACTCACCGGCGCCGGGCGTGCTCATGCTCGAGCTTCACGGCGGCAACCAGGGCGAGCTGACGCCGGTGCTCAACGGCTTGGTGCGTGCGCTGGCGTCGACCGACGCGAACCTCGAAACGGTGCAGGCCGCGTCGTTGGCGCCGAACGCCGTGACCGACAACTACCGCTTCAAGCTGGCGCAGATCTTTTCGATCATCAGCGGCGCGGCGTTGCTGGTGTACTTCGTGGTCATGTTCTTCGTGACCCGGCGTGTGCCGCGCCTGTCGACGGCGCTGGCCGACAGCCCGCTGGCCGACGCACAGACCTGGCAAGCGCCCGCCGCCACGCTCGGCGGCGCAACCGCCGAAGCACCCGCCCCGGCCGACGAGCCGAAGGCCGCGGCGCCCAAGCCCGCCAAAGCACAGGCCAAGGGCCAACCGAAGGCGACCAAGTCGCGCGCCAAGTCGGCCAAACCGAAAGCCGAAGCCAAGCCGAAGGCCGAACCCGCCGCCAAGGCCGCCAAGCCGAAGAAGAGCAGCGGCGGTGATAGCGACACGCCCGAGTTCACGCCGCTTTGATGCCGATGGTTTACGCCCGTCGCTGGCGCACCGCCTCATACAACAGCAGCGCCGCGGTCACCGAGACGTTCAATGAATCGACCGATCGGCCGCGCATGGGGACCGACGCCGTCACGCCAGCCGCCGCGCGCCAGCGCTCGGTTAAACCTTCCGCCTCACTGCCGACCACCCACGCAAACGGTTGACGCAGGTCGACCTTATCGATGGTTCGCTCCGCCTCGGGCGTCGCGGCGCAGACCGTCACGCCCGCGCCGTTGAGCCACGCGATCAGCTCGTCAACTTCGGCGCACACGATCGGCACGCCGAACACCGCGCCCGTGCTCGCGCGCACGCAATTCGGGTTGAACAGGTCGGCCTCGGCCGAGTCGACGAGCACCGCGTCGCAGCCGATCGCGTCGGCCGTGCGCAGTATCGCGCCGAGGTTGCCGGGTTTTTCGAGCCCGCTGCACACGAGCAGCGCCGGCGTAGCGCCGAGCCGCAAGTCGCCGAGCGTCAACCACCGCGCCCGCAACACCGCCACGAAGCCCGACGGGTTTTCGCGGTAAGCCGCCTTGGCCAGCACGTCATCGGTCACGGTGAAGCACGCCGCGTCGGCCGCCGCCCGCCGCAAAGCCGGCTCGGTCTGCCACGCGCGATCGGTCGCGTAAAACTCGGCCACGTCGAACCCCGCGCCGGTCGCCCGCGTCAGGTCGCGCACGGTTTCGATGCAAAACAAACCCGCCTCGCGCCGGCTGCGGGCCCGGCGCTGCAGGCGGACCAGTTGCTTGACCCGGCCGTTGGCGGGGCTGGTGATGGTTTGCATCGCGTGCTCCATAAATCGATACCAAACACCAAGTTTACCACCGCCGAGCGATCCGGTGCGTTCGACACTGCCCGGTCGGCCCGTTACAATTTCGAGGCGGTTGGTGACCGCCCAATGCGTTTTGTCGAGTGCCACGAATCAGCCGGGCCGGCGCCCGTGTTGTGCCGCCGGTGTTTCTTGGAGAGAGCCTATGGGCTTGAAAGACAACATTTACCACGACACCGTCGGCGACCTGTCGCTGCGCAAGCTGGTCACGGTCAGCCCCGACGACACCGTCGAACGGGCCTGCGCCCTGATGCGCCAGGCGCGGCTCGGCGCGGCGATCGCCATCGACGACGCCGGCCGACCCGTCGGCATGTTCAACGAGAAACTGCTCATCCGCCTGCTCGCCGAGCAGCCCGGCGCGATGGGCGAGCCCGTCCGCAACCACATGACCGTCAACGTGGTCACGGTTAAGAAGAGCCACTCGATCGCCAAGCTGATCAACATCATGCGCCAGCGACAGTACCGCTGGGTGTGCGTCGTCGACGACAAGGGCGTCGCCGTCGCGCTGACCGGCCTGCGCGGCGTGATGGAGTACGTCGTCGACCACTTCCCGCGCTCGGTCAAGGTCGAGCCGATCCAATCGAACATCTCCATCGACCAGAGGGAGGGCGCGTGATGGCCAAGCGAGAAAGACGCCAACCCGAGCCGGGCGAGTTCGAGGACCCGCTCAGCAACTACGAGCCCAAGGAATACGAGGACGAACTCGAACGCTCGCTCGTCGAAGACATCGTCGAGGCCGTGCCGTTCGACGACCACCTCAAGGCACGCTCCGACATGACCGTCGCCGACGCGATCCAGCTCATGAACGACAACAACTTCGCCTGCGTCGTGGTCATGGACGAAGAGCACCGCGCCGTGGGCATCTTCTCCGAGCGCGACGTGCTCGTGCGTGTCGCCGACCACTACGAAGACGTCAAGGGCCGCCGGCTCAGCGACATCATGACCGCCGACCCCGTCACCGCCTATTCCTCCGACACGCTCGCCCGCGTGCTCAACGTCATGGTCTCCGGCGGCTTCCGCCACGTGCCCGTCGTCGACCAGGACAACAAGCTCCAGGGCATGGTCGGCGTCCGCAAAGTCACCGCCTACCTCCAGAAACACTTCCCGCAAAACTACCAGATCTAAACCAACCCCCAGCACACCCACGCACAACCAAACCACGTTTAGCCCGGTCGCCCGCGACCGGGTTTTCAATCACAGACCACCGCAACTCACCCGCCCCGGTTCCACGGCATCTTCGCCAACAACAACCCCATCCCGCACGTGTCCGTCACCCCCGCAAACACCAACCCGCACCCCACAAACCCCGGCACCACCAACCACCACGGGCTCTGCCAAACGCCCAGCGCCACGCCCGCCGCTACCAGCGCGCCCGCCGCGATCCGCACCTGCCGCTCCAGCGAGATCACCCCCGCCTTATCGCGCTGCACCGGGTAGCCCGCCCGGTCCCACGCCGCCGTGCCCCCCTCGACCACCACGCCGCATACCACCCCCTCCGCCTGCAACTTCTCACAGGCCTTCCGCGCCCGCCCGCCGCTCTCGCACACGATGTACACCGGCCCGTCGCCCGACACCTCGGCCAACCGCTCACAACTCAGCTCGTCGAGCGGCACGTTCACCGCGCCGCGCACGTGCACCGACCGGTACTCGCCCCGCGTCCGCACGTCCACAATCACCGGCGCCTCGCCGCGCAGGCTCATGTCGTGCAACCGCGCCACGTCGATCGTTTCGTTTAGCGTCGCCGCGTTCATCGTGCGTGCTCCTCCGTCGAGCCGACCCGCCGGCGGACCGTATACCCGCCGTTCAGGTTGGCCACGCTTTCAAACCCGTGCTGCATCAGCACCCGCGCCGCCACGTAGCTGCGCGGGCCCGTTGCGCACACCACCACGGTCGGCTTCGTCGCATCGAGTTCGCCCAGCCGATCCCGCAATTCATCGACCGGCACGTGCAACGCACCCTCGATCGGCGCACGCGCCACCTCGTCACCCGTCCGCACGTCGATCACCTGCACCCCGTCGAGGCCCTTGTCGGTTGGGCACACGTCAACCAGCCCGTCCAGCTCGTTGGCCGCGGTGAACGCCGCCATATGAATCGGGTCCTTCGCCGCCCCGAACGGCGGCGCGTACGCCAGGTCCAAACCCGTCAGGTCGTACACCGTGCCGTTGAAGGCCAGCGCCGTCGCCGCGACATCCAACCGCTTGTCCACGCCCGCCCCGCCGACCGCCTGCAGGCCGAGCAACCGGCCGTCCGGCGCGTAGGTCAGCTTCAACGTCATCGGCTGTGCGCCCGGGTAGTACCCGACGTGGTGGTTGGCGATAACCGTCACGCTCTTCGCTTCGACGCCCAGCCGCCCAGCCGCCTTTGCCGTCAACCCCGTCACGCCCGCCGCGCGGTCGAACACGCGCACGATCGACGTGCCCATTACCGGCGCCATCGCCGCCGCTTGCCCCGTCGCCGCGTGCTGGCCGGCCAGCCGCCCCGAACGGTTCGCCGGGCCCGCCAACGGCACACGCATCGCCGCGCCCGTCGGGCCGAACACGTACTCCGCCGCGTCACCCACCGCGTACACGTCCGGGTCGCTGGTCCGCATGAACGCGTCCACCGCGATCCCCCCGCTCGCGCCCAGCGCCAGCCCCGCCACCTCCGCCAAGTGAACGCTCGGCCTCACACCGATGCCCATCACCACCAGGTCGGTTGCGATCCGTGAACCGTCGTCGAGCCCCACCGCGCTCACCCGGCCGCGGTCCGTTTCGATCGATCCGAGCTTACGACCCACGCGCACGTCGACGCCGCGCTCGCGCAACGCCTGCTCCAACGGCTGCGCCATCTCCCGGTCCAACAGCGGCAACACCTGGTCCTGCAACTCCACCAGCGTCACCGACACCGCGCGCGCCACGAACTGCTCGACCATCTCTAATCCGATGAACCCCGCGCCGACCACCACCGCGTGGGCCGCATCACCCGCGACCGCCGATTCGTAGATGCGGTCCGTGTCCTCCAGGTTGCGCAACGTGAACACGCCCTCGGCGTCGACGCCCTCAATCGAGGGCACGACCGGCGATGCGCCCGGCGCAAGGATCAACTTGTCGTAAGGTTCCTCGAACAGGTCGTCGGTGTCCCGGTTGTGCACACGCACCAACTTCCGCTCGGGGTCGATCGCGGTCACTTCGTGGCGCGTCCGCAGATCGATGTTGAACCGGTCGCAGAATAATTCCGGCTTGGCCACGATCAGCTTGTCACGCTCGGCGATCTCGCCGCCGATGTAGTACGGCAGCCCGCAGTTCGCGAACGACGCGTAACCGTCTTTCTCGTACACGGTGATCCGCGCGTGCTCGTTGAGCCGACGCGCCCGCGTCGCCGCCGACGCCCCACCGGCCACGCCCCCCACGACCACGATCCGAACCGGTTGTTCGCCCATGTGTATCGCTCCACGCCCCGCGGTCGCGGAGCATAAACTTATAGTATCATGAGTTCTTGAGGTGTCAAGACCCGCAAACACCGCCGGGGTGGCCGCGGGGGTTTATCGGCGGCGGGCGATCGCCAAAGCCCCAAGGCCGAGCAGCGCGAGCGAGGTGGGTTCGGGGATCGGCACGGTCCAGTCGACACCGCTGGCGGAATCGACGGTGTATGCCGACTCGGCGAGCAGGTCGTTGATCGGGTCGGGGTTCGCCCCGGCGTAGACGCCGACGATCCCGCCGTAGTCGAACGAGTTCTGAAACATCATGTCGGCCGTCGAACCGCCGGCGGCGCTGGCTTGGCTGCGCGTGCTCGCCGTGCCGTACACGTAGAACGCCAGGTCGAACGGCGTGCCGAACACGATCGGCACCGACATGGTGATCGTGTCGTTGACCGGCTTGGTCGCCACCTCGCCGGGCGCGAAGGTCGACACGCCCCAGAACGCGCGCTGGCGGTCGGTGGCGATCGGGTCGGAGTTGCCCGGGTCCCAGAACAGGTTCTGCCCCAGGTCGGGCGCCCCGTCCTTGTACACGGCGGTGGACACGGTCGCCCGCCCGTTGGCGCCCGTGGCCATCAGCGTGCCGGTGACGTGCACGTCGAACACGTAAAACCCGGGCTGGCCGATGAGCGACGGGTTGTTGTTGGGCACGACGGTCAGCGTCTCGCGGTACCCCCCGTGCGCCCGGCCGCCGGGAAACGAACCGCTCAGCGTGCCGTTGGTGTTGGCGGCCTGCAGCTTGACCCGCTTCAGCTGTGCGAACGCCGAGGCGCTGTTGACGATCGAGCCGCTGTTAAACGTCGCCGACGCCGTGGCCGACCCGGTGCCGGCGAACGCTTGTTCGTCAAAATCAGCCCCGGCCGCACCGAACATGACCTGCAGGTCGGCACCCGGGATGATGCCGCCGCCGTTGGTGCTGTCGATGTCGCTCGCCCCGGCCTGTGCGAACCCACCGGGCGCGGTGGTCACAAAATGGCTGAGCGCCCCGTCGGCGCTCGTCGCGATACCGAACGACACCAACACGCCGAGACTAACGCGCAAACATGTATGCTTGATGAACATCCACCATCTCCCCAACAAGTCGCGGATTGTGATTCCGTCGCGAAACGGTTCCCGATGCAAACGAGTTTAAATCATCGGGGCGCGGTTAAGCAATATTAATCTTGTCACCGCACGTTCTGACGTGGTTTCGGCCCTGGCAGGCGGCCCCGATCACATCTTCCGATCCAGCAGGCGGTACTGGATCGCCTCGGCGACGTGGTGAGACTTCACCGCCTCGCTGGCCTCGAGGTCGGCGATGGTGCGGGCGACGCGGCGGACCTTGTCGTAGGCGCGGGCGCTGAGCCCCAACTCGTTCATCGATTGGCGCATGAGTTCCTGGCCCTGTTCGTCGAGCGCGGCGAGCTTATCCAGCCGGCGGCCGGACAGGTTGGCGTTCGTGTTTAGCGCGCCGCCGTTGCGGTCGGTCGAAAACTCGCGCGCCGCGACGACCTGCTCGCGCATCTGTGCGGTGGACGTGCCGGTCGGCTCCGAAGCCAATTGCTTGTACGGCACGCGCGGCACCTCGACGTGAATATCGATCCGGTCGACCAACGGCCCGCTGATGCGCGACAGGTACCTGTCCATCTCGCGGTGCGAGGCCTCGTCGGTGGCGAAGTCACCGCCGGGCGTCGGGTTCATCGCGGCGACGAGCATGAAGTTAGCGGGGAAACGGATCGACGAGTGCGCCCGAGCGATGGTGACCACGCCGTCTTCGAGCGGCTGGCGCAGCGTTTCGAGCACCGCGCGCGTGAACTCGGGCAGCTCGTCCAGAAAGAGCACGCCGTGGTGGGCGAGCGAGACCTCGCCGGGTTTGGGGATGGTGCCGCCGCCGATCAGCGCCGCGGCGCTGGCGGTGTGGTGCGGGGCGCGGAAGGGGCGGCAGGTGAGCAGCGCCCGGTTGCCGTTCATCTGGCCGGCGGCGGAGTAGATGCTGGTGGTCTGCAACGCCTCGTCGCGCGACAGCGGCGGCAACACGCCGGGCAGCGCGCGGGCCATCATGGTCTTGCCGGTGCCGGCCGGGCCTAACATGAGCACGTTGTGCCCGCCGGCGGCGGCGATGGTCAGGGCGCGTTTGACCGTTTCCTGCCCGCGCACGTCGGAAAAGTCGACGGTGGGCGCGGCATCGGTGAGGCATCGCTCGGCGTCGAGCGCGGGTTGCGGCTCGATCTCGTGCTGTTCGTTGAGGAAGCTGACCACGGTGGCGAGCGAGTCGGCGGGGTAGACCTCGATGCCCGCCGCGGCCGCGGCCTCGGGCGCGTTGGCCATGGGCAGCACGATGCCGTCGAGCTTCATCTTCGTCGCGAGGATCGCCATGCTGATCGCGCCCTTGATCGGGCGCAGCCGGCCGTCGAGCGCCAGCTCGCCGGCGAACATGAGGCGTTTGTGCTTCTGCGACTGGATCGACTGATTGGCGAGCATCAGGCCCACGGCGATAGGCAGGTCGTAGACGGGGCCTTCCTTCTTGTGCTCGGCGGGGGCGAGGTTGATCAACAGGCGCGTCATGGGGAACGCGTAGCCGGTGTTGATGATCGCCGAGCGCACGCGCTCGATGGATTCTTTAACGGAGGCGTCCGGAAGGCCGACGATCGTCGTCTTGGCCAGCCCCCGATCCGCGACATCGACCTCGATCTCACAGCCGATCGCCTCGATGCCGTGGAGCACGTAACTGTGCACCTGGCTGAGCATGGGGTGCAGTTTACCGCAAACTTACTCGGCGAGCACGGCCGGGCGGCTTTCCGCTAATCGCCGGGGCGCGTCGCGATCAGCAGCGCGAAATGTTCGTCCGCATCGGCGGCCAACCCGTTGGGTTGGCGGTAGTCAACGAAGCCGGCCTCGGTGAACATGGCGCGATACTGCTCGGGGGTGTACGCCTGCGTGGTGGAATCGAGCGTGTGCACCTCGGCCGACGCGCTGTCGATGACGTACCAGCGTTCGGCGGCGGCCTGCGCGGCTTCGTCCCACGCCGCCTCGTGCAGCACGAGGTGCGGGCGGTCGGCGAAGAGGCCGCACTCATGGGCCGACCACGCCGGGCGCGCTTCGCCGATGCGTTGGACCGTGTCGTAGCGGTGGGCTTCGATCGCCAGCCTGCCGCCGGGCTTCAGCGCGGCGTGGGCCTGTTGGAGGATGCGCTTAGCGTCGTCGCGCGTGAAGACGTCGAACTCGCCGTAGATCATCAACACGGCGTCAAAGCCGTCGCCGGGCGCCGCCTGCCGGACGTCGCCGAGGTGGTGTGCGCAATCGAGCCCCGCTAGCGCGGCCTGTTCGTTGGCATAACGGATCGACGCCGGCGCGAAGTCGACACCGACGCAGGTGTGCCCGAGTCTTGCCAAGCGTGTGGTGTACAAGCCCGGGCCGCAGCAGAGATCGAGCACGCGGCTCGGCCGGCCGCCGAGCAACCGCTCGTGCAGGTAAGCGACGAGCGCATCGATGCGCTCGGCACGCCGCGACGCCAAGTCGTGCGACTGATCCAGGTGTTCGCGGAGCATGCGTTCGCTGAACGCCGGGTCGTCCCACGGGATCTTGTTGCGCCCCTGCCACGGCTTGAGCGGGGGGCGTTCGATCACATCGTTCAGGTTCATCGTCGGTTCCTTCGGGCGGGGCGACTCAGTCTACCCGCTGCGACGCGGTGTACAATACACGCATGTCCGAGCCCCGCGTCATCTTCCACGTGGACATGGACGCGTTCTTCGCGTCGATCGCGCAGCTCGACGACCCGTCGTTGCGCGGCAAGCCGGTGCTGGTCGGTCACGACGGGCCGCGCGGCGTGGTCACGGCGGCGAGCTACGAGGCGAGGCCGTTCGGCTGCCGGTCGGCGATGCCCATGTCGCAGGCCAAACGCCTGTGCCCGCAGGCGATCGTCGTCGGCGTGCCGGGTCAACGCATCCGCGAAACAAGCGGCGCGTTGTTCGAGGCGCTCGGCGAGTTCAGCCCGGTCGTCGAACCGCTCAGCGTCGACGAGGCGTTCATGGACATGACGGGCACCGAGCGGTTGCTCGGCGAGCCGGCCGCCTGCGCCCAGCGGTTGCGTCGAACCATCCAGCAGCGCCTGCAACTGACCGCGTCGGTGGGCGTAGCACCCAACAAGTTCCTCGCCAAGCTCGCCAGCGACCACCACAAGCCCGACGGGTTGACCGTCGTGACCGCCGACGCGGCCGAAGCGTGGCTCGCGGCCCTGCCGATCGGGCGCATGTGGGGCATCGGCCGGGTGGGCGAGCAGAAGATGCTCGAGCGCGGCATCAAGACCATCGGCGACCTGGCCCGCATGGACGACCAATGGATGCGCAACTTCTTCGGCAACGAGGCGTCGCACTACCAGCGCCTGGCGCGCGGCGTCGACCAGCGCCACGTTGTGCCCGACCACCGGGCCAAGAGCATCGGCCACGAGCAAACCTTCGGCGAGGACCTGCGCCAACCCGACGCGGTGCGCCGCGTGCTGCTCGACCACGTCGAACAGGTCGGTTGGCGTTTGAGAAGGCGCGGCCTGCGCGCGGGGCGCGTGACCCTGAAGATCCGCTTCGGCAACTTTCAGACGATCAGCCGGTCCGCCACGCTCGACCAACTGACCAACGCCACCGCCGACCTGTGGCACGCGGCCAAGGCGCTGTTCGACCAGTGGGCGAGCAAGTCGTACCGGCCCGTGCGGCTGATCGGCATGTCGGCCGGCGCGCTCGACCATGGCGAGGGGCAGTTGGGGCTCTACGACGGCGCGACCAAGCAACGCAACGCGCAGGTCGACGCCGCGGTCGACGCCATTACCGACCGCTTCGGCAAGCGCGCCGTGACGCGCGGCGGCACCCTGCGCCCACCCAAGCGCGACGAAACGCAATAAAAACCCCGCTGTGCACAACGGGGTTGCGGTCGTATGCGAACCGGTTCAGGTCAGCGACGCCGCAGCACCGCCAGGCCGCCGAGACCCAGAAGCACCAACGAGGCGGGCTCGGGCACGGCCGGGTTCGCGGCCGGCGTCGAAGGCCCGACGCTGCCGAAGTTCGCGCCCAAAGCGTTCAGGTCGAGCAGGCTCACCACACCGTCGTAGTTGAAGTCGCCCAACTGCCAGGTCGCATTGGTCGCGCCGAAGTTCGCGCCCAGCGCGTTCAGGTCGAACAGGCTCACCGTACCGTCGCCGTTCGCATCGCCGTTGTAGGTCGCCAGCAGCCGCACCTGTGTCGCGTCGTACAGCACCGCCAGTGAGGTGTCGGCACCGAGCGCCGTACCGGTCACGGCCGAGTTGTCGAAGTGACCGGCCAGGCTGGCCGCGCTCAGAATCGCAAACTCATCACCGAGCGCCGGTGTAAAACTTGCGCTGGCCACATCGAGCGCGCCGTCGAGCGAAGCGCTGCCCGCGACGTCGAGCTGGTCGAAGTCCGTCGTCGAGCGCAAGTCGAACTGAATCGCCCCGGTCGCCTGCTGCGTGTAGTCACCGGTGACGTGCGCGACGGTATCGGTCATCAAGTCGAACGTGATCGACAACAACGCCGGGCTCGAGCCGGTCGATTCGTTGGAACCGAAACGGTACAGGTCACGGTCGCCGGTCATCACCGCGGCGTCGGCTTCTTCGCCGGGCAACCGAAGCACGAACGACAAGGTGTTATCCGAGAGGTTGTTGTTCACGGCGGTCACGAACGCCGCGAGCGAGGCGAGCGTGAGGTCGTCGCCCTGCACGGTCGTGGTCGGGTTGGGCAGGTTGGCGTTCAGCACGTTCGCCAGCAGCGCACCGAGCGTGCCGCCGGGCGTGGTCCAGTCGAGGCTGCCGGCCTCGTCCCGCTGGTTCCAGTCGACGTTCTCCGAGCCGGTCTCGCTGAACACGGGGTCCTCGGTCAGCTCGTAAAGCTCGAGGTCGCCAGAGATGTTGTTGTTGGAACTGGCATCGTTGCCATCGAACTCCAGCGTGAGCGTCGCGCTGGTGACGTTGGCCGCGTCGGGGATCGGGGTCAGGTCGAACGAGAACATCGCCCGCTGGACGCGTTCGACCTGCGCGCCGGTGGCGTTGGACACGGAACCGACGAGCACCTGCGAGTCCTGGTCGCCCTTGATGTCGGTGTTGCGTGAGTCGACGTCGCCGTCGCCCAGGGTGGGTATCAGATCAACCGTGACCGAAGAACTACCAACAACAGCGTCGGCGACCACGAACGTGCCCGCGTTGTCGACGTTGCCGTCGATGGCGCCGTCGAGTTGCACGGTTGCCCCGCTGGATACGGTCAGGTCGCCGGTGAGCGTCGCGCCATCTTCGAACACCGACGTGCCGTGCTGGGCAAGGTAACCGGCGCCGGTCGCCTCGACCTGCCCGGTAAACCGCACGGCAGCCGAACCGGTCTTGGTGATGGTCCGGCCCGCATCGTACTCGGTCATATCACCCGAAATGGTGTAGGCATGCGTTCCGTCACCGGTGATGTTCAAGTCGTGGTAGAGTTGAGTATCGATCGCAAGGTCAAACTCGAAATCTACCTCATCGCCCGGCGCAAACGGCCCACCACCAGAGATCGAGCTCAGGTGGATGTAGGGCAATTCTCCGTCGAGGTTCTTCGCGAGCAACACGGGCAGGCCGCCGATCGTCGCGGACTGGCTGGACGAACCAGAGAACGCCCCCTCGAACTCGAAGCCGTGCGCGATGAAATCGAGTTGATTCATCCGGCGCAGGTCGTTGTTCGCGGTGTAGCTGGAAGAGTTGGTCACGCCGAAGTGAAACACCGTGCCGTTGTGCGAGTCGCGGTCGCGCATGGTCGCCGCGCCGCCCGGCCCGGTCCAACCATTAGTCGCCGAGAAGTTCGGCGAGCCCGGCACGAACGTGAAATCGTCGAACAGGTTGAACTCGCTGACGGCCTCGTCGGTCGAGGGAAACCGCTGCTTGTCGATCGTGACCTCCCAGTCGGTCATCAGGCGCAACATGGTGGCGAGCTGCGCCGGGTTCGACGCAGCGACGTCGTCGGCCGGGTCCTCGCTCTGGTTGTTGATGTCGGAGAAGTCGTAGAGTTCCCAGTCGCCCGCGTAACCGTTCTTGACCAGCTTCCAGTCGGTGGTGCGGTAGTAGCTTTCTTCCTGGAGACGCTGGGCGTAGTAGGTGCGGGGGTCGGAGGTGTCCTGGCCGTTGATGAAGGGCAGGAGGTTGACGCCGTCGATTTCACCGGCAGCGATGGACCCGCCGGCGGCGGCGACCATGGTGGGGACGATGTCGACGGAATGGACGAGTTTTTCAAAGGTGGTGCCGACGGCGGAGGGATCGACGCCCGCGCCGGAGATGAACATGGGCACGCGGGTGCCGCCGTCGTACGGGTCGCCCTTCGAGCCGCGCAGGTCGCCGTTGGACGCGGAGTTCTGGGTGGCGCCGCCGTTGTCGTTGATGAAGACGATCATGGTTTCGTCCAGGATCGAGTCGACGGTGTCGCCGTCATCGTTGGGATCGCTCAGCTTGTCGACGATGCGACCGACGTTGTCATCGATGTAGAGGATTTCGGAAGCGTAGGTTTTTCGTTGGCCGGAGAGGTGATCGAGGCGACCGTCGTTGATGATGGGTGTGGCCTGGATGGGCGAGTGGGGGTCGTTGTAGGACGTGTAGATGAAGAAGGGGTTGGCGTCCTGGTAGTGGTCGTCGATGTAGCCGATGGTGTTGTCGGTCCAGTGTTCGGTCCAGTGGGTGCCGGCGGAGTAATTGGTGATGTTCGCAGTGCCATCGGGGTTTTCGTACATGCGCTGCAGGCCGCCGCCGGCCTGGAAGCCTTCGAACAGGTCGACACCCTGACGGATCGGGATGTTGCCGGGCGTGACGACGGTGTTGCCCTGGACGATGTCGCGGGTTCCGCCGACGTGCCACTTGCCGGTGACGGAGGTGGAGTAGCCGAGAGACTTGAGGCGCTCGAACATGGTCACCGCGGAATTGGGCAGGCCTTCGACGTGTTCGTTGATGGGGTCGTCGGTGTTTTGGAGGTTCGCTTCGTACCCGAAGCGGTTGTGGAACGAACCGGTGAGGAAGGCGCCCCGCGAGGGCGAACACGCCTGGCCGGTGTGGCTCTGCGTAAACGTCACGCCCTGCCCCGCCAGCGCATCGAGGTTCGGCGTGGGGATCTCGGTCGACCCCATGAACCCAAAGTCCGCGAAGCCCGCGTCGTCGACCACGATGAACACGATGTTGGGCTGCTGGGCGCGGGCCGCGGCGGAAAACAAACCCAGCGAAGCGATAACAACGAGAACCAGGCACGATCGATAGAGTGATCCGTTCATGATGGCCTTTGAGTTATCACACCGGCCGCGACGCAGCGCGAGGCTATTGGTGGATGGCCTAAAAAGTTTGCCGGCCCGTTAAGGCCGGCAAACCGGATTCTCTATGTAATTCCATGCCGTGTGCTCGTCATCAAGCGCGGCGACGCAACATGGCCAGGCCACCCAGGCCGAGCAACGCCAGCGCGGTCGGCTCGGGGACGATCGTGTTGACTTCCAGCACCGCGGAGTCTTCGGCGTACCGAAGGAAGCTGCGCAGGCCGTCATCGGCGCCGTCATCCAGCGCGTCGATGCCGAAGACCAGCCAAAGCTGATCGTCCGCCAGGTTCGACTGGACGGCACTGATGAACGCGGCCGAGGAGACAAACTCGTACGACTGACCCGCGGCGGCGCTTGTAGCGTCGTAGGTCGTTCCACCGGTGGAACCGGCAGAAGCCGCGATCGAACTGAGCTGCGTGCCGAGGAACTCGGACGCGAACTGCGAGCCCGACGGAATGTCTCCCGTGCCGACACCGTCCCAGTGCACGTTATCCGCACGATCTGCAGCTGCGGAGGAGCCGTCGGGGCCGAAGCTCTTGTAGCGGTAGTTGAAACCGTTAGTCGTGTCCGGGTCGGTCACCAACTCGAACAGGTTGATCGGGTTGCTGGTGAACACCGAGTTGCCGTCATCACCATCGGTACCCCAGGTTAGCTTGACGCTGGTGACGATGTCGGTGTCGGGGATGCTCGACAGATCGATCGAAACAGCGATGAACTCGTCACGACCGCTGTTGACGCTACCAACCAGCTTGCTGTTACCGCTGCCCGCAGACCCGAACAGGTTGTTCGCATTGGTCGAGTTTTGATCCGCGACCAGTTCGGTCTCCGTGGTGCCCGCGGCGAAGTCGAGCGTAAACAAGCCCGCGCTCGCCTGACCAGCCACAAACAAGCCGACAACCGCTGCCAGCAACATCTTTCCAATTAAGTGTTTCATAGAGAGCGTCCTCCATCCAATGAACTGCGACAGTCAAACCACCGGCGGAAACAATCCGCCGACACGCCCTCTTCCCAGTTCGAACGGTGCTCCCGCCTCTCGATTGAAATATACGCCACGCGCGCCAATAACACATAACGTTTATGCGGTTAATTTTTATGAATTTGCGACTTACACCGGAATTTAAAGTGAATCAAGGCCGATTATGATAGAATTTTACACATCGTGATCGGATCGAAGTCTTACGCATTTGCGTTCATCCCGTCCGCCCGCGCATCAGCGCCACCCCACCAAGGCAAACCAAAACCAGCCCGCTCGGCTCGGGGACCGCCGACGCCGCGGGTGCCGCGCCGAAGCTCGCCCCCAGCGCGTTGAGGTCGAGTAAGCTCACCTCGCCGTCGTAGTTGAAATCGCCCTGCTGCCAGGTCGCGGCGGCCGCGCCGAAGTTCGCGCCCAGCGCGTTGAGGTCGGCCAGGGTCACCGCGCCATCGCCGGTCGCATCGCCGCGGCACGTCGCCAGCAGCCGCACCTGCGTCGGTTCGTACAGCACCGCCAGCGCGGTATTCGCATCGATGGCCGCGCCGCTGATCGCCGCGTTGTCGAATTGGCCGCTCATTGAGTCGGCGAGCAGCACGACGAACACGTCGCCCAACGCCGGTGTCGCGTGCTGCGTGATCGCTAACGCTCCGCCGAGTGTCGCGACGCCGTTCACGTCCAACTGGTCGTGGGCCTCGGGGGCGACCAGGTCGACCTCCAGCGTTGCGCCCGCCTGCTGCGTGTAGCTGCCGTCGATGATCAGGTCCTGCATCACATCGGCAAAGACCAACGTATCCTGTGTGGTCACCGTCAGGTTGTCGATACCGGTCGCATCGTTGTTCACCGCCACGCCCAGGTCGCCGTCAAACTTGAAGCGATCATCGAGACCGGACGCTTCGGCCAGCACATCGCCCGTGACCGGATCGATGATCTCAAACGAGACATACCCCAGCGTCGCGTCGTGCTCGATGCGGGCGTGCAGCAGCGTGTCCTGCTCGAAGTAACCCGCGAACTCGGCCGTCCCGCCCGTGCTGAACACGGTCTGACGATCTCCGCCCACATTCGCCGAGACCTGGATCTGCGTTGAGCCCGGCGAAGAGGACGACCCGCGGACGAGACTGAGCGCAAACCAGTTATCGACATCGCGGAAGCCGAACACCAGTTTCGTGTCGAGGTTCTGGTTGCTGAGGTCGCCGTAACCATCAAACACGAAGTCCACATCGATAATGTCGGCATTGCCGGAAGTGTCCAGCGCATCGGTCACCGCGATCGCACCGGCAAAGGGGGAACCCTGGGGGTCGAGCGAGAAGTCGATGTTCGTGTTCGTCTGGAACAGCATCTGGCTCTCACCGGTCAGCGCCGTGTCCAACGGCTCGCTTCCCGTGCCGTCGGCGCCGCTGACCTGCCAGACCGTGTCGGTGGTCGATTCGCCGGGGTCGGCCAAGTCGTAATACGTCCAGCTCGGCGTCAAACCCGTCGCGCTGCCGCCCGAAAACGCCGGGCCCGGCGTGTAGCTCTCGAAGTCCTCAACCGTCGTCGTCGGAGACATCGGCGCCGAGGGGCCCGACGCCGCCGAACCCACACGCGTCACGCCGCCCGATTGCACAACCACATCGCCGTACACCCAGCCCGCGCCATCCAGCCGCCCGCCGCTGCCTACCGTGATGTCTCCCGCCACGCCGCCCGTCGCCTGGCCCGCGGTGATCTCAAGGTCTTCCTGCACGCCCGCGGTCAGCGTCTCGCCGCTGGCCACGTTGATCGCGCCCTTCTCGTAGAAACGGAAGTAGTCGTACCGCGCCTCGCTGAGCTCCTGGCCCGGATCGCTGTTCGCCTCGGCGTTGGTCGAGATCGCCGTCAGCCAAAGATTGATCTGGTCGTGTTCGAACTGGTCCGCCGGGTACACCGCCGTCTTCGTGTGCACACCGTCCACGTAGAAACGCACTTCCTGCGGCGTCCACTCGAAGCCGTATGTGTGCCAGTCGTACTCGGTGCCGGGGGTATTGTGTGTGATGTCGCTGGACGGCAGCCTGTGCGTGATACTTCCCGCGTCATTCCAAACCAGCACGTGCTGGCTCATGCGACCGATGTCGCCGCTGCTGCCGTTCTCATAGCCGTCGATCTCGGTGCGGCGGAAGCTGGGGAACGTCGTCAGCACGTGACCGTTCTCATCGGCCTCAGCCGCCATCGCCCAGAACGCGTGATGCCAACCCTCGTCGATCTTGCCATCGCCATCGTGATCGATCCCGTCGCCCAGTTTCGAGCGTGTCTCGTAGTAACCGTAGTGAAAACGCTGCTGCGTGATGACGCCCGCGCCCGCGGCGTCGAAGCCGTTGATCGGCGTGGCCAACGGCGTGAGGTTCAACACCAACTCGCCGTTGTCGACCTCGACGTTGCTCGGCAATTGGATCGACTGCTGCTTCTCGTCGGCGCGATACCACCAGTCCGATTCGTTCAGCGAGGTACCGTTGAACTCGTCGTTCCAGGTCAACTGATAACCAGCAGGTGCGACGGCGAGCGCATCGCCCGACCACGCTCCCGACAAACCGGCCATCGCAAACACGCCGACGAACGCCAAACGCTTGTGCACAGATACCAACATCGTTGATCCTTTGCTGAAGACACGATCAAGGCCAAGGCCTACACCACCGTATGCTTAAATCTGCCACACGAGCCGCGCACGTGCCCGAAAATATGCGTGCTTTTTCTTTTCATTCACGACGTGTTGGCGTTTTTTCGGGCTCCAATCGGCCCCACAGCCCCCACGGTACGAGCAACGCGGCGGCCGGGTGGGTGAACACGACAGGGCGGGTTGAAGGCTTGTTGTGCCGCATTGGGTTCACGGCAAAAGAAAACCGGCCGCGCGTCGCGACCGGTTGTGTGCGTTTGGTTCGTTGAGCCCGACCCTGCGGGCCGTCGCTAAACGGATTATTCGGCGGCTTCGGTTTCGGCGGGGGCTTCCGCTTCGGGCTCGCCGGCTTCGGCGCGGGCGATCTCGGCTTCGCGCTTGAGCACGTCCTTGGTCTTGGCCGCGTACTTCAGGCCGCGACGGCGGTCGGGCAGGCGGCGGGCCTTGCCCACGCGGTCGCGGAGGAAGTAGAGCTTGGAGCGGCGGGCCTGGCCGTGGCGGACGATCTCGATCTTGGCCACGCGCGGCGAGTGCAGCGGGAAGATGCGCTCGACGCCCTGGTTGGCGACGATGCGCCGCACGGTGATCGACTCGTTGATGCCCTTGCCGGTCTTGGCGATGACCACGCCGGTGAAGACCTGGATGCGCTCCTTCTCGCCCTCGATGATGCGGACGTGCACGTCGACGGTGTCGCCGACGTCGATGCGCGGCAGGTCGGCCTTGAGCTGGTCGGCTTCGATCTGTTCGATGATGGCGTGGGTCATGGTGGTACTCGCTTCGCTCGTGAACGCGGCGGAGCCGCGTCGCTAAATGTCTTCGTCCTCGTGGTCGGTCAGCAGGTCGGGGCGGAGCTTTTTGGTCCGCTGCCGGGCCTGGGCCTTGCGCCATTTTTCGATCTCGGCGTGGTCGCCGCCGATCAGCACGTCGGGCACCTCCATGCCCTGCCAGGCGCGCGGCCTGGTGTAGTGCGGGTGGTCGAGCAACCGGCCGGCGCCGGGGCTGAACGAATCGTGGATCGCCGATTCGTCGTCGCCCAGCACGCCCGGGATCAACCGGACCACCGCGTCGATCAGCACCATGGCGGGCAGTTCGCCGCCGGACAACACGTAGTCGCCGATGCTGATCTGCCGGGGCGCGAGGCGTTCGATGACGCGCTCGTCGATGCCCTCGTAATGGCCGGCGATCAACAGCAGCCGCTCGGCCGAGGCCAGCTCTTCCGCGATGCGTTGCGTGAAGGGCTCGCCCTGTGGCGACATGACAATGCGGGTCGCCTTCCGCGGGTCTTCTTGTTCGACCGCCGCCACCGCGTCCCACAGCGGCTGGCAGGTCATCACCATCCCCGGCCCCCCGCCGAACGGCCGGTCGTCGACCTTGCCGTGCTTGTTGGTCGTGAACCGCCGGATGTCGGTCAGGTGGTAGTCGACCTTTCCGGCGGCCTGTGCACGGGCCAGGATGCTCGCACCCAGCACGCCCGTGAACATCTCGGCAAACAGCGTCAGCACGTCGATGCGCATCGCGTGCTCCGTGCTACGCAACCGCTCACGCGGTCGGCAGCGCCTGGTCCTCGACCTTCTTGCCGGGCGTCGGGTCGATGCCCTGACGCTTGAGCAGCGTGGCCACGGTGTCGCTGGGCTGGGCGCCGACGCTCAGCCAATAAGCGCAGCGGTCGAGCTTGAGTTCAACCTGCTTCGACTCGTCAGCTTCCAACGGGTTGTACGTGCCAAGCTCCTCGAGGAACTTGCCGTCCCGCGCCTTGCGGCTGTCGATCGAGACCACCCGATAAAACGGGCGGTGCGTGTTGCCCATGCGCTTCATACGCAGTTTGACGGCCATTCGCCTTCTCCAATTCGGTCACAGACCAACCCCCACCGGTCGCCGCATACCGATACCACGCCTCGGCCACCACGGGGGAATCGGGCAATATACCGATCCAATCCGCCGGTTACAAGGGCCAAATCCCCCAAAATTGCCGATATCACAGGTGCGGACAGCCGCGGGGTTGCTACACTATGGCCCACTCAAGGAACCGGCTGGCTAGGCCCGCAGTTAGGATACACGCTTGGAATCGCCGATTTGGCACCTTTGTCGCTCAGGCCAAACCTATGGCCCCTACACCAGCTCGCAACTCCGCGAGTGGGTGGCGCAGCGTCGCGTGACCAACGGCGACCTGATCTGGCGCGATGGCCTCGACGGCTGGCAGCAGATCACCCGCCTCGAATACATCCTCCCGGAAGAGGAACTGGAAGACACGCCCAGCGGCGAGCCCGACACCAAACCCGACGAGCCCGAGATCGAGCCGTTCACCCCGCCCCAGCACAAACCCAAAGAGCCCGAGCCCTGGCCGTTCGACCACATGGCCGAGGGGGATGACGAAGCCGAAGACGACGACGAAGAAGGCGGATCGGACGAGCTGCGCGAAGCATAAGACCGCGCGGTCGCGCACGAAAGGTTCGCGGGTTGCGCCGGATGCATCGGGCACCCCCGTTTTAAAACCGCAAAGCCACACAAGCCCCCCACCGCGATACCCGCGCGCGCAGCATGAACCTTCAGTGCGCACGCGGTCGCGCACCTGAGTGTCGCCGTGCGCACAGCACGACAAACCAGCCCCGCTGAAGGACGATAAACGCCGCCCGCGCCCCGGTGCGCACAACGCCCCGCGCCGGATTGGCGTAAACCCGAAACCCGCACCCGCCGCCGCGACATTTTGCTGGCATCCGGCTCTCCAGCGTGCATATTGGTATCACCACACCGGGACGCATCACAGGGAGAGGGGCACTTGTTACCCATCATTCGCACCTCGGGGCACGCGCTGGCGCTGCTGCTGTTCTGCGCTACCGCCGGCCGGGCGGAATTGATCACCTACACGTTCGAGCCCACGATCGAACGGATGCTGCCGGAACGATCTTCGGTTGTCACGAACTTGGTTTTAGGCCAGAACTGGAGCCCCATCGGTGAGCGGATGCTCATCCCCTTGACCGGGCCAGCCGAGCCGTTGCCGCTCGGTGAACCCAACACGGGCGGCAGCGGTTCCGGCGGCAGTTCCGGCGGCGGCCCCATCTTCGTCTTCGAGCAAAACGAGTACGAGTTCATCGTCGACTTCAACGACTCGCACCTGGCGATCAACTACGGCCCGCTGATCCATCACAGCATAAACAAGAGCTTCACCTTCGCGCTGGTCTTCGGCAAATACCAGAAGTTCCCGCTGCCACCGAGGGTTGATGGATCGGATTACCTTTGTTGCTCGCCCGATACAAGAAACGACGACCGCCCGTTCCCCGCTGAGCACCTCGACTTCGAAGGGGTGAACCTGTCAGCGAACACGCACCCGGTCTCGGCCGGCCAACACTACTTTGACGGTGGGAATTACATGTACGCCAAGCAGGTCCGGGCGCAAATCCGTCGTGTGTTCGCCGACGACCTGTTTACCGAGCCGACAATGAACACCCGGATCGATCGGATGACGTTCAAGCTTTCGCTCGAAGACCTACCCGCCAAGCATGCCGGCTTTGACATGTCGTCCGCTTACCTGCTGGTTTACGCCAACGCGGGTTACATGGTCAACCCGGAGTCATCGATCGACCCGATCGCCGTGACGCAACCGCTCACCTCGGTCGTGCCCGAGCCGGCGTCGCGGGCCCTGCTGTTGCTGTCGGGTGTTGCGCTCACGGCCCGCCGGCGAAAGACGCGATAAACACTCGCACGCTGGCAGGGCCCGTCGAGCCCCCGCCCTCGATCAACACGAACCGTTCTCGACCCGTTTGCGGCCAAGCCCATTCCTTACAATTGTAAGAAATGGATTCTTAGCTCAAAATTGCGACTTTGACCCGTTTGGGGGCTGGGAACGGTAGCAGCGAGGGCGCGGTGTTCGCGCGGTGATCATGAAACGGAGGTGCGCCAACCCCAAACAAAAGCGTAGCGCGAACTGCCACGACAAGGCAAATACAGCGATATGTTGGTAGTTCCACCACAAGCGCACCGTCGTGGCGCGCGTGAAGAACCGTTGACTCCGGGTTCCGGATTTCATTTCGCTTCGTGTGACGGTGCGTCACGGCCAGGCTTGCCGCTCGAACACGGCGGGCGAGGGGTGTTTACGCCAAACCCTTCTCCGCCAACCAGCGCTCGGCGTCGATCGCGGCCTTGCAGCCCATGCCCGCGGCCGTCACGGCCTGGCGGTAGGTGTGGTCCGCCACGTCGCCGGCGGCGAAGACGCCATCGACGCTGGTGTAACTGCGGCCCGGGTCGGGCAGCACGATGTAGCCCGACTCGTCGAGTTCGAGTTGGCCGTTGAGGAACTGCGTGATCGGCGTGTGGCCGATGGCCATGAACAAGCCGCCCACGGGCAGGTCGGACTCTTCGCCAGTCTGCGTGTCGGTCAGCTTCACCGCGGTAATCACGTCGTCGCCGATCACGTCGGAAACGGTTTTGTTCCAGAGGATCTCGATCTTCGGATCGTTCTTCGCGCGGTCGGCCATGATCTTGCTGGCGCGCAGCTCGTCACGCCGGTGGATCAGGTAAACCTTCGAGGCGAACTTGGTCAGGTAGGTCGCCTCTTCCACCGCCGAGTCGCCGCCGCCGACCACGGCCATGTCCTTGTCGCGGAACATCGGCAGCGCGCCGTCGCACACCGCGCACGCGCTGACGCCGCCGCCGGTTTGCGCGAGGCGTTGCTCGTTTTCGAGCCCCAACCAGTTTGCCTTGGCGCCGGTGGCGATGATGACGGCGTTGGCGGTAACCTCGAAGCCGTTGTCGCCTTTGATGCGGAACGGGCGGGCCGAGGTGTCGAGCGATTCGACGTTCTGGAAGATGGAGAACAAGCCGCCGGCCAGGTCGTCGCCGGTCTTCACGCCGTCATCGGTCACCACGCGTGTGCCGAAGCGCATGGCCTGCTTGAACATGTCTTGCATCATGTCGGGCCCGGTCACCGCGTCGGGGTAGCCGGGGTAGTTTTCGACGTCGGTGGTGAGCATGAGCTGACCGCCGGGCACGAGGTCTTTGCTGACGGCCCGGCCGGGGAAGACGAGCGGGCTGAGGTTGGCGCGGGCGGCGTAGATCGCGGCGGTCCAGCCCGCGGGGCCGGAGCCGATGATCACGACGTTTTCGGTTTTTTGGTCTGTCATGGTCGGCGAATGATAGCAACGGTGTGTTTGGGTGTCTTGTAGGGTGCTTGTGAGATGCTGACGGCAAGCGGGGGTTACGCGCTAAGCCGCGAGCGGCTTATGCGGGCGGCGGATTGTGCCTACAATGGGGGCATGAGCCAGTTGAACAGCCAGACCTACGACTTCGAAAAGCCCACCGGCCAATGCGCGATGACGGGCGCGGTGCTGGCACCGGGCACGGAGTACATCGCGTCGCTGGTCGAGGACGGCGAGGAACTCAAACGCGTGGACATCGGCTGCGACGCGTGGGACGCGGGCAACAGGCCCGAGGCGATATTCAGCTACTGGAAAGCGGTCGTGCCCGAGCCGAACCAGAAGCGGAAGATGTTCGTGGACGACGAGGTGCTGTTGAACCTGCTGCGGCGGTTGGAAGACGCCGAGCAGCCGCAGCGGATCGCGTTCCGGTTCGTGCTGATGTTGATTCTGATGCGCAAGAAGCTGCTGCGCTACGACCGCACCGAGCGGCGCGAGGTCGACGGCGACGCGGGCGCGAGCGAGGAGTGGTGGGTGCTGACGCCGAAGCTGGACGTGAGCAAGGGGCCGCTGGGCAAGTGGAACGACGCCGAGACGCTGGAAGTACTCGACCCGCACCTCAACGACGACCAGGTGCGTGAGGTGACCGACCAGCTCGGCGAGATATTGAACGCGGAGCTGTGATGGGGCGCGAGTGGCGAGCTTGTTTGGGTTTCATGTCGTGCGTGCTTGCCGGGGTGTTGATTTCGGGGTGTGAACAACAGAAGGACACGCAGCCGGACGACGGCGACGTGGCGTTGCCCAGCTACGCCGAGCTTGCTGCGGCACACAACGCGCGGGTCAAGCCGATCGCCCAGTACCGCGCGCGTGCGGTGGTGGAGTTCGAGTGGTACGACGAAGACGGCAAGAAACATTTCGAACAGGGCGACGGGCCGATGCGCTACCGGCCGCCCGACCAGTTGGCGCTGAAGATCAGCAAGGCGGACGTGGACCTGTACTGGTTGGGTTGCGACGCGAAGCGGTACTGGCTGTTTGACTTGCACGCCAAGCCGCGCACCGGTTGGGTGGGCAGCCACGCCAAGGCCGTCGGCCAGCGCCGCGCCAACGCCCCGCTGCCGATCCGCCCGGACCAGATCGTCGGCCTGCTCGGCTTCGGGCCGCTCGACGCAAACGCCGAGGCAACCGTGGCGGCGCACAAGAACGGCTACCTCATCGAGTACCCACCCGACAAGGGGCGCGACGACCAGGCGCTCGAACTGGTCATCAAGCCGGGCTACGGCGTGCAATCGGTGCGCATCACCGACAAGCGCGGCGACGTCGTGCTGACCGCGGAGCTGAGCCAGTTCAACCGCATGGAGATCGAGGGCCTGCCGCCGGGCGGGTGGCCTTGGGTGGCCGAGAAGGTGCACATCGAGCTGCCGATGGATCGGACGACGGTGGACCTGTTTGCGCGGGAGCCGTGGGATGGGGGCGACAGCGTCAAGGACGTTCACTTCGACTACGACAAGTTGGTCAAGGCGCTGAAGATCGACCCGGCGCAGATCGAGGACCTCGACCCCCGCGCCGACCGGCCGTAGCAGGTGCGGCTGGGCGTGTGTTGGGGTATGCTCCGGGTGTGTATGGCAACCTGAAACATATCGTGTGGGTGGTGGTGTGCGTCGCGGCGGCGGCCTCGGGGCGGGCGTGGGCGCTGAGCGAAACACCGGCCCCACCCATCGACAAGGTGAAGCTGCTGGCGGCGCAGGAACCGAACGGCCTGTGGGTGGTCGTGCCGGATAACGGGTCGGGCTTCGAGCTGCTGCACCAGCCCCCGCAAGCGCCGCGCGACACGTTGTACATCGCCATGCCCAGCAAGGGCCGCCCGATCGCGCTGGCCGCGACCACGGACAAAGCCTACCTCGTGTACGAAGACATGACGGCGCAGTCGGTGACGTTCACGTGGTCGGCACGGCAGGGCTTGCACGGCTACGAACCCGAACAGCTCATGCCGCTGCCGAAAGGTGCGCAGCTGATCGACTTCAACGCGACCGCCGCCGGCCCCCTCGCGCTGGTCGCCGAGCCGAAACCCGATGGGCAAGGCGATGATGACGTCGCACCGAAGCAGCTGCTGGCCTACCGCGGCGGCGCGTGGGAACCGATCGCGACGCCGCAGCCGTTGGGCGATTGTGCGCTGGTGGTGCTCGACGCGGCCAACGACGAGATCGCGCTGGTCGAAACCGAACCAGGCCACACCCTCGCGCTGCACCGGCGACAAGGCGAGGCCTGGTCGCGCGCCGGCTACGGCCTGACGGCGCGGATCGGCGAGTCACGCGCGGTGGGCGTCATGGGGCAGATCCTCGTGCTCGCCCCGCCGGCCGCGAACCTGCAAGCCAAGCCCGGCCACGAGGTGCAGATCAACGTGTCGCTGCTGCACCCCGACGGGCGGAGCATGTACGCCGGCCTGCTGCCCCTGCCGGCGAGCCCGGACCTGCAACACGTGCCGGTGGCGCACGGCAACAGCGTGCGCGTCATCGCGAAGACCAAAGAGGGCAACCTGTTCATCACCGAGCGTTCGCTTTTCGCCAAGCCTCACAGCGAGGTGGCGTACGCGCCGTTGAAGGTGTCGCACTGGCCGCCGGTGTCGAACCGGGAGATGATCGTCACGGGGCTGTTGATCGTGATGACGCTGACGATCATCGCGATCTGGCGGCGTGACCCCGAGAGCGCGATCGTGCGCCTGCCGGAGGGTTTGGCGCCGGCGGCGCTGTCGGTGCGGTTGAGCGCCGCGCTGATCGACATGGCGCCCGCCGTGGCCGTGGCGATGTTTGCCTTCAAGATCACCAACCCGCTGGAGGTGCTGTTGCCGTGGCCCTCGTTCAACCAGCCGCCCGACCAGATGCTGCCGGGCGTGGTGGCGTTCGGCGTATTCGTCGTGCACACCACGATCGGCGAACTGACAACGGGCATGTCCCTCGGCAAGCGCATCATGCACTGCCGGGTGACGAACACGACCGGCGGCAAGCCCCGCGCCGCGGGCGTGCTGCTGCGGGGGGTGGTGCGGCTGATCGAGTTGTTCGCCTGGCCGTTGCTGCTGTTCGTGCTGCTGAATCGCCCCCACCAGCGCATGGGCGACTTGGCGGCGCGGACGGTCGTGGTCATGGGCAAGGCCAAACAGCCGGCCGACGACGACGCGGATCACGCATAAAACGCGATGTTGCTCGCGGCTGCGGCGATCACTAACATGGGACACTTGGAGCGTGGAGAACGGGGCGTAGCGCAGCTTGGTTAGCGCGCCTGACTGGGGGTCAGGAGGTCGGAGGTTCGAATCCTCTCGCCCCGATTCGTACACGGCCCCGCGGCACATTAGCCGCGGGGTTTTTTCGTGCACGCATCACGCCGCCCGGTCGCGGTACAATGCGGCCATGGCCGGGTCGAAAAAAGACAAAACGGACGACCGCCATCGCTTGCCGCGATGGCTCAAAGTCGTGTTCACGATCGCGATGGTGTGCGTATTGCTGTTCGTCGGTTGGCACTGGTCGTTATCGTACGCCATCGACCGCGAGATTGCCGCGATCCGCGAGCGGGGCGAGCCGGTGACTTTTGACGACGTGCTGGCGATGTACCCGCCGATCGAGGGGGAGAACCTTGCGACCGAGCTGCTCGAGGCGGTGGAAGCGATGATGCGCCCGTCCGAGTTCGATCGGCGTTACGAAGCCGGCGAGCTGGTTCTCAAGATGCCGCCCAACGTACCGACCGGGGAATACGACCTGTCCGGTGAGTCTTGGGTCGAGTTCGAAAAAGACGAATCTGACAGCAATTCGCACTACGACTACGTGGAGACACCGTCGGACCTGCTGCCGTATCTCGGGATGATGGAGTACGACAAGGGCGAACGCCTGTGCGAGTACGCCCTGCCGATCACGGGGAAGTTTCTCGAACTCAACGAAGAGGCGATACGGATCGCGATGGCGGCGCGCACGATCGAACGGGGCCGATACCCGATCGACGGCCTGAACTCTAAGTCAAACTTGGATCACTACTCGAAGCTGCGTGCGCTGGCCAACCTTTTAGCGGCAAAGGCGAGGCACGACATGGACACGGGCCACACCGACCGGGCGATCGAGACCATCGACGCGATCACCGCGATCGCCAGATCGCTCGAGGACGAGCCGCTGCTGATATCGCAATTGCTTCGAATTGGGATCAACGGCTTAGCACTGGGCACGATCCAACACGCGATGCTGCACTCGCCGCTGACCGATGCGCAGTGCGCGGAGCTTGACCGGATCGTCGCGCGCCTCCGGTTCGACCCCCACGCACGGCGAGCGTTTCAAGTCGAACGAGTTTGCGGGCTAGCTCTGTTCGACGACCCGGAGTCACTCATCACGGGCGGCGGCGTTATCGGCGCTTATGAGATTACCGATGCCCAAATGCTCGCTCACCGCGCCCTCGGCACGATCAAGCTGGACCGACTGACTTACCTGTCGGTGATGCAGGAGCAGATCGACATCACCAAGCTGCCGATGCCCGACCGCCTCGCGGAGTACGATCGGGTCAGAGGTGAATTGGACACGCTCCGGGATGGTCGGGTCAACCGGTTCGTCAACGCGTGTTCTGCCAACCTGCTGTTCAGTTTCCATGGGACTGACTGGATCAAGTTCAGGGTCATCGCTAGCGCCCGTGTCACGCGGATCGGTTTGGCGGTCGAGCGTTACCGCCTGGCGCACGGCAAGCTGCCGGAGAAGCTGGACGACCTGGCGCCGGCTTACTTCGATAAGTTGCCGGTGGACCCGTTTACGAACCAACCGATGCTGTACAAGCTGCGCGACGAGGGCGGCTACGTGGTGTGGAGCGTGGGCCGAAACCTCGTCGACGACGGCGGGCTGATCCAGAACGAGTTCGACGGTCGGTGGCACATGGCCAGGCAAGACGCGGGTTTCTACCAGCTCCGCTGAACAAGCCGCGTCGGCAGGACGTCTATCTATATAGATGCAGGTGGGCTTGTGGGGGCTTTTTAGTTGACGCCACGCGGGTGGCGCCGATAGCATCAATTGCAGCAAGTAGCTGCGGTTGTGTTATTTATGACAAAGACAAGGCGCACGCATGGCCGATAGCGACCGGCAAGTTCAGTCCCTGCGGCACCGGATCGGGTGGCTGCTGTGGTTGCGCTACGCGGTGGTGCTGGTGGCGGGCTTCGCGTTCGTGTACGGCACGGCGGTGCTGATCGCACGGGCCGGGTGGCAGGTCGAGCGCCAGCCGTTGGCGTGGGGCGCGGCGGGGCTTGGGCCGTTGGTAGTGGCGGCGATCTGGCTGGCCCGACGCCGGATGCCGAGGCCGGCGGTGCTGCGCGCGATGGTGGACCACCAATCCGACGCCGGCGGCTTGGTCATGGCCGAACACGAAACCGAGCTCGGCGCGTGGCGCAACAAGATCGCGCCGACCAACCCGCCGACCGTGCGCTGGCGCGGCGGGCCGAGGTGGGTGGCGCTGCTCGTGGGCGCCGCGTTTGTCGGTGTGGCGTTCGGCATCCCCGACTCGGTCGCTTCGACCCACAACGCCAACCAGCTCGACGTCTCGCAACAGGTCGCCGACCTGCACGACAAGATCGACACGCTCAAGCAGCAGAAGGTCATCGACTACGAGGCCGAGACGGACCTGGTCGCCAAGCTAGATCAGATCCAGAAGGACGCGTCCGGCGCCGACCCGAGCAAGACGTTCGAACAGCTCGACCACATCCAGGCGCTGCTGGAAAAGGCGGCCGACGAGGCGGCGAACGACGCGATCAAGGAAGCCGGCCAACTCGCGGACATCGAACGGCGGGCGGAAGACCTCGACAAGGCGCTCGACGGGTTCGACCCGGAGACCGGCGAACTGAGAGCCACCGACGAAGCGGGCGACCCGATCGACCCGAAAGACCTCGCCGACGCCATGAGCGACATGGGCAAGATGATCGACGAAGCGATGAAAGACTCGCAAGCCTTCGACAAGCTCGTGGACAAGAAGCTCGCCGACGCCCTGAAAAAACTGGGCGAACTCGACCCCGAAGCCCTGAAAGAACTCAACGAGCTCGACGAGCAGACCATCGAGAAGATCCAGGAACTGGCCGAGGCGCTGGAAGAGATGGAAGCCGACTCGTTGGCGCAGGTCGACGCGGCGGGCAACGTCAGCGTGTACGACCCCGACGAGAAGTTGAAGCTCGACGCAATAAAACGGGGCAAGAAGCCATCGGACCCGGTCGCGGTGCGGTTGACCACCGAGGCCGTGTTCCGCCACGACCCGACGGTGATGATGACGCTGGACCTGCACGCGTTCGGCGAGGGCGAACGCATCATCGCGCTCAACGAAGAGAACGCGCTGGCCGTGTACAAGCTCGACGAGACCGCGAAGGTCGACGTGACCAGACTCGGCCCGCTCGACGACGAGTACGTGATCGTCGTGCAACCCGACGGCTCGGCCAAGCGGTACGTCTACTCGCCCAAGGAGTCGGCGCAGTGCCAGGCGTGCCAGGGCGGCGCCCCGCAAAAAGCCTTCCGCATGGCCGGCAAGGCGGCGCAGATGAGCAAGGCCCAACTGCAGGCGATGATGCAGCGCATGGCCGAGCAGGGCCTGATCGACCCGCAACAGGTGCGGGCGATGCAAGCCGCGAGCAAGCCCGGGCGCGGCGGGGTCAACCGCGGTCGGGGCGACGCGGCGATGACCTGGCGTGACCCGACGAGCGAAGAAGGCGCGGCGTTCGATGAGAAAACCCTGCCGCCCGCTTCGCTGCGATCGATCAAGGACAGCGAACTGATCGGCGCAAGCGTCGGCGCACCGACGAAAGCGGAGGGCGACCGGTCGAGCGAAACCGGCGCACTGGCCGGCGCCGAAGCCGACGGCGGCGCGGCGAATCGACAGATCGTGCTGCCCAAGCACCGCGGCAGCGTCGAGCGTTACTTCGAACGCGACTAGAACCTCGTGGGTGTGCCGCGCCACACCAATCACAGCACCCGATCACGCCCCGACGCAGCCCCGCGCCGCGGCATCGGTTACAATCTGTCGACCTTAATGCATTGCCATAGGGGGCATCGATCGTTCCATGACTACCGCCAGTCCTTCTGACGCCCTGCTCCAACCCGACGAGCTGCAACCCGCCGTCGAGCTGACCGCCAAAGCGCTGGAGCAGTTGGACCTCATCCTGCTCGGCCGGCCCGAGCTGCACCGCATGGTGATGGTCGGCGTGCTCAGCCGGGGCCACATCCTGCTCGAGGGCCTGCCCGGCGTGGGCAAGACCGCGCTGATCAACGCGCTGGGCGAGGTGCTGTCGCTCGAGTTCAACCGCGTGCAGTTCACGCCCGACCTGATGCCCGGCGACATCCTCGGCACGCACATCCTGCAAGAGACCGACGCCGGTGGGCGCGAGATGAAGTTCGAGCCCGGGCCGGTGTTCACGAACATCCTGTTGGCCGACGAGATCAACCGCGCCTCGCCGAAGACGCAGAGCGCGCTGCTGGAAGCGATGCAGGAGCGCCGCGTCACGCTCATGGGCGCGACGCGCGAGCTGCCCTTCCCGTTCTTCGTGCTCGCCAGCCAGAACCCCATCGAGCTCGAGGGCACCTACCCCCTGCCCGAGGCGCAGCTCGACCGCTTCCTGTTCAAGCTGCGCGTCGACGCGGCGGACGTGGAGGTGATGGACCAGATCATCCATTCCCGCCGGCGCGGCGAGCCGCCGACCGCGCAGTGGTCGATGTCGGCGCAGCAACTGCAGGGCGTGTTCGACGTGATGGACCGCGTGTACCTGCCCCGGCCGGTCAGCCGGTACATCGCGCGCCTCGCCGCCGCGACCCACCCCGACAGCGCCGAGTCGTCGGACCTGGTCAAGCGCTACGTCAACTACGGCGCCTCACCGCGCGCCGCGATCGCGATGGCCGAGGCGTCGCGCGCTTACGCGTTGATCAGCGGCCGGCCGACGGTGGGCTTCGAAGACGTGCAGGCCGTCGCCCCCGCGGTGCTCAACCACCGCGTGCTGCTCAACTACCAGGCCCGCTTCGACAAGGTCGACACCCACGGCGTCATCGCCGACCTGGTCGGCACGCTCGACGAAGCCGGCCTCGACCTGCCGGCCGACATGGAAGTGGGGCCGGGCGATGCGTGAACGAGGCCGCCGGATGCGTTTGGGCCTTTGGCTGGCGGCGGGGTTGATCGGCTTGGCCGGTCTGACACAAACCCTCAGCGCCGCACCGACGGTCGGCAAAGACATCGTGGTCAACATCGACCCGCAGCCCAACGGCCTGGGCAACGACCACACCCACCACGGCTACCTCGAGTACCGCGTCCGCCTGACCAACACCTCCAAGACGCGCGAGCACCGCGTCACGCTCGCCCTGCCGAACAGCAGCTTCGGCGGCGACGGTGACACGATCGAGAAGCTGACCCGCAGCGTCGTCGTCGCGCCGGAGACCACCGCGGTCGTGTCGCTGCTCCAGCCGCCGGTCCCCATCACCGGTGGCGGGTTGCTCGTTCGCACGAAGGACAACCGCAAAACGATCACCCTCAACCCGATCGACCACCCCGCACGCACGTCGTGGAACACGGGCCAGAAGGCGCTGGTGCTGACCAGCAAGTCGGTCGACGCCAACCTCGCCGACCGCGCCCTCCGCCACGCGCGACAGAGCTACCTCCAGGTCGTGCGCGCCGACGTGGGCATCGCCGACTTTTCCGTCAACTGGCTGGGCTACACCTGCTACGACGGGCTGGTCGTGACCGACGGCGACATGCGCCGCATGCCCGCGGGCGTCAAGCAAGCCGTGCGCCGGTACGTCGAGTGCGGCGGTTCGCTGACCGTGCTGGGCCGGTGGCGCATCGACGACTCGTGGCACGCCGAACCGTACGCTTGGAAGGCAAACGTCCCCCGGCAGGGCGAGCACTACTTCGTCGGCTTCGGCGAGGTCCGCGTCATCCCCCAGCAGGCCGCCAACCAGATCACCGACATGGACTACCAGCTGATGGTCGACGACTGGCGGCGGACCGCTTCGCCCTGGCGCGAGGCCTACGAGATCAACGGCGCCAACAACCGCTTCCCCGTCGTCGAAGAGCGCGGCGTGCCGGTGCGCGGCCTGATGCTGCTGATCATCGCGTTCGCGGTGCTGATCGGCCCGGTGAACCTGTGGCTGCTCGGGCGCAAGCGGAAGCGGATGTGGCTGTTGTGGACCGTGCCGGCGATCAGCCTGCTGTTCAGCGGCGCGGTGTGGGTGTACGCGTCGTTCTCCGAGGGGTGGGGCGCCAGGGAGCGCACCGAGGGCATCACCCTGCTCGACGAGCGCAAGCTCACCGCCACGACGCTCGGCGTCACCGCGTACTACAGCACGCTCACCCCCGGCGACGGGCTGCGCTTCGACGCCGACACCGAGCTGACCCCCGCGCTGACACGCGAATCGCATTACGGCGACGGCCGCTCGCGCACGCTCGACACAACCGACGGGCAGCACCTGCGCAGCGGCTGGATCGTGGCGCGCGTGCCCGCCCACTTCAAGGTCCGCAAGTCAGACCCCACCCAGCGTGCCCGCATCAACCCGACGATCAAACCCGACGGCACCCCCGAAGCGGTCAACGGGCTCGGCGCAGGCGTGACCCGGCTCGCGCTGGCCACACCCGACGGCCGCATCTTTACCGCCGGCCCCACGCCCGCCGGCCAGCGGTTCGTCTTCACCCCGTCCGGCCAACAAGCCCAGGCCCCGCCCATCACGCTGCGCCGCCTGTACCAGAACACGTCGTCCGCCGTGACCATGAAAGAGCTGGCGATCAACCCCAACAAGTACCTGCGCCCCGGCACGTACATCGCGGTGATGGACGAAAACCCCTTCATCGAGAGCGGGCTGGGCAAGGCGCACGCCCGCGAGTCGCGCGCGATCGTTTACGGCATCGCCGACATGCAACCCAAGCAGTAGAGCCAGACGCATGCTCGTTCAAGTCCAAAACCTGCACCGCTACTTCGGACGGACCAAGGCCGTCGACGACCTGTCGTTCGACTTCGGCTCGGGGCAGATCTTCGGGTTCATCGGGCCCAACGGTGCCGGCAAGACCACCACCATGCGGATCATGGCCACGCTCGACGAGCCCACCTCCGGCAACATCATGATCAACGGCACGTCCGTCACCGAAGACCCCGAACGCGCCCGCAAGCTCGTGGGGTTCATGCCCGACACCCTGCCGACGCACCGCGACATCACCGTGCACGAATACCTCGACTTCTTCGCCCGGGCCTACGGCGTCCGCAACCCGCAGCGCGACGAGGTGGTGCACTCCATCGAAGAGTTCACCAACCTGCTGGGCATCAAGGAAAAAACGCTGCGCGCCCTGAGCAAGGGCATGAAGCAGCGCGTGTCGCTGGCCCGCGCGCTGGTGCACGACCCGCCGCTGTTGGTGCTCGACGAGCCCGCCGCGGGCCTCGACCCCCGCGCACGCGTCGAGCTGCGCGAGCTGCTGAAGGTCCTCGCCCAGCGTGGCAAGGCCATCCTCATCAGCTCCCACATCCTCACCGAGCTCGCGGAGATCGTGAACGGCGCGGTCATCATCGAGCACGGCCGGATGGTCACCGCGGGCACGATCGACCAGATCCTCGCCGGCGCCAATCAGACCGACCGCGCGCTGACCAAGGTGCTGATCCGCCCGCTGGGCGAACTGGAGCCCCTGCACCGTGCGCTGCTGGAGATGCCGCACGTCGAAGCGGCGACGATCGACGGCGAGCACGTCGAGGTCGACCTCGACGGCGGAGAAGAGGTCGCCTGCGCCCTGCTGGCCGAGCTGATCAAACGCGAGTTCAAGGTCCTCGAGTTCAAGCAGCACCGCGTGCACCTCGAAGAGATCTTCATGACCATGACCAAGGGCCAGGTGCAGTGAGGTCGCGATGAAGAAGTTGACGAACTACATCGACAACCACATCAACCCGATCGTGGTCAAGGAGCTGCGGCAGGCGGTCAACGGGCGGTTCGTGTCGGGCGTGCTGGTGCTGTTCCTGTTGATCTCGGTGA
The DNA here is from genome assembly GCA_028282805.1 of Phycisphaeraceae bacterium. GTDB lineage: Bacteria > Planctomycetota > Phycisphaerae > Phycisphaerales > Zrk34 > JANQHD01. Next base: position 74,104 of record JANQHD010000051.1, on the reverse strand, counting down.
TCGCGATCCTCGTGGCGCTGGCGGCGGACGAGGGCCGGTCCCCCGAGGCGGGCGGGGAGACGTTGTTGTTGATCAACGGCATCCTCGTGATCACCTGTTTGTTGTTCCTGCCGACCTACGCGGGCGCCCGGCTGGCGTCGGAGTGGTCGGACACGAACGTGGACCTGCTGTTCATCACCACGATCAAGCCGCGCGCCATCATCTGGGGCAAGGTGCTGGCGACGACGATCCTCGGGGCGTTGATCTACTCGGCGTGCATGCCGTTCATGATGCTCACGTTCCTGTTGCGCGGCATCGACCTGCCGAGCATCCTGATCGTGCTGGCGACCGGTTTCCTGGGGGTCGTCGTGGCGATCCAGTTCGGTGTGTTCGCGGCGACCATCTCGAGCAGCCGGGGCTTCCGGTCGCTGATCTCGCTGGGCGTGTTGGCGGGTTTGGCCGTGATCGCGTTCCGGTTGATCGATCATGCGATCCAAACCGTCGAGCGGGGCATCGGGGTCACGCACTTCTGGGTGCAGACCGGCACGTGGGCCGCCTGCGTGTTGTGCCTGCTTGCGCTGTTCAACGCGTTCAGCGTGGCGTTGATCAGCCCGGTCTCGGCCAACCGTGCGCTGCCGGTGCGCCTGACGATGATGGCGGTGTGGCTGGTGACGGGGGTCCTGAGCTTCTGCTGGACCACGACGAGCTACAACGGCGACCCGATCCTGGCGTGGATGCTGCTCTCGTGCGTGGCGTTTGGTTGCTGCACGCTGATCGCGGTGTGCGAGCGCGAGTCGTGGGGCCCGCGCTTGCAACGGCGGATCCCGCGCAACGCGCTGGGCCGGCTGTGCGCGCTGCTGCTGTACAGCGGTTCGGTCGGTGGGCTGATGTGGTCGTGGCTGATGGCGGGGCTGACGATGGGCATCGGCGCGGCGAGCGTGTTATACCTCGGCCACTGGTCGGAAGAAGTGCACCGGTACCTGTGGGCGTCGTTCGGCATGATCCTGTTCGGTTACACCTACGCCCTCAGCGCGTTGCTGTTGCGCAAGTACGTGCTCGGCGCGGTCATCCGCCCGGAACACACGTGGTCGCTGGCGTTGTTGCTGGGGGCGCTGGGTTGTTCGCTGCCGTGGCTGCTGGCGTGGTTGTTATTTGGTCGCGACCGGTGGCGGCACGACGAGTTCGTCTACATCGTCAACCCTTACGCGATGTTTATGATCCCCACGCGCTGGTCGAGCCTGGTGTTCGTGGGGACGTGGGCGGGGCTGGTCACCATCGCCGCGTTGCCTTCGTTTATCGGGCAGCTGCGCCGGTTCAGGCCGGCTGCGCCGAGCGAGACCGGGGCATCGGATCAAACCCAAGCCGCCCCCGCCGCATGATGGAAAGCGACTACCACCAACACCTGGCCGACGGCGAACAAGCGGGCGCGCGGTACGCGCTGGCCGTGCCGACGCGAGTGCCGACGGGATTGGCGGGCATCCAGCTCGGGCAACACGCCGGCGCTTCGCTGGAGTTCAAGGACCACCGCGATTACCAGCCGGGCGACGACCTGCGTCGCATCGATTGGTCGGCCTACGCGCGCAGCGACAAGCTGACGGTCAAGCTCTACCGCGAAGAGGTCAACCCGCACCTCGACGTGTTGATCGACGGGTCGCACTCGATGGCGTTGGCGGGCAGCGCTAAGCCGCGAGCGGCTTTGGGGCTGGCGGCGGCGCTGACCACGGCGGCGGGCAACTCGGGGTACACCTTCGCCGGCTACCTGGCGCACGACGGCTGCGAGCCGATCGCGCACGGCACAAACCGGCCCAGCGCGTGGGACAACATCGCTTTCACCGGCTCGGGCAACCCCGAAGCGGCGCTGCACCAGATGCCGCCGCGCTGGCGGGCGCAGGGCATCCGCGTGCTGATCAGCGACCTGCTGTGGCTGGGCGAACCCCACACGACGCTCGACCAGCTCGTCGCCGGCGCCGCGGCGGTGTACATCATCCAGGTGCTCGGCGAGACCGACGTCGACCCGCCGCAGCGCGGCAACGTGCGGCTCGTCGATTGCGAAACGGGCGAGCTGAAGGAAGTATTCATCGACGCGGTCGCCGAGCGCCGCTACCGCGACAACCTCGCGCGCCACCAAGGCGCCTGGCACGAAGCCGCCCGCACCGTTGGCGCAACGATGACCACGGTCGTCGCTGAACGGCTCGTCGAGGGCTGGGACCTGGGCGAACTCGTGACCGCGGAGATACTGAGCGTGAGTTAGCCACCGTGTTTAACGTGCCATGCCGTTACTGACCTTCCCCATCGCGCTGATCGGTCTCGTCGGCCTGCCCACGGTCGCGGCGATCTATTACCTGCGCAACCGCTTCCGCCGACACCCGGTGTCGTCGCTGATGCTGTGGGTCGACCAGCGTGCGCCGCGCGAGGGCGGGGCGAGGTTGCAGAAGCTGCAAACGCCGCTGCTGTTCTTCCTCGAGGTCGCGGCGATCCTGCTGTTCACGCTCGCGGCTACGGGGCCGCGCATGCTCACCAGCACGTCGAACAGCCCGCTGATGTTCGTGCTCGACGACTCGCTGTCGATGCGGGCCACGGGCGGCGGCGAATCCGCACGCGCACGCGCGATCGAGAAGGTCATGGCCATCCTCGCACGCGAGCGCCGGTTCGAGGCCACGTTCATCACCGCCGGCCAACAGCCGCAAACGCTCGGCTCCGTCAAAAGCAAACGACAAGCCAAGCAACTGCTCGCCGAGTGGCGGTGCGAAGCGCCGACCGACTGCCTGGGTGAGGCGGTCACGTTTGCCGCGGAACAGGGCGGGCCGCGCGCAAGGTTGGTGGTAGTCAGCGACCGCCCCGCCGGCGACGAACTCGGCGGAGGCGGCATCCGCTGGCACGCGGTGGGCAAACCGGCCGGCAACATCGCGATCGTCAACGCGCTGCGCGGCGACAGCCCATCCGGCGAACGCTACATGATCGAGTTAGCGAACCTGTCAAACAAGCCGGCCGACACGGTGCTGACGGTCACCGACGAGGGCGCAGGTCAGCCGCGTGTGCGCGAGGCACTCGAGTTCGGCGCGAACCAGTCGCGGCGACTGACGTTCAGCCTCGAAGACAACGCGCCGGCCTTGCGGGTGGCGATCAGCGATGATGCGCTGTCGGCCGACAACGAGGCGGTTTTGCTGCCGCCCGACCGCACGAAGGTGCGTGTGCAGACGCGCATCACCGACGACCGGCTGCGGTCCGACGTGGTGCGTGCGATCGATGCCACCGGGCGTGCCGAAAGGGTATCGCAAGGCGGGCACCTGCGGATCACCGACGATGCCGACGTAACCGTCGCGCCGCGTAACACATGGCCGGTGCACCTGATGCGCGGCGAGCAGCCGAAGGCGTACGTCGGCCCGTTCGTGGTCGACAAGGCGCACCCGTTGGGCGACGGCCTGTCGCTGGTGGGCGTCGTGTGGAGCGCCGCCGACATCGACCTGCCGGGTGCGCCGCTCGTGCTCGCGGGCAACCGCGTGCTGGTGAGCGACACCCGCCGCCCGTCGGGCCACCACGAGCTGCGCATCGCGATCAACGCCGAGGCATCGACGCTGACCCGTTCGCTCAACTGGCCCATTCTGTTCGACAACCTCGTGCGTTGGCGGGCGGATGAATCGCCGGGCGTGCGCACGCCCAACGTCCGGCTGGGCACCAACGCGTACGTGACGGTCAACGACGAGGCCGACCGCGTAACGATCACCGACCCGACGGGCGAGCGCTACGAGCAGCCGGTGACACAGCGTCGGTTGACAATCCCCGCCGAGCGCGCCGGGCTTTGGCGCGTAACGGCGGGCGAACAGACCTACAAGTTTGCGGTCAACGCGCTGGCGCGTGGCGAGTCCGACCTGCGCCAGCTGCGCACCGACACCGCGGGCAACTGGCTGGCCGACACCGACGTCCGTAAGCAGTACGCGGAGGCGGCGTGGCTGCCGATCCTGTTGGCGATGGGCGTATTGACGGCGCACCTGATGCTGATCGCGCGATCGAGTCGAGGCAGCGCGGGGGTGCGGACATGATCGCGCTGCACCAACCGATCTGGCTGCTGCTGGCGGTGCCGATGATCGCGTCGCTGTGGTTGTGGAAGATGCCGACCCGCCCGTTGGCGGCCGTGCGCGGGGTGGTGTACGTGCTGGCGCTGGCGGCGATGGCGGGGTTGTCGATCCGCCTGCCCTCGCACGCGGGCAACGTGGTGGTCCTTGTCGACCGCAGCAAGTCGATGCCCGCCGACGCCGACGAGCGCGCCTTGGAGATCACACAGGCGGTTCACAAGGACAAAGGCTCGCAGGACGAACTGACGGTCATCGCGTTCGGCCGCACCTCGACGATCATGGCCGGCGACTTCAAGGACTTCAAGTCCGTGGCGGTCGGCAACGACGCCTCCAACTACGCCGATGCGCTCGACAAGGCGCTGTCGCTGATCGACCGCGATCGGCCGGGGCGCATCTTGATCGTCGGCGATGGCCGGGCGACGGGCCGCGAGCCGCGCATCGCCGCGGCCAAGGCGCGTGCGCGCAACATCGCGATCGACTACCGCGTGCTCGAACGGCCCGGCGCCAACGACGTGGCCATCGAGCGCCTCGACACCCCCCCCACCGTCGCGCCCGGCGAGTCGTACATGCTCACCGCGTGGGTCCGCAGCCCGCTGCCACAACCGGTGATCTACGAGCTGCGCCGGGGCAACACGGTCATCGCCCGGGGGCAACGCGACCTGACGGCGGGGCTCAACCGCCTGACCTTCCGCGACACCGCCGAGCAGCCCGGCAGCCAGGGTTACCACCTGTCGCTGACCACCAGCGAGCAGGACCCGGTGCCCGAGAACAACGTGGCACGGATGATCGTCGGCGTAGACGGACCGAAACCAATCCTCCACCTCACCGCTAAGGGCGAGTCGTCGCTGGCTGACCTGCTGCGTGCCGGCAAGCTCGAGGTCGACGTCGTCACGCCCGACCGGATGAGCTGGACGCTCGACGAGCTGTCGCGCTATTCGTCGGTGCTGGTCGAGAACGTGCCGTCGCAAGAGTTCGGCGCAGCGGGCATGGATAACATCGCCGCGTGGGTCGAGCAGACCGGCGCGGGCCTGATGATGACCGGCGGTGAACAGAGCTACGGGCCGGGCGGGTATTACAAGAGCCCGCTCGAAAAGGTCATGCCCGTCTCTATGGAGCTGCGCAAGGAACACCGCAAGCTCGCCCTGGCGATCGCGATCGTGATGGACCGCTCGGGTTCCATGGCCGCCCCCGTCGACGGCGGACGCACCAAGATGGACTTGGCCAACCTCGCCGCCGCAGAGGTCGTCGAACTGCTCGGCAGCAAAGACCAGGTCGCCGTGATCCCGGTCGACTCGTTGGCTCACGTGGAGGTGCCGTTGTCGACCATCGGCGACAGCAAGGGCGGCGTGATCAATAGGATCAAGTCGATCCGCTCGGAGGGCGGCGGCATCTTCGTGTACACCGGCTTGCGTGCCGCGGTCAACGAGCTGAAAAAGAGCAACCGCCAGACACGCCACATCATCCTGTTCACCGATGCGGGCGACAGCGAAGAGCCGGGCGCGTACCGTGAGTTGCTCAAGGACGCGACCGCCGCCGGCATCACCTGTAGCGTGATCGGCCTGGGCACCCCCGCCGACAGCGACGTCGCATTCATCAAGGATGTCGCCGAGCGCGGCAACGGGCGTTTCTTCCTCACGAACAAGGCGACGGAGCTGCCCCGCCTGTTCGCGCAAGACACGTTCGTCGTGGCGCGCAGCACGTTCGTCACACCGGAAGACAAGAACGCCAACGAGCGCATCGACGACGACGAGTGGATCCCCATCGCCACCGAGCCCGCCTTGATCGGCTTGAGCAGCGAGCGGTTCAAGCTCGACCGCCCGATCGGCGGCTACAACCTGGCCTACCTGCGCAGGGGCGCGATGCTCGGCGTGCACACGACCGACGATTACAAAGCGCCCCTCGCCGCGTGGTGGCAGGCCGGCGCGGGCCGGGCGTTGGCGTACACCGGCGAGGCCGACGGCAAGCACACCGGGCCCATCGCCGGAGCGCAGGACATCGGTTCGTTTTTCACCTCGATGGCGCGCTGGGTCGCGGGCGACGACACGGCGTTGCCCAGCGGCGCGATGGTCACGCAGCAGCTCGACAACGGCGTGGTGCGGGTGACGCTCCACCTCGACCCGGACCGAGAGGCCGACCCGTTCAAGCACCCGCCCGTGGTGCGCGTGCTGCGCGGCCGCAGCGGCGCCGCGCCGCAGGTGATCGAAAGCCCCATGCAATGGTCGGGCCCCGATCAGCTCAGCTACGAGCTGGCGCTGCGCGGCGGCGAAACCGTGCTCAACACCGTTTCGGTCGGCGGCGCAGCCGCGACCCTGCCGCCGACCACCCTGCCCTACTCGCCCGAGTTCCAGCCGGACGGTTCGGGCGGCGGTCTGTTCGAGCAGTTGGCCAAGGCCACCGGCGGCAAGCAGCGCGACCTGCTCGGCGCGATCTGGGGCGATCTGCCCAAGGAAGACCGCCTGGTCGAGATCGGCCCGTGGTTGCTGGGCGCGGCGATGCTGCTGCTGGTCTTCGAGGTGTTCGAACGGCGGAGCGGTATGCTCTCGGCGCGCCGCCGGGCGCAGATCAAACGCCTCGCCGCACAAACCGAAGACGAGGAACCGGTCGACACACCGCCCACCGCAAGCGATACTGTCCGCCAAGCCAAGCGGTTGGCCAAGCGGCGCACGAAAGGGCGCAGGCCCAAACCGAAGACCGAAACGGGAAGCGACGCCCGCGCTAAGCCGCAAGCGGCTCCGCCCACGGATCAGCAGCCCGAGCCGGGTACGGGATCGATGAACGATGCGCTGAAAGCCGCGCGCGAACGGGCGCGGGGCCGCACGAAACGTTAAGGCACCGACACAAAGGTAAACCGCGATGATCATCGGCGTACCCAAGGAAGCGAAAACGGACGAATACCGCGTGGCCCTGTTGCCCGTGGGCGCGGAACTGCTGACGCGCGACGGCCACACCGTGCTGGTCGAGCGCGGCGCGGGGCTCGGTAGCGGCTTTGCCGACGACGAGTTCGAGCGTGCCGGGGCGAAGCTGATCGACTCGCCGGCCGACATCTTCGCGCAGTCGGACATGATCATCTCGGTCAAGGAACCGCAGCCGGGCGAGATCGAGCTGATGCGCGAGGGGCAGGTGGTGTTCTGTTACTTCCACTTCGCCGCGTCGCGCGATCTGACCGAGGGCTGCCTGGGGCGCGGCATCACGGCGGTGGCGTTCGAGACGCTGCGCGATCACCAAGGCCGGCTGCCGATGCTCACGCCGATGAGCGAGGTCGCGGGCAAGATGTCGATCCAGGAAGGCGCCAAGTACCTCGAGCGGCCGCTCGAAGGGCGCGGCATCCTGCTCGGCGGCGTGCCGGGCGTGGCGCCGGCGAACGTGCTGGTGCTCGGCGGCGGCGTGGTCGGCGCCAACGCGGCGCGCGTGGCCGCGGGGCTCGGGGCGAACGTGGTCATCATGGACGTCAACCTCGACCGCCTGCGTTACCTCGACGAGATCATGGCGGCGAACGTCACCACGATCTACTCCGACCCGCACGCGATCGACCGGTACGCACAATGGGCGGACCTGGTGATCGGCGCGGTGCTGATCCCAGGCGGGCGGGCGCCGACGCTGATCACCGAAGCGCAGCTCGAAGGCATGAAGGGCGGCGCGGTGATCGTCGACGTGTGCATCGACCAGGGCGGCTCGATCCAAACCGCCAAGCCCACCACGCACAGCGAACCAACCTACATCGTGCACGAGGTCGTGCACTACTGCGTGGCGAACATCCCCGGCGCGGTCGGTCGGACGTCGAGCCACGCGCTGGCCAACGCGACGCTGCCCTACGCCCGGCAGCTCGCTTCGCTGGGCGTCGACGGGTTCATCGCCCAATCGCCGGGCCACGCCGAGGCGCTGAACATGCGCGGCGGCAAGATCACCAACGACGCGGTCGCGGAGACGTTCGGCGACCTGCCTTCGAATTAGTTAACCCTTGAGCCCCGCGGTCGCACCGGTGTCGACGAAGTACTTCTGCGCCGCAAAGAACAGCACGATGCACGGCAGCATCGTCACGAAGCTCGCCGCGAGCAGCAGGTTCCGGTGCTCCACGCCGTACTGGCCCGAGAAGCTGTTGAGCGCCAAGGCCAGCGTGCGGTTGTCGGGCGAGTTGAGGTAGATCAGCGGCGCCATGAAGTCGTTCCACGTGAACATGAACGTGTAGATCGCCACGATCGCGATGACCGGCATCGACAGCGGCAGCATCAATCGCCAGTAGATCATCCAGGCCGAAGCCCCGTCGATGCGCGCCGCTTCGAGCAGCTCTTCGGGGACCTGCAGAAAGAACTGGCGGAACATGAACACGAAGAACGGCGAACCGAACAGCGCCGGCACGACCAGCGGCAGGAAGCTGTCGATCCAGCCGAGTGATCGGAACAGCAGGAAGACGGGGATCATGGTGACCTGCGCGGGGAGCATCATCGTGGCGAGCATGATCGCGAACAGCGCGTTGCGCCCGCGGAATCGGTAACGCGCAAAGCCGTAGCCGATCATGCTCGATGAGATCACCTGGAACACGACGCAGAGCGTGGTGATGACCGTCGTGTTGGCCAGCGCCGGCCAGAAGCCCATCATGTCCAACGCCTCGCCGTAGTTCTGCCACTGAGGTTCTTCGGGCATGAGCTTGCTGAGGTCGGACAGCTCCTGGTCGGTTTTCAGCGAGCCGGAGACGAGGAAGAAGAACGGCACCATGAGCACGGCCGCGCCGAGCACGAGCAGGCCGTAGATGTACACGAGATAGGCGGTCGAGCGTTTCATGTCAGCCCTTCAGCCCCTCGTAGTGCACCCAACTCTTCGAGCTCTTGAAGATCAGGCTGGTCAGGACGATGAGCACGAGGAACAACACCCACGCCAGCGCCGAGGCGTAGCCCATGTTGTGGAACTGGAACGCGTGCCGGTAGAGGTTCAGCACGTAGACGAGCAGGTTGGGGTTCTCGCCGCCGGTGGAGGAGGTGATCACGTAGGCCTGGGTGAAGACCTGGAACGAGCCGATGATCGCCATGACGAGCTGGAAGAAGATGAGCGGGCTGAGCATGGGCAGCGTGACGGAGAAGAACTGCCGCACGGGGCCCGCGCCATCGATGCGCGCCGCCTCGTAGAGCGACGCGGGGATGTTCTTCAGGCCGGCGAGGTAGATGACCATGCCGCCGCCGACGCCCCACAGCGACATGATGACGATCGCGGGGATGGCGAAGATGGGGCCGTCCTTGCCGAACCAGTCGGGGGCGGGCAGGCCGGTGGCGGAGATCATGGCGTTGATGACGCCCTGCTCGTTGTTGTACATCACGATCCACAGCGTCACCAGCGCCACGCCCGTAACCACGCTGGGCACGAAGTAGGTCGTGCGGAACAGGCCGATGCCCTTGACCTCGACGTTCATCAGCAGCGCGACCAGCAGCGCGCCGACCTGGCCGATGGGCACGATCAAGATCGTAAAGTACACCGTGACCCACAGCGACTGCGCGTAGTTCGCGTCGTAGCCGAACATGTGCGTGAAGTTGTCGAGGCCGACGTATCGCGCCTCGCCGAGCGGCGCCATGGCCGACCACTTGCTCAGCGCCAGCAGCAACGCGGTGATGATCGGACCGATCACGAACGCGAGGAACCCGATGATCCACGGCGAGATAAACAGCCAACCGGTGCGCTCCTCGGCGCGCGACAGGGAGCCGAGTTTCTCTCGCCTTGAGATGTAAACCAACAGCCCCACACCAAGCGCGACGAACACCCCGGTCACACCCAGCACCTTGCCCCACGGCATCTTGTCGTACTGCTTGCTGTGCAGGGGTGAAGCGAGCTCGTTGAGCCAGAGCTTCTCAACGTTCGCCGCGGCGTCGGCCACCGTGATCTTATCCTTATCAAGGATCAACACATCCTTTAGTTCACGGTCGAGGATGTGGTTAAACTCTTTGAGGCGCGGGTACTGGGCAAGCCGGCCGTAGCCCACGGCGTCGAGGAAGATGCGCGTGTGCTGCGGGTCGCGGCCCGGCTCTAAAAACACGTCCGACTCGGCGACCGATTTCATCGACGGCATCGCCAGCCCGAGCTCGGCGGTACGCACCTGGCCCTCGCGGGCGCACAGCGACTTGAGCAGCTTCCGTGCCGCCTCGGGGTGCTTGGTCTGCGCGCTGACCGCCCACGACACCGTGAAGTAGATGCTCGCGGGTTCGGCGTCGGCGGCGTGCGGCACGGGCACCACGTCCCACTTGAAATCGGTGATCTGCCGGGCGCGCGGCGTGAACCATCGGCCGTATGGCCCGAGGCACCCGATGCGGCCCCGGCGGAACAGGTCGTCGTCGCTCTCGGCCAGGCCGCTGGCGTTGAACACGCTCTGGTCTTCGAACCGTAACTCGCGGATCAATTCCAGGCACGCCAGCGATTCGGGCGAGTCGAGTTGCACGTCACGAAAGTCGCCGTTGCTCTCGCCGCCGAAGAACGAACCGCCGAACGTCCACACCAGGCTGCGCAACGCGTCGGGCCAGTGCTTGATCACGCCGCCCCAGATGCGCTCGCCCGGCTTGTCTTCGGGCGACAGCGCCGCGATCTTCTTCATCGCCGCGCGGTACTCGTCCCACGTCCAACCGTCGTACGGCACCTCGACGCCGGCCCGCTCGAAAAGATCGAGGTTCACGTACATCACCGCGGTGGTGAAGTCCTTCGGCAACCCGTAAGAAGCGCCGGTCGCGCCCGTGATCTGGCGCCCGCTGTCCCAGCGGAACGCGTTCATCAGCACCGGGTAAAAATCGTCGACCCACGCGCCCGTGCCCGCGGCGCGTTCGGCGGCGATGAACGCGTCGAGCTTCATCGCCATGCCCGTTTCGGCAAACTCGGGCACGTCCTCGGGCTTGAGGTAAAACAGGTCGGGCGGCGTGCCCGCGGCGAGCATGGTCTTGAGCTTGGCGTCGTAGTCGCCGGCGTGGATGCGAAGCACGTCGATGTCCGGGTTCTCCGTCTTGAACGCGTCGATCATCGCCTGCACGATCGCCTCTTCCTCGGGCGTGCCCCAGTGCAGCACGGTCAACAGCGTCTCGGCGCTGCGGTCAGAGCCGGTCACGCTGCGCAGCGTCCGTACGCCGACGTCAAAAAACGACCAGGCCACCAGCAACATCGCCGCGGCGGCGAGCAGGATCCGGATCACTTTTCCGAACGTCAAAGCGGGTTCCTCTTCAATGAACGCATCAGTTCGCCGGAGCAAGAATCGCGGAGGTGTAAGGCTCTAACTCGACGGTCTTCGTCGCAGAGTTCGTTAACGCCATGTCGATGACGGGCTTGGGCTCGACCGTGCTGCGCGCGTCGGGCTTCGCCGGGTCGGGGTCGCTCAGCGTCACCGAATCCGGGTCGAGCCAATTGTACATGCCCTTGCCCCGGTCGCGCTCGTCCAAGGGCACACTGACCGTGCGCTTCTTGTCGGACCGGTTGAGCACGACGTACACCGTCTGGTCGCCGAGCTGTCGCTTGAACGCGAACACGCCGGTCTCGTCGTCGGCGACCAGAACGCTGAAGCTGCCCAAACGCAGCGCGGGCAACCGGTGGCGGATCGCGATCACCCGGCGGTAATGATCAAACAAGTCCGGCTTGAACTTCACCTGCGGGTCGTCGTACGGCTCGAGGTCCTTCCACGTCATCGGCATGCGGTTGGACGGGTCGTCCGGGCTCCACATGCCCGCCTCGTTGCCGTAGTAGGTCATCGGTGCGCCGACGAACGTGTGCTGGAACGTGACCGCCTGTCTCATGCGTTGCCACTGGGTCGCGTTGGGCTTCGCGGGGCTGTAGCTCGGGCCGTTGTCCTGGATGCGGTTGGCCCCGTCGTACGGCAGGTCGGGGTTGACGAACATCGACGCGAGGCGGTCGGTGTCGTGCGAGTCGAACAGGTTCTGCTGCGCGAGCGTGACCTGGTACGGGTACGCGTTGATCATCTCGGCACAACGCTCGGCGAACGCCGTGGGCGAGCTGGCGTAGTCGACGTTAACGAAGAACTCCTGCGCCGCGACCGCGAAGCGGTAGTTCATCACCGCGTCGAACTGGTCGCCCTCGAGCCACGGCTGGGCCCAGGTCCAGATCTCACCGGTGATGTACGCGTCGGGCTTGGTTTCCTTGACCAGCTTGCGCCAGTCGCGCCAGAACGGGTGCGGGATGTCGCCGGGCACGTCGAGCCGCCAACCGTCGACGCCCCGGCTCGCATCGCCGTCGGGCGCAAGCCAGCGCTTGGTGATCTCGAAGATGTGCCGCCGCGGGCCGGGCGCGAGGCCGAGCTCTTCATCTTTTTTGAACACGGGCAGGTGACCGTTGTCGCCGTCCCACGCGCGCCACTGGATGCCGCCGGGCTTGCCGTGCACGGCCATCGGGTCGTCGAGCGGCTTCCAGTTCGCCTCGTCGCCCCAGTCGGTGATCTCGAACCAGTCGGCGTAGGCGCTGCGTTTGCCCTTGGCCAGCACGTCCTGAAAAAACGGGTGCGATCGGCCAACGTGGTTGAACACGCCGTCGATGACGACCTTAAACCCCTGCTTGTGCGCTTCGTCGACGAACTCGAGGAACAGCTTGTCGCTGGCCGTCCACCGCCAGGTGCCCGGGTCGAGCGTTTCGCCGTCCACGGGCCAGTCGCCCTTGACGCCGAGGTTGTCGTCGATGTGGCGGAAGTCGGACGCGTCGTACTTGTGCATCGACTCGGCCTCGAAGATCGGGTTGAAGTAGATCGCGTTGACCCCGAGCTTGCGCAGGTAAGGCAGCTTCTCCCTCACGCCTTTCAGGTCGCCGCCGTAGCGCCGCTTCCACACGTTGCCCGCGCCCCGGTAGACGTTGTGCGCCCCCGGCTGCTCGCCCGGCTGCGTCGCCCACCAATCCGAACGCCACGGCACGAGGTTCTCGAACCACTCGTCGCCGGGGTCGTTGGTCTTGTCGCCGTTGCGGAACCGCTCGGGGAAAATTTGGTACCACACCGCGTGCTTGGCCCAGTCGGGCGTGGTGAACGTTGGCGTCATCTCCACGACGAAGGCGCCGTCGGCGTCGGTCGCGTCCACGATCCCGTTGGCGGTGATGCGCAGGCGCTGGTCGCCGTCGACCAGTTCGATCAGGTAACGCGCCTCGCCGTCGAGCCCGTCGATCAGCGCCGCCCAGCGGTCGAGCCCGAGCTGCGTGCCGGTCTTGTTCATCTTCACGCGACGCCAGTTTGAGCCGTTTTGTAGCAACACATCGACCGCTTCGACGTCGTCGGCCTGCGTGCGCAGAGACAGCCGCAGCAACGATGCGCTGGCGACGTTGCGGTCGGACACGAGCTGCGGCGCATGGCGCACGGCCTTCGCGTTGATGTGGTTCGCCTTGGGCGCAGGCAGTTTGCGTGCATCGAAGCCGGCGAAAAACCCGCTGTTGAGCCCGCCGTAGTTGTCGTCGACCTCGTACGCCGGGTCGCCGTTGGGGTCGGTGACCCACTTCTCGCCGCCGTTGACGACGAACTTGTAATGGTGCAAGCCCTCGTTCACCTTCACCAACGCCCGCCACACGCCGTCGCCGCGATCGTCCATGCGGTGGGCGTCCGACGACCAGCCGTTGAACGAACCAGCGACGTTCAAACGATTCGGCTTACCTTCCGGCTTGTACTCGAACAGCTTCCACAAACCGCCGGCGTCTACCAGCTTGCCCGTCGCGGGGTCGTACTGCACGCACATGCCCAGCATCGGGTCGACCGACACCGTCGTATCCACCACCGCCTTACCCGTCGCCGTGTCGCGCACGGTGAGCTTGACGGGTTGGTCCGCGCCCGCCAGGTAATGCCGAAATACCGCCTTGCCCTGGTGTTCGTGGCGGATCATCACCGCCGCAGGCGACCGGGCATCCCATTCGATCCCCTTCACCTCAAGCCGGTATTGCTCGGCCGATGCGCTCGCCGAACAACCGGCGACGACCATCATGAACAGCAGCCCGATCGTGATGCGAGCCGGCGATTTGTCCTTCATCCACATGGTTGCGTCCCTCTGATTCTGCATCCAACGGGTTGGAGTTACTGCGCCCCGTGCGCCACGACCATCGAATAACCCGGCAACACCACCCGGCGTTCAACCACGCGGAGCGTTTTGGTGCCCGCGCTTCGGCTGTCGACCACAACCGCCCAACGGCCCTCGGGCAGGTCGCACGCTTGCTCGTCTGGCTCGCCGTTGGCGATGACGACGATGCGCGGCCACGCGTCCTTCACCACGGCGCCGTCGATCTCGTAAGCCAACACGTTCGTCGCCGGCAAGAACTTGACCGCGCGGTGGATCGTCTCCGCCTGGTCCATGCGGAACGCGGGGTGAGCGCGGCGGAGCTCGATCAACCCGGCGACGTAACGGTGCACATCGATGTACGCCGCCTTGCGCCGCCAGTCGAAACGGTTGACCGCGTCGCCGGCGTTGTACGAGTTGTGGTTGCCGCCCTTGGTGCGGGCGAAGTCCGCCCCACCGTGAATGAAAGGCACGCCCTGGCCGGTCAGCACTAGGCCGTGCGCCAGTTTCTGCATCGCGCGCTTGGTCGCGTCGTCGAGCGCCGGGTGGGTGTGCTCGAGCTTGTCCCAGAACGTGCGGTTGTCGTGCGCCGAAACGTAATTGACCGATTCGCCGGCTCGCGTGGTAAAGTCGTCGATCCCACCGGTGATGCCGCGCTTGACCGCCGCGACGTCGCCGCCCGGGCCGGTGGCGAACCCGGTCTGTGTGCCGTCGAGATCGCCACGGATCGCGTTGCGTAGGTGGTCGTTGAAGATCGCCACGGTCGTGTTGCGCTGCGCGCCACGCCCGAAATGCGTCGGCCCGCCGCCGGTCCACGGCTCGCCGTAGATCGTCAGGTCCGGCCGGATCGCGCGCAACTCCTTGACGGCCTCGCGCACCGTTTCGGGGTGGTGCATACCCAACAGGTCGAAGCGGAACCCGTCGACCTTGTACTCCGTCACCCAGTATTTGAGCGAATCGACGATGTACTTGCGGGCCATCGGCCGTTCGTCGGCGAACGCGTTGCCGCAGCCCGATTCGTTGCGCAGCCGGCCGTCGTAGGTCGTGCGGAAGTAATACCACGGCACGGCCTGGTCGAAAGGCGAGCTCTCGAACGAGGTGCTGGTGTGGTTGTACACCACGTCAAGGATCACGCGCACGTCGTGCTCGTGCAGCGTTTGAATGGTCTGCTTGAGCTCGCGGATCGTGTGGGCCGGGTCGTGCGGCCGGGTGCCGTACTGGGCCTCGGGCACGTTGAACAGCGCCGTCCAATAGCCCCAGTTGTACTCGTCCAACTCGGCGGTGTAGTCGTGGATCGGCAACAGGTGCACCGCGGTGATGCCCAGGTCTTTCAGGTGCGACAAACCGGTCGACGCCCCGCCCTCGCCGCCCGGGTTCGTGTGCGTCAGCCCGAGAAACTTGCCGCGGTGGTCGACGGGCGCCGATGCGTCATCGATCGAAAAATCGCGCACGTGGACTTCGTAGATCACCTCGTCGGTTGGCGAGGCGCTTTTGGGCAAGGCGTGGTCGTCGAAGCCTTCCGGGTCGGTACGCGAAAGGTCGATCACCATGGAGCGCGCGCTGTCGGCCGAGGCCGCGAAACAGTGCACATCGGCAACGGTGCGTGACTTGCCGTACGAACGGAAGCGGTACTGGTAGTACGTGCCGTGCAGTGAGCCGTCGACATTTGCGGACCACACCCCCGATTCGCCTCGCGTCATCGGCACAACCCGGCTGGGCTCGGTGGCGACGGCCGAGTCGTACAGCAGCACGTCCACCGATCGGCTGATCGGCGACCAGGTGGTGAAAACCGTGGCCTTGGCCGTGCAGCGCGAACCGAGTTCCGCGTCAAGCGCCACAAAACCCGACTCGCTTAACACGTTGCGAGCATAAACCCGGGTCGGTTCAAACCCGGCGAGCTTCAGGGTCATCGATTCGGCGACGTCGTTCGGCCCCAGCGGTTGCGAGAATTTCAAGTTGAAACCGCGCGACAGGCGTGCGCCGCTCGGCTTGAACGGCTCGACCCCGGCCACCGCGATCGCGCGGCCGGCCACCTCGAGCCTGGCCGATTCGGCTTTGATCACCGCCGGGTCGCACGGTTGGCTGAGCGTCACGCGCACGAGGTCGGAGCGATCCAAAAACGCGGCGCGCACGGCGAGGTTGAAGTCGATCTTGCGCGGGTCCTTGTACACGTTCGCGTCTTCGCTGGCGAGCCAGATTTCCGCCACGCCGTTCTTGCCGACGGTTGCTGATCGATCGCGGTCCACGTCTTTTTTCTCCCATTCGTTCAGCCGAACGATGAAGTTCACCCGATCCAACCGGTCGGCGAAGCGGATCTTGGCGTACACCCCGAACGCGTCGCGGCCGGTCATGCGGTGGGCGGCGCCGTCGCGGCCGTCGGCCCAGGCCCACACGTTCCACCCGTCGTAGTCCCCGTCCGGCCGGTGGTAGTGCAACACCAACAGCGTGCCGGTGTCGATCCGGTCGGGCGCCACCCGGCGCACCTCCGACATGTCCGGCGCGGTGGGGGCGGGCGCGGCGTGGGTGCAAGCGAGGCAGAGCCCGATCACGCACGCCCACGCGAACACGAGCCGGCCAAGCCGATCAGGCGAGTTCATGGCTCCTCCGATTCCATCTTCTTGTCTTGCGTCACCCCTGAGGGCCGCGTTATTCAAGCCGTGTCGCGCGCCATCGCCGTCGACTCGCGCACCACCAGGTGCGTGGGCAGCACGTCGTTGGCGCGGTCGACCTTCCGTCGGATCCGCTCGATCATGCGCTCACACGAGCGCACCCCCACCTCGTAGAGTGGCAGGTGGACCGTCGTCAGCGACGGGCTGACGAACGCGGTGTGTTGGATGTCATCAAACCCCATCACCGAGACATCCTCCGGCACCCGAACCCCCCGGTGGCTCAAATAACTCATTGCACCCAAAGCCATCTTGTCGTTGCCCGCGAAGATCGCGGTCACGCTGTCGTCTGAATCAAGTATTTTCGCCGCGGCGTTGGCGCCGCCCTCTTCGGTGTAGCGCCCGTCGGCGCGCCAGCGCTCGACCGGCTCGACGCCCACGCCCTCCAGCCGGGCGAGGTACACCTCCATCACGTCGCGTGCGGTGTGCGACTCGAGCGCGCCGTGGATGTGCGCGATCTTGCGGTGGCCGAGCTGCAACAGGTAGTTCATCGCCTGCTCGGCGCCGGTGCGGTAGTCGCAGACGACGTGGTCGATCTTGGATTCGCCGAAGTAGTTGTCGACGACCATGACGGGGTAGTCGCCGGACAGGTAGTCCTGCATGAAGCCGTGGCGGTGGTTGACGCCGAGGCACAGCACGCCGTCGACGTAGCGGCGTTCGAACAGCTCGATGTGTTTCTTCTCGCGCGTGAAGTCGGGCTTGGCGTGCTCGAGCATGACCTTGTGGCCGAAGCGGTCGGCGCGGTCGCAGATGCCCGAGATCAGCTCGCCGAAGTAGGCGTCGGCGAACGCGTGGCGCAGCGGCGGGAGCATGATCGCCAATACGCGCGTGTACGGGCTCGACAGCGACTGGGCCAGGCGGTTGGGTCGGTAGCCGAGCCGTTCGATGACGCGCTGGACCTTCATGTGCGTGCCGCGCGAGATGCGCGAGTTGTTGTTGAGCACCATGGAGACGGTGGCCACGGAGACGCCCGCGGCCTCGGCGACGTCGCGCATGGACACGCGCCGGCCGGGCTTGGCGCCGGGCTTGAGGTCGACCGGCTCGACGGACCGGGCCATCGGTCGGCCGGCGAGCGGGTCGGGGTTATTGGGGGTATCGCCCATGAAGGTCATCCAAACGCGTTGAGAAGCGGCGGGTCCAGCGCATCGCTGTTAAAACAGTTTAACACACAGATGAACAACGTCAAGTCTTAGTCGCATTTCTTGGATTCGGTCGCTGAAATGCCGATCGGGCCTGATGACCTGTTAACCCCGGGGCAAGGGCGATCCCGGGCCCTGCGGGCGGTGTTTGCGGCCCCGCAACGCGGATAACCAGCCAAAATGCGCCTTATTTGACGCGATACAATCTGAAAAAACGGTTTGACTGGCCCCCGACGCGCGTTATATTGTGAGATGCCATTCGGTAATAAGGCGTGCACATAAGCGTAATTGAATCGATTTGTGCAACTCGGAGCGGGAGCGCTTCTTCGCCGGACACGTTAAACCGGTTAACCGAGAGCCCGTCCCCAATGAAACAAGCAAGACACACAGCCGCCGGACAACGAACGCCTGAACACGACGCGACCGCCTGTCGGCCGTGGCGCCCCGCAGGATTCACGCTGGTCGAACTGCTGGTGGTCATCGCGATCATTGCGCTGTTGTTGAGCATCCTGCTGCCGGCGATCAACAAGGCGCGCGACCTGGCGCGTAACGTGGTGTGCGGCTCGAACGCCCGGCAGATGTCCATCTCGTCGATGACCTTCGCCCAGGACCACGACCAGTGGGTGCAGACCTCGTCGAGCGACCTGCTGTGGGGCAAGAACGGCCGGCCGCCCAACGCCACGAAGTACGACTACTTCCCCGGCGACGACCAGCGCATCAAGGACTGGGCCAGCGCGCTGGTGCCCTACCTCGGCGGCGACTTCGACCAAGTTTTCGAGGAAGCGGAAACGAAGATCTCCAAGGTCTTCCGCTGCCCGTCGGACCCGAACATGCGCGCCGACAACCCGGGCTACCGCCTCTACAACAACGTCAAAGACAACGCGGAAAACTTCCCCATCTCCTACGGGGTCAACGCGGACGCGACCTCGGTGGTGTGGGGCGGCAAGGGCAAGTGGACCCCCAGCCAGACGGTCGAACCCTACGCGGGCGAGAACAAGGGCAACGGTAAGCCGATCGGCGGCAACCTCTCACGCGTGGTGTTCCCGTCAAACACGATGCTTTACGCCGACTGCGGCACGCAACCGGATAACAACAAGGGCCAGCCCGTCGACAACAACGCGATCCTGATGTACACGGGCAGCGGTTGGGTCCACAGCGAAAAAGTATACAAGGGCTCGCTCGCGGCGGTCTGGAACGCCGAATGGTCGATCCGCGACAAGCTGCCCCTGAGCGATACGCCCGCCGGCGAGTTCGGCAACGACCGCCACGGCGACCGGATCAACATCGCCTTCGCCGACGGGCACGCGGAGACCGTCAAGGAAGATGACGCGATCCGGGTGCGCATCTCGCCCCTGGATTACTGAGCCATCGCGCCCGCGCGTGCGTACGCGCGGGGCGCTAAAACCGAGACAAGCAGAGAGAGGGCCTCGTGTACCGGTTGGCCCGCGCCCCGTCGGCCCAGCCGGGAGGAAGGATGACCGCGGGGCTGGAGTCAGAACGATGAGGCCAATACTCGCAGCAATCGCATTACTGGCCGTGGCCACGGCGGGCGCGTCGGCCGGGTTGATCGACACCCGGACCAGCGCGGGCGACGGCGCCACGGTCGACGGCGTGCTCGGCGCCAACGAGTACGGCGTGGGCAACGCCAACGTCTACAACGGGGGCGGCAGCGGCTTCGGCGGCACGCTCGGCGGCGGCGCGTTGTACATGGACAGCGACGGGACGAACCTCTACATCGCGTTCGACCCCGGCGCCGACCTGAACGACAACGTGGTCATTCACCTGGACACCCGGCCCGGCGGTTTCACCGACGCGGACATGGACGACACCGCCGACCCGGGCCGCAACCTGCTGTCGAACCTCACGCGCGACGTGGACGACACCTTCGCGATCCTGCCGGACTTCGGCGTGGTGATCGGCGGCTTCGGCATCGTGGTGTTCGAGCTGAACGCCGGCAGTACGCCGAACCACCTGACGTTCGTCCAGTTCGACGGGACGTTCACGGGCAACAGCGCGACGCTGGTGCGTGAGATCGCCATCCCGCTGGCCAGCATCGGCAGCGGCCCGGCCGACGTGATCGACTTCTTCGTGAACTACAGTTCGGACACGAACTTCATGAGCAACGAGTCGATCCCCGGCCAACCGTTCAACAGCGGCGGCAACCTCGGCTTCGATAACGACGGCAGCAGCAACCCGGTCGACCACCCGAACTTCGACCGGTTCAATACGCCCGAGCCGGCCTCGGTGGCGATGCTGGCGCTGGGCGCGGTGGTGGTGATGCGCCGCCGTCGCGACGCGTGATCGAAACAACCGGGCCGGTTCGGCGTGCGAGCCGGCCTTGAACGGGTCACCGCGGAGTCTGCCATGTGCGGGCGGCGGCCTGAGAATTGGTCTGATTCCAAGCCCCGGACTGCGGGGCGCGGGCGGATTGCATCCACCGCCCCGCCCCGCTTACTTCGACCCAACAGGGACCGGCTCGCATCATCAACGACGCACCACGCCGTCGGCAGGCAAGGCCGAAGAGGAAGACAGGCAATGAAGCGCAGCCATCGGATAACACGCCACACGCTCGCGGCCGCCTTGCTGGTGGTGGCGACGCTCGCCGCCCCGAGCCGTGGCGAGGACGTCTCGGCGCCGGCGATCCTGCAATGGTTCGAGAGCAAGTGGGACGTCATGAACGAGCGCTCGGTCGACATGTTCGTCGCCGGCTACGGGCGCATGTGGGTCCCGCCGCCGAACAAGGCCGACTCCGGCGGGCTGTCCGTGGGCTACGACGTGTTCGACCGGTTCCACCTCGGCCGGCCCGGTGACGAAACGCTCTACGGCACCGAGGCCGAGATCAAGGCGTTCATCGACAACGCCCACCGCGCGGGCATCCTCGTCAACACCGACTTCATCGCCAACCACAACGGCTTCAGCGACCAGTCCACGCCCGGCTTCGTCGCGGCGGGCGATTACCCGGGCTTCGTGGTCACCCTGCCCGGCGACATCGATGGCGACTTCCACGGCGCGTTCGAGGGCGGCGAGCAGAACTTCCGCCTCTCGGGCCTGATCGACATCGCGCAGGAGAAGAACCACCAGTTCATCCGCCACCCCGTCGACCCCGGTGACCCGAACAACATCCCCGCCGGCACGTTCCACGACATCCCCAACCCCGACAACGCCCGCTACTACCCCGACCAGGGCCTCGGCGGCGCCACCGTCTGGCACCCGGGCCTCAACCAGAACGTCACGCTCTACGACTTCAACACCGCCGACCCGCTGCAGGGCGACGCGGTCAGTGAGAACGCGCTGGGCCTGGTCGTGCGCAACATCCGATGGATGATCCAGGAAGTCGGCGTCGACGGCTTCCGCTACGACGCCGGCCGGCACTTCCCCTTCTGGGTGTGGGACTTCCTCGAGCAGGGCGAGTTCCTCGCCAAAAAGCAAACCCTGCTCGACGGCAGCCCGCAGCACGTGTTCTCCTTCGTCGAGACCGGCTACGACAACAACGCGTTCCTCCAGTCCTTCATCCAGAAGGACATCGACAACAACAACCTCGGCCAGCTCGGCGCCAACCGCGATGCGCTCGACTTCAACCTGTTCGGCGCGATCAGGGCCAACCTGTCCGACAACGGCCTGGCCAACGATTGGCGCAACATCAAGGACACCAGCATCGACATCAACGACGACGGCTTCGCCAACAACGGCTCCCAGGGCGTCGCGTTCGCCCAGAGCCACGACGAGGGCGGCGCCCACCTGAGCAACGTCGCCTACGCCTACATGCTCATGCGGCCGGGCAACGCGATCGTCTACTTCAACGGCAAGCAGTTCGGCCCCGAGCGCGAGTTCCCGCAGGACGGCCGGGGCGATGCGCTCGGCGGCATGTTCGGCGACACCGTCACCAAGCTGGTCAACCTGCGCAACACGCACGGACGCGGCAACTACCTCGACCGCACCCCCGGCGCCGACGAAAAAGAGATGCTCATCTACGAGCGCGAGAAGTCGGCCCTGGTCGTGCTCTCCAACCGCCTCGACAGCGGTTTCGACAGCCGGACCGTGCAAACCAGCTTCAACCCCGGCACCTGGCTGATCGAGCTGACCGGCAACGCCGCGAACGCGACGATCGACCCGTTCAACGACTTCCCCGAGCTGCTCCAGGTGCAGGGCGACGGCACGGTGAACCTGCGCGTGCCCCGCAACGTCGCGGCCGACGGGACCGTGCACAACACCGGTTACCTGATCTACGGCGTGTCCGGGCCGCAGGGGCAGATGCGCCTCACCAACGCGGCGGGCAGCGACATCACCAACGTGCTCGCCGGCTCGACGCCCGACTTCGCCGACACCGGCGACCCCGACGACGACAACGACATCAACAACTACAACAACGGCCTGACCCGCCTCAACGACATCACCGTCATCACCGACGACACGTTCAAGGTGCGCATCGAGACCAACGCGGTGAACCTGCTGGGCATCCAGCGCGACGCCGACGCCGACGGCGACTTCGGCGTGTTCCGCATCGACGGCGGCCTCGACGCCAACGGCAACGGCAACGTCGACCACGTCACGCCCGGCTCGGTGACCTACGGCTTCGAGAACTTTACCGACATCAACCAGCCCGGCTTCTTCGAAACCAGCGGCGACGGGCTGTACGAACAAACCATCGACGCAACCCAGTTGAGCGAGGGCGAACACTTCATCACCGGGCGTGTGTTCCGCCACCGCAACCCCGGCACGGGCGGCGACGACGGCCCGGCGGTGTACACCGACTTCCGCATGGGCATCTACGTCGACCGGCTCAAGCCCGAGTCGGTGGTCGAGTCGATGCAGCCGTTCACGGCGTTCCCCGGCGACCTCGACTTCTTCATGCGGTCGACCGACCAGACCGCCGACAGCGTGCACCTGTTCCTCAACGAGCACGAGGCGGTGACCGACGCAGAGCTGATCGCACGGGCGCAGGGCGGCGAGAACCAGGCCGACCGCACCGACTACGACCTGTTCAAGCGCGGGTTCTTCGGCGTGGGCAAGGGCAACAACGTGTTCACCCTCGTGACGTTCGAGCGCACGGGCAACGTGAACGTGCAGCGGTTCGTCGGGCAGTTCATCGACGGGCGCGGGCTGGGCTTCGGCGACGTCGACCACGACAACGGCTGGGACGCCGACGACGTGAACCTGTTCGAGTCGCTGCTGTGGTCGCAGTTCAACGGCGCGCCCGCGTTCAGCGCCGGCGGCGACGAAGATGGCGACGGCCGGATCGGCACGCACGACCTGCTCGAGCTGCGCACCGAGTTTGAGGCGGTGGGCGTGGGCGGTTCGATACTGACGCTGATCGACCAGGCGCGCGTGCGCCGCGGCAACGTGGACCTCGACACCGACACCGACCAGACCGACATCGATGCGCTGTTCGACGCGGTCGACGCCGCCGACACCGCGTGGCTGTTCGACCTGGACGGGTCGGGCGTGGCGGACGCGGCCGACGTCGACACGCTCGTGCACGACCTGTTGCAGACCGAGTACGGCGACGCGAACTTCGACGGGGCGGTGAGCCTGGCGGACCTCAACACCATCGGCGTGAACTTCGGGCAGGCGGGCGGCTGGGCGGAAGGCGACTTTACGGGAGACGGCCTGATCTCGCTGGTGGACCTCAACGCGTTCGGGGCGAACTTCGGTTTCGACAACGGCCTGGGCGCCGTGGGCGGCGCGTTCGGCGGCCCGCCCGGCGCGCCGTCGGCGCCGATCGCTGCGCCGGCCGTGCCCGAACCGGCTTCGCTCGTGTTGTTAACCCTGGGTGCCGCGGCGTTGCGACGCCGGAGAGGATAAGTCACATGACGCGTTTGTTCCTGGCGGCGCTCGTCGCCGCGGCTGTCGCCGTGCCCGCGCGAGCCCAGAACGTCTCGCCGGCGCCGATCCTTCAGTGGTTCGAGGCCGACTGGCAGACGATGTACGACCGCACGCCCGACCTGTTCATGGCGGGGTACGGCGGCGTGTGGACACCGCCGCCGGGTCGCGGCATCTACACGACCGGCGGCGGCGGGATCGGCTACGACGTGTACGACCGCTTCGACCTCGGTGCAGCAGGCGACGAGACGCTCTACGGCACACGCACCGGTTACACGCAGGCGGTCAAACGCATGCAGCAGAGCGGCGCCGCGGTGTACGCCGACTTTCTGATCAACCACGCCAGCTCGTTCGACTGGACCGACCTCGACGGTGGCGGCGTGCGTTTCGTCGACGACCCGCTCAACCCCGGCCAGACACACGGCGGCGGCAACCCGGGTTTCGGCCACGCGTTTGCTGGCGACGTCGACGGCGACTTCCACCCCAACCCGCCGGTCGCGGCGCCGGGCACCGAGGAGTTCGAGTACCAGTTCCAACTGGCGCAGCTTTACGACATCGACCACCGCAAGACGCACGCGTTCATCCGCCAGCCCGTGACGGCGGGTGATCCGAACAACCTCCCGGCGGAGGGCAACGCGGACTTCTTGCTGCCGCAGTTCGACCGGGCGACGAAGACGTTTCAAACGAACCCCAACCCACGCCGCGCGAACGTGCCGATGGCACACAACCGCCAGTTCTACCCGGACCAGACCTCGTTCATCGACGTGGCCGACCACGTGCCGGGTGACCCGAACACGCCCGAGGCCGGACCCGTGCGGGTCTACAACTTCACGGGCAACGAGGCGACGGGCGGTGTGCCGGCGGCGGAGAACGCCAACGCATACCTGATGCGTTACGCGCGGTGGATGGTGCAGGAGGTGGGCGTGGACGGGTTCCGCGTCGACGCGGCGCGGCACGTGTACCCGTTCGTGCACGACTTTTACGACAGGGGCGTGTGGGCGGCGGACCAGCGGGGTTACCTCGACGGGACGCCCCGCCACGTGTTCAGCTTCCTCGAGGCGTTCACGGGAGACAAGGCGGCGCTGGAGGTGTGGCACGAGAAGGACATCACCAACCCCAACGATTTGAGCGCGGTCAAGAGCAACCGCGACGTGCTCGACCTGCCGTTGTTCTTCGCGCTGCGGGACAACCTGACGGCCAGCACCGGCAACAACAACTGGCACAACGTGCGCGACGCGACGTTCGACGTGCGGCCCGGCGACGCGCTGCACGACGGGTCGGACGGCGTGATGTTCGTCAGCTCGCACGACGAGGAGGGCGCGCACCTGAACAACGTGGCGCACGCCTACATGCTGATGCACCCGGGCAACGCGGTGGTGTACCACAACGCGCGCGGGTTCAACAACGACCCGACCGTCGACGAACGGCCGTTCCCCAAGGACGGGCGCGGCGACGCGCTGGGCGGCGTGTACGGCGACACGGTCACGACGCTGACCCACATCCGCAACACACACGGGCGCGGCGACTACATCGAACGCTGGATCGACGACGCGTTCAACCCGAACGGTTTTTCGAGCGTGTTCGTGTACGAGCGCGAGGGCTCGGCGGTCGTGGCGCTCAACAGCCGGGTCGGCGGGTTCGGCGACTGGGACGGGCGCAGCGGTGTGGGCACGTCGTTTACGCCGGGCACGATCCTCGTGGAGCTGACCGGCAACGCGGCCGACCCGAACATCGACAGCAACGAAGACACCGTCAACGAGATCCCCGAGGTGATCGTCGTGGGCGCCGGCGGCAACATCGACCTGCGCATCCCGCAGAACCACCCCGACGGTGGCGTCGAGCACAACAGCGGCTACGTGATTTACGGCTTGGCGACGCCGCGGGGCACGCTGACGGTCAGCAACGTGTCGCAGGTGCTCGCCGGTGGAACGCCCACGCCGCAGAACAACCCGACCAACCGGTTGACCGACGTCGAGGTGATCGCGTCGGACACGTTCGAGGTCCGGCTGGACACGCAAGCGGTCACGCACACCGACAACGGGGTGAATTACCGCGACGCCGACGCCGACGGTGACTTCGCCATCATCAAGTTCGACGCGGGTTTGGAATTGAACGGCGCGAACCCGAACGGCACGATCAGCGGCGTGGACTTCGACACCCCCGGGGATGTGAAGTACGGGTTTGAAACGTTTGTGACGGAGAACTCGCCGGGCTTCGGTTCGGCGACGGGCGACGGCGTGTACCGCCAGAGCATCGACGCGACGGCGTTGAGCGAGGGCATGCACTTCGTGACGGTGCGCGCGTTCCGCCACCGCAGCGATAGCGGGCCCGCGGTGTTTACGGACTTCAAGAAGGTGCTGTACATCGACCGGCTCGCACCGGAGGCGGCGATCGAGGCGGTCAACCCGGCGCCGCCGGCGACGGTGGCGGGCGGCGGCGGGCCCGCTGCGCCGCAAGCGCCGGGCGACGCGGTGATCCGGCTGCGCTCGACGGACATGACGGCCGAGCGCATGCACGCGCTGCTGAACCTGCACGAGTCGGTGGACCAGGCGGCGATCGATGCGCTGGTCGTCGGCAACGCGGGCGCGACGCAACGCGTCGACCTCGACCTGTTCGACCTTGCCACCACCGGCCTGGTCAGCGGCCATCACGTGGTGACGGTGGTGACGATCGAGCCGACGGGCAACACGAATACGCAACGGTTCGCGGGCGTGTACATCGATGGGATCGGCGCGGGCCTCGGCGACGCGGAGCACGACGGCGACTTCGACGCGGCGGACATCGCGGCGTTCGAGGCGGTGCTCTACTCGCAACACAACGGCTCGCCGACGTTCGACCCGGCCAGCGACCTCGACGGCGACGGGCGCGTGGCCACGAGCGACCTGCTGGCGCTCAATGCCCTGTTCA
This sequence comes from Phycisphaeraceae bacterium, assembly GCA_028282805.1. Classification (GTDB taxonomy): domain Bacteria; phylum Planctomycetota; class Phycisphaerae; order Phycisphaerales; family Zrk34; genus JANQHD01. The sequence continues at coordinate 47,528 of JANQHD010000051.1, read as the reverse complement.
TCGGCGAAGGCGCGAGCCAGACGGCGGTCGACGAAACGATCGCGGCGCGCGTGCGGCGGGCGGACGTTGACGAGTCGGGCGTCACCAACGGGGCCGACCTCGATGCGCTGTTTGCCAACACGGGCTCAAGCGCGTGGATCTACGACGTCAACGACGACGGCACGACAGACCAAGGCGACGTCGACGCGTTGCTGATCGACCTGCTGGGCACGCGGCGCGGCGACGCAAACCTCGACCGCCAGGTGAGCCTGCTCGACTTGAACACGCTGGGCTCGAACTTCGGGCAGGCGGCCGGGTGGGGCGGCGGTGACTTTTCGGGCGACGGTCAGGTGACGCTGGTCGACCTGAATACGCTCGGCGTCGAGTTCGGCTTCGACAACACGGCCGGCCCGCAAGCGGTTGCTTCCGTGCCGGAACCGGGCGCGGCGATGCTGGTTGGCTTGGGCGCGGCGGCGTTAGTTCGCCGGGGTCGGCGGGCCGGTTAGCTCGTCGCTGTTGTCGGGCCCGAGCGCCCACCCCCCACCGAGTGCTTTGTACAGGCTGACGAGGTTCTTGGTGATCTGCCCGTCGCTGGCGGCGAGGCGGTCCTGCTCGTCGGCGAGGGCGCGTTGGGCGTCGAGCACGTTCTGAAAATTGGTCAGGCCGTTGCGGTAGAGCGTGTCGACCAGCTCGACGGATCGCTGGGCGGCGGCGACCGAGCGTTGCAGCGACCGGTAGCGGCGGCGTTCCTGCTTGTAGGCGACCATGGCGTTCTCGACGTCTTCGAGCGCGAGCAACACGGTGTTCTCGTACACCGCGAGCAGCTGTTGGGTGCGTGCGTCTTCGACGCCGATGCGTGAGCGGACGCGGTCGCCGTCGAAGATGTTCCACCGGAACGACGGGCCGAAGCTGTAGGTCTTGCTGTCGCCGTCGAAGGTGCTGGAGAAGTTGGTGGCCTCGAGCGCGAAGGTGCCGGAGAGGCTGAAGCGCGGGTAGAGGTCGGCGGTGGCGACGCCGATCTGCGCGTGCTGCGCGGCGAGCTGGCGTTCGGCGCGACGCAGGTCGGGGCGTTGGCGCAGCAGGTTGACGGGCAGGCCGACCGTGGTGGATGCGGGCACCTCGGGGATGGCGCTGTACTCGGCGAGCTCGGCGTGCAGTGTGCCGGGGTGTTGGCCGAGCAGCACGGCCAGGCGGTTCATGGCCTGGTACAGCGCCGCTTCGAGCACGGGGATCTGCGACTCGGTGCTGGCGAGGTTGCGCTCGGCCTGGCTGACGTCGAGCTCGGGCGCGATCTCGGCGTCGAAGCGGTTGCGCGTCAGTTCGAGGGTCTGGCGTTGGGTTTCAACGTTTTGCCTGCGCGCGATGAGCCGGGCCTGCAACGTGCGGACATCGACGTAAGTGATGGCGACTTCTGAGTAGAGCAGCACGAGCACGTCGCGGTAGTCTTCGACGCTGGCCTGGAGCGACGCGTCGGCCGACTCGACGGACCGGCTGATGCGGCCAAACAGGTCGATCTCCCACGTCGCGTCGAAGCCGACGTTGTGCAGGTTCTCCTGGTCGTGGCTGGCGCCGCCGTCGGGGACGGGGTTGAAGCCGTTGTCGGAGGCGCGGGAGCGCTGGTAGAAGCCGACGCCGTCGACGTCGGGGAAATACTGCCCGAAGGCGACGCCGCGCTGGGCGCGGGCTTCGTTGATGCGGGCCAGCGCGATCCGCAGGTCGAGGTTCCGCTTGCCCGCCCGTTCGATCAGCGCATCGAGCAGCGGGTCGTTGAGCAGCACCCACCAGGTGCGGATGTCGGCCGAGCCGTCGGCCAGGCCCTCGGTCGCCTGCTCGTGCCATGCGTCGGGCATGTCGATCTCGGGCGGCACGTAATCCGGCCCGACCGTGCAACCGGCCGTCGCCGCGGCGAGCAGGATCACGCATAAACGGGTGCAGCTGGGTTTTAACATGCGGGTTCACTCTCCTTCGACACGCCGGGGTCACGCGTCGGGATAGTTCAGGCGGATGAGCTCGGCGTCCGACTCGACGGGCACCAGTTCGTGCGTCACGCCGTCGGCGCTGAGCGTGTAACTGATGAAGCCCACGGCGTTGCCGCCGCGCGGGAACAGGTAGTCGTCGACCACCAGGCCCTGAAGGCTCGGCGACCACACCCATTGTGTGTGGCGGGTTTCCATCGCGGCGTACCAGTGTACGTGGCCGTTGGCGACCAGCCGTACGCTCGGCCGATCGAGCAGGTTCAACCACCGGTCGCGCACCGGCGGGTCGGGCACCCAGTACGTGCTGCCGCCGGTGACCTGTTCGTCGGGCGAGCGGAGGAACAACGGCATGTGCATCCACACCGCCAGGTTCTGGCCGATGGCCTCGGCCTGTTCGATCTGCGCAACGCACCAGTCGAACTGATCGGCCTCGCGCTCAAAGCCCGTGCCCAGCAACATCGAGTTGATGCCGACCAGGCGCCAGCCGCCGTGGTCGCAGGAAAAGCGGTCGTCCCCGAAGACGTCGAGGTACGCGTCGAGGTAGGCCTGGCTGATGTTGGGCGGTTCCTCGCCGACCTTGTTGCCGATGTCGTGGTTGCCGGGGATCGAGAGCACGGGCGCGTCGAACGCGTCGAGCCAGCCGCTCAGCTGGGCGAACATCGCCGGCTTGGCCAACCCGTCGTGCGACACGTCGCCGGTGTTGACGATCAGGTCCGGCCGGAGCGGGTCCACGGCCTTACGCACCCGCTGGTAACGCTTCTGGCCGACCGGGTCTTGCGGGTCGACGTGCAGGTCGGATATCTGGATGACTTTCAGCAAACGGTCGCCCATGCCCACTCCCGAACAGGTGCTCTAGCCAGTATGATCGTAGAGAGTGGGGTTTGAAGCAAACTGAAAATGCGCTCGGGTCGATGCAAGAGACACCCCAACGGATCAGCCGGGCGCCCTAGGCCGGGCCCGCGGGATCGGAGCACCGCTGGTGGACGAATGGAAAGTACTGTTTGAATTGCTGATCCTCCTCGGCGCGGCGTTGGCGCTGGGCACGCTGGCCGAGCGGTGCAAGCAGAGCGCCATCATCGGCTACCTGCTGGCCGGCGCCATCGTCGGCAGCGAGGAATTGCTCGGGCTGGTCGCGCGGGACCACGTCGACGGCATCGCCGAACTGGGCGTGGCGCTGCTGCTGTTCTCGATCGGGCTGGAGTTCAGTTTCAAACGCCTGGTCAAGCTCGGCCCGGTCGCCCTGATCGGCGGCACCTTCCAGGTGCTCGTCACGCTCGCCGTCGGCGCCCTGTGCGCCGTGCTGCTGGGCCTCGACAGCGGCGCGGCCATCATCGTCGGCGCGATCTTCGCCCTGTCGTCCACCGCGTGCGTGCTCCGGCTGCTGGTCGACAAGCAATTGATCGACAGCGTCTACGGCCGGTCGGCCATGGGCATCCTGTTGCTGCAAGACATCGCCGTGCTGCCGTTGACGGTGGTGGTCGCGGCGCTGAGCACCAAGGGCAGCGCGGGCGACGTGTTAACCGAGCTCGGCGTCACCGGCGCGTTTGCCGTGGCGCTGATCGTGGGCTTCTACCTGCTGTTCAACCTGATCGTGCCGCGGCTGCTGAACCTCAAGCAGTGGGCGCGCAACCGCGACCACCCCGTGCTGCTGGCGATCGTGTCGGCGATGGGCTCGGCCTACGCGGCGCACGCGGTCGGCATCCCCCCGGCCATCGGCGCGTTCATCGCCGGCCTGATGCTCGCCGGCTCGCCCTTCGCCACGCAGGTCCGCGCCGACGTCGGCGCGCTGCGCACCGTGCTGGTCACGCTGTTCTTCGCTTCCGTGGGCATGATGGCCAACCCCTCGTGGATGGCGCAGCACCTGCACTGGGTCGTGCTTCTCGTGGCCGCGGTGGTCGTGGGCAAGACGCTGGTCGTGTGGGCCATCGGCAAGCTGCTCCGGCTGCCGCGCGGCACGGCGATCGCCACCGGCCTGTGCCTGGCGCAGATCGGTGAGTTCAGCTTCGTGCTCGCGACCATCGCCTACAACAACAACGGCGTGCTCAGCGAGTTCGTGTTCAACCTGATCATCTCCGCCACGATCCTCACGCTGCTGCTGACGCCCTTCCTCATCCACCTCGCCACGCTCGCCGCCAACCGGTTGAACCCCGCGACCACCGAAACCAGCGCCGGCGAAGCGAGCGGCGACAAGGCCGAGCCCGGCACGATCCTCATCGTCGGCTTCGGCCCCGCGGCGCAAGAGGTGGCGTCCAGCCTGATGGCCGACAACCTGCGCGACATCCTCGTGCTCGACATGAACCCGCGCAACGCGTCCATCGCCGAGCAGTTCGGCCTGACCTTCATGGTGGGCGACGCGCGCTACGCCGACGTGCTCAACCACGCCCACATCGAACGCTGCCGGGTTGCCGTGGTCACCCTGCCCGACGCCAACGCCGCCCGTCACGTCATCGAGCTCATCCGCAACCTCAACCCGCAGACCTACATCATCGTGCGCGCCCGCTACCACGTCACGCGGTGGGAACTCGCGCTCGCCGGCGCCACGGTCGTGGTCGACGAAGAAGAACAGGTCGGCACACGCATGGCGATCGAAGCCAAACAGGTCGTCGAGCCCGAGCAAGCCCCCGACGATTGAAAAAGCGGTCGGGGCCCGCAACGAGCCCCGACCGCGAAGGTAATGGTGTGTGTGCGTTTCGCGCGGGGCTCAGCCCTCGTCGCCACCGCCGCGCGGGCCTTTCGGGCCGTCCTTGCCCTTGCCACGCGGGCCCCGGTGAGGCGGGCCGTCGGGGTGGTTTTCCTTCAGGTGTTTACGCAACGCGGCGCGTTCGTCTTCGTCGAGTTTGCCGTTGCCGTCGGCGTCAAACTGCTCCTTGAGCGCTTCCATGCGCTCCTGCATCTTCTCCTTGTGAGCTTCACGGGCGGCTTTGCGTTCCTCTTCGCTCAGCTTGCCGTCGCCATCGGCGTCGAACTCTTCCAACAGCTTGGCGCGGCGCTCCTCCATCTTCGCGCGGCGCGCCTCGCGGACGGCTTCGCGTTCCTCTTCGCTCAGCTCGCCGTCGCCATCGGCGTCGAACTCCTCGAGCAGCTTGGCACGGCGCTGCTCGGCCTGTTCACGCATCTTCTGCTTGTGCGCCTCGCGGGCGGCCTCGCGTTCCTCTTCGCTCAGCTCGCCGTCACCGTTGGCGTCGAACTTCTCGATCAGCTTGGCGCGACGCTGCTCCACGTGCTTGCGGTGCGCTTCCTTGGCGGCCTGGCGCTCTTCCTCGCTCAGCTGCCCGTCGCCGTCGGCGTCGAACTTCTTGAGGACCTGCTCACGCGAGGGGCGTTGGTGGTGTTGGCCGCGTTCTCCTTGCTCGGCCTGGCGTGCGCCGCCGCGGCGCGGGCGGTCGGAGCCTTCCTCGGCGGTCGCGACGCTGCTGAGCACGAACATGGCCGACAGGCCGAATGCGATAGCGGTGACGATCTTCATCGTACGGTTCCTTTCCGTAAGGCTGTGCCGTTGGATCGACGGCGGTTCCAGTTACCCCAACCCGGCTCACCGTCCAGCGTTTAGCTGCCGTGTCGGTCGAGGGAATAACGACCGACCGCTTGCGATCTTGCATCGATCAAGAAAAAACCGGCCAAACGCCCCGCACACCCAAAAAACGGGCTATTCCTTGCCGCCGTTGGAGAAATACCGCTGGGTGCCCTGGGCCTGAATCGCCCCGCCGAGCCGGCCGAGCGCATGGGCATAGGCGGCGGTCCGCATGTCGATCTGTTTCGCCGCGGCCAGGTCGTGGATGTGGTTGAACTCCCGGGCCATGATCTGCTGCAAGCGCTGGTGGATCTCGTCGAGTTCCCAGTAGAAGCCCTGGCGGTTCTGCACCCACTCGAAGTAGCTGACGGTCACGCCGCCGGCGTTGGCGAGGATGTCGGGGATGATGAACGTGCCGCGCTGGTTGAGCTTCTCGTCGGCGTGCGAGGAGACCGGGCCGTTGGCGACCTCGACGATCACCTCGGCCTTGACGGCGTCGACGTTGGCCGAGCGGATCACGCCGCCCAGCGCCGCGGGGATGAGGATGTCCACGTCGAGCGCGAGCAGCTGCTCGTTGGTGACGTTTTCGGATTCGACCATCTCGCAGACGCTGCCCTGGCAGTAGACGGCGGCGAGGGTGCGGGTGTCGTTCTTGTGCTGGATCAGCGAGGGCACGTCGAACCCGTCGGGGTTGTAGATGCCGCCGCGCGAGTCGCTGACCGCCACCACGCGGTAGCCGTCGGCGTGCAGCAGCTTCGCCACCGCTTGCCCGCCGTTGCCGAAGCCTTGCACGGCGACGGTGATGTCGCGCGGGTTCCAGCCGCGCTTGGCTTCGAGCTGTTTGACGCAGTAGTACGCGCCGCGCCCGGTCGCGTCGTCGCGGCCGAGTGAGCCGCCCAACGGGATGGGCTTGCCGGTGAACGAGTCGGGCGTGTGCCTGCGGTGGATCTTGGAGTACTCGCCCATCATCCAACCCATGATCATGGCGTTGGTGTACACGTCGGGCGCGGGGATGTCGGTGTCGGGCCCGATGAAGTCGGCCATCTGCTGCACGAAGCCGCGCGAGAGGCGTTCGAGTTCGAGGCGTGACAGCTCTTTGGGGTTGACGGTCACGCCGCCCTTCGCCCCGCCGTAGGGGATGTTGACCACGGCGCACTTGAGCGTCATCCACAGGGCCAGGGCCTTGACCTCGTCGAGGTCGACCTCGGGGTGGAAGCGGATGCCGCCCTTGGTCGGGCCGCGCGTGTCGTCGTGGTGCACGCGGTAGCCCTCGAAGATGCTCAGGCTGCCGTCGTCCCGGCGGACGGGGATGGCGACCTGGATCATCGCCTTGGGGTGCTTGAGCCGTTCGAGCGGCTCTCGTTCGATGTCGGCGTATTCGAACGCGGCGTCGAGCCGTTGCAACGCATCCTCGAACACACCGCTGGGGTTACCAAAAGTCATCGCGTGCCTCCTTAACCACTCCGGTGGATGACCGCGGCCGTACACAGGTTACACCATGCGGCGTCGCAACGTGACACGTGAGATGTCGTCAAATCCCCGGGATTCAGGCGTCGGGCTCGCGGTCGAGCTTGCGCGACTCGATGATCGCCGAGATCAGCGTGGGCGGCACGTCGTCGCAACCGACCTGCTCGTCGGGCTCGCTACAGGCGCAGCGCGTTTCCTCGATCGTCTTGCGGTAGGACTCGATAAAGTCCCGGCAAGGCGGGCACAGCGCCAGGTGTTTTTCGAAGTTCTCCAGCGCCGCGGGCGAAACGTCACCGGCGATGTAGTCGTCGAGAAACTCGATGCATTCCTTGCAGGTGATCACCAGGTCGCCTCCCCTGCCATGTACGGATCGAGCAGCTCGCGCAACGCCAGCCGCGCCCGGTGCAGCCGGGTCTTGACCGCACCGCTCTTGATGCCGAGCGCCTCGGCGGTCTGGTCGGTGTCGAGTTGCTGGATGTCTCGCAGCATGATGACCTCGCGGTAGCTGTCGGGCAGTTGGGCGATCGCCTCGTGGACCTTGCCGGCGCGCTCGGTGGCGAGGGCTTCGTCCTGGGCGGTCTGTTTCCAGGCCGGCCCCACGTCGCGGCGGTGGCCGGTGTCGTCGAACTTCGGCTGCGTGTCTTCGATTGAGACCTCACGCAGCCGCTTGGTTTTTCTCAGCCGCATCAACGCCGCGTTGACGGTGATGCGGTGCAGCCAGGTGGACAGCTTGCTGCGGCCGTCGAACCGGGCGATGGCCTTGTAGGCCATCGTGAACGCTTCCTGCGTGGCGTCCTGGGCCTCGGCGTCGTCCCGCAAGATCCGCTTGGCCACGGCGTACATCCGACCGCAGTGCCAACGCACCAAGAGGTTGAACGCCGCGTCGTCGCCCCGCCGGATACCCGCCAGGATCTCGGCCTCCGCGGCGACCGGGTCGTCCGGGATGTACGGAACCATCTCCATGGACGACACACTAAACGCCACGGTCCCGCCCTGTCCAGTTGCTTCGATGCGGCGATCGTCACCCGGGTCACGGCGGGGCCAAATCGGCTGATTCTGCTAAATAAACCAGAAATCACTCGGCCGACTTGAATTAGTACCGGTTAAGTGCTAATAATGTCCCGCAATGAGATCGTGTCTCAGGATTTGTGAAAAATGAGCTTCTCACTGACCAAAAAGAGCGATTACGCCCTCGTGGCGCTCAGCCGGCTCGAAGTCGAGGCTGGCGGTGGTCAGCCGATCAGTGCCCGGCACATCGCCGACGAGTTCGACCTGCCGCTGCCGATCATGATGAACGTGCTCAAAGATTTGGCCGGCTCGGGCCTGGTCCGCAGCAAACGCGGGGCGACGGGCGGGTATTATCTGTCCCGCCCGGCGCAGCAGATCACGTTCGCCGACGTGATCGAGGCCATCGAGGGCCCGGTGAGCGTGACGGCCTGTTGCGACGAGAACGAGCAAGAGCCGCACGACGACCACGACGAGCCCTGCCTCGCCTGCCGGTTGATGCAACGCTGCCCCATCACCGGGTCGATGCGTCAGTTCAACGACTTGGTGGTCAGCTTCCTCCGCACGATGACCCTGGCGGACATGATGCGGGAAGACCTGCACCTGTCGATGATGATCCGGCACGAACACACCGGCGAAGACCGCACCATCGACGGCAAAGCCACACCAGAACAAACCACGGTCGCGCTGAACAACGCGGTCGGGCAACAATCGGGATTACGACCATGACCACGACCGAAGAAGTCGCCAAACTGACGCACGAGAAGCGTGACTACAAGTACGGTTTCGTGACCGACGTCGACCAGGAGTTCGCGCCGCCCGGGCTGAGCGAAGACATCGTCCGCTTCATCAGCGACAAGAAGGGCGAACCCGAGTGGCTGCTCGAGTGGCGGCTGAAGTCGCTGCGCCACTGGCAGACTATGGAAACCCCCAGCTGGGAGTTCCTGCCCTACGGCTACGAGGAGCCCGACTACCAGGCCATCAGCTACTACGCGGCCCCGAAGGAAAAGCCCAAGTCGCTCGACGAGCTCGACCCGGCCATCCTCGAGACCTACAACAAGCTCGGCATCCCGCTGGCCGAGCAGAAGGTGCTCGCCGGCATCGAGGGCGCCGCGGCCAGCGCCGCCGACGCGCGCGGCATGGGCGGCGTCGCGGTCGACGCGGTGTTCGACTCGGTCTCCGTGGCGACCACGTTCCAGGACGAGCTGGCCAAGCACGGCATCGTCTTCTGCCCGATCAGCGAGGCCGTGCAAAGCCACCCCGAGCTGGTGAAAAAGTACCTCGGCTCGGTCGTGCCCTACTCCGACAACTTCTACGCGACGCTCAACAGCGCCGTGTTCTCCGACGGCAGCTTCGTGTACATCCCCAAGGGCGTGCGCTGCCCGATGGAGCTGAGCACGTACTTCCGCATCAACGCGTCCAACACCGGGCAGTTCGAGCGGACGCTGATCGTGGCCGACGAGGGCAGCTACGTGTCGTACCTCGAGGGCTGCACCGCGCCGATGCGCGACGAGAACCAGCTGCACGCCGCGGTCGTCGAGCTGGTGGCGCACAAGGACGCGCAAATAAAATACTCGACGATCCAGAACTGGTACCCCGGCGACGAAACCGGCAAGGGCGGCATCTTCAACTTCGTCACCAAGCGCGGCCTGTGCGAAGGCGACCACTCGCACATCAGCTGGACGCAGGTCGAGACCGGCTCGGCGGTGACGTGGAAGTACCCCTCGTGCATCCTCAAGGGCGACCATTCCAAGGGCGAGTTCTACTCGGTGGCCCTGACCAACCTCCGCCAGCAGGCCGACACCGGCACCAAGATGGTGCACATCGGCAAGAACACGACCAGCCACATCATCTCCAAGGGCATCAGCGCCGGCGAGGGCCACAACACCTACCGCGGCCTGGTGCAGATGAACAAGGGCGCGGCCAACGCCAAGAACTTCACCCAGTGCGACTCGATCCTCATCGGCGACAAGTGTGGGGCGCACACGTTCCCCTACATCGACGTGCGCAACCCCTCGGCGTCGGCCGAGCACGAGGCGTCGACGACCAAGATCGCCGAGGACCAGCTGTTCTACTGCACCGCGCGCGGCATCGAGGAGGAGGACGCCGTCTCGCTGCTGGTCAACGGCTTCTGCAAGGAAGTGTTCAACGAGCTGCCCATGGAGTTCGCCGTCGAGGCCAACAAGCTGCTCGCCGTGAGCCTCGAAGGCTCCGTCGGTTAAAAGGATTATTTAGCGACGCGGCTCCGCCGCGCTATGAAGGACACGCCACACATGACCACGCCACTACTTGAAATCAAGAACCTGCACGCCGAGGTGGACGGCAACGAGATCCTCAACGGCGTCAACCTCACCATCAACGCCGGCGAGGTGCACTCGATCATGGGCCCCAACGGCTCGGGCAAGAGCACGCTCGCGCAGGTGCTGGCCGGCAAGGACGACTACGACGTCACCGAAGGCCAGGTGCTCTACAAGGGCAAGGACCTGCTGGACCTCGACCCCAACGAACGCGCCTGCGAGGGGTTGTTCCTGGCGTTCCAGTACCCCGTCGAGATCCCCGGCGTCAGCTCGATGCAGTTCCTCAAGGCCGCGGTCAACGCCAAACGCGAGTACCACGGGCTCGAAGAACTCGACGGCGTCGAGCTGCTCCGCCTGTTCCAGGAGAAGGCCAAGGTCGTCAACGTCAACATGGAGATGGTCAAGCGCAACGTCAACGAGGGCTTTTCAGGCGGCGAGAAGAAGCGCTTCGAGATCTTCCAGATGGCGGTGCTCGACTCGGAGATGGCGATCCTCGACGAGACCGACTCGGGCCTGGACATCGATGCGCTGCGCATCGTCAGCGAGGGCGTGAACAACATGCGCGACGGCAAGCGAGGCTTCCTCGTGATCACCCACTACCAACGCCTGCTCAACCACATCGTGCCCGACGTCGTGCACGTGCTGGTCGACGGCCAGATCGTCAAGTCCGGCGGCATCGAGGTCGCCACGGAACTCGAAGAGCAGGGTTACGCCGGCTGGGCCGAAATCGAAACCACGACCGCGAGCTGATACCAAGATGACCGAAACCACGATCGACAAACCGACCGACGCCTACGCCGACACTTATGCCAACGCGTTCGCCGCCGTTGTCGCCCACGCCGAGGGCAACGGCACGGCCCCGCTCAACGCGCTGCGCCAAGCGGCGTTCGACGACTTCGCCCGGCTGGGCATCCCCACAACCCGCCACGAGGACTGGCGCTACACCAACCTGCGCAAGCTGGCGAACACCGCGTTTACCCGTCCGCAGACCGGCGCCGAAGTGACCGCCGACGACATCGCGCCATTCATGATCGCCGGGCTCGATGCGCACCTGATCGTGTTCGTCGACGGCTACTACCGAGAAGACCTTTCGCAGATCGATGAGCACCCCGAGGGCACCGCGATCGGCTCGATCGCCGAGGCCTACCAGAAGGGTTGCACGGGCATCGGCGATTACCTTGGCAAGCAGGTCGACACCGCTAACGACGCGCTGGGTGCGCTGAACACCGCGCTGATGGAAGACGGCGTCGCGGTTTACCTCAAGGCCGGCAAGAAGATCGACAAGCCCGTGCACGTGCTGTCGATCGCCACGGCTCACAGCAACTCGGCCATGACCCACCCCCGCAACCTCATCGTGGCGGGCGAGGGCGCCGAAGCCACCGTGATCGAGCACTACGTGTCGCTGGGCGGCGAGAACTACTTCAACAACACCGTCACCGAGCTGTTCGCCGCCGACCACGCGGTCGTGCACCACTACATGCTCGAACGCGAGGCCGAGTCGGCGACGAACATCTCCACGCTGGCGATCCACCAGGGCGAGCGGTCCGATGTGCACTCGCACACGGTGCTGCTCGGCGGCGAGCTCGTGCGGAACAACGTGCGCCCGGTCATGGCCGGCAAGGACGCGCACTGCCTGATCAACGGCCTGTTCGTCGGCCACGGCGCGCAGACGCTCGACAACGCGATGCGCGTCGAGCACGCCGCGCCCAACTGCCGAAGCCGGCAGTTCTACAAGGGCATCATGAACGACCAGTCGCACGGCGTGTTCACCGGGCGGATCATCGTGCAGGAAGACGGCCAACAGACCGACGCGATCCAGAGCAACCGCAACATGCTGCTGAGCGACGACGCCCGCATGAACGCCCGCCCGCAGCTGGAGATCTACGCCGACGACGTGCGCTGCACCCACGGCGCGACGACCGGGCAGGTCGACCCCGAGGCGGTGTTCTACTTCCGCGCCCGCGGGTTGCCCGAAGACGTGGCTCGTGCGATGCTGATCTACGCGTTCGCCGCCGAGGGTTTCGACCGCATGCAGCTGGTGCCCGTGCGGGCGCTGCTGGCCGACGAGATGATCGCGAAGCTGCCCATGGCCAACAAGCTCTCGGCCGAGTTCAACGAAGAGATCAAGGAGCGGCTGTACCGCATCTAACCCTCGCCCCCGACCCCCGGAAGCCCCCGGATACCCAATGTCATTGGCACAACCCAACACGGACACCAACGCCCCGGCACTCGATGTCGAGCGGGTGCGCGGTGACTTCCCCGCGCTGCACCAGCAGGTACACGGCAAGCCGTTGGTCTACCTCGACAACGCCGCGACCAGCCAGAAGCCCCAAGCGGTACTCGACACGATCGACGATTACTACCGCCGGTACAACGCCAACGTGCACCGCGGGCTTCATCAGCTCGCCGAACTGGCCACGCAGGCCTACGAACAGGCCCGCATCAAGGTCGCGCGCTTCCTCAACGCGCCCGACGCCAGGCAGGTCGTGTTCACGCGCGGCTGCACCGAGGCGATCAACCTCGTCGCCGCGGCGTGGGGCAAAGCCAACCTGAAGGCCGGCGACGTGGTGCTCGTCAGCGAGATGGAACACCACTCGAACATCGTGCCCTGGCAGCTGGTCGCCGAAGCCACCGGCGCAACGGTCAAGCCGATCCCGTTCGACGACCGCGGCGTGCTGTTGCTCGACGCCTACGAGAAGCTGCTGAGCGAGGGCGCGAAGATGGTCGCGGTCACGGCCGTGTCCAACTCGTTGGGTACGATCAACCCGATCGGGCGTATCGTCGATCTCGCTCACAATGCGGGCGCGGTGGTGATGGCCGACGCGGCGCAGGCCGTGCCGCACATGGCGGTGGACGTGACCGCGTGGGACGCCGACTTCGTCGCCTTCTCGGGCCACAAGGTGTTCGGCCCAACGGGCATCGGCGCGCTGTACGGCAAGGCCGAGCTGCTCGACGCGATGCCCCCCTACCACGGCGGCGGCGAGATGATCGAGCAGGTGAAGTTCACCGGCACGACCTTCGCCCAGCCCCCCGCGAAGTTCGAGGCCGGCACGCCCAACATCGCCGGCGCGATCGCGCTGGGCGCGGCGATCGATTACGTGCAAGCCATCGGCTTCGACGCCATCACCGCACACGAAAAGCAACTGCTCGACTACGGCACCGCGGCGTTGCAATCCGTTGACGGCTTGAAGCTCATCGGCGCCGCGCCCGACAAGGCGGCGGTGTTCAGCTTCACCCTCGACGGCATCCACCCCTACGACATGAGCCCCGTGCTCGACCACGAAGCCGTCGCCATCCGCACCGGCCACCACTGCACGCAGCCGGTCATGGACCGCTTCGGCATCCCCGCCACCGTGCGGGCGTCGGCGGCGTTCTACAACACGACCGACGAGATCGACAAGCTGATCGCCGCGCTGGAGAAGGTCAAAACGATCTTCGCATAAGGAGCGAGCCGTGCCCGCGCTGGACGGCATGACCATCGACGACATCACGACCGGCTTCGAGTTCCTCGGGGACTGGGAGCAACGCTTCTCGTACCTGCTGGACCTCGGCAAGAAGCTGCCGCCGTTCCTCGAGACCGATCGCATCGAAGGCAACAAGGTGCACGGTTGCCAGTCGCAGGTCTGGCTCGTCGCGCACGTGGTCACCCACAACGGCAAGATGCGGATCGAGTTCCAAGCCGTCAGCGATGCGCACATCGTCAACGGCCTGATCGCGATCCTGATGACGATCTACAACGGCAAGACACCCGCGGAGATGCTGGCGATCGACTCGCAGGCGATCTTCAACCGGCTCGACCTCGAACAGCACCTCAGCCCCACGCGGCGTAACGGCCTGCACGCGATGGTGCAGCGCATCCAAAAGCTCGCCACCGAACACGCATGACCGATCAACCGACCAACCCGACGCCGATCAGCGCGCTGCCGCAAGCCGGCCTGCCGCAGCCCCAGCGCACCAAGCGGCACCAGGTCGAGCCGTTGCCCGACGACGCGACACTCAAGGACAAGGCGATCTGGGCGTGCAAGCACGTGTACGACCCGGAGATCCCGATCAACATCTACGAGCTAGGCCTGATCTACGACGTCGACGCCAACGAACAGTCCGGCATCGTCAACGTGAACATGACGCTGACCACGCCCAACTGCCCCGAGGCCCAGTCGCTGCCGCTGAGCGTCAAGGGCGCGATCGAATCGGTCGAGGGCGTGACCGAGGCGCACGTGAACATCGTGTGGGACCCGCTGTGGCACCGCGACATGATGTCCGACGCGGCCAAGCTACAACTCGGGTTGATCTGAAGACCGCCGGTTCCCCGCCGGGGCAAACACAGAATAATCAATCATTTGTGTTGACTGACGGCACTGATCGTGTAGTTTTCAATAGGTTATTCCGCCACCGCGCGTGCCGCACGCGCTCCCCGAAGAGATGAGATCGAGTTAAACGCGTCGGCGTTGTGCTGAGCCGGCGTTGGGTCCGTGACAAAGCCAGCGATTGCCGTGGCGACGAGAGCGAGACGGAACGGAGTCGCGTCTCATGATCGCACCGCCGCGTTGTTCGACCGCCCGTATTATTCTGACCGCCGGGCTCGTGGCGATGCTGACACACGGCGCCGCCCGGGCGACGGGCTACGCACAACCGGTGGTCGACTTAACGCCGTATTTATTCGACGCCGATCCCGCGCTGGCCAACAGGCTCATTTCCGTGGGCGACCCGAACGGCACGCCGCCGGTCACGCCCGCCGACCGTGTCGACCCCAACGTGCCGACCTCGCCTTACGCCGGCGTGGTCTCCATCAACACGATCAGCCCCGACGGCAGCTTCATCTGCTCCGGCACGGTGATCTCCGATCGGCACATCCTCACCGCCGCGCACTGCCTCGACACGAACAACGACGGGGTCAGCGACGCGAACCTGACCAGCAGCAGCGTGATCTTCAACCACCAGCCCTCGCCCACGCTCATCAGCATGCAAAGCGTGACGATCCACCCGGACTACACCGGCTTCGCCAACCCGTCGATCAACGACGACATCGCAATCATCGAGCTGGCCAGCCCGATCCCGGCGGGCGTGCCGATCTACGGCCTGCACACCGACCCGTTCGTCACCGCCCAGGCGCTGATCATGGCCGGCTACGGCACCAGCGGCGACGCGGTCAACGGGTACAACGTCGCGCCGAACTTTTTCGTCAAGCGTTTCGGTCAGAACATCACCGCCACGTTCGACGTCGACGACGAAGCGCCGTTCACCCAGCCCGAGTTGTTCTTCTGGGACATCGACGAGGACGGCAGCGCCACCGACACGCTCGGCGACGGCGCGAGCATCGGCAACTTCTTCGAAACCACCATCGGCGGCGGCGACTCGGGCGGGCCGAGCTTCGTGTGGGACGATGTGAACCTCGACCTGGTGCCGCAGGCCGACGAGCTGAGCGTGTTCGGCGTGAACACCTTTACGCTCGACTTAGCGGGCCTGCCCTCGCCGCTGTTCGATTCCGTCGCGGGCGGCGTGCTGGTCTCGGCGTACGACAATTTTGTCACGGCGAACATCCCTGAGCCCGCATCGCTGTGCCTGTTGGCGGTCGGCGGGCTGGCGCTGTGCCGGCGGCGTGCCGTTTAAGCCCGACGCCGTAATCGATTACACTACAACGCATGAAGCTCAAGTTTTTAGGCGCCAACCGCCAGGTGACCGGGTCTAGCTACCTGCTGGAAGCGGCGGGCAAGCGCATCATGATCGACCACGGCATGTTCCAGGAGCGCAAGTTCCAAGAGCGCAACTGGGACCCGTGCCCGGTCAGCCCCAAGTCGATCGACGTGCTGCTGCTCACGCACGCGCACCTCGACCACTGCGGGCTGATCCCCAAGCTCGTGCGCGACGGTTTCAACGGCCGCATCGTCACCACCGAGCCCAGCGCCGAGCTGGCGCAGCTGGTGATGAACGACTCGGCCCGCATCCAGCAGGAAGACGTCAAGTACAAGCAGAAGCGCCACCGCAAGGCGGGCGTCAAGAGCAAGCACCCCTACGAGCCGTTGTACACCGTTGAAGACGCAGAGCGTGTGTCCGGCCGGTTCGACACGACCGGCTTCGACACCCCCGTCGACCTCGGCAACGATATCACGGTCACGTACCACGAAGCGGGCCACATCCTCGGCGCCGCGTCGCTGGCGATCGACGTCAGCGCCAACGGAACAAAACGCCGGGTCATCTTCTCCGGCGACATCGGGCAGGCCGATGCGCCGATCGTGGGCGACCCGACGCTGTTCGAGTCCGCCGACCACGTGGTGATGGAGTCGACCTACGGCGACCGCGACCACCGCGACTCGGGTAACGTGCGCGACCTGCTCGAAAAGGTCATCAAGGACACGATCGAGCGCGGCGGCAACGTGGTCATCCCCACGTTTGCCATCGAGCGGGCGCAGGAGATGATGCTGCACCTGACGGAGCTGATCCAGGCGAAGCGCGTGCCGTGCTTGCCGGTGTTCCTCGACTCGCCGATGGCGGTGAACGCGACGGAGATCTTCCTGCGCCACCGCGATTACATGGACGACCAGATGCAGGAAGCGCTCGAGTCCGGCCGGCTGCGCAACGCGTGGCACTGCGTGAACCTCGTGCGGACGGTCGACGGGTCGAAGTCGATCAACAACATCAAGGGCACCGCGATCATCATGGCCGGCTCGGGCATGTGCACCGGCGGGCGGGTCAAGCACCACCTGGTAGCGAACATCGGCCGACCCGAGTCGACAATCTTATTCGTCGGTTACCAGTCGGTGGGCACGCTGGGGCGGATGATCCGCGACGGCAGGCGCGACGTGCGCATCTTCGGCATCAAGCGCGACGTGTTCGCCAACATCGCCACGATCGATGGCTTCAGCGCCCACGGCGACCGCGAAGACTTGCTGAAATGGGTCGGCAACATCAAGCAACCCCGCAAGGTGTTCCTTACGCACGGCGACGCCGAGGCCGCGGACAACCTGTGCGGCGAGATCAAGTCGAAACACGGCTACGACGCGCACGTGCCGCAATACCTCGACGAGGTGGAACTGGATTAGCGGATGAGCGAGCGTGCTGCGCAACCCGTTGTGCCCCGCGTCGACCTGCGCCACCTGCAGCGCATGACCGACGACACGGGGCTGTTCCAGCACGCCAAGTACCACGTGCCCGACGCCGAGCACGGCTACTGCATCGACGACAACGCCCGCGCGCTGATCGCCGCGGTGCTGTACGAGCACCTGCACCACGACGGCGCGTGCGCCGAACTGCTCGACCGCTACCTCGCGTTCGTGGTCAACGCGCTCAACAAGGACGGCTGCTTCCGCAACTTCATGAGCTACGAGCGACGGTGGCTGGAGGACGTGGGCAGCGACGACAGCCACTGCCGCGCGCTGTGGTCGCTGGGCGTGGCCAGCCGCTTCGCTCCGAGCGAGCGCGTCAAGGAACTGGCCGAGGTGATCTTCGACCGCGCCCTGCCCGCGGTGGCGCGTTTCGAGCACGTGCACCCGATGGCGTACACGTTGGTCGCGCTGGACGAACGGTTGGCCGCGAGCGGTGAGCTCGACGCCTGCCGCGAACAGCAGCGGGCGATCGGCGATCGCTTTTACGAGGTGTGGCGCTCCAACGCCGGCGACGGTTGGCCGTGGTGGGTGAACATGCTGACGTGGGGCAACGCGAAGCTGCCGCACGCGCTGCTGGTGACGGGTCGGGCGCTTGGGCGTGACGACATGGTCGACGCCGCGCTGCGATCGCTGCGCTGGTGCATCGACGTGCAGACCGCGCCGGAGGGCCACCTCAGCGTGATCGGCAACGCCGGCTGGCTCACACGCAGCGGTCACCACGCGAAGTTCGACCAGCAGGCGATCGAGGCGCAGTGCCTGGTGCAAGCCGCGCTCGCCGCCGCCGAAGTGACTGGCGATGAGGCGTGGCTGAACGAGGCCCACCGGAGTTACACTTGGTTTACCGGGCGAAACGACCTCGGTTTGTCGCTGATCGACGAGGACACGGGCGGTATCTACGACGGCCTTCAACCGGAAGGCCTGAACAAGAACCAGGGCGCCGAGTCGTACCTGGCGCACTTGCTGGCGGCGTTGGAACTGCAACTGTACGACCAACGCCACAACATCGACGTGCACGCCGCGCCGGCCGGCGCGATCGGATTCGCGGTGGTCGGCGCGAGCCGCTTCGCGCAGTTCTGTTTGAGGCAGTACCGGCAACTGGACGGCATCGAGCCGGTCGGCGTGTGGAGCCGCACGCACGAAAGCGCCTCGCGTTTTGCCGCCGAGAACGAGTTGCACGCATACGACGACCTGCCCGCGCTGCTCGCCGATGCGCGGATCGACCTGCTGCACATCGCCACCACGCCCGCCAGCCACGCCGAGTTGGCCGGCCGGTGTTTGCGCGCGGGCAAGCACGTGCTGATCGAAAAGCCGATCGCCACGTCGCTGGCCGATGCGCGCCAAGTTCTGTCGCTCGCGGCGGAACACGACCGCGCGTTGGCGGTGAACCTGATGATGCGCTACGGGCCTCTGGTCGAGCCCGTGAAAACGCTGATCACCACCGGCCTGCTGGGCGCGCCGCTGCGTGGGTCGTTCACCAACTACGCGGGCGACGGCGGCTTACCGGCCGACCACTGGTTCTGGGACACCGAACAGAGCGGCGGCATTTTTATCGAGCACGGCGTGCACAGCTTCGACCTGTTGCGGCACTGGTTGGGCGATGGCCGCACGCTCGCCGCACACCAGCAGCAGCGCCCCGGCACGACCATCGTCGACCAGGCCACCGCAGAGGTCGGCTTCGGCACACAGACCACCGTCAACTTCTACCACGGTTTTACGCAGAACCACTGGCTCGACCGCCAGCGGATGCGCCTGCTGTTCGAGCGCGGCGAGCTGCGGCTCGACGGGTGGATCGCCGGTGACCTGCAGCTGATCGCCGTGCTCAGCGACGAACAAATCGAGCAGGTCGCGGCGTTGCTCGCCGGGGCGCAGATCGAAACACTCCGCCGGCTGCCCGGCGATCGGCCGGTGGTCGGCCGGCGCGGCCGCAACGAACGCGCCGACGCCGAGGTCCGCATCAGCTGGTCGGGCGAGGACGACAAGCAGACCCTTTACGGCCGCGCGGTGCGCGACCTGATGGCCGACCTGACGCGCCGCATCGCCAACCGCCGGCACCGCATGCGCGTGACACCCGACGACGCCGTCGCTGCGCTGCAGCTGGCCGCCGACGCCGACGAGCTTGCGCGGCGTGTATAATCCGGCCATGCCAGAGCGACACGACACCCTCGGTTACGGCCTGATCGGCGCGGGCGCGTTCGGTCAGTTCTGTATCGAACAGTACCGCCAACTCGACTCGATCAAGCCCATCGCGCTGGTCGACCGCGACCGTCAGACCGCCGAGCAGGCGGCCGCGCGGTTCGGCATGCGGGCGTGCGGATCGGTCGACGAGCTGCTCGCGCGCGATGACGTCGGCCTCGTGCACATCGCCACACCCCCCAACACCCACGCGGACCTCGCCGATCGGGCGCTGCGCGCGGGCAAGCACGTGCTTTGCGAGAAGCCGTTGACGATGAACGTCAACGAAGCACGACGGCTCGTCGCGCTCGCCGAGCAACAGGGCAAGGTGCTCGCGGCGAACCTGATCATGCGCTACAACCCGCTGTGCGAAGCGGTCAAGCGGATCACCGAAGCCCAACTGCTCGGCCAACCGCTGCACGGGTATTTCGAGAATTACGCGAAGGACGAGCCGCTCGGGCCCGACCACTGGTTCTGGCAACGCGACGTGTCGGGCGGCATCTTCGTCGAGCACGGCGTGCATTTTTTCGACCTTTTCGAGTGGTGGCTGGGTGAGGGGCAAGTCGTTGCGGCGCAGCACTGTCGACGCGCCGGCGGACCGATCGTCGACCAGGTCAACGCCACCGTGCGCTACGGCGACGGGGCGCTCGTCAACTTCTACCACGGCTTCACGCAACCAACGCGGCTCGACCGCCAGCAGATGCGGTTGCTGTTCGAGCACGGCTCAGTCACGCTCGACGAGTGGGTGCCGACGTCGATCACGGTCGAGGTGTTCGCCGAGCAGGCGCAGCTCGACCGTATCACATCGCTGCTGCCCCTGCCCGAAGTGCAACCGATCGCGTCATACGCGAGCGACGAACGCAAGGGCAACAGCCGGCACAAACCTTACACCGTCGACGGTTATTGGCGTGTGACTTCGCAAGCCGGCATGAATAAGCCCGCGCTGTATGGGCACGTGCTGCGTGAGCTGATGGCCGACCAACTCGAGGCGATCGCCGACCCTACCCACCTGCGCCGTGTGACCGAGGTAAACGGTTTACGCTCGGTGCAAACGGCCGTACATGCCACCGCGCTGGCCGACGCCTCCGCGTGAAATGAACATATGCTGACACGACTTGAAAATAAGCTGTTGCTCCGCCCTGCCGACCTCACGCCCACCGACGAACGCCTGCGTATCGTCAGCGCGTTCAACCCGGGCGTGATCGACACCGATGACGGCGTGGCGATCGTGGTGCGTGTGGCCGAGGCCGTGGCCGAGCGGCGTGACGGTCACACGGCGCTGCCGCGTTGGCACGAGGGCGGCATCGTCATCGATTGGCTGGCCAACGATGCGCTGCGCCCCGTCGACCCGCGCGTGGTTGAGCAGCGCGATGGGCGCACCCGGCTGACGTTCACCTCGCACCTGCGCATCGTGCGCAGCGGCGACGGCTTGCACGTCGACCCCGCGGCGATCAAAGCGGCGGCGCGTTTCGACCCGGCGTTGCTTTACGAAGCGTTTGGCGTGGAAGACCCGCGCATCACGAAACTCGACGGCCGGTACTGGATCACGCACGTCGCGGTCTCGCCGCACGGCGCGGCGACCGCGCTGGCGTCGACCACCGACTTTGCCAGCTTCGAACGCCACGGCGTGATCTTCCCGCCGGAAAACAAAGACGTGGTGCTGTTCCCGCAAAAGGTGGGCGGCCGGTACGTCGCCATGCACCGGCCCAACCCGCGCACGCATTTCAGCCCGCCCGAGATATGGCTTGCGTATTCCGATGACTTGATGCATTGGGGCCGGCACACCCCGTTGACGGTGCCGGGCGGCCAATGGTCGGCGGGGCGCATCGGCGGCGGGTGCCCGCCGGTGTTGACCGAGCGCGGCTGGCTGGTGATCTACCACGGCAACGACCGCACCGTCGACAGCGAAGAGGCGCACGTCGGCAGCTACTTCGGCGCCGCGGTGTTGCTCGCCGGCGACGACCCGTCGCGCGTGATCGCGCACAGCGACGGGCCGATCATCGCGCCGCAGACCGATTACGAGGTCGACGGCTTCGTGCCCAACGTGGTGTTCCCTACCAGCGCGGTCGAGCGCGGCGGCCGGTTGCTCGTGTACTACGGCGCAGCCGACACGGCCACGGCCGTCGTCGTGTGGTCGGTCGACGAGTTGATGTCTCGCATGGTCGACTGCTAAGCGGCGACCTCGTCGTTGCGCACCCGGAACAAGATCGCGTAGAGCACCGGCACCACCACCAGCGTCAGCACGGTGGCGAACGCCAGGCCGAACATGATGGTCACGGCCATGGCGACGAAGAACGCGTCGGCCAGCAGCGGGATCATGCCCAGCACGGTGGTCAGCGCCGCCATGGACACGGGGCGCATGCGGCTGACGCCCGAGTCGACGATCGCGCTGAAGCGGGGCTTGCCCGAGTTGATCTGCGCGTTGATCTCGTCGACGAGCACGATCGCGTTCTTGATGAGCATGCCGGTGAGCGAAAGGAACCCCAGCAGCGCCATGAACCCGAACGGCTGGCCGGTCGACAACAGCCCGACCGTCACCCCGATGACCGCCAGCGGCACCGTGAGGAAGATCGCCAGCGGCTGACGGATGTTGTTGAACAGGCAGACCACGACGAGGACCATCAACAGGAAGAAGACCGGCAGCTTCGACATCAGCGCGCCCTGGGCCTTGGTCGAGTCTTCGTACTCGCCGCCCCAGACGAGCTCGTAACCGAGGGGCAGGTTGAACCCGCCCTTTGCCCTGGCTTCGTCGATGCGTTGCGCGACCGCCCGCCGCACGGGCTCGGCGGTGAGGCCGGGGGTCGGGTCGCACTTGACGGTGATGCACGGCAACCGGTCGCGGCGGCGGATGATGGGGTTGTCGCTGACGGATTCGAAACCGAGCACGACCTGGCGCAGCGGGATGTTCTTGCGCGCCACGGGGCTCCAGATGAACACGCGGTTGAGCTGGTCGATGTCGTTGCGTTCGTCGGCCGGGCTGCGCCCGATGATCGGCAGCAGCTCGTCGCCCTCGCGGTAGACGCCGACCTGTTCGCCGGAGAAGGTGATCTCGAGCGCCGCGGCGATCTGGGCGCGGGTGATGCCCGCGTTGCGGGCCTGGGTCTCGGCCACGACCGGGCGCACGAGCGGCACGCGCTGCCGCCAGTCGGACATGATGTCCACCGCGTCGGGCGTTTCGTACATGTACCGCTCGACCTGTGCGGCAAGCTCGCGGAGCACCTCGACATCGGGCCCGCGCAGGCGGCAGTGGATCTTCTGCGACTCGCCCGGGCCGAGCATGAACGCCCGGCCGAACACCTGCGCATCGGGGAAGTGCTCCTCGGCGTGCGTCTGGATCGCGGGGATGATGTCGGTCATGATCTTCGTGTAGTCCTTGACCGACACGAGCAGCATGCCGTACGAGTCGTTGGCCTCCTCGGGCGCATAGGTCAGCAGGAAGCGCAACGCCCCGCCGCCGACGAACGAAGACACGTCGGTCAACTCATCGCTGACCGGGCCGAGGTCGTTGCGGATCGCGTTTTCCAACCGCTCGAGTTCCGCTTCGGTTTCGGTGATGTGCGTGCCCTGGGGCATCCAGAAGTGGACCATGAACTGCGGGCGGGTCGAGTCGGGGAAGAAGCTGTTTTTCACAAACCCGAAACCCCAGATCGAAGCGAACAGCATCGCCACGAGGATGAGCACCGTCAGCCAGCGGGCGCGGATCGCGAACGACAGGCAAGCGCGGTAGACCGTGAACAGCAGCCCGCCGTAGGGGTCTTCGCCTTCCGCGACCTTGGGCGCCTGAAGGAACAACACCCCGAAGAACGGCGTGATGGTGATGGCCAGCACCCAGCTGAGCATGAGCGAGTAGAGGATCACGAGGAACAGCGAGCGGCAGTACTCGCCGGTGGAGTCCTGCGAGACGCCGATCGCCGCAAACGCGAGCACGGCCACGACCGTCGCGCCGAACAGCGGCCACATCGTCTGCTTGACGATGCCGACGGCGGCTTCGACACGGCCCTGGCCGCGCTGGATGCCGATGATGATGCCCTCGACGACGACGATCGCGTTGTCGACGAGCATGCCCAGCGCGATGATCAGCGCGCCGAGGCTGATGCGTTCGAGCATGACGCCCTGCGCCTGCATGACCATGAACGTCGCGAGCACGGTGAGGATGAGGATGAAGCCGATGAGCAGTGCGCTGCGCAACCCCATGGCGATCATGAGCACGCCGATCACGATCGCCACCGCCTCGGCGAGGCTGATCATGAACCCGTTGACCGCGGTGTTCACGGCCTGGGCCTGGTGCGCGATGACGCCGATCTCGATGCCGATCGGGGTCTCTTCCACGAGCTCGGCGAGGCGCCGGTCGAGGCTGTCGCCCATGGTGATGACGTTGCCGCCCTCGACGGTGGAGATGCCGATGCCGATGGCGGGCTTGCCGTTGTAGCGCATGATCATGGACGGCGGGTCTTCGTAGCCGCGCCAGACCCTGGCGATGTCGCGCAGGTACAGCTTCGACGCGGTCGCGTCGTCCTGCACGATCAGCAGGTTGCCGATGTCCTCGACGCTGGCGAACTCGCCGCTGGGCTCGATGCGGATGTACTTGCTGTCGACGACCACCTTGCCCGAGGGCGCGACGAGGTTCTGGCCGGCGAGGGTGTTGCGGATCACATCGGGCGAGAGGCCGAGCTGGCTGAGGCGCGCGGTGGAGATCTCGACGTAGATCACCTCCTGCTGGTCGGCGAAGAGGTCGACCTTCGCCACGTCGTCGCACAGCAGCAGCTCGCGGCGGAGCAGCTTGGCGTACTCCTTGAGTTCCTGGTAAGAAAAGCCGTCGCCGTACACCGCGTAGTACACGCCGTACACGTCGCCGAAGTCGTCGTACACGATCGAGGTCGACGCGCCCGGCGGCAGCTGGCGCTGGGCGTCGTTGACCTTTCGGCGCAGCTCGTCCCACACCTGAGGCAGGCGCCGCTTGTCGTAGTTGTCCTTGATGGAGACGGTAATGGTCGACTTGCCCGGCTCGGACGTGCTGGTCACGTCGTCGAGTTGGCCGAGCTGTTGGATGGCGGTCTCGAGCGTGTCGGTGACCTCGTCGGCGACCTCCCCCGCGCTGGCGCCGGGGTAGAAGGTGAATACCTTGGCGTCCTTGATGGTGAACTCGGGGTCTTCGAGCCGGCCGAGCTTTTCGTACGCGAGGGCGCCGCCGCCGATGATCAACAGCGTGAAGACGATGGTGACCGTCTTGTATCGGATCGAAGCTTCGGCGATGTTCATCCGGCCGACCCCGTTTCATCGGCGTGGTAGAGGCGGACGACTTGCCCGTCGCGCAGGAGGTTGACGCCGGCCGTGGCGATGCGATCGTTGGATCGGACGCCGGACCTGATGACGATGCGGTCGCCGGTCATCTCGCCGACCTCGACGAACGTCTTGCGCACCTTGAACTCGCCGTTTGCCTCGGCGGGCTCGACCTTCCAGACGAAGTACCTGCCGGTCGCGTCGTCGATGGGCACGGCGTCGAGCGCGACGGCGAAGGTGGCGGGCCCTTCGGTCGCGCCGGCCGCGGAGCGGTGCACGTGGACCGTGGCCGTCATGCCCGGCAGGATGCGCAGGCCGGTTTCCTCCTGGTCGGGCGCGGGCATCTGGAAGGCCACGGCGAAGGTCTGCGTCGACGGGTCGGCCTCGGTCGACCACTCCTTGACGGTCAGCTCGAACTGCGTGTCGGGCAGGTAGTCGAAGGTCGCAAGAAACTTGATGAACCGCTCCTCGGCGTTGGCCTGAACGATCTGGTCCTCGGGCACGGCGATCTCGATCTCGACCGTGGTGTTGTCCTGCAGGCGCACGACCGGCTGCTTGGCCTGGATGGTCTGGAAGTTGTCGACGAACTTGTCGGCGATGACGCCGTCGAAGTCCGCGTAGAGCCGGGTGTCTTCCATGGCCTTCTGCTTGGTGTCGACGACGGCCTTGGCCTGGTTGAACGCGGCCAGCGCGTTGTCGACCTCCTGCTTGGACACGGCGTTGAGCTTGCCGGCCTTTTCCATGCGCTCGTACTGCGCCTTGGCGCGGTCACGCTCGGCGATCGCCACGTCCAGGTCGTTTTGGAAGTCGCGCGGGTCCAGCGCAGCGATGAGCTGGCCCTTGGTCACCTCGTCGCCCTTCTTGACCCGCAGTTCCTTGATCCGGCCGGAGACCTCGAACGACAGGTCCGCCTCCTCGCCGGCCTTGACCTTGCCGGGGAACTCGAGCTCGCCCTCGGCGTGGGGCGTGCCGATCACCGCGGTCTTCAAGGGCCGGACGACCAACTCGGGCGCCGGCTCGGCGTCGCCCCCCTTGAAGAAAACGACCGCGAGCACGCCGCCGACGAACAGCAACAGCCCGACCACCAGCCCCATGAGCTTGGACTTTTTTGTGCAGATGGCCATGAGACAACTCCCTGCGTCGACCCGCCCACGCATGGAATGATAGCAGACGCGATTATAACGCGCCGGCCAGCCAACCTATAACGACAAACCTCAGGCCTCGACGCGGGTGACGTGGTGGCGGGCGATGTCGCCCTTGGCCATGTACAGCACGTCCTCGGCGATGTTGCAGGCGTGGTCGCCGATGCGTTCGAGCTGACGCGAGACGTTGAGGTAATGGATGTGCTGCGTCAGCTGGTGCGGGTTGTCGCGGATCGCCCGCTCGACCTGCACGTACATCTCGCGGTGCATGTCGTCGACCTGCTCGTCCATGTCGCGCACCGCCTGCGCGGTGTTGGGGTCGACGTTGACCAGCGCGTCGAGCGCCCGCTTGACCATCTCACGCGCCTTGAGCGACATGCCGTGCATGTCGTAGGGGATCTCCGCCGCCACCTCGTGCTCGGCCAGGAAGATCGCCTGCTCGCAGATGTTCGTCGCCAGGTCCGCGATCCGCTCCAGGTCGTTGTTGATCTTCAACACCGCCACGACGTAACGCAGGTCGAACGCCACCGGCTGGTGCAGGGCGAGGGTGTGCAGGCACTCCTCCTCCACGTCGATCTCCATCATGTCGATCTTCTTGTCGCCGGCGATCACCTTGTCGGCGAGCTCGGCGTCGCGGTTCTCCACGGCGCGCAGCGAAGCCTCGAGCGCTTCTTCCACCATGGCCCCCAGCGAGAGGATCAGCTTCTTCAACTTGTCGAATTGTCGTTGCAGGTGGATGGACATGGCTCTTTATTCTTATGCAAATACGCCGCGAAGTACAGCGGCAAAACCAAACAACACTCAAAATCACTTACCCGAAACGCCCCGAGATGTAGTCCTGCGTCTCGCGCAGGTGCGGGTTGGTGAACACGTCTTTCGTCGGCCCGTACTCGACCAGGCGCCCGAGGTACATGAACGCCGTGTAGTCGCTGGCGCGCGACGCCTGCTGCATGTTGTGGGTCACGATCAGGATCGAGTACTCGCCCTTGAGCTCCTCGATGAGGTCTTCGATCTTGCCCGTGGCGATCGGGTCGAGCGCCGAACAGGGCTCGTCCATCAACAGCACCTCGGGCTCGGCGGCGATCGCGCGGGCGATGCATAGCCGCTGCTGCTGGCCGCCGGACATGCCCAGCGCGTTCTCGTGCAGGCGGTCCTTGACCTCGTCCCACAACGCCGCGCCCTTCAGCGAGTGCTCGCACACCTCGTCGAGCACGCCCTTGTTCCGCTCGCCGTCGATGCGGAGCGGGTAGACGACGTTCTCGTAGATGCTCATGGGGAACGGGTTGGGCTTCTGGAAGACCATGCCCATGCGCTTGCGCAGCTCGATCACGTCGACGCCGGGGTCATAGATCGAGTCGTTGTTCAGCAGCATGTCGCCGCGGATCTTGACGATGTCGATCAGGTCGTTGATGCGGTTGACCGAACGCAGCAGGGTCGACTTGCCGCAGCCGGAGGGCCCGATGAGCGAGGTCACCTTGCCCTTGGGCACCTTCATGTTGATCTCGAACAGGGCCTGCTTGGCGCCGTACCACAGCTCGAAGTTCAGCACGTCGAGCACGATCTGCTCGGTGTGGATCGCCTCGTGGATCTCGCTTTCGATGTGCTCGCCGCGGTTGATCGCGTCGAGCAGCTCGCCGCCCATGTTGGACGCGGCCACGGCGTCGGCGCCCATGACCGGCGGCGGCGCGACGGGGCTGGATTCGATGGGTTCGGTGCTCATGTTCGTCGTCTTCATTATGGTCGATCTCCAGCCGATCAGAAAGCGGAGGATTCAAACTTCTTGCGCAGCCGCGTACGCAGCCAGATCGATACGATGTTCAGCAACGCGATGATCAGGATCAGCAGCAGCGTGGTCGTGAAGACCATGGGCTTGGCCGCCTCGGCGTTGGGGCTCTGGAAGCCCAGGTCGTAGATGTGGAAGCCCAGGTGCAGGAAGCTGCGGTTGACGCCGAACGGCGGCTCGGTGGAAATCGGCAGCTCCGGCGCGATCTTCACCGCGCCGACCAGCATCAGCGGCGCCACCTCGCCGGCGCCGCGCGCCATGGCCAGGATCATGCCCGTCATGATGCCCGGCATCGCACGCGGCAGCACGATCCGCTTGATCGTCTGCCACTTGCTCGCGCCGCAGGCGTACGACCCCTCGCGCATCGAGTTCGGCACCGCGGCCAAGGCCTCTTCCGTCGCCACGATCACCACCGGCAGCGTCAGCAGCGCCAGCGTGAACGACGCCCAGATCAGCGCCCCCTTGCCGAACGTCGGCGAGCCGTCGCTGACCGACGCGGCGTAGAAGCCGTCGAAGAACGGCGTGACCGCGACCAGGAACACCGCCGTGATCGACGCCAGCACGCAGGTCATCATGCCCGAGGTGAACATGACGCGCTGCATGGTCGAGCGCTGGTCGTTGGGGTTGTGCTGCGCCGCGAGCCCGATGAAGATCGCGTGGACCACAAACATGAAGCCGACCGCCAGGCGCACGACCAGCGAGGGCGTGACCACCGCCAAGCCGAGCAGCGCCACCCAGATCAGGGCCAGCGGCAACGCCAGCACCGCGTTGAGGGCCATGGACGTGCCGCTGCCGCGCGTCTTCGTGCCGCCCCGGTTGAACATCGCCGACGCCCCGCCGAACACGACCATCGCGGCGAAGACCGTCATCAGGATGAACCACTGCCGGCCCGGCACCACCACGCTCGGCCCGCCGTCGACGTAGCCGCCGATCATGTAGCAGAAGAAGCCCAGGCCGAACACGCCGAACACGATGCTCGGCACGCCCGCGAGGTTGTTGATCGCGATCCGCACCGCCGAGATGATCGGGCCCGCCCTGGCGTACTCGCGGAGGTACATCGCCGCCATCACGCCGAACGGCACGACGACGATGGCCATGATGATCGTCATCAGCACGGTGCCGACGATCTGCGGGAACACGCCGCCTTCCTGGTTGGCCTCGCGCGGGTCGGCGGCGAGGAACTCAACCCAGCGCGAGAAGTACACCCCGACCTTGTCGCCGAAGCCCAGCCGCTGCGGCGCGTAGGCGCGGACGACGTCGGCCACCAGCAGCGTGGCCTGCTGGCCCTGCGCGGTCCGCATCCGCCATTCGAAGCGCTGGTTGTCGACCTTGATCTCCGCGATGCGCGTGTTGACCGCCGCGTTGGTGGCGCGTGTGTCCTGTTGGATCGCGATGTAGTCGTCGACCAGCTTGGTGAGCTCGTCGCCGACGTCGCCGATCGCCTTGCCGTAGTAGGTGAACTGGCGGCCCATGCGCTGGCGGACCTTGTCGATCTCCGCCTGGGCCTCGGCCGCGGTGGCCCCGGCCCGCCGGTCGGTCGCGGCGATGACCTGCGCCAACAGGGCCGCCCGGGGCGAGTCCTTGCCGTACTGCCGGCGTACCCGGTCGAGCAGTTCGGCGCGTTGCGTCTGCTCGAGCTTGACCTGTTCGATCACGCTGAGTTGCGTGACGATCTCGTTGCCGTGCTCCACGAGGGCGATCGTGCGGCGCGAGGCCTGGCCGATCTGGATCCACCCGCCGCGCTCCTCTTTGGTCTTGTCGGCGGCGGCTTCCTGTTGCTCGGCTTTCAGGATCCGCTTGCCGTACGCCAGCTCGATCTCGCGCAGTTCCAGGCGGGCGTTGCGCTCGCGCTTGCGTGCGGCGCCGCCCTCGTACCGATCGATCTCGTGTATCCGATCGAGGTTGTCCCGCACGTAAGCGTGCTGCTCGCGGAAGCGTTGGTACGAGGCCTGCTCGCCCTCCCACACCTCGTGCAGGGCGCGGACGTTCTGGTCCGGCTTCAGCGCGTCGAGCGCGACCGTCTCGAGGTTGTCGAGCTGCGCGAGGCGTTGGACGGATTCGTCTGATTTGAAGCCGTCGATGAAATCGACCACCGCCTGGCTGCGCACGGCCTGGAGTTCTTTTTTCACCCCGGCGATCACGGCCTCGGCGGCGGGGCGCTGATCGGTCGGCAGCCGGCGCACGCCGCGCGACAACAGGCGTTCGACCTCGACGAGCATCCGCTCGCGTTCGCCGATCGGCCGCAGGTGCTGCACCACGAACGCCTCGGGGAACCCGTAGAAGCGCCCCCACCCTTCGCGTTCGATCACCATCGCCCACTCGGGCCGGGTGGTCTCGACGACTTCGTAATCGTTGACCCAGTTGAAGTGCTCGCTGGTCAGCCGGTAGTTGCCCGTGCGGTACAGGCGGCGGACCGCCTCGCCGACGGGCATGTTATCGATCTCGCCGGTGGCGAAGTTCTTGATGGCTTCGGTCTGGGTTAGCAGCTTGGCCGCTTCGGCGCGTTTCGAATCGGGCAGCGCCTCGACCATGCTCTCGGTCAGGCGGTAGTGTTGGACGCGGGCGGGTTCGCCCATGTGCGTCTTGCCGTCGACGGTGGTGACCTGGATCACGGGCAGGGGCCAGAACGTCTTGACGCCCTGCCAGAAGACCATGCCCAGCAGGCCGACGATCATGGCCAGGCAGATCGCCAGGCAGCCGCCGGTGAGCCAGACCATCGGCTCGCCGTGCGCGGCTAAGGCGGTGCGTTTGCCCGCGCGCCGGCGGCGCACGGCGGGCTTGTCGGCGGGCACGGGGATCCGCACGTCCGCGTCTTTGCTTTCGTGGTCGGCCGAGATCCGCGAACTCATAACGACACCGCCTTCTTGCGGAAGTGCTGGCGGACGGCCTCGGCGACCGTGTTGAGCACGAAGGTCATGGCGAACAGCACCAGCGCCGCGAGGAACAGCACGCGGTAGTGCGTCGAGCCCAGCGGCGCTTCGGGCAGCTCCACGGCGATGTTGCTCGCGAGCGTCCGGCCGCCGTTAAACATGTTCAGCTCGAGCACCGGCGTGTTGCCGAACGCCATCAGCACGATCATGGTTTCACCGACGGCGCGGCCGAGGCCGATCATGACCGCGGAGAACAGGCCGCTCATCGCCGTGGGCACGACGATGCGGACGGCGGTCTGCCACGGCGTGGCGCCGGCGCCGAGCGAGCCGGAGCGCAAATGCTCGGGCACGGTCGACAGCGCGTCCTCGGCGATGGTGTAGATGATGGGGATGATCGCGAAACCCATGACGGCGCCGATGACCAGCGCGTTGCGTTGGTCGTGCTTGTTGAGCATCGCCATGTCGAAACCCCAGACGGTCCAGGGCCCACGGGTGTCGAGGCCGACCCCGGACAGCGCCAAGCCGCCGAGGAACGCCAGGGCCACGGTCGCCGCGGCGCCGATGAGGAACTTGAGGATGTCGATCAGCGCGGCGCCGCCGCGTGTGAGGTTGGGCGTGCGCCGGCGGATGAGCGGGTTGACGTAGACCGTCATCACCAGGCCCACGAGCAGCGCCGCCATCGGCAGCAGCAGCAGCACCCAGCCGCCGACCGGGTTGCCGAAGCCCGGGTCGCTGTTGGTGCCGTTGAGCCAGCGCTTGATGTTGCCGTCGAACATCAGGCTTTCGAGCGGCGGGCCGAGCGTGCTGGCCACGAGGTAACCCATGGGCAGGGTCAGCAGCAGGATGAACCAGAAGCGGTGCGGCCGCATGATCACCGTGAAGCGGTACGGCAGCAGCTGCCAGACGTACGCGGCGAGCATGACCGTGAACGGGATGGCGAAGAAGATCGCCAGCGTGGCGGGGATGAACTTTTCGAGGTAAGGCGCGAACACCAGCGCCGCGAGGAAGCCGAGCACCACCGACGGCAGCGACGCCATCAGCTCGATGGTCGGCTTGATGCGCGCCTTCCACTTCGGCGGCAGGAACTCGCTGGTGAAGATCGCCGCGAGCAACGCCAGCGGCGCACCGATGAGCATCGCGTAAAACGTCGCCTTGATCGTGCCGAACGCCAGCGGCATCAGGCCGTACTTCGGCTCGTAGTCGTCGGTCGCCGCGGAGCTCTGCCAGTCGTGCTTCGGGTCGGCGTAGCCCTCGTACCAGACCGGCAGGAACAGCGAAGCCAGCGTGGCTTCGGGGTGCATCGGCTCGAAGTCCCAATCGACCAGGTGGGTGTCGGTCAGGGCGACGATCGCGTCCTGCTTCGGGCCGAACGCCACGGCTTGCACGGCCCCGGTCTGCTCGGCCGGCATCTCCAGCAGTTGGTTCTCGCTGGTCATGTAGTAAGCCCGCACGCGGCCCGCGGCGTCGCCGGTGACGAACATGCGGCTGCGCGTCGAGGAGACGATCGCCGTGATCGCCGCGTCGCCCACCCGGTCCATCCGCTTGGCTCGCACCAGGGTGCGGGTGTCGTCGCCGAGCGTCGCGTCGCGGGCCTCGGTGGCGGGTTGTTCGATCGGGGCCATGAACCAGCCGGTCACGTTGCCCGACGATTCGCCCACGATCAGCGTCGATCGGCCGAGCAGGAACGCCAACCGGCTCAACTCGACGCCCTCGTCGGGCACCAGGTCGAACCGTTGCACGAGCTGCGCCTTGGCCGGCACCGAGGTGTTGACCCGGTTGCCCGAGCCGTCGGCCCAGCACACGATCGCGTCGCCGCCGGTGCCCACGAGTTTGACGAAACGCGGTTGCTGGTCGGCGTGGGGCTCGTAGGGCAGGTCGTACGTGTCGTCGAACGATTCGACCTCGTCTTCCATGTCGGCCGCGGCGTAACGCAACACGGCCTGACCGCCCGCCTGGCCGTAGGCGACGAGCTTCAATTCGCCGCTGTCCACGAGGTGGTCGAGCCGCAGCACCGGGCCGTCGAACAGCTCGACGCGTTCGGTTTCGGTGGAGATGCGCAGCGTCTGCAAGCGGAGTTGGCCCGAGCGGATCCGCTGCACGATGCCGTTCTGGAATAGCGCGACCCGCCCTTCCTTCAGGTCGAGCAGCTCGGCGGGGGCGTCTTCTTCATCGATGAACTGAGTGCGGTAACGGATGCGGTAGACCTGCACGGTGCCGTCGGCGAAGCCGGCCATCACGCGCTCGCCGTCGATGGGGAAGGACCACGCCGTGGGCCGTTCGCCGTCGGTCAACGATTTGCTTTCGATCACCCGCGCGGCCGCCTCGTCGTCGCGGTCGAGGCGGAACAGGTCGATCGAGCCGTCGTCGAAGATGGCCCAGCCGAGCGTGCGGTACTCGTCGATGCCCAGGTGCAGGCACGCCTTGGCCCGCGCGTTGTCGAACTGGTCGCGGGTGTCGGCCTTGGCCGGCACAAACAGCGGCACCACGACGATCAGCAAGATCAGCGCCACGGCGGACACGGCGACGATCGTGCCGATGCCGCCGACGGTGATGATGGCGTGCGAGACCGTGTCGGCCGCCTTGACGGTCCAGCGTGTGTCTTTTCGGCGGCCGCGTCCGGTGAAGGCCTTGGATTGCTCGTTCATGTAACGACTCGGTCGGGGCAACGGGGTGCGGGCCCTTGGCGCCGGGGTTGTTGGAAAAATCGCGTGACGGCGGTTAAGCCGCCACGCGAGACGGGTAATCTAATACAAACGCGGGTGCTCGGCGATCACTTGTTTTCCTGGACCGTGATGCCGAACTGCCCGAGGTCTTCCTTGGCGATCGAGAAGTCGACCGGCAGGTAGCCGTCCTTGAGCACCGCGGCCTGACCCTGCTGGCTGAAGATGTAGGTCAGGAACTCGGCGCGGAGCGGGTCGAGCTTGCTGTTGGGCTTGTAGTTGACGTACAGGTAGAGGAAGCGGGCCAGCGGGTAGGTCGAGGCGTTGGCCGGGGTCGCGTCGATGTAGTCGGTCGTGCCCTTGGGCGCGATCGGCACCACGGCCACGTCGGCGGTCTTGTAACCGATGCCCGAGTAACCGATGGCGTACTTGTCGTTGGCCACGCCTTGGACCACGGCCGACGAGCCGGGCTGCTCCTTGACGGTGTCCTTGTAGTCACCCTTGAACAGCGCGTGCTTCTTGAAGTAGCCGTAGGTGCCCGAGGCGGAGTTGCGGCCGTACAGCGAGATCGGCTTGCTCGCCCACTCGCCGGTCAGGCCCACGTCGCCCCAGGTGGTGATGTTCTCCGAGCCGGACTTGTAGGTCTTGGAGAAGAGGCCGTCGAGCTGCTCGAGGGTCAGGCCCTTGGTGGCGATCGGGTTGTCCTTGTGGACGAACACGGCGAGCATGTCGATCGACGTGCGGACGTAGCTGGGCTTGTAGCCGATCTTCTCCTCGAAGTCGTCGACCTCGGAGCTCTTCATCTTCCGGCTCATCGGGCCGAAGTTCGAGGTGCCCTCCTTCAACGCCGGCGGCGCGGTCGAGGAGCCCTTGCCCTCGATCTCGATCAGCACGTTGGGGTACTCCTTGCGGAAGCCTTCGCCCCACAGCGCCATCAGGTTGTTCATGGTGTCCGAGCCGACGCTCTTGATGGTGCCGCTGACACCCGAGGTCGGTTCGTAATCAGGCAGACGGTCGTCCAGGGTCACCGCCGCGATCGCCACGCTCGCGCCCAGCGCGACCGCGGCCAACGTTTGAACCATCCAGTTCGTCTTCATGTTCGTGTTCCTTTCTAGCTGTTGGTCGTTCTGCCAACCAGGCCATCCGAGGCCTACGAGGGTGAATCTAAAATCGCTCTGTTAGCGCCACGTCAGCGCAATGTGAGGATTGTGTTAGCGAAAAATTGGCTTGTATGTATTTTTTAATGCACGACTTACGCCGCGGGTGGCCCCGCATTTCCCTTCAGTGGCCCGTGTCCCTAAACCGGTAGCCGACCCCGCGGACGGCCTCGATCAGCCGGCCGGTCGCCCCCAGCTTCTGCCGCAGCCAGAACACGTGCACGTCGACGCTGCGGTCGGTCACCGCGCAGTTCTCGCCGTGCACCGCGGCGATGATCTGCGCCCGTGTGAACACCCGCCCCGGCTTGCCGGCCAGCAGCACGAGGATGCGGAACTCCGTGCCGCTGAGGCCCACCGGCTCGCCGTCGATCGTCGCCTCGAAGCGTTCGGGTCGCACCTCGAGCTCGCCGTGCTTGATGATCGTCTCGCCCTCGTCGTTGCCGTTGGCGCCCATAGCCCGGGCTCGCATGACCGCACGCACACGCGCCAGCAGCACGCGCGGGCTGTAGGGCTTGGTCACGTAATCGTCGGCCCCGAGCTCCAGGCCCGTGACGATGTCCGAGTCTTCGCTGCGCGCCGTGAGCATGACGATCGGCACGTGCTGCGTCTGGGGCCGACGACGGATCGTCCGACAGACCTCCAGCCCATCGACGCCCGGCAGCATCAGGTCCAGCACGATCACGTCCGGCGTCTCGGCTTCCAGCAACGCCAACGCCTGCGAACCCGTGCCCGCGCAGCTCACGTCGAAACCGTCACGCGTCAGGTTGTAGCGCAGCAACTCCTGCTGGTCGGGCTCATCCTCGACGATCAACACGCGGTACGGCTTTTCTGTCGTCTGCTTTGTCGCAATGGCCATCGCGTTGAAATCCTTGGCTGCGAATCCGTATGTGATATCCATGGGCGGTTAGCGGGCCATTAATGGCGTATGAGAAATGCGTTAGCCGGCCGGGTGCTGAACCCACCACGGCGCGGTACAATGCAGCGGGTAATTAACCGGCCGGGGGCGAACGAGTTATGGCAAAACCCGACCCATCATGGCGGCTGTTCGCAGCCAAAACCCTGCTCGACCGCTTGCAGGTCATGCGTGACCACGTGCCACACGTGCGCGGCAGCGACGACCCCGAAGCCGTCCACCAGATGCGCGTCGCCAGCCGGCGCATGCGGGCGGCGTTGGCCGTGTGCGACCGGGTGATCGGCAAGAAGCGCCGCCAAGCCTGGCGCAAGGCGATCCGCACCGTCACCGCATCGCTCGGTGAAGCGCGCGACCTCGACGTGCAAATCCTGTTCGTCGAACATTACCTCCGCGCACCGGAGCACAAAGCCCACCGGCTCGGCGTCGAGCGGTTGCTGCTGCGGCTGCGCCAGTCACGCCAGCGCTTGCAGCGCAAGGTCGTCAAGGCGATGGACCGCTTCGAGGGCTCCGACGTCGTGGCCGGCATGTCCGACCACCTGCACGCGATGATCGTCAAGGCCAACCTCGACGGCGCCGCGCGGGTCTCGCGGGTCATGCGCGCCCAAGCACGCGACCAGGTGCTCGAGCGCCTCGACGAGCTGCAGGCGTACCGCACGTACGTGAATCGGCCGAACATGAACGAGCAGCTGCACGAGATGCGCGTGCTGGCCAAGCGGCTGCGTTACACGCTCGAGGTCTTCGCGCCGACGTTTGAAAACGACGCCCTGCGCCCCGCGATCCGCGGCGCCCGCCGGCTGCAGAACCAACTCGGCAAGCTGCACGACTGCGACATCTGGCTCGAACGGCTGCCGCGGTTCGTCGAGCGGGAGAGCGACCGCCACGAGCGGTTCTTCGGCCACCGGCGCGGGCTCAAACGCCTCGCCGACGGCATCGAACACCTGCGGGCCGAACGCGCCGCCGAGCGGCAGCGGGTCTACGAGCGGTTCGCCGAGGTCTGGCACAAGCAGGAGAACAAGGGCCTGTGGCCGGACCTGCGCAAGCGGCTGACCGACGCGGCCCGCGAGCCCGACCAGCCCAAGCCGCGCCCGCCGGCCGCGCCCGTGGTGGTCCAGGCCCAGCCGCGGCCGGCGCCGCCGAACCCGACGCGGGTGGTGGCGAACCCCAATCCGGGTCAACAAGCGACGAATTGACCGCGGCCTGAGCAAATTATTTATTTTGGGTTAGCGTCGGCCGCAGCCGCTGGCCCACATGGACGATCGTTCTATCATGGCACACCCGTCAAGCCACCTTGGTTGGATTACCGCATGAGCGTCCTGTCACAGAACAACCAGCCCGAACGCGCCAAGGCCCGGTTCGGGTCGCTTTCCGACGTGGCGCCCGACGAGTTCCTCAACCGCGAAGCGAGCTGGCTCGAGTTCAACCGCCGGGTGCTGCACGAGGCGCTCGACCCGCGCACGCCGCTGCTGGAGCGCGTCAAGTTCCTGGCGATCTTCAACTCCAACCTCGACGAGTACGTCATGAAGCGCGTCGGCGGGCTCAAGCGCCAGATGGCGGCGGGCGTGAACAAGCGCACCCCCGACGGGCGGACCCCCGCCGAGCAGCTGGCGCTGATCCGCGCGATGATCCTGCCCATGCTCGCCGAACAGGCCCGCTGCTACACCGACGAGATCCACCCCGCGCTCCAGGAAAACGGCATCCACCTGCTGCGCTACGACCAGCTGAGCGGCGCCGAGCGCCAACACGCCGACGAGTACTTCAACGACAACGTCTTCCCCGTGCTCACGCCGCTCGCCGTCGACCCGGGCCACCCCTTCCCGTTCATCAGCAACCTGTCGACCTCGCTGGGCGTGACGCTGCACTACCCCAACAGCGACGAGAAGGTCTTCGCCCGCGTCAAGGTCCCCGAGGTGCTGCCGCAGTGGTTCCACCTCGACGCCGGCGGGCCGACCGAGCAATACCGCTTCGTGTCGCTGATCGACATCATCTGCCACAACCTCGACGACCTGTTCCCCGAGATGACGGTGCTGGACGTAATGCCGTTCCGCATCTCGCGCAACGCCGACATCGAGCGCGACGAGGAGGACACCGAGGACCTGCTGGAGATGATCGAGCAGGAGCTGCGCCAGCGCCGCTTCGAGAAGGCCGTCCGCCTCGAGCACGGCCCGAACCCCGACCCGTGGATGCGGGCGTTCCTGCTCGACGAGCTCGGCCTGACCGAGGCCGACGTCTACGAGATGCCGGCGCTTTTGGACTACACCGACCTGTTCCAGATCGGCGGGCTGAACATCCCCGAGCTGTCGGCCGCGCCGTGGACGCCGCTGACACCGCCGGCGCTGGCCGACGACGAGGCCGACATCTTCTCGGTCATCCGCAACGGCGACGTGATGGTGCACCACCCCTACGAGAGCTTCGGCGCCAGCGTGCAGCGGTTGATCGAGGACGCCGCGGCCGACCCCAAGGTGCTGGCGATCAAGATGACGCTCTACCGCACGGGCGACGACAGCCCGTTCATCCGCACGCTCATCCGCGCCGCCGAGTCCGGCAAGCAGGTCGTCTGCCTCGTCGAGCTCAAGGCCCGCTTCGACGAGGAACGCAACGTCCAGCTCGCGCAGGAACTGGAAAAAGCCGGCGTGCACGTCGTGTACGGCGTCGTCGGTTTCAAGACCCACACCAAGACCGCGCTGGTCGTCCGCCAGGAGGCCGACGGCCTGCGCACCTATTGCCACATCGGCACCGGCAACTACCACGCGGGCACGGCGAAACTCTACACCGACCTCGGCCTGTTCACCTGCAAGAAGCCGTTCACCGACGACGTGGCGCAGCTGTTCAACTACCTGACCGGGCGCTCGATGCAGCGTGACTACAACAAGCTGCTGGTGGCGCCGGTGAACATGAAGGACCGCTACTACGAGATGATCGAGCGGGAGATCGAACACGCCAGGGCGGGCCGGCCGGCGCACATCGTGGCGAAGATGAACTCGCTGGAGCACACCGGCACCTGCCGCAAGCTGTACGAGGCCTCGAAGGCCGGCGTGCGGGTCGACCTGAACGTGCGCGGGTTCTGCTGCCTGCGGCCGGGCGTGCCGGGGCTGAGCGATCACATCCGTGTCACCTCGATCATCGGCCGGTTCCTCGAACACGCACGGATCTTTTACTTCCGCAACGCCGCCGAGGACCCCGCCGACGGCGAGTTCTACATCGGTTCGGCCGACTGGATGTACCGCAACCTCATGTCGCGTGTGGAGGCGACCACGCCGATCGAAGGCCCGCAGTGGAAGGCCGAGCTGTGGCACATGCTTCAGATCATGCTCAACGACCGCCGGCAGGCGTGGGACATGCAACCCGACGGGTCGTACGTCCAACGCCAGCCGTTGGCGGACTCCGATGCGCCCGAAGACCTCGGCACGCACCGCGTGATGATGGACCTGGCGCTGGCCCGCGCGCCGGTCGCGCCCGAGTAGCTCCCCGGTGAGAAGTTGGTTGAGTTAGTTGGCCTGCGCCACGCGGTCGCAGTGGGTGACCTGCGCCCCCAGCCGCGCCGCGACCTGGTAGAGGGTGTGCACGAGGTTCTTGTGCACGTCGAGTTCCACGTTCTCGAAACGGTAGGTCTCGTTGAGCAAGCGCTCGACCTGTTCGTCGTCGCAGTTCCAAGTCAAATCATCACCCAGCGTGATGCGCTGTTCGTGATCAGCGCGTTGCACACATAACTCGCCGATGACCCTGTTCATTCCGTGTTCTCCTGCCGCCGGCCGCCACCCCGTTAACAGTCCCTCGCGGCTCGAATCGGCAGGGTCATTTTATACGATTCCGCCCGGGCTCAAAGGGGCGAATCGGCCCTGGGCCTTAACCGCAAATTAACAAAACAAAAACCCGCTCCCAAAGCCCGGCAAACGCGTGACTAATAGCCGCACGTCACAATAACCACGCGCGAAAAAAGTTTGAAAAAGATGATGCCCGAGGGGGCGACTCGCTCCGGCGGGCTCGGCTTGGGGGGGACGAAGGAGGAGGGGACAGGTTGTTGGTCTGGCGGGGCGTTGCGGAGACGTGACGTTCCGCTTTTTTGCGCGGCCGGTGCGTTCAGCTTATCATGGGCACCCCCATACCCCAATACGCAGGTGCACCATGATCGACCGCCGCCGCTTCATGCAGACCGCCGCTTCCGCCGCCGCCCTGGGCGCGCTGCCCGCCGGCCACGCCCTCGCGCTCGACGAAACCGCGAACGACAACCCCCCGCACCGGCCCAACCCCATCGCGGTGTCGACCTATTCCTTCTGGCGCTTCGGCGTCGGCAAGCCGCTGGGCATGGCCGAGTGCATCGACCAGGCGGCGCAGATGGGCTTCGACGCTGTCGAGCTGCTCGAGGTGCAGATCGATCGCGTCGACCCCGGCAAGAAATCGTCTAACCAATACCTGCAAGGCCTCAAGCGCCGCGCGGCGCTCGCCGGCCTCGACCTCTGCGGCATGTCCACCCACCAGGGCTTCGTCACCCCCGACAAAGAAATACGTCAGCGCAACATCGACAAGACCATCGCCAGCGTCGAGCTCTGCTACAAGCTCGGCATCCCCTTCATGCGCGTCAACACCGGCACCTGGGGCACGAGCAAGAACTTCAACGAGTTGATGAAGAACAAGGGCATCGAGCCGCCCCTGCCCGGCTACACCGACGAAGACGCCTACCCCTGGGTCATCGACAGTTACCAGAAGGTGTTGCCCGTCGCCGAGAAGTGCGGCGTCGTGCTCGGCCTCGAAAACCACTGGGGCCTCGGCCGCACCCCCGAGGGCGTCATCCGCATCGCCAAGGCCATCGACTCACCCTGGCTGCGGGTGCTCACCGACACCGGCAACTTCCTCGAAGACCCCTACGACAAGCTGAAAAAGATGGCCCCCCACACCGTCTTCGTGCAGGCGAAAACGTACTACGGCGGCGGCGTGTGGTACACGCTCGACCTCGACTACGACCGCATCGCCAAGGTCTTCCGCGACGCCGGCTTCCGCGGCTACGTCTCGCTCGAGTTCGAGGGCAAGGAAGACGGCCAGACCGCCATCCCCAAGTCGCTCGCCATGCTGCGCAAGGCGTTTAGCTAGGCCGCTCGCGGCTTAGCGCGCCATCCACCCGCCGTCCACGAGCATCACGGCCCCGTGCACGTAATCCGATGCGGCGCTCGACAGAAACACGGCCGGCCCCTTGAAATCTTCCGGCTCACCCCACCGGCCGGCGGGTATGCGCGATAGTACCTGCTCGCTGCGCACCGCGTCTTCCCGCAGCGCCTTCGTGTTCGCCGTGGCGACGTAGCCCGGCGCGATCGCGTTGACGTTCACGCCCCGCTCGGCCCACTCGTTGGCAAACGCCTTGGCCAGCTGCGCCACGCCGCCCTTGCTCGCCGCGTAGCCCGGCACGGTGATCCCGCCCTGAAACGAAAGCAGCGAAGCCGTGAACACGATCTTCCCGCTGCCGCGCTCGACCATGCCCCGGCCCAGCTCACGCGTCAGCACGAACTGCGAGTTCAGGTTCACCTCGATCACGAGGTCCCAGTCGGCGTCCCCGTGCTCCGCGGCCGGCGCCCGGCGGATCGTGCCCGCGTTGTTGAACAAAATGTCCGGCACACCGTGCTCGGCGGTGACCTGTTCGATCATCGCACGCACCGCCGCGCGATCGCTGAAATCGCACGTGTATGCGCTGAACGACCGGCCCAACGCCGCGATGCGCTGTTCGACGTCTGAGTTTTTATAATCCAAGCTCACGCCGACGATGTCCGCGCCCGCCTCGGCCAAGCCCTCCGCCATCGCCTGCCCGATGCCCTGGCTGCACCCGGTCACCATCGCCGTCTTGCCGCTCAAGCTGAACCGATCCAACACGCTCATCGCAAGCCTCCGATCGCCACCGCGTCCATGTCGTCGAAGCGCTTGTTCTCACCGCCCATCGCCCACACGAAGTTGTAGTTCGCCGTCCCGCACCCGCTGTGAATCGACCACGCCGGCGACAGCGCCGCCGTCCGGTCGCCCATCCACAACGCCCGCGTCTCGTCCGGCTCACCCATCAGGTGAAGCACGCGCTGCCCCTCCGGCACGTCGAAGTACAAATAAACCTCGGTCCGCCGCATGTGCGTGTGGCAGGGCATCGTGTTCCACACGCTGCCCGCGTGCAGCCGCGTCCAGCCCATCACGAGCTGGCAGCTGGCCGCGCCACCCTCGTGTATGTACTGGTAGATCGTGCGCTCGTTGCACGTGTCTTTACCGCCGAGGTCGACGCGGTTGGCCTCGCCTTGCGTGACCAGCGTCGTCGGGTGTTCCGCGTGCGCCGGGTAGCTGACCAGGTAAAACACCGCCGGGTCGCCGCTGTCGTCGCTCGTAAAGCTCACCGATTCGCTGCCGCGACCGACGTACAGGCAGTCGAACTTGTTCATCGTGAACCGCTGGCCGTCGACCTCGACGCCGCCGGGCGAGCCGATGTTCAACACGCCCAGCTCGCGCCGCTGGCAGAAAAACTCGGCGCGAAACTCGTCGGGCGCATCCAGCGCAAGCGCCCCGCCCATCGGTATCGCCGAGCCCAACACCACACGATCCAAGTCCGCGTGCAACACCGCCACCACCCCCGGCTCGAACAGCTCGTCGACGACGAACGCCTCGCGCAGCTCCTCCGTCGTCATTTGGCGGTAGCTGGTGATGTCGGGTATCTGCCTGTATTCCATCTGAAAACTATTCCTTGAAGGTGATCCGCACCGGGCTGTCCAGCCGCTCGGCGAAGTCGTAAACGTAACGCGACCAGTCGTTGGCCGTTTTAAAATCAATGCCCTTCGACCACCCCGCGCCGGCGTAATAGCTGAACGAATCGCCCACGCCGTCCCGCGCAACCAGCCACACGTGCCCGTCGCGCTCCACGGCCTCCGCCTTCACGCCGCCCGGCCAAACCATCGCCACCCACGTCCGACCGTTGCCCTTCATCACCGGCTCGAAGTGAATCCACAAACGGTTGGCCTCGTCGGTGTGCGACGAGCCGCCCTTCCGCGCCGCGATCCCCGTCGCCACGCGCGCCATCGCTACGTCGCCATCGATCTTGTAGCGAACATCGAAACGGTTCAGGTTCTCACCCAGGTCCAGCGACACACGCTTCGTCTCCGTCAACGTCGCGCCGCCGACCCGCAGTGGTTTGTAACCCAGCTCAAAAACCGTCCGCAACGGCCCGTCGCTGATCAGTTTCCACTTGTCGTACAGGTACGGCGCAACAAACTTGTCATTGACCAAAAACGCCGAACCACCCGCCCCGCGCGTCGGGCCCACGCCGTAGCCGTCGAGCCCTTCGCCGTGGTCTTTGTGGTAATCGCCGTGCTTGTAAAACTTGTTCATCACGGGGTAGCGCACCGACTTGACCCACACGTCCACGCCGCTGCCGACCTTGTCCGGCGCCAGCCCCGGGCCGTACATGCGGTACGCGATCCGGTCGTTCTCCCACGCAAAGTCGTCACGCCGCTCCGGCACGAAACGCGCCATCGTCCGCTTCGGCATCGCCTTCGGCTGAGCCCCGGCGAGCTTGACGACGCGGTAC
Organism: Phycisphaeraceae bacterium; assembly: GCA_028282805.1. Taxonomy (GTDB): domain Bacteria; phylum Planctomycetota; class Phycisphaerae; order Phycisphaerales; family Zrk34; genus JANQHD01. The sequence continues at coordinate 4,670 of JANQHD010000051.1, read as the reverse complement.
GGCCGCGCTTCCTTCGGCAGCAGGTCCACCGTAAACAGCAGCTTGTCGATATCGCCGTCGCCGTCCTCGTCGAGCGCCTGCGTCGGCACAAACCGCCCGCCCTGCCCGTCGCGCACCGCCACGTTCTTCCCCGTCACCCCCGGCAATGCCTTACGCACACGCGCCCAATCGATCTCGACGACCTCGCCCAACCGGTTCACGTCGCTGCCGTTCCGGCACCCGATCGCCACCGACTCACCGCCGTCGAGCATGAGCATCTGGTGCACCTGCGACGCGGCCAGCAAAAACCCGCCCACCGCGTACACCTCGGTTTCGTCGTAGCCCGTCGAGCCCGGCGCAGCCGCAACACGCTGCACCCAACCAAGCTTGCCGCCCGGGTGCACCGCATCGACCAACGCCTTCCACGCCTTCTCCACGACCGGCCGATACGTCGCCTCGTCGAGCAAACCGTTGTTGATCCCCCACGCCAGGCCGTAGGTGAAAAACGCCGTGCCGCTCGTCTCGGGGTGCGGTTGGCCCTCCGCATGCAACAAGCTCGAGGGCCAGTAACCATCGGGCTTCTGCAGCGACGCCACCTTCACCGACATCTCTTTGAACAACTTGATGTAACGTTCCTTGCTTGGGTGGCCGGCGTGCAGGCTTTCGATCAAACGCGGCAGCCCCGCGTACACCCACCCATTGCCCCGGCTCCAAAACACCTTCTTCCCGTTGACCTCGCGCTGCTTGAAGAAGCGGCTGTCACGAAAATACAGGTGTTCCTCCGTGTCGTACAAGTAATCGGTCGTCTTCCACCACAACCGGTCGCTCTGCGCCGCGTACTTCGGGTCGCCGGTCAACCGCGTCAATTGAAACAGCGTCGGCGGCGCCATGAACAACGCGTCGCACCACGCCCATTCCCGGTTGTGTATATGGTTGCCCCATTCCAACGATTCGTCATACGGCAGCTTCGCCAACTCATCAAACTGCGCCCGCATCGGCGCAAGCATCACCGGGTCGCGGTCGCGTCGGTACAACTCACCGTACGCGTAGCCCACGCAGTGGTCGTCGGCGTGCCGCACACGCTTCGCAAGCTTCCAACCCATCGCCGCGCTGCGTTGTTTCATCCAGTCGTAAAACCGGTCGTTGCCCGATTGCTGCGCCCACCACAGGTAACCGGCGTAAAACGCGCCCTCGTGCCAACCGTCGTTGCCGTGTCGGCTCTCGTGCGTCATCTGCCATCGCGCCACCGCGTCCGCCACCTTCTCGATCGCCGCAAGGTCCAGCGCGTTCGAAAACTTCTCGTACGGCGGCGTCACCGCCGGGTCCGCCGCCGTCGCCAACGCCGGCAACGCCTCGCCGACCACCAACCCCACGACCTTGAAGTCGTAATTGGTGTACGTCGTCATCTTGCCCCGCAGCCACAACACCACCGTCCGGCTGCCGTCGGCGCGCAACACGATCGGCCGCACGTTGTCCACCGTCGAGTTCCACGTGATCGGCTCCCACGCCCACGTCCGCCCGCCGTCGCGCGTACGCCCACGAAACAGCTCGCGGTGCCGCAGGCCGTCCGCCTTGCTGACCAGCGGCTCACCCGTCACCGGGTCCGCATCCGTGCTGATATACACCACGTCCTTGTCGCCCGGGTCGACCTCGATCAGCCCCGTGTAATCGTCCTCTCCCGCGTACAACCGGCTGCCCGCGTGAGCGATCTCGTAGCGGTGCCACTGGCCGCCGTCGAACCGCGCATAATGAAAGCGGTGGTCCTCCCCGCCCTTGCCGCGCGACAACCCGTGCCCGCCCACCTGCACCGTGTAACCCATGTACGGGTGGCCGGCCTCGTCGAGTTCGATCGAGCTGGTCCAACCCACGCGACCGGGCCCGCCCTGATAAACCCGCGTCAACTTCGCCGGCCCCACCGCATTGCCGTCGCGCAGGTTCCCGTCGAGAAGCTTGCCGTGCGAGTCGTACAACCGCTCGACCGTTTTACCGTTGACGGTTTCGATCTTGATGTACCCGTGATAAACGCTGTTATCGAAATCGCGCGGGTGCGCATCGGTCGCCGCGAAATGCACGGTGTCCACCCCGTCCGACGCGTAGCGCATGTACGGCCGACCACGCTGCGCAAGAACGCGACCGCCCAACTTGAACGTGTCGCCCTCGTCGCTCGAATACAAAAAGAACGGGTTGATATCCGTGCCGCGAAAGAAGTTGTACACCAAGCCGCTGGCCGACATGCGGTACAGGTTCGAGTACGTCACACCGCCTTTTTTCAACGGCGTCGTCGCGCCCTTTCGCCACGACGCGATATCGCCGGGTTTCTCACCGACGCGAATATGGTGAAACCGCTCGTTGCCGTGCTTGGCGTAGCTGGCCAGCAACCGACCGTCGGGCCGCACCAGCAGCGCCGGCGAGTTGTGGTCGTCGGCTTGAAACTTCGCGTGCAACACGGCGGCCCGCGTATGACCCGTCGCAAGGTCGTAGCTGTGCACCTCGACGTTGCCCCGGCGGCGCTGATCGGTCGTGCCCATGGCCACGGTGCCCACGATCACCGCCCCGTCGTGCACGACCGCCCGCGGGTCTTCGAACCAGCACCACCCGCCGTCGTCGGTGATCGCGAACGGCTCGCCCGCGACCGCGTTCGGCCCGACATCACCCGCCGCCCGCGCACAACCGGCCACGGCGCAAACCCACACACAAACCAACCACACATTTGCGCTGCGCATGTCCCTGCTCCTGTAAGTGTCAGCCGGCCCTGGCGCTGCGGCCGTGGTGGTCCGTCAAGCCCCGACGGATCGCCTCGCCCAACTGGCTGGCGGCGGCCTTGACGGTCTCGGCAACACCGGCCAAGCTCGCCGCCTTCAATGCGCTGGCCGGGCCCGTGATGCCGACCGCCGCCAGCGCCGCGCCCTGCTGGTCGCGCACCGGCGCAGCGACACACCGCACGTCGTCGTGGTACTCGCGGTCGTCGAGCCCGTAGCCACGCCGCGAGGTCTTCTGCAACTCGGCCGCCATGGCCTGCCAGTCCGTGATCGTGCGCTCGGTCATGCGCTCGTAACCGGCTCGCTCCAACAACGCCTGCGCTTCGGCCGCCGGCATGTCCGCCAGCAGCACCTTGCCCGCGGCCGAGGCGTGTATGTGCACCAGCGAACCGGGCCGGCTCGCCACGCGCAACACGCTGGGGCTGTCACACACCTCGAGGATCAACCCCTGGTCACGGCAGCGCACCACCAGGTGCGCGGTGTGCGACGTGTCGCCGGCCAACTGCCTCAGCACGGGCACCGCCTGCTCGCGGAAACCGGTGCCGCTGAGCGACTTGAGGCCGATCTGCATCATGCCCGGCCCGGGCAAAAAACGTTGGCCCTGCTGGTGAACCATGCCCTCGTGAGCCAGGGTGCGCATGACGCGAAACGCGGTGGAGCGAGCCATGCCGACGCGCCGCGCCAACTCGCTGGCCGACAGGCCCTGTTCGCTTTCAACGATGACCTGCATCAGCCGGCAGGCCTTCGACAACGTGGGGATCTGGTATCTCGGTTGTTCCATATTTGAATCACTTTGTTTTTATATAACACATAATGCGCACCCAAGCGTCGGTTGTCAAGCGCGATTTCGACTCGAGGGCGCCAATTCGGCTTGCGTCCGGGCCGGTTATATCGGTCAGTTCAACCGGGCAACCGGGGCAGGACAGGAAGCCGGCGATGCGTGATAGCCGCCTGAAAATCCGCCTGTTGGGGATCGGGTTGGCCTTGGCGTGGGTCGGGTTGTCCACCGGCTGCGCCCGTTTGTCGGCCGGCGCTCGCCTGATCCGCCCCGAATACGCCGCGACGCAACCCGCCGGCCCGGCGCACGTGCTGACCACCACCGCCTACTTCCAGCCGCGCACCGCACCACCCCTGTTCGAAGCCCTCGCCGACGCCGAATAACCCCCCGCCAATCTTTATGCTCACCCCGAGAACCCGCGGCCGGCTGGATCGTCTATCTTCTTGGCTCTACCCCATCGACAAGGAGAATGGACATGCCACGCCTATTGCTCACCGCGTGCCTCGCCGCCCTGCTCGCCGCCCCCACCTTCGCCGACACCCCCGAGCCCGGCCAGGCGTTGACCGTGTACAACAACTTCGCCGTGGTCAAGGACATCCGTGAGCTGGACCTGGCCGGCAACGTCTCGACCATCCAGTTCCGCGACGTGGCCAAACGCATCGACCCCACGTCCGTGCACTTCAAGTCGCTGACCGACCCCGCCGGCACGTCCGTCATCGAGCAGAACTACGAGTACGACCTGGTCTCGGCCGACAAGATGCTCGACAAGTACATCGACCACCAACTCGCCGTGACCACCGAAGACGGCTCGCGTTACACCGGCAAGCTGCTCAGCTTCGACCACAACCAGCTCGTGATGGCGGCCGACGGCGGCGGGCTCGAGATGATCCAGCGGCCCAACAACGTGCGCAACATCAGCTTTACCTCGCTGCCCAAGGGCCTGCTCACCCGCCCCACCCTCGTCTGGCAGGTCGCCGCCCAGAACCCCGGCAAGCACCTCTCGCAAGTGACTTACCAGACCACGGGCCTCAGCTGGCGCGCCGACTACAACGTCGTGATCAACGCCGACGACACCGCCATGGACCTCTCCGGCTGGGTCACCATGAACAACCAGTCGGGCGCGACCTACACCGACGCGAAAATCAAGCTCATCG
>JANQHD010000052.1 GCA_028282805.1 Phycisphaeraceae bacterium | reverse complement strand
TAGCCCCAGTCGCGGAACGCGCCCTCGGTGAACTTCATGATGTTGCCCTTGTGCACGAGCGTGACCGAGTCGCGGTCGTTGTCGATCGCGTACTGGACGGCGGCCTTCATCAAGCGGGCGGTGCCTTCCTGCGAGACGGGCTTGATGCCGATGCCGGCCGAGCCGGGGAAGCGGATCTTCTTGTGCAGCTCGGGGAAGTTCTCTTCGAAGAGCTTGAGGAACTTGCGGTTGTCTTCTTCGCCGTGCTCGAACTCGATGCCGGCGTAGATGTCTTCGGAGTTCTCGCGGAAGATGACCATATCGGTCAGCTCGGGGCGCTTGACGGGGCTGGGCACGCCGTTGAAGTAGCGGACCGGGCGGAGGCAGACGTAGAGGTCGAGGATCTGGCGGAGCGCGACGTTGAGCGAGCGGATGCCGCCGCCGACGGGCGTGGTCAGCGGGCCCTTGATGCCCACGAGGTACTGGCGGAAGGCGTCGAGCGTCTCGTCGGGCAGCCAGTTGTTGGTCTGGTTGAAGGCTTTCTCGCCGGCGAGGACTTCCCGCCAAGCGATCTTCCGGTCGCCGCCGTAGGCCTTGGCGACCGCGGCGTCGAAGACCCGGACCGAGGCGGCCCAGATGTCCGGCCCGATGCCGTCGCCCTCGATGAAGGGGATGATCGGTTGATCGGGGACCTGAAGGTGCCCGTCGCTGCCCATCGTGATCGGTTGGCCCTCGGCCATGGTCGTACGCTCCCTGTTGCGGTGTTTTCTGTGAAAAAGCGGGCCCGCAAGGGTAGCGGAAGGCGGGAAAGGGGACAAGGGGATGAGGCATAAGGGATAAGCCATTAGCCAATAGACCAGCGGTGCTCTGGCAGGGGCTCGCAGAGCGGCCGGTGCTTAAAACCTCAACCGCATATACCTGTCGCCTTATGGCTAATGCCTAATGGCTTATGGCTTGCCCCTAATACACAATCCCGAAGCTCGCGTATTGCCCCGAGGCAGCGCCCGTGTCGACCGTCACGTCAACGATGTTCCCCGCCTTGGCCCGACCGACGGCGGCGAGGAAGCGGTCGACCTCGCCCACTTCGCCCTCGGCCACGAGTTCCACCCGCCCGTCCGGCAGGTTGCGCACGCAACCGGTCACGTCGAAATCGTGCGCAAGCTCGCGGGCCGTGGCGCGGAAGAACACGCCCTGCACGCTCCCCGAGTAGATGGCCGTCTTGCGGATCACCCCCGGATTATAAAGCCGCTCGCGGCTTAGCGCCACGGCTAATCGCCCGCCGCCGTCGAGCCACGGACGATGAGCGTGGTCTGCACGCGCGTGGCGGTGGGCTCGGCCTCGATCTCGCCGAGCTTGACCAGCGTCATCTGCGCCAAACACTCGGCGATCTGTTCGACCGGTTCGGCGATCACCGTGATGCCGGGGCCGAGCCACTCGGCCTGGGGCGCATCGTCGACCGAGGCGACGGCGATGTCGCGCCCCACGACCCGCCCCGCCCCTTCGATCGCGCGCAACACCGGGGGCACGGCGATGATGTTGTGCACGAACAGCGCATCGGTCTGCGGGCGTTTTTCCAACAGGTCGCGCGCCGCGTCGTGCCAGCGGTCGAGGTCGCCCTCGTCCACGCCGCGCCAACACGCGTCCGACACGTCGAACCCCGCCGGCCCGAACGACTCGATGATCGTGCGCGTGCGGTGGCGGCGCCCGCCGGACGTGGGCAGCTGACCGGTGGTCACCAAGTAACCCGCGTGCTCGCGGCCGGTATCCCTCAGGTGCTCGGCCAAAGCGTGGAAGCCGACCCGCATGTCGACCAGCACGTGGTCCAGCTCGACCCCCTCGTCCAACGGCACCGACTCGCGGAAGATCACCGGCACCTGCGTGCCGTGCTGCTCGTACACCTCCCTGTTGACGCCCATGAAGCCCTGGAGGTCGATCATCGCGTCGACGGCGCGCTGCGGCAGCCAGTCGAGCCATTGCGCCGTCTTGTCTTCCTGGCCCTGCGTCTCCAGCGGGATGGCGGTGTAGCCGTGCTCGACCAGCTTGGCCTGGATCAGCGAGGTGTAGCGCCCGAAGAACGGGTTGGTCATGTCGTTGACGACCACGGCGATGTGGTGGGTCTTACCGGTGGCGAGGATCTGCGCCGCCCGCCGGGGCTGGTAACCGAGTTCCTTGGCGACCCGGATCACGCGCTGGCGCGTTTCCTCGGCGAACAGGTGGGCCTTGCGGCCGTTGAGGATCAGCGAAGCCGTCGATTCTGACGTATTGGCTCGTCGGGCGATGTCGCGCAGGGTGGGCATGATTCATAACCGGATAAACCGCGGCCTGTTAAAGATTTAATGATACCTTAAAGCCACGCCCGGGGTCTACCGCTGAGGTTCGTCGGCGGCGTGTTCGAGTTTCTCCTGCTCGACCTCGACCTCGTGCTGCTTTTTCAGGGACCGCACGTGCGCGGTGAAGCCCGCGAGGCCCGTGCCGCGCTCGTCGAGGTCGGCGAGGGTCGACTCGCGCCCGTACAACACGAGCATGTCGCCCGGCCGCAGCGTCGTCTGGCCGCGCGGGGCGCCGATGTAGCCGTCGTGCCGCTCGATGCCCAGCACCAGCACCCCCTCGGCCGACAGCCGCAGGTCGATCAGCGTGTTGCCCGCCATCCAGTCGCCCTCGCGCACCGCGAGCTCCGCGACCGCGTAGTCGCCCTGCAGGTGGAACAGCGAGACGTAGTCGCGCACCTCCAGGTCGGTGTACCGGCCGAGCATGCGCTCGATCACGTTCGTCAACGCCCGGTCGAACCAACCGCTCGTGGCGATCTTCCACAACAGGAACAACGCCACGACCAGCGCCGAGGCGAGGGCGAGCTTGGATTCGTACCAGTGGTGTTCGGGGTCCTTGTCCTGCGCAAACGAGAGGAACAGCGTCGCGGCGACGGTGACGATGCCGGCGTTGCCCAGCAGCATGAGGATCAAAACGATCCGCCGGCGCACGGGGTGGTTGACGACCTGCTCGGACTCGCTGGTGGTGAAGCCCGCGCCGCTGAACGCGGAACGCGCCTGGAACTTCGCCGAGTCGCTGCTCATGCCGGTGAGCATCAGCGCCACCGAGGCGATCTTCACGATGAGCATCGACAGGACGACCACGATGATCAGGGACATCAGCGGAACCATGCGCCGTCTCCGTGGGGTTGAGCTACGACGCCCATGATAATGAAACAACGCCGGGCGCGGCGAGCGAGGCCGGGCCCGGCGCGATCGGCCGTTGGGACAGGTGCGCGACGGGGGTTCAGGCGCGGCGTCGGTTTCGGCGGCCGCCGGCGCAGAGCAGCGCCGCGAGGCCGAAGATCGCCAGCGCGGCGGGCTCGGGGATCGCCCCGGCCGCCCCGAGGTACACGTTGCGGTAGTAGCTGACCTGGTCGCGTGCGCCCGAGTCGTGGTCGTTGATGAACGTCAGCGTATCGAACGACCGCCCGGACAGCTCGTCGCCCACGGGCACGACGACGCGCCGCCACTGGCCGAGGTCGGCGTCGGTGTAGCCGGCGACGGGGTGGCCCCAGTCCTGGGTGCCGAAGAGGTTGAAGCCGAGCGTGCGATCGACGCGGTCGCCGAGCATGACGCCGGCGATCTCGCCGACGCGGTCGACGCGGAAGTCGAACGCGACGACGGTGTCGGCGGTGACCTCGATCGGCGTCGCGGAGAAATCGAGCACGCGCCAGGTGTTGCCGGACAGCTGGAGCGTCGCGCCGGCGTCGAGCACGGTGGCGACGCCGCCGCGGTGCTGGCCGCGCAGCGGGTCGAGCGAGTAATCGTTGAAGTCAATGAGCCCGGCGCCGACACGCGACGCGGCGATGGCAATGACCCCTACAAACACAAAGTGCTTGCCCATCGGTTGCCTCCTTGTTTCCAGTGGGAAACGAACGATTCACGGGGCGCGGAGGCAAGGCGATTGACGACGCAAGCGGGCGCGCGGTTCGGGCTGTGACGGTTACGCCGGTTGCGCCGAGCGCCGCCGGGCGGCCGCCAGCGCCCCCAGCGCAAGCAGCGCCAGCGACGCGGGCTCGGGCGTGAGCACCAGCGAGGCGTTGTCGGCAAAAGCGTCGGTGCTCGCGCCGCCCGACCGGCTGAACGCCAAGCTGACTTCGATCGAGCGCGTGCCCGCCGGCACGGTGCGGGTGTCGGTCGCGAGGTACCAGTCGAAGACGTTGTGGACCAGTTCGAGGTCGGAGAACTGGAAGATCGCGAGCGGGCCGCTGCCGGCGTCCTGGAACGTCAGCGTGCCGGTCACCAGGTCCGTCACCGCACCCACGACGCGCGACTGGACGAGGACCTCGAACTCGGAGGTGAGCAGGCCCGCGTCGATCGCGGCGGCCATGTCGCTGACGTCGACGGCCTGCGTCATGGTGCTCGTCGAAGGCGACGGCGCGCTGAGCCCGCCGTAGAACGCGAACGCGCCGATCGAATCGCCCGGCGGCACGCCCAGGCTGCCGACCGCGGCGGTGTCGATCGTGGCCATGGGCCCGGTCGTCGACCAGCCGACCAGGTTGTCGGTTTCGGCATCGCCGTTGGTCAACAGGTTCACACCCAACGCCGCCCCGCGCACGACACCGCCGCTGATCATGATCAGCAACACAGCACAACAACAAACTCGTGGCATTACAATCTCCCTTGTGTGGCTCCCAACGCGTTTAATATACCACATCGCGCCGCGAAGACACGCGATTTTTCAGACAATTTACAGGCCGTCACCGCTCACGTCCACGTTTCGCGCCAAGGCGCCATAGCGCCGAGGCAACCGCTTGACGCAGCACCCTCCCCCGCTGAAAAGACCGACCGAAGATGAATCCAGAATCCGAAACCTCAAGACTCAGGCCTCAAGACTCAAGACTGAATCGCCCGTGCGCACCACTCCGCCGCCCCCGCCGAGGTTGGAGGCCGACGCATGCACACCCCACCGCTCGAGCTGCCCACGCTCGACCAAAAACCCAGTTGGACCAACCGCGCCGGGCGGGTCGACCGCTCGGCCTGCTTCGTGCTGCGCTGCTCGACGCTGTGGCGCGACGCCGAGTACCAACCGGCCGCACGCGTCGTGCGGGGCCTGGAAACCCGGGGCCGGATCACGCTCATCGCCGACCACCTCGCGCACCTGGTGCGCACGCGCCAACCCCGAACCCTGCGGGGCGACCGCCGCACGCAAAAATCCAACGCGCTCACACAGGCCCGCCTCCCCCGCCCGCCGTTGCACCTGCCCGACGACTGGTCGCAGACCTTCACCATCGAACGCTGGCGCCTGCACGCAAACTTAGCGCAACACTTCTTCGCCTGCCCCCGCTGCGGCGAGCGTGCGCTGATGCTGTTCTTGCCGCAGTGCACGGAGGCCGAGCAACGCGATGCGCACTTCGCCGCCGCTTACCTGCGCTTGTACCAGAACGACTTAATCCGACATTCTCAATTCGAGATTCGTGATTCCCTGCTTCGCAGGTACGCCCCGCTGCTGCCGCCGCGCCCGCTGTTGTGCCGCAAGTGCCTGGGCGTGCGCTACGGCGACGTGCCCGCGCAGCGAGCAGCGTCGAAAGCGCAACAAGCTCAACTGGATCGGGTGTTGCTGACCGACGACCAACGCCGGGCGTTGCGTGTGCAGGATCACTGCCGCGTGATGCTCCAGCGCCGCGTACGGCAGTACGCGCAGCTCAAACGCTTGATCAAAGCCGCGCTGCCCGATGGTGTGACTATAAGCAATCCCCCCGGTGGAACCGGGGGCTAATGGCAATACACGGCGCGTCCGTTAGCCCCCGGTTTCACCGGGGGGTTCCGGGGGTTCCGGGGGTTCCGATGCCCCAACAACCCCACGCACGCCACGATCATCAACCCCACCGCCGCCGGCTCGGGGATGTTCGCCGTCGTGATCGGCGTGTCGGGGTCGGTCTCGTAAGCGAAGCCGACGAGGCGGATAGTATACGGCGTGGGCGATGTCGCGGCGTCGACGGACAGTTGCAGGTAACCGTAGTGCGTGGTCGGCAAAGCGCCGGGGTTGTCGAGCTCGAACTGCACGCCGATGAACCCGCTGCTGCCGGGCCAGCCCGACCCGGCGCCCACACCGGCCTGCGGCGTGTACGTCAACCCGGGCCCGATCGGCACGCCGTGCTCGTGCCCGATGGCCCAGCCGGTGGACGTGGCGATGCCGCCGACGTTCAGGCCGAGCCGGTGGTCGTCGATGGTGGCGCCGAAGTCGAGTTCGAGTGTGAGGGTCGAGTCGATGAGGTTCTCGAACTGCGACTGCGTCGGCTTGTCGCCGGTCTCGAAGTATTGCTTGAGGATGTCCTTGTGGACGACCGCCGCCGGGCAGACGTGGGCGAGCATGGTAACGAGGCCGACGGCGACGGCGAACGCGAGACGGTTGAGCATGGCACACCTCCGAGTTGAGCGGACCGATCCCACCTCGCTCTCGGCGTCCCACACGTTGCGTTAGATTAAATGAACGCGGTTGCGTCCCGACGGTATAAGGGTATCCGCGGTGCCGAGGGGATGCAAAGGAAATCACGGAAATGCCGGGCCCCGGGAACCCCCGGGTAGAACCCGGGGCTAATGGTCAATACGCGGCGCGACCGTTAGCCCCCGGTTTCACCGGGGGGTTCCGGGTTCCGGGGTTTTCAATCAAGCGAACGGTAACCCGCGTGGCGGGCGATGTAATTGATGCGCGCTTCGACCTGTGCTTCCGTGAAGCAATACCGCTTGTCGTAGCCCGCGGTCCAGATACGGCCGCGGTTGCTGGCTTGGCGGACGCGGGTTTTGATACGCGCCACGGCTTTAAATGTTTCGTCGTAACCGTGGTCGAGCAGGACATGCGCGTGCCACGATTCGATCGAGACGGCGAGCAATTCGTAACCAAACTCGGCGCAGGCGACGCGGAGCGCCTCAAAGCCCACAACCTGTTCGGCGCCCGACAGGTAAACCGGCTTGTCGGTCATCAAAGCGTGCGAATGTTGGAGCAACGCCGGGTCGCCCGGCAGGATCACGCCATCGTCGACGTAACCGCGCAGATCGCCCGGCAGCCAGGTGCCGTAGGTGGTGGCGGTGAACATGGTGGCCAATAGGTTTTGCCCCGGATTGGTCATGCGTTGGATGATACCACGTGGGCCCCCCCGGTAGAACCGGGAGCTAACGGCCAATCCCCGGCGCGGCCGTTAGCCCCGGGTTTCACCCGGGGGTTCCGGGGGCGCATGCGATGTGAATCGTGGGTTGGTTTTGAAGGAATGGCGAATTGAGAATCGCGAATGACGGATGATTGAGGGGAACGGCCACTGCGGGCCGGCGCTAAATGTGGGTGTGGGGGAGAGCGCTCCCCTGCGGGTCGCGGCTAAACGGGCGGGGCTCGTCGCTGATTACTGAAACCGGATCCCGGTCTTCGCGGGGGACCGCTCAGAGCCGGGCTTGGGGGGTGGTGTGATTGGTTAGCGCATAGAAAAACCCTCGCGGTTGGGCGAGGGTTTTTCTGTCTTTGACAGTTGAACAGTTGGGACGACCGTTGGCGATGCGTTGCCGCATCGTTATCCGGGGGACCGGACGAGGTTGCGTTGACTTGCACGGCGGGGTTCGCACCCCGGATCGAGGGGTTGTCTGAGCTCAAGGCACAAGCCTCAAGACTCAGGACTCGATGGGAACCGTGTCTAAGGAATCCCTTAGAAAGGAGGTGATCCAGCCGCAGGTTCCCCTACGGCTACCTTGTTACGACTTAGTCCCAGTCACCGAGCTCACCGTCGACACACCTGAATTGGTGCGGCTTCGGGTGCTCCCAGCTTCCATGACTTGACGGGCGGTGTGTACAAGGCTCAGGAACGTATTCACCGCGTCGTAGCTGATACGCGATTACTAGCGATTC
>JANQHD010000029.1 GCA_028282805.1 Phycisphaeraceae bacterium | reverse complement strand
CCGCGGTACGTCGCGTACAGGCGGACCTGGTCGGCCACGGTGTCGACGCCGGTGTCTTCGTACAGCACCGCGATCGCCGTCTGCGCGTCGGCCGTGAGGTCGGCGCCGCTCACCTGAGCGTTGTCGAAGTTGCCGCTGATGCTCGCCGAGCTGAGGATCACGAACTCGTCGCCGAGGTCCGGCTCGTTCTCCTGGTCGATCGCCAAGGCGCCATCGAGGTTGGCCGTGCCGCCGACGATCATGCTGTCGAAGCCGGTGGTGTTCGCCAAGTCAACCGCGAGCGTCGAGCTCGCGTCCTGCGTGTAGTCGCCCTCGATCTCCAGGTCCTCGGCCACCGCGACGATGTTGTCGGTCAGCAGCGAGACGTTGTCGACCCAGGCGATGCCTTCGTTGTTGTTGGTCACGATCAGCTGCAACTGCGAGCCCTCGAAACCACCGGTGAAGTCGGTGCCGGGATCGATCACGAAGTTGAACAACGTGCTGATGGGCGACGACGCCCAGTCGCCGACCGTGGTCGAGCCGTCGTGGGTGCCATCGAGATCGATGGCGCCGCTGTCCCAGACCACACCGCCGCCCACTTCCGCGAGCTGGACGATGATGGAGTTCTGCACGCCTTCGCCGGCCTGCCAACGGACCTCCGAGGCGTTGAGCGAAAGCGTCAGCGTCTCGGTCGAGGACCAGAGGTGACCGGTGTTCTGCCTGGCTAGCTCGGAATCGCTGTCGCTGTTCTTGATGCGGATCGCGTTGCTGCCGTTAGGCCCGTACAGCGCCTCCTGCAGGCCGGGGTCCTTGCGGTCGGCCTGGAGGTCGTTGTCGTTGTCGAACCACGGGTTGAACACCCTGCGCTGGCCGTTGCCGGTGATCGGGTTGTTGACGGTCTGGAAGTCGCCGTTGGTGATCAGCTGCGGGTCGCTGGTCTCGATCGAGTCGGAACCGATCTGGACCGTCGAGCTGTTCGAAGCCGTCAGGTTGCCGGTGACCTTGCCGCCGCCGGCGACGGTCGAGGCGTCGGCCGAGAGGTTGCCTTCCATCGAATCATCGCTGTTGACATTGACGGTCGAACCGGCGGTGGCGTTGATGTCGCCGACCACGTCGCCGTCGATGTTGAGCGTCTGGTTGTTGAGGGTGAAGCTGCCGGACGTCGTGGCGGTCACGTCGAACGTGCCGTCGGCGGCGACGCTGATCTCCGGCGTGTTGCTCAGCGTGGCGCCATCGATCAGGGCGAGCGTACCGCCAAAGATGCCGGTGTTGCCGGTATGGGTGTTGTTGCCGGACAGGTGGACGGCGCCGGGGTTGTTGGTCTTGAACAGGCCGCCGTCGTGCTGGATGTCGCCGGAGATGACCATGGTGGACCCGGCGTCGACGTGCAGGTCGAGGTTGTTGCCGTTAGAGCCGACGACGTTGCCGGTCACGGTCATGCCGTTGGTGGTGTCGGTGTCGGTGCCGCCGTCGAGGCGGATGGTGCCCTTGTCGGTCGCGCCGACGGTGTAGGTGCCGGAGAGGGTCACGTCGACGCCCGCGTCGCCGCCCACGCGGACCTCGCCGCCGTTGAGGGTGACGTTGCGGTCGAAGGTTTCGCCGACGAAGCCGGTGACTTCGAGGGCGCCGCCGTTGTTGACCACCACGGCCGAGGCGTTGCCGAGCGCACCGATCGACGAGTCGACGACGATGCGTCCGCCCTCGCTGGTCACGGTGCCGGTGAAACCGGCGGCGTTGGTGCTATCGAAGTTGAACGAGGCGCCGCGGATGATGACGTTACCCGAGCCGCTCATGGTGCCCGAGATGTTCTCGCCGCCGTTGCCGCCGGAGGCCTCGTTGTAGTCGAGGGTGCCGTCGATGGTCCAGTTGTTGCCGTCGGGGATCAGGTTGCCGTTGTTGGCCTGCACGCCGTCGCCGAGCACGAGGGTCGCGCCCGCCGAGATGTTGAAGTCGCCCTCAACGCCGGCGGCGATGTTGTTGGTCGTGCCGTCGCCGGCCAGGCTCAGCGTACCGCCCTGGACGTTGACGTCGCCTTGGATGTCGAGGTCGACGCCCGTGATCGTCGCCGCGCCTGCGCCCTGCTTGGTCAGCGAGCCGTAGGCGTTGACGTCCTCACCGGTGAACGTGTAATCGTTCTCGCCGGCGCCGGGGTCGGTGTTGTTGATGGTGATGTCACCGGCGGTCACCGGGCCCGAGATGTTCACGGCCTTGGTCCCGTTGTCGTCGAACGTGACGTCGTCGAGGTCGAGGAACGGGCTGTCGCTGGCCAAGCCGACGTCGTCCGAATCCCAGTCCGTGCCGACGTTGACGTCCCACGAACCGGTGCTGTCGCCGATCCACAGCTTGGCGCTGCTCGAACCGCTGACGTCCAGGTTCATCTGGTTGGCGGTCGCGAGGTTGACGTCGAGCGTGTAGCCGGTGGTCAGCGTGTTGCCGCCAAAGTCGACGATGTTCGGCGTGAAGTTCGAGGCGCCGCCGTTGCCCAGCAGCGAGCCGTTGAAGTTGATCAACCGGTGCGAGCCGGCGTCGAGGGAGCCCTCGACGGCCTCGATGTTGAGGTTAAACTTGTCGGTCTCGGGGACCGCCACGGTGATGTCCAGGTCGCCGGTCACGTCGACCGTGTCGCCGTTGCTGGTCGCCTGACCGAGCTCGAAGTGCAGCGCGCCGTCGTTGGTGATCGTGCCCGCGAAGAACAGGCGCAGGTCACCGGTGACGTTCAGCGTGCCGATGCTGTCGCCGGGGTTCAGGGTCGAACCCTCGAGGATGTTCAGCCGGTTGGCGACGACCGTGCCGGCGCCGCCGAGGCCCTGCTGCGGCTGGATGAAGTAGTCGGCGAAGTCGTCGACCTCGAGCGTCGCGCCGCTGTTGACGGTGATCCCTGCACCGAGGATCTCACCGTTGTTCGAGCCGTCGGACAGCACCTCGAGGGTGCCCTCGGCGACGGTGGTGGTGCCGGTGTAGAAGTGGTTCGAGTCGTTGGTCGCCGTGGCGATGGTCAGCTTGCCGCTGCCTTCCTTGAGGACGCTGACGTCGCCGAGGATCATGCCCGAGCCGGGGGTCGTCTCGTCGCCGACCTTGACGTTGCCGGCGCCGGCGAAGCGGAAGACGCCGTTGCCGCCGGTGAAGGTGCCGCCGTCGTAGCCGTCGTCGGTGAGGACGGTCGGGTCGCCGATGGTGTTGTTGAAGGTCAGCGAAGCGCCGGCCGCGGCCTCGATGTTGCGCCGCGCCGAGCCGGTGCCGGTCACGTCACCCGTGATGGTGCTGCTGCCGGAGGTCGCGTGCAGGTGCGGGTCGACCTCGGCGCCGGGGTTGGTTGAGCCGTCGCGCGAGCTGAGCTGCAGCGTCTCGGCGATGGTCAGGCTGCCGTCGATCTCGAGCGTGCCGAACGGGCCTTGGACGTTGGTCTGACCGGTCGTGGTGCCCAGCGCGCTGCTGTGCTGGATGCGCAGCGTGCCGTTGTTGATCGTTATGTCGCCGTTGAAGCTCTTGGCGCTATCGAAGGTGATGACTTCGGTGGTCAACGGCGTGGACAGGAAGATGTTGCCCGAACCGGTGAGGTCGGCCGCGAAGGTGCCGCTGGGGCCGCCGCCGAGGTCGTCGCCAAGGAAGATGAAGGTGCCGTCGACGTTGACAGACGCGGAGGCCTGGTTGTCGACCGCGTCGAGGTCGCGGATCGACAGGATGCCCTCCTGGACGTCGGTGTTGCCGGTGTAGCTGTTGGCGCCACCGAGACGGAGGGTGCCGAAGCCGGTCTTGGTCAGGCCCGCGGAGCCGGCGACGTCGGCCGTGATCTCGTGGCCGCCGTCGGCGACGAAGACCTCGGCGGCGCCGGCCAGGGTCAGGCTGGTGCTGCCGTCATCCGCGATGGTGTACGAGTTGGCGCCGGAGATGAACAGGTCGTTGAGCGTGACGGAGGTGGTGTCGATGGTGACGGTGCGGGGTGCGGAGATCTCGGAACCGACGAAACCCGCGCTGGCCGCCGCGCCGTTGGGCACGCCGTTGTCCCAGTTGGAACCGGTGTTCCAGTTGCCGTCGGTGTCGACGTCCCAGAACGTGTCGGCCGCGAGGCCGTCGACCGTGAACGTGATCGAGTGCAGGCCCGCGCCGCCGGCGCCGGTGTTCTCGGGGAGATCGGTCATGGTGAAGGTGTTGGTCTTCGCGGCGGTGGCGAAGCTGAGCACGAGGTTGCCGGTGAAGCCCGAAGGGCCCGTGTCGTCGTCGGAGACGGTGAGCTCGGTGCTGTCGTTGGCTTCGTCGTCGTCGTAGTCGAGGGAGAGGACGCCGCTGTTGAACGACTGGTCGATGCTGGCCTGATCGACGACGGGGTTGTTGCCGTCGTTGATGATGCTGAAGGTCACCAGGCCGGGATCGTTGAGCAGACCGGACAGCTGGGTCAGCTCGTCGTTGCGACCGATGCCGGTGATCACGACCTGCGAGACCGACACGATGTTCTTGCCGAAGCTGAGGGTCGCGGCCTCGGGCGAGGCGAAGGCGTTGTCCGCCCCGTTGCCGACCGCGCCGAGCACGTCGACCACGCCGCTGACGTTGAACGGACCGATCTGGGTGTGGAACAGGTTCGACGGATCGGTTGGGTCGGAGTTCGAGACCACCAAGTCGATCCCGCTGCCACCGGCGTTGACAAGTGTGAGGCTGGGGCTGCCGAGGTCGCCGGTCCCACCGAGCGTGGCCTGGTCAAAGGTGACCGTGAACTGGGCCGAAGCCGATGCGGCGAACAGCGCGGCGAACACGCCGCCGAACAATGCTGACCTGAACATGTGTGTCCTCCATTTCGCGTCGATCATGTCTTTCTGCAACCTCGTGACGAGTTGTATGTATGAACGAACAAAGCCGTAACAAGACCGGCAGACGAGCCGGCCTAGTCGATAACCCATTGGGAACCAAGGGATAACTGTGCAAGAGCTAGGGCTGGATGGGAGTGCGTCACCGCTTCTTCCGCCTCCGTCAAATGGCTACCAAACCACTTCTCTCCATTTGGCAATGCGCCGGGGGTGTGCGGTGTGGACATCAAAGTCGCAATTGCCTTGATCACAAACCATCGGCCTTGTGCGAAATAAGGGGCGCATCGCACGAAAAACAAGTGTCGATCGGCGTCTAGCCGAGTGCCGAGGCAGGGATTTGAAACTTGCACACAATGGGTAAAATGCGAACTAAATACGCAAATTCACACCTTCATGATGTCACCAAACGCGAATCAAGCGCATTAATAAGGGAGAGAAGAAGCGATCTTATGAAGCAGGCCGACATAGTTCGTCTGATTCTGGCCGAGCGAGAGCGCGTGCTGGCGTACATTGATGCGATCGTCCGAGACTATTCCTTGGCCGAGGACATCTTCCAGGAGACGGCGATGCTGCTGGTGACGCGGCGGGAAACGCTGCAGAACGAGCAACACGTCAAAGGCTGGCTCCGCCTGACGGCGCGCAACCTGTCCTACAAGGCCATGCGCGACCGTTCGCGCCAGCCCGTGGCCCTGGACCAGTCGGTCATGGAAGCGCTGGACCCGCACTGGGACGCGGTGGACAGCGACGGCGTTAACGAAAGGCTCGAGGCCCTCCGCCAGTGCATCGGGCGGCTCTCGGCCTACGGGCGCGAGATCCTGCGGCACCGCTACGGGCGTGGTATCGTGGGCGAAGAATTGGCGGCGGCCATGGGGCGTACCCAGGTCGCCGTGAGGCGTGCGCTGTCCCGCGTTCACAAGGCGCTGGCCGAGTGCATCACCAACCAGGTCAAGCAGTTCAGAACCGAAGCCGGATAGATGACCGACACCCAAGACCCAATCCGCAAGCTGGGCGAAACCGACGACCTGCAGTTCGTCGAAAAACTGCTGGCGTACTTCGGCGACGAGCTGTCGGCCGAACAGGTCGACGAACTTTCGCAAGAGCTGCTGGCAGACGGCGAGAAACGCGACCTCTTCGTCGCCACCGCGACCATGCAACAGCACCTGCGGCGCGTCGAGCGCAGCAACGCCATCACCGAAGAATCCATGCTCGGTGGCCTCGCGCCCGAGCCCGACGATGCGCTGTCGACCCTCGACCCCAACGACTCCAACATCTACGAGCTCGTCGAGATGCCCGAGTCGGCCACCCACCCGCGCGACAAAAAACCGCCCACCGTCCCCCTGCTCGACAACGAACACGACGAAGCCCAGCTGGTCATGAGCCTCGGCGGCTTCCGCGTCTACCGTGGCGGTTACGGCATCAAGGTCCGCCACCTGGCCATGGCCGCGGCGCTGATGCTCGTGGGCGTGCTGGCCTGGGCGTTCTGGCTGGGCATCGAGCCGGCCCCGCCGCAACCCACCGTCGTCGCCCGCATCCAGCAGAGCCGGCATTTCGCCTGGGTGGACACCACCCTCCCCCGCGCCACCGGCAGCGAGTTGCTCACCGGCCGCTACGAGCTGGCCAAGGGCGTGCTCGAACTCCGCCTCAACCGCGGGGCCGAGGTCATCCTCGAAGCCCCCTGCGCGTTCGAACTGCTCAGCGCCAACGCCATGGCACTCGAGCACGGCAAGCTCGTGGCGACCGTACCGCCCCAAGCAACCAACTTCACGGTGAAAACCGCCCACGCGGACTTCGTCGACCTCGGCACCGTGTTCGGCATCTCCGTCGACCCGGCCGCCGGCGACGCGGACGCCGCGGTGATCGAAGGGCGCGTGATCGTCAACGGCCAACCCGAAGACCCCAAGGCTTTGGCCGATGTCGTCGAGCTCACACGCGGCCAGGCCACGACCGCCCGAAGCGACGGCTCGATCGACAAGCCGGCGATCGTTTCCAACGACCAGATCAACGCGATCTTCAGCCGGTCGCTCGACATGCGCAACCGCATCATCCACAAATCCGACAACATCAAGACGCTGGCCGTCCCGCCGCCCAGCCTCGAACGCGACCAGCTCGAGAGCGACGACCACATCTTCCTCCTCACCGAACAACAGGGCATCGTGCTCGAGCACGACGTCCTGGTCGACACCGGCGGGATCGAACGCACCGACGACGACGGCAGCACAATCATGGTCGTCCCCGCCGGCCAACGCGTCCGCAGCTACTTGCTGCACGCGGATACGCTGCGAGAAAAAAAGCAGAGCGGCCACGCGCTCTACCACGGCCAACTGACCTTCTCCTCACAGATCCTCGGTGTGATCGTCAACAACGAACCGCTCATCGCCTCGGACCCCCTGTTCCAGATCGACGGGCTCCGGTTCGAAAGCGTGATCGAACGGTCGTTGGATAATTTCTGGCCAGAAGCCTCGCCCGATTCCGAGTTCGGCCAGGACGCCGTGGCGATCAGTGACGACCGGCGTCAGTTGCGGTTCCGCTTCAAGATCGAGACCGGCATCGACGAGGTTCGCATCCTCGTGCTCGACGCACCCGCCGAGTCTTCGCCCCACCGCGCCGACCAGCCGTAACCGCGCTTTTCCCTGCGTAAACCCCCGCCACCCCCCGAAAAAATCACCGATTCGATGTCCCGGCCAACGCCCGTTTTGGCATTTGTACGTAGAGGGGGATCTTGTGTTTCGGCCTGTGTTCGACGTGTTAATGTCGTAATCGGGCGGGAGCTTCAAAGTTCGAGAGAAGAGGGTGGCTAGCCGTTCCGTTTGGAGGGCCGGTTGGCGACTGAACGAAGCGCGGTGGGTTTGACCGGCGTACGCGGTCTTGCCGTGCTTCAGGGTAAGCACCCTTTTTTGGAGGATCCTCAATGGCAGGAAGGAAGACGCAACACTTTTGTAAAGGACTGATGGCGGTCGCTGTGCTCGCCATCGCGGTGTCCGCCCAAGGTGCGATGGTCATCTTCGACCAGGCCACCGTCGGCGGCACCGGCGACCTGGGCGTGACCAGCATCACGCTCAACAACGCCGGCGGACTGGCCGGTGTCGATCTGACCGTCTCGGGTGAAGACCCGGCAGGCACCGCCGCCAACCTCGGCCACGAGCAGAAGGCCGGCAACGCGGCGACCGGCCTGAACGTCGATGGCATCGGCGTGGCGCCCAACGCCGTCAGCGGCACGCAGGGCAGCGAGCGTTTGACCGTCAGCTTCAGCGAAGAGGTGTTCATCGAGCAGATCGTCTTGCAGTCCGTCGGCCGCAACGACGACCAGATGAAGTTCACCGGCCTGGCCGACAACTTCGTCGGTACGATCGCGCTGTCGTTCGACACGCTCGGCACCCAGGGCATCGACGCGATCGCCACGTTCAACCTGAACACCGCCGACCCGGTCGTCAACGCCAACGCCAACACCGGCGACGGCAACGGCATGGACGTCGAAGGCGGCGGCGGTTTCGCCAACGCGTTGGTGATCAACTTCGACACCCCGGTCAACTCCGACGGCTTCGTGTTCAGCGCCGACATGTTCGGCGGCTCGGCCCAAGGCGTCGGCATCCGGTCGATCACCTTTTCCGAGGTGCCCGAACCGGCCTCGCTCGCCCTGATGGGCCTCGGCGTGTTGCTGGTGGCTCGGCGTCGTAGCTGAGTGAGTGTGACGTGGAAGAGACACGGGTTGTCACAGCAGCCCGTATAAACCTGCACCTAGCCCTCCAAGCAGGTCGTCGTCCCGTACCGAAAGGTGCGGGACGGCGTTTAAAAATTACCGCGCCTCACGGATTGAGCCCTCGGAATTAGCGGTAAAAAAGCTTGAAAAGCCTCGCGTCGGCTTTGCCTCCCACCGTAACCGCGTGCATTAATGAATTGCACGCACGCGCCCAACCGGCCGCACATACAGACACAACACGCGCACCGCGGAGAAACCGATGACGTACTCGAAGACCTTCGTTCAACTGACCTGCGCCGCCCTGCTCGCCCTCGGCGCGACCACCGCCCGGGCCCAGACGCCGTGGACGTTCGTCAGCTCGCCCGACCTGTTCAACTCCGACATCGCCGACCTGTCGGGCGGCACCGACGCGGCGGTCGCGGCGTTGTACGACGGGAGCTACGCGTCGAACCTCGTGCAGGCCGCGGGCTGGCCGGGCGCCTCGGGCGGCAAGAACGGCGTGACCGCCAACATGGCCTCGACCTACAACCAGCTCATCGGCGAGATGGTCACCAACGCCGGGGGCAACCCGCAGGCCTTCGTCGCCGCGGGCGACCTGATCAACGGCCGGTGGTTCAACAACAACACCACCAACATGTTCGACCCCGGCGGCACCACGTTCGGCAAGCTCAACAACGCGGCCGACGTGTACTTCTCGTGGTACCGCGAGCTGTTCCGCCAGAACGGTATCGACACCGTCATCGGCGCCCTCGGCGACCACGACATCGGCGACAACGACTGGGGCGTCGGCTCGAACAAGGCCAACCACGTCGACACCATGAAGGTCGCCTTCGGCCGCAACATGGTCGACCCGCTCAACCTGCCGGCCACGTGGAACGGCGTCAGCTCCACCGCGCCGCAGAACGGCGTCAGCGAGTACGACGAGGGCTCGTTCATCAAGCAGGTGAACAACACGCTGTTCGTGACCGTCGACATCTTCGAGTACAGCGGCGCCGGCACGAACCAGCACTACCGCTACGGCGCGGTCGACGCGGACGTGTCCGGCACGGTCGGCGACGCCAACACGCACCTCGGCTGGCTCGACGCCGTGCTCGCCGCCGCCGACGCCGACCCGACGGTCGACCACGTGATCGTGCAGGGCCACGCCCCGGCGCTGCCCGGCGTGCGCAAGCAGTCCTCCAGCGGCATGATGATGCGCGACCGCGACGACGGCGATTTCTGGCAGACCCTCCAGGCCCACAGCCACGACAACGGCGGCAAGGTCCGCATGTATTTCGCCGGCGAAGTGCACACCGCCACCGCCTCCAAGGACGCCGCCAGCGACATCGTCCAAGTCGTGCACGGCAACCCCCCCATCGGCAACGGCAGCGGCAACTACGTCGTGTACACCGTCGACGAAGACACCATCACCGCCGAGCTTTACCAGTACGACCTGCAAAGCGCGGGCAGCTCGTACTGGCAGCCCAGCAAGGTCAACTCGACCGGCCCGGACTCGATGACCGCCGGCGTGCTGACCGGCACGCTGACCATCGACGTGTCCGGCGCCGAGTCCACGTACCAGGCCACCGGTTGGCTCAACCTGGTCAACCCGCGCGGCGTGCTGCTGAACTACGGCTTCGACGTCGCCGGGCCCAACGGCTCGCACTCCAACACCGGCGACCTCGGCGACCTCTACTACAACGCCAACGAGAACGGCAACCCCACCACCACCGCCGGCAAGTTCGGCAACGCCATCAGCCTCGACAACGACGGCGACTTCCTCAAGACCGCCGGCGGCCTCGCCCCCGTCACCGAGGGCCGGCAGCGCTCGGTCACCGGCTGGTTCAAGTCCGGCTGGACCTCCTCCACCGGCGCCGAGTGGGACACGATCCTCGGTTACG
This sequence comes from Phycisphaeraceae bacterium, assembly GCA_028282805.1. GTDB lineage: Bacteria > Planctomycetota > Phycisphaerae > Phycisphaerales > Zrk34 > JANQHD01. Next base: position 15,539 of record JANQHD010000029.1, on the reverse strand, counting down.
GCCAGGACAACATCAACAACGGCGAGTTCAACGTCCGCTTCGCCAACGGCACCATCCATCTGCACGTCGACAACAGCACGCTCGCTTTTGCCAACGTCGGCGCACTCGACCTGTACGACAGCGACTGGCACCACTTCGCCGTGGTCCTGCCCGAGGCTAACGACAACATGCTCTCGGATGTGAAGATCTACATCGACGGCGTGGAGTACTCCACCACGTTGCAAAACGGCACCGACGTGCCTATCCGTACGTACGCCGGCTCGCAGAGCAACATCCACATCGGCGCCAGCGCCGAAGACCTCCGCGCACCGGGGAACCGCTTCAACGGCGACCTCGACGACATCTCCATGTGGGGCTCGGCGCTGACCGGCGACGAGGTCAAGGGCCTGTTCGACGTCGCCGACTCGGCCTCCCTCGCCTACGACACACGCAAGTTCGAGCAGCTGCGCGACGTGCACGACGGCGTAGCGCTCGCCACCGTGGTCGACGGCCTGCACTGGTACCGGCAGACCGGCTTGACCGGCGCCGCGGGCCTGGCCGGCAGCGGCAACCAGTTCTCCGTCGTGCTCGACGCGGCGGGCGACACCGGCGTGGTGTCCGTGCTCCAGGGCGACGTGGAGATGGACGACGACGTCGACACCGCCGACATCGACGCGCTGTTCGCCAACCTCGGCTCGGCCAGCGGCCTGTACGACGTGGCGCTCGACGGCGGCCCGGCCGACAACGCCGACGTCGACGCGCTCGTGCACGACGTGCTCGGCACCGAGTACGGCGACGCGAACAACGACCAGATGGTCAGCCTGTTTGACCTGAACATCATCGGCGCGAACTTCGGCAAACCCGGCACGTGGGCCACGGGCGACTTCAACGGCGACGGGCAGGTCACCCTCTTCGACCTGAACATCCTCGGTGCGAACTTCGGGTTCGACGGCACCGGGGGGGGCGGCGGTGGTGGGCCGTTCAGCCCGGCGGTGCCCGAACCGGCCAGTTTGGTGTTGATAGGTCTCGCGGCCCTGGCGCTGCGGAAACGGCAGAAATAACCCCTGACATCCCGCAAAAACGGTTTCTTCTGTCCAGTTCGCCACGCGAATCGGCATTTATTGGTGGCTGGGCCGGATGTGCGCTGCCATCCGCGCCGCCGGGCAATCTGCGACCCACACATGGAGCGGCACTATGTCACGCAAACGCAAAGCCTTTACCCTGGTCGAACTGCTGGTGGTGATCGCGATCATCGCGCTGCTGCTGAGCATCCTGCTGCCGGCGATCAGCAAGGCGAAAGAACTCGCCAAGCGCACCGTCTGCGCCGCTCACCTGCGCGGCATGTCGCAGACCAGCATCACCCTCGCCCAGGAACGCGACAACAAGTTCTTCCGCGCCAGCGGGAAGATCCATCGCAACGAACCGGCGCTGACGAACCCAAAATTGATCCCGAACACGCACGACCACATCCCGTGGATCAACGGCCTGCTCTACGACGCGCTCGTCGAATCGGGCCTGGAGCCTAAGAGCTTCACCTGCCCCAACCGGCAAAAGCGGTTTGATGGGTTTCAAGGCATTACCATGAGCTCGGGCCCGTACTTCGACCCGGATGATGTCCCTAAAGATGAGCAGATGAAGGTCATCCGCATGGGCTATTACCTCATGGTCGGCCGGAAGCATGAAATCTATTTGGCCGGAGATCAGGAGGTTGGTCAATGGCGGTCGGCGAGAAGCCTCAGCGATGACGGCGCCTACGCGATCTCGGCTGATGTGAACAGCAACGCGTGGCAAACCTCACAAGGCGTGTGGACCACGAGCTATGCGCACGGGCCTTCGGGGCAGGTGCAGACGCCGTCTTCCTCCAGCGCTGGGGGCGACCCGATCGACGAAACCGACGCCGTGGGCGGCAACACCGCCATGATCGACGGCTCGGTCAGCTTCTACAAGGTCAGAGACATGTCGAGCTACCAGACGCTCAACAACGGCGGCCCGAAACGCGGCTGGTGGGCCAAGGACGTCAATCTCCGCTTTGAAGACAGCTCCGGCAACGGTAGCGGAAACAACGGCGGCGGCGGCAACAAACCACCCGTCTTCTAAGCGTTCGCTCGAAACCGATCACCCAAAGGCTTAGGTGAGCAAGACGCTTGACCTAAGCCTTTTTCATGCGCTCGTGCGTTTGGTGTTCGCCGAAACCCGCAGCGGCACCAAGCGCTTCGGGTCGTCGGGCTGGTCGAAGTACAGCGCGCCGGTCGGGCACGCCGCCACGCACTCGGCGGCCGCCTTGCCCAGGCCCGAGTCGATCGTCCGGCCGAACGGCACGCCCACCTCCACGTCGAACCCACGGCCCACGAAGCTCACGCCCAGCGGCTCGCCCGCGCGCCGCGTGATCTGCACGCACAACCCGCACGCGATGCACTTGCCGGGCTCGTACACAACCTGGCCCGGTCGGTAGACGCGTTTGAACTTCCGCCGCGTGCCGCGGAACCGGTCGGGCTCGCACTCGTACTGCCCGGCGTAGCGCCGCATCCGGCAGTCGCCCCCGCACGTGCAACTGCATTGCATGCAGCGCGCCGACTCGTCGACCGCCTCGTCGAGGTTGAACCCGCGCCCCAGCCCCCCCGCCGGCGTGGTGCGCTGCGACAGGCTCTTGCCGTACATCAGCTCGGCCAGTTCGTCTTCGTCGAGCCGGCCCATGTTCACGCTGAACTCGCCGGGCACACCCACCACCTCGCGCCCGCCGAGGTATTGGTCGACGCTCGCGGCGACCACCTTGCCCTCGTTGACGCTGCGCACGGCGAGCTTGGCCATGCGCACCGCGCCGCCCGCGGCGAACACGCTGGGCCGATCGGTCTGCCACGTCGTGCGGTGCACCAACACGCCCTTGGCGCCGGTCTGCACCGTCAAGCCCAACGCGTCCAGCGCATCGACCTTGCCGAACGCCAGCACCACCGCGTCGAACTCGGCGCACAAACCGTCGAGCGTGATGTCGCGGCCGAGCGCCTTGTTCATTTCAAACACCACGCCCATCCGGCGGATCACGTCGACCTCGCCGTCGAGTATGTCGCGCTCGAGCACGTCTTCCGGCACCGCGTAGCGCAGCGCCCCGCCGGGCTCGGCGTGGTCGTCGTAGACCACGCAGCCGTGGCCGCGCTGACGCAGGTAGTACGCCGCCGACAAACCCGTGGGCCCCGAACCGATCACGGCCACGCGTTTGCCCGTCGACTCACCGGTCGGCGGCGTAAACTGCTGATCGGGTTCACGCTCGAGGTCGACGTCCGCCACGAACCGCTTGAGCAGGCAGATCGATACCGGCGCATCGTGCGGTTTACGCCGGCAGCCCGCCTCGCACGGCGCGGGGCACACCCGGCCCAACACCGCCGGCAGCGGGATGTCGGCCTTGACCGTCTCCAGCGCCCCGCGGAAGTCGCGCCGGCGGATCTGGTCCGACATCTTCGGGATGTCCATGTGCGCCGGGCACACGCTCTTGCACGGCGCGGCGCAGTCGCCGGCGTGGTCGCTGAGCAGCAGCTCGATCGCCGTGCGCCGCGCGGCGCGCACGGTTTCGCTCTCGCTCTCGACCGCCATGCCGTCGCGCACCACCGTCGAGCACGACGGCACGAAGCGCGGGTTGCCGTCGACCCGCACCACGCAGACCTGGCACGCGTTCTCCGCCTCGCACCCCTCGCGGTGGCAGAGCGAAGGTATTTCGAGGCCCAACCGCTGCGCCGCCTGCAGCACGGTCGTGCCCTCGGGCACCTCCAACGGCTGGTTGTCGATCGTGATGCGCAGCATCGTTTGACTCACTTAAAACTCACCACGTCGACCGCGTCGTGCGGGCAGACGCCGCGACACACGTCGCAGCGCGTGCATTTCGCTTCGTCGATCACGTGCGGCTGGTACGGCGTCAAGGCGATCGCGTCGGCCGGGCAGTTCTGGGCACAGATCGTGCAGCCGATGCAGTTGTCGTTGATGCGGTAATCGATCAACGCCTTGCAGCGCCCGGCGGGGCACCGGCCCTCGAGGTGCGCCTCGTACTCGTCGCGGAAGTAGCGCAGCGTGCTGAGCACGGGGTTCGGTGCGGTCGCCCCCAAGCCGCACAGGCTGCCGTGCATGACCTGTTGCGAGAGCTGTTCGAGCACCTCGAGGTCGCCGCGCCGCCCTTCGCCGGCGCAGATGCGATCGAGTATGTCGAGCATCCGCCGGGTACCGACGCGGCAGAACGTGCACTTGCCGCACGACTGGTCCTGCGTGAACGAAAGGAAGTAGCGTGCCAAGTCGACCATGCAGTCGGTGTCGTCGAGCACGACCAGGCCGCCCGAGCCCATGATCGCCCCGGCGTGTTGCAGCGCGTCGAAGTCGATGGGCGTGTCGGCTAACGAAGCGGGCAGGCACCCGCCGCTCGGCCCGCCGATCTGCACGGCCTTGAACGTGCGCCCCTCGCCCACGCCGCCGCCGACCTCGTCGACGACCTGCCGGACCGTGATGCCGGTGGGCACCTCGATCAGCCCGCCGCGTTTGACCTTGCCGGCCAGCGAGAACACCTTCGTGCCCGGGCTGCACGGCGTGCCGATCGCCTTGAACGCCTGACACCCGTTGCGCAGCAGCCACGGCAGGTTGGCGAGCGTTTCGACGTTGTTCACGAGCGTCGGTTGCCCGTCGAGCCCTCGCTCGGAGGGGTACGGCGGGCGACGCCTGGGCATGCCGCGTTTGCCCTCGAGCGACGCGATCAGCGCTGTCTCTTCGCCGCACACAAAGGCGCCGGCGCCCTGTCGCACGGTCAAGGTGAACGGCTCACCGTTGGGCGTGGGCATGCGATCCAGCAAACCGCATCGCGCGACCTGATCGATGGCGTGGCGAATGCTCGTCACGGCCTTGGGGTACTCCGCACGGATATAAAACACCGCCTCGGCGGCGCCGACCGCAAACGCCGCGATGCACACGCCCTCGATCACGCGGTACGGGAACGACTCGAGCAGCACGCGGTCCATGAACGCGCCGGGGTCGCCCTCGTCGCCGTTGCACACGACGTACTTGGTGCTCGACGGCGCATCGCGCACGATCTGCCACTTGCGGCCAACGGGAAAACCTCCGCCGCCGCGCCCGCGCAGCCCGCTGGCGACCACCGTGTGTATCACCTCGTCGCCGGTCAGCTCGCCATCGAGGCAACGGTTCAGCGCGCGCATGCCGTCGTGTTGAATATACGCCTCGTAGTCAAGCGGGTCGATCCGGCCGAGGTGTTCGGTGACGACGTGCCTTTGGCGCCCCATGAAGCCGCACACGCCCGGGTCGCGCGCGTCGACCTCGCGCCGTTCGATCGGGGGCTTGGCTTCACCCGCAAACACGTCGAGCAGGTTCGACGCCCCCCGGCGCAACCTTTGCCACAACCCCGTCGGCGTGAAGTGGCGGTCGACCAGCGACCGCGCCAGCTCCGCCGTGACCGAGTCGTACACCACCGTCTCGCCGCCCGGCGTGACGACCTTCACCATCGGGGTGCGGTGGCACATGCTCACGCACCCCACGCGCTCGACGATCACCGGCAGCCGGTAGCGCGACGTCGCCGCGGCCAGCGCCGCGTGCGTCTTGTCGCAGCCGTTGGCCACGCAACACGAGTCGAGGCATATTTTAATCGTGCCCTGCGCCCCACCGGCCGGTGTCGCGGGCGCGGCGGCGCCGGCGGATTGCTGTCGTCGCTCGAAGTCACGCAACATGCTTTCGACGGCGCCGCTGGTCTGGCCGCTGTAGATCGACTCATCGATCTGCACGACCGGCGCAAGCGTGCAGCAGCCGAGGCACGCGACGGGCTCGATCGTGTATGCACCGGTCGGGTCGGTGTCGTCGCCGTCGGGCACGTTGAGCGCACGTTCGATCGCTTCTTGCGTGAGCTCGGCGCCCTTGACGTGGCAGGCCGTGCCGTGGCACACACGGATCAGGTGCTTGCCGCACGGTTGGTGGCGGAACTGGTCGTAAAACGTCGACACACCCAGCACGGCCGACGGGTGCACCTCGGTCACCGTGCAAACGTGCGCGAGCGCTTCGGGCGGCAGGTAGTGGAACTCGTCTTGTATCGCTTGCAATATGGGGATCACCGCGTCGGGCGTCGCGCCGACGCGTGCGATGATCCGGTCCACCTTGTGCAAGTCGATCGTGCTCATGGTTCGGGTTGCTCGATGCAGAACAGGTGCCTGTCGCCGCGCACGTAAATGCGCCCACCCACGAACGCCGGGCTGGCGTGCACGGGTTCGCCGAGGTCGCACTCGGCGGTGAGCACAAACTCGTCGCCGGCGATGATGATGAACGCGCGGCCCTTCGTAGTAAACAGGTAGATCGCCTCGCCGACGAGCGTGGGCGACGCCATGAAGTCGTGGTCGTCGAACTCGTGTTCCCACACCAGCTCGCCGTCGGCGATGCGCACGGCGGTCAACAGGCCGTCGGTGGTCAACTGGTAGACACGCTCGTCGTCAGCCAACGGGCTGACGATATCGGGCGCACCGGCATCGCTGGCCCACGCGGTGTGCGTGTCGGTCACGTCGTCGCTTCCGTCGGCGCGCACGGCGAGCAGCTCGGCGTCGGGCAACACGGCGAACACGTAACCGCCGCTGAACGTCGGCGACGGCCCGAGTTCGCCCTCGATCCCGCGGCAGCGCCACAGCTGCTCGCCCGTGTCCGGGGCGTACGCGGCGAGCAGCGGGTCGGCCATGACCACCAACTGCTTGCCGGCCGGGGTGTCGACGATGATCGGGCTCGCCCACGACATCGATGTGGCGCGGGGCGTCTTCCAAACCTGTTCGCCCTTCGCGCCGTCGAACGCGGCGAGGTACGACAGGTCATCGTCGTCATACCCCTGGTCGAACGGCACGATCAGGGTGTCGCCGAACGCGATGAGCGACGCGGCGTGGCCGTAGTGGTTGTCGGGCGTGCCGAGGTTCTTCGCCCACAGCTCGTGGCCCTCGAAGTCGAACGCCGCCAGGTCGCCGTTGGGGAAGATCGCGTACACACGCCGGCCGTCGACGGCCACGGTCGACGCGGCGTAGCTGGTTTCTTCCATCACGTCCGGTTCTTCAAGGCCCGGCCGGCGCAGCGGGTCGACCTTGCGCCGCCACAGCAACACGCCGTCGGCGGCGTTGTAACAGTACACCTCACGCTCGTGCTCGGTCGCGCCCGACAAAAACACACGACCGCCCCACACCACCGGCGAGTTAAAACCACCGAGGGGCACCTCCGCCCGCCAGCGCACATTGGTTTGTGATCCACCGTCCCACGCCGTGGGGTAAGCCGGGTTGCCCTGTGCTTCGAGCGGCACGACACCCAACCCGCCCGGCCCACGGAAGTTCGGCCAGTTGACCAGCCACTGCCGCGCATCCGGCGTCGCTTGCGTGCGTGTTGTTGCAATCGGCCGTTGGTGTGCGACGCTCAGCGCCGACAGCTGCGCCGAGCTCAGCGGGCTCGACATCGAAGCGATCACCACCACGCCGGTGATCAAAACGGCGCCCGACATCACCACCACCGCCCAACGAGCGCGGTCACGCTGCAACGGCTGGTCGATCGCGTTGAGCGCGACCGTGCCCGGCGTGACGGCCCGCTTGTGCAGGTGTGCGTGACGTTTCAAAGCCAACACACCCACGATCCCGCCAAACAATAACAGGTATGCACCCGTCGAAAGCGTGCGTTGGCGTTGCAAAAAGGTCTCGCGGAGCCGCCGGTCGGTCAGGCGGATCTGCTCTTTGAGCGGCTCGTCGAGCGGCTCGTCGACCAGCCGCTCACGCAACGCCTTGAGCTCGAGCGAATCCACCGGGCCCGTCGCGTGCAACAACGCGTGCTGCCGGATCATGACCACGCCCACGGCCAGCATGAACAACCCTACCACGCACGCCACACCCAACCACCGGCGGTCGAGCCGTGGTGTTGGTGAGTTGTGCGATGCGTCGGTGTTCATCGGTCAATACCCCCGACCGTTAGGGCCACCACTTCCGGGTCGTCGCGCTGCTCGGCGGTGAGTTGTTGCAACAACGCCACGTTGCGCGCATCGTGCGGGCAGTACTCGAAACAACGCGCACACGCCACACAGCGCGAGGCCTCGATCTCGTATTCGTCGCGCCAGGCCGGCACGCTCAACCGCACGCGCTTGAGCCCAACCATCAAGCCGAGCAGGGCGAACGCGGTCGGCGTCAGCCACGCAAACCGCCGGCGCACGGCCAGCGCATCGGCGTACAACCGCGTCACCGACGCGCCGGTGGCGCGGAAGGCCTCGGTCTCCTTGATCACGCCCTCGACCGCACCGGCCTGCTCGGCGTGCATGCGCTCGGCGAGTTGCACGGTCGTGTTCATGCGCGACAGCGGCGAAGCCAACCCGTAACCCAGCAGCGCCCCGGCCAACACGAACACGGGCAACACCGCCAAGCCCAGCACCAGCCGGCGGCGGTTGGCCTGCACATCGACCCGTTCGTCGGGCAGGTTGATCGCGTTGACCGGGCACGAGTCTTCGCACAGCCGGCACTTGATGCACTTGGTCGGATCGATGCGAGCGTGCAGCAGCGAGGCGCGCGACAGCCAGCCGAGCACGACGCCGTAAGGGCAGAGATACCGGCAGTACGGACGCACAACGAACATGCCCGCCGCCAGCAGCACGACGCCGAACACGATCATCGCGACGCCGCCGGACAGGCGGAAGATGCCCACGAACGGGTCGTACTCGCAGATCACGAACGCGCTGCCCGTCGCCGCGAGCACGACCGCGAGCGCGAGGTACACGTACGGCAGCACGCGCAGCGGTTGCTCGAGCCACTCGGGCACGCGCAGCGCACGGAACGACACGAGGTCTTGTATCGCGCCAAGGGGGCACACGCCCGCGCAAAAAACACGCCCGAACAACAGCGTGAACGCGATCGGCAGCAAAAAGAACGCGCCCACCACCACCGGCAGCGCGTAGCCCGAGTCGAACAGCGCGAGCGTGACGTTCTGAATCGAGCCGATCGCGCACACGCAGCCGTTGCGCCAGAAGCCGAAGTACACCAGGCAGGCGATCGCCAGGCCGACCACGCCCTTGCGTGAGCGAGCCTTGAGCACCAGCCACGCGCCGACGCTCAGCGCGGCGAACAACACCGTGATGTCGAGCGCGTCGTACCAGCCGGGGTTGCCCGCCGTGCGCTCGGTGGGCGGCAGTTGGTGGCCGGTCTCGAAATCGGGCGGCGGGAAGCGTTCGATCGCCCACGCGGCGCGGCCGGCGGCCAGCACCAACCCACCGGCGAAAAACGAAATGACCGGGGTCTTACGGCTCAATGCGGGTGCCCATCCTTGATCAGGTACGGCGTGTCGGCGGGCACACGGCTGATCGCCCGGGCCGGGCATTTGCGGGCGATCGAGCAGTCGTTGCAGTCGACGCACTTATCGCGGCGGATCTGCAAGTGCAGCGACCCGTTGCCGAACGCCGTGCAACCCGCCACGCACTTGGCGCAACCGATGCACAGCGATTCATCGATCGTGTACTCGAAGTAAGGCTCTTCGATGAACTTTCGCTTGATCGCGCCCACCGGGCAGAGCTGGTTCTCCGCGCCGGTGTTCAGCGAGTTGGGCTGCGGCTCGAAGTAACCGGTGCACAGGTCGCAGTAGCCGCACATGGGGAACGTGTGCACGCACTTGACGGCCGACGGGTCGAGCACGCACTCGGTGGCGCACTGCCCACACATCGTGCACTTGTACGGGTCGATCTGCCAGACCCAGTCGCGGCCCCGGGCGCGTTCGAACATGGCGACGCTCATACCGCCGATCGTCAATAGCGCCCCGCTGCGCACGGTCGCGCGCAAAAAGTCGCGCCGGGTCGGGTTGTGCGTTTCATCCGGCATGATCACGCGCTCCCTCGCCGGTGTGTTTGGCGTGCTCGCGGTAGCGGCGGGCGGCAGGCAACGCACAGCCCGACGCCGCACCGCAACGCGCGCAGCGTTGGTTGTTCAAACAGCTCGCGTCGGTTTCGCCCGGCTCACGCATGACCAACAACGACGTGCCCGTGATCGCGCCGCCAAGCAACGTCAGGCTCACCATCGCGCGCACCGCGGCGCGGCGGGTGATGGGTTGGTCGTTGGCCTGTTCACGGCTCGTCACGGGGTCACCTTGGGTTCAAACAGGCTCAGCGCTCCGGTCAGCGGGAACAACACATACACCTTGCCGTCGGGCCGCATCACGGGGATTGGGCTGTCGGCCCGCGTGCACGACAGGCCGCCGGGCATGGCTTGTTTATCAGGTAAAAACGCGTCGGGCCCGGCAATGACGGTCAGCAGTTCGCCCTCGGCGTCGCACACCTTGACGCGCGGCAGGCCCTTCTCGGCGACCACGAAACGCCCGTCGTCGAGCAGTTGGAAATGGCTCGGGTTGCAGCAGCCGCAGAACCCGTCGATGCCCATCGAGAACTTGCCCCACGCCTTGAGGAACGTGCCGTCGTAGTGAAACTGCTCGAGGCGGTGGCGGCCGGTGTTGGCCACCCACACGGTGTCGTTCGGCCCAACCGCGACGTCGAAGTACGGGCTGGGCACGACGAAGCGCGTCTTGCGCGAACCGTCGTCGGCGCGGCCGATCTGGCCGATCATTTTCAGCTTGTCGTCGAGGTGGTGCACGATGCGGTTGCCGGCGTCGGCGACGAACACGTGCCCGCCGGCCACGGCGATCGATGTGAGGTGCGGGCGGCCCGCGAACGGTTCGCTCAGCGCCACGCGCGTGCCGCTCGCGTCGTAACACGCCACGCGCTCGATCAACCCGACGAAGCACCGGCCCTGCTCGTCGAACGCGAAGCACTGCGGGTTGGTGTCGAGCTCGAAGTGCGTTTGAATGTTTCCGCCATCGGTTACCGCCACGATCGCACCGTCGTGCGCGACGTACAGCTTGCCGTCGGGGCCGAGCTGCATGTCGTTGGCGTCGAACAACGCGTCGGTGATCAGCGCCACTTGCTGGTAACCGATCAACGCCGGGTCGACCTGAGACAACTCGGTCAGGTCATACGTGAACCGCTCGCCGAGGCCGGACGGGTCGTTGGGGTTGGGCTCGTCATCGCAGCCGGCCAAGCCGAGGCTCACCATCGCGCCGCCCACGATCGACAACTGCACGAAGTCGCGCCGGGTCATGGGCGGCCCCGATGGGTGGTTGCGGGTCGTACGGGTGTCACGCGGGCTGTTCATGGTGCACCCTTTCGCTGCTCCGCTGAAAAGGACGCCTGAGCAAACGCATAATATACCAAAAAATGGACAAACTAGTCCTGATTTTGACGAAAAAAGTACGTATGCGGTCTATTCGGCGGAAAAGCCGACCTCCAGGCACTTGAGCACGGTTAGATCGCGTAGCAGCAGTCGGCCGCCGACCAGCGCCATCGGGCCCCAGGCATCGGGCCCAGCCAGCACCTCCGCCTCGGCGAGCAACCGCCAGCCGGTCGGCGAGGCCTCGGCGAGCACCAACCGGCCGGCGTCGTCCAACACGAACAGCAGCCCATCGGCCACGAGGTACGGCCCGAGGCCGAACTTGTGTTTCGTGCTGCTCGACCAGGCCACGTTGCCCGCCAGGTCGAGGCAAACCACCTCGCCATTTGGCCGCACGCCGAACAGGTGATCGCGGTAGAGGATGGGCGTCTGCTGCGTTGAGCCGAATGTCTTGGCGTCGAGGCGGAACACCTGTTTCACTTCGTACGGCGGCGCGCCGGGTTGGGCGCGTTCGTCGCGGCGCAATTCGATCATCATGCAACCGGCGTCGTACCCGCCCGACAAAAAGATGCGGCGATCGTCGATCACCACCGGCGAAGGGATCGCGGCGATGTTGATTTTCCAGTCGGGCGTGTGCCAAAGCAGCGCGCCGTCTTCCGCGGCAAAGCCCGCCACCCCGCCGCTGCCGACGTACACGTACGTTGCTTTGCCGTCGAGGGTCATGGGCACGACCGACGAGTGCGTCATCGACCAGCCAAGCGTGTTGGGCGATTGCCAGATCACTTCGCCGCTGGCGATGTCGAGCGCCATCAGCAGCACGTCGTCGCCCGCCGGCGCGAGGATCACCCGATCGCCATCGATCAGCGGGCATTGGCCGGCGTACCACGGCGGCACCGTCGTGCCGTATTTGCCGACCAGGTCGATGGCCCACCGTTTCTCGCCGGCCATCGCATCGAGGCAGAACACCTGGCACTTGGGCCCGAGGGTGACGACGTGTGCGTCGGTGACCGCGGGCACGGTGCGCGACATGCCGTGGTTGCGTTTGACCTTGACCGGGTAGCTGTACCGCCAGATGTCGCGGCCGTCGTCGAGCGACAGGCAACGCACGACGTCGGCCGAGTTCTCACGGTCGTAGTCGAGCACGTACACGCGCCCGTTCCGCACGGCCGGCCCGGCGTGGCCCTCGCCGAGCTTGACCGACCACAGCTCGCGCGGCTGCGATCCGTTCCAGCTGCGCAGCAGCTTCGACCGCCCCGTGTACACGCCGCGCTGCGCCCCGCCTTGAAAGCCCGGCCAGCTCTCGGTGATCGCGCTGGGCTTGCCGTCGCCGGTGACGAGCGTGCCGTCGAGCACGACCGCCGCCCTACCGCGCGGCTCGGCGGAAGTGCCATCGGCGCCCGGCTCGCGCAGCGGCAGTTCGAAAGCGGGCCCGGCGATCAGCCAATACCCCAGCACCCCGCCGGCGATCATGGCCGCGGTGAACATCGCCAAGGCTGTGCTTTTCGAGGTGTGCATCGCTGGTCAGTGTATCACCAGTTGGCACAAACCAACCCCGCGGGCGATACGCGGCGGGGTCGCGGCCGATTCATCTTGACTGGCGGGTGTGCATGACCGATACTTCTGCACCGCCGCGGGCCAACGGCTGGGCGGCGCCGGCGATCGTCTCACGTAAGGCGTTGCCGAGCATAACCTTAATCGACCACGCCACCGTAGCTCAGTTGGTCAGAGCGGTGCTTTCGTAAAGCACAGGTCAAGGGTTCGAATCCCTTCGGTGGCTTTTTTATTTGGCCCGGGCGGCACAGCGCTTAAACCCCTGTAAAACAGGCGATTAGATTTGACTTGGCCCGCGGTGTGGGCTCTTATTACAAGGTCGATGCGTGCCCCGTCATTCGACCATGCAACACGCTCTGCACGCGGGGGCGGGCAGGGGCAGAACCAGATGAGACCCACCGCGATGCGTACATGGATTGCGACCGCCGCCTGCCTGTTGTTTGCCGCCGCCGCTGGCGCGACGCCGGGCGTGACCGTCAACCAGTTGGGCATGGTCGCCCCGAACCTGCGCGGTTACACGCTGACCGCCGAGTCGAACGCGGCCGGCGATGTCAACTCGTTCATCTTCGACGTGACCGGCGACCCGCACCAGGTGTGGGAAGCGGGCGTCGGGCCGGCGACGATCTTTACCGACGACCAGGGCGGCGCGTTCGACGCGGCGTGGGAGCCGTGGGACACGCGCCTGCTCATCGCCAGCACCGAGGCGCTGGTCACCGGGCCCGGCTTCCCCGTGCGCAACGAAACCAACGACAGCGCAAACCCGACCGGCCTGACGCTGAGCGGCACGGCGGGCGAGGGCGGTCTCTCGGTCAGCGGGCTGGCGTACACCGCGCCCGCGCCATCGCTGACGTTCGTGCAGGTGGTCGTGCCGGTGGGCAACACGGTCGAAGTCGACGGCAGCTTCATCGCCGAGACCTCGCCGGGCACGCTGGAACAAGCCACCATCGACCAGACGCTCGCCGGCGTGGCGCTGCTCGCAGGCGACGCCAACGCCGACGGCTCGGTCACGCTGGTCGACCTCAACACGCTGGGCATCGGCTTCGGCAGCCCCGGCACCTGGTTGCAGGGCGATTTCAACTTCGACGGCAACGTCACGCTGGTCGACCTCAACGCGCTGGGCATGAACTTCGGCCAATCGCTCGCCCCCGGCGCCCCGGCCGTGCCCGAACCCGCAAGCGCCGCGCTGCTCGGCGTGGGCGCAGCGGTGCTGTTGCGGCGTCGCGCTTAACCAACATGCACAAGGTATACACCGCCACTACACGTGCGCGGCCGGTTGCTGCGCGACGAGCATCGCGATGATGCTCACCTGCAACTCGGGGCTGACCCGCGCGGTGTTGAGCACGATGCTGTAGTGCTCGGCCTGCCGCGATTCGTAGGGCCAAAACCGGCGCAGGAACATCTCGCGGTGGCGGTCGGCGTCGCGCACCCAGCGCTCGGCCTGCGCCATGGTCAGGTCGCGCCGGCGCATGACGCGCTTGACGCGGTCGGCGATCGGCGCGACCAGGCGGACGTGCAGCCCGCCGGGCAGGTCTTGCGTGCAGAACGCGGCGCCGCGCCCGACAAAAACCGCCTGGCCCTGGTTGGCCAGCGCCCGGATCGTCGCGGCCACCTTCATGTAGATCGCCTCGTCGGGCGGGCGTGGGCGTTCGAAGTTGAAGCCCGAAGCCAGGTCCTCGAACCACGAGTGCGAGCGCTCGCCGACTTGTTCGACGACCCACCGGGGCAGGTTGTGGTCCTTGGCGACCTTCTCGATCAGCTCGCGGTCGTAGACCTGCCACTCGGGCGTTTGGCCGTGGGCGTTGAACGACTCGACCAGCCGCTCGGCCAACTCTGCCGCCCCGGCGCCGGCCTGGCGGGTGAGCGTGATAAAACCATGCCCATCGGCCCGCCCGGGTTGATCGGGCGCACCCTGCCCGAGCGTGTGGAGGACCGCTTCAACGGAACGAATCGACATGACGCACCTCCACCCTGATTCTACCCCCCGGGGGTCGCGAAAAGCACGAAAAAACCGCCCGCCTTGATCGTTCCGTGCCCCTGCTGATAGGATTCCCGCCCCTAGCAAACGGAGCAAAGCTGTGAAGAGCAACGACCTGAAACCCGGCATGGCCGTCAACATGAACAGCCAGCTGTTTATCATCCGCAAGACCGAACACGTCAAGCCCGGCAAGGGCCCGGCGTACGTGCAGGTCAAACTCAAGTCCGTCGCGACCGGCGCCGTTTCCGAAAAACGCCTCCGCGCCTCGGAAGACGTCGACCAGGTCAACCTCGACCGCCGGGAGATGGAGTACCTGTACACCGACGGCACCGGCCACGTGTTCATGGACAACGAGACCTTCGACCAGACCACCATCAGCGACGACCTGATCGGCGACCAGATGGTTTACCTCAAGCCCAACACGACGATCACCGTGCTCAACTACGAGGGCAACCCGATCTCCGTCGAACTGCCGGCCGCGGTGGACCTCGAGGTCACCGAAACCACGCCCCAGCCCAAGGGCGCAACCCAGACCAACCAGCTCAAAGAAGCGACCATGGAGACCGGCCTGAAGACCCGCGTCCCCCCGTTCATCGAGAACGGCGAGCTGCTGCGTATCTCGACCGAAGACGGCAGCTACATCGGCCGCGTGTAAGCCAACAACGAACCGAAACCACCCCCAGCCCACGCCCGACAAGCGTGGGTTTTTTTCGCGCCACGCAAGGCACAACCATAAGTTTATTTTCGTCGAAAATAGACTAGAAGCCGTTTCAAAACCCCAAGTTCCATAAGTTTGCGCTCTTGCGTGCTTTATGTCATGTTGGTCATGGAAAGGAGTGCTTTTCATGGCCAGGGAC
>JANQHD010000018.1 GCA_028282805.1 Phycisphaeraceae bacterium | reverse complement strand
GGGGGCCGTCGGGATGGTCTTGCCGAAGTTGGTACCGATGAAGTTCAGGTCGCCCAGCGACACCACGCCGTCGTAGTTGAAGTCGCCTTCCTGCCACGTCGAACCCGTGCCGAAGTTCGAGCCCAGCGCGTTGAGGTCGACCAGCGAGACCGTGCCGTCGCCGTTGGCGTCGCCGCGGTACGTCGCAAACAAACGCACCTGGTCGGCGACGGTGTCGACGCCGGTGTCTTCGTATAGCACCGCGATCGCCGTCTGCGCGTCGGCCGTGAGGTCGGCGCCGCTCACTTGGGCGTTGTCGAAGTTGCCGCTGATGCTCGCCGAGCTGAGCACGACGAACTCGTCGCCCAGCGACGGCTCGGCCTGCTCAAAGTCGAGCTTCAGGCCGCCGTCGAGGCTGGCCGTGCCGCCGACCGTCAGCTTGTCGAAGCCATCGGTGCTGAACAGGTCCAACTCGAGGTTCGCGCCCGCCTGCTGCGTGTAGTCGCCGTCGACTTGCAGGTCGAACACCGTCGGCACGGGCGGCAGCGCCACCCCGCCGGTCAGCGTCAGCCCGTCGTACGTCGCATACGCGCCGCCGCCGACCAGGTCGGAAAGCGAAACCGAGACCATGTACTGCTTGCCGGAGACCAGCGACAAGCCCGACAGGTCGAAGTCGAGCATCTGGTACGCCGGGCCCGAGGCCTGGTCTTGCACCTGCGTCGTCGCAAACACGTTGCTCGAATCGGTCACGTTGTCGATGCTGATGTTCACCGTGGAACTGAAGCCCTGGTTCTGGTTGCCGGTGTTGTTGGTGTGACCGACCAGCACCTGCAGGTTGTCCAACACGGAGTTTGCATCCGCGTCGAAGGTGAAGCTGTAACCGCGCTTGTCGCTCCTCGGGTCGATGTTCATGTTGTGACCGATATAAACCACGTCGCCGTTGGCGTAGGTGCCCGAGCCGCCCTGGGTCTGGGCGAAGCCGCTGGCGGGCGCGATCGCGGCCAGCGTGCTGGTGTTGCTGATGCCGCTGTCGGTCGTCCAGTTCACCGTCAGCGTCGAGCTGCCGGTCGCGTTGTCGGTGTTGCCGGCGAAAACATGCGCGCCGGTGTTGCCGTCGAAGTCGCTGGTGATCAGCGTGCCGATGAACACGATCGAATCGTCACCAACCTGCACCGTCGAGCCGCCCTCGGCCGTCAGGTTGCCGGTCACCACCCCCTCGCCGGTCACCTTCGTGCCCGATTGCAGCGTCACGTCGCCCGCGACCGTGCCGCCGAGCGCCAAGTTCTGGCTCCCGCTGAGCGTCGCGCCACCCGAGGTCGTCGCGCTCACGTCCAGCGTGCTGCCGGCGTCGACCGTGATGGTCGGCGAACTGCTAATCGTCGACGCGCCCTGCAACGCGACCGTGCCGTCGCCGGTGACGGTCGTGTTGCCGTCGTGGCCGACCGAGCCGGAGATCGCGAGCGTCGAGCCGCTGCCGACATTGAGCGTCAGCGCGTTGCCGCTCGAGCCGGAGATGTTGCCCGTGATGGTCAGGCCGTTGGTGGTCTCGGTGTCGGTGCCCGGGTCGAGAATAATGGTCGCGTCGGCCGAACCGACGGTCAGGTTGCCCGACTGGGTCAGCGCCGAGTCGGTGCCGCCGCCAACCTGGTAGGTACCGCCGTTGAGCACGAAGTCGTTGGCGATCGTGTGCGTCTCGCCGTTGGCCTGCATCGTGCCGCCGGCGTTGAGCGTCACGCCGCCCGTGCCGAAGGTGCCGCCGTCGCCCGGCTCAAGCACGCCGCCGTTGACGACCGTGCCGCCCGAGTAGCTGTTGGCGGTGTTCGACAGGATCAAACGCGCCGAGTCGACCTGCACCGAACCGGTGCCACTGACGATGCCCGCGAGGTTCTCGCTGCCCGTACCCTCGTCGGCGATGAGCAAACCGCCGTTGAGCACCAGGTTCACGTCGGCGCTGTCCGCCCACGCGTTGCCGCCGGTGGCCCCGTCACCGAGCTGGTAGGTCGCGCCGCTCGCGACGGTCACATCACCGCTGTCGACCGCGCCGTTGCCCGCCACCGAGACGACCTTGCCCGCGTTGACCGTGATGCCGCCGCTGAAGGTGTTGTTGGAATTGTTGATCGTCAGCGTGCCGGCGCCGCTCTTGGTGATCCCGCCGTACCCGTTGATCGCCGCGCCGATAAACGTGTAGTCGTTGCCGGCCGAGTTGTTGACCGTGACCGAGCCGGGCGCCACCGCGTTGGTGATGGACACCGTCTTGGGGCCCGCGTCGCCGAACGTCACGTTGTCCAAATCAAAGAACTGCTCGCTGTCGCTGTTGAAGTCGGTGCCGGCCGCCACGTCCCACGCGCCCGTCGAGCCGCCGGACCACGTCAGGCCCATCGGCGCACCGCTCACCTCCAGCACGACCTCGCCCGACGTCGACGTGGTGTTCACCGCCAGCGTGTAGCGCGTGTTCAGCACGTTGCCGAGGTTGTCGATCACCTGCGCGTTGAAGTTCACGTTGGTGCCGTCGCCGGTCTTCGACCCGCCGTACCGGATCAGCGTGTAGTCGTTGGCCGTGTCCAGCGAACCGTCGACGGGCTGGACGTTGAACGTGAACTTCCCGGCGGGGTTGTCGTTCATCGAGATGTCAAACCCGCCGGTTACGTCGACCAGGTCGTTCTCGACGCCGCCGACAACGGAACCGTCGTCACCCAGCTCGAAGTTGTGGGCGCCGTTGTTGGTGATCGTGCCCGCAAAGAACAGCTCGTAATCGCCCGTCACGTTCAAGGTGCCGACGCTGTCACCGGGGGTCACGGTCGAGCCTTCGAGGATCTTCAGGTTGTTGGCCACGACCGTGCCGGCGCCGGCCAACTCCTGGTTGGGCTGGATGAAATAGTTGGTGAAGTCGTCGACGTCGAACGTCGCGCCGCTGTTGATGGTGATCGTCGAGCTCTGCAGCTCGCCCTCGTCGAGCGAGCCGTCGGAAAGGATCTCCAGCGTGCCGGCCTCGACGGTAGTCGCGCCGGTGTGGTAGTCCTCGATGACCGCCGTGGCGGTGGCGATGGTCAGCGTGCCGCTGCCCTGCTTGAGCACGTCGCCTGCGCCGAGCAGCTTTCCGGCGCCGGGGTCGGACTCGTTGCCGATCTTGACGGCGCCGTCACCGAAGATGCGCAGCGTGCCGGCTTCGTTGGTGAGGGTCGCGGGCGTCGACGCGTTGTTGCTGATGGTCAGCGACGACCCGGCCGCGGCCTCGACGTTGTGGAACGCGCCGCCGGAGGTGGCGATCGCGCCGGTCAGCGTGTTGTTCGAGCCGCTGTTGCGCAGGTGCGCCAGCAGTTCGGCGCCGGCGAAGTTTTCGCCGGCGCGGCTGCCGATCGTGATGCCCTCGGCGGTCGACAGGCCGCTGGCGGTCAGGTCCAACACGCCCGTCGAACCGTTGATGGCGGTGCCGCCGGTCGTGTCGCCGAGGTCGCTGACGTTATCAACGACAAACACGCCGCCGCCGTTGACGTTGAACTCACCGGTGAACGCGGCGTTGTTACCGGTGAACGTGACGGTCTCGATGTCGAGCGCCACGTCGGTCTCCAGCAGCGACACCTGCACCGTGCCCGAGCCGGTGATGTTGCCCGTGAAGTTGCCGTCGAAGCCGTCCTCGAAGCGCAGCGTGCCGTCGACGTTGGCGTTGCCGTTGATCTGCGCGTTCACGTCGGCCAGTTCCAGGACGCCCGATTGCACGTCCATGACGCCCGACAGGGACGCGTTGTTGCCCGACAGCGTCAACGTACCGGCGCCGTTCTTGGTCAGGCCCGCGGTGCCGTTGAGGTCGGCGGCGATCTCGTGCGTGCCGCCCTGCACGTTGACCAGCGCGTTGCCGCTAAGCGTCAGGCTGCCCGCGCCGTCCGCCACGGTGTAGCTGGCCACCGAGGTCGTGAAGTAGAGCTCGCCGAGGTCGACGGCGGTGTCGACGGTGACCGTCGCGTCCGCGCTGATCGCGGTGCCGAGCACGGCGAAGTCGCCGGGGCTGGTCACGCCGGGAACCGTGGGGTTGGTCGCCCAGCTGCCCGCGAGGTTCCAGTTGCCGTCGCCGTCGACGTCCCACTCGGGCAACGTCGGCTTGACGGCCAACGCGGCGATCTCGCCGTTGGTGATCGCGTTGTCGTAGATCCGCAGGTCGTCGAGCAGCCCGACGATGCCCTGGAAGTTGAAGCCGCCGGTCACGGTCGAGGTGCCGATGCCGAACTGCGAGTCGGCGGTGGCGACCGTGTCGTTGAGCGCATCGCCGGCGGTGCTGACGCCGGTCAGCAACACGCCATCGAGAAACACGTCGACGTCGTTGAACGTGGTCGCCCCGGCGTTGACGCGCACGGCCACGTGGTGCCAGCCGGCGTCGGCGCCCGTGAAGTCGAACATGCCCTGGCCGTAGGTGATGTTGCCGTTGAAGTTACGGATGCGGATGCCGCCGTTTTCCAGGCCGACGGCGAAAGCCTCGCCGGTGGTCCCGTCGCTGTCGTTGTTGGGGCTGCCGTAGCCGAAGAGCTTGTCCTGCCCGCTCTCGGTGGTCTGGTTGAACCACAGCGCGATGGTGCGCTCGGCCGAACCGAAGGGGGCTGTGCCGGTCGGGGTGGCGAGCAGGTTCTCCAGGTCGGCGACGGTCGCGCCGCCGTCGTCGGTGAAGCTGTAAGCCTGACCGAACACACCGAGGTTACCGGTGAGGACGTTGGTCCCGCCGAGCAGGCCGGTGGGCGTCGCGTCCGAGCTGCCGACCAAGTCGCCCGCCCCCTTCGTGCCGACGATATCGGCGTTGTCAAAGGTGTAGTGGTGCGTGAGCACGGCTTGGACGGCCGTGGCGAACCCCATGACCGCAACGATCAACGGGGCGAACAGATGCTTGCGTGTCAACACTTTCCTGACCCTCCGTATAAAGTGAGAGATGGCGATCCTGTCTCGGCAGCGACAGCGGGCGCTTCGATGGCGACCGAAGCACGGCCGAGGGTGTCTGCATTCAGCGATCCAAGTCAAAAAACTCGTCGAATGAGCTCGACGATGATTAGTTCTTTAGAACGGCGTGATGGACCCACCGCCGTTACCACTACTACCGCCACCGCCGGGGATCGCGTCGTTGTCCCAGCGGGCGTGCCAGAGGACGTTCTGCTTCATGGCGCCGTTAAAGGAATCCTCGTCGCTGGTGTCGGCGTTCCAGGAGACGCGCCGGACTGAGGTATCCACGAAAGCCAGGTTGATACTGGCCTTGCTGTCGTTGCCGTGGCGGTTGAGCGCGTGGCTGCGGATGCCTTCCTTGGTACTCGACAGCGAGCCGCCCAACACGTTCAGCGGGTCGCCGTAGCTGTCCGGCAGCGGGTCATCCTCGTAAACCAGGCTTGTCCGCGCCGCGGCCTCGGCGAACATCGGCGTCGAAGAGGTGTACTCCACGCGCGTCATGGATTTGAAGTAGTTTTCCTTCTTACCGATCATGTTGTGATTGGGGTTCTTGGTCTCGTCGGACAGCCAGCGGTTGTAGCCGTACGCGCCCCAGTACTTGTGGACAGGCTCGCCGCCACTCTTGACCTCCTCGGGAGGAAGCATGCCGTACTGGCCCTTGACGAGCGTCCATGCGTACTCGGACGAACCCCAGCTATTCTTATCGGTGTTATTCCACCAGAGGCCGTCGGCGGTGAGCGGTTCTTTGGCGTTGGGGCAGAGGAATATCTTGTCGTTGAACTCGACGTTGCGATAGAGCGGCACCACCCACTGGAAGCCCGCCTGGCCTGCCGAACCGTCGGACACGTGCGTCGTGAGCGTGTTGCCGTGTTCCCCGAGGTAGGTGGTGAACGCGGTGGCGACCTGCTTGACGTTCTGCCCACAAACCGAGGCCTTGGCCAACTCCTTGGCCTTGCTGATCGCCGGTAGGAGGATGCTCAACAGCAGCGCGATGATCGCGATGACCACGAGCAGCTCGACCAGGGTAAACGCGTGACGCGGTTGGCCGGTGGTGGGGTTTGAAGGTTTCATTGCGTTCGTGCCTCTCGTGGAATAAGTCGGGATGCCGCCCCGATCCCACCCGTCTTGATCGCGCGGCAACGCAAACCAACAACGGGTGATCCGGTCCTCATCCAAGATCAATTACCGACTCGGCAGACGAGGATTAGCACCGCGGAGAAAAAATTCTGATTCCTCGTCTCACACTCTGCCCACGCCCCGCATCGCACCTGCCCAATCGCGCAAAACGCAATTTTTATTGCCCGTACGTGCTAATATGAAACCGGTAAACGGGCAATTGCCTTGTAGTCTTTTCGCAAATCGAATCACGTTTCGATCTTCACCCATGCCTGAACGACCCGCACAGTTCGAATCCCACTCCGCGGCCAAGCTGACCGCGCTGTGGACCAAGGCCCAGCCAACCGTGCTCGCGTTCGTGCTGTCGATGGTGCACCGTTTCGAAGACGCCGAAGACATCGTCCAACAGACCGGCATGACCGCCGCCGAGCGATTTACCGATTACGATGAGTCGCGGTCCTTCCAAGCCTGGGTGCTCGGCATCGCCCGGCTCAAGGTCCTGCGCTTCTACCGCGACAGCGGCAAGCACAACATCCTCGTGGCCGACGAGGCGCTGCTCGACCAGATGATCGACCACCACGTCGGCCGGGGCCCAAGGATCAACGACATCAACCTCGCGCTGGAAAACTGCCTGACCAAGCTGACCGACCGGGCCCGGAAGATGCTGGAGCTGCGCTACGTCCGCGAGTTGACCACCGGCGACATCGCCGACTACCTTGGCACCACGAGCAACACCATCTCCGTCACGCTGCACCGGATCCGCAAGGCGCTGCGGAAGTGCATCATCGGATACGTCCAAGCAAACGGCGGCTGAACCATGGACCCACTGTCACCCGATATCCTGATCGACCTGTACCTCGACGGCATGCTCACCGACGAACAGGGCGATCAACTGGTGGCCTGGCTCAAGCAATCGCCGGAGAACATGGCTTACTTCATCGACTGCGCCGCGATCCACTCGTCGCTGCGCCGTCACCACGTCGTGCGCAACATCGGCCAGACCCGCCGCGAGGTGCTGGGCACCGTCGCCGATTTGGACACGGCCGACATCGTCAGCGAGCAGCGCGTCGCCGAGAAGCTCTCCGAGATCGAGCTGTCGAAGCTGCCCGAGTTGCCCAAGCCGCAACCCAAGCCACGCAGCGCCACGCAAGGCGCCGCGACGGAAGGCCAGGTCCAAACCAAGACCGTGCTCAACCTGCCGGGCTTGCGGGTCTACCGCTCGTCCACCGGCACGGGCAGCGGCGCATGGTTCGGCCCACGCACCGCGGTGTCCGCCATCGCCGCGATGTTGTTGCTCGGCTTGGTGCTTGTTTTCGTCTGGCCGACCGCCCCGCCGCCGTTGATCGCCACCCTGACCAGCCAGCACGAGGTGCAATGGGCCGAGCAACACCAAGCGATCGCGCTGGGGCACAAGTTCACCCCCGGCCGGTACGCGATCGACAAGGGTTTCGCCGAGTTGCGTTTGGCGCGCGGGGCGAGCCTGGTGCTGGAAGGCCCCTGTGATTTCGAACTGCTCAACGACAACGCGCTGTACCTGCACCACGGCCGGCTGGCCGCCACGGCGCCCGAATCCGCGCACCTGTTCACCATCGACACGCCCCACCTCAAGCTGGTCGACCTGGGCACGGAGTTCGGCGTCGACCTGCGAGCCGATTCGGGGCAGGCCACGGCGGCGGTCTTCAAGGGCTTGGTCGAGGTCTCGCAAACACGCGACAAGAACGCCAGGAAATTGATGCTGAACGCGAACCAGCAAGTCACCGCCGACGCGTCGGCCGCCCTGCCCGACGAACCGGCGCCGCTGAGCCGCGCCCACCGCTTCACGCGATCGATCGAGGAATCACGCAACCGGCTCGTGCTGTCGGGCCAGGTCATCCTGTACCGCATCCCGCCGGCCAGCGTACACGACAAGCACTTGGTGACCGACGTCAACGCCGTGATCTTTCAGGAACGCCAGGGCGTCGTGCTCAAGGCCCCCATCGCCAACGTGCTGACCAAACCGGGCGAATACAACCTCAAGTTCTACGATCGGTTCGACGGCACGGCGCCCAGCGGGACGAAGGTCGATTCGTACCTGTTCCACTACGACCAGGGCGGCCGGGGCGAGGTCAAGCCGTGCAGCGTCAAGATCGTCTTCCCTCGGCCGTTGGTCGCCGCGCTGACCAGCACGGAGGCGCTCGACCAGACCGACCAATCGCTCGGCCACCCCGACACGACTTACTCCAGCGGCAAAGACTCGGCGTACCCGCACGCGTTCCGGACACGCGGCATCGACTTCAACGACCGGGACCGCATCGAGATCAGCCATGATCGCCGGACCGTCCTCCTCAGCGTCAGCGCCGAACGCATGGACCAGGTCCGTTTCCTGATCGAAAGCGAATGACCCGGCGGCGCGACGTCAAGCTATTCACTCACGGCCGGCCGGCGGCACGCGCTTGCCGTGGGGGTCATACATGGGTTGCGCGGTCTCGTCGGCCAGGCGGTCCTGCATCTCGTCGGTGGTGACGTGTTCCAGCACCTCCGCCGAGCCGTGCACGTGGTCGACGGGGATATGCATATGGTGCGCGAGGTAGCTCTCCCACAGGCGGTGGGTGCGCACCAGCCGCCGGGCGCGGTCGCGGCCGGCGTCGGTCAGCGCGTAAACCCCGGCCGTGGCGCAGATCAACCCGCGCCGCTCCAACGCTCGCAGCGCAAGCCGCGACGCGATCGGCCCGGCGTCGAGCACCCGACGCAAGAACCGCGGCGTGCCCTCCGCGTGGTCGACGACCCGCATCTCTTCCAGCCGATACAACAAGCCCAGCACGTCTTCGCGCAGCACGCGCAGCGACATCGCGGCGCGGTGGACGTACTTGCTGGCCAGTCCGTGCCTCGGCGATGCGAACCACACCCCGACAAACAGCAGCCCCCCCGCCACCGCCATCGCCCCGGCGCTGACCGTGGCCGTGTAACCGAACCACGTCGGCACGGTCACCGCGGCGACGGTGCCCCCTATCACGGCGAGCACGCCGAACACCACGCTCCACACGAACATCCACCCGAAGCGGTCGGTCAGCAGGTACGCCGTGGCCGCGGGCACGATGAGCATTGCGATCACGATGATGCTGCCGACGACCTCGAACGCCGCGACCGTGGTGATCGCGGTCATCGTCATCAGCAGGTAGTGCATGGCCCGGCTGGAGATGCCCAGCGAGTCGGCCAGCGCCGGGTCGAACGCGCTGACCTTGAACTCCTTGTAGAACACGCCGACCAGCAACGCGTTCATCGCGAGCACGCCTCCGAGCGTCCACAGCTCACGCGGCACGGCGACCTGTTTGAGGATGATGCTGCTCGCGGCCGCGTCGACGTTGCCGTACAGCACGCACTTGGCGTCGAGGTCGACCGACCGGAGCAGGTCGCCGCTCATCAGCACGATGCCCAGCGCGAACAGCGTGGTGAACACCACGCCCATCGAGGTGCCGGAGTCCATGCGGCCGAGGCGCTGGACCCACTGCACGGCCAGCGCGGTCAGCAACCCGATCAACACCGCGCCGATGAACATCGGCAGCGGGTCGCGCGAGTGCGTGATGAGAAAAGCGATGGCCAGGCCCGGCAACACGGTGTGGCTGATCGCGTCGCCCATCATGCTCTGCCTGCGCAGCACCAGCAGCGTGCCCGGCACTGCGCACGCCACCGCGCACAGCGAGCCGAGCACGGCGACCCAGACGCCGATCTGCACCTCAACGGACATCGGCGGGCCTCGTTTCTCTTGCGTCGACAAAGTCGATCGGGTGCGGGCTGGCGGGCAGGGCCATCTGCGGGAAGCGCTGGGCGAGCAGCTGTTCGAGGCGTTCGATCATGGCGTCGCCGAGCACGTGCTCGATGGCGTCGGCGTCGCGGTCGACGTGGCTGGGCGCGATGTCGGCGTGTTCGATGAGGTACATCTCCCACAACCGGTGGTTGCGCACGTACCGCCGCGCCGCGACCCGCCCCTGTTCGGTCAGCGCCGCCGAGCCATCAGCCGCCCGGCGGATCAACCCCTCGCGCACGAGCCGCACCATCAACCGGCGCAGCTGCCCGGCCGACCACGAACGGGCGCGCATCAGCCGCGATCGGCTCACGTGCCCGACGCCGTCGGTGCCTTCGTGCATCTCGTACAGCGCCCGCAGCAGGTGCTGGCGGCCGATGCGGCGGGCCAGCCGCACGTGACGCGCGACCCGCACCACCACGCCCCGCCGCGCGCCGAACACGAGCGATACCCCGAACATCACGCTGCACAGCAGCACGATGATGGGCCCGGTCGGCGCGTTGGCGAACAGCGCGCTGGCGATCGCGCCGAGGTAGCCGCTGACCATGCCGATCACGCCGGCGACGACGACCATGACGCCGAGGCGTTGCGTCCAGAACCGCGCCGCCGCGGCGGGCACGATCAGCAGCGCCACGACCAACAGCATGCCCACCGATTGCAGGCCGATCACCGTCACCGCGAGCACCAGCCCCATCAGCAGCGCATCGAGCAGGCCCGTCGGCCAACCCTGCGTCGCGCCGTACGCGCCGTCGAAGCACAGCAGCTTCAACTCCTTAAACAACAACAACGCCACGAGCGTCACCACGACCGCGGCGACGGGGAGCCAGATCGCCTCGGCTTCGAGCATCGAAGCGGCCCGGCCCACGATGAACCGGTCGAGCCCCGCGGCGCTGCCGCCGGGCGTGGTCTCGGCGATCTTCACCAGCGCCATGCCCAGGCCGAACGTCACGCTCAGCACGATGCCGAGCGCCGCGTCGTCCTTCAAGCGGGTCGTGCGGCGGATGGCCATCAGCCAGCCCATGCCCAGCAAGCCGAACACGAACGCCCCGACCAGCAGGCCCGGCATCGACTTGCCCGAGCCGCCAGCGAGCACCATCACGATAAAACCCAGCGCCACGCCCGGCAGCGTCGCGTGCGCCAGCGCATCGGCGGTCAGCGAGCGCTTGCGCAACAGCAAAAATGTGCCCGCCACGCCCGCGGCCAGCCCCAGGCACGTCACGCCCAACACCACCACGCGTGTGTTGTGTTCTTTCAGCAATAGCGCATCGACCACGGCCGACCATCCGGGCAACGCCGCGAGCGTGAGTAGCGCAGCGTTCACGGTCAGGGCCTTTCCTGTTGGGCCAGCGCCTCGGCGGCCTCGCTCAGCAGCGTCAGCCGGCCGCCGTACGTCGCGTGCAGGTTCGCGTCGGTGAACACCTCGTCGGTCGGCCCGTGGGCGACGACGCGCATGTTCAACAGGATCAACTGATCGAAGTACTCGCGCACGGTTTGCAGGTCGTGGTGGACGACGAGCACCGTCCGCCCCGCCGCCCGCAGGTCGTGCAGCAGCGTGACGATCGCGCGTTCGGTCGCGGCGTCGACGCCGGCGAACGGCTCGTCCATCAGGTAAAGCTGCGCGTCCTGCACCAGCGCCCGCGCGAGGAACACGCGCTGCTGCTGGCCGCCGGAGAGCTGGCTGATCTGCCGGTGGGCGTAGTCGGCCATGCCCACGCGCTCCAGCGCCTCGAGCGCCGCGCGGCGGTGCTTGCGGAACACGGGCACGCACCAGCCGATCCGGCCGTACGTGCCCATGGTCACCACGTCGAGCGCATCGACGGGGAAGTCCCAGTCCACGCTCTCGCGCTGCGGCACGTACGCCACCATGCGGCGCTGCTTCTTGTAGGGCTTGCCGTACACCAGCACCCGCCCCGACACCTTGGGCACCAGGTCGAGCGCGGCCTTGAGCAGCGTGCTCTTGCCCGCGCCGTTGGGCCCGACGATGCCCACCAGCTTGCCCTGCGGGATGTCGAGGTCGACGTCCCACAGCACCGGCTTGCGGTGGTAGGCGACGGTCATGTCGTGGATCGACAGCGGCGCGTCGGCCGGGTGCCTGGGCACTTGGCGCTGCGGCAGTTCACACGCATCGGCGTGCAGGCGCTGCGGGGTGTGGTTGGTCATGAGGGACATGTTACAACGCTCAGTGCGAGCCCGCCGCGTTCAGCTTGCCCTGGTAACCCCTGGCGGGCGCTTCGCCACCGAGGGCGCGGGCGATGGTCGTGGCGTTGTGGTCGATCATGCCGATGTAGGTGCCTTCGTAGGTGCCCGCGGCGCCCATGGCGTCGGAGAACAGCTCGCCGCCGATGGTCACGGTGTGGCCGTGCGACCCGGCGCCTTCGATCAGCGCCCGCACGTACTTCTCGGACACGCTCGACTCGACGAACACCGCGCCGACCTTGTGGTCGACGAGGAACTTGACCATCCGGTTGATGTCATCCAGCCCCGCTTCGGACTCGGTGCTGATGCCCTGGATGCCCATGACCTTCAAGTGGTTGGCCCGGCCGAAGTAACCGAACGCGTCGTGCGCGGTGATCAGTACGCGCCGGCCCTCGGGCACCGAGGCGATGACGCGCTTGACGTACGCGTCGAGCTTGTCGAGCTGCGCGAGGTACGCCGTGGCGTTGGCGCGGTATTCGTCGGCGTGCTCGGGGTCGAACTCGGCGAGGGTGTCGCCGACCACCTCCACGCACTTGCTCCAGGCCGCCACGTCCATCCACACGTGCGGGTCCGGCTGGTTGGCGTACTCGGCGTGGTCGAGCAGGTAGCGCTTGTCGATGCTTTCGGTCACCGCGACCACCGGCCGGCTCTGGCGCGCCTGTTCGAGCGTGTCGGTCATCTGCCCTTCGAGCATCAGGCCCGAGTAGAAGACCAGGTCGGCTTCGAGCAGCTGCGCCATGTCGCTGCGCGTGGGCGTGTACAGGTGCGGGTCGACGCCCTCGCCCATCAGGTTGACCACCTCGGCCCGCTCGCCGGCGACCCGGCGGACGATGTCGGCGACCATGCCCGTGGTGGTGACGATGCGATAAGTGCCATTGGCTTGCGGCTCCTCTTCCGTGCCACATCCGGGCAGCACAGCGAACAGCGCACCAACCGACAAGCAGGCAAACAACGACAGCGGTAATATCGATCCAAGCTTCATCAAATGACTCCATCGTGTGGTGAGTTCAGCGACCACCAATAGGGCCGCCAAATCAATAGTTTAGGTACACCTAAATATTAGCGGTTCCATTGCATCCCGTCAAACAGCGATTTCACGCCGAAACCGCGCTTTTCAGGCAAGCCACCCCATCACCCAAATGCGCGTCGCGCAATAGGCTTTATTGCGTGAGTTGCAGGCGGAACCCGACCACGACCACCGATTCATCATCGACCGCGTCGGCGGGGTTCAACACGACCTGCACATCGCCGGTCAGGGCGACCGATTCGGTCAGCTGCGCCCGGTAGAAGGTTTCGAGGATCGTCTCTTCGCGCCGCGTCGGGTCGCTGGGGTCGGCCCACGCAAAACCCGCCGCGAGCAGGTCGTCGGTCCGCCCCGCGATCGGTTCGACCAGGCCGCAACCGGCCGAAACGAATCGCTTGAAGTCGACCACGTCGTGATCGGCGTCGCTGAAGCGTGCGAACACGATGACGCGTTCGGTCACGTGCTGGTCGCAGCTGATGGAAAAGCCGCGCGAGCTGGTGCCGTCGGCTTGTGTGTTCCACAAAAGCAAGCGGTACTCGCCGGGCCGGTCGGCGAACTCGGGCTTGAGGCCGACCTCGACCGCGCCGAACAGGTGGTGGCGGCTGAGCGTGTCGAACGAGGCGCGCGAGGCGACGGCTTCGCTGTGCCCGACGCCGAGCTGTACGTAGAAGTGTTCGCAGGGGTCGATGCGGACCACCGCGCCGGGGCCGTTGTCGGGGAAGGCGACGGCGGGGCTGTTGACCAAAGGCGTGGCGAGGAACTGCGCGGTCTCGTCGTTGGCCAGCGCGTTGGCGTCGAAGAACGCGGTCTGGTCGACCTTGCCGAGCGTGACGGTGACCGCCCCGTCGAACAGCAGGTGCTCCCACCACAACTCGGTCATGGCGATGGCGGTGTTATCCAGGTCGTCGTTGACGCCGAAGCCCGAGCCGATGTTGGCCGACAGGTCTTCGCTGCGGTTGTGGTCGATGACCTGGCCGCCCTCGACGAGGAAGCCGAGCGCACCGCCGTCGATTGGCGCCCAATGACCGGCGATGTCGAAACTGCCGCTGAGCAAGCCGCGCGCATCGTCTTCCGCCCGGGAGGCGTGCTGCCCGATCAGCGTGTAGCCGAGTTCGACCTCGAGGCCGGTCTGCTCAGCCAAGGCCTGCTGCGCACCGGCGAGAGGCGCGAGCAGGTCGGCGAGCGGATCGGGGTCGATCCAGGTGCTGGCCGACTCCTGAGCCATCGCCTGCGCGGCCAAACACGTCGAGGCGAAGATGAACGTAACCCACTGCTTGTACTTCGTGATCAACAACTCATTCCTTCCTGACTGGGGCTGCCAAAAGACAGCTGCCAAGCCTAAAAGTTAGGTCCACCTAACTTTCTAGCTTAACGCTAGCCACGCATCGGTGTCAACTCGCCGCGGCGCATGGTTAACCAAACCGCATGGTGCGGTTATTAATAATCGTAACGGAGGCTACCGCGAGCGGGGGCAGCTTGGGTAAAAAACGCCCCCCATATGGGGAGCGCGGTGGAAATCGATCGCGAGGCGTTGTGGTGCTTACCCGGCCTTCTTGCGGCGGCGAGCCAACACGCCGACGGCGCCGAGGGCGAGCGTGGCGACGGCGCTGGGTTCGGGGATGTCAGCAACGTGGATCGGCGCGCCGGGCGTGGTTTCCCAGGCCCACTCGTTGACCGTCAGGTCCAACTGCGGGCTGGTGATGGTGATCTTCATCCAGCCGTTGAGGTTGCCGGCGAGCTTGAAGCCGAGGTAACCGACGGTCGGCCCGTTCCAGGGCCCGGTGGGGTTCGTCCCCGGGCTGGTGAAATACGAAGCCATGACGCCGCCGGAGCCGAAGGCCGTGTTCGTGCCGACGCTGGACGAGGGCGCGAGGTTCGCCACGCGGATGTTGCCGGGCGGCGGCACGACCGGGTAGCTCACGGTGGCCACCGAGTTGCCGTAGATCCCGCCGCTGGCGAGCAGGACGCGGTTGCTCGGGTTCCCGAAGCTGGGGTTGATGTTCAAAGCCAGGTCATACCCCCCGCCGTCGATGTCGATCGGCAAGAACGTCGGGAACGGGTTCGACGTCAGCGGGATGTTCTGCGGGCCGCTGAACTGGATCGCCGCATCGGCGGTGCTGGCTGCGACCAGACTCGCACCCGCAGCGGCGGCGTACGCGCTGAGCCTGTGGTTGAACTTGGATGAAGCTGGAGTCCCGGCGTGCGAACGGTCGGAAAGTGAGGCCATGAGCGTCTCCCCTAAGTGCTGGTGATTGCGGCATCCGTGCAGCTCACCCTCACTTCCACGCCGATAAAGTACCCCATACCGGCGTGGAATCAAGGATAAATCTCGGTTTTGTGCGCTTTGAAGGGTTTAAACGGGAAATAAGTCGTAATATGGTTGTCCGGATTGTTCAGCGCGGCGTCGAGGCGACGCAAAGGCAGCGAAAGCGCCCGCGCAAAAGCGCGGCACAACCGCCGCAAGCGCGATTCGGTGCAATCCCCGGCCTCGAGCAAGCGTCTTGTCTGAACCGATGGAGTCACTACCCCACCCTGCCCGGGCGAACGGACGATAACATACAAACCCAACATGGCCACCGACACCAAACAAGACATCTTCGCCGCGACCGTCGACCACTACCTCAAGCCGATCAAGCAGTTCATGGAAGACCCCGGCGTCACCGAGGTCATGATCAACCACGCCGACGAGATCTACATCGAAAAAGATGGCCAGATGATCCTCACCGGCGCCCGCTTCGCCGACCAGGAAGCCTACGAGGCGGCGGTCAACAACATCCTGCAATACACCCGCCGCTCGCTGTACGACGAGGTCTCGCTCATCGACGCCCGCCTGCCCGACGGCAGCCGCGTGCACGTGGTCAAGGAGCCGTGCGCCCGGTTCGGCATCGCCGTGTCGATCCGCAAGTTCTCCAAGTCGATGCTCGACATGGACTGGCTGGTGGAGCTCGGCTCGATCACACCCGAAGCGCGCGAGTTCCTCAACGTCAACGTGCTGTCGGAGCGCAACCTGCTCGTCGCCGGCGGCACGTCCACGGGCAAGACCTCGCTGCTGAACGCGATCAGCGGCATCGTCCCGCCCAAGAGCCGGATCGTCGTGATCGAAGACTCGGCCGAGCTCCAGTTGCAGCAGGACCACGTGCTGTCGCTGGAGACCAAGCCGCCCGACCGCTACGGGCGGGGCGCGGTGGGCATCCGCGAGCTGTTCCGCTCGTCGCTGCGGCTGAGGCCGGACCGGATCATCATCGGCGAGGTGCGCGGCGGCGAGGCGCTGGACATGATCCAGGCCATGACCTCCGGCCAGGGCGGGTCGATGGGCACGCTCCACGCCAACAACCCCGCCGATGCGCTCAACCGCCTCGAGACCATGGCCATGATGAGCGACGTGGAGATGCCCCTGCACGCCCTGCGCAGCCAGGTCGCCAGCGCCATCGACGTGGTCGTGCAGATGAACCGCTACGTCGGCGGCCGCCGGCTGGTCACCGAGATCTCCGAGGTCGACCCGCTGTCCGACGACGGCCATTACCGCATCCGTGACATCTTCAACATGCAGCGCGTCGAAGACGAAAACGGGGATATCAGCATGCAATTGCGGTGGACCGGCGAGCGTTCTAGCCATGCAGGCCACCTGAAACCGGAGGAAGAAAAGCTGGTTTCGAAGCTGACCGAACCGATCTTCATGTGACGTCTATGATATTGCGAGGCCACGATTTGCGCAAACTCATCGCCCATCTTCACAAGCTCCGCAAGCGGCCCGAGCTGGCCGACGAATCCGGTGCGACCATGCTGGAGTGGGTGTTGGTGTTGGGCGCGATTGCGCTGCCGGGTTATTGGACGCTCAAGCTCGCCTTCGCGGCGCTTCTTGGCCATTACCAGATGATCACGACGATCAATGGATTACCGTTCCCGTAAACCGCGGGCGCCCGCGCACCATAGGCTCGGGCGAAAGATCGACACGCATCGCCGGGCTGCGCAGGACCGAAACCTTACGAGAGAAGTGAAAGGACACCGTATGAATGCCATGATGAAACTGCTCAAGCGAGCCTACGCGGACGAACGGGGCGCGGAAGGGCTGGAGAAGGTGCTCATCATCGGCGCCATCGTCGTGCCCGTGCTCTTGCTGTTGATGTTCTTCCGTGACACGATCGCCGACTGGTTCCGCGACAAGTCCGACGAGGTCCTGGACGACGACTTCGACCCCCAAGGCTAAACCCCGCGTCGAGTGACGCCGCACACGAATCCGTATGATTTATGACTGACTTAGCGCATTGGACCGCCTTGGGCCTGTTGACCGGGGTGCTCATCGTCGCCTCGGTGACGGACATCAAGACCGGCAAGGTCTACAACTGGCTGACGCTGCCGGCGATCCTCACGGGGCTGGCGCTGGCCACGGTGTTCGGCGCACCGTTCGGGCAGGAGTTGGCGCCGGGCCTGGTGACCGGTCAGACCGCCTCGTGGGCCGGGTTCCAGGCTTCGCTGTTCGCGACGATGATCGGCCTGATGGGCTTCGGCGTGCTCGTCGTCGCCGGGGGCCTCGGGTTCGGCGACGTGAAGCTGATGGGCGCGTACGGCGCCCTGACCGCGAGCTGGCAGTGCCTGGCCTCCGCCGCGGTTTACGCGTTCGTGGTCGCCATGGTGCTGGCGATCGTCGTGATGCTCCGCGGCGGCCTGGTCAAGCGCACGATGCACCGCCTGTGGTCCGTGGTGCTGACCAAGGCGGCGCGGGTCGACCACGCGATCCCCGACGACAGCCCGCGCGTGCCCTTCGCCCTGGCGATCGGCGTCGGCGGCCTGCTCGCGGCGGCCGAAGTGTTGCTCGGGTTGAACACCCCATGGGCCGCCGGCTGGTAAAATGAACCGATGCCCCGCACCCCACGGAGCCGGACGTGCTGACCGAACCCACGACAACCCTCGCCGACACGCAGCCGATCTGGTGGCAGGCGATGTCCAGCCCCCTGGGCCGGTGGTGCCTGGTTGTCGCGCTGCTGTGCGCGGTGGGCATCGCCGTGGGTTGGGTGGCGCTGCGCCGCTTGCACGCCGGGGGCGCGCGCTTCGCCGGCGTGAGAGATGAAGACGGCACCGCCACCATCGAGTTCACGCTGGTCTTCCCGTTCCTGCTGTTCCTCATGCTGTCCCTGGCGCAGGTCACGATGCTCATGGCCGGCAACATGAACGTGCACTACAGCGCCTACGCCGCGGCCCGCGCGGCGATCGTGCACGTGCCTCGCGCGTTCGCCGACGACGGGCCCAACGAATACACCCAGGGCGAGGGCAACACCAAGCACGACCTGATCCTCGAGGCCGCCGCGATCGCCCTGACGCCGTTCGGGGGCCGGCTCGACTCGAGCTACGACGCCGAGCTGGCCGACCGCTACGCCGAGGGCCTGGCCGACTACTACGCGGGCGAGCCGGTGCCGCGGTGGACCGGCGACCTGGCGCGCGAGAAGCTCAACTACTGCCTGGAAAACACCGAGGTCACGCTGGGCTACCCCGAGGTGCTCGACTCCGACGCCATCGACAGGGTCCAACTGCAACCCGGCGAGTCGCACACCTACGGCCACCGCGACGCGATCACCGCCTACCTCACGCACAAGCTGTACCTCGGCGTGCCCTACGTCAACCGCATCTTCGGCGAAGGCCGGGCCGACGGCGAGCGCGGCATGTACGTGCAAGTGAAATCCGATTGCACGCTGACCAACGAAGGGATGCGCGACGAGCTGCCGCCGTTGCCCACCATCCCGCGCACCACCCCACCGTATTAACCACCCCAAGGACACGGCCCAACGCCCATGAGTTTCGAGACCGACGAACAGATCACCCCCGCCCTGCACCCCGGCGACCGCCTCGGGTATTTCGATGTCCAATCCCCCCTCGCCGCCGGCGGCCTGTCGCTGGTCTGGAAGGGTCACGACTCGCTGCTCAACCGCGAGGTCGCCATCAAGCAGATCGCCAACGCCGCGCAGGCCGACGAGGCGATGCGGGCGCGCTTCCGCCAGGAATCGGAGCTCGCGAAGAAGGCATCGGAGGCCCACAAGAACCTCACCCAGGTCATCGACCGCATCGAAGACGAGCGCGGCCTGTTCATCGTCATGGAATACGTCGACGGCTCGTCGCTCGACCGCGTGCTGGCCAAGCTCGACGGCCCGATGGACCCCAAGCAGGCGCTGGGCATCCTGCACCAGACCGCCATCGCGCTGCGCGCCATCCACGAGGCCGGCATCGTCCACCGCGACCTCAAGCCCGGCAACATCCTGCTGCCGCGCGACGGCGGCGTGAAGCTCTGCGACTTCGGCCAGGCGTCGCTGGTCGGCGAGCAGGACATGCTCGCCCTCGGCACCGCGCGTTACATGGCGCCCGAGTTGTTCACCGAGCAGGACGTCGACGCCCGCTGCGACCTGTACTCGCTGGGCATGATCGCCTACGAGATGCTGCTCGGCCGACCCGCTTTCGAGCAGCAGTTCAAGACCGTGTTGCGCGACCAGCGCAACCAGGCGCTGCGCTGGATGAAGTGGCACACCAACCCGCGCCTGATCGCCCAGCCGGTCGCCAAGCTCGACCCCGAGCTGCCCGAGGAGCTGAGCGGTGTGGTCGAGCGTTTGATGGACAAGAACCCCGCGCAGCGCATCGGCGACGCCGGGCAGCTGCTCGACGTGCTCAAACGCCACTTCAGCGCCGCCGGCCGGGCCGCCGCGGCGCAGGAGAAGGCCGCCGAGGCCGCCGCCCAAGCCCAGCTCGCCCCCCCCGCCGAGCCCACCGCCCCGCTGCCGACCCGCAGCAAGAAGAACGTGGTGCTCGCGGCGGTGCTCGGCCTGCTGATCCTCGCGACCGGCGGGCTGCTGGCCTACAAAGAGTACGCCGACGCCCAGACCGCCCGCGCCGAACGCAACCAGGCCCTCGGCGTGATCAAGGCGGCCATCGAGCAGTACGGCGACGGCCAGTTCGCAGAGGCCCGCACCGGCTTCGACAAGGTTTTCAAGGACCCGAAGTGGAAGGCCGACCTGCAGATCCGCACGATCTGTGGCAGCTACGGCTTCATGTGCAAGGCGATGCTCGAACGCGACCGGGCGGATGCGGCGATGGACGAGTTGAACTACGGCGAAGCGCTGGCCGCGTACGACGAGGCGAACCAGTCGGCCGAGCGGGCGGACGACTACGCCAGCAAGGGCGTGGGCGAGAAGCACGTGTTCGACCGGGACAAGATCGGCGGGTTCCGCAAGTCCGTGCGCGACGCGCGCGCGTTCGCCGACATCTGCGCGAAGATCGACGCGAGCATCGTGGCCGAAGACCTCGACACCGCCCGCGCCCAGATCATCCAGGTCTACGACCACTCGGCGATCAGGCGGCTGAGCGACGGCGAAAAGCAGATCCTCGAGCGGTTCAGCGGGCGCATCGAACGGCTGGTCTGGACCAAGCAGCTGCAGGCGTTGTTGGACGAGGCCGACGAGCTGGCGCAGGACGGCAAGCTCAACGACGCGATCGACAAGCTCGAATCCGCGCGCAAGGACGGCAACGACAGCCAACTGATCAACGACAAGATCAAGGCGTACGAGCGGGAGCTGCGCTACAACCGGGCGCTGAGCACCGCCAAGTACGCCGCCGAACGCGGCGACCTCGCCAAGGCCATCGTGAACTACGAGACGGCCAACGACATCCATCCCTCCAACGAGATCGAGGACAAGCTGCTGGTCCTGCGCAGCCGCAAGGCCTACGAGGACGGGCAAGACCTTGAGGACAAGCGCGATTTCGTCGGCGCCGAGGAACAATACAACCTCGCCCTGTCGTACGACAACACCAACGAGCGTGCCAAGCAGGCGCTCGCACAACTGGGCAAGGCCTCCAGCAAGAGCAAGAACCTGCAGATGGCGGAACGCGCGTTCGCCGACCGCAAGTACGCCGAGGCGGTCAACCTCTACCGGCGGGCCCTGGACATCGAGACCGACCCCGACACGCAGGAGCGCCTGAACGTGGCCCTGACCCGGATGCACACGCAGAAGGCCCAGGAGGCTTACGACCGCTGGGACCTGAAGGCCGCCCGGCAGGAGATCGACGAGGCCTTGCAGCACGACCCGGCCGACATCAGGGCCGACCGGCTGAAGGCGGATATCCTCGTCGCCATCAACTACCAGGCATTAGTCGACGCCGGCGACGCGTTCTACCGGCAGGGCCGGTTCGCGGACGCGAGCATGAAGTACCACGAGGCGCGCGAGGCGGCCAAGGGCTCGGACATCGACACCAAGGACGTGAACAGGAAGTTCCAAGACTCGAAGTACGAGGACTGGATGGCCAAGGCCCGCGCCGCGGTCGAAGCGCGGCAGTGGAACGTCGCGGCCGGCTACGTGTCGGCGGCGCTGAACATCCGCGAGACCGCCGAGGCCTTCCGGCTCAAGGACACGATCGACAAGGCACGCAACGAGCTTGGCAGCTGAACCGATGGCCCGCAAGCCGAACAACCCGACCGCAGAACGGCGCGGCGTCGTGCTGATCATCACGATGCTCGCGGTGGTGCTGTTGCTATCGCTGGTGCTGTTCGTGTTGAACACCGGCGACATGATCAACCGCCGTCAGCAGGTGCAGGACGCCGCCGACGCGACGGCGATCGGCGGCGCGACGTGGATGGCGCGCGGGCTGAACCTCATCGCCGAGAACAACGTCTCGATGAGCATGAACATCGGCCTGATCAACACGCTCGACTCGATGCCGCAGGCCACCGACTTCGTCTACCGCGAACAGATCGCGTTCGTCGAGGCGTTGCGGGCGCAGATGGCGCGCGGCATGACCAACCGGGGCGGCGAGGAAGCCGAGCTGGTCGACGAGCTGATGAACGCGTACCTCGACGAGCTCGAGGCGGAGCTGGCGCAGATCGAGCCGGTCTACGAGTTCTACCAAGAGATCAACGTGCCGAGCATGACGTACTACAACGCGCCCGACGGCGGGCACGGCTTGATCTGGCAGGCGATGTTCGCCATGGACGAGCTCAACCAGGCCACCATCGAGTCGCTCGGCGACACCACGCAGACCATGGCCATCGACGCGGGCATGGTCACCATCCGCCAGAACCACGCGGCGACCGACACGCTGGTGCTGCCGGTCCGCGCCGAGCTGCCGTACGACCGGGGCGAGTTCAACGACTTCGAGCTGCCGGTGAAGTACGGCGTGCTGCCCGAAGCGCTCGACAACGAAGACAGCCGCGGCCCGTACGACACGGTGTTCGGCTGGCACGGGCTGAACCGCGAGTGCCTCAGCGGGTATTACTCCGACGGCAACCGCGAGGTCGCCTCGGGCGGGCGCGGCGCCGTGCCCATCGGCCGCGGCTCCGGCGGCTCGGGCTCCGGGCGCACGTGGAACTGCACCGAGTGGCAGGTCAACGGCTACTACACCTGGGGCACCCACCAGCACATGTACGACCGCGTCAACGCCTTCACCGACAGCCGGCTGCGCAACACCCGGCTCGACTGGTGGACCCGCCGGCTGGCCAACGCGAAGCTGCAATACCTCTGGCCCGACCCGGACCCCGACGACCCCGAAGCGACCCCACCCGACGACTCGTACCCCGAGTTGGAGCAGATCATCGACCCGGATTGGGTGATGGATTACGACGAGGCGCAACAGATCGCGCGCGTCAACCGGCGCAGCATCCGCGAGACCGGGTACATCGTCCTCGAGATCAAGTCCAGCGTCGCCCCCGGCAGCGCGGGCTACCTCAGCGCCGGCACGTGGGCGTTGGTCGACGAGCTCGGCGAGGACCAGCCCCGGCTCGTGCGCCGGCGCGGCTGGGTCAACCCCAGTTCGTGGGACCGCCGGGCGAGCGTCGAAAAAGTTTCCGACCACGTCTGGCGGGAGACTTGGTCGTACTCCGTGCATTTCGACAACGACCTGGGCATCGAGCCGGTCGTCGACTCCGAGGGCAACCTCGTGCCGACGCCGATCTACCGCATCGACCACTTCGTGTTCGCGGGGGTGAACATCGGCAACCCCGTGGTGATCCCCAACTGCTACGAGGGGTTCGACAAGAGCTCTCAGCAGGCCCCGGCGCCGATGAACATCGAGTTGAAGGACACCGACGACGACCGGTTCGAGTACCTCAAGGTGCTGGCGGTGACGCGGCAGCGCGACCGCGCGTTCAGCTGGCCCAGCGGCTTCCGCGGCGGCAAGCCCGAACCGTACATGGTCGCCGTCGCGCAGGCCAAGGTGTTCAACACGCACTCGTGGGATTCGTGGACGCCGATGTGGAACGCGGCGCTCGAGCCGGTCGACCGCTGGGACGACTGGCACGACCGCATCTCGTCCAGCGGCGACCACCGCAACGTGAACGATTCGACGCTCGACTTCCTGGAAGACTACTTCGAGCGCACCGCCGAGTTGGCCGACGTGATGCTGAGGCACTGATCATGCGACTTGCGCGACCGACAACCCGAGCCCGCGGCACCGTGATGATCGAAACGGTGATGGTGGTGCCTTTGATCCTGTTCATCCTGGCGTTGATGTTCTTCTTCGGCCAGTTGGCCGTGAACATCAACACGGCGCAGCGGATCGCGCGTTACGAGGCGTGGCGTCACAGCATCGGCGGCTCGGGGCCGAGGGGGCAGCTGACGGCCAGCGCCGACGAGACCGAACA
Organism: Phycisphaeraceae bacterium; assembly: GCA_028282805.1. Lineage (GTDB taxonomy): Bacteria > Planctomycetota > Phycisphaerae > Phycisphaerales > Zrk34 > JANQHD01. The sequence continues at coordinate 82,976 of JANQHD010000018.1, read as the reverse complement.
ACTGCACGGCACGTTCATCGGCGACGAGTCGGTCGAGCTGACGCACTACATCGCCACGGGCGACGAGGCGTTCCCCGTCAACGCCCACGAAGAGCTGATCGCCGAGGCCGAGACCTTCTCGGAAGAGGCCGGCACGCTGGCCGAGGCGTTGGTCTACGAGCCGGAGAGCGACGAGGAGCGCATGCCCAACGGCCACCAGGAGGGGTTCGTCGTGGCTTACCCGATGAACTTCCCGCTGCTGGGCACGGCCAGCCGGGAGGTGTTCCGCATGCAGGCCCGCATCGGTTACGAGTGGCGGTTCTCGTCGAGCCAGTTCGCCTGTGCCGACACCTGGCGCGGCGGCAGGGAGTCGGACCACCACCCGCGCGCGGTGCGCGACGTGTTTTACATGGCGTTCGACGAAGGCCTCGACGACATCGACGGCGACCGCGACACGGAGTACGACGAGGGCAACGACGACGAAGACGACGAGCCGGGCACCGGCAGCGACGAGACCCAACGCTTCAACCGCGAGGTGCTGGCCGGGTTCGTGCGCTCGTTGTACCTGGAACGGCCGAACTACCGCGGCCCGATCGTTTACGACGAGCTGCCGTGAGCAAGCCGACCCCGCTGAAAACGCTGCTGACGTGGTTGCTGCCCGTGGTGGTGCTGACGCTGGGGTTGCTGGTGTTGCTTCAGTTGCGGGACATGATCGCCCGGCAGCCCGCGCAGACGCCGACCCGCCCGGCCGCCGACGCCCGCAGGCACGACGAGCCGATGGCCAACCTGACCGACCTACCCCAACTCGCCGCCGCGCAGGGCCAGCCGCTGGCGAGCGAGCCGGCCGACCTGCCCGCGCCGCCGGGCGGGGCGAACCTGTCGCGCTGGCAACGGCCCAGCGGTGAGGCGGCCGAGGCGTACTCGGTCTGGCAGGTGGAAGGGAAGAACGCGGCGGGGTTGGCGTCGTTCTACGTAGAGGCGGCGGCCGAGCGCGGCTTCACCCTCGCCGACCGGCAAGACGAACCGGCGCGGGGGGTGATCCGGCTGGCGTTCACCCGGGCGGGCGAGACGCTGGGCGTTCGGCTGCACGAGACGGGGCGCTCGGCTCGCGTCGTCATCCGCTTAGGCTACACTAAGCCCAACCGAGACCGACCCGAAACGCCACCGGAGGCGAAACACCCATGACACAAGCCAGCACCTCCCCCCCATCCGTCAGCTACACCCAGAAGCCGAACACCACGCTGTTGATCGTGGCGGTCGCGCTCGGGCTGGTCGCCGCGGTGTTGTTCGTCTGGCGGGTCGAGAGCGTCCGCAAGTCGACCGCCGCCAAGAGCTTTACCGTCTACATGGTCACCCGCACCCTTGAGCCGGGCGACGACCCGACCGACAAGGACGTCAAGGCGGTGCGGATCCCCAACGAGTTCGCCGAGAGCTACTCGGGCGCGATCAAGCCCGCCGAGTACGACGCGTGGATCGGCAACGACCAGCGCGTCCGCTTGCAGGTCAACCAGGGCGACGTGCTGATGCTCTCGGCGTTCAGCGGCAACCAGGGGACCAGCCGCGTGGCGCTGGCGCCGGGCAAGGAGTTGCTCACGATCCCCGTGCGGCGTGACACCGCCCCGCCCGTGCTCTCGCCGGACATGTACGTGAACATCTACGGCTCGGTCACGCCCAAGGGAGGCCGGCCCGAGTCGTTCCTCGTCATGGAGCACGTCCACGTCCTGGTCGTCGGGCCGCGCACCTCCAGCCAGGCCAACACCCGCTCCAGCCGCAGCTACGCCAACGTGGGCGTCGAGGTCACCCACAAGGAAAGCCTCCTGCTCAACGAGATCATCCGCATGCTGGACGACGAGGAGGTCACGCTCACCGTGCGCGACCCCTCGGATTACAAACGCACGATCACCGGCGGCAGCATCAACCCCGCGCTGCTCAAGCGGCTCGACATCAAGCCGTAAACACCCGACCCAAACGCCAGCCGTGGACAGAGCATGGAATTCTTAATCCTCGACCAGACCAACAACACCCGGCAGACGCTGCACTACGAGGGCGATTCGTTCGTGATCGGGCGTGAGCCGACCGCGTGCCACATCGTGTTGCGCGGGCCGTTCATCGCGCGCAAGCACGCCCGCATCTACTTCAAGGGCAACCAGATCTTCATCGAGAACCTCAGCCGCTCCGGCGTGCGCGCCGCCAACCGCGACGTGCAGCCGGGCCAGCCCGTGCGGCTCGACTTCGGCGACGAGGTGCAGATCGCCCAGTACGCGATCGCCATGATGCGCCCCGGCAAGACCGCCGAAGACTACGGCGACGACCGGCGCGAAGCGCAGCGCCGCCTGATCGCCTTCGAGCAGGAGGTGCACGCGGAGCTGATCGAGCGCATGAACCTGCGCGTCACCGGCCACATCAACAAGTCCGACCCGCGCTACGTCGAGCAGATCATCGAGCACCTCAACCAGGTCCTCGCCACCCGCGGCGCCGACCTCGACGAGGGCCTCGCCCGCCACATGGCGCACACACACCTGCACCGGCTGGTCATCGCCGAGGTCGTCCGACAGTGCACCGGCAAGGTGCAGACCGAGTACCGAAGCGAGGCACGCTCCACCGACCCGGCCATGGAGCAGGCCATCGCCGAGCTGATCGGCGGGCTCGTCGACATGATGCCGCTGATCTTCGACCCGACCACGGTGCAGGAAGACCTCGAGACCGCCGAGCTCGACTTCGAAGACCTGTTCGACCAGCAGTACGGCTCGATCTCCGAGAGCCTCCGCCAATACATCGTCCGCCAGGTCGTCTCCAAGGACCTGCTCGACATCATGCTCGGCCTCGGCCCGCTGCAAGACCTGTTGGAGATGGCCAACGTCAGCGAGGTCATGGTCGTGGGCAAGGACCGGATCTACGTGGAGAAGAACGGCGTGATCCAACCGACCACGCGCACGTTCTTCTCCGACGAGGTGCTGATGAGCGTGATCGAGCGCATCCTCACGCCGATCGGGCGGCGCGTGGATCAGTCCAACCCGCTGGTCGACGCCCGGCTCGCCGACGGCTCGCGCGTGAACATCATCATCCCGCCGCTGTCGTTAGCCGGGCCTTGCATCACCATCCGCAAGTTCGCGTGGATCCCGTTTACGATCGACGACCTGATCGAGCGCGGCTCGCTCAGCGAGCAGTGCGCCGCGTTCATGCGCGGCTGCGTCATGGGCCGCAAGAACATCATCGTCTCCGGCGGCACCGGCTCGGGCAAAACCACGCTGCTGAACACGCTGTCGGCGTTCGTGCGGCCGACCGAGCGCATCGTGACCATCGAGGAGTCGGCCGAGCTGCAGCTGCCCCAGCCCCACGTGGTGAGCCTCGAGTCGCGCCCGGCCAACGTCGAGGGCAAGGGCGCGTACACGATCCGCGACCTCGTGCGCAACTCGCTGCGCATGCGGCCCGACCGGATCATCGTCGGCGAGGTGCGCGGCAGCGAGGCACTCGACATGCTCCAGGCGATGAACACCGGCCACGACGGCTCGCTGAGCACGCTGCACGCCAACACGCCCCTCGACGCCGCGGCCCGTTTGGAGACGCTCGTGCTCATGGCCGTCGACATGCCCGTCCGCGCCATCCGCGAACAGATCGTCAGCGCCGTCGACATGATCGTGCAGCTGACGCGCCTGTCCAACGGCCAACGCCGCATCACGCACATCTCCGAAGTGCTGGAACTCGACGAAGAGACGCACCAGATCCGCGTCGAAGACGTGTTCGTGCTGCGCGACCCCGACCAGCCCCGCCTGCGCCACACGGGCTACCTGCCGACGTTCGCCGAGGATATGATCGAGAAGAACCTCTTGAAAGTCGAGATGTTTCTCTGATGCAGGGCCTGGCCGAACTGCTCAAGGCGATCCTCCCCCCCGTGCTGGCCGGCTGCGCGGTGACGGGGGTTGTGTGGTGGGGTTGGCCGCAGCTGCGGGTCCTGGTCCGCTTGCAGGAGCGCCGCTTCGATGCGGTGCTCAACAAGCAGCTGCTGATGGACATCAAGCCGCGCGCGGCGATGATCGGCACGCTCGTGGCGATGGTCGTCGCGGGCCTGGTGGGCGTGATGCTCGGCGAGCACTGGTTCTGGTTCGTCATCTGCGCCGCGCCGACGCTCGCCCTGCCCGGCGTCGTGCTCAACCACCTGGAAACCAAACGCCGCGCCAAGCTCGAGGCGCAGCTGATCGACGGGATCACGTCGCTTTCCTCCGGTGTCCGCGCGGGCCTGACGCTGGTGCAGTCGATGCAGCTGCTGGTCACCAACGCCACCGGGCCGATCAAGCAGGAGTTCGAGCAGCTGTTGCGTGAGTACGAGTTCGGCGTCGACCTGAACCAGGCGATGCTCAACGCCTCCAACCGGATCGGTTCGAGCCACTACCGGCTGCTGTTTTCCGCGATCCAGGCGCACCGCACGCGCGGCGGCGACGTGGCCGAATCGCTCGACCGCATCTGCGAAGCCGTGCGCGAGATCCAACGGCTGGACGGCAAGCTCACCACGCTCACCGCGCAGGGCCGCAGCCAGGCCTGGATGATGGCGCTGGCGGCGCTGGGCATCATGGGCTTCGGGTACATGTTCGCGCCCGACGAGGCGTCGCGCGTGATCGGCGACGCGATCGGGCGATTGATCCTGCTGGGCGCGTTTGGGCTGGTGGTCGCCGGCGGGCTGTGGATCCGCCGGATCATGGACGTGGACATGTGAGCCACGAAGGGAACGACGCATGACGTTCGGCCTCGTTGACATCATCATCGCCCTGCTGGTGTGGGCCGCGGTCGCGCTGCTGGTTTACACCGTGTTCGGCGTGCGCCTCAAGCCCGAGGCGCCGGTCAACCGGCGCGTGGCGATGGCGCTGGGCATCGAGCGGCAGGGCACCATCTTCGACATGGCCGTGATCGGCCAGGCGCTGCTGGTGGCGTTGCTGATCGCCAAGCGGTTCCCGTTCGGCCGAGAACGCATCCGGCGCGACCTCGAGGCGTCAGGCAACCCCAACGGCTACACCGTCGAGGAATACCTGGCGTTGTGCGTCGCGGCGTCGGTCGTGATGCTCGTGGTCGGGTTCATGCTCGCCCCGGTCTCGGGGATGCTGGCGCTGGTGATGAGCATCGTGCTGCCCGCGTTCGGTTTCTACGCCCCGCTGGTGTCGCTCAAGGCCCAGGCCGACAAACGCACGCGCTCGATCGCGCGCACGCTGCCGTACACGCTGGACCTGATCGGGCTGATGATGGAAGCGGGCGCCACGTTCACCGAGGCGATCCAAACGCTCATCCACGACGACCCCCACGACGACCTCAACCAGGAGCTGAAGCTGGTGCAGGGCGAGATCGACTTCGGAACCACGCGCGCCGTGGCGTTGCAGAACATGGCCGAACGCGTGCCGCTCGAGTCGCTGCGCAGCGTGATCGGCGCGATCAACCAGTCCGAGGCGCTCGGCACGCCGTTGAGCTCGATCATGAAGAACCAGGCCCTGACGCTGCGGAACCTGCGATCGGTCGCGGCCGAAGAGGCCGCCGCCAAGGCGTCGCTGCGCATCCTGATGCCCTCGATGCTGATCCTCATCGCCGTGATCCTGGTGATCTTCAGCCCGCTGGTGCTGGCGCTGATCCGCAACCAGGGCAGCATGCTGGGCTGAGCCGCACCGGCGCGGCGGGCCACGATTGAAACGGAACCGACACACCATGAGCGCGATAAACATACAGATCCTCAGCGGCCCGGCGTCCGGGCGGGTCGGCACGTTCGACGATTCGCCCATCTCGTTCGGCCGAAGCCCCGACAACAAGATCGTCGTCGACGCGGTCCACGCCTCACGCGAGCACGGCGAGCTCGTCCGCTTCGATGGCGCGTGGCACGTCTGCAACCACTCGGCCAACGGCACCTTCGTCAACGGCAAACCCGTCGGCGACGAACCGCACGCGCTGAAAGACGGCGACGTGATCGGCGTGGGTAAGGAAAAGCTGATGCGCATCAGCCTCGCCCCGCCCCCGGCCGACGAACAGGCTGGCGAAATCGATCAGGCCGAAGAAACGCAAGCCCCCCAGGCCAAGCGCCCCGTCAACAAGCTGTGGCTCGGCATCGGCATCTACCTCGTGGTGATGATGGTCGTGTTCCTCGTGCTCGCGATGGCCACCGGCGGCAACAAGGACAAGATCGACGAGACCAGCATCCCCATGCTCTCCGACGAGGCGATCGCGGCCGAGATCCGAAAGCCGCTGCCCAAGCAGGTCAAGGACAACGAACGGTTGATCGATGAGAAGATCGACAAGGCCCGGGCGTTTTACCAGCAGAAAGAGTCGCAGATCGATGCGCTCTACTACGCGCACCTGAACTACAAGCAAGCCCTGGCCATCCAGGGCGAGCTGATGTTTGACGACGGCCTGGTCGATCGCGACTTCCGCGCGTGCGAGGAGCTGCTGATCCAAAGGGTGAAGACCACCTACCGCAACGCGTATGCGCAGCGCCGCAGCCAGCAGTGGTCGAACGCCGAGGCGAACCTGTACAAGCTGCTACAGATGTACCCCGACAACCGCAGCCAGATCCACAAGAACGCGAACCTCCAGCTGCAACAGGTGCTTAAAAAGTCGAAGCGGCGCCGTTAAACCACCTACGGCGCACCAAACCCGCCGCCACCCGGCGTGCGCAGCTCCAAGCGCTGGCCCGCTGACAGCCGTTGCGTCACCTTGCCGGGCAGTGGCTTGCGCGAGCCGTCGCAATGAACCAATTGGTTTTCACCGGGTGCACCCGCTTGCCCGCCGTTCAACCCGTACGGGCCGCGTGTCCGCCGCTCGGTCAACAGCGTCACCTCCACCGGTTGCAAAAGTTCGTAACACCGCACCACCCCGTCGCCGCCGCGTTGTCGGCCGGCGCCGCCTGAGCCGCGGCGCACCGCGTAGTGCCGCACGCGCAGCGGGTAGGCGTGTTCGACCGCCTCGACGGGCGTGTTGAGCGTGTTGGTCATGTGCGTGTGCACCGCCGCGGCGGCGGTGTGGTTTGGGCCGGCCCCCGCGCCGCCGGCGATGGTTTCGTAATATGCGAACGGCTCGCCGGTGCGTTCGTCGACGCCGCCGATGGTCAGGTTGTTCATCGAACCGCACGACGCGGCGCAAATGCGGTCGGGCAGCGCCTGCGCCAGCGCCCCGAACACCACGTCGACCAGCCGTTGCGAGGTTTCGACGTTGCCCGCGGCCACCGCGGCGGGGTGTTGGGCATCGACCACGCTGCCCGGGCGGGTGACAACCTCGACCGGTTGCATCACGCCGCTGTTGGTTGGCAACCCTGTCGGGCCGAGGCACCGCATGCAGTAGTTCACCGCCGAGACCGTGATCGCACGGACCGCGTTCATCGGGCCGGCGACCTGGTCGGCGCTGCCGCTGAAGTCGAAGCGCACATGCCGGCCGTCGACGGTGGCGACACACGCGATCGCGATGTCGCGCGTGCCGTGGCCGTCGTCGTCGAGGTGGTCGGTAAACGCGTACCGCCCGTCGGGTATATCGGCGATGACCGACCGCATCACACGCGCGGTGTACGCTTGCAGTTGCGATGCGCGGGTGTTGACCTCGGGCAAACCGAACCGCTCGACAAGGTTGTTGAGCCGGTCGATGCCGACCTGCAACGCCGCGAGTTGGGCGCGCAGGTCGCCGCGGCGTTCGTCGGGTGTTCGGCAGGCGCGGCAGATCGTTTCGACCATCGCGTCGTCGAGCCGGCTCGGGCCGAGGCGTAAGCCCTCGTCGTCGATGTGCGTGCCGAGCGGCATCGACCCGGCGGTGAGCCCGCCGACGTCGGCGTGGTGGGCGCGGTTGGCCACATAAAACACGGGGCGATCGACGCCTTCGACGAACACCGGCGCAACCACCGTGATGTCGGGCAGGTGGGTGCCGCCGCAGAACGGGTCGTTGACGACGAACCGGTCGCCCGACCGCATCGCCGACGGCGCGAACGCGTCGATCACGGCCGCGACGCTCATCGGCGCCGAGCCGAGGTGCACGGGGATGTGCGCCGCCTGCGCGATCGTGTCGGCCTGCGCATCGAACAGGGCGCACGAGTAGTCGCGGCGTTCTTTGATGTTCGGGCTGTACGCCGAACGCATCAGGCGGTCGCCCATCTCTTCGGCGATCGACGCGAACAGGTGGCGGAAGATTTCGATTTCGATCGCGGCCGAGCCACTCACGACGACGCCCCCCTTTCCAGCAGCAACTGCCCGAACTCGTTGACCGTGACACGCCAACCCGCGGGCACGGCGGTCGTTGCCGAGTACTCGCTGACAACGATCGGCCCGTTGAGCGCATCGCCGGCGCACAACGCATCGCGCTGCACGAAACGCCACTCGGCCCATACTTCGCCGTCGTACACCCGCTGGGTGACGCCGAGGTCGCCGGGCGTAGGGCCGCTGCGTGATTTGATGCGCTCATCAACCACGGCCGGCACGTGGGCCGTCACGGTCAAACGCGCGTTAACCACCTCGACCGCCTTGTCGGGCGCGGTGTACCCATACAGGCGGTGGTGCTCGGCGACGAACGCTTTGATCGGGTCGTCATGGTCGTTCGCGTTGACGGTCAGTTCGTACGACTGGCCACGGTAACGTAGGTCGAGCGCCACGATACGCCGCTGCTGACCGGGCATGACGTGTTCGCGCGCCATCGCGGCGTTGGCGTGTTCACGCAAATGTGCGAGCGCCTCACGCACCGTGGGCAATGCCAGTGGGTCGGCGTACCGCCCGCCGTTGGGGGTTACGCGGCTAAGCACGGCCTGCGAAAAGTCGTAGCGCGGCGGCGCACCGAGCATGCCCATGGCGCTGAGCAGACCCGGCCGGCGCGGCACGAGTACGCGGGTCATGCCCATCTGTTCGGCCAACGCACAGGCGTGCAAGCCGCCCGCCCCGCCGAACGACACCAGCACGAAGTCGCGCGGGTCGTGGCCACGCTGCACGCTGATGCGCCCGATGGCCCGGCCCATGGTCGCTTCGGCCACGCGCAGCACGCCGTGCGCGGTTTGCTCGATGCTTAGCTGCAAACGCTCAGCCACGGCCGTGATCGCAGCGCGGGCGGCGGCGGGGTCGAGCCGCAGGCCATCGCCCAGCGGGTGGGTCACGTCGAACCTGCCTAACGTCACGTGCGCATCGGTCACCGTAGCGACCGGTGCACCGGTTTGCTTGCCGTAACACGCCGGCCCGGGCGATGCGCCGGCCGAACGCGGCCCGACGCGTAACGCGCCGCCGGTATCGACCCACGCGACCGAACCGCCGCCGGCGCCGACGGTGTGTATGTCGACCATGGGCAGGCGCACCGGCAGGCCGGCGATCGACGATTCGGTCGTGCGTAACAGGCCGCCGTCGCACAGCGCCACGTCGGTACTCGTGCCGCCCATGTCGAAGGTGACGATGCGCTCGAAACCCGCGGCGCGGCCGGCTTCGATCGCGCCGAGCACGCCGCCGGCCGGGCCCGACAGCACGGTGTGCACCGGCTCGGCGCAAACCAGGTCGGGCGAGAGCGTGCCGCCGTTCGATGACATGATGCGCAACCGCTCGCCGCCAAGCTCGCGCGACAGCCGGCCGATGTATCGGCTCATCGTCGGCGCAACCACGGCGTTGACCACGCACGTCGCGGCGCGTTCGTACTCGCGGTACTCGGGCAACAACTCGCTCGACACCGTGACCGCCACCCCCGGCAGCTTGTCACGCACCCGCTGAGCGATGCGGCGTTCGTGGGTGTCGTTGGCGTAGCTGTGCAGCAGGCTGATCGCGATCGAATCGATGCCGAGTTGCCGCAGGTGCTCGACCAACCGTTCGATTTGTTCGTCGTGCAACGGCTCGACCACGCCGCCGTCGTGGGCAAGCCGCTCGCTGACGCCGATGGTGTGCTGGTGGTCGATCGGCGGCGTGCGGCTGGCGGGTTCGAGCGCGTAAAGCTCATCACGGTTCTGCCGGCCGAGGTAGAGCGTGTCTTCGAAACCGGCGGTGGTGACAAACGCGGTCGAGCCGCCCGCGCCCTCGAGCAGCGCGTTGGTGGCCACGGTCGAACCGTGCACGATGCGGCTGTCAGCGAGCGTGTGACCCGTCTTGCCGATCAACGCGGCGATACCGTCGAGCACCGCGCGGGCCGGGTCGTCGGGCGTCGAGGGCAGCTTGTGCGAAACGATCGGCTCGCCCGGCCCGGCGTACAGCACCAGGTCGGTAAACGTGCCGCCGGTGTCGACACCGATCACGTTGTGTGCACCGTCGCTCATCCGCCGTCGCCGATCGTCAATCAAGGGGTAATGGGCCCGGTGGGATTCGAACCCACATGGTCTTGCGACCCGCAGATTTTAAGTCTGCTGCGTATGCCAGTTCCGCCACGGGCCCGTGGGGTGCATGGTCGTCGTTATGGTCACCATCGTCAAACGCACGGCGTGCGGTGAATTGCTCACATGTTCGCGCCGACGGGGTTGCGTTGGACGGGGTCGTGCTGCGGGCGGTCGTACTCGAAATAGCGGTGGCTGAAGATCATGCGCCGCCGGGCGGCGACCGAGAGCACCAGGCCGACCATCATGAAGTTGGCGATCAGCGACGACCCGCCGTAGCTGACGAACGGCAGGGTCATGCCCGTGATGGGCAGGATGCCGATGGTCATGCCGATGTTGACGAACATCTGCGTGAAGATGACGGTGGTGACGCCGATGGCGACGAGCCTGGCGAACGGCTCGCGGTTGGCGGCCGCGGCGAGCAGGCCGCCGGTGATGAACGCCACGTACAGCATCAGCACGACCGCGCCGCCGACCGCGCCCCAGCGTGTGCAGACCACGGCGAAGATCATGTCGTTGTGCCGTTCGGGCAGGCGGTTGTACTTCACGAGGTTCTGTGCGTGCTCGAAGTTGTGGCCCGCGAGTTGACCGGCGCCGACGAGCGTCTGCGCCTTGTAGCCCTGGTAGCCGATGCCGGCGCGGTGCCGGGTGTCGCCCCGGACTTCGCTGAGCATGGCGTTGATGCGGCTCTTCTGGTGCGGCTGGAGCAGTGGGTACATCGCGGGCATGAGGGCCAGGCCGATGGTGACGATGATGAGGATGTGCTTGAGCCGAGCGCCGGCGGCGATGACCATGGCGAAGAACACGGGCATGAGGATCATCGCGGTGCCGAGGTCGGGCTCGACGAGGATCAGGCCCATGGGGATGAACGTGCCGACGAGCGGCACGAGCAGCCCGAAGAACCGCCGGTAGTTGTCGCGGAAGCGCAGGTACGCGGCGAGGCTGAGCACGTAGGCGATCTTGGCGATCTCGCTGGGCTGGGCGAGCGTGACCTGCAGGTTGAACCACCGCCGCGCACCGTTGCGTTCGGGCACGATCGAGCTGGGCATGAACGGCAACAGCAACACGACCAGCGCGACCATGACCACGATCATCAGCGGGTACGCCCACTCGGTCAGCCTTTTGTGCGGCGGCATGGCGACGAGCGTCATGATGACCAGCGCCAACGGCAGGAAGACCAGTTGCTTTTTCGCGTAGGCCGTGGAGGTCATGTCCATCGCGAGCAGGCCCACGAGGGTCAGCCCCAGGGCGGCGAACAGCGTCAGCCAACCCACATTGGGCGTATAAACCGGTCGCAGCAGCTCGCGCCACATCACAGGTACCCCTCGGCACGCAGCGCGTGGAGCACCTGGTTGGCCACGGGGCCGGCGACCTGCCCGCCCGACCCGCCGTACTCGATGAGCACGACGACGACGTACTTCGCTTGCTTGTCGCCGGGCTCGCCGACGTGGCAGACGTACCACGCGTGCGAGCCGGCGCGGAGTGTTTCGCCCTCGTCGTACCGGCCGTTGCGGTTGGCGTCTTCGAAGCGTTTGGTCGCCTGCGCGGTGCCGGTCTTGGAGCGGACCGTCACGCCGGTGAGGTCAAAGATCGGCTCGTAGCTGCGGTTGCCCTCGGCGTCGAGGTACTTCAGGCGTGAGCCGGTGCCGTAGACCATGTCGTTGGCCGACTCGTGCATGCCCTGCTGGACGTTGGCGACGATGCGCGGGTGCAGGTTGAGGTCGCGGGTGACCTGTTCGCTGCGTTTGTGTTCCATGAGCACGGGCGAGCGGTGCTCGCCGCCGCGCGCGAGCGACGCGTGTGCGGCGGCGACCTGCAAGGGCGTGGCGGCCACCGCGGGGCCCTGGCCGATGCCGACGAGCATCGCTTCGTTCTCGTGCTGGTTCGACGCCAGGCCGTCGCGGTCGAGCCGGTTGAAGATGCCGCCGTTCTCGTTGGGCAGGCCCAGGCCCGGCCGCCGCCCAAACCCGAACTCCAACAGCCCGTCGGACAGCTGCCGCAGGCCGTCGCGGCCGTGCGTGGTGTAGAACATCAAGCCGCATGAGTAGAAGTAGATGTTGCAGCTCTGCGCGATGGCGGAGACGGGGCCGATCGGGCCGTGGGTGTGGGTCTTGTTCTGCTCCGGGCGGTAGCCCCAGCAGCGGAAGCCTTTCTTGCGGTTGGCCATCTGCCCGGTGCAATCGAATTGCTGTTCGTGCGCGATGACGCCCTGCCGCGCGGCGAGGGCGTAGAGGATCGGCTTCATCGTCGAGCCGGGCGGGTAGACGGCGGTGATCGGCCGGTTGACCACGGGCTCGTCGATGCGCTGCGGCCAACCGCCGTCGTCGAACTCGGCGTACATGTCGCCGGGGCTGGTCACCAGCGCGAGCACATCGCCGCTGGCCACGTCGAGCACGACCACCGAGCCGTTGAGCGGCGTGCCCACCGCCAGCTCTTCGTTGCGGTGCCAGGGTTGGACCTTGAACAGGCCGACGCTGGGGTGGACGATCGCCTGGATGCGCGCCTGCAGGTGCATGTCGAGCGTGAGGTGGACGTCGCGGCCGTGGGCCGAAGGGTCGGTCTCTTTCGTCTGCGTGTCGTGGTGGTAGACGACCTGCCCGCGCAACCCGCGGAGGAGGTCTTCCGCCGCCGCCTCGACGCCGCGCGAGCCGCGCTTGTCGCCGTCGAGGTAGCCGCCACGGTCGACGCTGCCGTCGGGCCGGCGGTACGGGCGCGGCTCGATGTGGGAGCCGGCGACCTTGACCAGGTCTTCGGTGTAAATCTTCCGCATGGAGCCGACGATGTGGTCGCCGATGCCGTCGAGCGTGAGCTGGGTCTTGTTGTCGGAGCGCAACGGCCGGGGGAAGTGATCGAACGCCACGCCCACCGTGGCCCGGCGCAGCGGGTAGTCACGCCGGGTCGACGGGTTGACGTGGATGTACGGCTGTTCGGCGGCGAGCTTGCGGAAGTACAACGCCACAGGCTCGCTGACCGCGGGCAGCAGCGTGTGCGGCTCGTTCTCCTCGCGGACCTTCATGGCGATGTCGGACAGCTCCACCGGCCCGCCCCGTTCGAGGGCGCGGCGTTCGGACTGGCGGTCCCACACCGCTGCGCGGATCATCTGCACCCGGCGCACGATCGTGTGGCGCCGCTGCTCCAACTCGTCGCGGCTGATGTTCCCCGCCGTGCACAGCGCATCCCACAGCGGTTGCAGCTGTTCGTCGTAGCGGACCTGGATCGTGGCGATCAACGCTTCGCGGTCGTCGTGAGAGATGGCGCCCCACTGCTGCTTGTAGGTCTTGCGGGCCTCCTTGCGGGCCTGCTGGTACGACCAGTCGCCGGAGATCACGTCGTAATCGATCATGATGTCCTGGCACGGCACATCTTGAGCGAGCACCCGGCCCTTGCGGTCGTAAACCGTGCCCCGCACCGTCGGCAGCAAGCGGGTCGAGCTGAGCACACGCTCGGCGTCGGCCAGCCGTTGGGCGCCCTGGGCCAGCGTCAGCCGCACCAGCTGCGTGCCGAGCACGCACACCGCCACCGCCACCGCCACGAACAGCAGCAGCAGACGCCGGTGGAACATGCTGGGGATCAGTGTGCGAAGCATAGGCGTTTCTGCATCTTAGCATCGGCCGCCGCGAGGTGAATCGGTGAATGGGCGAACTATCGTGCGGCAAAAAAACGTTGACTCCGTGGGACGGGACGGTGATCATTGAGGGATGTCGACCACGCAGGAAGCCAACACCGCCACGCTACCCGCACCCAGCAAGGCCCAGCCGCGGCCGCGATCGGACACCCGGCCCAAGCCACAGCCGCCCTACGCCGTCGTGCTTCACAACGACGAGGTCAACGGCATCGATTACGTCGTGCGCACCATCCGCAAGGTGTTCGGCTACGGCATGACCAAGGCGATCTGGCTGACGCTCAAGGCCCACACCACCGGGCGCAGCCACCTGTGGACCGGCCACAAGGAGCACGCGGAGTTCAAGGCCGACCAGATGAAGTCCTGCGGCCCCGACCCGTTCATGAAGCGCAAAGGCGCCCTGCCGCTGCGTGTCACCATCGAACCGCTGCCGAGCGAATAAGCCGCGTTGGGCGAGGCCCGCTTCAGCGGGCCGGGCATCGAAAAACCGGCACCAGGTACGGCGCCGGCTGTTCGTCGTTCGAGATTCGTCGTTCGCCCTTCTGCGGGTTTCAACTCGCGGCACACTTGTTTTTTTCGATCGACGCGTAGGCGTTATGGGCGTGGATCGACTCGAAGTTCTCGCTGGTGATCGCGTACCACTTGACCCGGGCGTCGTCGTCGAGGCGCATGGCCAGGTCGCGGACGATGTCTTCCACGAACTTGGGGTTGTCGTACGCCTCTTCGGTGACGAACTTCTCGTCGGGCCGCTTGAGCACGGAGTAGACCGCGGCGGAGGCGGCCTTCTCGCAGTGCTCGACCAGCTCCTCGATCCACATCATCTTGCGGATGCGCACCTGGGCGGCGATCTCGCAGCGCTGGTTGTGGGCGCCGTAGTCGCTGATCTCTTTGGAACACGGGCACAGCGAGGTCGCCGGCACGCGGACGCCGAGGACGAAGTCGTCGTCGCCGTTGGACACGCACGCGAAGTTGACCTTGTAGGCCATCAGCCCCTTGTTGCCGGTGACGGGGGCGGGCTTGTTGATGAAGTAGTCGAACTCGAGCTCGAGGTGGGCGTCGGCGGCGTTGAGGCGCTGGCGGATGTCGTGGCAGATGGCCATCACGTCGGTGGGGTCGATCTCCTGGGCGTGCTCGTTGAGCACCTCGAGGAAGCGCGACATGTGCGTGCCCTTCTGGTGGTGCGGCAGGGAGACGTACATGTTGACGGTGGCCACGGTGTGCTGTTCGCCGCCGTCGGGCGTGCGCAGGCGGATGGGGTAGGTCACGTTCTTCACGCCGACCTTGTCGATGTCGACCTGCCGGTGGTCGCTTCGGGCTTGGACGTCCTGCAGGGATCGGGCGGGGGTAGAACTACCGGGCTGAGCGGTCATCGCGGGTCATTCTCCGGGATCGGATCGGGGCTGTGGGGTACGGCTCATTCGGTGGCCTGCCGGCGCTTAAGCCGCAGCAATGGTAGGTCGGGGCGGCAACAGAATCAAAACAAGCGGTCAGTTGACCAGCGCCACGTGCTTTTTACGGTTCTCGTGGGCGGTCTGGGACCAGCCGACGCCCAGCGCCGCGCCGAGCACCCCCGCCGAGGCGTAGAAGGCGGGCATCGCCAGCGCGTGCGGGGTCAGCGGTTCGCCGTAGCGCTGGTTGAACAGCTTGAGCATGTCCTCGGCGCTGTCGAAAGCGAAGGCGACGTAAAGGTACCCCGCGACCGCGATCACCAGCGGGCTGAGCAGGATCGGCAACCGGCTGGGCGTGGGGAACGCCTGGTGAGCGAACGAGCCGGCCACGAGGAAGCCCAACAGCGTCGCACCGATCACCTGCCCGCTGACCGCGGTCTGTTGCAACAGGGCGATCAACGCCGACGCGAGCACGATCGTCATGGCCCCCGACAGGAACGCCGGCGCCATGGGGGCACGGAGGTGCTCGCGGTGCTGCTCGTGCTCGGCGTGCTGGATGGCGGTCTCGATCAGCATCGACAAGCCCCACAGCACGACCATGAGCCCCAGCGCGATCGCGGTGACCGCGACCATCGAGGCGAACGCCTCTCGCCGCTGGAAGAACACGATGCCCAACGCGATCACCACGGTCACCGCGGCGTTGATCATCGCGCCGTTGTCGAGCGTGGGGTCGTCGTCGTGGATCTCGTTACAAAACGCGTGACGCATCAGGCCCGGAAGCCGGCTGCGCACCGGCCCGCGCAGGTAACGCAGGGCCAGCGTGAGCACCACGTACGGCGCGGCCCACACCAGCGCCTCGATCGTCAGCCGGTGGTACGCGGCGGGCGATTCGATGGCCGATAGCCACGCCTCGCTCGACCCGCCCTTCCAGGCGTAGACCAGCAGCGCCCCGCTGATCACGGCGTAACCCGACAACGGGTTGCCCGCCGAGCTGCACAACAACGCCAACACCAGCGCCACGGCCGACCAGGCCGCGCACGCGGCCAGCGCCCCACCCGGCGAGCCCGAGTACAGCAGGCTGGAGCCGACGCCATTGCCCAAGCCGACCGAGTCGGCCAGGCCGGCGGCCAGGTAGCCGGCGATCAGCACGGCGATGGCGAAGAGGATGCGCTGTCGGATCGGTGGAAACATGTGGGGCAGTGTCGCGTGCGAACCGGCGAAACGCAACCGCCCGAACCGCGGGATCGGCATCTGTCGACAACCGCAAGGCCGGTGTGTAAACTCCCTGATCTTCGCCGACCCCCCCAGCCCGGGTGGCGGAATTGGCAGACGCGCTGCGTTGAGGTCGCAGTGGGAGTAAAATCCCGTGGAGGTTCGAATCCTCTCCCGGGCATTGAGCAAAATGTCGGCCGTGACCTGTTGCAAGGTCGCGGCCGTGTGTGTTCTGGGGAACATGACCACCACGCCACCGAAGAGCACCGCGGGGCTGTGGCCTCATGGCTTATGCCATACCCGGTTGTCGCCCGCCACCACGGCCCTATAATCGCCACTGATCTACATGGGGCGTCAACGGATGACACCAGTTCAAATCGACCACAGGTCTTCGCGTAAACCCACCCGCCACCCCGGCCCCCGGCACATGGCCGCCTGCCTGCTCGTCGCGTGCGGCGTCGGCTTCTCGCTGGCGATGGCCGACAGCCCGACGCCCAACGCCGATCAACTGATCGCCAACAGCGCCACCGGCGTCGTCGTTGCGGGCAACCCCTTGCCGGCCAACCTCGACTTAGCCGCCCGCAAGGCCACCGCCTGGAAAGACGGCGAGGTCATGCGCGTGCTGCTCGAAGAAGACGCCACCCTCGCCATCGGCAAGTACGGCTTCCGCACCCAACGCGCGGTCGTGTTCATCACACCCGTGCAAACCCTCGGCGAAAAGGTCTACAACCTCGAGCTCTACCTCGACCGCGTGCAGGAACTCGGCGGCTACGGGCCGATCACCAACAACGCCCGCCGCCTGCTGGTCACCGCGACGATCCGCGGCCGGGTCAACCTCAAGGCCGACGCCCTGTCGAAAACCCCCGCCGCCGACCACCCGCTCGTGGCCGACGCGACGGCGCGCGTCGCCCGGCACCACCGGTCGCTGCGCGAGCAGACCGTCGCCCTCGCCGATGGCACGCCCCTGCACGATCAGGCGTTGATGAACAAGCGAGCCGAATCACAGCGCAAAGTGCGCGGCGGTGAGGTCGCCGCGATTCAAACACCCACCACCGCCCCCACCACGAAACCCGACGAACCAACCACGACCGTTAAACCCCCGGTCACGGACACCGTCGAACCGGCCGAGCCCGTCAAGCCGGCCGAGCCGGTGCAAACCGTGGAACAGGAAGAAGAAGAGCTGCCCGTCTCACCGGGCCTCGTGCAGTTCCAGGCCGGCAGCCTGGTCTACCAGCTCGGCGACGACGAGAGCTACGCCCTGCTGATCGGCGGCGTGAAGGTGCTGTACCACGACCCGCAGAAAGACCTGTCGGTCACGCTCAGCGCCGACCGGGCGGTGATCTTCACCGAGCCGAACCTTGAGCAGGGCCAGACCCAGCTCGACGCCAGCGCCGTGCGGGCCGTGTACCTCGAAGACAACGTCATCGCGACCAACGGCCAGTACACGATGCGCGGGCCGCGCGTGATGTACGACCTGAAAAACGACCAAGCGATCGTGCTCGAGGCGGTGTTTTACACCTACGACATCAAGTACCAGGTGCCGCTGTACATGCGGGCGAAGAAGATCATGCAGGTGTCGAACCGCCAGTGGCGGGCCGAGGGGGCGAAGCTGAGCACCAGCGAGTTCCGCGAGCCGCACTTCGCGATCGGTTCGGACCGGCTGACCATCACGCAGACCGAGCGGGCCGACGGGACCCAAGCATACAACTACCGGTCGGAAGACACCTCGCTTCGGGTCGGCGGTGCGCCCGTGTTTTATTGGCCGACGATGAGCGGCGACGTGAACGACTCGCCGCTGCGCGACGTGCGGGTCGACGCCAACGACGACGACGGCGTGAGCGTGAAGACCGAGTGGGACCTGTTCAGCCTGCTCGGCGCCGAAGCGCCGAAGGGCGTGGACGGGCGGGTGCTGTTCGACGTGTACACCGAGCGCGGCGCGGGCGTCGGGCTGGACGTCGACTACGACGCGCCCAAGGCGTTCGGCGAGTTCGAGGCGTACCTGCTGTACGACGACGGCGAAGACGAGCCCGGCGGCCGCGGCGAGGTCAAGCCCGACGACGGGCTGCGCGGCAAGGTCTTCTGGCAACACCGCCACCACCTGCCCGACGGCTGGGAGGTCAGCGCCGAGGTCGGCTACGTTTCCGACGAAACGTTCCTCGAAGAGTTCTTCCCCGACGAGGCCTACACCGACAAGCCGTGGGAGACGTCGTTCTACGCCAAGAAGCAGGTCGCCGACGAGGCGTTTACGTTCCTGTTCAAGTACGAGATCAACGACTCCTTCCCCCAGACCGCCCAGTGGCAGACCGGCAACTTCACGACCGAGAAGCTGCCCGAGATCGCCTACCGGCGGGTCGGCACGCCGCTGTTCGACGACAAGGTCACGTGGTTCAGCGAGACCCGCGGCGGCGCGCTGCGGGCGCAGTTCCCCGACGTGCGGCCGGACGAGCTGGGCTTCAACATGGCCGAGTCGATGCGGCTGTTCGGCATCGCGCCGACCACGTCGTTCGATGCGCCGGGGTTAACGCTGGGCCTCGACGACGAGCGGGTTTACCGCTTCGACACCCGCCAGGAGCTGCAGTTGCCGATGCGGCTGGGCAAGATCGACATCGTGCCCTACCTCGTCGGCCGGGTCACCGCGTTCGACGACGACTTCAGCTCGGTCAGCGGCGAAGACGAGAACACGCGCCTGTGGGGCTCGGCGGGCATCAAGCTGCACACCACGCTCAGCCGCACGTACGACGGCGTTGAGAACCGCCTGCTCGACATCCACCGCCTGCGGCACATCATCGAGCCGACCGTGCACGCGTTCTACTCGGGGACCAACGTCGACGGGCGGGGCTGGCCGTTCTTCTACGACTACGACGTCGAGAACACCACCGAGGGCGGCAGCGTGCGTTTCGGCCTGCGCAACGTGCTGGAGACGCAGCGCGGCGGGCCCGGGCGCTGGCAGAGCGTGGAGATGTTCCGCCTGGACACCGACTTCGTGTTGCAGGACAGCGACAACGCGCAACTCTCGCCGATCGCGCGGTTCATCGACTACCGCCCCGAGCTGTCGGCCGCCGGCGACCATTTCTGGACCGAGATGGCCTGGCAGGTCACCGATTCGCTGCAGACGGTGGGCAACCTGAACTACAGCTTCGAGTCCGACACCGTCGAGCGGTGGAACTACGGCATCAAGCTCGCCCACCACCCGCGCCTGACCAGCTTCGGGCAGGTGCGGCGGATCGACGCGCTGGATTCGACCGTGTTCCAATACGGCTTCGACTACCTCGTCTCGCCGAAGTACCACCTCGCCTACGCGCACTCGTTCGACCTCGACCGCGGGCGTAACCGCGACATGGAAGTGCTGATCACCCGCCGGATGCCGCGCATGCTGCTGATGCTGGCCTTCAGCTACGACAGCGTCGACGACACGACCTCCGTGGGCATCGCGCTGACGCCCGAGGGCCTCGGCGGACGCGGCGCCCCCGAAGACAACCCGTTCCTCTATGGCAACTGAGCGCCGTTGCCCTACAATCTGCGGTCATGTCGAGTGATTACGCCAGCGTGACCGTGCCCCTGGGCTTCCGTGCCGCGGGCGGGCGGTGCGGGATCAAGGATTCCTGCAAGCCCGACCTTGCCCTGATCGTCAGCGACCACCCCGCGCATATCGCGGCGGTGTTCACCACCAACGCCGTGTGCGGTGCGCCGGTGACCGTCGGCAAGGCCCACGTGAAGAACGGCCAAGGCCGGGCGTTCGTGTGTAACAGCGGCATCGCCAACGTCGCCACGGGCAAGCAGGGCCTCAAGGACGCCGAGTCGATGTGCACGGCCGTCGCCAAGGCCATCGGCTGCGACCCGACGGAGGTCATGCCCTTCTCGACGGGCGTGATCGGTCACAAGCTTCCGATCGACACGATTGCGAATGGCATCGGCGACCTGGCGAAGAACCTCGACCGCGGCAACCCCGCCGACGCCGCCGCGGCTTACTCGATCCTCACCACCGACACCGTCGCCAAGCCCGCCCGCAAGTCGATCAAGATCGGCAAGGCCACCGTGAACCTCGGCGGCATCGCCAAGGGCTCGGGCATGGTCGCGCCGAACATGGCCACCATGCTCGGCTTCATCACCACCGACTGCGACATCAGCGCCCCCATGTTGCGCAAGGCCTTGACGGACGCGGTCAACGTCGACGCCAGCTTCAACCGCATCTCGGTCGACACCGACACCTCCACCTCCGACACCGTCGCGGTGATGGCCAACGGCCAGGCCGGCAACCCGCCGATCAAGGAGGTGGCGGCCAACTACCGCAAGTTCACGCAGGCGCTGAGCGAACTGTGCCGCGACCTGGCGTACCAGATCATCGCCGACGCCGAGGGGGCCGAGCACGTCATGCGGATCACGGTCAAGGGCGCGGCGACGACGAAGGACGCGCTGAAGGTGGCGCGGGCGATCGCCGACTCGCCGCTGGTCAAGACCGCCGTGCACGGCGCCGACCCGAACTGGGGGCGGATCGCCATGGCCGCGGGCAAGAGCGGCGCCGCCGTCGACCCCGAGCACATGACCATCAAGCTCGCCGGCCACACCGTCTTCCGCCACGGCAGCCCCACCCGCTTCGACCCCAACGCCGCCAGCGAAGACATGAAGCGGCCCGAGGTGCCCATCGACGTCATCGTCGGCCCGGGCAAGGCCCACTGCCAGGTGCTCGGCTGCGACCTGAGCCGGGAATACATCGCCATCAACGCCGATTACACGACCTGATCGCGGTTTTTTCGCGAACACAAAAAGGCGCTCGCCTTAATGTGGATGCCTGGGTATACTTTTGTCTGAACCCGTTCGACAAGGGCCGCCCCCATGACCGCGATGACCAAGCCGGCCGCCGGCCGACCCAACTTACGCCCCGACTTCAACCGGAACCCGTTCATCGTGTTCTGGGAGATCACACGCTCGTGCGACTTGGCGTGCAAGCACTGCCGGGCGTGCGCCCAGACCGAGCGCCACCCCAACGAGCTGACCACCGAGGGCGCGATCGACCTGCTGCGCGACCTGCGCCGATTCGAGCAACCGCCGTTCGTCGTGGTGACCGGCGGCGACCCGATGAAGCGCGACGACGTGTTCCACCTCGTGCGTGCCGGCACGCACCTGGGGTTGAAGATGGGCATGGCCGCCAGCGCCACACAACTGATCACGGCCGAGGCGCTGATCAAGCTGCGCGATTCGGGCTTGCACCGCCTGGCCTTGTCTCTCGACGGCGCCGACGCGCAGACGCACGACGCGTTCCGCGGCGTCGACGGCATCTTCGACCGCACCGTGAGCATCGTCGCCAAGGCCCGCGCGCTGGGCATCCCCATTCAGATCAACACCACCGTCGTGCCCGCCAACGTCGACCAGATCGACGCCATCGCCGAGATGATCGACCCGTGGGACATCGAGCTGTGGAGCGCGTTCTTTCTCGTCAACGTCGGCCGGGGCATCACGGGCCAGCGCGTCGAACCCGAGCAGTACGAGCGGGTGTTCGAAAAGCTCTGGCACCACGCGCAGACCAAATCGTTCGCCGTGAAGACCACCGAGGCCCACCACTACCGCCGGTACGTGATCCAACGGTCCGGCGACCCGCAGATGGGTCGGGCGCCGATCGGCATCCGCGACGGCAACGGCGTGATGTTCATCTCGCACACCGGCAAGGTCTACCCCTCCGGCTTCCTGCCCAAACAGGCCGGCCAGTTCCCCGACGAATCGGTCGTAGCCATCTACCGCGATTCGCCGATCTTCACCGAGCTGCGCGACTGGAAACTGCTGACCGGCAAGTGCAGGCGGTGTGAGTTCAACCGCGTGTGCGGCGGGTCGCGCAGCCGGGCGTTCGCCGTGTCGGGCGACTACATGGCCGAGGAACCCGACTGCGTCTACCAGCCCATCGGACGCCACGCTAAAAGTGCTACCGATTAACCGCTATGATGTCCGTGATGCCGGACATCTACCTCGACAACAACGCCACCACACAGCCGCTGCCGCAGGTCGTCGAAGCGGTCGAACGGTCGTTGCGCGACGGGTGGGCGAACCCTTCCAGCGTGCACCGCGCCGGCCAGCGTGTGCGGCAGCAGGTCGAACTCGCCCGCTCGCAGGTTTGTAGCGTCATCGGTTGTAAAGAACGCGAGCTCATTTTCACCAGCGGGGCGACCGAGGCCTGCAACCTCGCGATCCGTGGGTTGACCGCCTTGCGCGGCCGACGTCGCACCATCATCACCACCCCGACCGAGCACTCGGCCGTGCGCGAACCTTGTGAGCGGCTGGCCGATGAGGGGTGGCGCATCGTGCAACTGCCCGTGGGGCTCGACGGGTTGATCGACACCAACGACCTGCAATCGGCGCTGACCGAGCACGGCGACGACGTGGCGTTGGTCACGAGTCACTGGGCGAACAACGAGACCGGCGTGATCCAACCGATGGTGCAGATCGCCGAGCTGTGCAAGGCCGCGGGTGTACCGTTGCACACCGACGCGACACAGGCGATCGGCAAGCTGCCGATGAATGTCGGTGAACTGCCGATCGATGCGCTGTCGCTGTCGGCGCACAAGTTCCATGGGCCCAAGGGCGTCGGGGCGTTGTTCCTCCGCGGCAACCGCCGGCTGAAAGCCCAACAGCTCGGCGGGCCGCACGAACGCCAACGCCGCGGCGGCACCGAGAACGTGCCGTCGATCGTCGGCATGGGCGTCGCCGCCGAGGCGGCCGGGCAGTGGCTGACGACCGATGGCCCGCAAAAAGTCGAGGCGTTGCGCGACCGTTTTGAGCAGGCGGTGCTCGAGGCCGTGGGCGACTCGGCGGTCAACGGCACGGGTGCGCCGCGCCTGCTCAACACGACCAACATCGGCTTTGCCCCGCTCGAGTCGGAAGCGATTTTGATCATGCTCTCGGAGCGCGGCCTGTACGCCTCAGCGGGCGCGGCGTGTTCCAGCGGTTCGCTCGAAGCCTCGCCGGTGCTGCTGGCGATGGGCATCGACGAACCGACCGCGCACGGGTCGCTGCGGTTCTCGCTGTCGCGGTTCACCACGGCCGACGAGATCGACCGCGCGATCGAACTCGTGCCGCGGGTGATCGGCAAGCTGCGCACGTCGATGCCGCGCGTTTGAGCTATACTCACCGCATGGCCAAGACCCTCACGCGTTTCGTCTGCCGGTCGTGCGGCGCGGTGCACGCCAAGTGGTACGGCAAGTGCCCCGACTGCGGCGCGTGGGACGCGCTGGAAGAGCAGCGCACGCACAAGGGCGCCACAACCGACAAGCAGCGCGGCGACTCGGTGATCGACAGCACCCACGACGCCCCCCAGGCCCAACCCATTAACGAAGTCGACGAAGCGGTCTACCCGCGCATGAGCACGGGCATCGGCGAGTTGGACCGTGTGCTCGGTGGGTCCGACGGCAAGCGCGGCGTCGTGCCCGGCTCGGCCGTGCTGCTCGGCGGCGACCCGGGCATCGGCAAGTCGACGCTGCTGTTGCAGGCGGCCGACAAGCTCGCGGCGTCGGGCCGGCGCGTGCTGTACGTGACCAGCGAGGAGTCGGCCCAGCAGACCCGCCTGCGCGCCAACCGGCTCGACGCGGACGACGATGAATTGTTCGTGCTGGCCGACACGAACCTCGCACGCATCATCGAACAGATCCGCAAGGTCGAGCCCGCACTGGTCGTGATCGATTCGGTGCAGATGATCTATAAGGGCGACCTCGACGCCGCACCCGGCACGGTCAGCCAGCTGCGCGCGTGCTGCACGGAACTGGTGTACCTGGCGAAGGCGGCGAACGTCGCCGTGGTGCTGGTCGGGCACGTGACCAAGGAGGGCCAGCTCGCCGGGCCGCGCCTGCTCGAACACCTCGTCGACGCGGTGTTGTACTTTGAGGGTGATCGCTACCACTCGCACCGCCTCGTACGCGCGATCAAGAACCGCTTCGGCACCACGCAAGAGGTCGGCCTGTTCGAGATGAGCGAGTCGGGCCTCGCCGAGGTGACCGACCCGTCGGGCCTGCTCGCCGCGGAGTACACGAACAACGGGCGGTTGGCCGGCAGTGTGCTCTGCCCGGTCATGCAGGGCACGCGCTGCCTGATGGTCGAGGTCCAGTCGCTGACCGCCACGGGCTTTCTCGGCTCGGCCAAGCGGCGCACCAGCGGCATCGACGCGAATCGACTCGCCATGCTCATCGCCGTGCTCGAGAAGCGCGGTGAGCTGCGGCTGGCCGACCAGGACATCTTCGTCAGCGTGATCGGGGGCATGAAGGTCGTCGAGCCGGCCGCCGACGTGGCGGTGGCGCTGGCCATCGCCGGCGCCCACCTCGGCCGCACCTTGCCCGATGGCTGGTGCGCGCTGGGCGAAATCGGTCTGGGCGGTGAGCTGCGCGGCGTACAGCAGGTCGAGCTCCGCCTGCGCGAAGCCGCCCGCCTCGGTTTCAACCACGTCATCACCCCGCCGCTGCCGACAAGCGTGCGTGTGCCCGACGGCTGCACGATCCACCCGGCGCGGAACGTCGGCGCCATGATCGAGATGCTGAACTGACCACCCCCGCCCCCGGAAAGGAAGGCTAGCCGGCGGCATACCTGCCGCCGGTCCGGAACCGGCACCAAGTATAGTGCCGGCTATTGTTTGAACGGAACCTCTCGTTACGGAACCCCCCGGTGGAACCGGGGGCTAACGGGCTACCGCGTCGCGGCTTCGACGGGTTCGGCGAAGCTGCACACGGTCGCGGTGTGGGGCGTGGAGCAGCGAAGGGCTTATTCGACCAGCGCCCGCCCGCCACGCCAGCCGCCGCCATGGCCTCGGCCGTCACCACGAGGCGTGTCATCCCGCACGGTCAGCGTGGAGGCGAGGTAGAGCGAGCCGGCGATCAGGCCCACGAACAACAAAACCAGCAGCGCACCGACGAGGTTACGTCGGCCCGCCCGGGGCGCGCCGCCCTTCCAACCAGGCGCAAGCCGGCAGGCCATAATGGCGATCCATTGCCAGTGCAGGGCGATGTGGACCACGACCAGCGCGATCACGGCGTAACTGAAGTACAGGTGGATCTCGCCCCACACATGGCGGTCGAGGCCCCACAGGCTCAATCCGTCGCGCGGGCTGCCCTTGGGGAGCACCCATTCCATAAGAAATCCGGTCCACACCAAGCCCAACGCAACCAACGCGGTGACGATGTCGATCAAGAAGTTCAACCAAGTTCGTTTCATCACACAACTCCCGTGGTCACTGAAGTGACCACGCCGTCTGGATGCTGATTGTGGCGGCCCTTTATGGGGTGGCGGCTTCGACCGGTTCGCCGAACAAGGCGCGGCCGATGCGGACGACGTTCGCGCCGCACTCGATGGCGACCTCGAAGTCGTTGCTCATGCCCATGGATAGAACGTTGAAACGCTCGCCGTATTGCCCGCCCTCGCGCATTTCGTTGAACAACTCGGCGGTGCGGGTGAAGGTCGGGCGCGAGTCTTCGGGGTTGTCTGACAGCGGCGCCATGGCCATCAAGCCGCGCACGCGGATGTTGAACATGGTCTGCATCTGCTCGGCGAGGTGTGGCACGGCGGGCGCGGCCAGGCCGGCCTTCTGCTTCTCGCCCGAGGTGTTGACCTGCAACAGCACCTCGACCTCGCGGTCCTGTTTGGAGGCGACGGCCTGGACCTCCTCGGCCAGGCGCAGCGAGTCGACCGAGTGCACCAGCTTGACCAGGGGCAGCACGGTTTTGACCTTGTTGCGCTGGAGGTGGCCGATCATGTGCCAGCGGACCTGGTCGGGCACGGTGGAGGGGCGCGGCGAGGGGATGTCGTGGTGGCGGGCGATGAACTCCTCGGTCATCGCGACGCGCTGGGTCAACTGCTGCACGCGGTTCTCGCCGAGGTCGACGTGGCCGAGCTCGAGCAGTTGGCGGATCTGGTCGGGGCTGGCGGTCTTGGTCACGGCGACGACGATGACGTCTTCCGGCCGGCGGCCGCTGCGCTGCGCGGCGTCGGCCACGCGCTGCTTGACGTGGTGGAAGCGTTCAACGGTTTCGTCGCGTATGGCCATCCGTAGCTGCCCCTGACCGGCGGTTCCCTGAGTCTGCCCACGCAGGATAGAGCAGCTTGGCGGGTGGCTCAAGCCGAGCGTACACCAAAGGGACGTGGTCACTTAAGTGACCACGCCAATAGGGCTCACAGTTCCAGGGGCGGTCGGCCGCGGTTGGCCTTGGCGCCTTTGGGCGGCTTGCCGAAGGCTTTCCAGAACGCCTTGCGCTGCGCGGGCGGCACGACCTTGGCCACGTCCTGCAGGTACTTCGGCGTCGGCCCCTTCTTGCGGAACGCCTCCAGCGCCTTGCGAGCCTCGCGCTTGGCGTCGTTGCTGCCGACCTGCGTCTTGCGGTACAGCGCGACCAGCTCGTCGGTGTGCGCCCGGCGGAAGGTGCTGACGTCCTGCCGGTACTGCACGGTGAGCTGGGCGATCCGATCCAACTGCTCGGCGCTGAGGTCCAGCGCGGGCAGCGCGGCCTCGACCTTGTTCGCCGCCTCGTACGGCTGGCGGGTCATGAACGTGTCGTACAGCGTGGCGCGCTGTTCGGCCGTGAGGATCTTGTCGATGCGCTGCATCAGGTGGTTGTGGTTCGGCCGCTTGCGGTTGTACTCGTTGCGCTGCTTTTCGAGTTCCTTAACGCGATCGGCCTGGCCGGCTTCTTTGGCGTTCTTGATCTTTGTGTTGGTGATGTTGACCATGCGGTTGATGTAGTTGGCCTCGCTGCGGTGCTCGGCGAAGGCATCCTCGATGGCCGCGTACTGCTCTTCGGAAAGGCCGAGCGTTTCGAGCACAGCCACGAGTTCCATCTCGCGCCCGCCGCCGATGCGTTTGCCGCTAAAGCCGCGCGCGTCGGTCTCGGTGGGCCGATCGCGCACGGGTCCGCCGAGCAACGGCGCGTCGGCCGGTTGCGTGGTCGGCGCTTTGTCGGCGGGCTGGGTCGTGGGCGCATCGTCCGCCCAAAGTATCGGCGAACCAATTGCCAACGCCAGTAAAACCACCCCAAAGGTGTGTGTTGCGATCCGCATGTAGTGGCACCTCCGAGCGAGCGGTGGATTTGTTCCTGTTTGCAAGACGTTCGCAGCGAGCGAGATATTGCAGAAATACCCGCCGCTTGTCGGCCGCCGGTCCAAGGCCTACCATCGCTCGAACCCGCAACAAAAGGTGCAAAGCCCATGGCAGCCAACAAGGAACAGGTCACGCAGCAACTCCGCAAGGTCATTTTACCGGCCGGCGGGCAGGATATCGTTACGGCTGGCCTGATCCGCAACGTCGCGGCGTGCGACGGGGTGGTCAGCGTCCGCCTGGCCCTACCGGCCGAGGCCAACCCTGCCCGCGACCAGCTGCGGGCCGAGATCGAGGCGGCCGTGCGCGAGCTCGACCCCGAGACCAAGCAGGTAGCCGTGGAGTTCGTGGCCGACGCACCGCAGGAAGCGGCGCAGAGCCCGCAAGACGCGGCGCGGCAAGCCAACCCCCTGCCCAACGTCAAGCACATCGTCGCCGTGGGCGCCGGCAAGGGCGGCGTGGGCAAGTCCACCATCGCGGTCAACCTCGCGGTGGGCCTGGCGCGGCTCGGGCGCAGCGTCGGCCTGCTCGACGGCGATATCTACGGCCCGTCGGTGCCGACCATGCTCGGCTTGCATGAGCACTCTGCCGCGGGCACCTCGCAGTTGCTACGCCCGTTCTTCGTGCACGGCATCAAGACCATGACCATCGGCAAGCTCGTTGAGCCCGACAAGGCGCTGGTGTGGCGCGGCCCGATGGCGCACGGCGCGTTCCAGCAACTTGCGCTGCAAACCGACTGGGGCGAGTTGGATTACCTGGTCGTCGACCTGCCGCCGGGCACGGGCGACGTGCCGCTGACTCTGGCGCAGGTGATGCCACTGACCGGCGCGATCATCGTGTGCACGCCGCAGCTGGTGGCGCAGGACGACGCGGTCCGCGCCGCGAAGATGTTCCCGCAACTCGGCATCCCCGTGCTCGGCGTGGTGGAGAACATGAGCTACTTCATCGGCGACGACGGCAAGGAGTACGACATCTTCGGCAAGGGTGGCGCGGCGACGATGGCGCAAAACCTCGGCCTGCCGCTGCTGGGCCAGGTGCCGATCAACACCGCCCTGCGCGCCAACGGCGACGCCGGCGACCCGCGCCGCAACTTCGAGGGTGACGACCAGTTGGCCACGGAGCTTATGGCGTTCTGCAAGGCGATGGAAGCCGAGGTCGACAAGGCCGGCGCCAGCCAGCCCACGCTATCGATCTCGTAACCAGGTTTAGCTTCCTTCCGGCTCGAGCAGGCTGCGCATCTCGCGCATCGCCTCGGCGTCATCGGTGCGCTCGGCCCGTTCGTAGGCCCGCTCCAGGTTACGCAACAGCCGCGCCAACCACTCGGCGGGCGTGACGACCGGCAGCGAATCGGCGGTGCGCGGCAGGGGTTGCTCGACCACTTGTTGGACCATGTCGATCGCCTCGTCGAGCGACAGCACGCCCCCGCCGTGGAAACAGTCGACGTAGGTCAAGCCTTCGTGCTCGGGCAGCTCGACGCCCGCGAGGAAGTGGCCCGGTGCGCCGATGCCGTGCACGACCAGGCCCAGGCGCGTCATCAACTCGCGGTAAATCAGGCACAACGTGATCGGCAGGCCGCGCTTCGTTTCCATCACCACGGGGATGTAGCTGTTGATGGGGTTGTCGTAGTCTTCCGAGTTGCCGGTGAAGCCGAGTTCGTCGAACATCAGCTCGTGGCCGTGTGCCATCAGCGCACGCGGCTCGCGGCTCTGAAGCGTTTCGAGCAGTTCGTTGGCCCAGTCGTTGAACTGCTCTTCGACCACGGTGCTGCTGGCCTGTTGCAACTCGTGCGTGCTGATCGCGACCGCGCCCCGGAGCAGCGCGTGTGGCGAGTCGAGTTGATCCAGTTGCTCCCGTAAAGCCTGCCAGGCTTCCGGCCGACACTTCAGTGGCTGTGACTGCTCTGCCATCATCGGCCCTTTCGAACGGAGAGACACTTCACTCTCTCATTATCGGCAGGTTCCGGCGGGAAATCACAATCAAACCGTTTCGATCGGGCGGACGTGGTGGAAACGGATGGTGTTGGTCTCTTTTTTCGTGCCCAGGGGCACCGCCGCCAAGGCCACGGTCACGTCACCGGGGGCGGCGAAGTCGTTTTCGACTAAATGCTTGTCGGCGATGCGCAGCTGTTCTTCGAGCGTCATGATGCCCGGCAGTTGCACCGGGACCACGCCGCGCAACACGTTCAGCCGGCGCAGCGTCGCGTCCTTGGCGCTAAGCGCGATGATCGGCATCTGCGGCTGCCACTTGCTGACCGACAGCGCCGTCGTGCCCGAGCCGGCCAGCGCTACGATCGCCTTGGCGTTAAGCCGTTTGGCGGCGCCGACCGCGGCCTGCGCCGCGCCGGCGTCGAAGGTGGCGGTGTCGACTTCGACCTGCTCGGGGTCGGGCGGCCTGAGCATCTGCTCGGTCTCTTCTGCGATGCGCGTCATCGCCTGGACCGCCTCGAACGGGTGCGAGCCGGCGGCGGTCTCTTCCGAGAGCATCATCGCGTCGGCGCCGTCGAGCATCGCGTTGGCCACGTCGGACACCTCCGCCCGCGTCGGCCGCACGTTCATCACCATCGACCCGAGCATCTGCGTGGCGACCATCGCCCACTTGCCGCGGGCGCGGGCGCGGCCGAGTATTTCTTTCTGCAGGTGCGGCACCTGCTCGAACGGCACCTCCACCGCCAGGTCGCCGCGCGCGATCATCACCCCGTCCGACGCGTCGAGCATCTCGTCGAGCCGCTCGAGCACCTCCGGCAGTTCCAGCTTGGCCATGACCGGCACGTCCTTGCGCGTCCGGCCGATGATGCGGCGCGCCTGGTCGATGTCTTCGGGGCGGCGCACGAACGAGATCGCCACGATATCGATGTCGCTCGACGCGATGTACTCGAGGTCCGCGAGGTCCTTGTCGGTCAGTGTCTGCGCGCTGAGCGGCGTGCGCGGCACGTTGATGCCCTTGCGCGAGTACAACCGCCCGCCGTTGACCACCGTGCAGCGCACCTCCTGGCCCTTGACCTCGCCGACCTCCAACTCGATGGTGCCGTCGGCGAGCAGGATGCGCGTGCCGGGCCGCACGTCCTCGGCCAGCTGCACGTACTCGCAGGGCGCCATGGTGTCGTTGCCCTCTTCCATCTCGCCGCAGTAGAGGGTGTAGGGCTTGGTCTCGCGCAGCAGCACGCCCTCGCCGGGCATCCTGCCCACGCGGAGCTTGGGGCCCTGGATGTCGGCGAGGATCGGCACCCACACCCCTATCTCGCGCGAAACCGAACGGACGGTGTCGACCACCATCCGGGCCTCGTCGGGCCCGGAGATGTGCGAGAAGTTCATGCGGAACCCGTCCGCCCCCGCGCGGATCAGGGCCGCGATCACGTCCGGGTGGCGCGAGCTGGGCCCGAGCGTAGCGATAATCTTCGTGTGCTGGTGGTTGATCAGCATCCTTGCTCCATGTGCGAACGGCGTTCCGACCCGCACAGGATAACGACCAAGCACGTATTTATCACCGCCCGCCGGTCAGCGGGCTTTTTGTCGGGCCAGCAACATCCGCGCTTCGGCCATGCGGGTCCACCGCACGCTGCCGTCGGCGAAGAGAATAGTGATACCCTCCCGCGACCACTTCTTGCCTAACTTTTCGTAGGCGATGATCGTGTTGGCGGGCATGCTGTCGTGGCCGCCGAGGTAGACGTAATCCGTATTGGCCACGACCCACGGCCCCATGTCCTTAGCGCGCATGTGTGCGGGCGGCCGCTTGCTGTTATCAGGGTGGACGACGTTTTTGATGCCGACCGAGCCGTCCGCGACGAGCACCCCGAGATTGTCCGGGAAGGCACCGTTGTTGGATTGGGCGTAAGCAAAGCACCCCAAGCCGATGTTCCGCAGGTTCGCCCCGCTGACCGCGCGGTTGGCGAGCGTGCGCGCCCTGTTGATCGCGGGCAGCAGGATGCTCAGCCCCAGCGCGGTGGTGCCGACGCTGGCCTGGTTCACGCTCAGGCCCGTGCCGAACGACGAGGCGCCGGGGAACGGGCTGCGCGTCTTCACGTGCAAGCCGCGCTCGTCGACCCAGCTGAAGCCCACGGCGGGCGAGAGGTGCGGGCGGAGCTGGTTCAGCGGCGGGACGAGCAGCGGCGGCGTGTCCACGCCCAGCATGTCGAGGAAGCCGGGGAACAGCCGGCTCATCATCAGCACGCCCGGATACGACTGGTCGACCAGTTGCGGCAGGTCGGCGTACTGGAACGCGCCGACCTGCTTGACGCCCATTTTTTGTTTGAGCACCACGAACTGGCTCGCCTCGCCGATGCCCCGGGTGGGCTTGCCCTCGCGGTCGATCG
Source organism: Phycisphaeraceae bacterium (assembly GCA_028282805.1). Classification (GTDB taxonomy): domain Bacteria; phylum Planctomycetota; class Phycisphaerae; order Phycisphaerales; family Zrk34; genus JANQHD01. Next base: position 51,131 of record JANQHD010000018.1, on the reverse strand, counting down.
CCGCGGTGACGGTCTGCGGGTACAGGCCGACGAGCAGGCGTTCGTCGTTGATCGTCAGCGCCGGCGTGATGAGCGGCGTGTTGAGGTAGTACACGGACTGGTCGCCGTGGGCGAACTGGTTGACCTTAATCTTGATCTCTTCGCGCGCAAGCTGCTGGATCATCAGCGCGTTGCCCATGAGGATCATCCGCTCGACCGCGACCCGCGCTTCGGGCTTGCGCAACCGGTTGACGAACACCACGCCCATCGGGCTCGTGCCGGCCACGCTGCGGTCGGCGTAATACAACCAGTCGGCCCCGAGCCCCTGCAACAGGTCCGCGCGGAGGTCGAAGCCGAGCACCTCGTTGGCCTGCGCCATGCCCTCGTCGAGGTCGGCCTTCGCGTTGGGCTCCAACGCGCCGACCGTCTCGTACAGCCAGCCGTAAAAGTGGTCGAGGTCGAAGCGGATGCCGCCGGCCAGCGACGAGGTGGCGGGGATCATCTTCAGCGACTCGGGCGCGATCGGCCCCTTGCTGTCGATCAAGGACGCGATGCCCTTGCGCGGCGCGGGCGCTTCGACGAACAGCGCCGTCTCCCAGTCGCGGTCGACGAAGCCGCCAGCCCACACGACCCGCTTGATGCCACGCAGGCCGAGCACGTCGCGCGCCTTCGCCCACTCGGCGGCGGCGTATTCGTCCATCTCGGTCTCGGCCGCCATATCGACCAGCGCCACGATGCCCACCGTGTCCACGTGCACCGCCAGCGCCGGTTGCGCGACCAAGCCCTTGAACGAGGCGGCGAACCCCGCCTTACCCGCCAGGCTCGAAGCCTTGTCGGCCGGGGGCGTGACGCCGACGTTCAACCACAACACGCCGTCGATCACCTCGACCTGGATCGGCGCCGGCACCTCGGCGTCCCGCATCCACTGGGTGATCTCGTCGCGCAGCGCCGCTGCGTCGTCGCCCGCTTTGCAGATCAACGCCATGCGCGGCATCGGCGGCGCGTCCTCACCGATCACCGGCGGGCCGACGTACAACGCGGTCGGGTGCTTGACCATGCGGTCGAGCACCTTGCCCAACTGCATCACCACGGGCGCCATGGCGGGGTCTTCGCGCTCGATGATCGGCGTGACCATGCGCGCGATCGCCTCGAACTGCCCGCCCCCGCCGTCGGGCCGCATCACGGCCTTGAAGTGGCTCTTCTCGTAAGCCTCGCCGAGCTGCTGCGTGCCCGCCCAGCCGACGTACAGCAGCGCATCGCCCGGCACGCGGTCGGCCAACGGTTGCGCGAAAGCCGAAACGTTGATCGCCAGCACGGCGACAAGCAGTGTGAGTAGGCGTGTCATGATGCAAACCCCTTCGGTGTTAAAAGTCGATGTGCGGAACTGATTATCGCGCGCAACCACATGCCAATGCAAACGGAGCGCCCCGGCGCTCAATAGCCGGCACCATACTTGGTGCCGGTTGCGGACCGGCAGCAGGTATGCTGCCGGCTATCGTGACAACGAGTTTCGGTTAATTGAACGTGAAGCGCCTTTTCAGGTCGGCGCGACCGTCGGTGACTCTCACGCCCTCGGCCCGAAGCATGGCGGCCTTGGTGTCGACGCCGCCGTCGGCGCTGTAACCGGTCAGCCGCCCGTCACCGGCGACCACGCGGTGGCACGGCACGTCGGGCGCAAACGGGTTGGTCGCCATCGCCCGCCCCACCGCACGAGCCGCACCGGGCCTGCCCAGCGCATTGGCGATGTCGCCGTAGGTCGCCACCTTCCCCGCCGGGATGCGCGCGCACAACGCCCAGCACTGCTCGACGAACGTCATGCCCGGCTCGATGCGGCCGGTGAGCACGTCGGCTTTCTCACACGTGGCTTTCGACATTGACCGGCTCCTTGCCGTGGGTTTCGACTTCATGCGCGGCCTTGGCGACAAAGTCGTCGAGCGGCATCGCGCCGAGTTCGCCGCGGTCGGCTTCGCGGGCGCGCACGGAGACGGTGCCCGCCTCGGCGTCGCGGCCGCCGACGATCAGCATGTAGGGCGTCTTCATCTCCTGGGCCGTGCGGATCTTGGCGTTCACACGCTCCGACGAGGTGTCCATCGTCACCCGCAGGCCCGCGGCCTTGCAGGCGTCGAACACGGATTGCGCGTAGTCGGTGAACTTGTCGCTGATCGGCAGCACGCGCACCTGCTCGGGCGCCAGCCACAGCGGGAACGCCCCGGCGTAGTGCTCGATCAAAATCGCCATGAACCGCTCCATCGACCCGAACGGCGCGCGGTGGATCATCACCGGCCGGTGGGTCGCGTTGTCGGCGCCGACGTATTCCAATTCGAAACGCTCGGGCAGGTTGTAGTCGAGCTGCACCGTGCCCAGCTGCCACGACCGGCCGATCACGTCCCTGACCAGGAAGTCGACCTTGGGCCCGTAGAACGCGGCCTCGCCGGGGCATTCCTCGAAGTCGATGCCCATCTCCTCGAGCACCTCGCGCAGCTCACGTTCGGCGCGGTCCCAGTTGGCCGGGTCGCCGACGTACTTGTCGCTGCCGGGTTCACGCAGGGAAAGCGCGATGCTCACGTCCTCGAAGCCGAACGTGTTGAACACGAACTGCACCAGCTCGACGGTGGCGCGGAACTCGGCCTTGACCTGGTCGGGGGTGCAGTAGAGGTGGGCGTCGTCCTGCGTGAAGCCGCGCACGCGCGTCATGCCGGTCAGCTCGCCCGACTGCTCGAAACGGTAGACCGTGCCGAACTCCGCCAGCCGCACCGGCAGGTCGCGGTAGCTGTGCGGGTCCGACGCGTAAATCTTGCAGTGGTGCGGGCAGTTCATCGGCTTGAGCAAATACTCGTCTTCGCCGCCGGCGACGTGCTCGGACATCTTGACCGTGGGGAACTGGCTGTCGGCGTAATAAGGGTAGTGGCCCGAGGTCTTGTACAGGTCGACCTTGCCGATGTGCGGCGTGTAGACGATCTGGTAGCCCTCGTCGAACAGCTTCGCTTTGAGAAAATCTTCGAGCAGGTTCCGCACCATCGCGCCGTTGGGCTTCCACAAAATGAGGCCCTGGCCGACCTGCTCGTCGATCACGAACAGGCCGAGCTTCTGCCCGATGACGCGGTGGTCGCGTTGGCGGGCCTGTTCAAGGCGTTCGAGGTAGTCGTCGAGCGATTGCTTCGAGGTGAAGGCCGTGCCGTACACGCGCTGAAGGGCCTGGGCGCTCACGTCGCCCTTCCAGTGGCTGGCGGCGACGCTCATCAGCTTGAACGCACCGATGCGCCCCGTGCTCGGCACGTGCGGGCCGCGGCAGAGGTCTTCCCAGTCCTTGTTCGGTTCGCCGGTGGCGTACCAGCTCAACCGCGCATCGGGGTCGGCGGCGAGGGCGCGCTCGGCGTTGTCGAGCTTGTACACGCTGCCCTCTTCCTTGAGCTTGGCCATGCCGTCGTCGGCCGCGAGTTCGTACCGCGTGAACCGGCGGTCTTCCTTGATGATCTTCGCCATCTCGGCTTCGATCTTCTCGAAGTCGTCGACGCTGATGGGCGTGTCGAGCTCGATGTCGTAGTAGAAGCCGTTGCCGACCGGCGGGCCGTACACGAGCTTGGTGTTGGGCCACAGCCGTTCGAGCGCCTCGGCCATGACGTGGGCCGTCGAGTGGCGGATGAGGTAGAGCGCATCGGCGTCGTCGTCCCTGGCGGTGATGACGCTGAGGGTGCAATCCTCGGCCAGCCGGCGGTCGAGGTCGACGATCTCGCCGTTGACCTTGGCGCCGATCGCGGCCTTGGCGAGGCGCGGCCCGATCGACTCGGCCACGTCGTAGGCGGTCACGGGTGCGTCGAACTGCTTTTCGCTGCCGTCGGGCAGGGTGACTTTCATAGCGAACTCCCTATGGGGGGCATGAATCGTACAAAGAAAACGGCCGCCCGTGTGTGGGCGGCCGTGGTGTGCTCGATATCGGCTTTCAGCCTCGGCTCACAGACCGCCCGCCCCTCGCGTGAGGGTGGTCGTCGTCGCGGTGGTGGTGGTCGTGAGCGTGTTCATGGTGGTAACCGTATCGGCAAAAACGTACCCGCGCTTGGGCGAAAGTCAAGTGGTAGTAGTGCGGGGCCGGGCCCGATATGATGGGCGTTAGGTCCAGCGAACCGCCACCCGTGGCGTAGGGAAGCCCAAGCCGATGCAATGCCCGTTTTGTGGGGATGACGACGACCGCGTGATCGACTCACGCTCCAGCGACGACGGCCGCGCCATCCGACGTCGGCGCGAGTGCAACGGCTGCAAACGCCGGTTCACCACCTACGAACGCATCGAAGAGACCATCAAGCTCACCGTCATCAAGCGTGACGGCTCGCGCATGCCCTACGCCCGCCCCAAGCTGATCAACGGCATCGAACAGGCCTGCTACAAACGCCCCGTCTCCGCCGAGCAGGTGCAGGCCGTCGCCGACAGCATCGAGGAAGAGCTGCACAAGCGTTTCGACCGCGAGGTGCGTTCCGAGGAGATCGGCGAGATCGCCTGCGAACGCCTGCAACGGCTCGACCGCGTGGCGTACGTGCGTTTCGCGAGCATCTACAAGCAGTTCCGCGACCTCGACGACGTGCTGCAAGAGGTGCGCGACGTGATGAACCGCCCGCAGGAGTTCCCTGACCAGGGCCAGTTGTTCTAACGCGCCTATGGCGAGCGTCGCTTCAGCGACGCGGGCAGATTCGCCACATTCTCACCGATTCCCCCGAACACCCCGCCCCGTTGTGCGTCTGCCTACTATGACGTGTGACCCAAGCGGGAGTGCCGACATGCGAATCCGACGCACGCTGATCATCGCCCTCGCGGGTTTCGCCGTGGCGGGCACGATCTTTGCCAAACAAGAAGCGATGACGCACGAACAGCTCGTCGCGTCGCTCGACGGTGTTCAAGGCGAACCGCTGGCAAACCTCAAACGGCTGATCATTGCCGAGGGCATGCCGATCCACGACGCGCTCTACACCGGCCCCGCCGCCACCGCCGAGCTGCGCGCGAAGCTGCGCGCCGAGTTGCGTGCCGCGCGTGACGCCACCGCGCTCGACAAGGGTTTGGTCGTCCACGAGTGGGGCTCGGTGATGGTGCTGGCTAACCACGACGGCGCAACCGTCGGCTACCTCGGCGACGACAAGTCGGACCTGCCGCCGTTCGTGCACACCATCGAGCAACACATGCAGGATCAGCCGATGGTCATCCGCAAGCCGATCCTGTACTTCTACACCAAACAGAACAACCAACTGCTCGGTCAGGTCGCCATCCACGCGCGCCACGGCCTGATCACGCAGTGGTACCCCAAGGCCACGTCGGTCCAACCGCGGTACCACGGGCAACTGCCCGACCATCTGCCGGTCGCCAACGGCAACATCCACTGGTCCGGCGTCCGGCTGTTCACCGACGGTTCGCAAGACGCCAGCCTGCCCGCCGTCGACGCCGACCACCCCTGGTGGCACATCGCGCGCGACGTCGACGCCGCGACCGTGACCGTCAACGGCGAGAGCGAAAAGTTCCTCTTCTACCGCGGCGTCAACCGGTTCGGCTCCAAGGTCACCGTCAAGGGCTCCGAATCCGACGGCCGGTACGCGCTGCACAACACCGGCAAGCACACCATCCGCAACGCGGTCATGATGCGCGTCAACGAGGGCCGGGCCGTGTACCAGCTCGTGCCCGCGCTCGAGCCGGGTCAGAAAGTCACGGTTTCTCTCGCCGACGCGTCCGACTGGACCGCCGACACATCGCTGGCGCGCTTCACCGAGCAGCTCGAAGCCGACGGCCTGTTCCCCAAGGAGGCCGACGTGGTCCGGCGGATCTGGGGCAAGTTCTTCTTCAAGCGTGAGGGCGTCCGCCTGCTGTACGTGATGCCCGAGCCGCGCGCCGACGAGTTGCTGCGCTTCAGCATCCACCCGCGCCCCGCCGACGTGGCGCGGACGCTGATCGTGCAGGTCGAGTGCGCGACGGAAAGAATGACGCATCGCATCGCCGAGTTGATCGCGCAGTTGGGCGACCAGGACTACAAGGTCCGCGAGCGCGCCCAGCGCCAGCTGGAGCGTCTCGACCGCTTCGCCGAGGCCCTGTTGCGCAAGGCCGTGGCCGAGTCGCACGACGTGGAAGTCCGCGAACGCGCCGAGGCGATCCTCAAGAAACTGGAAGCCAAAAAAGCCCCGATCAAGTAGTCCGCGGCGAGCGTCGCTTCAGCGACGCGGGTTTCTTTGCTGAAAACCCACAGCCCCGTACCTTGCCCCTGCCCCAAATCTCGGTCAAAATGCCCGATTCCCCGCCCCCGGCTCCCCCGGACTCCCCGGAAGGTACAGGACATGACCGAAAAAGCCCCGTGGATCACCTACCGCCCCGAACTGAAGGTGCTCGACTGCACCATCCGCGATGGCGGTCTGATCAACAAGCACCAGCTCTCCGACGACCTGGTCTCCGCCACGTACCACGCCTGCATCGCCGCCGGCATCGATTACATGGAGATCGGCTACAAGAACTCGCCGCGACTGTTCAGCCCCGATGAGTTCGGCCCGTGGCGCCACTGCAACGAGGAAGACATGCGCCGCATCGTCGGCGAACACGACCCCGAAGCGACCGGCCTCAAGCTCACCGCCATGGCCGATGCGACCAAGAGCGATTGGCAGAAACAGATCGGCCCGGCCGACGAGTCCGTGCTGAGCATGATCCGCGTGGCCTTCTACGCTCACCAGGTCTCCGAGGCCGCGGAGATGATCCAGCACGCCCACGAGATGGGCTACGAGACCTGCGCCAACCTCATGGCCGTATCGAACTTCTCCGAGTCCGAGATCGACACCGTCCTCGCGACCGTCCGCGACACCCCCGCCCAGATCATGGTCATCGTCGACAGCTTCGGCCACCTCTACCGCGAGCAGATCGATGCGCTGTACACCAAGTACACCCAGGCGCTCGAGGGCACCGGCAAGGAGATCGGCCTGCACATGCACAACAACCTGCAACTCGCCTTCGCCAACACCATCGAGGGCATCATCCTCGGCGCCAACCGCGCCGACGCGACGGTGTTCGGCCTCGGCCGCGGCGCCGGCAACTGCCCCATGGAGCTGCTGCTCGGGTTCCTGCGCAACCCCAAGTTCAAGCTCCGCCCGATCATCAAGTTGATCCAGGACTACATCGCGCCCCTGCGCGAGCAGATCGAGTGGGGCCCGCTCGTGCCGTACAACCTCACGGGCCAGATGAACCTGCACCCTCGCAACGCCATCGAGTGGCGCGAGGGCGACGAAAAGGACGACTTCGTCGCCTTCTTCGACAAGGTCGTCGCCGACGTGTAAGCGCCAAGCGCAACCCCGGTACAACACAAAGCCCACCCATGGCCATGGGTGGGCTTTATCGATTCACGTGTTTGGAGAACGATCACGCCGTGGTCGCGGCGGGGTCGGCGACGTGCTGGGTCGACAGCTCGATGGTGAACGTCGTGCCCGCGCCGGGGCCGGTGTCGAGCTCGATGCGGCCGCCGTGCTCGTCGATGATCTTGCGCGTCACCGCCAGGCCCAGGCCCGTGCCGCGCTGGCCCTTGGTCGAGTAGAACGGCTGGAAGATCTGGCGTTGGCTTTCCTCGTCGATGCCCTGGCCGTTGTCGGACACCACGATCGTCGCGGTCTGCTCGATCGGGTTGTACGCGCAGCGGATGGTGATCGCGCCGATGTCGGGCTCGACCGCGTCGACCGCGTTGTTGACCAGGTTGATGATCGCCTGGTGCAGGCCCGACGGGTCGGCGGGGATCGGCGGCATGTTGTCGTCCGTCTCCGTGATCAGCGCCACCTGCCGCTTGTCGCACGAGGGCTGCACGAGCTCGACGATCTCCGTGATCAACGCCGGCAGCGAGAGCATCTGGAACTCGGGCTTGCGCTGCTTGGAGTACGCGAGCATGTTCATGGTCAGCTCGTAGATGCGGTCGAGGTTGCGCGAGAGGATGTCCCACCCGTTGCGCATCACGTTCAGGTCGTTGCGGCGCAGGCCGAGCTCGACCACCTCCGCCCCGCCGCGCATGCCCTGGAGGATGTTGCGCACCGAGTGCGAGAGGTTCGCCACCGTCTCGCCCACCGCGGCGAGGCGCGCGTTCTGCATGCCCTTCTGGTAAAGCACGGCGTTGGACAGCGCCATGCCCGCCTGCGCCCCGATCGCGGTCATTAAGCGCAACTGGTCGTCGGTGTACGTGTAGTTCTTGACCTGGCTGTCGACGTGGATCACGCCGAACAGCCGGTCCTGAAACTGCATCGGCACGCACATCGCCGAGCGGATGCGGTACTCCTGCACCGAGTCGCCGGCACGGAACCGCCGGTCGGCCATGGCGTTCGAGCTGAGCACGCCCTCGCGCTTGTGCATCACGTGCTGCACGATCGTGCGCGAGACCATGATGTTTTTCTCGTCTTTGGTGCGCGGCTTCTGCCGGTAACGCACCACCACCGGGTCCGGCCGCTGGTCGGGGTCGTTCTGCAGCAGGATAAACCCGCGGTCGACCTCGAAGTGCTCGAAGATCAAATCCATCACACGCTCGAGCAGCACGCGCCGGTCGAAGTTCGAACCGACCAGCTGCATCAGCTGGTAGATCACCGCCAATTGGTGCGCGGCCTCGGCGGTCGGTTCCGGCACGGCCATGATCACCGAGTCGTCGTTGGAAGGCACGGTCTTCTCGACCGACGAATCCATCCGCCCGTGGCGCACCACGCGCACGGGGTGTTCGCGGAACTGCGACTCGCGGCCGTAGAGGAACAGCGTCGAACCCGTGCGGAGCTGGTCGCCGGTCTTCAACAGCGTCGGCTCGGAGACCTTCTCGCCGTTGACGAAGGTGCCGTTGGCCGAATCGAGGTCGTTGATGTACCACTGGCCGTCGTCGGGCGTCAGCTCGGCGTGGCGGCGGGAGATGGTCATGTCCGTCAGGGGCAGCGCCTCGCTCGACCGGCCGATCAGTTGCGGTTCGTGGTCGGGCAACTCGAAGCGTTTGCCCTTGTCGGGGCCTTGAAGGATCGTGAGGATCAGCAAGGTATCGAAGCTCCCAGTCCGGTTCGGGTCCGTGTCCGGCGTGTCGCCAACACCATATTGTATGGGGAAAACCGGGGTTTGACAGCCGATCGGGGCCCGCACTACAGTACCCCGTTCACCCGACGGTGGCTGTAGCTCAGTTGGTTAGAGCACCTGGTTGTGGTCCAGGGGGTCGGGGGTTCGAATCCCCTCAGCCACCCTTACTCACCGGAAAACGGCCGACGCCAACCGTCGGTCGTTTTTGTTATTCTCCCGGCTCCACGGCCCCGTCTGTTTGCGCCGATGTGCAAGGAGAATCAAGATGAACCGCCCCCCACGCTTGTTGGCCGTCGTCGGTGTATGCCTGGTCTTCGTGATGCTCGCCGGCTGTGGCAACAACGGCAGCGGTTCACCAAAGACCGGCAGCGTCATCTTCATCCACCCCGACGGCGCCAGCGCCGCGCACTTCGCGGCCCTGCGCGTCTGGCACGTCGGGCCCGACGGCGAGCTGAACTGGGACAAGCTGCCCGCCATCGCTGTCTACCGCGACCACGCCTCCGACTCCCTGACCGTGACCTCCAACGCCGGCGGCACCATGCACGCACACGGCGTCAAGGCCCCTCGCCGGTCATTCGGCACCGACGGCGACAACCCGATCGTCGATGCGCAGGGCCGATCCACCAGCGTCATGCACCAAGCCATGCGGGCCGGCATGCCCGTGGGCGTGGTCAACTCGGGCATCAACACCGAGCCCGGCACCGCCTGCTTCCTCGCGTCCGTGCCCAGCCGGAAGATGCACGACGAGATCTCGCTGCAGATGGTCGAATCCGGCGCGGACGTGATCCTCGGCGGCGGCGAGTCGCTGTTCCTGCCCGAGGGGGCGCAAGGGCGCCACGGCGTCGGCAAACGCAAAGACGGCAAAAACCTGGTCGAGCTCGCCAAGCAGCACGGTTACACCATCGTGTATACGCGCGAGCAGTTAACCGCCCTGCCGGATAACACCGACAAGGTCCTCGGCCTGTTTGCCGAGCACCACACGTTCAACGACCGACCCGAAGAGGTGCTGCGCGAGCGAGGCCTCAAACCCTACAACGCCGACGCCCCGACCGTCGCGGAGATGACGCGGGCCGCGCTGAAAGTGCTCAGCCGCAAGGGCAAGCCGTTCATGCTCGTCGTGGAAGAGGAAGGCACCGACAACTTCTCCAACCACAACAACGCGATGGGCACGTTGCAGGCTCTGAAGCGCAGCGATGAAACGATCGGCGTCGCGCGGGCGTACCTCGCCCAACACCGCAACACCCTGGTCGTGGTCGCCGCCGACTCCAACGCCGGCGGCATGCTGCACATCGGCCTCGGCGACGACAAGTCCGCAGCGCCCGCCACCGTCAACGCCAAAGACCGCAACGGCGCCCCACGCGACGGCATCGACGGCGAAAACACGCCCCCCTTCACCGCCAAGCCCGACAAGGCCGGACGGGTCATGAAGTTCGCGGTCATGTGGGCCACGCGCTCCGACGGCTCAGGCGGCGTGCTCGTCCGTGCCGACGGCCTGAACCGCGACCGCGTCGCCGGCTCGTTCGACAACACCGACATCACCCGCCTGATCCGACTGACGCTGTTCGGCGACGGCGCGTACGACGGCTGAGGTTGTTGCTTTATCGAGTTTGCCGGTCGACAATGCACGCCACGTGACTCGCACGGAGGCTGACGCGTGGTGTCGACGACGACCTTGGCCGCATTCGAACCGATCGACTGGGCGGTGCTGGTCGCGTACCTGGCGGTCATGGTGGCCATCGGCTGGGTGGCCGGCCGGCGGCAGACCGACCGCGAGAGCTTCTTTCTCGGCTCACGCAAGATGCCCACCTGGGCGGTAGCGATGAGCGTGATGGCCACGGCCCTCAGCGCCGCGACCTTCATCGGCGTGCCGCAGGTCGCGTTCACGGGCGACCTGACCTACCTCATTTTGAACATCGGCGGCATCACCGGCGCGGTGATCGTCGCGGTGCTGTTCATACCCGCGTTCTACCGGGCGGGCACCACCACCATCTACGGCTACCTCGGCCAACGCTTCGGCAACCCCGCCATGCACGGCGCCAGCGCGATGTTTCTCTTCGGCAGACTGCTCGCGTCGGGCTCACGCCTGTTCATGGCCGGCATCGCCTTCACCGTGATACTGCACGGCGAACTCAAGCCCGCCAACCTCGCCGAGGCGATCGTCATACTCGGCGCGGTCGGTACCGCCTACACCGCGGTCGGCGGGATCAAGGCGGTGATATGGACAGATGTGTTGCAGATCGTCATCGTCGTCGGCGCGGCGGTGCTGTCGCTGGTGCTGCTGCTCGACAAGATACCGCTGTCGCTCGGTGAGATCGCAGCTGCGCTCGAAACAAGCGGCAAGGACGGCGCAAACAAGCTCGAATGGCTCAGCTACTCGACCGAACCCGCCGCGAAATACACGCTGTGGACCGGCACGTTCGCGATCGTGTTCATGAGCGTGGCCAGCTACGGCGTCGACCAGGACCTCACCCAACGCATGCTCACCTGCAAGTCGGCCGCACGCGGGTCGGTGTCTGTCGTCACGGCGATCGTGGCGAACATCCCCATCACCGTTCTGTTCATGGTAATCGGCTTGCTGTTGTTCATCTTCTACCAGCGGCCGGACCTGATGGGCGCGGCGGCGCCGACCGACGCGTTGGATCGGGCGGAGAAGGTGTACCCCCAGTTTCTGTTCAACCACTTGCCGACGGGCCTGGCGGGGCTGGCGATGGCCGGCCTGTTCGCCGCGGCGATGAGCAGCGTGGACTCGGCGATCAACGCGATGGCGTCGACGGCGGTGGCGGACCTGTACGTGCCGTGGCGCAAGCGGCGCGGGCTGGCGGTCGGCGACTTAGAGGCGCTGAAGCACTCGCGGGTCGCGGTGGTGGTGATGGGGATGCTGTTGACGGGCTTTGCGCTGGGGGCGGTGGCGGTGTATGACGCGGAAAGCGACACGCTGATCGATTTCGCGCTGGGGGTGATGGCGTTCGCCTATGCGGGGTTGCTGGGGGTGTTTTTGACCGCCTTGCTCACAAAACGGGGCAACAGCTTCACGGCGATCGCGGCGCTGGCGGTGGGCGTGCTGGTGATCGTGATGGTTCGGCCGTACTACTGCCGGGGGATCACGGGTTACTGGCTGGATAAACCGATCGTGCTGGCGTGGCCGTGGTGGATGCCGATCGGCACGGCGGTGAGTTTTGCGGTGTGCGCGGTGGGTCGGCCGATAAAGGTAAGATGCGGAGAGACGCCATGCCACGACTGACCACGCTGAGTTTGATCGCCGTGTTGTTGCTGGGTTGCTCGGTGTTTACCAGCACCGCCGAGGCCCCGCGTGTTGACCTGTCGCAGCCGCCGAAGTTCGTCGGCCTGTGGGTGACGCGGTGGGACTTCAAACGGCCCGAGCACATCCGGCAGATCATGGCCGACGCGCGCTCGGCGGGGGTGACCGACGTGTTCTTCCAGGTGCGCGGCCAGGCCGATGCGCTGTACCCGAGCGAGCTCGAACCGTGGAGCGAGCTGCTGTTGGAAGGCCTGCCCGACGGCGCGACCGACCCGGGCTTCGACCCGCTGGCGGTGGCGATCGACGCGGCCCACCAGCGCGGGATGAAGCTGCACGCTTGGGTTAACGTGATGTCGATGTGGAAGGGCAAGACGCCGCCCCGCGACCGGCGGCACGTGTTTTACACGCACCCCGAGTGGCGGCTGAAAGACACGGCCGGCAAGCCGCAACCACTGAGCGATCACTACACGACGATCAACCCGGTGCTGACCGCGACGCACAAGCACATACTGGCCGTGGTCGACGACATCGTCACGCGGTATGCGGTGGATGGGGTGCACCTGGATTACATTCGATTCATCACCGAGAGCGCCGAGACCGGGGCGGGATACCCGGCGGACCGAGTGAGCCACGCGATGTTCACCGCGAGCACGGGACAGAGCGCCACCGCGGACCGCGCGGCGTACGACCGGTTCATCGCGGATCGGATCACGTCGCTGGTCGAGACGATCAGCACGGGCGTCAAGGCGAAACGGCCGGACGCGATGGTGTCAGCGGCGGTGTGGCGCAACCCGCAGATCGCCGAGCAGAACTACATGCAGCGCTACGCGGATTGGATGCGCGAAGGCTATGTCGACGCGGTGATGCCGATGGTGTACACCGACGATAACGAGCAATTCAAAGCCGACATGGCCGAGGTGCTCGCGATCGAAGGTCAAGCGGTGGTGATCGCGGGCGTCGGCTTGTACAAGCACGAACAACCGAGCCAGACGGTGCGGCAGATGGCGCATGCGCACGTGCGGGGCGCGGACGGTGTGTGTCTGTTTGCGTACAGCTCGTTGTTCGAGAGCGTCAGCAGCGGGCAGGACAAGTCGGATTCGGCGCGGGCGCTGCGGAAGATGCGGTTGAACATCGTTCGCGCTTACCTGCGCGGCAGGCTTTCGGACGAACCGACGCCATGAACGGCGCTCGGTTGGGCATCGACATCGGCGGCACCGCGGTCAAGGCGGCGCTGCTTCGGGGGGATAACACACGCACGGCGATCAGCGCGACGTACGAGCGGCCGACGCTCGAAGCGCTGGCCGAGGCGGTGCGCGGGGTGTGCGATGAACTGGGCGCACCGGGCGACGCGGTGGGCGTCGGTGTGGCGCTGGTGGGCGTGGTGGACGAAGCGGGCGTGGTGACGGCGGCGACGAACCTACCGGCGCTGGTGGGCGTGGTGGTCGGGTCGTGGCTGCGAAATACACTCGATTTAGAGTGCGAACCGGTGGTGACGAGTGATGCTTGCGCGGCGGCGATGGCCGAGTGGCACGCGAGGCCGGTGGGCGGGCGGGCGATGTACTTGTCGATCGGCGCGGGCGTGGGCGGCGTGGTGCTCGACGGGGGCGAGGCGTTGGACGTGACGCGCGGGACGCCGGGGCACCTCGGACACATCGACGTGTCGGGCGGCGAGGCGGGGGCGCCGGTCGCGGCGGACGGCGGTCGGGGTTCGTTGGAAGCGTACGTCGGCTCGGCTGCGCGGGGCGCGTGCGGGGCGTGGGGCGAGGCGGCGTTCGGCGCGTTGGCGCGCGGGCTGCGCGTGATGCTGGCGATGTATCGGCCGGACGAGATCGTGCTGCTCGGCGGCGGTGGACTGGGTTTGTGCGATGAATTGCAACGCTTGCGAAGCGCTGTCACAGACGGTTTGACGCACGCGGCACCGGCGCAATGGCGGTTGCGTTGCGGTGAAATCGGTCGCTGCGCGGCCGCGATCGGCGCAGCGCAATGCGCGCCGGCGACCGGCACGTTGCCTGCCGACCGGGCGCACGTGTTGACCGAGCAGCGCAACGCGCGGTCGGGGGACTTGCACCGCCTGTCGACGGGTGAGGTGGCGGCGCTGATCAACGCGGAAGATCAAACGGTAGCGGCTGCGGTCGGGCGTGGGCTGCCGACGATCACGGCGTTCGTCGAAGCGGCGGAACCAAAGTTTGCGCGTGGGGGTCGGTTGATATACGTCGGCGCGGGCACGTCGGGGCGGTTGGGTGTGTTGGACGCATCGGAGATGCCGCCGACGTTTCAGGTCGACCCCGGCAAGGTGGTGGGCATCATCGCCGGGGGCGATCGTTCGCTGCGGAGATCGAGCGAGGGCAAAGAAGACGATGAGCGCGGCGCGGTCGTGGCGTTGGACCGATTGGCGCTGACCGATGACGATTCGGTCGTGGGCATCGCCGCAGGCGGTACGACGCGGTATGTGCGAGGGGCGATCGGTTACGCGAAACAGGTCGCGCCGGGGTGTAACACCGCCCTGCTGACGTGTGCGCCCGTCGAGCGGCCCGTGGGGGCGGACCACATGATCGTGATCGAGACCGGCGCAGAGGTTGTGACCGGTTCGACGCGCATGAAGGCGGGCACGGCGACGAAGCTGGCGCTGAATACGATCAGCACGACGCTCATGGTGCGCAGCGGCCGGGTGTACGAGAACCTGATGGTGGACTTGCGGGCGAGCAACGCGAAGCTACGCGACCGGGCGGCGCGGATCATCGTGACGCTGGCGGGGCTGGAGCGCGAGGCGGCTTTCGCACTGCTGGACAAGGCAAACGGTGAGGTTAAGCCCGCGATTGTGATGCAGCGGTTGGGCGTTTCGTATGATGAGGCACGGCGGCTATTGGACGACGCGGGCAGCCGGATCGGCGACGTGCTGGAGCGTCGCGATGGATGAACTCGTGTTGCTGCCGACGCCGCAGCGGGTCGAAACGCTTGGCGGCGCGTACACCGGCGGTTTTACGGTTGACGATGACGCGGTGCGTGTCGGGCACGAGGTGTTCAACAAGCGAGAAGGCTACGTGCTGACGCTGCGGGATAACGCGGTGTCGGTCGAAGCGGCAGACGGTGCGGGCGCATACTACGCGAAGCAAACACTGACGCAGTTGAAACGATTGGCGACGTGGGGTGTAGCACTGCCAAACGTTCGGGTTACGGATTGGCCCGACTTGGCCCACCGGGGGGTGATGGTGGATATCAGCCGGGACAAGGTGCCGACGATGGCGACGCTGCGTCAAACGGTGGACCTGCTCGCGTCGTTGAAGGTTAACCAGTTGCAGTTGTACACGGAGCACACGTTCACGTACGCGGCGCACGAGGTGGTGTGGCAGAACGCTTCGCCGATGACGGCGGAACAGGTGCGCGAGTTAGACGCGTATTGCGCAGAACGCTTTATCGAATTGGTGCCGAACCAAAATTGCTTTGGGCATTTCGAGCGGTGGTTGAAGCACCCGGCTTACGCGGACCTGGCGGAGACACCGGACGGTTTTGTCGATGCGTGGGGCCAGCACCGGCCGGCGGGGACGTTGAGCCCGCTGGACGCGCGGTCGATCGCGCTGGTCGATGGCTTGCTGAGCGAGATTTTGCCTTGTTTTAAGTCGAATCGCGTCAACGTTGGGTGCGATGAGACGTTCGAGTTGGGCCAGGGACATAGCGCCACGGCTTGCGCCGAGCGCGGGGTGGGCCGGGTGTACCTCGAGTATTTGAACAAGGTCATCGGGTGTGCGAAGCGATTCGGGCGGGCCGCGCAATACTGGGGCGATGTGGTGCTCGAGCACCCGGGCTTGGTTAGCGAATTGCCGAGCGATGCGGTGGCGCTGTTGTGGGGCTACGAAGCGGACCACCCGTTCGACGAGCAGGCGCAGCGTTTCGCCGAGGCGGGCGTGCCGTTTTACGTCTGCCCGGGCACGTCGGGCTGGAACAGCTTCGTGGGGCGCACGCCGAACATGCGCAACAACATCGCACGCGCGACCAAGGGAGCGTGTGAACACGGTGCGGCGGGCCTGCTGATCACGGACTGGGGCGACCACGGTCATTGGCAGCCGCTACCGGTGTCGTGGGCGGGCTACGCGTGGGGGGCGGCGATGAGTTGGGCGCGCGGCGCGAACGGGGCGTTGAACTTGGCGCGGGCGCTCGATCTGCACGTGTACCGCGACCGCGCGGGCGTGATGGGGCGACACACGCTCGAACTCGGCGGCGCGTACCGCCTGTGCGGCAAGCCGATTCACAACGCGGCGTGGCCGGCGCGGCTGATGTACGAACCCGTGGTTGATTTGCCGCATGATGTCACGGCCTGCACCATGCGTAACGCGGCCGAGGCGGTCGAGGCTGCTATCGCCGCCCTGCCGCGAGCGCGGATGGAACGTAACGATGCCGAACTGATTCAAAAGGAATGGCAACTTGCGGCCGACCTGTTTATGCACGGTTGCAAGATCGGCGTGGCCCGTTGCGATGCCAACCGCGCGCCGATCGCGGCGTTGGCTGCGAACGTCAGGCAATCATTGAGCAGGGCGCTCGGCGAACTGATTACGCAGCATGAAACGATCTGGCGACAGCGCAACCGTGAGGGCGGCCTGATCGACAGCGCCGGCCGATTGCGTAAGTTGCAACAAATGTATGCAGCGGGTTGAGCAAAGCTCAGGCGTCGCGGCTGGCGATGACGGCGTCGCACACGTTGGTCAGCGAAACGAGCAGGCGTTCGACCTCATCATCGGCTTGGCTGGCTTTGATCGCTTCTTCGAGCGCGCGGGCCGATTCAGTCATTTGGGGGAAACCGTACCCACCACCGGCGCCCTTGAGCTGATGCACGAGTGTGGTGAGTTGCTCGATCTGCCGGGCGCGCCAGGCGGACTCGATCGTGTTGACACGCCCACCGAGCTCGTCGATGAACATGTCGAGCAACAGCCTGAACTCCGGGTCGCCGGCGAACTGGCTGCGGATTTCGGAGAGGGTCGCGTGATCGGAGGCGTTCGGCTCAGACATGAACAAGCCCTTTCGGTTGACTGCGTCAGATCGCCGCTCGGTCAAAGCACACGGATACCCACCTCATCGGCGATCGGGCCCGACCGGTTTAACAGTTGATCATTAAATGTATGGCGCGATTCGCCCGGGCGATCGGGTCACGCGAACCGGCGTTCGACGGCCTCGAGCAGCAGGTGCAGGATGAGGGTGTGGGCTTCCTGGATGCGGGCGGTGGTGTCGCTGGACACGATCAACTCGTGGTCGGCCTTGCCGGCCAGCGAGCCGCCCCCTTTGCCGAGCAGTGCGATGCTGACCACGCCGCGCTTGTGCGCTTCGTCGAGCGCTTCGGGCAGGGCCGCGGAGTTGCCGCTGGTGGAAAAGAGCACGAGCACGTCGCCGGGTTGGCCGTGGGCCTCGACCTGCCGGGCGAAGAGCGCGGCGTAGCCGAAGTCGTTGGCGATGCAGGTCATGGCGGTCGGGTCGGCGACCAGCGCGATCGCCGGCAGGGCGCACCGGTTGCCGTCGAACCGGCCGACCAGTTCTTCAGCCATGTGCAGCGCGTCGGCGGCGCTGCCCCCGTGGCCCGCGGTCAGCACTTTGTGGCCGGCGGCCAGGGCGTCGACGATCACATCGGCGATGCGCGACAGCGTCTCGGTCTGTTCGGCCAACGCATCGATCAGTTCGGCGCTGGCGGTGATGGAACTGCGGATGTGCTCGGCGTGATCTGTCATAGGCCACATGGTAAGCGCTTTGCCGGTTTCGCGCAAAGTCGCGCCCCC
Organism: Phycisphaeraceae bacterium; assembly: GCA_028282805.1. Taxonomy (GTDB): domain Bacteria; phylum Planctomycetota; class Phycisphaerae; order Phycisphaerales; family Zrk34; genus JANQHD01. Next base: position 33,098 of record JANQHD010000018.1, on the reverse strand, counting down.
TCGGCTATCATGCCGCCCATGGACGACGCCAACCCCAACCACCGCCCCGCTTACCGGCTGTTCACGGACGGCGCCTGCCTGGGTAACCCCGGCCCGGGTGGTTGGGCGTACATCCTGCGCCACGTCGAGTCCGACACCGAGACCGAAGACGCCGGCGGCGAAGACAAGACCACCAACAACCGCATGGAACTGACCGCCGTGATCGAGGGCCTCGAGGCGCTCGAAGGCCCGGCCCGCCTCACGCTCGTCGGTGACAGTGAGTACGTGCTCAAGGGCCTGACCGAGTGGATGGCGGGCTGGAAGAAACGCAACTGGCGCAAGGCCGACAAGAAGCCCGTGCTCAACGTCGACCTTTGGCAACGGCTCGACGAACTGATCGCCCCGCACGAACTGGCCGTCGAGTGGGTGCGCGGCCACACGGGCCACCCCGAAAACGAACGCTGCGACCAGCTGGCGACCACCCAAGCGGAATTGATCAAGGAAGGCAACGCGTAAATGGACTGGCGCACCGAACACGGCGACGCGTTCGCCCACACCAAGGCGCTGGTCACCGGCGGCGCGGGGTTCATCGGCTCGCACCTGTGCGAAACGCTCGCCGCGCTCGGCGCCGAGGTCGTGGCCATCGACGACCTGTCGGGCGGTTCGTGGTCAAACCTCGACGGGTTCGGCGACCACGTACAACAGGTCACCGCGTCGATACTCGACCGCGATGCGCTGGCCGAGGCAACGGCCGGTTGCCGGTACGTGTTTCACCAGGCGGCGCTCGGCTCGGTGCCGCGCAGCGTCGAAGAGCCCGAGCTTTACCACCAGGTCAACGTGATCGGCACGATGAACGTGCTTCAGGCCGCGGCGGCCGCGGGCGTGCGGCGCGTGATGTACGCCGCTTCGAGCAGCGCCTACGGCGACCCGCCCGAGCAAGGCCCGAAGGTCGAAACCCAACCCGTGCTGCCGCGCAGCCCGTACGCCGCCACCAAGCTCGCCGGCGAACACCAGGCCCGCGCCTGGGCGCACAGCTACGGCCTCGACACCGCCTCGACGCGCTACTTCAACATCTTCGGCCCCCGCCAGAACGCCAACAGCGCCTACGCCGCCGTGATCGCCGCGTTCGCCAAGGCGTTGATCGCCGACGAAGCGCCGACCATTTATGGCGACGGCGAACAGAGCCGCGACTTCACCTTCGTGCACAACGCGGTGCAGGCGAACCTGCTGGCCGCCCGCTGCGAGCACCGGCTCGACGGCGAGGTGTTCAACGTCGCCTGCGCCGACAGCGTCACGCTCAACGACCTGTTCGCACGCATGGCCCACCTGCTCGACGCCGAGCACATCACCCCGCGCTACGCCGACCCGCGGCCGGGCGACGTGCGCCAATCGCTGGCCGACCTGACCCGCACACAAACCGTGCTGGGCTACGAGCCGTTGGTCGACTTCGAGACCGGCCTCGCCGCGACCGTCGAGTGGTACCGCCGCGTGTTCGCCTGAACGTTCACCGATCACCCACACCGCCCCCGGGTTTCGCCCTGTTGATCGTGATCGGCCCAACCCCGCACACACCTGCCCAACCATCGACGTGGTGTGCCGGTCCTTATTCTAATGTTCTTGAGAACTTGAGAACAAGAAACACCCTTGCTGCCGAGCGGTTAAGACAGCGCAGTGACGATAAAAAAAGCGGAGCCTGGGTTGAACGACTCACCCAGGCTCCGTGCCTCCAATCACTGCCGTTCGGCAGGGCCGTGCAAGATAGAATCAATACCGATACATGCCGAGCACGCGCGGTTTGTCGCCGCGGTTCTTCACGTGCGAGCGGTCGAGGATCACGACCACGCGCAGCTGCTCGACGGGGTCGACGGTGTCGTTCTTCAGGTCCGCCGTCGCGGGGTAGCCGAGGATGTAGATGTACGCCGCGTAGATGTCGCTGCGCGTCGTGCACACGCCGCTGAGCATGCGGGGCAGCATGACCGACTCCTCGCGGTCGTCTTCGATGCCGTCGCCCGTCAAGCCGTCGTCGGGTGTGGTGAAATCAACGGTGATCGCGTTCGTGCCGATCTTGTGGGTATCGCCGCTGTCACCCAATGAGCCGAACTCGTCGCGCAAGCCCCCGATGGCGTGCAACTCGCCGATCGAGGCGATGCCCGGTTCCTCACGCCATTTCGTTGTGCGTGACATGGGGTTGTCGCGGTAATCCGTGAGTTTATCCACGATCCGATTGCGGCGAGACTGGCTGTCGATCGGCAACACGCGTTCGAGCAGTTCTGGCGGGACCGTGTTGAGGTTGATCCTGCCGGGGACAAATGCCTCGTCGTCCTCGTCGATCTTGCCGTCGTTATCGTTGTTCTGCTTGTCGTAGCGCGGCGTGAGCACGCTGAGCCGATCGATCAGCATCACGGCGTGCGGCACACGCTTCGATCGCGCCGTCGCCGAGCTCTCGACGAACTCGCTGGTGGTGTCGATGTCGAGGAAGAACTTGTTCAGGATGCCGCCGCCGAAACCGCCCAGTTGCAGCGTGTCGGCGAACTGGTTGGCGGGCCCGAGCGCAACGACCGGCACCTGCGTCAGCTCGTTGACCTGCCACAGGCGGTCGAGCGGTGCTTTGCCGTCACGCACGATGAACTGGTGCCTCAACGGATCGACGAGGTCGGTGCCCTTTGCGGCGTCGCCGAGTTTGTCGATCGCGTCGTCGTAGGCGGTGGGGTGTTGGGTGGTCGTGTTGATGTTCTCTTGGGTCGCAAAATCGCCGTCGGCAAGGAGCAGCATGTTGATTCCGTCGCCGCCGATCTTTGAGCCGTGCTTGTAAGCCCAGTGCCCGGCGTTGCCCGCGACAGACGGGTCGTTGCCCACCCCGCTGGTCACGGGGTAGTTGGCCACGTTGTACGAGTTACCGTCGACCACGTCGGGGTGGAAGTCGACTTGCTGGTAAGGCCAGGATAGCTGCGCCCCGGTGTCGTCCGCGGCGTAGAGCGAGATGGTGCCGCCGCCGTCGAAGGCGCTGGTGTTCCACTCGCCGACATCGACCACGTCGGCCGGGGCGCCGATCGACAGCGATTGCGCCGTCAAGGGGTTCTCGTTGCTGCTCGACGTACCGGTGTTGTGGTAGATCAACACGGCCTTGTCGGGCTCGATTTCGGTCACGGTCGTCAGCAGGCTGTCGAGGCGGACCGGTGAACCGGAGCCGTCGCCGATCCACACGTCGGTCAGCTTGATGGGCTGGCGATAGGGGTTACGGATCTCGATGATGAACCCGGCCTCGCCGCGCTTGGTGAGGATCACCGCCCAGGTGTTGTCGCCGTTGTCCGTGGCGTTGGTAACCTCGTAATCGTACTGGATGAACGTCTCGGAGATCATCGGCAGGGCTTCCATGCCGTAGTGCTCGCCCGTCGGGCCGGTGACGCCGCGTGCGTCGACCTTGGTCAACCAGTTGTCTTCATCGATGTAGTCGGCGACGTTGGCCGTGAACTGCGCGGCGAAGTGTTCGGGCGAGTTGTCCAAGCCATTGAAAGGCGTGACGCCGGGCATGAACGCCGGCGGGTTGATGCGGTATACCTGCTCGACGATGTCGCGCAACTTGATCAGGTCGTCGGTGGTCCGGTCGGCGGCGCCCACGCGGTTGACGTCGAACTTGAGCACGCGGCCATGGGGTTCGCCGGGCAGTTGGGCCGCCCACTCCGACGCGCCGCTGATGGTCGTCATCTGGTGGCGGGGCTCGTTACGGATGTAGTCCTCCGGGTCGGCCGCGGTCCACGGCAACAACCCGGGGTACCTGACATTGACGGGGCCGATGTCGCTGAAAATAGGTTCGACGCCGGTCAGCGCGCTCTTGTCGTCGCGCAGGAAGCGCTGGATCAGGTCCAGATTCGTGCCCTGGGCGTCGGGCGTGTTCAGGCCGTTGGCGTGCAGCAGGCGGAGCGCATCACCGATGACGAGCGATTGGTACTTGCTGGTCGCGCCGGTGCGGCCGTTGAAGTTGCCGTACATCGAGGCGCCGTCCACCCAGAACGTGTAGCGCGATTCGGTTTGGCTCAGGTCGGGGTTCCAGGCGATCGGCAACGTGACCGGGGTTTGACCGAAACGCCGCGCGAGCAGCTCTTTCAGCTCGCTGACGACGGTCGCGTTGTTGTTCGTCGCCTCGAGCATGAACCGGCCGAGGTCGAGCTCGGAGGGGAACATCCAGCGCGGGGCGTCGAGGTCCACGTAGGCACCCGTGTCGTCGACGAGGCTGGTGGCGACGTTGATGTTCAGGTTGGCCGAGAGGTCGACCACGCGGATGGCGGAGACGTACTTCACGCCGCCGATGTGCGAGATCGCGCCGACGATGAAGCGGCTGTCGGTGATGCCGTCGCCGTCGGCGTCGATCGGGCCGGTGGGGTCGATCGTGGTGGTCAGCTTGTTGAAGATCGCCAGCGGGACATCGTTGACCCCGTTCGTACCGGTCGCGGTGGTCGTGCCGACCCACAGCGCGTTGTCGCCGAGGGTCAGGTCGGTGATGTGCGGCCAGCGGTCGTTGCGATTAAGGTACGACGCCGCCAGCCACGCGTCGACGTCCTCGTGGGCCATGTCGTACGGCTCGTTGTTCTCGCGGAACGGGGTGATCGTCGACGCGTAGTCGGCGAGGAACCCGCCGTTGGGATCGACCAGGTCGTTGACGAGGAACGTGCCGATGCGCGCGATCTCGGCGTCGCGCACCTGCTCGATGTTGGTCGAGGTGTTGATCTCGCTGGCCGCGGCGCGGTCGAAGCGCGTGGACTGGATGAACGCGGTCCCCAGCAACATCATCAGCACCAGCATGGCCACCACGAGGATGAGCACGCTGCCGCGCCGGCGGCCGGCGGCGCGATTGAGGCGTGGGTCGTGTTTCGAGTTTCGCATGTCGTGTTTCACTTCGGACCTCCTGGTGATGCTGATGGAGGCGTTCATCATGGTGTTGTCTATCAAACAGCGCCTCGCGCGCTGCCGGGTCGATTAAAAAATCGGGGCCCCTCCGCCGCTACTGCGATCGGCCTCGACGCGGGGCACGGCCAGCACGAGCTCGAACCATCGGCCGGGCTCGTTGGCCTCGTCGCGGATCTTGCCGCGGTGGTCGAGCAGCCGGTAGCGGATGCGGATCAGGTGCGGCCAGTTGGTGTAGCCCGGGCCGTGGCGGAAGACGTACCGCATGTCGCGCGTGATCGGCCCGACGGGCGTTGTGATGTTCTGCGCAATGGGTTTCTGGGTCTTGTCCGTGCTGGCGCCGGTCGCGAAAGATTGCGTCGGCGGCAACACGTACAGCCCGTACCACACCAGCGTGCCGTCGTCGTACATGTCCAGCTCGCCGTCGGGGTTGCCCGTCACGACCAACGGCGTGGACAAGCCGGTGCGCCGCTTGAGGTTCTTGGCATTGGTGTAATCGCCGGCGAACTCGACGACGAAGTCGCTGACGTGGCCCGCGAGGTACGGGTGCATCTGCGCGATGCGCCAGGCGTCGAACGTCTCGCCCGCCGGCACGGGGTTGCAGAGCAGGCGGTTGGAATCGTTGGGGGTGGTGCCCGTGTCGAGGTACGCCAGCTTGTAGGCCCGCGTGGCGTACTCGTTGGCCCCGAGGTCACGCCACAGCATGTCGTTCAGCGCCTTGGGCGCGGGCGACGTGGGCGGGATATCGCCAACCATGGCGCCGTTGGCGGCTTCTTGTGTCAGGCCAACAATCGCGACGTCTGTGGTTCCGTCACGAAGGCGGTTCGCGCCAGATGGTGCGCCGATGCCGACGACGGGTGCGTCGTAATGGAAACCGTTGGCATGGGCCGTTGGCGCTTTGCCGCCATCTCCAAGCGCGTTGAGGAACAACGCCTGCCGCCCCAGGATCCAATTGCCGGCAAGATGATTGTTCTTTAGACCGCCCGATTCACCGAGCAGCTTGTCGGGGCGTGTGCCGTCCGGGTTGGCGCGGAGCGGGTGGCCGTACCAGACCTTGCAATAGCTGGCGGTCGAAGACGAGTCATACGTGTTCCATGTCTGCGGTGTGATGGGGTCTTCGTCGGCGCGCCGGCGGATGAAGACCAGCTGATCGGTGCGCACGTCACGCCGGTAACCGGTCTCGAGGTCCTCGGCGATGATGGGCACGTCATCATTGTCGTTGGCGTTGTCCTTGCTCGGGTCGCCGATGATCTGGTTGACGATGACGAGGAAGCCGTTGTCGTCGGGGCCGACCATCTCGCGGAAGTCGCGCTCGATCTGCTTGGCGACCACGCGGTTGTTGGCGAGGATGCCGCCGTTGGCGATGCCGATGGTCACCCCTTCGGACACGTTCGAGAAGATCGAGCTGATCGCGAGGATGAGCACCGTGGTCACCGCCACGGCGACCATGAGCTCGACGAGGGTGAAGCCGGACACGTGCGATCTGCGATCTGCGATCTGCGATCGGACATCGAAGATCGGAGATTGGACATCAAGCCTGTTCACTTCACCACCTCCTCGCCGAACGCGATGATGCGGAGCGTGCTGGACGAGCCGATGGCGCGGTACGGCGCGTTCGGCGTCTGCGGGGCCAGGCCGATCCACAGGGCCGACAACTCCTGCGTGCTGGTCGGCAGCGTGCCGATGCGGACGTCGCCGTTGACGAACACCAGGTCGTCTTCGATATCCGTGACCTTCAAGATCAGGCCCTGGTTGGTCAGCACCAGGTCGCCAAGCTGGACCTGCCCGATGTCGCCGGCGTCGGTCAGCTCGATCTCGCTCGTGCCGGGCCGGTCGGCGTTCTGGTTGTCGATCTCGTAGTACCGGACAAACCGCGCGTCGAGCCGGACGACCTTCGGCACGCCGTCGCCGTCGTCGGGGTTGGCCACCTCGGCGTCGGGGCGCGCGGCCTGGTACGTCGCGTCCGCCTTCTTGCGGAGGATGAAGGTGAACACGCGCCACTCGGGGTTGGCGGTGTTGCCGAGGTTCTGGATCACCGGCACCCAGTACGCGACGCGCTGGTCGAAGTCGTGGTCTTCCGGGTCGCCGGCCAGGCCCTGGACGTTGGCGCCCCTTTCGTTGACCAGGCCGTCGCCGTCGAGGTCGAGCGCCGAGGGGTGACAGCGCAGCGAGACCGGCCACTCGGACGACCACTTCTTGGTATCCGTCCACGGCTCGAGGTCGAGCTTGTTGAGCGGGATGATGTCGGCGGTCGTCGGGTTGAGGGAGGAAACGTCGATCTTCCGCGCGGCCAACACCGACTCGGCCTGGCGCGACACGTGCAACGCCAACACGTCGTCGGCCGCCTGCTTCTGCAGGTAACCGGCCACGGGGAACACCGAGGCGATGGCCACCATGCCGACCGCGAGGATCAACATCGCGATCAACACCTCCACGAGCGTAAACGCGGCGCTGCGTGACATCACTGCTCCTTCATCACCGTGCCGCTGTAACGGTTGAACAGCAGCGTGGTCCCGTTCTCAATGATCCACGTGTAAGCGGCGTCGGGGCGGTCGATCCACTGCACAGTTGTGGGTTCGGCATAACCCGCCGCAAGAAAATCGTTAACATCGAAAACGACCACGCCGATCACCGCGGCGCTGTTCTCGTACTCGGCGGGCACGACGTTCGCCCCCAGGTTGAGCGTGCCGTTCTGGTTGGCGTCGTAATGCACCAAGTCCTGCGGGTTGCTGGGATTGCGTCGCGACATGAGGTGCCCGTACTTGTTGAAACGCACGGCAAACGGCGGTTTGCGTACCGAGGGCTGATTGCCGCGCGTGATGCCGTACACCCGGATGTTCGGCGAGAGCAGGACCGGGTCGACGCCCTTGATGTCGGTGTACAGCGGCTTCTTTAAATCGTACGCGGTGTGCTTGACCAGAAAGACCTTGTTGTCGGGGTGGAAGAAAGCCGCGGCGCCGCGGTATTCCCCGCCTTGAACCGCCAGCTCACGTGTGGCGTAGGCTTGGGCGCCGGCGACGGCGGAGGAGACGCTGCGCTCGGCGTTGGTCACGCGGCCGGAGGCGAACATCGTGCCGATCGCGGGCATCCCCACCACCAGCAGCAGCACAATAATCGCGATCACCACCAACAACTCGACGAGGGTGAAGCCGACTGCCGATTGCCGCGGCGCGGCGGCCGATCGGACATCGAAGATTGTAGATCGAAGATCGCACATCGCGTCACCTCACCTCGATGCTGAAGTGGTTGTCGGCGGAGTCGGAGACGTCGTCGCCGTTCTCGTCCCACTTGCCGCCGCTGGGCGCCGGCTCGTCGGTGTCGTTCTTCCAGTCGCCGAGCAGGCCGTCCTCGCCCATCGAAACGAAGTACGGGCGGTTGCGCTCGGGCATCTTGTACTGCGAGGAGAAATCGACCGTGTCACCGGCGGCGTTCTTGCCCTTGGCCACGCCGTCTTCCTTGCCGCTGCGGTTGAAGAGGATCACCTCGCCCCACGCGTCGTACAGCTGCCACTCGTCGCCTTCCTTGACCAGGGCCTTGTCGTCGAACGCGGCGACCAGGTCCTTGAGCCGTTCCTTCTTTTGCGCCCGCTTGATCAGGGCGTCGATCGACGGGACGGCGTAGGTGGAGTTGTTGCTGTTCGTGCCCTCGGAGAGGACCTGGTCCTGCTCGGTCAGTTGCAGGTACTCGGTCAGCAGCGCCTGCGCGGTGCGGAGCGTGGCTTCGGTCTTGCGGACCTTGCCCATGCCCATGACCGCCGGGCCGGCGACGAGGGCGATGGAGACCAGCAGCACGATGATGCCGATCACCATCAGCAGTTCGACCATGCTGAACGCACGGCGGGACGGGCGGCGGGTTGTCGATCGATGCGTGCGCATCACGGGCCTCCGGGGCTTACGAGCCGGTGTTGACGAGCGGTTCTTCGGCGTCGGTCTCCCTGCCGAAACTGATCAACAGGTACTTGCCGGAACGCAACGCCTGTTCACCGGCTTCTTCGACGATGGACCTCTTGAACTCGTTGTGCGTGAGGGTGTCGTCAAAATCCTTAACGAAGTCTTCGTTGTCCTTGTACCGGAAGTTCGGCTTGACGATCGCGGGGGTGGTCTGCCACGCGGTGACCTCGGCCTTCGCGTTGCGTTTGAAGTAGAGGATCGGCTGCTCCCACGGATCGACGAGCACCTTGGCCTTGCTCTTGGTCACGCCGGGCAAGGCCATGAGCGTTTCGCTCTTGCCGGAGTAATACGGGTCGAACACCTTGCCGGTGTTGCCGGACATGCGGAAGCCTTCGCCGTCAACGCCGTCGCCGTCGTTGTAGTTGGGGCCCGTGCCTTCGTCGAGGTAGCCGATCAGGGCCTGGGCGGCGAGCTCGGCGCCGCTCCACTCGTCGGTGTACATGATGTGGTTGGCGTTCGACAGTCTTTGATAGTCGCTGATCGGGTAGGTCTCGTGCTGCATCTCGTAGGACTTGAGCGCGGTGCCGATCAGCTCGAGCCGCTGGGTGGCCTTGGCCATCTCCGCGACCGAGAAGCCCTTGTTGACGGCGGGGATGAGGATCGCCAACAACAACACGATGATCGCGATCACCACGAGCAGCTCGACGAGCGTGAACGCTTTGCGACGGCGGCGGCGCCAATCGGAAATCGAAGATCGAAGATCGCAAATCATTTCAATGCCTCCTGCCGGGGCTCGGGTTCGTGCGGCGTTTGGCCGGCCTCGCTTACGAGGAGCTGGACATCACGGACTGGATCAGCGCGGGCATCGGCATGAACAGCGCGATGACGATGCCGCCGACGATGACGCCGAGCACGACCACCATGGCCGGCTCGAGCAGGGACATCATGGAGCGGACCATGTTGTCGACCTCTTCGTCGTAGTTGTCGGCGACCTTGGCGAGCATCTTGTCCAGCTCGCCGGTCTCTTCGCCGACGTCGATCATGTTGACCACGAGCAGGTCGCAGACCTTGGTCTCTCGGAGCGGGCCGGCGAAGGACTCGCCCTCGCGGATCGAGTCGTGGACCTTTTGCAGGGCCTTCTCGTAGACGTTGTTGCCGACGGTGTCGCGGGTGATGGAGATCGCTTCGAGGATCGGCACGCCCGCGGCGATGAGGGTGCCCAGCGTCCGCGTGAAGCGGGCGATCGCCGTGGCGCGGATCAGCCGGCCGAAGATCGGGATGCGGAGCTTGGCGCGGTCGATCGCGGCCCGCCCGCCCTTGCTGCGTTTGATCAGCTTCGCCAACACCATCAGCAGCGGCGGCGAGCCGAGGATCACGGCGTAACCGGCGGGCATGATGCCCGGGTCGTCGGCGTGCCACTGGCCCGGCAGGTTGCCCGCCATCCATTTGGACAGCTCCAGCAGGAACAGGGTCAGCGGCGGCAGCTCCGCGTCGAAGTCCTGGAAGATCGATTCGAACTCCGGGATCACCCAGATCATGATGCCCGTCACGATCAACACCGCGATCGAGATGACCGCGATGGGGTAGATCAGGGCGCTGACGATGCGCTTCTTGAGGGCCTGGGCTTTTTCCATGAAGTCGGCGAGGCGCTGGAGGATGATGTCCAACACGCCGCCGACCTCGCCCGCCGCGATCATCTTGGTGTACAGGCGGTCGAACGCCTTGGGGTGCTTGGCCATCGCTTCGGACAAGGCCGAGCCGGCCTCGACGTCTTCGGATATCTCTTCGAGGTTGTTCTTGAACGGGCCGGGCTTCTGCTGCTCGGAGAGGATCTGCAACGAGCGCAGGATCGGCAGGCCGGCGTCCTGGAGGGTGGACATCTGCCGCGAGAACTGGGTGACCAGCTTCTTGCTCACCCCGCCGAAGCTGATGGTGATCTCGGTCTTTTTCTTCTTCTTGCTCGAAGGCTTGGCGGCGGCGGAGGCTTTCTTGCGCGCCTTCTTCTCGCGGACCGAGGTGGGGAAATAGCCCTTGGCCTTGATGCGCTGGATCGCGTCTTCGCTGTTGGCGGCCTCGATGGAGCCCTTCTGGCTCTGGCCCGCCTGGTTCATGGCTTCGAATTGGTAAGTCGGCATGGGGTGCCTCCGTTCGTGTGCGCGGGCGGCTGCGCCGTCGGTCGGCGCCGCCAGCAGCCCGCCACGGGGTCGATCAGTCTTCTTCCATAATCGTTTCGCGCACGACCTCGTCGATCGTGGTCACGCCGTCGTAGATCGCCAGCAGGCCCGACTGGCGCAGCGTCCGCATGCCGCGCTTGCGGGCCTCGTTGCGCAGCACGTTCGTCGAAGCGTGCTGCATGATCAGCTCCTTCAGCTCGTCGTCGAGCACCATGATCTCGTACAGCGCCTGGCGTCCCCGGTAGCCCTGGTTGTTGCAGTTCGGGCAGCCGCGCCCGCGGTAGAACTCGCGCCCCTCCACGTCGTCCGGCGTCAGCTGCAACTCCATCAGCTGCTCCTCGGTCGGCTCGTACGACTCCTTGCAGTGCGTGCAGATCCGCCGCACCAGGCGCTGGGCGACCACCGCTTCGAGCGTCGCGGTCACGAGGAACGGCTCGAGCCCGAGGTCCAACATACGCGCCACGCTCGACGGCGCATCGTTGGTGTGCAGCGTCGTGAACACCAGGTGGCCGGTCAGCGACGCCTGCACCGCGATCTGCGCCGTCTCGAGGTCGCGGATCTCGCCGACGAGGATGCGGTCGGGGTCCTGACGCAGGAAGCTGCGCAGGCAGCGGGCGAAGGTGAGGCCGATGTCGTCGTTGATCTGGCACTGGATCAACCCGTCGATGTCGTATTCGACCGGGTCCTCGGCGGTGAGGATCTTGTCGGTGATCTCGTTGAGCTCGTTCAGCGCCGCGTAGAGCGTGGTCGTCTTGCCCGAGCCGGTGGGCCCGGTGACGAGGATGATGCCGTTGGGCTTGTGCATCAGGCGGCGGGTGGTCTCCAGGTCGTCTTCGCGCAGGCCCAGGCGGTCGAGGTCCAGCTGGACGTTGGAGCGGTCGAGCACACGCATCACGACCGACTCGCCGAACATCGTCGGCAGCACGCTCACACGCAGGTCGACCGGGGAGCTGCTGACTGTCAGCTCGATGCGGCCGTCCTGGGGCAACCGCCGCTCGGCGATGTCGAGGTTCGCCATGACCTTCACACGGCTGACGATCGCCGGCGCCAGGTGCTTGGGCGGCGGGACCATCTCGTACAGCACGCCGTCGATGCGGTAGCGCATCTTGAACTCTTCCTCGAACGGCTCGAAGTGGACGTCCGAGGCCTTGTCCTTGATCGCCTGCAAGAGCACCAGGTTCAGCAGGCGCTTGACCTTGTTGTCTTCCGCGGCGTTCTTGAGGGTGTCCAGGTCGATCGACTCGCCCCGGCCGTCGAGCTCCGACAGGTTCTCGTCCGAAGCCAGGTCGCCGATCAGCTCGGAGATCGATTCTTCCTCGGCGCTGCCGTAGTAGCGGGCCATCAGGTCGTCGACCTGTTTGGGTTCGTCGGCGACCAGCGCCACGACCTCGAAGCCCATGAGCATCTGCAGGTCGTCGACGGCGCGGAAGTTCTCGGCGCTCTTGACCGCGATGGTCAGGCGGTTGGCCGTCTTGTCGTAGGCGATCGGCACGCACTGGTACGACTGGGCGGTCTCGGCGGGCACGGTGCTGATCGCCTGCTGGTCGACCTCGAGGGCCGACAGGTCGGTGGTGTCCATCCCCTGCTGGGCGGCGAGGGCGATGTTCACATCGCGGTCGGAGACGTAGCCCAATTCCACGAGCAGCTGCCCGATCGGGCGGCGCTGCTGCTTCTGCAGGTCGAGCGCCTCCTGGACCTGGTCGCGGGTGATCAGGCCCATCTTGGTCAACACGCGACCGAGCTTGCGGCCTCTCAGTTCGTTGATGGGTGGCATTTGTTTTGCCATGGTCAGGTCTCCGCCGGGGTCTGGCGTTGGCCGCTTGCTGTCGGTCGCCGACAGTCTTGGCTGAACGGTTGGCCGGCCCGCCGTGGCAGGTCGGTTCGATCGGATCGGGCGGTTTCTTCGGCCGGGCCTTGGCGCCGGCCGCCGAACTCCGGGGTCCGGGGTCCGGGGTCCGGGGTTCGGGGTCCGGGGTTCGCCTGCCTGTGACCAGGCCGAGCCCCCGCCCTGCTTACCGGCCGACGCACGCGCCTGCCATCCGATCGAGGCCGTTCTTCGGCCTGTTTGATTATTAACTGTCAGCCAACGCCGAAACAACCCCTTTTTTCAACTTATTTTCAAGTAGACAACTGGCTTTCAGTGCAAATGCGCCTTTATTCTGGCGCGTTTTATTCGCACTGACGAATAAGGCATGGTTTGTGCGGCTTGATCGCAATCGATATTCAGGCCGCGTTTTCGTCTTCCATATCGAGTTCAGGCCGGCCGACCTGCCCGCCGGCGCGATGCACCTTATCGGACAGTTTCTTCTTGTCGCGGGCCTTGTCGATCATCTCGTCGACGTCGATCTTGCCGTCGGAATAGATCTGCCACAGGTGGTCGTCGAGCAGCTGCATGCCCAAGGCCCGGCCGGTCTGGATCGCCGAGTCGATGAAGCTGGTGGACTTCGCCTCGCGGACCAGGTTGCCGATGGCCGGGGTGACGACCATGAACTCGTAGGCGGCGACCATGCCCGAGGTATCCACGCGCGGCAGCAGTTGCTGACTGAGCACGGCGATCAGCGAGTCCGACAGCTGCACGCGGATCTGGTTCTGCTGGTCAACCGGGAACGCGTCGACCACACGGTTGATCGTGCCGCCGGCCGAGTTGGTGTGCAGCGTGGCGAACACGAGGTGGCCGGTCTCGGCGGCGCGGATGGCCGACTCGATCGTCTCGAGGTCGCGCAGCTCGCCGACGAGGATCACGTCGGGGTCCTGACGCAGCACGCGCCGCAGGGCCTCGGCGAAGCTGGACACGTCCACCCCCACCTCGCGCTGGTTGATGATGCACTTCTTGTGGGGGTGGTAGTATTCGATCGGGTCTTCGATCGTCACGACGTGGCGGTCGTAGCGCTCGTTGACGTAGTTGATCATGGAAGCGAGCGTGGTCGACTTACCCGAGCCGGTGGGGCCGGTCACGAGGAACAGGCCGCGCGGCCGGCGAACCAGGTCCTTGACCTCCTCGGGCAGGCCGATCTGCTCGAAGCTGAGCAGCTTGTAGGGGATCTGGCGGAGACACAGCGCCAGGCTGCCGCGCTGGCGGAAGATCGACACGCGGAAGCGGGCCTTGTCGCCGTAGGCAAAGCCGAAGTCGCAGGTGCCCTCTTCCTGCAGCTCCTGCTGGGCGCGCTCGGGGGCGATGGCCTTCATCAGCGCGGTGGTGTCGTCGGGCGTGAGCACCTTGGTCTTCAGCTCGCGGAGCCGGCCGTGCAGGCGGAGCGTGGGCGGCTTGTCCACGGTCAGGTGCAGGTCGCTGGCGCCCTGGGTGACGACGGTATCCAGCAGTCGGTCGATGTGAACGGTAGACATCGGCAAACCTCTCGGAGCAAGTGAAAGTCAGCGGCGCAGCGGGGGCCGGCCGCGTGGTTAATCCTCTGCCATCTCGACCATGCCCTCGACCTGGGCGACGCGGGCGACCTCTTCGGCGGAGGTCGCGCCGTGCAGGGCCTTGAGCTTGCCGTCGTTGTCGAGCGTCCGCATGCCCCCGGCGATGGCGGCCTTGCGCATGTGGCTGGTGGCGGCGCGCTTGAAGGCGAGTTCGCGGATCTCGCTGTTCATCAGCATAAACTCGAAGATCGCGCGCCGGCCGCGGTAGCCGGTGTTGTTGCACTGCGGGCAGCCGACGGGGCGGTAGAGCTGGTGGCTCTCGTGCTCGAGGTCCTCGTCGGTGATGCCGCAGAGCTTCAGCTGGTAGGGGTTGGGGTCGTCGTCGGGCTCCTTGCAGTTGTCGCAGAGCACGCGGATCAACCGCTGGGCCATCACGGCCTGGATGGAACTGGCGACGAGGAACGGCTTGACGCCCATGTCGATCAGGCGGGTGATCGCCGAGGGGGCGTCGTTGGTGTGCAGCGTGGAGAACACGAGGTGGCCGGTGAGGGCGGCCTGGGTGGCGACCTCGGCGACCTCCTTGTCGCGGATCTCACCGACGAGCACGATGTTCGGGGCCTGACGCAGCATCGCGCGGAGGATGCGGGCGAAGCTCAGCCCGATCTCATCGTGCACCTGGCACTGGTTGATGCCGCTGAAGTTGTATTCGACGGGGTCCTCGGCGGTGATGATCTTCTTGTCCGGCCGGTTGAGCACGTCGAGGGCCGAGTACAGCGTGGTGGTCTTGCCGCTGCCGGTGGGGCCCGTGACGAGGAAGATGCCGTTGGGCCGGCGGATGATCTTGTTGAAGATGTCCAGGTGGTCCTGCTCGAAGCCGAGGTTGGCCAAGCCGATGCGGACCGAGTCGGGCCGGAGGATACGCAGCACGACCGACTCGCCGTGGTAGGCGGGACAGGCGGAGACACGGAAGTCGACCTGGTCGTTGTTGACCTTGAGCTTGATGCGGCCGTCCTGCGGGATGCGGCGTTCCTCGATCTTCATGCCCGACATGATCTTCAGGCGGGTGATGATCGAGCTCTGCATGCGTTTGGGCAGGTTGTCCTTCTCGACGCAGACGCCGTCGATGCGGTAGCGCAGGCGCACGCGGTTGGCCATGGGCTCGAGGTGGATATCCGAGGCGCGGCCGTTGACCGCGTCGGTGATCATCTTGTGCACGAGGCGGACGACGGGGGCGTCGTGGTCGCCGTCGGTCTCGACGGCGAGTTGTTCGGCTTCCTTGCCGCCACGCAGGTCGGCCATGTCGATGCTCAGGTCGCGCATCGCCTCGTCGATCGACCTGGAGGTCTCGGAAGACATCCCGTCGATGTAGCTCTTGATCTTGGAGCGGGCGCCGACGACGGTGTCCACTTCGCAGTTCATGCGGAAGCGGATGGTGTCCATCAGCTCCAGGTCCATCGGGTCGTGGACGAGGATCTTCAGCCGGCCGTCCTTCTTCTCCAGCGGGATCACCAGGTACTTGCGGACCAGCTCCATGTCCATGAGCTGCATGTCGGCGGATTTCATGACATCGGAGGTTTCGACGTCGATGTATTCGAGGCCGAACTGCCCGGCGATGGCCTTGGCGACGTCGTCTTCGGTGGCGTAGTTAAGTTCGACGAGCGCCTCGCCGAGGCGTGCGCCCTTGCCCTTGGCGACCTGAAGGGCTTTTTCGACCTGTTGCTCGGTCACGATGCCCCAACGAACAAGTATCTGACCGATCTTCTTGCGGGTGCGTGCCATCGATTCTCCGGGGAAAACGGTGCGCCTCGGTGGGACCAATTGCTAGGGCGGCTTCGGTGCCAGCGTCTTATTGTACCGCCAATTATGGCCTTGTGTGGCCGATCCCGCAACGGATAATCCCCCTCGACAGCGCCGCCGGTGGCCGGACCGACTCCGGCGGCCTTCAAGCAAGCCCCGCCGTTCGCCACGCCGAATCCACGTTGTTATCATGCCCCGTTTTCGGTGCGCCAGCCTCGCTTAACCCCGTAATTGGACCGAAGTTGCCATGCTCAAGCGAACCCACCACTGCAACGAACTGCGCAAAGACCACATCGGCCAGGAAGTCGTGCTCAACGGGTGGGTCAACAACTACCGCGATCACGGTGGGGTGATCTTCATCGACCTGCGCGACCGCCAGGGCCTTAGCCAAGTCGTGTTCCACCCCGAGAACGCCGCCGCGCACGAGTTGGCCGATCGCCTCCGCCACGAAGACGTCGCCGCGGTCAAGGGCGCCGTCGTCGCCCGGCAGGAGGGCATGGCCAACCCCAAGCTCGCCACCGGCGAGATCGAACTCGATTGCACGGAGCTTCAGATCCTCAACAAAGCCGAGACCCCGCCGTTCCTGCCCGACGAGGGCGACAAGGTCGGCGAAGAGCGCCGGCTGCAGTACCGTTTTGTGGACCTGCGCCGGCCGCGCATGCAGGACATCCTCCGCACGCGGCACCGCGTGACCAAGGCGGTGCGCGACTACTGTGATGAGCAGGGCTTCCTCGAGATCGAAACGCCCTTCCTCTGCCGGTCCACGCCGGAGGGGGCGCGCGACTTCCTCGTGCCCTCGCGCTTGCAGGAGGGCAGCTTCTACGCCCTGCCGCAGAGCCCGCAGCTGTTCAAGCAGATCCTCATGACCTCCGGCTGCGAGCGCTACATACAGATCGTCCGCTGCTTCCGCGACGAAGACCCCCGCGCCGACCGGCAGGCGGAGTTCACGCAGATCGACCTGGAGATGAGCTTCGTCGACCGCGACGACGTGATGGATTGCTGCGAAGAGATGATCCGCCGAATTTGGAAGGAAACGCTGGGCGTGGACGTGCCGCCGGTCAGGCGGATGAGCTACGCCGAGGCGATGGAGCGATTCGGCTCGGACCGGCCCGACCTGCGCTTCGGCATGGAACTGGTCGACGTGTCCGATCTGGCCAGACAGACCGACTTCAAGGTGTTCGGCGGGGCGCTGGACGCCGGCGGCTGCGTGAAGGCGATCCGCGTGCCCGGCGGCGGCGCGAAGATGAGCCGAAAGGTCACCGACGGCCTGGCCGAGTGGGTCAAGCAGTTCGGCGCCGGCGGCCTGCCCGTGACCAAGATCGAAGGCGGCAAGGTCGCCTCGGGCATCGCCAAGTTCATCGAGCCGATCTCCGATGCGCTGATCGAGCGCATGGGCGCCGAGGACGGCGACCTGCTCGCCTTCGGCGTCGACGCCCGCCCCTCCGTCGTCGCCCGCGTGCTCGGTGAGCTGCGTGTGAAGATCGCCCACGACCTGGACATGATCGAGCCCGGCCGGTGGGAATGGCTGTGGGTCGTCGACTTCCCGATGGTCGAGTGGAACGAAGACCAGCAGCGCTGGGACTCGCTGCACCACCCGTTTACCGCGCCCAAGCCCGAAGACCTCGACAAGCTCGAATCCGACACGGCTAACGTGCTGTCCGACGCCTACGACCTGGTGCTAAACGGCTCGGAGCTCGGCGGCGGATCGATCCGTATCCACGACCCCGAGGTGCAGCAGCGGGTGTTCAACCTGCTGGGCATCGACGAGGACCAGGCCCGCGCCAAGTTCGGGTTCCTGCTCGACGCTTTGAAGTACGGCACCCCGCCGCACGGCGGCCTGGCCTTCGGCCTCGACCGCATCGTCATGCACCTGTGCGAAACGACCAACATCCGCGACGTCATCGCGTTCCCCAAGACGCAGGCCGGCGCAGACCTGATGACCGAAGCCCCCGCGCCGGTCGACCCCGCCCAGCTCGACGAGTTGAACCTGCGCGTGCAGACGCACCACGCCGAGACGAAAGCGGTCTGACAAAACCACGTCGCCGATTCGCGTTTATGCACACCACAAGTTGATACAATCGCGGCTCCACCCGGGGCCGCGTTTTTTGTGGCAAGGGGACCAATATGTTCAAACCCATCACCGCCGCGTTTGTGATCGCGATCGCTCTGGCCGTAGCCGCCCACAGCCCAGCCGAAGACACGGAACAAACCGACATCACCGCCATCACCAAAATCGCCCTCGACTATTACCAAGAAAGCCTTGCGATCGACCAGGCGCGGGATCGGGCACTCCAGCCTATCAACCGCGCCATCGCACAACAGCAGACCACCATACGGTATTGCAAGTCCAAACCGTTCGACGAAGAAGAGTTGGCCCGGCACGACCAACGCATCGAGGCGCTGCAGCACCAAATCGAATTGATGAAACTTGAACGGCGCCTCCGCACACTCAGCGACGAATCCGAACGCGAGAAGACCAGGCTCGCCGCGGAAGAAAAGATCAAAAAGCTATCTGTGAAAAAACTGGAGCGGTTGGAGCCGTTCAACGAAAAAACCCAGGCACTGAAAAAGCGGGCGCGGGTGCGCCGCAATGCGATGGAGACCGCGTACGCGCCGTTCTTTATCGAAGGCACGGTCGGCGACACCAAATACGCTCTAAGCAGCTTCGCCGCGCATCCAGGCCAGGCCTTCCTGGCGGTACGATGGCGGGATCCGCAAGGCAACCGGGGGGCGTGGGCTCACATCCTCCTGCGACCGGTGACCAACACCAGGTTCTACGCCGAACCCAAACTGCTCAACGGCAAGCACCGCATCCAATCGATCAGCGATAGTAACATCTCCGTCCAAGCGGGCCTGGCGCAGGTGAGGTTCGTGCCGGACAAGCCGGAATGGAAGAACAAGGATTGGCTGGCCGCCAACGCCGGCCGGTTCGTCGACTTCGACGGCCTGGCCGCGATCCAAACGCCCCCTGCGGCCGAAGAATAAGCTTCATCCGACCTCCGCGTTGGCCGATGAAACAAAGTCGTTCACATCAGACGAGCTTGTGGGTTATCGGACAGGGGAGGTAATCGATGATCAAGACCATGACATGCGTGTTCGTGCTCACGATCTGCGCCACGGCCTCGGCGCAGGACGAGACCGCGGTGATCGCGGCGCGTTCGATCGCGTTCTGGCAGCAGAAGCAACAGATCCAGGAGAAGCAGCGCGAGGCGCTCGGCGGCCTGCCCGAGGAGCAACGCCTCTACCAGCAGATCGTCGACTGGACCCGCCAGGCCCCGCTCGACGCCGAGGCGCTCAAGCAACTCGACCAGCGCATCGCCAAGAAGCAGGCCCAGATCAATGTCGCGCGCAAGAACGGCCGGACCGGCGCGTGGGTGGAAAGCCTGAACGAAAACCTGACCAGGCTTCGCATCGAACGCCAGGTCTGCGCCAGCCGCAACCCGATGCAGCGCGTGCAGCTCCGCAACAAGGCTCAGGCCGAGGTCGACCGCCTGCAGGTTCAAATCGACAAAAGAGGACGCACCTACGCCGGCCAACTGCGTTCGCTCGACAAAGAGGCACGCGCGTTCAGCCCCGCCCTGGAATACGCCTTCGAAAGCTACTTCAAGACCACGGCCGGTGCAGGTCAGAACGCCGTGCGCCAACATTTCACCGCCAACGCGTCCGACGCGTTCATGAGCGTGCAGTGGAACGACGCGACGGGCAACCAGGTGGCGTGGGCCCACATCCGCCTGCGGCCTGAAAGCGAGGTCCCCGCGCACGCCCGCAAGAACCTGCTCGGTGGCAAGTACCCCATCCAAACCGCCGGCGACCACAGCCTGTGGGTCTGGGCGGGCAACGCGTTGATCGCGTTCGTGCCCACCGACGAGCAGCTCAAGAACGAGGCGGCGCTGAAGAAGGCGGTGTTCGACTACATCGACATGACCGGGCTGGCGTCGATCGAAGCCCCCGCCGACCTGTTCGCCGAGCAGCCGGAGGCCGACGATCCGACCGCGATCACCAACGCCGAACCGGCCCCGGTTGATATCGAGAAATAAACTCGGATACCCTGCCGCCATGTGCGGTGTCGCCGGCATCCTGAAACTCGACCACCAAGCGCCCGAGCCCGAGCTGCTCGACCGCATGGCCCGCCACCTGCGCCCGCGCGGGCCGGACGGCCAAGGCCGCGACGCCGACGGGCCCTGCGCCCTGCTGCACACGCGCCTCAGCGTCGTCGACCTGATGGGCGGCCACCAGCCCATGACCGTGCCGCAGCGCAATCGCGACGGCGAGCTGACGCTCACGTTCAACGGCGAGATCTACAACCACCGCGCGCTGCGCCGGCGGCTCGAAAGCCTCGGCCACGCCTTCGTCTCCGACCACTGCGACACCGAGGTGCTGCTGCACGGCTACCGCGAGTGGGGCACGGAACTGCCCAAGCACCTGCACGGCATGTTCGCCTTCGCCGTGTGGGACACGCGCAAGCAGGAGCTTTTCCTCGTGCGCGACCGCGCCGGCAAGAAACCGCTCTACGCCTACCGCGACGACGAACGGTTCGTGTTCGCCTCGCTCATCGGCGCGGTGCTCGCCGGTTTGAAACACACCCCCGAGATCGACGACGAGGCGCTGTCGACGTACCTGGCGTTCGGCTACACCTTCGAACGCTCGCTGCTGCGCGGCGTGTTCGAGCTGCCCGCGGCCCATTGGATGCGCATCGACAAGCACGGCTCACAACAAACCGAGCGCTACTGGCAGCCCCCGCCGCTGTCGCGCACCAGCACGCAACTCGGCGCGGTCGACGCGATCGAAGAGCTGTTGACCGAAGCGGTCGTCGCGCGGCTGGAGGCCGACGTGCCGCTGGGCTGTTTTCTGTCGGGCGGGATCGACAGCTCGCTGGTTGCCGCGATCGCGCAGCGCCAGCTCGGCGATACGCGGTTGCAGACATTCAACGTGGCCATGCCCGAGGCGCGTTACGACGAAGGCCCTTGGGCGCAGGTGGCCGCGGACCACATCGGCGCCGAGCACCACACGCTGCGCGCCGAGCCGCACGTGGAAGACGACCTGCAACGCCTGATCGCCACGCACGGCGAACCCACCGCCGACTCCAGCGTGCTGCCGACGTTCTGGCTCAGCCAAGCGGCGCGCCGGCACGTGACCGTGGCGCTGTCGGGCGACGGCGGCGACGAGCTGTTCGGCGGCTACGACCGCTACCGCGCCCTGCGCCTGCTCGGCCGGTGGCGCGGCCTGCTCAAGCTCATGCCCTCGCTGCGCGGCGGCGACGGCAAATCGAAACGCGCGCGGCTCGGTCGGCTCATCGCCGCGGCGCGGCACGACGACCAGCGCAAGCAGTACCTGTCGATGATCCGCCTGTTCCGGCCCGACCAGGTCGGCGAACTGGGCGTCACACTCGGCCAGCCGATCGACTCGCCGCCGGGCTGGGACAGCGAGGCGGACCCCGCCGAGGCGGCGCGGCGGTGGGACATGCTGCACTACCTGCCGTACGACCTGTTGCGCAAGGTCGACCGGGCGTCGATGGCGGTGGCCCTGGAGGTGCGCTGCCCCATGCTCGACACGCAGGTCTACGACTTGGCCGGCCACCTGCCCCTGAGCGTGCTGATGCCGGGCGGGGTGAGCAAAGCCCTGCTCAAGAAGGTCGCGAGCAAATACCTGCCGGGCGCGGTCGTGCGTCGCCCGAAGGCGGGCTTCTCCGTGCCCATCGGCCGGTGGTTCCGCGACGAGCTGCGCGACACGTTGCGCAGCCACCTGCTCGACGACAGGCACCTGGTCGAGACGCTCGGCTGCAGGCACGATGCGCTGTACCAGTTGATCGCCGACCATGAATCCGGCCGCACCGACCACGCCCACCGGCTGTTCGCCCTGCTGACGTTGTCGATGTGGTTGGCTTGGCTGAAAGACCCTGTTGCACCCGAACCGTTGGTCTGATCCATTCTCATCCGACATCGGGATTTATTTTTAAACCATATTGTCTTGTATTTTGAGCCCGGCTTGATATCGTAGTGCGAGTTGACGGCATTCAATGCCGCCACGACAAGCAAAGAGTACGGGGCAGAACACTTATTGGAAGACAGAGAGCCGGGCGTGCTAAGTTTCGTCGCAAGACGCTGTTTTCCATTTACCGGAGGTTCAACATGGACTCACGCATTCTCTTTTCCGCGGTCGCTATCTGTGTTTTCGCATCGATCGGCCAAGCCAGCATCATCGGCATATGGACCAAAGCCGGCACGTTCACCAGCACGACCGGTAATGTCGTGTCCGACTGGCGTTTCCGAGTCGTGTCGGACGAGGGCAACATCACATCGCTGGAACTCGGTATCCACCCCGCCGCCGGCACCACGTTCGAAACCCGTGACGACACGGTCCGTTTCGATCTGGACGGCATAGTCGACATGGGCGGCACGCCGGTCGACGACACGGTATTTCTGTTCCCCTACGACCCGATTAACCTCAGCCCGCTCGCCATCCCGCTTTTCTCCGATTTCAAGTCTTCCGATTACTTGCGGTCAGCCTTCACCCGCTTCACGCCGTTCTCCGATAAGGAGGTGGCGCGTGTGCTGGTCGTTGGCGCGAACGCCCCATACCCGGATGTCTTCGGGATCGTCGGCACGAGTCAGCCGATATCGGCGGAGATCGGCACCGCCCCCAAGGTGGTGCTCGAACACAACGCGGAGGCAGACATCAAGACCGCCTTCACCGCCGTCATCCCCGAGCCCGCGTCCGCGGCGCTGCTCGGCTTGGCGGGGTTGGCGCTAACCCGCCGCAGGCGCCGCTAAGGTTCGACATCCTGAAAAACGCCAGCCCCACCCGCCAACGCACGCGGGTGGGGCTTTATCTTGCGCTTTGTCGACGGGCACGCGGCTCGGTCTCGGCGGTTTTATCCGCCCGCCCGCTTCGGGTAACCTGCGTGCTCAAACCCGCAAGGACGCACCGCCCCATGACCGAGACCGACGCCAAGCCCGCCCACTTCATCCACGCCGAGATCGACGCCGACCTCGCCGCCGGCCGGTACGACCACGTGCACACCCGCTTCCCACCCGAGCCCAACGGCTACCTCCACATCGGCCACGCCAAGGCCATCTGCATCGTCTTCTCCACCGCCGCCAAATACGGCGGCCAATGCAACCTGCGCATGGACGACACCAACCCCCTCGCAGAAGAGCAGGAGTACATCGACGCCATCGTCGACGACATCCGCTGGCTGGGCTTCGAGTGGGCGAATCTGTGCCACGCCTCGGATTACTTCGACCAGCTCTACGCGTGGGCCGTGGCGCTGATCGAAGCGGGCTGCGCCTACGTCGACGACCAGACCGCCGAGCAGATCAGAGAAACCCGCGGCACGCTCACCGAACCCGGCACCCCCTCGCCCTTCCGCGACCGCCCCGCTGAAGAATCGCTCGACCTGCTGGCACGCATGAAAGCCGGCGAGTTCCCCGACGGCTCGCGCGTCCTGCGCGCGAAGATCGACATGGCCTCACCCAACATGGTCATGCGCGATCCGGTCATGTACCGCATCCTCCACGAAACACACCCCCGCACCGCCAACGCCTGGTGCATCTACCCCATGTACGACTGGGCGCACGGCCAGAGCGACTGGATCGAGGGCATCACCCACTCCCTCTGCTCCCTGGAGTTCAAGAACAACCGCGAGCTGTACGAGTGGTTCATCGACCGCATCGCCGAGACCGCCGGCCCCCCCCCCGGCGTGCCCCACAAGACCCGACAAATCGAGTTCGCACGTGGCAACATTACCTACATGATCACCAGCAAACGCAAGCTGCTGCGGCTGATCCACGAAGGCTACGTCACCGGCTGGGATGACCCGCGGATGCCCACCCTGCGCGGCATGCGCCGGCGCGGCTATACCCCCGCCGCCATCCGACGCTTCTGGCTCGAAGCCGGCGTCGCCAAACGTGTCAACAACATCGAGTTCGCCAAGCTCGAGTCGCTGCTGCGCGACGACCTGAACAAAAAAGCCCAGCGCCGCATGGCCGTGCTCGACCCGCTCAAGGTGGTGATCACCAACTACCCCGAAGACCAGGTCGAGATGATGGACGCCGTCAACAACCCCGAAGACGAGGCCGACGGCACCCGCCAGGTGCCCTTCTCGCGCGAGCTGTACATCGAGCGCGACGACTTTATGGAAGACCCGCCCAAAAAGTTCTTCCGCCTCGGCCCCGGCCGCGAGGTACGGCTGAGATCGGCCTACTGGATCAGGTGCGAAGAGTTTGTGAAAGACGACGCCGGCCACGTCGTCGAGCTGCGCTGCACCTACGACCCGCAGACGCGCGGCGGCAACAACCCCCCACCCGACGCCGAGGGCAAGGTGCGCAAGGTCAAGGGCACCCTGCACTGGGTCAGCGCCGCCCACGCCGTCGACGCCGAGGTCCGGCTCTACGACCACCTGTTCACCAAAGAAAACCCCGAAGAAGGCGAACTGCTCGACAACATCAACGCCGACTCGCTGACCATCATGACCGGCTGCAAACTCGAACCCACCCTCACCACCGCCCACCCCGGCGACCCCATCCAGTTCGAACGCCTCGGCTACTTCACCCCCGACCCCGACGGCAGGCTCGATCGCCCCGTGTTCAACCGCACGATCCCGCTCAAGGACTCGTGGGCCAAAGCGCAGCAGAAGCAGTGACCTAGACAAGGTAGGGTGCGTCGAGTCTGCGAGACGCACCGCATCAAGTCGGGCGACCCCACGTACCTACCTTTTCATGTCTCACTTAATGGTTCCAGTCCCGGCGGGATCCAGCACGTTTCGTCGATTGCTTCCGTTGCTTCCGCTTCTGTCAACTCTTCTCGCTTGTGGGTTTCCATGTACGAACGACCACGCATTAGTTCGTTCCACATCTGGCGTTCCGCAACTCGTATTTCCGGATAAGCTTTGCATCGTAGGGACATCAGCCAGACGGTCCAAGCAATCACCATATCTTGCCTGCCTTTAGATTGAAGATGACGGATCATACTCTTGACACCGGAAGCACCAATAACCGTAGTCTCAAGGGAACAGGTTTCGTATTCGATAATCGCTTCGTACATTGCCTCCGTACCGGGTACTGAAGCCCGATTCGTTTCGTTCGAAACAGCATCTCGTACACTGGCTACACGGATGAGAAGAGCAGCCAATTCCCTATCGCTGCAACCGCGAAGGAGATCAATGAACCGGTCGATGTCTTTCCTTGCGGTGATCGCGGCGCGCCGGAGGATGAAGTTCCGAAGCCATCCGATCATGATTGCTCCTGTCTGCAAAGGAAGAAAACGGGACGGGTCTATATCTATTTTAAAGCTCTTACATATCGGCAGCAAAGCAAGGTAGCAAGGTAGGGTGCGTCGAGTCAGACCGACACGCAATCGGTGGTGCGTCTCGCGGACTCGACGCACCCTACGCGCCGGTGTTCATTGCGATGGGGGCGCTCAACCACCGGGGTGATCGCCGGTGTTGTCACACCGCGCATGCCTTCGGCACCGGCCCGGCACGGGCCGGCTATATACCGGAGCGCGCGGGCGGTTGAGCGCGCGCTCCGGTATATAGCCGGTCACTCCGGGACCGGTCCGGAAAACCACCGCCTGGGCAGAACGACGAAACAAACCCCAATCGAACGCCCCCGGGCGATCGGGCATTGGCCATTCATTCGGCATTCGCGATTCGACATTCGACATTCCCCTCCGTCCCACTACAATCCCGCCATGTCCGAACCGAACACGAACGTTGTGACCCGTTTCGCGCCGTCGCCGACCGGTTACCTGCACATCGGCGGGGCGCGGACCGCCCTGTTCAACTGGGCCATGGCCCGGCGGCACGGCGGGCGGTTCCTGCTGCGCATGGAAGACACCGACCGGGCCCGCTCCAGCGCCGAGGCCGAGCAATCGATCATCGAAGACCTGAAATGGCTCGGCCTCGACTGGGACAACGACCCGATCCCCCGGCAGTCCGAACGGCGGGAGCTTTACGATAAAGCGATCGAGACGCTGAAGGACAAGAACCTCGCCTACGACCACGCCGACGGCAACGGCGCGATCGTGTTCCGCATGCCCGAGACCGACATCACGTTCGACGACGCCGTCCGCGGCACGGTCACCACGCCGGCCGGGCAGATCGAGGACTTCGTGATCCGGAAGGCCGACGAGTTCCCGACGTTCCACCTGGCGGTGGTCGTGGACGACGCCGACATGGGCGTCACGCACGTGATCCGGGGCACCGACCACCTGACCAACACCGCCAAGCACATCGCGTTGCAGCAGGCGCTCGGCCTGCCCACGCCGACCTACGCCCACATGTCGCTGACCGTCAACCCCGACGGCTCCAAGCTCGGCAAGCGCGACAAAGCTAAGGCGGCCCGGAAGGCGGCAAGCGAAGCAGGCGTCCCACCCGCCGTCGATGGCATCGACGCCTTCATGGCCAAGGAAAACGACGACGTTGCCGTCGCCGAAGCCATCGCCGAAGCGCTCGGCCTACACTTGCCGGAGATCAACGTCCGCGACTTCCGCGCTTCGGGCTACCTCACCGATGCGCTGACCAACTTCCTCGGCCTGCTCGGTTGGAACCCGGGCAACGACATCGAAGACTTCGGCGCCGACCCCCGGAACTTTCTCAGAGACCATTGGGATCTGAGTCGGCTCGTCAAGGCCGACGCCAAGTTCGATCGCGGCAAGCTTGCGTCGTTCAACGCCGACCGCATCAAGTCGATGGCGACAGATGACTTGTCCGCATCCGTGTGGCTTCACAACGAAGACAAGCTGAATAGCGCCTTCACCGGAGCAAACGATCCGAAGTTCGCCGTTTTCTGTGGCGCATACCGCGAACGAGCGAAGACACTTAGCGAGTTCATCGAGCAAGGCGCGTTCTTCTTTGTTGCCGACGATGCGATCGCCTACGACTTCGACACCAAGAACGTGAAGAAGGTCATGCTCAAGGGCGAACCGAACGGCTTCGACGCCCTCGAAGAATTGAAATCACAGCTCGCCGACCTGCCCGAAGAAAACTTCGGCACGGCGGCACACGAGCTGATCCAACAGCTCGCCGAGCAGCGCGGCATCAACATGGGCAAGCTCGCCCAGCCGTTGCGCGTGGCGGTCAGCGGCGGCACGGTCACGCCCCCCATCGACGCCACGCTCGACATCCTCGGCAAAGCCGCCACCCTCGCCCGCATCGACCGCTGCCTCGCGCACAAACCCGCATGATAACCGGCGCCTTACACAGGATGGCGCATCCGCTCCGGTCACTCCTGGCGCAAATCAAGCACGCTGGAGACATGTGTCGCCTCGTTGGGCTATTGAGCTTTAAGTTAAAATTGATTGTTGGGGTTTGATCACGCCGCGACCTTGAGCGTGAGAAGCGCGCTCGACCACCCACGCCGTCAGAAGCCGATCCTCACACACCGACTGGCGCAGGAATCCGGATGGGGTCGGTGTTTCGCTCACTTGGCGAACGGTGGGCTGGATATTGCGACTGAATCTCAATTATGTATACTCTTCTGCAAGTGCCCTATCACACCACCAACACGACTTGTTGAGGTTTTGCTCGCATGCGCACGCTCACCACCCTGATCGCCTTGATGCTCGGCTTTGCCGGCGCCACGCACGTCTCGGCCGAGTCGGTCGTTAACATCTATTCGTCGCGTCACTACGACTCCGACGATGCGCTGTTCAAGCAGTTCACCGAGAAGACGGGGATCAAGGTCAACCTGATCGAGGGCAAGACCGACGAACTGTTGGCCCGACTGAAGCGCGAGGGGAAGTTGAGCCCCGCGGACCTGTTCATCACCGTGGACGCCGGTCGCCTGCACAAGGGCGTCGAGGCGGGGGTCTTCCAGCCGATCGAGTCCGAGGTCCTCAGCGAGCGCATCCCGAAGAACCTGCGCCACCCGCAAGGCCTTTGGTTCGGGCTGTCCGTGCGTGTCCGTTGCATCTATCTTTCCCGTTCGGTGCCGGCGGACTACGTGACGACATACGTCGAGCTGGCCGACCCGAAGATCAAGGGGCAGCTGCTGATCCGGTCGTCGTCGAACATTTACAACCAGTCGCTGGTGGCGTGGTTGGTCGAGGACATCGGTTCGGAGGAGGCGCAGGGTTGGGCCAACGGCGTGGTTGAGAACATGGCGCGCAAGCCTCAGGGCGGTGACACCGATCAGCTGCGCGCCTTGGCCGCGGGCGAGGGCAAGGTCGCGGTCGCGAACCACTACTACTACGCGCACATGATGACCGGGGACCGCGAGTCCGACCAGGAGGCGGCCAAGAAGATCCGCATCGTGTTCCCCAACCAGTCCGACGGCGGGGCGCAGGTGAACGTCTCGGGGGCCGGGGTGGTCAAGACGGCGCCCAACAAGGGCAATGCCATCAGGTTCCTCGAGTACCTGACCACGGTCGAAGCTCAGGAGCAGTGGGTCGCGGGGAGCTACGAGTACCCGGTGGTGGAGGGGGCGGAGCCGGCGGAGGTCGTCCGGTCGCTCGGCGAGTTCAAGGCCGACAAGCTCAACGCCGCCGTGCTGGGCGACAACAACCGCCAAGCCGTTCAGATCATGGACCGCGCGGGGTGGCGATAGCCGAGCCCGTGTCCAGCAAACCCCAGCCGACCGCCGGACCCAGACCTTCGGGCCCCTTGACCGAGGGACCCGGCTCCGCGACGACGCGCGCCCGCGGCCGGCTGCGCCTGCCGTCGTTCTCGGGCTGGACGTTGTTGGCCCTGGTCGTCAGCGCGGTGGTCGCGGCGCCCGTCGGCACCGTGCTGTTCAGCCTGACCCAGGACTCGCAGGGCGCGTGGGCGCACCTGGCACAGACCCGCCTGCCGGGGTACCTGTTGAACACCGCGATCGTTGCGGCGGGGGTGTGCTCGCTCGCCGCGGTGATCGGCACGGCCACGGCTTGGCTGGTCACGACGTGCGACTTCCCCGGGCGGCGGGTGCTGTCGTGGGCCCTGATCCTGCCGCTGGCGGTGCCGGCCTACATCGCGGCCTACGCTTACACCGACCTGCTCCAGTTCGCCGGGCCGGTTCAGACCTGGCTGCGCACGACGTTCGACTGGGGGCGGGGTGACTACTGGTTCCCGGACATGCGGACCCGTGGCGGGGCGATCTTCATCCTGACGGTGACGCTTTACCCGTACGTTTACCTGGCTGCGCGCACGGCGCTGCTGGAGCAATCCGCCTGCACGCTCGAGGTGGCGCGCACGCTCGGCCGCGGGCCATGGCGCGCCTTCACGTCGGTCGCGTTGCCGTTGGCCCGGCCCTCGATCGCCGCGGGCGCCGCGCTGGTGTTGATGGAGACCCTCGCCGACTTCGGGGCCGTCGATCACTGCGCCGTCGACACGCTCGCCACGGGCGTGTACCACACGTGGCGTTCGCTCGAGAACCACACGGCCGCCGCCCAGCTCGCGGCGTTGCTGTTGGGGATCGTCGCCTTGGCGGTGTGCGTCGAAGCGATCGCCCGCCGCCGCGCCCGACACCACCACATGTCCACCCGCTTCCAGGCCATCCGCCGGCAACGGCTCGGCCCCGTCGCGGCGGCGCTGGCGCTGGCGGTGTGTGTGCTGCCGGTCCTCGCCGGGTTCGTGGTCCCGGCGGGCATCTTCGTCCACATGGCGTGGACCACCGGCGACGCCCGCGCCGCCGAGATCGCCATCGACCACGGGCAGAACTCCCTGAAGCTCGCGACGATCGCCGCCGCCGTCGCGGTCGTGTTCGCGGTGCTGGTCGCTTACGCCCACCGCCTCGCCAAAGGCCCGGTGACCGCCGTCGCGGCCCGCGTCGCGTCGCTGGGCTACGCGCTGCCCGGCACCGTGCTGGGCCTGGGCCTGCTCATCCCGCTCACTTTTGTTGACCACCGGCTCAACGAACTGACCCAACGCCTGTTCAACACCACCCCGGGGCTCGTGCTCACCGGCACCGTCTTCGCGGTCCTGCTCGGGTACCAGACCCGGTTCCTGGGTGTCGCCCTCGCCTTGCTGCAATCCGCCTTCCAGCGTGTCCGCCCGTCGCTCGACGACGCCGCCCGCACCCTCGGCGCCTCGCGGCGGCGCCTCGTGCTCCGCGTGCACCTGCCGATGCTCCGCGCCTCGGTCTTGGCCGCGGCGCTGCTGGTGTTTGTCGACGTCGTGAAGGAACTGCCCGCCACGCTCATGCTCCGGCCCTTCAATTTCGATACGCTCGCGGTCCGCACCTACCAGTTGGCCAGCGACGAACGCCTGGACCAGGCCGCGTTCTCCGCGCTGCTGATTATCGCCCTGGGCCTCATCCCAGTTGTGTTGCTCGCAACGCTTCTTGCGCCACGCACCCGGCCCGCGGCAAACGGGGATTCCCACGGCCCCTTGAATCGACTTATCCTTGTAGATTGACCATGACTTCGTCGAACCCACAACCCGCGACCGCCCCGGGCCACCAACCGCAGCCGACTGCGCTGGTCGCCGTTCACGACCTCGGCTTCGCCTACGGCCGCGGGCCCGATGTCCTCCAAGAGATCAACCTGCAACTGCATCCCGGCCGTGTCCACTGCCTGCTCGGGGATTCCGGGTGCGGCAAGTCCACCCTCCTGCGGCTGCTCGCGGGCCTTGAGCGGCCCACCCGCGGCGCGATCACGATCGGCGGCCAGACCGTCAGCGCCACCGACCACCGCCACAAACACGTCCGCCCCGAACACCGGTCCGTGGGATATGTGTTCCAGGACTACGCCCTGTTCCCGCACCTGTCGGTGCTGCGCAACGTGACCTTCGGCATGAGCGCCCGCCCCCGGGCCGAGCGCCGCGACGCCGCCCTCGCACTGCTCGAGCGCGTCGGCCTCGTCGATTACGCCAACGCCATGCCCCACACCCTCAGCGGCGGCCAGCAGCAGCGCGTCGCGCTCGCCCGCGCCCTGGCCCGCGACCCCAAGCTCATGCTCCTCGACGAACCGTTCACCGGCCTGGACACCGTGCTCCGCGACGAGTTGCGTCAAGTCACCCTCAAGGTGCTCCGCGACGCCGACGTCGCCACGCTGATGGTGACCCACGACCCCGCCGAGGCCTTGCTCGTGGCCGACGTCGTCTCGGTGATGCGGGCCGGCCGCCTCTTGCTCACCGCGCCGCCCGACGAGGTCTGCAAGCTCCGGCCCCGCCCCAAAGGCCCGCCCAGCGTCCAACTGGAACTCGGCGACTTTGAACGAAAAAACAAACCCGATGAGTGATCGTCAAAAGCCGAGTATGCTGTCGGCTGTTGATCCCCTCATCGCACAGACCGAACATCGAAAACCGGAAATCGGAAGTCCCCTATGTCCCTGATCGTCACCGGCTCCATCGGCATCGACACCGTCATCACCCCCACCGGCCGCGCCGACGACATCCTCGGCGGCTCGTGCACTTACTTCGCCGCCGCGGCCAGCTTCTTCGCGCCCGTGCGCATCGTGGCCGCCGTCGGCGACGACTTCCCCGACGAGCACATGGCCGTGTTCGATCACTTCAACGTCGACGCGACCGGCCTCGAAGTGCGCGCCGGCTCAAAAACATTCCGCTGGACCGGCGAGTACCAGCAGGACATGAACGACCGCGACACGCTCGACGTCCAACAGGGCGTGCTCGCCGAGCCGTTGCCCGCCGTGCCCAAGGCGTTCCGCGCCACCGAGTACGTCTTCCTCGCCAACACCCACCCCGCCGGACAGATGGAGCTGCGGGCCAGCTTCCCCCAGGCCAAGCTGGTCGTCGCCGACACGATGGACCTCTGGCTCAACACCGCGCTCGACGAGCTCAAGGCCCTGCTCCGGCAGATCGACGGCCTCGTGCTCAACGACTCCGAAGCGCTCATGCTCACCGGCGAGCGCAACATGGTCGTCGCCGCGCAAAAAATCGTCGACATGGGCCCGAAGTTCGTCGTGATCAAAAAGGGCGAGCACGGCTGCATGCTGCTGCACGAGGACGGCGTCGCCGCGCTGCCGGCGTTCCCCGCGAGCAAGGTCGTCGACCCCACCGGCGCCGGCGACAGCTTCGCGGGTGGCATGATGGGCTACCTCGCCGAGGCCGACCGCACCGACCTAGCCACGCTCAAGCGCGCCCTCGCCTACGGCACGATCGTCGCCAGCTACAACATCGAATCGTTCTCGCTCGAACGCCTCAAAACCCTCTGCCGCACCGAGATCGACCAGCGGCTCGCGCAGTTCGCCGACGCCGTGCGCTTCGACGCATAAACCGATGAACACCGGCCCCACCATCCGCTGCTTCATCGCGATCGAGCCGGACGAGCCGGCGCGGGCGGACCTGATGGACGCCGCACGCCTGGTCGATGCGCCGAACATGCGCCGCACGCCCGCCGACAACCTGCACCTGACCGTCAAGTTCCTCGGCGACGCGCTGCCCGACGAAATCCAACAACTCACGCCGCGGCTCACCGATGCGCTGCGCGACGCGGCGGCGTGCGATCTGACGAGCAATGGTTTCGTGGCGATCCCCAACGAGCGCCGGCCGCGCGTCGTGGCGATGGGCTTCGACCGGCCGGAGCCGATCGTCACGCTGCACGAGCTGGTGGAGATGGCGGCGGAAGACGCGGGCTTCCCGCGCGAGGGGCGCGACTTCCGCCCCCACATCACGCTCGGCCGGTTCAACACCCGCCGCCGGCCGCCACGCGATTTCAAATTACCCACCGAACAGCCCGACCCCCTGCCGCTGCCCGTGAGGGAATTGGTGATCAAACAATCGATCCTCGAACCCGGCGGCGCGGTTTACGCAGACCTCGCCCGCCTGCCGTTACCTCTAACGACCTAGAACACCCGCGCTTGGTCGTGGGGCCACCATCGCCCCCCGCCTACATAAACTCGGCCCCGGCTGTTTCCAGCCGGGGCCGAGCGTCAAAAGGCATCTGTCTCAATCACGTTTCACCGCCGCTTGCGGCTTAGCGCCAACGCGCCCATACCCAACAACATCAGGCTCGCCGGTTCGGGGACCGCCGGGGCCGAGGGGCTTCCGGGGGCCGTCGGGATGGTCTTGCCGAAGTTGGTGCCGATGAAGTTCAGGTCGCCCAGCGACACCACGCCG
>JANQHD010000028.1 GCA_028282805.1 Phycisphaeraceae bacterium | reverse complement strand
GCAAGAGGTTCACCCGGCCCGCCCGCTCGGTCGCATCCTTGCTCATCCCAACAGTGGAGCGCAACAGACACGACCCGTCAAATGGTTTCTACTGAGCATTGACCGTCCATTTACAGGTTCGGAGGCCGAACGGATCGTGCTCTCCACGTAGGATGTGGTATGCCGTATAAAGGTTCATCCCGTCCGGATACGGATCACGTGCAAGAAAAGCGCCCCCACTAGCAGCCGCACGACTACTACCAACACGTACGGCAGGATCAAGCACCGTGCCATGTGGGTCCCTCTGCATAAACCTTCCCATCCGTGGGTGGTACATCGCTAGAGCGGATGCCGGGGCGAGCGTGAGCAGGACCAACGTGACGATTAGGATTGATTGCGGGCGCATGATCATCGGTTACTCCCTGGTACCTGGGGTTGGTTGTTCTGGAAGTGGATCGTGTTCGGGGATTGAGGCGGCGAAAAACTCGGCTTCGGCCGGTGCCGTTCGACGAGCGATAATTCGGGAAAATCCTCGGTGTAGTTCTGGCTGGGCAGAAGCCCGCCAAAACCGATGTGGTGGCCACGGTCGCGTGCTTTCTTTACGCCATCCAGCCAAGCGATGAGTGAAGGAGTAGTGGGTGTATACCCACACTCCAACGCGGCTTGTATAAACCATGATCGGTAACACGGCCGCATAGGGTCGTAGCGGTGGGCGTTTTCGAAGCAGCGTGCGGCGAAGCCCGGCTGAGCGTTGTCTTTGCCGCAGTGGCCACGAGAGGCCATGAACTGAGCCAATTCTTCGTGCGGGGTGAGCGAGAGAAGAAAGCCGTTGGTACGCACCTGGTGGTCGGTGATCTTTACCGGCCACGTCT
Source organism: Phycisphaeraceae bacterium (assembly GCA_028282805.1). Taxonomy (GTDB): domain Bacteria; phylum Planctomycetota; class Phycisphaerae; order Phycisphaerales; family Zrk34; genus JANQHD01. The sequence continues at coordinate 191,736 of JANQHD010000028.1, read as the reverse complement.
TGTAGTAATCGTCGGGGAAGCTGTTGAAGCCCTCCCCTGCTCCCTCGATGTTGAAGCGTTCCCGCCAGGCGTGGTTCGGGTGGCCCCCTGCTGCTAGTCCGTCCCATCGGACAAAGATGTGGCTGTTGGTCGTCACGAGCTTGAGCGGGTAGCCCAGCCGCCGCCCCACCGCGACGCACAGCACCGGCATCGAGGCACAGGTTCCGCCAGGCGTGTCCTTCGTGCTCTGACGGGGTGCGGGGATCATGCCGTGGATGAACGCCACGCGTGAATCGTCGAAGTCGAAGTTGTCCGCCGAGGTCAAGTCATATTTCACGCCCAGGTCCTGTTGCAGCACCTGCAACAAGAACTCGGCCCGCAGGAACGCTTCGCTATGGCGGTAGTGCTCGGCGTAACGTGGGTCGGTCACCCGGTAGAGGTGCCGGTCGGTCTCATACGCGACACGTTCGGCCCACTGATCCAGCACCGAACAGGCGTGCTCAATATCGAGGCGGTCCGTGCCGGGCAGGCCTTCGGCACAGAGCATGTTCACGCGGGCGATGTCCACCAAGTGCAACTGGTCGATCGGGATGGCGATCAGTTCATTGAGCGTCTTGGGTTTGAGTCGATGCGCTGCGTGATATTGAGAAGCAACATCCGGAACAGACGCTTGCCGCAACACAGCGGGTATATTGGAGGCCTGGATCGGAGCCCGCGGAGCGCTCTCGGGAAGGCTGACCCAAATCACCCCCCGAACACGGCTGCGACCAGGACGATGAGCGCGGCCTGGGTTGAGCGTGATACCGATGGATGCCTCGATAGGGAAGGTTGTATTAACCGACTACCCGAAGATAAAAGAGGTGGCGGATTCGTCATATCGATCCTTCCCTTCCCCTGCGAAGGAGTCGGTGGCGCGTGGTGAAGCGCGCAAGGAAAAACCGGCCGCTGTCGGCCGGTTCGTGTGTGCTTGGGTAGGGCCGATTTTAGCGCTTCGAGAACTGGAAGCGGCGGCGGGCGCCGCGTTGGCCGTACTTCTTGCGTTCGACCTGCCGGCTGTCGGTGGTGAGGTAGCCGCGTTCGCGGAGGACGCCTTCGAGCGAGGGGTCGTATTCCTTGAGGGCCCGGCTGAGGCCGAGGCGGATGGCGCCGGCCTGGCCGGTGTAGCCGCCGCCGTGGACGTTGACCATGATGTCGATGTTGCCGAGGGTCTTGGTCGCTTCGAGGGGGGCGTTCATGTCGGCGCGGTGCTGGACCTCGGAGAAGTAGGCGTCGACCTCGCGCTGGTTGATGAGGAACTTACCTTCGCCGGGGCGGATGCGGACGCGGGCCACGGAGGTCTTGCGCCGGCCGGTGCCCCAGAACCAGTGCTTGCCGGCGGGCAGGTCGCGCGGGCCGGCCTTGACCTGCGGCGCTTCGATCGTTTCGGTCGTGGTCGTGTCTTCGCTCATCGGGTGGTGTTTCCTCGCTGGGTTACAGCGTCAGTTCCTGGGGTTGCTGGGCCGCGTGCGGGTGCTCGGCGCCGGCGTAGACCTTCAGCTTCTTCAGCTGCTTGTCGCCCAGCGCGTTCTTGGGCAGCATGCGCTTGACGGCCAGCTCGACGACCTCGGCGGGGTTGCGTTCCATCAGCTTGCGGTAGCTGACCTGCTTCTGACCGCCGGGGTAACCGGAGTAGGTCTTGCGGAACTTCTGGTCGAGCTTGCGCCCGGTCAGGTGGACCTTGGCGGCGTTGACCACGACGACGAAGTCGCCGGTGTCGGTGTGGGGGGTGTACTGCGGCTTGTGCTTGCCCATCAGCATCGTGGCGATGCGGGTGGCCATGCGGCCGAGCACCTGGCCGTCGGCATCGATCACGTGCCACTGCCGCTCGACTTCGCCGGGTTTCGCAAAGTATGTCTGACGTTCCATGGGTATATCTGCCTGTCTAGCTCGCGTGAGGCGAACCGGGCAGTGTATCGCCTGTTTTAAGCCTGTCAACCGGGAAAAAGGCGGCGGCCGGCCCTCGATCGTCGTAGCGTATAATCAGCCCCATGATCGCCGACAGCTCACACCCCAAGCCCCGTATTCGACCGAAAAGCCGGTTCATGCGTGTGATGCTGGCCCTTTTCGCCGTCACGATGCTGCCCGTGGCGCTGTGGTGCTGCGGGGCGATCTACTACGGCATCTCGTCGCGCGGCCATGTTCCCGGGCTCTTGTTCGCGATCGCCTACCTGCTCACTTGGCCGATCCTCGCTTGGCGGGTGGGTCTGTTGCGGGCCATAGGGGTGTTCGTAATCGTGGCGGTGGTCATCATCACCTCCTGGCAGTTGCGGCAACCGTCCAACAACCGCAACTGGTCGCCCGACCAGGCCCGCCTGCCCCGGGTCGAGTTTGACGGTTCGGGCGTCACGCTGCACAACCTCCGCTACGCGACCTACCGCTCGGCGACGGATTACGACCTGAACTGGTACACGCAACGTTTCGACCTCGACCACATCGAGGGCGTTGATTTCATCGTCGAGCCGTTCGACATCAAGCGGCCAGGCCTGGCGCACACGTTCCTGTCGTTCGGGTTCGGCGGCGGCGAACACCTGGCGGTCTCGGTCGAAATCCGCAAGGAACAGGGCGAATCGTTCCACCCCCTGCCGGGCCTGTTCCGCCAGTACGAGGTCATGTACGTCGCCGGCGATGAACGCGACCTGATCGGCCTGCGCACCGAGGTCCGCAAAGACGCGGTCTACGTCTACCCCCTGCGGGCCGAGCCGGAGAAGGCGCGGGCCCTTTTCCTGGCGATCTGCAACCACATGAACAAGCTCAACGACAAGCCGGAGTTCTATAACTCCCTGACCAACACCTGCATGACCAACATCCTCCGTCGGGTCGAAGAGGTGACCGATCGGTCGTTCGGTTTCGACCTCCGTATCGCCCTGCCCGGCTACAGCGACGAGCTCGTCCACGAACTGGGCGCGATCGAGTTTGAGGGCTCGTTAGAACAGGCCCGATCGCGGTTCCTGATCAACGACCGGTCTTCTCTGGGCCCGCCCACGCCCGACCGGGTGAGCTATTCCAAGCAGATCCGCCAGCCCCCGGCAGACCCAAATCCCCACGAATAAACGGTTTGACATCTCACGCGACGGCGGTAGACTTTCCCACGCTTGTTCCCCCAAGCGAGCCTTCTGCGACGAGCCTGTGGCGAGGCGCAGATGTGGGCAGGCACGCGGCATTGAAGCCTGTCCCGCTCCGGAACGAGTTGCCGCGGTCCCCTCCATGCGGTCGCTCCCGCGACCTGGAACACCGCGTATCGCAATCGACATAGGCCCGTGGTGTAATCGGCAACACTCCAGTTTTTGGTACTGGCATTTCAGGTTCGAGTCCTGACGGGCCTGTTTTTTCGCCCCACTGTTTTGCGGATGACCGACATGACCGACCCCGACAACCGACAGCTCGACGCGATCATCCTCGCCGCCGGCAAGGGCACGCGCATGAACAGCGACCTGCCCAAGGTCCTGCACCCCGTCGCCGACCGCGCCATGGTCCACTGGGTCATCGACGCCTGCGAGGCCGTCGGCTGCCGGCGCATCACCGTCGTCGTCGGCCACCGCAGCGACCTGGCCCGCGAGGAGTTGGCCGATCGCGCATCGGTCACGTTCGTCGAGCAGACCGAGCAGCTGGGCACCGGCCACGCGGTCATGATGGCCGCCGACCTGTACCAAGGCGTCGAAAACACCGACACGCTCGTGCTCTGCGGCGACGGCCCGCTGATCCGCAACGAAACCCTCACCCAGTTGCTCGAACGCCACCGCACCACCGCCGCCGCCGCCACGCTCGCCACGGCCGTCATCGACGACCCCACCGGCTACGGCCGCGTCGTGCGCAGCCCCGAGGGCCGGCTCGACCGCATCGTCGAACAGAAAGACGCGACCGAAGACGAACTGGTCATCCGCGAGGTCAACCCCAGCTACTACTGCTTCGACGCCGCCGAGCTGTTCGCCGCCCTGCCGGAGCTGTCGAACACCAACGCGTCCGGCGAGTACTACATCACCGACCTGTTCGGCCTGTTCCGCTCGCAGGGCAAGCCGGTCGAGGTCATCGACGCCGTGCCGCCGCAGGACGTTTTGAGCATCAACAACCCGCCACAACTCGCGGAGGTCGACGCCATCCTCCGCGCACGCCTGGGCATGGAGGTCACCAAGTGAGTCGGGCAGACGAAAACGAGATCCGCATCTTCACCGGCCGCGCCAGCCGCGACCTGACCACGGCCATCTGCAAGTACCTCGACATCTCGCTCGGCCAGGGGCACACGGACATGTTCCCCGACGGCGAGATCATCGTGAAGCTCGAGGAAGACGTGCGCGGCCGCGACTGCTTCGTCGTCCAGTCCACCCACCACCCGGTCAACGCGCACCTGATGGAGCTGCTGATCACCATCGACACGCTCCGCCGGGCCTCGGCCAAGTCGATCACCGCCGTGATCCCCTACTTCGGCTACGCCCGCCAGGACCGCAAGGACGAGGGCCGCGTGCCCATCACCGCCAAGCTGGTGGCGAACATGCTCACCGTCGCCGGCGCCCACCGCGTGGTGTCGCTCGACCTGCACGCCGCCCAGATCCAGGGCTTCTTCGACATCCCCGTCGACCACATGATCGCCGCGCCCGTCATCGTCGACTACATCGAATCGATCCGCGACGAGCTGGGCGACATGGTCCTCGTCTCGCCCGACGTGGGCAACGTGAAGACCGCCAACATGTTCGCCAACCTGCTCGGCGCGGACCTGGCGATCATCGACAAACGCCGCGTCAGCGGCTCCGAGGTCGAGTCCGCCAACCTCATCGGCGACGTGAGCAACAAGACCGTGCTCATGGTCGACGACATGATCTCGACCGCCGGCACCATGTGCGCCGCCGCGGAGCTGGTCATGCAGCACGGCGCCAACGACGTGATCGCCGCCTGCACCCACCCGGTGCTCGTGGGCCTGGCCATGGAACGGCTCAGCGCCGCGCCGATCAGCCGGATCATCGTCACCGACACGATCCCCTGCGGCGAACGCTGCAAGCCGATCGAAGACAAGCTCGTCGAACTGAGCGTGGCTAACCTGCTCGGCGAGGCGATCCACCGCATCCACCACAACCGCTCGGTCAGCGCCCTGTTCCGCAAGGGCGCCGGAGGAAGCAAGAGATAAATGTTCGATCTGCGATCGCCGATGTGCGATCGAAAGGAACGCGATGGACCGGGTGGAACTGGAGAATCGGACAAAACAACTCGCGCTGCGGATCTTGAAACTGGCGCGGGTGTTGATGAAAGACGTGCTCGGCAGGGAGGTCGGGCGACAACTACTCAGGAGCGGCATGTCGGTCGCGGCGAACTACCGGGCCGCCGGACGCGCCCGATCGAAAGCGGAGTTTATCGCCAAGCTCGGCGTCGTCGAAGAGGAAGCCGACGAAACCGTGTTCTGGCTGGAGATGATCGTCGACGGCGACCTGATGGAAGAAAAACGCGTCGCCTCGCTGCTGACCGAAGCACAGGAAATACTCGCCATCATCGTCGCCTCCAAGAAGACCGCGAGAGCGCGTAAGACAGAACAATAGATCGAACATCGCAGATTGAAGATCGGAGATAACAAATGACCCATGAAACACCTACTTTTGCAGCGGAGACGCGGCCGCGGACCGGCACGCGGTACTCCAACCGGCTGCGCAAGGCCGGCAGGCTGCCCGTCGTCGTCTACGGCCACGGCAAAGAGCCCCAGCACCTGTCGGTCGACGGCGAGTCGTTCATCGAGCAGCTGCTCGGCGGCGCTCACCTGTTCGAGTTGAAGATCGACTCGGGCAAGAGCGAGACCTGCCTGATCAAGGACCTGCAGTACGACTTCCTCGGCGACCACATCATCCACGCCGACCTGGCGCGGGTGAACCTCAACGAAGAGGTGAGCGTCTCGGTGCCCATCGTGATCAAGGGCCGGGACAAGGCGCCCGGCTGCAAGGTCGCCGGCGCGATCTTCGAGCACCCGCTGACCGACCTGGAAGTGTCCTGCAAGGCCAACGCGATCCCCGAAGAGGTCGTCGTTGACGTCAGCGAGCTCGAATCCAACAGCTCGATCACCGCCTCGCAGGTCGAGCTGCCGGCCGGCGTGGCGCTGGTGACCGACGGCGACGCCGTGGTGGCCATGGTGCACGTGAAGAAGGAAGAGGAGGAGGTCGAGGAGACCCCCGCCGAGGCCGCTTCCGGCGCCGAGCCCGAGGTGTTGACCGAGCGTAAGGACGAAGAAGCCGGCGAGTAACGGCCGCGGCGCAGAACGATGAAGCTGATCGTCGGACTAGGCAACCCGGGCCGCGAGTACCACAAGACGCGACACAACGTCGGCTTCATGGTGCTCGAAGCGCTGGCCCAGCGGCACGGGCTGGCCGGCGCCAAGGCGAAGTTCCACGCGTCACTGCTCGACGGTTTGATCGGCAGCGAGAAAGTCATGCTCATGCAACCGACCACCTACATGAACCGCAGCGGCCTGGCCGTCGGAGAAGCTGCGCGCTTCCATCGGCTCGAGCCGGGCGAGGTGATGGTGGTCGTCGACGACACGGCGCTGCCGGTCGGCGCGATCCGCGTGCGACCGCAAGGCGGCGCCGGCGGGCACAACGGTCTGTCCGACATCGCCCGCGCCCTCGGCACCGACGCCTACCCCCGGCTGCGTGTCGGCGTGGGCGCGCCGCGGCACGGCGAGCACAAGGTGCCCCAGGCCGACTACGTGCTCAGCCGGTTCACCGACGAGCAGCTGGCCGACCTCCAGCCCGCGGTGGGCAAGGCGTGCGACGCGATCGAGGCCTGGCTGACCGGTGACATCGCCGACGTGATGAGCCGCTACAACGCCCGACCGGAAAACAACCAGACGGATACCGACACGAAACAAACTTGAATCGTTCGGACCCCGCGCGGGTCCCATACCACCGAACGAAGGAGCTTAAACGACATGTCCGAATCGAACGTAGCTTTGTACGAAGGCCTTTTCCTGTTCAACATCCAGGAGATCGAAGGCGACCTGAACGTGGCGATGGAGACGCTTCAGGAGATCCTCGACCGCGCCGAGGCCGAGGTGATCACGCTGAGCAAGTGGGACGAGCGCAAGCTGGCCTACGAGATCAAGGGCCAGAAGCGCGGCCTGTACCTGCTGACGCACTTCAAGGCGCGCGGCAGCCAGATCGCCAACATCGAGCGCGACGTCACGCTCAACGAGAAGCTGCTGCGCTGCATGATCATCAAGGGCGACCACATCGGCGAGACCGAGCTGGAGCAGTTCGTGCAGGCCGCGTCGAAGACCGCCGACGAGGCTGCGCTCCGCGCCGACGATGCGCCCGCCGACACCGAAGAAGCGAACGCCGCCCCCGAGGCGCCCGCCGAGCCCGTCGTCGCCGAAACGCCCGCGGCCGACGAGCCGGCCACGCCCGCCGAGTAAAACCACGTAACGTCATTCATTGTTGATCAGCACCACCGCAAACAGGAGCTAAGACATGGCGAACTTCAACAAGATCATGCTGATGGGCAACCTGACCCGCGACCCCGAACTGAGCTACCTGCCGAGCAACACGCCGGTCGTCGAGTTCGGCTTGGCCGTGAACCGGCGCTTCCGCAAGCAGGACGGCGAGCAGGGCGAGGAGACGCTGTTCGTCGACTGCCGGTCGTTCGGCCGGACTGCCGAGCTTTTGAACCAATACCTCCGCAAGGGTCGGCCGGTGTTCATCGAGGGCCGGCTCCAGCTCGACCGCTGGCAGGACAAAGATGGCAACCAGCGCTCCAAGCACCGCGTGTTCGTCGAGGGCTTCCAGTTCATCGATTCCCGCGGCGGTGGCGGCGGTGAAGGCGGCGGCAGCGGCGGCGACTACAACAACGCCGGCTCAAACTACAACAACCGCGGTGGCGGTGGTGGCGGCGGAAGCAACTACGACAACCGCGGCCCCGCCCCCAGCGCCCCGCCCATGGGCGACCCCGGCGCCGGCGACGAGGATATTCCGTTTTGATATGTGAGTCTTGAGGCTTGAGTCTTGAGACTTGAGGCCCGGAACCCGAGCCCCGGAACCCGGAACCCGGACTTGGAACTTGAAACTTATTTAGACATGTTGGCGTCGCGCGTGGCGGCGTCTAACTCCCGTCCTGAAAGGAGGACACCATGACATCATCGAAGAAGAGCGTCTCGCTGATGCTGCTGGAGAACGTCGAGAAGCTCGGCATCGTCGGCGACGTCGTTTCCGTCAAGGCCGGCTACGCCCGCAACTACCTGTTGCCGATGGGCCTAGCCACCCAACCGACCGACGCGGCCCGCGCCGCCGTCGAGGAGCGCCGCGCCGAGGTCGAGCGGCAGCTCCGCGAACTCCGCGAGCAGCGCGAGCGCCTCATCGCCTCGCTCGAAGAACACGAGATCACCCTGCAACGCGCCGCCAACGAGTCGGGCGTGTTGTTCGGCTCGGTCACGCAAGCCGACATCGCCGATGCGCTGCGTGAAGAGGGCTTCGCGATCAACGAGCGCGACGTGCGCATCGGCGACCCGATCAAGCGCCTCGACAGCTACATGATCCCGATCAAGGTCGACGACGACCTGGCCACCGAGATCAAGCTGTGGGTCGTGTCCGACAAGCCCGCCGAGGAACTGCTCGAAGAGGCCGAGGCGGAAGCCGAAGCCAAGGTCGAGGGCGAAGCCGAGGCCGAAGCGCCGAAGGAAGAATCCTTCCGCGTGCCCGCCGAGGCCGACAACAACCTGTAACCCCTATATAGCCCCCGCCCCGCCACCCCGCGGGGCTTTTTTATTCTTCACACAACACGTTACCATCTGCCACACACCCGAAAGGAGCGGTCACGTGGTGCGAGCAATCGTCGTCGGAGCGGGGGCGATCTCGAAGGTCTGGTTCGCGGCGCTGAAAGCCGAGGGCGTCGACGTGGTCGCCGTGGTGGACCTCGACCTGGCGCTGGCCGACACGGCGATCGCGTTCTGCCAGCTCGACTCGGCCGAGCCGTTCACCGACTACCGCGAGGCGATCGCCGAGCGCGACGCCGACTTCGTGCTCGACCTGACCACGCCCGGCGCCCACCGCGACGTCGCGTGCGCCGCTTTCGCAGCAAACCTCGCCGTGCTCGGCGAAAAGCCGATGTCCCACAACCTCGACGATGCGCGTGCGATGGTCGAGGCCGCCGCCCACGCGGGCTTGCTCTACACCGTCAGCCAGTCGCGCCGCTGGGAGCCGGGCGCGATGGTGATGCGCGACGCGATCCGCGCCGGCCGCATCGGCCGGATCACCGCCGTGTACTGCGACTTCATCATGGGCGTGCACTACACCGGCTTCCGCGCCGAGATGGACAGCCCCCTGCTCAACGACATGGCCATCCACCACTTCGACCTGGCCCGCATGATGGCCGGCGTCGACCCGCTCGGCGTCTACTGCCGGCAGTACAACCCCGTCAACTCGTGGGCCGCCAACGGTTGCGCCGCCGACTGCGTGTTCGACATGACCGACGGCGTCGCCTTCACCTACCGCGGCTCGTGGTGCGCCGAGGGCAAGCACACCCCCTGGAACGGCAACTGGCGCATCGTCGGCACCAAGGGCTCACTCATCTGGGCCGACGACCAGCCGCCGACGCTGCACGAGGCCGAGCCGAGCGAGAAGTTCATGTGGGAATACTGGAACGAGGAACTCGAAACGCCCGAGATGCCGCGCTCCGGCATGCACGAAAACCTGCGCGAGTTCCTCGCCGCCCTCGCCGGCGGCCCGCCCCCGCAGTGCGTCGCCACCGACAACCTGAAAAGCTACGCCATGGCCGCGTGCGCCATCGAGTCCGACCGCGCGAAATCGCCCATCGACATCAGCCCAATCGTTTAGCCCGGTCGCTCGCGACCGGCGCCCCACAACGGGTATCATGCACGCCATGACCACCCCCCTTCCGGAACACCGCCGCAAGTTCTACGCCCGCCTGCTCTACCTCGGCACCCCCGGCGCGCTGCTTATCGCGTACCTCTTCTCCATCGCCTGGCCGCTGCCTCCGGTGAAGTTGGTCGTCTCCCCCGAAACCACGGTCATCACCGGGCCCCTGCGGGCCGACGGCACCGTCGACTACATCAAGTACCACAACGACATGCTCAGTGAAGGCGTGACCAACGACAACAACGCGTTCGTACCGTTGCTGTCGATCATCGGCCCCGACATGCTCGACGCGGATCACCTGGGAGCGATACGCCGCCAACTCGGCCTGCCCGAGACGGGTGATCCGTTCCCGGACTTCGTCACCATCGACAGCGTCAAACGCGAACTGCGCCAACGGCAGATCGAACAATACCCCGACACCTTCGATCCCGACAAAGCCGGCGATGCGCTGCAAGATCAGTACGACCTCGCCATGGAACATCCCTGGTCGCGCGAACAGTACCCGAAACTCGTGGCGTGGCTCGAATCAAACCGCCAACAGCTCGATCTCCTCCGGTCCGCAACCCGGCGTGAACGCTATTACGCCCCGCCAAAGATCGGCGACGACACCGATAGCCTGTGGGACGTGCTGGCACCCGACGTGAGTATCCATCGCGCTTTCGCCGAAACGTTGATCATCCGCGCAAACCTGCGGATCGGGCGGGGCGAGTACCAAGAAGCGGCCGAGGACATCCTCACGGCGCACCGGCTGGCGGCGTTGCTCCGCAGCGAGAACATCCCATTCATCGGCCACCTCGTTGGAACCACCATTCGCGGTCTTGCGTGCAACGTCCTAACCCCGCTGGTACACAACCCACAAACCCCGCAAACCACTTTACGCTACGTGCTGGATGAGTTGAATCAAACAAAGCCGAGCACGAATTGGCGTGAACATGTTCAACACGAAACCCTGGGCGGCGTCAGCCTCGCCCAGTACTACTATCGCTCACGCGACAAGCCCGTACTCGTGGACGACGACAGCCTCACCGGCCATGCGCTCCGGCGGTGCGACATCAATCAAGTCATGAAAGAACTGAGCACGCTTCAGCGCGAGCTGGCGAACGCGGCCGACATCCAGCCGATGCAGAAACGGCATCACGCGTACGACACCATCATCGCCCGCATTGAAAACGACTACCTGCCACGGTACGAGCACGAGCACTCGACAATAGGCAAGGTGACCCGGTTCTTGTCGCCGCGAGCGATCCAACGCGAAAGGCTGAACGACGTCGCGGTGGCTCACTTAGGGATCATACAAGTGTTCCCCCACTCCAGGGGCGAGCGGCTGGTCTCACGAGCGGATGCGAGGTTGATGCTGTGCCGGATCGCGGTCGCGTTGCGTTTGTACGCCCACGCGCACGGCAAGCACCCCGACTCGCTGCAAGCGCTCGTCCCCGAATACCTCGACGCGGTGCCGGTCGACCCGTTCGACGACCAGCCGATCTGCTACAAGCGCACCGCCGAGGGCGTGTTGATCTATTCCATCGGCCCCGACTTCGTCGACGGCGGCGGCGTCGACGAACGCGTAAAGAAAAACAGCTTCTCCGAACCCCACGACATCGTCGTTGAATTGAAGCTGCCCGCGAAAACAAACGGCCCGGCTAAGCCGGACTGAAGCGCAGCGCAAGTCCGGATTCCCCACTCCGCACTCCGCAATCCGCACTCCCCACTCGCAACACGCCCGCCAGGATTCGAACCTGGGACCTGCGGCTTAGAAGGCCGCTGCTCTATCCAACTGAGCTACGGGCGCTCGTCGCATCCGCACATCTTAGCGGCTCAATCACACGGGACCAGATCGGCCGGCGCGCTCGGCGATGAACGCCACCGTCGTCTCCAGCAGCTTCTGCCTGTGGGCATAATCGGCGAAGTCGTGGTTAGCGTCGACGAACTCGACGAACTGGCAAGCTCGGCCGATCGCGGCGCAGCGGTCGCGGTAGCTTTCGCCCTCCTCGAAACGCACCACGTCGTCGGCGCGCGAGTGGCAGACCAGCAGCGGCGCGGCGCTCTCGGCGAGCTGCGAGCCGGTGTCGACGGCGTCGAGCGTGTCGACGAAGCCCTTGCCGATCCGCACGCCGCGGTACGGCACCCAGCCCTGGTGTTCGAGGATGGCGCGCAGGCCGGTCTTGGCGGTGTTGCCGAACACGCGCGGCATGTCGTACACCGGCGCCCACAACGCCGAGGCAAACGGGCCGTACTCGTTTTCGCACGCCACCACCGGCAGCGCGCCGAGTGACAGGCCCACGAATGCCAGCCGCTGCGCATCGCACCACGGCTGCGCCGCCGCCCAATCGCACACCGCGCGGGTGTCGGCGATCATGCTCGGTATGGTCAGCTCCTCGAACCGCCCGGTCGACTCGCCGCAGCCGGCCTGATCGAAGCGCACCACGGCCAGGCCGCGCGCGCTCAGCATGCGCGCGAACTCGACGAGGTGGTAGCTCTTGCCGAGGCGCTGGCCCGTCAGGCCGTGCACGACGATCACGGTCGGGTGCGCGGGGCCGTTGCCGTCGTCGCCGGCGGGCAGGTCGACGGAGGTGGCGAGTTGCTCGTGGCCGCGTTGGACCCAGTGGAATCGCATGATCGGGGCATGTTCGCGTGGGCGGCAGACGTTGGCAAGGGCGGCTGCTATGATCTGCCCGATGTCACCGAGAAAAACGAAACCGAAGGCCCCCGCCGAGCTGCGCGACGCGTCGCGCGGCGTCCGCTTGAACAAGCTGTTGGCCGAGGCGGGCGTCGCCTCACGCCGGGCGTGCGACGAACTGATCGACGAGCTGCGCGTGTCGGTCAACGGCTGGACCGTGACCGAGATGCCGGTGTGGGTCGACCCCGGGGCCGACCGGGTCGAGGTCGACGGCCGACCGATCGGGCGCAAGCGGCGCGGGCACACGTACCTGATGCTCAACAAGCCGCGCAACTACATCTGCACGAATAGCGACCCGGAGGGCCGACGGCGCGTGTTCGATCTCGTGCCGCACACGCAGCGGTTGTTCTGCGTGGGCCGGCTGGACTACGACTCGACCGGGCTGGTGCTGCTGACCGACGACGGGGCGCTGACGCAGAAGCTGACGCACCCCAGCGGCGAGGTGCCCAAGACGTACCGCGTGACGATCAAGGGCCGGCTGGAAGAGCAAGACATCGAGCAGATGAAACGCGGCATCTACCTCGGCGACAGGGTGCGCGGCGGCGCGGTCAAGGCGCGCGTCGAGCGCGTGAAGCTGATCGACCGCCACCACGACCGCAGCCGGGTGGAGATCACGCTGCGCGAGGGCCGCAACCGCGAGATCCGCCGGCTGCTGGCGCGGCTCGGGCACCCGGTGAAGAAGCTGGTGCGCACCGCCGTGGGCCCGGTCAAGCTCAAGGGCGTGGCGTCCGGCGAGTGGCGCGAGCTGACCCGCACGGAGCTGGCGAGCTTGCGCCGCCACGCGAGCAAGGCCCCCACTACGCCGAAGCGCCCCAAGCGCAGCCCGGCAAAGAAGCGATAATCGTTTAGCCGCGCCCCGCGGGGGAGCGCGCCCGCATGTATGTATGTGTGCGTGCTCACCCACCCGCCACACAACGCCGCACGGGCAGCTCATCGAACATGCGATGCGCCGATTATTATTCTAAAGTTCTCAAGAACATTAGAATAATAATCGGTGCTGAAGCGCCAACGCGAGCGATGTCGTGCGCGGTCCTTCATCGTGTGTAAGTGGCACTGCTGCGTGCGAGAGCCGGGCCAGATTATGCGATTGAGCAAGCGAACTTGCGGGGCAAGCGTCGTCACGCGCGGCGGGCGAGGGCCAGGCCCACACCCGAGCCGATGTACAGCGTGCCGGCGATCCCGTCGGACCAACGCCGGGCAAGCGGGCGGCGAGCGAGGGCGCTGACCGCGCCGGCGGCGACCGCGTAGCACGAATCCAACACCGCGGCGAGCACGAGAAACGTCACGGACAACACCACGACCTGCGGCCCGTACGGCAGCGACGCCGAGGTGAACTGCGGCAAAAACGCGCCGAAGAACAGGATCGTCTTCGGGTTGGTTATCGACACCAAAAACCCACGCCAATACGCACACGACGCGGCGATGTCCGGTTCGTCAACTCGCTGCGCCGGCTTGATCGCCTGGCGCAACCGCGTGACGCCCAGGTAAACCAAATAGGCCACACCCAACCAGCGGAGCACGCCGAACGCTTGCGATAAGGCAGCGGCGAACCACGCCGTGCCGAGTGCCGCGACGAGCAGTTGCAGCGCCATCGCGGTCGTCGTGCCGGCGACGGTCTGCAACCCCCGCAGCCGGCCGCGCGCGAGCGACGTCGCCACGATCAACAACACGTTCGGCCCCGGCACCACGATGAGCGCCGCCGAGACCAGCAGGAACGAGATGTAAAAGCCCGTGGTGGTGATGGGTTCGACTCCGTGTACGCGGCCTGCGCCACCAGTATCGCCACGCCGCCACGGGCATCAAGTGCTTCTGCGCGAACGTCACCATCGTAGTGAGAATAATTATTATGACGCCTTCTCATCCACAAGCACAGCCCGGCAACGGAGCGGCAAGTGTTTAGCCGCGACCCGCAGGGCAGCGTGGCCGTATGGATCGCCGCGGACGGCGACGCCCGGGCCGGGACGGCCGGGCTCGCTTGGGTCTTGCTGTGCGGGGATCCGGACCTGCGCTGCGCTTCGGTCCGGCTTGGGGTTACTTTTTGTCGTTGCCGAACACGTCGTTCCAGGCGGCGGTGATGGCGGAGAACTGTTTGACCTCGGTGACGGGTTTGTCGAGGGTGCCGGTGACGTGGATGGTGACCAGCTGGTTCTTGAAGCCGTCGATCAGGTCGGTCAGCGCGCCGAGGTCGAGGCCGCCGGGGTTGGAGGAGTTGAGCGTCAGGTCGAGGGCCTGGGTCTTGTAGTCCATCTGGCCGGCGCCACGGACGGCGAGGTTGGTGATGTATTTTTCGTCGCCGACCTCGACGTTGGAGTCGAGGGCGATGCGTTCGAAGACGACCTTGCCGTCCTTGATGAAGTAGCTGATCTCGGCGCGGTCGAAGGCGCGGGAGAGGGGCAGGGAGAGGTTGGCGATCTGGAGCAGGCCGACGGAGAGGGGCAGGTCGTACATCTCGCCGTCCTTGACGAGGATGTCGCCGCGTGCGAGCGGGCCGTTGGCCTCGGTCCACTTGCCCTGCAGGTCGAGCGCGGCCGACAGCCGGCCCTTCATGGCCCTGGGTTGAGCGCCGGGCCCGGCGGCGGCGCCGTTGGCGGGTTGGCCGGCCTTGATGAACTGGTCGAGGTCGACGTCGCTCATCTCGAATCGCATCTGGTAGGCCTTGTCGGACAGGTCGAAGCCGCCGCTGCCGCCGATGGCGCCGTCGTACATGCGTCCGCGCAGGCGGGGGATGATCAGGTGGTCGGCGCCGTCGACGCTCTTGAGGGTGCCGGTGAGCTGGGTGATCTGTCGCCCGCCGATCTTCAGGCGGTCGCCGTGCATGTCGACGGTGAAGCGCGGGCGTGGTTGGTCGGCGTCGGTTTTGACGTCGACCATGAACCGGCCGTCGAAGTCGGTGATGTCGAGGCCGAGCTTGCACCGGCCCTGTTTGAGGGCGACGGCGCCCTTGATGTGCGAGCTGCTGGTGGGCTTGCCGGTGACGGTGGCGATGGCGACCTCGTCGAAGTTGATCTTGTACTGGCCGTCGATCTTGAGGGTGTCGATGAGCTGGCCGAGCGCGGCGGGCAGCACGTTCTTCAGCTCGTCGGTGACGCGTTGGCCGGCGCACTCGAACGACAGGCGGGCGTTGCGTGTGTCGTCGAAGCGGATGGTGCCGGTGGTGGCGAGACGGCCGCCGTCGAACGCGCCGCCGAAGCCGTCGAGGTGCAGGCCGACGGGGTCGACGGTGACGGCGCCGAACATCTGCTCGAGCTTGACGGGCCGGCCGTCGTGCTTGAAGGCGATGGGCCCGGGCATGAGGCGGACGGTGTACTCGCTGTCGTCGCCGAGCCGGACGTAGCGGAAGCCGGCGTCGAATCGGCCGCGCACGTCGTGGGCCTTGAGGAACTTGAGCCAGTCCTCGTCGACGGCGACGAGCTCACCGATCGCGCCGAACGGCGGCGCGGCCAGGTCCAGGCCCACGACCTTGCCGTCGACCTCGGTGCTCATCGCCTGGGGGTCGGTCCAATCGACGGCGCCGGTGAGCGTGAGCGTGCCGCCGGGGTGCCTGGCCTCGACCTTGCGCAGCTCCAGCGTCTTGAGCGTCACGCGCAGCTCGCTGGCCAGGTCGGTCAACGGCAACGAACCGTCGCCCGGCTCGGCGACCAGGTCGCGCGTGGTGATCAGCAGGTCGATGTCGGTCTCGCGCCGGTCGTCGGCGATGATCCGGCCGGCGACGTCGACGTTGCCCGCCAGCTTCATCCGACGCAGCCACCGGCCCTGCGCCTCGGGCAGCGCGTCGTACACCAGCTCCGCCAGCGGCAGGTCCAACCCCGTGAAGCTCACGTTCGGCACCACGTGGCCGGCGCCCTCCTCCGAGCTGGCCAGCGCGACGTAACCCTTGGCCACGCCCTTGCCGCCGACCAGGCCCTCCATGTGGATGTCGTCGAACTCGACGTAGCCCGGCCGGATGCGCACCCGCCCCCGGGTCACGCGCATCGGGTAGGGGAAGTACTTGAACAGGAACTGCGCTTCTTCGATGTCGACCTCGGTGGTCGCCTGCGAGTGGTGCTCGGCGCCCGGCTTGCGCAGCACGTGCACGCTCACGTTCGCCCGCCCGCCGAGCTCGAAGGCCGGCGTGTCGAGGCGCCGGTTGATGTCGGCGAGCTCTTCGTTGAGCGCGGCGACCTGCGCCTTGTCCTTGTCTTTGTCGAGGCGGAACAGCTGCCGGCGGACGCGCGCCGCTTCCAGCTCGGTCTTGTTGTACGTGTCGTAGTCCACGATGCGCCCGCTGTCGCGCAGCGCGGCGTAGCCTTCGCGGTCGAAGAACATGTCGATCGCCGACCGGTAATGGTCCTTGAACGCGTCGTACAGCTTCTCGTCGAACGGCAGGTCGATCGCGGTGACGGTCAGGTCGAGGCCGGGGTAGAAGCCGTCGCCGTCGGCGAAGTCCTCGGTGACGCGCGGCAGCGTGATCCGGCCGTTGATCGTCGCCGACCCGTCGCCCGAGGTCCGGCCGGTGATGTTGCGGATCTTGATCATCTCGCGGTCGAAGCTGATCGTGCCGCGGCAGTCGGACATCTCGTAGGGGAAGCGCTCGAAGCGCCCCTTGCCGGTCAGCAGCTTGGCCGTGCCGAGGTAGTCGAGCTCGCCGCCATCGACGCCGCGCCACATCGCCATCGTCACCGACAGCCGGCCGCTCGGCGCGATCATGCGGAACGCACGCTGCACCGGGTCCGGCAACGCGTAGATCACGCTCGGCTGCTCCGGCAGGTCGAACGCCTCGGTCACCAGGCTCAGGTTGAACGGCGCCTCGGGGTGCCAGCCGTCGTAGTGGCCCGACAGGCTGTGCACCATGCCCTCGATCTCACCGGTGATCTGCGGCTTTTGCGCCTGCGCCAACGCCTTGTTCAACCGCTCGAGCCGCGCGCGGTCTTGCGCCGGGTCCAACGCCGCGATCTCGCCCTCGAGCCGATCGATGGTCAGCTTGTCGGCGATGATCTCGAAGCCCGTCTTGGTCAAGCGGAACGCCCCGCTCACGTTCTCCAGCCGCACGCGGTCCGGCCCCGCGTTCAGCGCCGGCAGGTAGAAGCCCAGGTCCTCCACGTGGATCAGCGTCTCCCACCCCAGCTGTGGCTTCATCGAGTACGTCACGCGCGGCAGCGTGCCCACCGGGTCCATCTCGTGCCACAGGTCGCGCACGCTCGACGGCAAAAACCGCACGAAACGCTTGTCGAACGACAACTGCTCCACGCGCGCGTCAACCGTGTCCGCCTCCACGTCGATCCGCCCCGTCACCTGCACGCCGCCCTCTTTTTGCCGGCCGTCGGCCGTCTCGTAAACCTTCAGCCAGTAGATGTGCGGGTAGTTGTCCAACGGCTTGAGGAAACCGCTGATGTTCGTCGACGCCAGCTCCACCATCTCGCCGCCCGACCACGCGCAGTTGCGCAGCACGCCGGCGCGCAGCTCGATCAAGGGCATCGGCCGATCGGGTTCCGGCTCGTCGGCGTCTTCCCAACTCAAAAAGTGGTAGTTCATCTGACGCGTGCCGTCGATCTCCGCCAGCGTCAGCGTCGGCTGGTCGACCTCGATCCGCGTGGCGATGAACTCGCCCTTCCAGATCGCGTCGCGGTCGAGCTGCACCAGCACCCGGTCCGCGGCCAGCAGCTGCGACGCCGGCGATCCCACCCCCCGCACGTCCAGCCGCACGTCGTCGAGCACCAGCTGGCACGAGCGCAACGAGAAGTGCGCATCACCCACCGTAACCCGCCCGCCCAGCTTGCCCTCGAGCACCCCCGAGGCGATCTGCTTCATCCGCGCCGGCGACAGCAACGCGAAGTACGCCACCGTGCCCAACACGATGAACAGCACCAGCACGATAAACGTCCAGCGAAGCCCCACGCGCCAACGCCTGGGCTTGGTTCCGGGTTGCTTGGCATCTCGCGTCATCGGGTGAGCAATACCATAGGCGGGCACAACCACAGCGGCGTGCAGATTTTACCGCAACTCGTTTCATATCGGCTCAACCCACCCCCCTCAGCGACATTTTTACACCCAAAAACCCCGTTTTCAGGCCATCAAGCCCGTTTTCTCCCTCACACCCACTTACAAGTACGACCGCCCACCAAACAAGCCGGACTGTAGCGCAGCGCAAATCTGGATTCCCCCATCGCCCCCTCAGACCGAACCGCTCACAAACACAATGTGCCCACCTGGCGCTCATCGTTTTTAGACTAAAAACGATCACAAGCATTCAAACGCAACAACCGGCGACGCTTGGGCCGCCGGCCGTGCAATGTCCGCGATCCACGCTGATCGCCGAGACGCAAGCCCTCACCCCTCACACACGAAACCCCGCCTCCGCGGGCTTCGCCCCCGCGTTCGCCTTCAGCCGGCCGTTCGCCGCCAGCGCCGCCAGCAGCTTGTGCACCGACTCGACCGCGTCGCCTTGGCCGATCGCCTCGGCGACCTGCTCGGCGGTCCGCTCCCCATCGCTCGCCGCCAGGTGCTCGACCACCGCGCGTTGCAAATCCAGCACCGCCGCCGCCGCCTTCTTGCCCGCTTCCACGCCCGGCTGGTGGTACGCGTTGATCCCCACCAGGCTCGCGTAAAAACCGACCGCCCTCTCGTACAGCGCAATCAACACCCCCACCGTAAACGCATCCACGCGCGGCACCGTGATCGTCATCGACTCGCGCCCCGCCTCGTACAACGCCGTGCGCGTCCCCATCATGAACCCGCGCAAATAGTCGCCGCTCGTGATGCCCGGCTCGACCTCGATCGCATCGTCGCCCGCCTCCAGCGATTCGATGAACGTCACAAAAAAGTTGTTCACCCCCTCGCGCAGCTGCTGCACGTAGGCGTGCTGGTCCGTCGAGCCCTTGTTGCCGTACACCGCGATCCCCTGGTACACCGCGTTGCCTTCCAGGTCGAACTCCTTGCCCAGCGATTCCATGACTAACTGCTGCAAGTACCGGCTGAACAAAAGCAGCGAGTCCTTGTACGGCAGCACCACCATGTCCTTCTCACCCCGACCGCCCGTCGCGTGGTACCACATCAGCGCCAACAGCGCCGCGGGGTTGTGCATCGTGTCGGCCCGCCGGGTCACCGCGTCGCACTCGGCGGCGCCACGCAACAGCTTGCCGATCGGCAACCCCTGCAGCGCCGCCGGCAGCAGCCCCACCGCGCTGGTCACGCTCGTCCGCCCCCCCACCCAGTCCCACATGGGGAACGTCGCCAGCCAACCCTCGTCCTGCGCCGTGCGGTGCAGCTTCGAGCCGTCCGAAGTCACGGCGACCGCGTGCTCCGCGAAGCTCAAACCCGCCGCCTCGTACGCCGCCTTCGCCGTGAGCATGCCGTTGCGCGTCTCGGGCGTGCCCCCCGACTTGCTGATCACGATCGACAACGTGTTCGGCAGGTCGTGGCCCAGCTCACGCAACACCCGCGCCATGCCCGCCGGGTCGGTGTTGTCGAAAAAGTGCGGCCGAAGCTTGTCGCTCACCGGGTCGCCCAGCGCCTCGGCCACGAACTGCGGGCCCAGCGCCGAGCCGCCGATGCCGATCACCAAAAGGTCCGTCCACCGGTCCTCGTGCACCTTCGCCGCGAAGTCCTTGACCTGCGCCAAAGTCGCGGTGATCTCCGCGCCAAGGTCCCCATCGGGTGCCAGCTCCGGGGCGCGCAGCCAGTAATGGCCGACCATCCGCCCCTCGTCGGGGTTCGCGATCGCCCCGCCTTCCAACTCGTCCATCGCCGCGTACGCCTCGGCCATCGGCCCGGCCATGCGGTCGAAAAAACCGTCGGGGAAGTTCATCCGGCTGATGTCGAGGCTCAAGCCGATCTCGTCGTTGACGCACAGGTATTGCTGGTAACGCTGCCAGAGTGCTTGGGGTTCCATTTCTCGCTCCGTTGGGTCTTTCGAATCGGGCCGTATACTCTACCGCTTTTCTACAGGAATGCATGTGTCGCTCGAAACACTCAAGTTCTGCCTCTACCTCGCGTTCAGCGCCGCGTGCCTGGTGCTCGGCTACGCCGCCCGCCGACGCAACTGGCTGACGGAAAACACCAGCCGGCCCATCCACCTGATCACGCTCGTCGGCTTCTGGTCGCCGGTCGCGCTGGTCAGCTTCTGGCGCCTCGACGTCGACCGCCAACTGCTCACCGTGCTGCTGTTCCAGCCGGCCATGCTCGCGTGGGGCGGGCTGCTGGGCTTCGCCATCGCCAAAACGCTCCGCCTCAGCCCCGACCGCACCGGCGTGGTCATATTGTGCACCGCTCTGAGCAACCAGGGCTTCACCCTCGGCGCGTACCTGTGCTACGCCCTGCTCGGCGGCGACGCCATGAGCTACGCGATCACCTACACCATGTCGATGAACGTCTGCGCCGTGGTGATGTTCTACCCCATCGCCCGCCACTACGGGCCCGAGCCGAACATGCCCATCGCCAGGCTCATCATCAAGTCGCTGCTCGACGTCCGCGCGATGACGCTGTACGCCTCGGCCGCGGGCCTGACGCTCAGCGCCTGCCACGTGCCCGTGCCTAATTGGCTGACCAGCGGCCCGCTGCTCGAAACCCTCTTCTACCTCGGCGCGCTGGGCAGCTACACGGCGATCGGACTGCGGCTGCACTTCGGCAAACGCACCGCGCGCAAGCGCGAGCACGCGGCCCTGGCGGTGGCCAAGTTCATCGGCATGCCTGCCGCGGCCCTGGCGGCGCTGTGGTTATTGGACGCCGCCGGCCTGCCCATCGCCGACGCGCCGCGCGACGTGCTGGTCATCAGCGCCTTCATGCCCACCGCGATCATCGCGGTCATCACCTCGAACCTCTTCCACCTCGACGCGCGCTTCGCCAGCGCCCTGTGGCTGTGGAACACCGCCGCCTTCGTCGTCTGCGCGCTGCCCTACCTCTTGTGGTCGTTCCGATAACGCGGAATAGCGGACCGAACGAACGCGCGCGCACCGCCCGCCGTGCGCACCGGGCGCACAAGGCGGTTTCGAGCTTGAAAACAAGGGTTTATCGCGCACGATCGATCCGCTATTACCAAAAACGCGGACACGCCGGTGCGCGGCGATCACCGGCGGTGCGCAACGGCCTGCCGCCGAACACGCACCACCGGCGTTATTTCAACGTGGGGGCGGTTGGGGGCGGACGCCGGTGGTTCAAACGAACGATCGGTGCGCGACGGTTTGGTGCGCGGCGTGAAATGTTAAACGGCGACCCGGTTGAACCGGGCCGCCGTTGAGCGATCAGCGATCGATGCTCTCGAATCGATTACCCGAGCAGCGCGAGGACCGACTGCGGCCGGCTGTTGGCGATGGCCAACACGTTGGTCGCGGCCTGGACCTGGATCTGCGAACGGGTGAGGTTCGCGGTTTCCTGGGCGAAGTCCGTGTCGCGGACCTGGCTTTCGGCCGCGGCGGTGTTCTCGAGGGCCACACCCAGGGCACGCGTCGTCGAAGCGATCGTGTTCTTCTGGAAGGCGCCGAGACGGCCACGCAGCTGGGAAACCTGCTTGATGGAGTCGCGGATGATGTTCTGGGCCTTGTTCAGGTTGCCGATGCCACCCGTGACGATGTTGGCCGTGCCGCCGGACTTCAGCGCGGTCAGGCGGCCGTTGAGGTTCGAACCGAGGTTCGCGGTGGTGACCGAGGGCAGGCCCAGCGAGACCTGGCCGGCCAGGTCGAGCGTCGGCGACAGCTGGAAGTTGGCGCCGCCGCCGGTGATGGTGAAGCTAGAGGTGTTGCCGTCGGAGTTGAACGCGGTGGTCAGTTCGAGCTCGACGTCGAGGTTGGCCGTGGCCAGCGTGGCGGTGAGGCCCTTGACGTTGGCGGACGAGCCGTTGATGTTCACGGTCGCGTCGCGGCCGGTGTCCTTCGTGGTCGTGCCCTCGGCGGTCGCGGTGCCCGCGGTGTAGGCGTTGGCGTCGACACCGATGAGGTTGTTGCCTTCGACGACCTTCACGGAGACGAACTCGTCGCTGCCGAAGGAGGTCGAGTTGAGCTTGAGGATGTTGGAGCTGATCGAGGCGCTGACGCCGGTGACTTCCTTGAAGCCGTTGACGGCGCTCTCCGCGTCGGTCAGGGCCGCGCCGGAGGTGAACGTGAACTGCGAGACGCCCTTGGCGCCGGCGATCTCGACGGTCACGGTGCCCCCGCCACCGAGGTTGATGGCGGCGCCGCCACCGGCGGAGAGGAAGGCCGCACCGGTCTGGGCGGAGGTCACGACTTCCACGGCGACGCCGAGCGTGCCGGTCGAGGGGACCTTGGCCGCGTTGACGCTGGCCTCGGAGATCTCGGTGGTGGTCACGCCGGTCAGCGTGTAGTCGAAGGTGCCGTTGAGGAGCTTGGAGCCCTGGAAGCTGGTGGAGTTGGCGATCCGGTCGATGGTCTGCAGGATCGAGTCGATCTGCAGCTGGTTCGCCTCCTTCTCTTCCTGGCTCAACCCGGCGTCGTTGGCGGACGAGTCGACGAGCGACTCGAGCTCGGTCAGCAGGTTGCTGACCTCGATCAGGCCGCCCTCGGCGATGTTGACGACCTGGTTGGCCCGCTCGGCATTACCGATGGCCGAGGTGATGGCGGTCTTCTCGG
The DNA here is from genome assembly GCA_028282805.1 of Phycisphaeraceae bacterium. Lineage (GTDB taxonomy): Bacteria > Planctomycetota > Phycisphaerae > Phycisphaerales > Zrk34 > JANQHD01. The sequence goes on along the minus strand of JANQHD010000028.1, from coordinate 168,649 downwards.
CGCGAAGGTTTTCGCTGGCGATCAGGCCGGCCGGGTCGTCGGCGCCGCGGTTGATCCGCAAGCCGGTGCTCAGCCGCTCCAACGAGGTCGTCAGCGACTGGTTTTGCTGACCGAGGATGCGCTGGGCCAGCAAAGACGAGACGTTTGTGTTGATCCTGCTCATTGCGTGTCCTCCCTGAACACTGATTGCTCTTAATGCCCCACGCTACGGGGCACCGGGCCCGAAAGCCCCAATCCTTTTCTTTTCGTCGCCGTGCTGCCCAACGCGGACAGGTACGACTGAAGTGAGCTATCGGTTGTCCTGATTCGGCAGTTAACCGCCCTTTGCCTAAACGCAGAAAAAAACTTCCGCGTTATCGGACAAGTTGTGCCGACACGGAGACGCCATAGAGCAGGATGCTCCCGAGTTGCCCCCAAAGACTCGGTAACAGCGCTCTAATAAGCACGTCACCGCATTCTCAGTGTCGTCCCGCCGGGCCCCCGACTTTCGCGGCGCCATATAAAAAAACCGGACCGATTTTCACCGGTCCGGTAATCTCCCCTGTGGTGCGTGGCGCCCGGCGGCGCCGGGGTTATCGGCCGCGCCGATCAGCCCTGCAGCAGCGCCAGCACGTTCGCGGTCGTGCTGTTGGCCGTCGCCAGCACGTTCGTGCCCACGTTCACCAACAACTGGGCGCGGGTGAGCTTGCTGGTCTCGACCGCGAAATCGGCGTCGCGGATCTGCGATTCGGCGTTGGTGATGTTCTCCAGGGCGATCTGCAGCGAGTTGACGTTCGTCCGCAGCGTGTTCCGCTCGAACGCGCCCAGCCGGCCGCGGATCACGGACACCTCGGTGATGGCCGCGTCGATGATGTCGCTGGCGTTCTTGGCGTTGCCGTTGACCAGCGAGTTGGTCCCGCCGGAGGTGACCGACGAGAGGAAGCCCACCGTCGAGTTGCCCAGGCGTGAGCCGGCCACGGACTGGATGCCGAAGCTGATCTGCTGCTTGGACTGCACGACCGGCCCGAGCTGGTAGGTCGCCCCGCCGCCGACGATGGTGAACTGCTTGGTCGTGGCGGTCTGGGCGAAATCGTCGGTCAGCTGCATCTCGATGTTCAGCGAGGAGCTGTTGAGCTTGACCTTGGTGCCGTCGCCGAGGGCCAGCGAGCCGTTGACCAGGGCCAGCACGTCGTCGCCCTCGTCGCGTCCGACGACGCTGCCGCCGGCGCCCAACTGGTCGTACACGGCGAAGAAGTCGCCGCCGGACGTGCCGGGCAGCTTCGAGACCGACACGAACGAGTCGGTGCCGAAGTCGGCGCTGACAAACTGCAGGGCGCTGGTGCCCGCGCCGCCGGCGCCGCTGGTCAGCTGCGCCGCCACGCCGGTGGAGTCCGACACGCGGTTGACCGCGAAGGCGACGGCGCTGAGGTTGGTGGCGGTGACGAACTGCAGCACCTCCACGCCGTTGTTGCCGGCGACCTCGATGGTGACCGAGCTGGTCAACGCGGCCGAGCCGGTCGACAGGAACAGGTTGGCCTTGGCGGCGCTGGTCAGCACCTCGACGGTCACCGGCAGGTTGGCCGCGGTGCCGAAGCTGGCCTGGAAGATGTTCGCGTCCGAGATCGCGCTGGTCGCGATGCCGGAGGTGACGTAGTCCATCGACCCGTCGAGCAGCTTGAGCCCGGCGAAGCTGGTCGTGTCGGCGATGCGCGTGATCGAGGCCACCGCGTCGTCGAGCTGCAGCTGGTTGGCCGAGATCTCTTCCTTGCTCACGCCGCCGGTGTTGGCCGACTCGACGACCAGCGACTTGATGCTGGTCAGCAGGTTGGCCACCTCGGCCAGCGCCGCCTCGGCGGTGGCGATGACGTTGGTGGCGCGTTCGGCGTTGTCGATCGCCTGGCCGACGCCCTCGATCTCGCTGCGCAAGCGCTCGGAGATGATCAGGTCGGCCGGCCCATCGGCGCCGCGGTTGATCCGCAGGCCGGTGCTGAGTCGCTGCAGGCGCACCTGTAAATCCTCGTTGGAGCGCTGAAGGTTGTGTTGCGCGATCAGCGAAGGGATGTTGGTGTTGATTCTAGCCATGACAATCCTCCTTGATTGTGGCTACACGCTCGTCGCACCCAAGCCGGCGGTGTGGTTGGTCTGTGCCGTGGCGGGGGTGCGGTTGTGTTTCAGGCCGTTCGGTCGGCCGCGATCTATGACTTCTGCGTCGGGCCCGAAGGCGGTTGCCCACCGTCGGACTTGCGCAGCTTCTCGTCGGCCTGCTGCAAGTCGTCCATGTCGACCTGCGTGGCCTCTCGGTTCTCGCGCTTGATCGCTTCGTACACTTCCTTGCGATGCACGGGGATATGGGCGGGCGCGGTGATCCCCAACCGCACCTTGTCGCCGCGGATGTCGACGACCGTGATCTCCACGTCGTCGCCGATCATGATCGTTTCGTCTCGTTGACGAGAAAGTACCAGCATGGCTTGGCTCCTTCCTTGGGCCGGCGCTGTCGGCCCCCACAAATCGTAGGGCCGGTCGCTGGATGGATAGCGCAACGCTTCCTTGCGTCGCGGTTGTGTGTGTCGCCGTGATGTCGGTCTGTGGGTTCAGCACCGACTCAACTCCTGTGTGTTCCGTCGAATACGGACTCGTCCAACCCGCCGTCAGGCCGACGCGGCCTGCGCGTTCTTCAGGTCCACCAACGGCACCCGCGTGTTGAATCGGCGGTCGGCCAGCACCAGCTGCTCGCCCACGCAACGCTTCGTGTTGATCACCAGCGGGCCCTGCAGGTTCCCCGTCAGCGTGTTCCCACGCTTGTTGACGATCACGAACACCTGCGCCTCGTCGATCGACTCCAACGCCAGCTCGTCCATCTGGTCGCCCTTGATCGTCACCTGGTAGTCCCGCACGAACAGCGACGGGTCGGTCACCACGAACGCCAGCTCCGGCGTGTCGCACGACTGAAGCCAGAAGAAGTAGCTGTCGCCCTCCGGCTGGATCAGCACGTAACGCGTGAACTTGCCGAACCCCAGCAGCCCCTTGGCGAACGTGATCACGCGATCGTCCGCGACCTCGACCTGCCCGAACCTCGATGTTTCCACTTGCATGGGTCACCCCATTTCCTGCTTTGGCCGATCCATCCTGGATCACCCCCGAACGTCGGGGGTCGACCTCCTGTCGTCCGGCGTCGCGGGCCCGGCCTGACCCGCACCGCCGCCGGCAGCACGCGCTACCGGAGAAAATCCAACAGCGACATGTTCAACAGCTGCTGCCCGGTCAGCAGGTTGGCCTGTAGCTGTTGCTGAAGCTGAACGAAGCGGGTGATCGCTTCATTCAGGTCGGCGTCGCGCACCTCACCCAGCAGCGACTGGTTCTGCAAAGTCAGCTCCTCGGTCCGCACGACCTGCTGCGCCACGCGCTGGCTGCGCACGCCCATCTGCGCCCGCGCCGACGCGGCGGTGTTGATGTCCTGTGAGATCTTCCCCCCCGCCTCCGTGATCAAACGCTCGTCGTTGCTCAAAAGCCCGTCCCGCAGCATCATCAGGTGCGTGAACAGGCTGTCCACGCGCTCCTTGGCCACGTCGTCGCCCGCCAGCGCGCCCGCCGCCCCCGCGTTCTTGCGGATGCCCAGGTCCGTCGCCGCCAGCGACTGGCCCACGTCCGTGATCACGAACGAATCGCCGCCCACCGTCAGATCGTTGACCACCAGCCCGTTGCCGTCCGCCGCCAGCGTCGCGGTCACCGAGCCGCCGCCCGCGGCGTTGATCGCCGCGACCACGTCGCTCACCGTCGCCGCCGCCGACAGGTCCACGAACACGTCCGTGCCGTCGTGCAAATGAATCTGAATATCGTCGCCCGTCGCCGTCTGCACGCCCCGGCCGAAGTTGAAATCGCTCAGCAGCGTGTTGTCGCCGAACGTCCGCAACCCCAGGTCGCCCGCCGTCGAACCGCCGGCGTTCTCGCCCACGCTCAACTCGGTGCCGCTGATCTCGTTGACCAGCCGCAGCGTCTTGTGGTCTTCGCTGATCTCCAGCCGCACCCCCACGTCCGCCGCCTCGACCTGGTTGATCATGTCCTGCACGGTCGCCGCGCCGCTGAAGTCGATCACCGTGGCCAGCGCGCCGTTGGTGACCTTCAAGCCGCCGGCCGTGTCGAACGGCGCGGTGATCGCGGTGACCTCCGTCAGTTCGGTCACGTGCGCGTCTAGGTCGCCGCCGGCCACGGTCACGGGCACCGCCGATGCCGACGCGTCGGCGGTCAGGTCGATGCCGAGGTCCGCGGCCACGAAGCTCTGGCCGATGTCGCTGATGGTGATCGTGTGCCCCGGCAGGGCCGCGATGCTCATGCCCGAACCACTGACGATGATCGCGCCGTTGGCCGGGGTGATCGCATCGATGAGCCGGTTGGCCACGTCCAGCACGGTGTCCGCCCCGCGCAGGTCCACCTGCGTGTTGGCGCCGTCGACGTTCACGTTCACCGTACCCAGCGTGATGCCGCGCCCCCGCGCGCCTTCCACGTCGACCAGCCGGGTCTCCGCGGTGATGTCGGGGTCGAGGTCCACGTCGCCCTGCACCCGGGCGCTGAGCGCGCCGAACGCGTCGGCGCCGTTGAGGTTGACGCCGACCGTCGAGCCCAACCCGATGTCCGTCACCAGGTCGCTGCGCGCCCCCACGTAGCGGATGCCGCCCGCCTGCGACACGAACGGGTCGTCGGCCGACGTCTCGCCGCCGAACAGGTAGATGCCGTTCAGCTCACGGTTGGCGGTGCGCAGCAGCTCGTCGAGCATCGCCTGGATCACCTGCGCCTGGTTGGCGCGGGTGTCGGCGTCGGAGCCGATGCCCACCTGGCTCGACGCGATCGACTGGGCCTCCAGCAGCATGTTGCTCACGTCGCCCAGCGCGAAGTCCGCGGTGTCGATCAGGCCCTGCGCCTGCGCGAGGTTGTTCAACTTCTGGTCGTCCTGCTCGAGTATCCGGCGGAGCGAGTTGATCGTCGCCACCACCGACGCGTCGTCGCTCGGTCGGTTGACCCGCAACCCCGTGGCGATCTGCTCCTGCACGTTGAACAGGTCGACGTTGGTCCGGCGCAGGTTGCTGGTGAGCAACGAGCTGATCATGTTGCCGGACACGCGTGCGAGGTTGGAAGGGATGCTGCTCATTGAGTTAGTCTTGAGTCTTGAGGCTTGAGGCTTAGGGTCCTTATCTGATGAGGCCGAGCAGGGTCTGCATGAGTTCGTCGACGACGTTGATGAAGCGTGCCGAGCCCTGGTAGGCGCGTTGGAAGGCGATGAGGTTGATCGATTCCTCGTCGACGCTCACGCCGCTGACCGCTTCGCGTTGCGACTGCAGCGACTCGACGACGACCTGCGTGCTGCTGACGTCCAGGCCCGCCTGGCTGGTCCGCACCGCGTAATCCTCGACGTGGCGTGACCACATCTCGTTGAGCGACAGGCCGCCGAGGTCGTCGAGCGCCGCGTCGCCGAGCCCGGCCAGCGCCAGCGCCGTGGCGTTGCCGCCGGCGACGTGGTTGGCCGTGGTCGACAGCATCGCCGGTGTCGCCTGCAACACGCCGTTGATATCGATGTCCGTCGCGTCCTGGCCCGTGAAGTACGTGTTGATGCCCAGCGCCGCCAGCGCCCCCGACGAGTCGTCGCTGAACGAGATCTTGTAGTCCGGCGAGTCGGCGCTGATCTGAAGCCGGCCGTCCACCGTCACCACCGCCGAGATGTTCGGCACCAGGTCGATCGCCGCCACGAGGTCGTCCAGCGACATGTCCGCCCCGCCGATGCCGTCGAGGTCGACGGCGACCTGGCTGGTGGTGCGCGTGCCGGTGGCGACCTGCGTCACGTGCACCTTGAACGTGCCGTTGGCGGGCACGAAGTCGAGCCCCGCCGCGGCCAAGGTCATCGGCTGCGCCGGGTCGTCGACCTGGTACGTGCCGGTGACGCTGTCGAAACCGACCTCGCCCTGGCCCTGGCTGTGCACGCGGTTGAGCTGGTAGATCAGCGAGCCGGCGAACTGGTCGAGCGCGTCGATCGCCGGCAAAAGGTCTTGGCCGCGCGCCGTGATCAGCGAGCCGATCTTCCCCGTGGTCGGGTTGAGGAACGTGCCGTCGGCCGCGACGCGCACGTTGATGTCCAGGTTGCCCGTGGTGGCGTCGGTCTTGAAGTCGACGCTGAGGCCCCGGCTCTTGTTGCCGAGCACCAGCGGCGTGCCGCCCAGCAGCACGTCCGTCGCGCCGTTGGCCTGCTCGACCGTGCTCACGTCGATCAGCTCCGACAGCTGCGTGATGAGCTGGTCGCGCTCGTCGCGCAGCTGGTTGGCGCCGCCCTGTCCGCCCTCGGCGGTGGTGATCGCCGCGTTGAGGCCGGCGATCTGCGTCAGCAGCGAGTCCGCCTGCTGCACCGCGCCGCGCACCTGGTCGTCGAGCTGCACGCGGGCGTTGTCCAGGTCGCTGCGCAGCGAACGGATGAAATGCGTTAGCGACGTGCCCTGCGAGATGACCATCGTCTGCAGCGAGCCCTCGGTCGCGTCGTTGGCCAGCTGCGACCACGCGTTGAAGAACTCGGTCATCCGGCTCGACAGGCCGGTGGTGGAAAACTCGTTGTAGATCGACTCGATCTGCGTCAGCAGGTCCTGCCGCGCCAGCGCCGCGTGGTTGTCGCCGACGGCGTTGCGGATGCGCGCGTCCAGCGCCGCGTCGATGTTGCGGATGATCGACTGCAGCTTCACGCCCGTGCCGATGAACATGCCCGGCGACACCTCGACGGGCGTGGCGGGCGCGAGCATCGCGGTCTGTCGCGTGTAGCCCGGCGTCGACGCGTTGGCCAGGTTGTTACCGGCCACCTCGACCGCGGCCTGGTTGGCCACGAGCCCGCTACGTCCGATCTGTAAGGCGTTCGTGAGTGACACGTCGCTTCCTTACACCGTGGCCGAAAAACTGCTGACCAGCGACGGGGTGGCCTGCACCACGCCCCGCCGCCCGTACGTCCCGCCTCCGACCGTCTTGACGATCGTCTGCACCATGCCGTTGACGTGGTTGAGCAGGCGTTCCATCGCCGCCCGCGTCACCGCGCTCTCCCGGCGGATGTCGCCGATCACACCGATCAGCTTCGACTGCAACACCAAAAGCTTGCCGCGCCGCGGTTCGTCGACCCGCTCGGCGACCTGCCCGACCGTCATCGGCTTGGCCGCGCCGGGCGTGAGCATCGCCGTCAGCTCCGCCACCACGCCCTGCCGCGACTTCTCGATCTCGCCGATGCGCTGCACACGCTGGTTCTCCAGCTCGCAGCAGTCGCCGACCAGCCGGGCGTTCGCTTCGCGCATCGCCGCCTGCTTGCGGCGGATCAGCGACAGCAACGACTCGTGCTCCGTCAACAGCTGCCGCAGGTGCGACTCGAGTTGGTTCAGTTGCTTATCCAACGGCGTTCAATCCCTTGTTCTCGTGGCGGTTCACGATCGACCGCTCGACCGCGTCGGTCAGCGGGTAGTCGACCCGCCGGGCCATCCGCTCGGCGATCAACTGGTCGAACTGGTTGGCGAACGCGTCCTCGCCGAACCCGCCGTGCATCAGCTCCGATTTAAACGGGTCGTTGCGCATCTGCTTGAGCAACGGCAAGAACAGCGTGTGGCCGAGCAACAGCTCCGCCTGCTCACGCAACTCGCTATCCCCCTCGGGTTGCGCGCGCAACAACTGCTCAAAGCGCCCGTCGTTGACGGCGTGGTCACTTAAGTGACCACGTCCCAGTCCCAAACCCGTGTTGTCGATCGCGCCGATCTGCATGGCTTAATCCTCCAACACCAGCTTGGCGTGCAGCTTGCCCGACCTGTGTATCTCTTTAAGGATCGCGATGCGGTCTTCCGCGGGCACCTTCAGCTGGTTGAACGCTTCCAGCAGGTCCGCCAGCCTCGCGCCGCCGCGCCGCTGCGGGTCGATCGCCACGGCGTCCGTCGTCTCGACCACCGGCTGCTCGGCGGTCGGCACGCGCGGCGGCGTGATCGTGGTGATCGTCAGGCCCTCGTGCATGATCACCGTCGGCGAGATCTCCACGTCCGCCGTCATCACGATCGTGCCCGTGCGCTGGTTGATCACCACCCGCGCCTCGGTCCGCACCAGCGACGGGTCGATGTGCAGCTCGAGCACGCGCGAGATGAAGCCCGACGGGTTGTTCCGCTCGTTGGCCGGCACCTGCACGAGGATGTTCTTCTGGTCGGCGGCGATCGCGATCGGCGGGCCGTCCGGCGAAAGCTCGTCGTTGATCATCGACGTGAGCGTGTTAGCCATCGGCCAGGTCGCGTTCGGCCCGTCGAGCACCAGCGTCAATCGGCCGAACTCGTCGGTCGACTGCGCCAGCACGTTGCGCGTGATCGTCGCGCCCTTCTTGATCGTGGCCACGGTCTCGGTCTGGTCGTCCTCAAACTGCAACCGCCCCTCGGCATAAGCGAACACGCCCATCCCCGGCTTCGGCCCGTACAGCGGCGTGAGGAACAGCCGGCCGCCCCTCAAGGATTTGGCGGGCCCGACGCTGGCGACCTGGATGTCGACCTCGTCGCCCTCGCGCACGCCCGACGCCGGCAGCTTCACGCTGACGGTCACCACGGCCACGTTCTTGACGTTCTTCAGCTCGTGGGCCACGACGTTGGGGTCCATCAACCTTTGCATCATCGCGGCCAGCGGGCGGATGGCCGGGGCGAAGTCGCCGCCGTCGCCCGTGCCCTCGAGGCCGACCACCAGACCCATGCCGACGAGCTTCGAGCTCTCAGCGCCCTTCAGGCGGGTGATGTCCTGCACCTCGACAGCGCGCAACGACGCGGCCGACAGCGTCAGCGCCAGCAGCGTCGTGAGCGTCAGTTGTTCGATCCGTCCGACCATCCTGGTCCTCGTTTCCCGCGGCGTCCCGCCGCTACGTCTCGCGTCCGACTCAGAAGTTCAAGAACAGGTCAAACGCCTTGGTCAAAATGCCCTTCTCGCTGGCCTTACGCAGCGCGCCGGTGTGCTGCTTGTTGATCCGCAGGTCGTACATCTGCGTGCTCAGCACGGTGTTGTCGGCGCCGATGTCCTCGGTGCGGCAGTAGCCGGTCAGCGTGATGGTCTCGGTCTCCTTGTCGGTGGCGATCGACTTGCGCGCCTCGAGCACGAGCGTGCCGTTGGGCTTGACGTCGACCACCCGCGCGGTGATGCGGAAGATCGTCTCGTCCTTGCGCTGGTAGTCGCCCTCGCCCTCGAACTCCTTGCTGATCTCCAGGCCCACGCTCGGGTTCGGCCCCTGGTTCAGCCCCGAGTCGGTGACCTCGTCGATGTCGAGCATCGGGAACGAGGTGACCTCGCCCTCCGCGGTCAGCGCCTTCTCGGTCTCCAGCTCGCTCTCGAGCTTCGACGAGCTGCTCTCGCGCACGATGATGGTCACCAGGTCGTGCGTGCTGAACGTGCGCGGCTCGGGGATGGTCACGGCCAGGTAGCTGGCCTGCTCCATGAACGGGTTCTGGTTGACGCCGTCGATCTGCGGCGGGGGCGAGCTCTCGGCTAAGTAAAGCGACGAGCTCTGCGCGAACGCCGCGCCGCAAAGCGCGGCGACGACGGCCGCGGTGTGTTGCCAACGATGAGTCATGGCTGTCCTCCCTGGTTCTCGCTGCTATTGCTGCCCACCAGCATGACCGCCTGACGATTGCCCGTGATCTTCGCGTGGAACCGTTCGCGGGTTTTGTCGCTGTTGCGCACTTCGACTTCGATGAGTTCGCCGAGGCCACCATCCTCCTGCGCCCGGGCGACGGTCTTCACGACGAGCCCGCCGCTGATGGCGCGGACGGTCACCTGCTGGCCGCGCCGGACCAGCAGCTCGGGGCGGACGTCGTCGGCGCCGATCGCTTGACCGCCGCGGATCGAATGGGCGGCGACCTGGCCGACGATCGGCTCGACCGAGTCGAACGAACGCACCCGGCCGTCGGCCATCCAACGCGACTCGACGGTCACGTCTTCGGCGGTGATGGTCTGGTTACGCTGCAAGGCGTGGTTGGCGGTCACCACCACGCGACGGATCGACACGTCGACGCTCACCCGCTCGCTGCCCAACAGCGTCTCGCCCTGCCAACGGCGGGCCACGATCGGCACGCGCCCTAACAGGTCGCGGTCCATCGGTTCCAGCTCGAACCGGCAGCCGGCGTCGGTCAGCGACCAGGCGGGGCTGTCGTCTTGCAGGTACGTGATGCGCAGGTCGTCGCCGCCGACCGCGTGCGTGCGCTCGATGAGCTGTCGCACGTGGTCGCGGAGCGTCGTCGCGGCCGGCGCGGTGATGTCGATCTCGCCGACCGGGTTGGCCGTGACTGTGGTAGGTGTGGCTTCGGCTTGCGGTTGTGGTTGTGGCGTAACGGGTTCGACCGGCTCGGCGGCCGCGGCGCGACGCGTGACGGTCAGGCTCCGCCGGCCGCGCAAACTCAGCTTGCCCCAGTGCACCTTCTGCCCGTCGAGCGTGCGGCGGACGTCGTCCATCTGCACCGTCAGCTCGAGCCGCTCGGTCGGCATCGGCGCGACGACCAGGTCGGCCCAGGCCTGCGCCCAGTCGCCGTCGAGGTCGGCGACGTCGGCGAGCGTGACCACGCGCGCCGCGGGCTCGATGTCGCCGTCGCGCAGCGTGATCGAATCCGCCAGCGCGCCGGCGGCGAGCGTGGCGGATACGAGTGCCGAGATGATGACGCTACGCATCATGGATCAGAACCGCCTGAGGTTGGCCACGACCTGCATCGCCTGGTCGGCGGCCTGGATGGTCTGGCTGTTGAGTTCGAAGGCGCGCTGGGCCTTGATCAGTTCCACGAGTTCCTTGACCGGGTCGACGTTGGCCGCCTCGAGGAAGTTCTGCAGCAGGGTGCCGCGTCCCTCGGTGCCGGGCGCGCCGGTGATGGGCGGGCCGGAGGCCTCGGTCTCGACGTAGACGTTGTTGCCGATGGGCGTCAGGCCCTTGGGGTTAAGGAAGCTGGTGATCTCGAGGGTGCCGATGTTGGTCGGGGTGGTCGAGCCGGGCAGCAGCACCTCGACGTCGCCGGTGGCGGAGATCGACAGGCTGGTGGCGTTTGCGGGGATGGTCAACGGCGGGTCGAGCTTGGGCCCGTCGCTGTTGCCGAGCACCACATCGCCCTCGGAGTTGAGGAAGAAGCTGCCGTTGCGGGTGTAGCCGAGGCCGGTGCCTTCTTCCTGCACGATGTCGACGGCGAAGAAGCCGTTGCCCTGGATCATCACGTCGAGCGGTTGGCCGGTGTCGATGGGCGAGCCTTGGGTGAAGTCGAAGTCGGTGTTGGCGATCTTCACGCCGAGGCCGACATAAACGCCGGCCGGCCGCTGGTCGCCCTGGGCGTTCTCGACGCCGGGCTCGGCCAGCTCCTGGTAGAGGATGTCCTCGAACACGACGCGGTTGGACTTGAAGCCCACGGTGTTGACGTTGGCGAGGTTGTTGGCGATGACGTCGATCTTGGTCGACTGGGCGTTGAGCCCGGTGGCCGCGGTGTGCAGTGCGGTGGTTGCCATGGTCTAACTGCTCCTATCAGGCCACCCGGCCCAGCACGTTGACCGCGCGTTCCATGATCGAGTCGTGGTAGCGGATCATCGTGGCGTTGTTGGTCACGGCCCGGGTCGCCTCGATCATGGCGACCATCTCTTTGACCGAGTCGACGTTGGACGCTTCGAGCCAGTGCTGCAGCACCCGGCCGGGGGCCTGGGCGTCGCTGTTCATCGTCGCGTCGGAAGCGGTGTACAGCCCGTGGCCGAGGTGGCGGAGGGCCTTGTCGCTACGCGCGTTGACCAGTTTCAATTCGGCGACGACCGAGCCGGCCTGCTTGACCTGGCCGGATTCATCGACGGTCACGGGCACGGCGTGGTTGAGCGTGATGGTGCGGCCGTGGCGGTCGAGCACGGGGTGGCCGCCGACGGTGGTGATGAGCTGGCCGTCGTGGTTGAGGGTGAACTGCCCATCGCGGGTCAGCCGGGTGGCGGGTTGGCCGGCCGAATCGCTGGCCTGCACGGCGAAGAAACCCTCGCCCTTGATCGCCAGGTCGAGGGGGTTGCCGGACTGGGTGTAGCTGCCGTCGCGTGCGTCGAGCTGGGTGGGCGCGACGAAGACGCCGCCGCCGAGCCGGTCGAGCAATTGGTTGGACGACGTGAAGTCGGCGCCGGGCCGTTGGGCCTCGGGCAGTCGCTGGGTGAACGCCGCGAGGTCGCGCTTGAAGCCGACGGTCGAGGCGTTGGCCAGGTTGTTGGCAATGACGTCCTGGCGATGCGAGTTCGTCAGGACGCCCGAAGCGGAGAGATACAGGCCGTAGTTCATCGGGCGACCTCCGTGTCGCCCGCGCGCCCGAGGCGCGGAACCGTAGCCCGGGGGACCGATCCGTCGATCCCGTGGTCTTCCCCGAAGCCCGAAGCGGCGGCTTGCGTGCGGTGAACGGCGGCGGCCATGCGGGCCAAACGAACCACGGCGGACCCGACGTCCGGGTCGCCGCTCTGGCGAATGAGTTTTAACCAACTGCTCGACATCGGTGCCTCCATGCACGTTCGTCGAGTCCACGCGCGTGGACCGATCCGCCGAACCGATCGCAAGCGGGGTGCCGAACTTGTCGAACGGGCGTGCCAAACCCGCGCAGCGCTGTTTCCGAGCCAGAACCGGCGATTATCGGGCCAGGCCGCGCCACGCCCGCTCGCGCCGCTCACGCCGAGCATGCGCAAGACTTGCCGAGAGGAGGTGAATGTTGCGCCGATCACTGCGCACCGATTGCGGGGACGATCTCCCAAATTAGGGAGCTAAACGTGATTGGCTTGTGAACGGTTGATCGCAATTAAGGCACAGGTGTAATCGCACTGAAGCCGAAAATAACTAGGATCAAACCTACCAAAAATAACACCATTGAACCCAGACCGGTGAGAATAGCTGCTATCCTCCACCTGTCGCCGCGTTTTTCTTCAAAGTGGGAATATGCGTACTGCGCGAAGTATGAGTCAGCGGCACACAACCCACCTAAGAATACACCTACGCCGAACAAGGCTGCACCCCACGCCAAAGCGTTAGGCACTTGGGTTTTCTGGGCGATTGACCCGATCAATCCCATTACTGCTACGGCAGCGCCACCGTTGATCAAGATGATGATCCTCAAGGCAGAGTGTGCAAATCCTATAGCGGCATTTAGCATGGTTGCTGCGGCTTTATTCCTAGCCTCCCATTGAGCCAAGTCGGCGTGGAATTGCATCTTGTATTGCTCCAGCCGGGCTTCATATGGCAAAGGTACCTTGTCGAGCAAATCAATATAGCCAATCAAGCCATCAATTGATGCGATCGTTTCGCCATCATCTCTTAGTTCTACTAAGGCCCTGCGTACCTCGGACAACTTATCTGAATTATCGATTGTTGATGGCATAACTTCCCTTGATCACGAATTAGCAGGGGTGGTCATTCCGAGTAACAGAGCTGTCTTGCAATGCCAGAATCAGGCGTTACTCGTCTTCTTCCGGCGGTGGGGGTGGGGGCGTCCAATGCTCAGGCGGACTTGGACGATCGCGTCCAGGATCGCCAAGCGGAGGTAGTTGACCTGGTTCTTGATCGGGCGCAGGTTGTGGTGGTTGAGGTTGCGCGGGCGGCTGCGGCTGCGGTTGCGGGCGTTGATCGGGATCGTTATTGAGTTCCGACATTTGATAATCCCCCTGCATTGAGATTGACAAATACTATAGCAAATATAGCTCCGACAATGAACAGAATACCGGATAATGGGCTGAGGACAATAACAAGCGGCGCCCAAGGACCACCGGTCAAAGCGTGGAGAGACTTATCTTGACGCAGACGTTTCATGGCGTGGCTGGCCGAGAGAATGGCGAAGTATATAGCCATCAGGGATGCTGCACAGGAAGCAGTCCAACATACCCAAGCCCATAGCATGTATTGGATGGTCTCAAGCTTAGCCTTTTCCAACAGGTCTGACATGAATGTGAGCGTAAGACCAAGCCCACCACCTGAGAAAGCCATGACTGTTTTGCCATAAGAGGCAATGACTTGGTTACGAGCATCGTTTAGCGACGCCCAGTATTCTGTCCGCTGATCTATGTGGTTGGATTCTGTTTTCTTCTCTGTCATTCGGAGTCTCCCAGTGAGAGGATTATACATTCGACACCGCGTAAGCGATTCCCCTGCTTTCCATAATCTTCTATTTGCTGCATATGATCGTCTGTGTGAATGGCTAATTGAGCCGGTTTCCTATGATCTCGTTGCCGAGGCGACGCGCCGCGCGCCGGTCCGTACAATGACCGGCCCGCCGCCGTGCGGGTAGATGGAGCAAGCCGTTGTTAGCACCGATCGATGAGATTCTCGAAGAGCTGAGGGCCGGGCGGATCGTCGTGCTCGTCGACGACGAGCAGCGCGAAAACGAGGGCGACCTGATCTGCCCCGCCCAGTTTGTCACGCCGCAGGTGATCAACTTCATGGTCACCGTCGGCCGGGGGCTGCTGTGCGTGGCGCTGGACGGGGAGATCTGCGACCGGCTGGAGCTGTCGCCGCAGTCCGGCACCAACAGCTCGCAGATGACCACCGCCTACACCGTGACCGTCGACGCCCACGAGCGGCACGGCGTGACCACCGGCATCTCCGCCGCCGACCGGGCGAAAACCGTCCAGCTGCTCGGCGACCCCGCCGCCACCGCCGCCGACTTCGCCAAGCCCGGCCACGTCAACCCGCTGCGCGCCCGCGACGGGGGCGTGCTCGTGCGGACGGGGCAGACCGAGGGCAGCGTCGACCTGTGCAAGCTGGCCGGCATCGAACCGGCGGCGGCGATCATCGAGGTGATGAACGACGACGGCACGATGGCGCGCCTGCCGCAGTTGAAGGAGGTCTGCCGCCGCCATCGGCTGAAGATGTGCAGCGTGGCGGACCTGATCGCCTACCGCGTCGAGCGCGAACAGCTGGTCGAGCGCATCGACGAAGCGCCGATCGAAACGCCCGAGGGCAAGTTCAACCTGATCGCCTACCGCAGCAAGGTCGACGCCCTGCCGCACGTGGCGCTGACTTGCGGGCGCGTGGGCCGGGGGCCGATCGACGAGCCCGTGCTCGTGCGCATGCACAGCCAGGACCTGCTCGGCGACGTGTTCGGCGAAACCGGCCGCGGCACGGGCGACACCCTCCACCGCGCGATGCGCATGATCCAGCAGGCCGGCGAGGGCGCGATCGTCTACATGAGACAGGACGGCATGGGCACCGGGCTGCTCCAACGGTTGCAGACCCTGCACCTCGACCCCTCGCAACAGGCCCCCGGCGCCGCCGAGATCGCCAAGGTCATGGACAAGTTCGACTTCGGCGTCGGCTCGCAGGTCCTGCGCGACCTGGGCCTCCGCAAGCTCCGCCTGATCACCAACCACCCCCGCAAGCTGCACAGCCTCGAGGGCTTCGGCCTGACCATCGACGAGCACGTGCCGCTGGCCGAAGTTTAATCTGGGTAACCCTCCAGGCCGCGACGGGCCCGGGTTTTTCGGTCGCACGCCGCGGCCACGCGGTCGATGGGTTGCCGTGCGGGGCGTGCCTGTGACGGCACGGCCACAAAACCGCTTGTTTTATACACGTTTGCGCTAATTAAGGCGTAAATCACAGATATCCGCGCCCGGAATCGGGCTTGTCCAATAACCGCACGAAATCCTTGCTCCGCCGGGGCTGGCGTGTCATGATATGAAAGGATAGAAAGTTATCCGGATTATCCACATCGATAGGGGTGTGGGGGGATGATTCGGGTTGGGCCGAACTGAGACAACCAGGAGACGGGCAAAGATGTTTCGCTGCGCAATAACCCTGATCGTGATGCTTGCCGCCGCGCAGGCTTACGCCACTTCCGACTACAGCGTCTGGCTGACCGGCGACTGCGGCAACCTCGGTCACGAATACAACCTCGCGCTCGACGGCGGCTGCCTGCCGCTCGACGTGTCGATCAAGGCCTTCGCGATCAACACCAACGTCGCCCCGCCCGAGATGTCGCCCGCCAGCGTGTTCCAGACCCAAAAGGGCCTGGGCATCGACTCCAGCGGCGTGACCGGTGTCTCCGGCGACTACCGCGACATGATCGACCAGCTGTGCGACGGCTGGACCGAGGCGCTGGTCATCGAGTTCAGCCGCGACGTGACCGTCGAGTGCCTCAAGTTCTGGGACTACGAGTGCGACGACGTGGCGCGCGTCTCCATCCTCGGCGAAAACACCTTCACCGACTTCACGCTGGGCAGCGGCCTGACCACCTTCACCACCTCCATCGACGTGACCACCGGCCAGAAGCTCGTCATCGGCGCGCCCATCGATAACAGCTACCACAACCAGAACGCGCTGCGGTTCAAGGGCTTCTGCCTGTCCGCCGATTGCCCCCCGCCGCCGCCGAACATCCCGCTGCCCGCGGCGTTCCCGGCCGGCCTGGCGCTGCTGGGCGTGATGGGCGGCGTGTACTTCAAGCACCGCCGCCACGCGGCCGACGCCTGAGCAACCCCGATCAACTCCAAGCTACTTGGAGGGTGCCTCGCCCGTTCACGCGGGCGAGGTTTTTTGTGGCGCATCCGCCCACGTCACGTCCCGCCGCACGGCGTGCTCGAGCCGGCGCATGTAATCGGCGCGGTCGACCTCAACCGCGCCGAACCGCTCGAGCAGCGGGTTGTTGAACTGCACGTCGCAAAGCTCGTAGCCGCGCCGTTTGAGGTGCTCGACCAACGCCACCAGGCAGACCTTCGACGAATCGTTGCCGACGCCGGGCAGGTGGAACATGGACTCGCCGAAGAACGCCGCGCCGATCCCCACGCCGTACAGCCCGCCGACGAGCAGGCCCCCGCGCCACGCCTCGACGCTGTGCGCCAGGCCCGCCTCGTGCAAGTGGGTGTACGCGGCAACCAGCGCCTCGTTGATCCACGTCTCCTGCTCGTACCGGCGGGGCGCGGCGCAGCAACGCATGACCTGCTCGAACGCGGTGTCCGTGCGGATGTCGAACCGGCCCTGGCGCACCACCTTCGTCACGCTGCGCGGGCAGCGGAACCGATCCAGCGGCAGCGTGCCGCGCGGGTCGGGGCTGAACCAGTCGATCTCGTCGCTGTCGCGCCCGCGCGCCATGGGGAACGCCCCCTGACAATAAGCGGCGACCAGCAGTTGCGGCGTCAGTTCCATGCCGTCGATTGTAGGGGCAAAGCCCGGCCGCCGGGCCTCAGCGGTCGCCGGCGCCCGAGGTGTCGACTTCCTGGGCGAGCAGCTCGACCTCGGAGTTGACCTCGTCGAGCAGCGCCACCAACTCCTCGAGGTCCTCGGCGCGCAGCTTGACGATGCGCCGCTGCTGCTTTTCGTCCACGCGGACGAGCGTGGCGAACCGCCCGGACTCCGCGGCCACGATCGTCGCCGGCTTGTCGTGGCGGATCGAGCCCATCGAGTGGTACTTGCAGTAGACCATGCGCTTGCTGGTCACGATCAGGCCCGCCAGCCCCAGGTCGCTGCTGGAGAAGTCGCCCTCGTTGAAGTACGCGAGGAACTCCTCGTCCTGCTCGAAGTCGAACCAGACCGACAACCGCTTGCGGACCTTGTCGGGGAACGACTGCCAGGTCGAGGCCTCGAGCTTGGTGGCTTCTTTCTCGAGCTGGCTGTACTCGTCGCAGCACACGCCGTTGACCCGCCCCAGCCAGTCGAGCGCGACCCGCGAGTTGGGGATGGTCACCTCGCACTGCACGCCCTGCGGGGTCTGGTAGGTCTCGCAGTGCAGCGGCGCCTTGCCCGAGCCGCGGGTCACGTAGTACGGCATGGGCATGTTGTACGGCGAAGGTAGCTCGTCCATCGTCCGCATCGCCTCGACCACCTCGCGCGTCGACTGGTGCAGCTTCACGTGGTGTTCGTAGCGGGCCTCGATCTCGCCGGGGTTGGTGAACTTGCCCGTGGCCTTGTCGACCCACGCCAGGGGCCGGGCGATCATGTTGCCCGGGTCGTGCTCGCAGGTGTACGCGTCGCACATCGGCATCGAGGCGCGGAACGCGCTCTCGTTGAGCAGGTGCACGCTGAAACCGAACCGCACGCCCGCGCTGGTCACGTCGATCAGGTTCAGCTGCACGCGGTTGCCGTTTTCGGCCGCCGCCGCCGCCGCGCGGCGCGCCGCGTCACGCTGGGCCGATTCATCACCGCCCTCACCCGTCGCCGATTCGCCCGCCGCCGACTCGGCGGGCCGCTCGGCCGGCTCGTCTTCCGACCGGCGCCGGCGCAGCACACGGCGGGGCGCATCCTTCAGCTCGGGCACGGTCTTCTGCGCCGGCTTGGGCGACTTGCGCTTCGGCTTGGGCTTCTCCTTCGGCTTCTGGTCCTTCGGCGGCGCCATGCCCATCGCCGTCCGCTGCATCGCCACCTCGCCCGCGATCGAGTCGTGCATGTCGTCGTCGTCCATCTGGTCCAGGTTCAACCAGCACGTGATCGTGTCGTCGAGCATCTGCTTGGGGTCGGGCACGGGGAACTTCGTCTTGCACTTGGGGCAACGCGCCATGCGACCACCGGCGTCCTGCGGCACCGCCAGACGTATGGAACACTGCGGGCAATGGATCTGCATCACTTCGGCCATGTGCCACATCCCCTGCCAGAACTGTAGACGTGTCGCGGCGTTCTGACCTTTTAAATATAGCACAGAATCGGCTTAATGCGAAACCGATCACCGCGTCGCGGCCAATTCTTCCAGGCCGTACTGCTTGATCTTCTTGTAAAGCGTGGTCCGGTTGATATCCAACGCCTCGGCGGTCTGCTGGCGGTTCCAGTCGTGGGCCGTCAACGCCGCGAGGATGATCTGTCGCTCCGGCTCGCACAACGCGTCCCGCAACGGCTCGCCCCGCCACGTGCTCGCCGACCAGCCCTG
This sequence comes from Phycisphaeraceae bacterium, assembly GCA_028282805.1. GTDB lineage: Bacteria > Planctomycetota > Phycisphaerae > Phycisphaerales > Zrk34 > JANQHD01. Next base: position 149,831 of record JANQHD010000028.1, on the reverse strand, counting down.
GGGGTTCTTGCGCCGCTCGCGGAAGCCCGGCTGGCCGTCTGGTGTCTGGTAAGCGACCTTATCCGGCAACACGTCCAGGTCGATCACGGGCGTCCGGCTGAGCACCACCGCGCGCTCGACCGCGTTCTCCAACTCACGCACGTTGCCCGGCCATCGGTAGCGGCGCAACGCCGCCATCGCCTCGTCGCTGAAGCCCGTGATCACCTTGCCCGTCTCCCGGCAGTAACGCTTCAGGAAGTGCTCGACCAGCAGCGGCACGTCGCCCTCGCGCTGGCGCAACGGCGGAAGCTCCACGTTCACCACGTTGATGCGGTAGTACAGGTCTTCGCGGAACCCGCCCTCCTGCACCAGCGCCTCGAGCGACTGGTTGGTCGCCAGCACGAAACGCACGTCGACCTCGATCGTTTGGTTGGAGCCGATGGGCTCGAAGCGCTTCTCCTGCAACACGCGCAGCAGCTTGAGCTGCAACGCCGCGGTCGCGGAGTTGATCTCGTCGATGAACAGCGTGCCGCCGTCGGCCGCCTGGAGCTTGCCGACCTTGTCGCGGTCGGCCCCGGTGAACGAACCCTTGATGTGACCGAACAGCTCGCTCTCGAGCAGCGTCTCGGGGATCGAGCCGCACGCCATGGTCACGAAGGGCCCGTCGTGGCGGGCGCTGCGTTCGTGGATGGCGCTGGCGATCATGCTCTTGCCCGTGCCCGACTCGCCGTTGATCAGCACGGTGGTCCGGCTGTCGGCCACGGCCTCGATCACGTCGAACACCTTCTGCATCTTGTGGTCGCCGCCGACGATGTTCGACAGCGCAAACCGCTCGCCGAGCCGGTCCTTGAGGCGGGTGTTCTCCGCGAGCAGCTGGTGCTGCACCAGCGCCTTGCCCACCGCGGCGCGGACCTCTTCGTCGATGATGGGCTTGGTCAGGTAATCGAATGCGCCGAGCTTGAGCGCGCTGACCGCCGACTCGATGGTGCCGTAGCCGGTGATCATCAGCACGACCAGCGCGGGGTGGTTCTTGCGGATGTTCTTCAACAGCTCGGTCCCGTCGCTGCGGGGCATGTTGATGTCGGTCAACACGACCTGGAACGGCTCGGCCGCGTCGCGGATCAGCGTCATCGCCTCGGCGCCGTCGTGCGCGGTGGCGGTGGTGTGGCCGTCGCGCACCAGCAGCGCGCCGAGCGATTCGGCGACGATCGGGTCGTCGTCGACGATGAGGACGCGGCCGGTCTGTTTGAGGTCTTGTTCGTTCATGGCGTTCCGTGTGTTAGGCGCGTCGCGGCAGGCGGATCAACAACACCGCGCCGCGGGGTTCGTTGGATTCAAGACGGATCACGCCGCCCATCGCCCGCACGATGTCGCGGCTGATCGCCAGGCCCAGGCCCTGGCCGTGCGGCTTGGTGGAGACGCCCGGCGCGACCAGGCCGTCGCCGTCGCGCGGCAGGTCGTCGGGCACGCCCGCACCGTCGTCGGCGATGCGCACCTCCAGCTCGTCGCCGACCACGTCCGCGCTGAGCGTGACCGCGCCGTTGCTTCCGATCGACTCGATCGCGTTGCGCAGGCCGTTGGCCAGCACCGGGTACAGCTGGCCGGCGGGGAAGCGCGAGGCCTCGTGCGAGGTCTCGACGTGCAGGTCGATCTCCTGCACGCGCGCCACGGGCGCGAGGTTGCGGGCGGCGTGTTCGACGATCTCGCCGAGCTTCGCGTCGGGCCGGTACACCGACCCGAGGTCGGCGCAGGCGCTGCGCATCCACTGCCGGAGCAAGCCCGCCATCTGCTGCAGGCTGCGGTCGGCGGTGGCCAGGCACTGGCGCGCCTCGGCGTCGACGCCGGTCTCGGCGGCCACCTCGTCGAACCGGCTCAGCGCCAGGCCAACGTTGCGCAACGAACCGTCGAGCAGGTTGCTCAGTTCGTGCAGCAACCGGTCGCGCTGGCGTGTGGGCGCTGGCAGGGACGCATCGGTGCCGTCGGTGCGCACGAGGCGCAAAGGCGGCGGGTCATCCCCGCCACGCGGCGAGATGTTGTCTGAAGACGACATACCAACAAGCGCATCGGCCAGATCGGTACGCCGATTGAGGCGGTGTTGCGTGAAAACAACGCGTTAATGCCGTTACCCGGCCGTGGCGGCGTTCTCCCGATCGCCCCGCACGGCGAACCAGAGCAGCACGGCCAACGTCGCGGCGCCGCAATACAACGCGCTGATGAGCATGAACGCGAGCAATGGTCCCGTGTCGCTGGGCGGCAGCTCCGCCACAAACAAACGATCACCGCTGGCGTAAATCGCCACACCAGCCCCCAACCACGCGAACGCGAGCGACACGTGCCCCAAACGCAGCCATCGCCTGACCACGATCCAAAGCAGCACGAGCGACAAACCCACCACGGCCAGTGAGGGAAGATCGATCAGTGCCGGGTTCACGATCGCGGCATGGCCCGGATAATTAGCCCAGAACTCGGGCGTAAACAGCCACGACGAAAGGTACCCCTCGTCCAGGGTCGCCAGGAGATAGCCCTGCCCCTCATCGCCGCTCATGTTTGCCAGTATCTGGATGAAGGTCAGCGCGAACGTCACGCCGACCAGGGCGATGATCGCCAACGTCACCGACGCGACACGTTTCAGGTTGAGCTTCCGCTTCATGATAAAAACCCCAGGCAAGTGGCCCAGGGCTTTATCGGTTGTGGATGAACCTGTGTTGAGTCGTTTATCCGAGACCCAGGGCCGCGGCGTCGCGGTCGGAGAGGTAGCCGCCGTCGCTGCGTTGCTTGACGGTACCGTCGCGTTTCCACGAGCGTTCGCAGCGGGGCGCGTCGGTCAGGTCGGCGATGTCGATCGTCTCGTTGCCGTTTTCGGTCAGCTCGAACCGGCTGACGCCGCACAGGTCGGCCAGCTCGGCCTCGAGCGGCTTGAGCGGGGCGTACTGCTCGGGCGCCAGCATGACCGTCACACCCACGTCGAGCGGGTTGTCGAGGTTGCGGTTGTGCCGCGCGTCTTCCACCGCCTTGAGCACGCGGTCGCGCAGGCCCATCGCCTCGGGCCAACCCTCGGCCACGACGGGCTCGAACGGCTGTGGCAGCGGCTCGGTGTGCACGCTACGCTCGGACTTGTGGTCCAGCCCGTGCAGCGCGAGGTACGCCTCGTCTGCGGTGTGCACGAGGATCGGCGCGACCAGCCGGATCAAACGCTCGGCGATGTCGTAGATCACCGTCTGCGTGCGGCGTCGGCGGTCGCTGTCGGGCGCATCGCAGTACAGCCGGTCCTTCACCGCCGCGAGGTACACGCTGCTCATCGCGTCGTTGCAGAAGTTGTAGATCGCCTCGCTCGCCCGGCGGTACTCGTAGCGGTCGTAGGCTTGGCTCACGTTGGTGATCAGCTTGCCGAGCTCCGCCATCGCCCACGCGTCGACCGAGTGCAGGTCGTCGCTGGTCATCTCCCGGCGACCGTTCTGGGGGTCGGAGTTCCGGGGGTCGGGCAGGTTGCTGAGCAGGAAGCGGATGGTGTTGCGCACCTTGCGGTACTCTTCGCCGGCGAGCTTGAAGAAGTCCCAGTCGACCTTGATGTCGTTGTCGTAGGCCAGGCCCGCGACCCACCACCGGCACACGTCCGTGCCGTATTCTTTGAGCAGGTCTTCGACGTTGATCGCGTTGCCGCCGGACTTGCTCATCTTCTTGCCGTGCTTGTCGACCATGAACCCGTGCGTGAGCACCGTGGCGAAGGGCGACCGGCCCGTCGCGCCCAGGCCGAGCAGTAGCGAGGTCTGGAACCACCCGCGGTGCTGGTCGGAGCCTTCGAGGTAGAGGTCGGTGTGGGCGCCGTCGGGGCGCGCCAGTTCGCGCTGGCGCATGACCGCGTGCCACGACGAGCCGGACTCGAACCACACGTCGAACGTGTCGCCGCCCTTCTCGTAGGCGTCGGGGGCGTCGACGCCCGGGCAGCCGGCGAGCAGCTCGGCGGCGCTGGACTTGAACCACACGTCGCCGCCCTGTTTGCGCACGAGGTCGGCGACGTGCCGCACCGACTCGGCGGTCAGCAGCGGCTCGCCGGTCTGCTTGTGCACGAACGCCGGGATCGGCAGGCCCCACGACCGCTGCCGGCTGATGCACCAATCGGGTCGGCTTTCCAGCATGCCGCGCATGCGGTTGCGGCCCCACGCCGGCACGAAGTCGATCGTGTCGGCGGTGATGTCGAGCGCGCGGCGGCGCAGGGAAGCCCGGCCCTGCGGGCCGTCGCTAAACGCCTCGTCGACGCCGATGAACCACTGGCTGGTGGCGCGGAAGATCACGGGCGTCTTGCCGCGCCAGTCGTGGGGGTAGCTGTGCACAAACTTGTTGGCGTGGAACAGGTGGCCGCTGTCGCGCAGGTGGTCGACGACCCTGTCGTTGCCATCCCACACGCTTTCGCCCCGCAGCCAGTCGGGCGCGGTGTCGTCGAACGTGCCGTCTTCGAGCACGGGGCAGTACACGTCGTATTCGTTGAGGCCAACCGGTTCATGTTCACTCGGCAGTATGCATTCAACATCAGACCCTATTTGCCTGTTTTTGAAATGCAATCGACGAAAACGCCCGGTCTGAAAATCTTCAACACCGTGCCCCGGAGCGGTATGTACCAAACCGGTTCCGTCCTCAGCTGTCACATAATCTGCGCAAACAACGGGCGAAGTACGAGCAATAAATGGATGCTGATAACGAATTCTGGCTTCTTCCAGTTGCGATCCAGCACAAGTGCCTAGCTTTCTATACTCCGATATACCAGCGGCTTCAAAGAAACTACTACATCCACCAATACCCTCTGCCAGATTGTCATTGGCAATCAGATATCGTGTTTCTCCCGACCCATTCACGTATTCATACAAGCAATACAGAAAGTTACTGTGTGAAACAGCGACCGCCATATTTGCGGGCAACGTCCAAGGTGTTGTCGTCCATATGACGAAATCGATACGTTTACTTGCAGGTGCATCGAGCTCAGCCGGCAAGTCTGATGTATTCGTAATCTCGAAGAGAACGTAAACGCTCGTGTCTTCGCGGTCTTCGTATTCGAGTTCGGCGTCGGCGAGGGCGGTGCGGTTGGCGATCGACCAGTGCACGGGCTTGAGTGCGCGGTACACCAACCCGCGGTCGACCAGGTCGGCGAACACGTCCATCACGCCCGCTTCGTAGGCCGGGTCCATCGTGATGTACGGCTCGTCGTAGTTGGCGACGGTGCCGAGGCGGAGCATCTGGCCCTTCTGGAGCTTGACGTACTTCTCTGCGTAGGCCTTGCACTTGTAGCGGATCTTCAACGGCTCCATGCCGCGCGCCGCGTCGCCGAGGTCTTTCATCACCTTGTGCTCGATGGGCAGGCCGTGGCAGTCCCAGCCGGGGATGAACTCGACGTCGTGGCCGGCCATGGTGCGGGTGCGGACGACGAAGTCCTTGAGCACCTTGTTGAGCAGGTGGCCGATGTGGATGTCGCCGTTGGCGTAGGGCGGGCCGTCGTGGAAGACGAACGGGCCGGCGGGGTGGTCCTGCTGGCGCATCTTGCGGTACAGGTCGATCTTCGCCCAGCGCTTCTGGAACTCCGGCTCACGCTGCACGAGGTTCGCCTTCATCGCGAAGCTCGTCTTGGGCAGGTTCAGCGTCTTCTTGTACGTGCGTTTGTCGGCTTGTTCAGTCATGGTTGAGGCTTAAGGCTTGAGGGGTGAGGCTTGAGTGACGTAATAAAAAACCCTGCTTTTCGGCAGGGCTTGGGGGTCTTGGTGTACAGATCGCCGCCCTACCGGTTTTTCGGAGAGGTAATGATAATGGCGATGCTGTCGGTCGTCTTGTGCATGTCAGTGTCCAGTATAAATCATTCCTCGGCCGGGACAACCAGCTTGTTGAGCATCTCGGCGAGGGTCATCTCCGCCAGGGAGCTGACGACGAGGTCGGCGGCGCTGAAATCCTCGTTGCGGGTCATCTCGGTGGGCACGGCCACGGCGAGCATGCCCGCGGCCTTGGCCGAGTGAACCCCGTTGGGCGAGTCTTCGAACACCAAACACCGGCTCGGCTCGACGTCCAACCGCTCGGCGGTCTTCAGGTACGGGGCCGGCTCGGGCTTGTGCAGCACGGTGTCGTCGCGACAGATGCGCTGCGGGAACCGGCTGAGCAGGCCCAACCGCCCCAGGTGGCCGGCGATCCACTCGCGCGACGAGCCGGAGCACAAGCCGACGACGAGGCCCATGGCTTCGATCTCGTCGAGCCGTTCGATAACGCCCGGCAGCACGGGCTGCTGTTCGATCACGTCCAGCGCCTCGGTGCGCACCTGTTGCTGGAGCGCGTCGCGGTCGACGGGTCGGCCGGACAGCTCTTCGAGGTGGCCGGGGAAATCGAAGTAGACCGACGACCGGCCGAGCACCTCGATCCAGCGCCCGATCGGCAGGTCGACGCCGCGCTCCTGAAAGGCGCGTCGCCAAGTGTTGTACAGGGGCATCTCGGTCTCGATCACGAGGCCGTCGAAATCAAAGATCACTGCTTCAATCATGGTTCACCACTTACACTTCACCACGTAGTTGCCGGATCGCCGCGGCGCGGTCTTCGACGCCGAACACCGCCGACCCCGCAACGATGGTGTCGACGCCCGCCTCACGCGCGGCGCCCACGGTCGTGGGGTCCAGGCCGCCGTCCATCTCCAGACGCACGCCCTGTGGTATTCGTTCGGCTATCCAGCGGGTTTTCTCCAATACCTCCGGCATGAACGATTGGCCCCCAAAACCGGGGTTCACGCTCATCACCAGCACCAATTCCACCTCATCCAGTACGTGCTCGATGGCCTCCGGTTCGGTGCCGGGGTTGAGCGAAACGCCCACGTCGCACCCGCAATCGCGGATCAAGCGGATAAGGCCCATTTCGTCGTTTTCCGCCCGCCCCGCCGTCGGCTCGATGTGGAACGTGATGCAGTTGGCCCCGGCCTCGGCGAACGGCTCGGCGTACAACTCGGGGTTGGTCATCATCAGGTGCACGTCGAGGTACAGGTCCGCGAACCGCCGCCGCAGCGCCTTGACCGTCGCCGGCCCCATCGTCACGTTCGGCACGAAGTGCCCGTCCATGATGTCCACGTGCACGCCGTCGGCGCCCTGGTTCAGCACGTCGGCCACGTCGTCGCCCAGCGCCGCGAAGTCCGCCGCGAGGATCGACGGCAGCACCAACGGCAGGCGGGGCGGTTCGGTCAGTAAGGTGAATGCTTCGCTCATCACGGGCGGCATTGTAGCGAAGCGGCGTCGGTTGTGGGCCGCTGTTTTTTAGCGCAAAACGCCCCGCTTACCCGTCGCGGCCGCTCATCTGTTTGAGCTTGGCTAAAAACGGTTCGGGCACGGCGCCGCCGAGTTTTTTCACCTTGTCGACGTCGCTCCAGGCGAAGGCGTACATGCCCATCTTGGCGTTGAGCAAGGCGCGTTTGAGGTAGGCCTGCGGGTCGTCGGGGAACTGGTCGATCAACAGCCCGACGACCTTCAGCGCCTCGGTGGTGTTGCCCCGCTTGATCAAGATGTTCGCCTGGTTGTGGTAGGCCTTTTGGTGTTTGGGATCGAGTTGCAACGCCTTGGCGTAGCCGACCAGCGCCTCGTCGTCTTTGCCGAGCAGTTCATAGACGTAGCCACGGTTGTTCCAGGCGCGGGCATGGTCGGGCGCCAGTCCGATCGCCGTATCGAACGCCACGATCGCCGTGTCGTAGCGCTTCAGCTCGATCAGCGTGTTGCCGCGTTCGACGTGCACCTTCGCGAGGCCGCCGTCGATCGCGATCGCCCGATCAAAATCGACGAGGGCCCGGTCGTATTGCTTGAGCTGGTGATGCGCCAGGCCACGGTTCAACCAGTGATCGGGGTCCAAGCCGTCTAGTTCGATCGCGCGGTTGTAGCCGGCGACCGCCGCCTCGTAGTCGCCGGCGACGGAAGCCGAGTACCCCAACAGGCTGGCCGCGTGCGCGTTGTGACCCACGGCCTTGACGTAAGCCTTGGCGTGCACCAACGACTCGGCGTGCCGCCCCAACGACCACAGCACACGCAGGAGCGTGTCGTTGTTCTCCCTGTCGGTCGGCGACAGCTCGACGGCGTGTTTCAGGTCGCCGACCGCCAGCTCCGCCCGGCCGAGCTTCAACGCGATCAGGCCGCGCACCCGGTAGGCGTCGGCGTTGGATCGGTTCAGCCTCAGCCCACGCACCACAAGGTGGCTGGCCTCGTCGATCTTGCCCAGCTGCCGCTTACAGTCGGCCAGCAGCACGAACGCCTGCGCATCGATCGGGTTGAGCTCGATGGCCCGCTCGGCGCTGGCGATCGCCCGGTTGAATCGGCGCTGCCGTCGCTGCAGCGCCGCGTCCAGCAAGTGTGCCTCGGCGAGCTCGCCGTCGAGCCGCACCACCTCTTTCAAGTCGTCGCCCGCCCGGTCGAACCGCTCGGCGTCGATCAGCACCCGGGCGCGCTGGGCGTACACGTAGGCGTCGTTGGGCGCAAGCTCGACCGCCGCGCCATACCCGGCCAGCGCATCGTCGACCCGCCCCATCCGCGCAAGCAGTTTGGCGCGGTCGCACAACACGTCCAGCTCTTTACCGTTGAGCTCGATCGCACGATCGAAACACCCCAGCGCCTCGGCGTCCTTGCCCTCGGCGACGTACACCAAACCCTTCTGCCAGTGGTGCAACGCATACTCCGGCTCGACCTCGAGCGCGATGTCCACAAACTCGTGCGCCTGCTCGTACTCGCCGATGCCCACGTGCGCAATCGACATCACCCGGTAGGCCTCGGCGTACCCCGGCACATCGTCGATCAGCTTCCACGCGTACTTGATCGCAAACGAGTACCGCTGGTTGCGCGCCAGCAGCATCGCCCGGTCCAGGCGGATCGACACGTCGTCGGGGTCGAGCGAGCCGGCCTGGTTGATGCTCTCCATCGCCTGCCGGTACTTACGTTGCCGGTCGAGCAGGTGCGCCTTCCTCTGGTGCAGCGCCGCGTTCTCGGGCTGCAACTCGATGGCCTTGCCCAGGTCGATCGCCGCGTGGTCGTAGCGGCGCATAAGCATCAACAAGCTCGCGCGCTGGCGCAGCACCGTCGCGCTCTCAGGGGCGATCATCGCCAGGCGGTCCATGCACTTCAGCGCCTCGTCGTACTCCTGCATGCTGTAGTGCACCGCGTACAGCCGGTACCACGACACCGCGTGGTCCGGGTCCAGGCGGACCGCTTTCCACAGGTCGTCGATCGCCCGCTCGTTGTCGCCGTTGGTCACGTGCAGCGCCGCGCGGTACGAGTAGCTGGCCGGCTCGTAGGGCTCGGCGCGGATCGCGCGGTCGATGTCCGCCATCGCCTCGTCGATCCGTGCCATCCGCTCGTGCACCCGCGCGCGGGCGTACAGCGGCGCGAGGTAATCCGGCTCGGTTTCGAGCGCCTTCGTGTACAGTTCGATCGCACGCTTGTTCGCGCCGCGTTGGTCGGCGCGTTGCCCGTGCGCAAACAACTTGATCGCCTCGAGCCGCTCGGCGCTGGGCGTCTCGTCGTCCGCCGCCGCCACGACCGGCACAAACCACAACAGCACAAACAAGCAAGCCCACGCCCTACGCTGTTCAGATCGCATCACGCGTTCCCCCGCTGGCGCAGATAAACACGGTCGCCAACACGATTATTTTACACCATGACCCCGGCAAGCGACAGGCATTTATAACGACCCGTAACGCCGGCGTTGGGCCTCGAGCCGCCGCTTGAACTCGGCGAGCAGCGACGCGTGCCCCGCGTCGAGCGCGAGGTTGACCAGCTCGTGCGGGTCGTTTTTTACGTCGTACAGCTCGACAAACTCGAGCCGTGTACGGCCTTGCTGGCCGTAGGTTTCGATATACAGGTACCGCTCGGTGCGCAGCCCGTAAAACGGCCGGGGCACCAATTGCGGCGTGGGCGACTCGTAATACACCGCGTCGCGCCACTCGACCGCTTTGCCGTGCAGCATGTCGACAAACGACTCGCCATGAAACGCGTAATCGCCTTCGACGCCCGCCAGCGCCATCAGCGTCGGCGCAAGGTCCGCGTTGTGCACCAGTTGCGTGGTGCGCCCGGGTTTGATGCCGGGGCCCGCGACGACGAGCGGCACCTTCATCGACTTGTCGTACATCAGCACCTTGCTGGTCAGGCCGTGCTCGCCGAGCTGCCAGCCGTTGTCCGACATGAACACGACGTACGTGCGGTCGGTGATGCCGAGTGAGTCGAGCTTGTTGATCACGCGGCCGACCTCGGCGTCCATCTCCGTCACCGCGGCGGCGTACTGGTGCATGTGCGTGCGCAGCTTTTCGGGGTCGCGGTAGCCGTACTCGCCCATCGCCTTCGTGTAGCTGCGCGCGTCTTTCAAGTACGGCGGCTTACCCGTCTTCACGTGGTCGGGCGGGTACGACGCGGGCAACTCGAACGCGTCGCGCTCGTACTTCGCCATCGCCGGCGCTTTCGCCGGCCAGTCGAACCCGCTGGTCATGTGCGGCACCTGCGTGCAGTGCCACAGAATAAACGGCCTATCTTCCGCCACCGCCCGCTCGATGAACGCGATCGAACGGTCGGCGACCCACGCCTCGATGTACTTGGCGACCTTCTTCTTGACGCCCTGTTCGATGACCGTGCGCCCGTACCACCGGCCGTTGCCCTCGAACGTGTCGGCCCACTCGAAGCCCGCCCCTTGCGGCGTCGTGCCGAGGTGCCACTTGCCGGTCACGCCGGTCTTGTAACCGCCGGCCTTGAACGCGTGTACGAACGAAGGGTTGCCCGCCCTCAGCGGCGTGTTGCCGTACGTGGTCACGCCGTGGCTCGATGGGTAACGCCCGGTCAGCACCGTCGCCCGGCTGGGGCTGCACACCGACAGCACGGCGAACGCCTCGTCGAACCGCAACCCGCGCTCCGCGATCGCGTCGAGGTTGGGCGTGTGCACGTGCGGTTGCGCGATGCCCAGCATGTCGTAGCGCAGGTCGTCGACGAAAATGAACACGAAGTTCGACCGCCCCGCCGCCTGCGCCATCGCACAACCGCCGAGCATGACCGCCGCCACCGCCCACAACACCACAAAACGCAACCGGCTCATCGCTGCCTCCAATCGCTATTGCGCATATCGTAGCACCGGCAGCCCATGAAAAAACGGGGCGCGACCCCACAGATCGCGCCCCGTGATAAACATTATTTCATACCGGTTCAGGCCTCGTCGAGCACGTCGACGGCTGCGAAGGCCTTGCCCTCGAGCATCGCCAGCGACGCCCCGCCGCCGGTCGACACGTGGCTGACCTGGTCGGCGAAACCCAACTGCTGGATGGCCGCGGCGCTGTCGCCGCCACCGATGATGCTGGTCGCGTCGCTGTCGGCGATGGCCTGGGCGACGGCCTTAGTGCCCGCATCGAACGGGGGCATCTCGAACACGCCCATCGGGCCGTTCCACACCACGGTCTTCGCGCCGCCCACGATGCCCGCGAACAGCTCGATGCTCTTGGGGCCGATGTCGAGGCCCTGGTAACCGTCGGCGATCTGGCCAGCCTCGACGACCTGCTTGTCGCAGTCGCCACTAAAGTCGTTGCCGCAGTGCGAGTCGACGGGCAGCACCAATTTGTCGCCGCCCTTGGCCAGCAGCTGCTTGGCCAGCTCGACCTTGTCCGGTTCGACCAGCGACTTGCCGACCGCCCCGCCCTGCGCCAGGGAGAACGTGTACGCCATCGCGCCGCCGATGACGACCTTGTCGCAGATGTCGAGCAGGTTGTTGATGACGTTGATCTTGTCGGAGACCTTCGCGCCGCCGAGGATCGCCACGAACGGGCGCGCCGGGTTGGCGATGGTGTCCGACAGGTACTTGATTTCTTTCTCGACGAGGAAGCCGACGACCTTGGGCTTGCCGCCCATGGCCTTGGGCACGGCGAACATCGACGCGTCGGTGCGGTGGCAGGTGCCGAACGCGTCGTTGCAGTACACGTCGGCCAGCGCCGCCAGCTCGCCGCCGAACGCCTCGTCGCCCTTCTTCTCGCCGGGGTTGAAGCGCAGGTTTTCCAGCACGAGCACGTCGCCGCCGCCCATCGCCGCGGCCTTCGCCTTTGCCTCGTCGCCCACGGTGTCGCCGGCGAACGCCACGCCCTTGCCCAGCAGCTCGCCGAGCCGCACCGCCGTGGGCCGCAGCGAGAACTTGTCATCGCCCGGCTCGCCCTTGGGCCGGCCGAGGTGGCTCATGAGGATCAGTCTGCCGCCGCGGTCGACGACGCTCTTGATCGACGGCAGCGCCATCTGGATCCGCCGGTCGTCGGTGATGTTCTGGCTGTCATCGAGCGGCACGTTGAAATCGACACGCATCAGCACGGTCTTGCCGGCGACATCGACGTTGGCAATCGTTTGTTTGGCCATGGTTAACCTCGGGTTCCGGGTTCCGGGTCTCGGGTGGGGTACTGGGGGCGGGCCAATGTAGAGGGGGCTTGCGGATTCGGCAAGACCCCGCGGCAACCGGCCGGCGCATGCCGTAGAATGACCGGATCGGCGTCGCTCACAAACCGGGTCGGGAGCCTGCGGTTGGTCGATTGGCGGTTCAAGTTGCACCGGGTCAAAACGTTCGGCCGGCGGATCGGCCTGCCGCAGGCGCTGTGGTACGAGCTGCAATGGTCACTACGCCTCAAAACCATGCGCGTCGCCGTGCGCGGCCAGCGCGGCTTGTTCCAACTGCGGCGTAACAACTCCGACATCGCCGTCTTCGAACAGGTCTTCGTCGACCGCGAGATGGACTTCGACCTCCCGCAACCACCGAGTTTTATCATCGACGCCGGAGCGAACATCGGCCTGACCACCGCCGCCTTCGCCCGGCGTTACCCCGACGCGACCGTCGTCGCCGTCGAACCGTCGGCCGACAACCTGGCCCTACTCCGCCACAACTGCCGGCGCTTGCGCAACGTCGAGGTGATCGCCGGCGGGCTGTGGCACCGGCCCTGCCACACGCGCATCGCCAACCCCGACGACCCCGCGTGGCTGTTCCGGTTGGAAGAGTGTGAGCCCGATGCGCCCGGCGCGGTGCGGGCGTGGACCGTGGGCGAGATCATGGCCCATTTCGATCGGCCGCGGGTGAGCTTGCTGAAGATCGACATCGAGGGCGCCGAGCGGCGGCTGTTCGCCGAGGGCCCGGGCGATTGGCTCTCCGCCGTCGACCACGTGCTCGTCGAGCCGCACGGCGACGCGGCGCTGCAAGCCATCATCGTCGCCGCGGACCAGGCCGGTTGCGCGCACCGGCAGGTGGCCGAGAAGGTGCACCTCTCGCACGCGCCCGCGAGCGCGTAGAATACCGGTCATGCAAACCCTGACCGTGCCGACACAGAGCCGTGACCAGTTCGTCGAGATCACCCGCGACGTGCAGCGCCTCGTGGGCGATTCGGGCGTGACCGACGGGCGGGTGATCGTTTACGTGCCGCACACCACGGCGGGCGTGACGATCAACGAAAACGCCGACCCCGACGTGGTGCACGATTTTTTGAAGCAGCTCGACGGGATGGTGCCGTGGCGTCAGCCGTTCTACCGGCACGCCGAGGGCAACAGCGCCAGCCACGTCAAGGCGTCGATGATGGGCTTCAGCGTGACCGTGCTGATCGAGGGCGGCCAACTGGTGCTCGGCACCTGGCAGGGCATCTACTTCTGCGAGTTCGACGGCCCGCGTACCCGCAAGGCGCACGTGAAGATCGTGGACGATGCGTAACTGTTTAGCCGCGACCCGCAGGGGAGTGATTCTGCGATGACTGATCAAACCAAACGAAGCCGGCCGCGCGACTACAACCTCGCGCCGACCGAAGGGTTCGCCAACGATGAGGCCGCGGCGTTGGTCGCGATGCTCGACGAGTTGTCCGAGCGTGCGATCGACCTGATCGAAGACCTGAACGCCGACGAGCTGCAAGCCCTGCCCGACAACTGCGCCAACACGATCCAGATGCTCATCAGCCACATGACGTGGGGCGAGCCGATCTGGTTCATCAAGGCCACGGGGATCGGGCTGCCGAAGGACCTGGCCGAGCAGGCGCCGCCCGGGCGGTTCCCCGTGTTGCAGCGCACCGCGGCGGGGTTGATCACCGAAGTGCGCAGCGTGCGCGAGGGCTACACCAAGCCGTTGATCGCCACGCTCGAAGACATCGACGTCGAACACCCCAACCCCGCCGACGACCCGTACCCGCGCAACGTGCAATCCGTGACCGTGCGCGGCCTGCTCATGCACCAGGTCTGGCACTGGACGTACCACACCGGGCAGGTCGGTCTGATCCGGCGCATGCTCGGCAAGGCGTACGCGTGGGCCATGACCCCGCGCATCACGGGTAAGCCGTTATGACCGGCCGCTCCGCTGAACGCATCGTCGTCGTCGTCGGCCCGACCGCGGGCGGCAAGAGCGAACTCGCCGTGGCGATCGGCAAGCAATTCGACGGCGAGATCGTCAACGCCGACTCGATGCAGGTGTACCGTCAGCTCGACGCCGGCACCGCCAAGCCGACGCGCCCCCAGCGTGACGCGGTGTTGCACCACCTGGTGGACATCGTCGAGCCGACCGAGCCGTGGACGGTTGCGGACTTTTACGAGGCGGCGGAGCGCACCATCACCGACATCCGATCGCGCGGCAAGCTGCCCATCGTCGTGGGCGGCACGAACCTGTACCTCAAGGCGTTGCTGGAAGGGTTTTTCGAGGGCCCGCCCGCCGACGAGGCGTTCCGCGCGTCGGTCGCCGACGTGCCCGCGCAGCGGTTGCACGAGCAGTTGCGCACAGTCGATCCTGAGGCCGCCGAGCGCATTCATTGCAACGACCACAAAAGGATCGTGCGGGCGCTGGAGGTGTTTCACGCGACGGGCAAACCGATTAGCGCGCAGCAGCAACAGTGGGTGGAATCCGGAATGCGGAATCCGGAATCCGGAATCCAGTACAGGCACAACCCGATCCTCATCGGCCTGCGGTGGGAGACGGAGGCGGTCAACCGGCGGATCAACCAGCGCGTGAAACGTATGTTCAAGCCGACCGACGGCAGCGAAGACCTGATCGCGGAAACGAAACGGCTGGAGGACGCGGGCCTGCTCGGGGCGCAGGCGCGCGAGGCGCTGGGCACGAAACAGGTGCTCGCGCACCTGCGCGGCGAACTGTCGGCGGACGAGGCGTTCGAGCGCGTGAAGATCGAGACCCGCCGCTTCGCCAAGGCCCAGCGTACCTGGCTCAAACGCTACCGCGGCGTGCACTGGATCGACGCCGACGTCAAGCACATCGATGCGATGATCGAGCAAGCAGTCGAAGTCGTTCGGATAGAACTCACCACAGAGGCACAGAGGCACAGAGACCAGGTATAGAAAAGACCTCTGTGTCTTTGTGCCTCTGTGGTTAAGGGTTCCCGGGTTTGATCTGTGATGGCGCGGTGATCTTCTGATTGCGGTCGCACACCAGCTTGCCGTCGGCGATCTTCAGCTCCGCGACCTGAAGGAACGAGCGCTTCTGCTCCACCGTGCGCTGCTCGGCGGGGGGCGAGGGGTACGGCCGCCACGGTTCGACGTGATAGAACAGGAACGCGCGCTCGCCCACCACGGCCACGCTCGGGTGGCGGGCGCGCGTGTTGTCGTGGGGGCGGGTGCCGGGGGCTTTCATGATCTTGCCTTGGTAATCCCACGACTCGCCGTCGGCCGAGCGGTACACGGCTAACCCGTCGTGCGGGTCGGTGAGCATCCAGAAGTCACCGCCCCACTTGAACGGGTACGGCGCTTCCTGGTAGCCGATGAACTTGTTGTCGAGCGGTTTGCCGTCGGTGGTTTGCACCAGGCCGTGGCATTGCCAGCGGGTCAGGTCGGTGCTGGTCGCCCAGCGGATGCCCTTGGCGCGGTAGACCATCAGCCAGCGCTGGTCGTCGAGTTTGCACACGCCCGCGTCGATCGGGTCGGGGCCTTGCAGCGCGAGCGGGCCGACTTTTTCCCAGCCGGTGCGCAGGTCCGACGCCGGCGCGGTGTAGTGCACGATGCCGCCCTTGCCGGCCCACGGCGGATCGGCGTTGTCCTTGAACGTGACGTACATGTGGTAGGTGTCGCCGTCGCGCACGACGCCGGGCGCCCAGAACGTCACGGGCATGTCGGGTCGGCCTTGGTGTTGCTCGAAGTCGCAATAGCCGACGAAGCGCCAACTCTGCCAATCGCTCGACGCGGCGACGCCGATCGGCGTGCCGACGTAGGTGGCGGTCTGGCGCGTGGCCCGGCGGGCGGTGTAGAACGCCCACCACTGCTGCGTGTGCGAGTTCCAAACGATCTCCGGGTCGCACGAGCCGTGGTAGTTGGGGTCCTTGAAAAGCGGCGCGGGCACCTCCGCCGGTTCGCCCAGCACCTGTCCGCAACCCGCGATCGTGACCAGTAAGCCGAACATGACACACCTGCTCATCGCTATGGCACCTCCCTGACGCGCTGAAAACCGCCCGCGAGGGCGGGTCTGAGAAAAATAGACGCCTGATTCCGGCTAGGGTGACACGCAGACAAAACTATTCCAAGCCCTTTTTGCGCAGGCACTTAATATATGCCGCACCCACCCGGCGACCCGGTTGGGGCGTGACGGGGCGGATTTGACGCGCATCGCAGCCGTCTATAAGAATCCCCCGCCTCTGGCCGATAGACGGCCCATGGGCGCAGCGATTTCCGCCGCCCCGGAGATTTCATGGCCAAGAAGAAGACGACCAAGAAAAAGACCGCCAAGAAAACCGCCAAAAAGGCCAAGCCCACGGCCTCCAAGGCGAGCAAGACCCCTTCGCGCCGTCGCAACCAGAGCATCCCCGACGCCACGGGCAAGCAGCTGGTCATCGTCGAATCCCCCGCCAAGGCCAAGACCATCAACAAATACCTCGGCCCCGGCTACGTCGTCGCGGCCAGCGTGGGCCACGTCCGCGACCTGCCGGCCAAGCCGCCGAAAGGCGCCAAGCGCGCCGACCACCCCGTGCCGGGCGTCGACTTGAAAAACGATTTCGCCCCGACCTACGAGGCGATCAGCGGTAAGGGCACGACCATCACCGCGTTGAAGAAGGCCGCCAAGCAGGCCGACGGCGTCTGGCTGGCCACCGACCTCGACCGCGAGGGCGAGGCGATCGCCTGGCACCTCGCCGAGGCTTTGAAGATCAAGGCGGAGTCGGCCAAGCGCGTGGTGTTCAACGCGATCACGAAGGACGAGATCCAGCGTGCGTTCCACGAGCCGCGTGTGCTCGACATGGACAAGGTCAACGCCCAGCAGGCGCGGCGCATCCTCGACCGCATCGTCGGCTACCAGGTGTCGCCGCTGCTGTGGAAGAAGGTGGCCGGCGGCCTGAGCGCGGGGCGCGTGCAGTCCGTGGCGGTGCGGCTGGTCGTCGAGCGCGAGCGCGAGATCCGCGCGTTCGTGCCCGACGAGTACTGGAAGGTCACCGGCATCTTCACCACCGACACCGCGAACTACCAAGAGTTCCGCGACGCGTGGGCGCAGTGGCTGGCCGACGCGCCGACCAAGAAGAACGGCCGGACCGTCAACGGGCGCAGCGTGCGCGAGAAGCTCGGCTGGCTGGCCGAGCACGACGGGATCATGACCGAGCTGGTCGAGGTCGGCGGCAAGAAGTTCGACGCGACCGACGCCGACGCGGCGCAGAAGGTCGCCGAGCGGGCCGGGTTTGTACTGACCGACAAGAAGGTCGTCGACGACCCGAACGGCAAGGGCCCCGCGGCGACGAAGATCACCCTCGAAGGCAAGCTCAACGGCGGGCCCGACTGGCACATCAAGTCGGTCGAGACCAAGCGCACCAAGAGCCGGCCCAACGCGCCGTTCATCACCAGCACGTTGCAGCAGGCCGCGGCCAACACCCTCAGCTTCACCGCGCAGACCACCATGCGCACCGCCCAGCAGCTCTACGAGGGCGTCGAGGTCGGCGGCCAGGGCGCGGTCGGCCTGATCACCTACATGCGGACCGACTCGACACACCTGTCCGGCGCCGCGATCGAGATGGCGCGCAACTTCATCCAGCACAAGTTCGGCGCCAAGTACCTGCCCGACAAGCCCAACTTCTTCGCCTCGCGCAACAAGTCGGCGCAGGAAGCCCACGAGGCCATCCGCCCGACCGACGTGTCGATCATGCCCGACGACCCGCAGGTCAAGCGCTCGCTCGACGAACGCCAGCACAAGCTTTACAAGCTGATCTGGGAGCGGTTCGTGTCGTGCCAGATGACGCCCGCCCAGTGGGACGCGACCACCGTGCTCATCGCCGGCGGCAAGGGCAAAGACGAGCTGGTGTTCAAGGGCAGCGGGCGCACGCTCGTGTTCGACGGGTTCTACAAGGTCGCCGGCGTGCCGCACCCGGCCGACGAGGCGACGCTGCCCAAGGTCAAAGAAGACCAGCCCGTCGCGCCGTTGCAGGTCGACCCGACGCAGCACTTTTCCAGCCCCCCGCCGCGTTACAGCGAGGCGTCGCTGGTCCGCAAGCTCGAGGCCGAGGGCATCGGCCGGCCGTCGACCTACGCGGCGATCATCCAGGTCATCCAGAACCGCAAGTACGTCGAGAAGCTCAACGGCCGGTTCTTCGCCACCGACCTCGGCGAGGTGGTGACCGACAAGCTGATCGAGGGCTTCCCCAAGATCATGGACGTCGGCTACACGCGCTGGATGGAAGACGAACTGGACGCGGTCGAAGAGCAGCACCACGACTGGGTCGAGTTTTTGCACAAGTTCTACGGGCCGTTCAAGGAGAACCTCGACTCGGCGCACGAGGCGATGACGCACGCCAAGGCCGAGACGCAGCCGGCGCCCGAGCAGTACAAGTGCGCCGAGTGCGGCGCGCCGACGATGTACCGCTTCGGCCGCAACGGCCGGTTCCTCAGCTGTACGCGTTACCCCGACTGCAAGTACGCGGCGCCGGTGGACCGCGAGGGCAAGCCGCACGTGCCGGAGGAGACGGACATCGCCTGCCCGATCTGCGGCACGGCGATGATCAAGCGCACCGGGCGGTTCGGGCCGTTCCTCTCGTGCCAGCGTTACCCCGACTGCAGCGGCATCGTGAACCTCGACAACAAGGGGCACGTCAAGCTGCCGCACGCCCCGCCGCTTTTGACCGACATCCCGTGCAGCAAGTGCGACGACGGGGTGATGAACCTGCGCCGGTCCAAGCGCGGGCCGTGGCTGAGCTGCGCGAAGTTCCCGAAGTGTCGCGGCCGCGTGGGCTGGAAGAGCCTCGAAGAGGACGTGCAGAAGAAGTGGGAGTTGGCGCTGATGAACCACGAGAAGGCCAACCCCGTGCCGCAGGTCAAGACGGTCGAGGGCAAGGTGATCACCGACGCCGAGCCGTACACCCCGCAGGTGATGCACCTCAACGGCGAGGCATCGGATGAGGCGTCCGCCGAGTTGGCCGAAGCATGATTTGCAGCCGTCGGCGTATCCGGCGAACCCGCGGCCTATGCTGCACGTACCGTAGACCAGCACCATGCACACACGCACCCCATGGCTGATCGGTTTGGTCGCCTGCCTGCTGGCGCTGGGCAGCACCGGGGCTCAGGTTGCGCCGGTCGAGCGTTACCTGGCCGAGGCCGAGAAACGCCTGGCGGCCAAGGACTACCGCCACGCGGCGAACCTGTACCGCGTGGTGCTGCGCCAGCGGCCGGGCCACGACCGGGCGTACCGCCGGCTGTGGCAGATCGACAAGGCGATCGGCGTGGCCGACGACCCGGCCCAGCGCGACCGCCTCGCCCGCGAGATCCCCAACGGCCAGTTCCTCAAGCAGACCGACCACTACCTGATCGTGTACGACGGCCGGCACACCTGGGCCGACAGCCGCGCCCGGATGCTCGAGCTGGCGTACGACGAGTTCTACCGGCAGTTCAAGCAGGCCGGCTTCCGCCCGCTGCCCGTCGAACGGCGGATGGTGTGCGTGCTGTTCAACAAGCACGAGACCTACCTCGACTACGCCAAGCAGACCGACCGGCTGATGCACGAGTGGTCGAGCGGCTATTACTCGCAGCGCACCAACCGCGTGGCGTTTTTCAACATCCACTACTCGCCGCAGCTCAAGGGCATGGTGGACAAGATGCGGAAGCTCGAGGCGGAGGTCGAGCACTGGCAGGCCGAGGTCGCGCAGAACCCGCGCATGCAGCACCGGCTGAACGCCGCCCGGAGCAAGCTCTCGCACCAGCGCGCGTATTACCAGCGTGCCGCGGCGTTCGGCAACATCCAGCAGACGCTGCACGAGGCCGCCCACCAGATCGCCTTCAACTCCGGCATCCAGCGGCGCGGCGTGCAGTGGCCGCTGTGGTACAGCGAGGGTTTGGCCACGGCGTTCGAGACCATCGCCCCCGCCGCGCCGTTCGGGCCCACGGCCGACAACGCGTTCCGCCGCACGAAGATGGACGAAGCGGTTCGCGCGGGCCGGGCGATCCCGCTGGCCGAGTTTATCGAGATGACCGCCGCGCCCAACGAAGACGCCCTCAAGCGCGAGGCCGCCTACGCCCAGTCGTGGGGCTTGTTTCATTACCTGTTCAACCAACGGCGTGAGCAGCTCGTGGCTTACACCGCGGCCATGAACGCCTCGCCCCTCGGCAGGGCCGCTCCCGGTGTGCTCCGCCAGCGTTTCGTCGAAGCGTTCGGCCCTATCGAACAGGTCGAACGCGACTACCTGACCTACATCAGCGCCATGTCGCGCTGACCCGCCGCCCGCTCACCCAACCCTACACACGTGCGCAATCGGGCAGAGCAATGCGCACGCCGCTGCGCATAAACGAGGCTTGGTGCGCATCTCTTTGCATGAAGACGGCGGCTATCTGCGCGATATCAGCGTCGGCCCGCCACCCGCTGTAAAGTATTGCAAACACATCCGCCAAGGAGACCGCTACCGCCATGCGAACCACGCACCACCTGTTGATCGCCGTTGTCGTGTTCACGCAGCAAGCCTGCGCCACCTCGGACAAGGCACAGGTCGTCGCCGACCTCGAACGCCACGACCGCGCCGTGCACGTCAAGGGCGGCTGGATGCGCGACCCCTACATCACCCTCGCGCCTGACGGTTACTACTACCTGACCGGCACCACGCCCAACCCCAACAGCCCGCGCGAGGCGGCCGAGCCTTACAACACCGGCCTCGACCGCCAGGAACAGGAGCTGCACCAACGCCCCAGCATCGTGGGCTACCACATGCAGCTGTGGCGCAGCAAGGACCTGGCCGAATGGGAAAGCCTCGGCGCACCGTTCAACCTGCTCGATGGTTACTGGGCGAAGCAACAACCCGAAGCCTTCGCCAACAGCGACCGCTCACGCTGGCGGCTGTGGGCGCCCGAGGTGCACTTCATCAACGGTAAGTGGCACGTGGTGCATACCTCGCCGGGCCCGCCGAGGGGCGGCTCGAACTTTGCCGTGACGCGGGGCGACCGCATCGCCGGGCCCTACGCGTTCCCGCTGGGCGACGATGCGCGTTGGAAGCACGACCCGTCGCTGTTCGTCGACGACGACGGGGTGGTCTACCTGCTGTGGGGCAACACGATGGTCGTGCCGTTGAAGAAGGACATGTCGGGCTTCGCCGCGAAACCGGTGCGCATCGACCCCGCCGGCACCCGGCCCGGGCCCAAGGGCAAGCCGATCAAGCAAATCGGCCACGAGGGCGCGACGATCCGCAAGATCGGCGGCAAGTACGTGCACTTCGGCACCGCGTGGTCGACCGACGGCATGCGCACGGGCACTTATAACCTTTACTACTGCACCGCTGACAAGATCACCGGCCCGTACGACGAGCGTAAGTTCGCCGGCCGTTACCTCGGCCACGGCACGCCGTTTCAAGACAAACAGGGCCGGTGGTGGTGCACCGCGTTTTACAACGCCAACGTGCCGCCGCTGACGCGCGAGCAGGCGAAGACGAAAGACATGTCCGACACCGCCTACACGATCAACGAGCAAGGCGTGACGCTCGTGCCGCTCGACGTGCGCGTGCGCGACGACGGCAGTATCTACATCCGTGCGAAGGACCCGGATTACGCCAAGCCGGGTGCGGAAGAGGCGCAGCGGTTTGAATAAGCTCGCGCACGCGCGTTGCGATGAAGGATTGCCGAGATGGTAAGTCACGTGAGGCTCGTGGTATGCGTACTGGCCGTGTTATTTGGATGTCATGCGCACGCCGACGAAAGCCGGCCGCATATCGTGATACTGCTGGCCGACGACCTGGGCTGGGCGGACGTGGGTTACCACGGCTCGGACATCGCCACGCCCCACCTGGATCGGCTCGCGGCGGAGGGTACCCGGCTGGATAGGTTTTACGTGTGCAGCGTTTGTTCGCCGACGCGGGCGGGATTGCTCACCGGGCGCTACCCCGACCGCTACGGCATGCGCGACGGCGTGATCGCGCCCTACCGCAAGCACGGCCTGCCGCCCGAGGAACAGACGATCGCGGAGGTGCTCGCCGACGCCGGCTACCCGCGCCGCATCGCACTCGGCAAGTGGCACCTCGGGCATAGTTCGAAAAAGTACCACCCGCTGAATCAGGGCTTCACCGAGTTTTACGGGCATTACAACGGCGCGATCGATTACTACACCCACAAACGCGACGGCGAACTCGACTGGCACCGCGGGTTTGAATCGAGTTACGACGAAGGATATTCGACCGACCTGCTCGCCGACGAGGCGGTGCGTGTGATCAAAGACACCAAGCCGAACCAGCCGTTGCTGTTGTACGTTGCGTTCAACGCGGTTCACTCGCCAATGCAGGCCCCGCGCAAATACCTCGACCGGTACGGCTTCGACCCCGACGGCCCACGCTTGAAAAACACCGGCGGGCACCGCGGCGGTGAGCGCGACCTCGAACAGTACGGCAAGATCGGCAACGGCAACACGGTCAGGCAGACCTACCAGGCGATGACGACCGCGATGGACGACGCGATCGGCCGCATACTGCAGGCGCTCGACGAGCAAGGCATGAGCGACAACACGCTGGTGCTGTTCTTTTCCGACAACGGCGGCGTGGAACGCTTCGGCGGCCGCAACACGCCGCTGCGCGGGCAGAAACACACCACGTGGGAAGGCGGCGTGCGCGTGCCGGCGATCGCGCGCTGGCCGGCGCGTTTCGCGGGCGGGCGCAGCGTGGATGTGCCGATCGCGTATGTCGACGTGATGCCCACGCTGCGCCGGGTGGTTGGCTTGTCGGGCCAGTCGAAGCGGGAACTCGACGGGATCGACGTGCTGGACACGATCGCTTCGGGCGCCACCGGGCCGGACCGCGTGATCTACCTCGGCGACGGCGCGGTGGTCGGTCGACAGTGGAAGCTCAAAGGCGACGAGCTGTTCCGCATCGACCGCGACCCGAACGAAACACGGGATGTCGCGGACGAACACCCGGGGGTTGTCGCTAAACTGAAAACGCAGCGCAAGGCGTTTGAAGCGCTCAAGGTGGAACCGAAGGAGAGCGGGCGCTTTGAAACGCCACCGGAGTGGCGGATGCCGGGAGATTAAGTCGCGCGATGCGATGGTGTGCGCCGTTGGACCACCGGGGCTCGGACCACATGACCCGGAGCGGATTACGCAACCTGGCAACAGGAATAATATCTGGCCTCTATACACCGCGCTCACCCGCAAAAACCCTATTGTTTGCCTAAAAATACATTTCTTACAAATGTAAGGAATGGACCCGGGCCTTCACGGTGCAGAGCGGGCGTGTGGGTAATGGTGGTTTGTGGGTTTGGGCCGAGGGCGGGGTGAACGGGCCGCGTCGGGGTTTAGTGCGGGTGTGTGGTCATAGCGTATCCGCATCTCGCGGTGCATGCGATGCTATTGCTCAGGCAACTCGCGGGCGGCCAGCAGGAACGTGAACAGAAGCGCTGATCCGTGAGTACACATGGCTCACCTTCAAGGACGCGAGCACCGTGATGTTAAGCGGTTGGGGCGTTCACGCGTCGTATGGTTGGACGTCGAGGCTGTAGCCGATGCCGATGATCTTGCCGTTGTCGACGAGGACGCCGACGCCGTGCTCTTCTTCCCAGGTCGTGCTGAGCATCAGTTCGACGGCGGTCTCGTGCTGGTAGCCGACGCCGACCGATTGCAGCGAGAAGTGGCGGGCGAGCTGGTCGCGGGTTTCGAGGTTCTCTTGGCAGCCCATCATCTCGTTGACCTGCGCGAGGTCGCCGTGCCACCACATGCCGGTGGCCGGGCCCTCGCCCATGAAGTCGGCCCACAGCGCGTCGGGCAGGGCCGCGGCGAGGGCTTTTTCGTGTTCGATCAGGCTCAGGGCGGCGGCGACCTGCGCATCGGTCGGGGGCACGTCGTCGTCGCCGCAGTGGATCTGCAACTCGTAGCGGCCGGGCGTGGCGTCGTCGTCGTTGTACGGCGAGGCCGCCTCGGTGTACACGGCAAACGAGGGCAGCGCGATCTCGCCCTGCCACAGGTCGATGTCGAACTCGAGTTCGCCGAGCTGCGGGTGGGTGAAGGTGCCGGACATGTCGGTTTCTCCCGGCGACGTATATGGTTTGCTGGGCCGATTATACACCCACCGGCGCGGCGGGCGTGCCAAGTAAACGGCACCGCTCACGCCAATAAGCTAAACAGACAAATCGGCGTAGTGCTTGGCGTCTTCGTTGGCGAAGCAGCAGAAGGTGACCTGTTGGGGCAGGTCGTGGTCTTCCAACCAGGCGCGGGTGGTTTCGATGGCGATGTGCGCGGCTTCGGGTTTGGGGTAGCTGTACACGCCGGTGGAGATGCACGGGAACGCGACGGACCGGCAGCCGTAATCGGCGGCGCGTTGCAGCGAACTGCGGTAAGCGCCGGCGAGCAGCGCGGCTTCGTTCTTCTTGCCGCCCGCGTACACCGGGCCGACGGTGTGGATCACGAACCGGGCGGGCAGCTCGAAGCCGGGCGTGATGCGCGCCTCGCCGGTCGGGCAACGGATGCCGGGGGAGACTTCGTCGACGGCCTTGCACGCGTCGAACAGCTCTGAGCCGGCGGCGCGGTGGATGGCGCCGTCGACGCCGCCCCCGCCGAGCATGCGCTGGTTGGCGGCGTTGACGATCGCGTCGACTTGCAGTTGCGTGATGTCGCCGACGACGACGGACATTCTGGTGGCGAGATTCATGAGCGCCCCCTTAACAAGGGCCGAGTCAATCGATCGACTGGTCAATCAGATTGTATTCGGACAACCCGGCTCGCTGAAGCGGGCCTCGCCGTGTGACTGATTAACCGATTGACCAACTGACTGATCGACCGTTACCCGAGCGTGATTTTACGAAAAGTCCAGGCTACCTGTAAGATCGTCGTGCGTGGCGGACACTCATAGGCACGAACGGGAGCAAACCCCTGTCGGACGTGACGGACCAAGCGTTGGTGGAGCGTTTTCGGCAGGGCCAAGCCGAGGCTTTCGACATGATCGTGCAGCGTTACGAGCCGTACCTGAGCCAACTGGCCTACCGCCTGACGGGGTGGTCGGCGGACTCGGCGGACGTGGTGCAGGAGACGCTGGTCGTCGCGTGGTCGAAGCTGAGCACGTTTCGCGGCGACAGCTCGTTGAAGACGTGGCTGACGGGGATCGCCGTGCGCGTGGCGCGGGGGCACCAACGCAGCGAAACGCGCTGGCGGCGGTGGCTGGGCATGGACCGCGGCGTGCCCGCCGGAACCGAGCTGACGCCCGGCGACCGGCTGGCGAGCGCCGAGCGCCAACAGCACGTGCATCGCGCGCTGCGGCGGCTGTCGGCGGGCGACCGGGAAGTCATCGTACTGCGGTACCTCGAGTCGATGTCGATCGCGAAGATGGCCGAGGCGCTGGGCGTCCGGCGCAACGCCGTCGACACCCGCCTGCACCGTGCCAAGGCGCGGCTGGCCAAGGCGCTGAGCGAGGAACAGGCGTGATAGACGACCCACAGATCACCGAAGTGCTGCGCTACGCCGACGAGGTCGCCCCCGACACGCCGCGTTGGGCGGGTTCGGCCGAGGGAGTCGCGCGGATCGCGCGCCGCCGGCGGGCGCAACGACGGCGCGCGACGGCCGCGGCGAGCGGCGTGGGTGTTGTGGGCTTGATCGCGCTGGTCGTTTGGTGGCCGACCTCGCCCTCGCCACCTGATAGGGCCGTGGCCCAAACGCCGTTGGTTAGCCCCGCAGACGAGGCCGCCGCCGCGGCTACGGTCGCGGAGTTCGACCGGCAAGCCGCCGTGCTGCGGCGGGCGCTGGCGCAAGATCCGGCCGCGCATACAACAAGCTTAGCCGACCCGCTGGGCGCGGTGTCGTTCGACTTCCACTCGGCGCAGACCGCGGGCCTGCTGCTGTTCGAAGCCGAGCAGCTGGCCAAGCAATCGGATCAGATCGAACAAGCCCGCCGGCGCTACGAGCGGGTGATCAAGTTGTTTCCGCGGTCGCGCTGGGCGCTGAACGCCAAACAACAACTCGAACAACTCGAACAACTCGACAGACAACCCCCCGGCGACCCGGCCTTCGACGGGCAACGGCGGCAAGGAGCTTACCTATGAACACGTGGCGGATCGTAACGGCGATGGTGGTGTGCGCGGTGCTGGCGCAGGCGGCGATCGGCGATGAACTCCCGAAGATCACGGCGATGAAAAAGCGCCTGGCCGCGACCGCAAGCGCGTACGACCAAACGGAACGCGAGCTCGCGATCCAGCAGGACACGCGCATGCGGTTGCTCAAAGAACTCGGGCCGGACGCGATGAGCCCCGAGGGCCTGGTCGAGACGCTGCGCGGGCTGGATAACCGGTTGTTCGAGGCGAAGCTGGAACTGCGTCTGCTCGAAGTGCGGCGTGAGGTGGTCGTGAATCACATCGAGGAACACCGGGCGGCGGTGCACGCAAAGATCAAGGACGACGAAATCAGCAAGCTGCACCACGCGATCCTCGAACGACTCAAGAACCAGGTCGCGAGGCTGGAGATGCAGTTCAAGAACGGCATGGTCTCGCAGGCCGACCTGCTGGCCAAGCGCAACGAGCTGGACCGGCTGCAGATCGAGATCGCGGCGCACGAACGTCAGCAGATGCAACAGCTCGGCGGCGACGTGCTGACCGAACTGAACCGTGAACTGATGCGGGCCTCGGTCGACCGCGCCGTGCAAAAAGCGTTGATCAAGCAACTGGAGCAGCGGATCGCTCAGAAACGAAATATCCTTCAGCAGACGATGGACAACCACGACACGCTCAGCGAGCACAGCGAACAGTTGCTCCGTCAGCGCAAGGAAGACCTGAAGAACAAGATGGACGCGATGCGCATCGAGATACGAGAAATGCAGGTGTATTTCGGTGAAGAAGAAAGCCTCAAGAAGGACGCGGAATAAAAAGCGGCCCCGTCCAGTTCTTCGGCAAAACCCGGAGACAAGACCGCCCATTTCGGCATCGACCGAGCGGGTGACTCAGGGCTCGGGTGTCGGCTCGATCGATCCGGGGGTGGCCGCGCTGTCGTTGTGATCTTCTGAGTCGGGGGCGCGCTCTTCTTCGGCTTCAAGCGAGGCGACGTCGGCGGCAAACTCTTCGTCTTCCAAAATAAACTCGCCCCGCGCGCGCCGCTGCTGCCGGCGGATGTAGCGCTCCTTCACCGCTTCGCTGGGCCATTCGAACTCGTCGGCGTTGGTCGGGTCGGGCGCGACCCGCTCGAGCGACTCGGCCTCGATCTCACCGGCCAACTCCGCCTCGACCTCGGCGGCGTCGCGCAACGTCATGCGGATCTCGGCGTGGCGGGTTTCCTGCGCAAAACGCAGGCGGCGCTGGCGGGCCAGTTCGAGCAGCGCCAAAAACAGCCCGAGCATCTCGCCCCGCCGCCGGCCCTCAAACACCTGTTGCAGCGTCATCGGCCCCTCGCGTTCGAGGCGGTCGACGATATCGGCGGCGTGCAGCTCGATCGGTGTGTCGTCGGCGGTCACGTCGTGCCGCGCGGTCGCGATGCCGATCTGGTCCATCATCCGGCCGAACGCCTCGACCAAGTCCCACAACGAGATGTCGTCTAAGTCGAGCTCGACGAGCTTGTCGTCGGGGTCGTCGGTGAGGCGGGCGGGCTTGCGCACGAAGCGGGCCGCGAACTCTTCGCGCCGGTCGTCGAGCTGGTAGGCGGCGTCCTTGAACCGTTTGTACGCCAGCAGCTGCTGGATCAGCTCGTAACGCGGGTCGGTCGGGTCTTCCGCGGCGACCACGGCTTCGTCGCCCTCTTCGGCTTCGTGCGGCACGAGCAGGGCGCTCTTGATCTCCATCAGCGTCGCGGCCATCACGAGGAACTCGCCGGCGAGGTTGATGTCCAGCCGTTTGATGTGCTCGATGTGTTTGAGGTATTGCTCGGTGATGTGCGCGACGGGGATGTCGTGGATGTCGATCTCGTCGCGCTTGATCAGGTACAGCAGCAGGTCGAGCGGGCCGTGGTAGTTGTCGAGTTGGACGCGGTAGTCTTCCATGACTGAACTTCGCGGCCGGGTGGGCCGGTTTGCCTTCAAAAGGAGCGGTCGATCGGGTGCATTTTACAGCATGGACGCGCTGACGGATAATCGCGGGCCGATATGAGTGATTCCACAGCAAAAACGACGGCGGGCGAAGCGACCGAACTGGCCCGGGGCGTGCTGAAGGCCGAGGCCGAGGCGGTGTTGAACGTGGTCGGCCAACTCGACGAACGGTTCGACGCGGCCGTGGCCCTGCTGGCCGGGTGCGAGGGCACGGTGCTGGTCGGCGGCATCGGCAAGAGCGGCATCGTCGCCCAGAAGATCAGCGCCACCCTCGCCTCCACCGGCACGCCCAGCCACTTCCTGCACCCCGCCGAGGCGATGCACGGCGACCTCGGACGCATCCGCGGCGAAGACGTCGTCGTGCTGCTCAGCTACGGCGGCACCACCGAAGAGGTGCTTGCGCTGGCGGCGCTGGTCCGGCAGGACGACGTGCCCGTCATCTCCATCACCACACACCCCGAGACGCACCTGGGGCGGATCAGCACCGTGGCGCTGGCGATCGGCGACGTGACCGAGGCCTGCCCCCACAACCTCGCGCCCACCGCGTCGACCACCGCGATGCTCGCCCTCGGCGATGCGCTGGCGCTGGCCGCGAGCGAGCGGCGCGGCTTCACCTCCGACCAGTTCCGCAAGCGCCACCCCGGCGGGCACCTCGGCCGACAGCTGATGCCGATCGTCGACGTGTTGCGGTTCCGCGCCGGCGACAACCTGCCGCTGATCGACGAGGCGTTGAGCGTGCAGCGGGTGCTCGAAGCCGCCGAGGCCCAGCGCGGCACGCACGGCCCGCGCCGCGCCGGCGTCGTGCTGCTGGTCGACAAGCAAGAGAAACTCACCGGCATCGTGACCGACGGCGACCTGCGCCGCCTGCTGCTCAGCGAGGGCAAAAACCTGTTCGACAAACCCGTGGCCGAGGTGATGACGCGCAACCCGCGCACCCTGCCGCACACCGCGATCGTGCGCGACGCCGTGCAGATGATGCGCGAGCACCGCCTCGACGAGATCCCCATCGTCGACGACGCCGACCACCCCGTCGGCCTCATCGACGTGCAAGACCTGATCGCACTGAAAGTGATAGAGGGGTAGCCATCGAGGTATCAAGCCACCGAGCCACCAAGGAGTTGCGAACGCTCTAGTTGGCTCGATGGCTGGATGGCTGGATGGCTAGGTGGCTAATGAATATGAACAACACCCACAACATCCGCCTGCTGCTGCTCGACGTCGACGGCGTGCTGACCGACGGGGCGATCGTCGTCGACGAGACCGGCAAGGAAACCAAGCGCTTCCACGTGCGCGACGGGCTGGCGATCAAGGCGTGGCGCGACTGCGGCTACCTGGTGGGCTTGCTGACGGCGCGCAACAGCCGGGCGACGGCGGTGCGGGCCGAGGAGCTGGGCATCGAGATCGTCGAACAGGGCGCGGCCGACAAGCTGATCGCCTTCGAGAACCTGTGCACCCGCCTGGGCGTCGAAGCGGACGAGGTGGCGTACATGGGCGACGACCTGCAGGACCTGCCGGTACTGCGGCGCGTGGCCGTGCCGATCGCCCCCGCCGACGCGGCCGCGGAGGTGCAGCAGGTGGCGGAGCTGGTCACCGAGAAGCCCGGCGGGCGCGGCGCGGTGCGGGAGGCGATCGAGCACCTGCTGACCGCCGCGGGGCGGTGGGACGAGGTCATCGAATCGTACAGCGGATAAAACACCACCCCGCCGACGTCTAATGATGTAGCCGCCCGGGTCCGGCATCAGCCCAACCACGAAGCAGGAAGCCATGCTGCGAAAACTCGCCATACTCGCCACGATCTTCGTCGCCCTGTTTCTGATCGTCGTGGTGGTCACGCAATTGCTCGGCGACAAGCCCGACCCGCCGGCCGACGACGAGTTCGTGGGCGCCGTCGAGCAGTTCGACCCCGAGAACGTCAAGCCGCTCGAAGACCCCAGCGCGATCGGCACGTCGAGCGGCGGGTGGATCCGCTCGCTCGACGACAAGAACCGGGTGCGCGAGTTCCGCTACGACCAGCTCGAACCGCTCGCCGAGTACGAGTTCGACGTGGTCGGGCCGATGGCGCGGCTGTACCTCTCGCCGCAACAAGTGGTGCAGATCACCGCGGCGACCGGGCGGATCATCGCCCCCGACAACTTCCCGCAGAGCGGCACGTTCCGCGGCGGCGTGGTGGTGACCATCTTCAAGAACGAGCGTGCCGAGGGACCGGACCTGACGAAGAACTCGCCCGACCGCGCGCTGACGATCGAGTTGGACGACGCGGTATTTGACGCCCAATCGGGCAAGATCGACTCGCTCGGCGCGGTACGCCTCGTCGCGCCGCGGGCCGAGTTCACCGGGCGCGGGATGAAGCTGGTGTTCAACGAGGCGGCCGGGCGGATCAACTACCTCGAGATCATCGAGGGCAACGAGTTGCGCTTCCGGCCGGATCAGTCGACCAAGAAAGACGGGGCACCGGACGAGGCCGACAACGAACCGCCATCGGCCGAAGTGGGCGATAAGAAGACGCACTACTACCGCGCGCAGTTCGGGCGGGACGTGGTCATCAACTACGACGGCAGCACGATCAAGGCCGACACGCTCACGGCGCTGTTCGCGCTGCGGCTGAAACGGTCGGAAGAAACCCTCGCGGCCGATCGCGTGCCGGGCAACCTGCTGGCGCAGGTGGGTGG
Organism: Phycisphaeraceae bacterium; assembly: GCA_028282805.1. GTDB lineage: Bacteria > Planctomycetota > Phycisphaerae > Phycisphaerales > Zrk34 > JANQHD01. The sequence goes on along the minus strand of JANQHD010000028.1, from coordinate 118,796 downwards.
CGAGCCGACGTTAGCCGAGCCCGAGCCCGAGATGGTGATGAACTGGAAGGGCCGGATGATCGTGCGGCCCGTGGAGCAGCGACCGCGCGTGCTGCGCAACGACAGCGATTTTCAACTCGTGCTCAGTGGCAAGCCCGTCGAGCTGACCGGCAAAGACAGGGACCGCATCACCTGCGCGCGGCTGGAATACCTCGACAGCCTGCAGAAGGTCGACGCGATCGGCGAGGGCGCGGTGCCTTTGGCGGTCGACGCGCCGCGGTTCGGGGTGGTCGAGGCCGAGCGGATTCAGCTGCGGCTCGAAGAGCGCGTGGCGACGCTGTTGGGCCGGGGCATGATCGCCGCCCCGCCGGACAAAGCCGAGGGCGACGAAGAGGGCCTGCCCGCCGGTTTCGCGGTGCGCTGGAGCAAGCGGGTGGACCTGGAACTGCCCGAGGACGACGAGGACAACGAATCGATTCGCAGCGCCGATTTTCAGGGCGATGTGCGTATCGACGACAAACAGTTTTTGATGGAAGGCGACCGGCTGAAGGTCACCTTCGAGCTTGCGCCCGGCGGCAAGAAGCGGCGGGTCAGCGAGGTGCTGGCCAGCGGCGGCGTGAAGATCACCAGCGACGAGGGCAACATCGCCGGCGAGCACCTGCACCTGACGATCACGGGCGGCAAGCACCCGGCCAAGCTGCGGGCGAAGGGCGCGGTGTCGATCGGCGATCCGACGCAGAGCATCAAGGCGGACACGCTGGACGTGACGTTCACCAAGCCTTTCGTCGACCCCGAAGACGGCAAGGAGAAGGTCGACGTGCTCACGGCGGTCGCCGACGGCGAGGTCGTGGTGGGCATGGAAGACGGCACGCGCGTCGCGGCGGAGCAGCTGACGGTGGACGGGGCCAAGGGCAGCGCGTTTTTGACCGGCAGCGCCGCCCGCCCGGTGACGGTGAAACAGGAGAACATGACGCTGAAGGTGCCGGTGTTGGCCGTGAGCGAAGACGGCGGTTTGGCGCAGGCCAAGGGCGCGGGCGAGTTCGTGCTCGACGAGCCGGCCGACGAAAAGCACCCCGATGGCCGGAAGGTTCGCGTGACGTGGACGGAGATGTTGGATTACAACGAGGGCGCCCAGAAGCTGGAGATCACCGGCGAAGTCGTCGCGGAGGGCGAGGAGAAGGCCGACCAAGTCAACCGCCTGTCGGCGGAGCGTGTGACGCTGCACCTGGTGAAGGTCGAGGGCGAAGACAAAGACGCGGTCGACGAGCGGCAGCTGCTGCGGTCGATGCAGGCGGCGGGCAAGGTGGTGCTGCTTTCGACGACGTGGCAGGACACCGGCCGCGAGAGGGTCGCGTCGCGCTTGCGGATCGGCGGCGAACGGCTGGAGTTCAACAACGCCACCGAGCGGGCGCGCGTGATCGGCAAGGGCACGATGCTCGTCGAGGACTACCGCCCCACTAAGTCGAACAAGGACCGCGGGGCGGTGTCGATTTCGGGCCGGGGGGTGACGCTGTTCACGTGGGCCAAGAGCATGACGCTCGACGGCGCGGCGACGGACCTCATGCTCGACGGTTCGGTGAACATGACGCACAAGCCCGCCGACAAGAAGCAGCGGGTCGTGGAGATGCAGTGCGACAAGCTGCTGGCGGACATGAAGGGCGTGGGCGGGTTGAAGGCGTTGGAGACGAGCGAGATCGAGTCGCTGGACATCGACGAGATCCGCGCGACCGGCGCGGTGCGGCTGCGCGAGGCGCAACGCGTGATCACCGCGGAGGTGTTGCGGTACCTCGGCAGCACGCAGACGGTGCACCTCGACGCGGCGGTCGGGCGCAACGTGCAGATCATCGACATCACCAAGCCCAAGCCCACCCGCGCGAAAAAAATACGCTGGGACCTCAAACGCGACCGGTTCATCATCGACCAGCCCGGTTTCTGAGGGCTAAGATAGCGGTAGCTCGTTCGTTCGAAGCAAAGGTATCGCACCGCTATGAAATGCGCTGCTGTTATCGTTGTCGTCGTCGCGCCGTGGCTGATCGCCGGCTGTGGCGACCACCAACCCGACACCACCCCCGCCACCGGGCCGAAGCACATGCACACCGACCACACGCCACCGCCGACGCATACGAACCGCCTGGCGCAGACGACCAGCCCGTACCTGTTGCAGCACGCGCACAACCCGGTGGACTGGCGCCCGTGGGGCGATGAGGCGTTTGAGTTGGCGCGTAAGGAGAACAAGCCGATCTTTTTGTCGGTGGGCTATTCGACGTGCCACTGGTGCCACGTGATGGCGCACGAGTCGTTCGAGGACGAGGCGGTGGCGGCGGTGCTCAACGAGCGATACGTGTCGATCAAGGTCGACCGCGAGGAGCTGCCGGACGTCGATGCGCAGTACATGCTGGCGACGCAGGCGTTTTACCAGCTCAGCGGCTTGAACCGGGGCGGGGGCTGGCCGAACTCGGTGTGGCTGATGCCCGACGGCCGAGCGTATTACGCGGGCACGTATTTCCCCAAGCCGCAGTTCGTGCAACTGCTGGTCGCGATGAGCGATGCGTACTGCCAGCAACCGGAACAGGTCGAAGCGCAGGCCAAAACGCTGACGCGTTATGTCAAGCTGCTCGGCGAGGTGCGCGACGAGGGCGAGGTTGAGATCGACCGGGCGTTGATCGAGCGTGGGGTGAGCACGATCGTCGGCGCGTACGACGACGAGTACGGCGGGTTTGGCGGGCGCCCGAAGTTTCCGCCGCATGGCAACCTCGAGTTGTTGATCGGCGAGTACCGGCGCGGCAAGAGCGAGCGTTTGCTGGGTGTGATCACGGGCACGCTGGACGCGATGATGCGCGGTGGGGTGTACGACCACGTCGGCGGCGGGTTTCACCGTTACTCGACGGACGAGCGGTGGTTTCTGCCGCACTTCGAGAAGATGCTGTACGACAACGCGCAGCTGATCGCGGCTTACGCCGACGCTTACGAGCTGACCGGCGACGAGCGGTACAAGCGTGTGGTGGCGGAGACGTACGACTGGATCGCGCGTGAGATGACCGACGAGCGCGGCGGGTTTTACTCGGCGCTCGACGCCGACAGCGAGGGCGAAGAGGGCAGGTTTTACGTGTGGGCGTACGACGAGATCGTCGAGACACTTGGCGCGCAAGATGCGGCGGTGTTTGTCGAGGCGTACGGCGTGGGGCGCGGGGGCAACTTCGTGGAAGAGGCGACGGGCGAGCGGATGCCGACGAACGTGCTGTACCTGCCGAAATCGATCGACGAGGGTTTGCAGGCGCGCTTGCGCGTGATGCGCGGCAAGCTTTTGGCACAGCGCAACAAGCGGGTGCGCCCGCATCTCGACGACAAGGTGCTGACGAGTTGGAACGGCTTGATGATCGAGGCGTTGGCGCACGCGGGCAAGGTGTTAAATGAGCCGCGTTACACGCGGGCCGCCGAACGGGCGGCGGGCTTCGCGCTGGATTCGCTGCGCGACGAGCGCGGCCGACTGTACCGCACGTACCGCGATGGCGAAGCGCGGCTGCCGGGGTACCTCGACGATTACGCGTACCTGTGCAACGGGCTGGTCGAGCTGCACGAGACGACGGGTGATGGGCGTTGGTTGGAAACGGCGCGCGAGTTGGCGGCGACGATGAGCGAGTTGTTCGCCGATGCGGAGGGCGGGGGGTTTTATTACACGTCGGCGGCGCACGACGAGAAGATTTTCAGGAGCAAGAACCCCAACAGCGGCGGGAACGTGCCGAACGCGAACGCGTCGGCGGCACGGGCGCTGCTGCGGCTGGGTCGGTTGACCGGCGATGCGCGTGACACGCTGGACGTGCACCGAACGCTCGACTTGTTCGCACCGGTGATGGCGTCGAACCCGTACGGGGGGAGCGAACTGCTGGCGGTCAGTGCGGCGTACCTCGCAGACGAGAAAGCGGTCGCGGTGGTGGCACGTGCACACGGGTCGGCGCAAGGCCCGCAACCCGACGCGGCGAGCGCGGCGAAGCCGGTAAGCGTCGCGGCGTTCGTCAGCCACGACCGGGTGAGGGCGGGCGACACCTTGCGTGTAGCGGTGCGTTTGACGATCGACGAGCCGTACCACGTGTACGCACCACAGGAGGCGGGCGATGACGTGATCACCACGGCGGTGACGCTGGCCGAGGGTGAGGGCGTGAAACTGATTGACGTGGAATACCCGTTGTCACACGAGATGGAAGACGCGGTGTTCGGCAAGGCCTTGCGGGTGTACACCGGCGAGGTGTGGGTGAGGGTGGCGCTGAAAGTCGAGCGGGCCGGACCGTTCAAGTTGGGGGTGCGGACGCAGGCGTGCGACGACCGAAGCTGCCTGCTGCCGACGACGCAGGCTTTGACACTGAGTGTCGGGGTGGGCGATGATGGTACGCTGGCGTCGCGGAACTCGGCGTTTTTCGATGACGATTAACAACACAACGCAAAGGGGGAACGGCATGAAACGACTCACACAGGCCTGCTTGCTGGCGTGCGTGTTGGCGTTGCCCGGCTGCCTCATCGTGACCGGCCAACGGATCAGCACGCATTACGATGCGCAGCGGGACGAGATGCACCTGTTGATTTTTTACGACGGCATCTATCACACAACAGAACAGGTCGTGTACATCGAGACACAACAAGATGGCGAGTTGACCGAAGAGCAAGCTGCGAGCAGCAAAAAGCAGGCGGAACAAGAGTTCACCGAGTTCATCACCCAAGGCGACGTGTTTTTTCTGAATTCGCTGTTTCGCATTAATTTCAAGGAGATCGACGAACAGCTCGCGGGCGATGAGTTGACGGACGCCCGGCGGCGGTTGCTTCGGGCGATCAAGAAAACGAAGCGAAAGACGATCGGCCGGTACGTGGATTTTGAAGGCCGACCCGGCATCGCCCAACAGGTCGTGATACCGGATTGCAAGGGCTTGTTGCGCGCGATGAACGCGGTGTTGAACGAGCACCTGATCAAGACGGCCGAGGAACACGGAAACGAGTCGCCCGAGAACAAGTGGGGCAGGATCACGACGCGGATGTGGATCGCCGCGGCGAAACGAGGTCACGCCTGGTTCCGCATGGACGGGGAGGCCTTCGTGGTGGACCTGCCGTTCGAAGCGCAGGAATGGCAACGGTACAGGCGGCTTCTGGCGATGTATGTCGCGGACAAAAACGACACCGACGCGGAGTTGTTGATCGCGCAGCTGGCGTCGATGCCGGTGTCGATCGTGGAGAAGATGGACGCGGTCGAGTTGCGTTTGGCGCCGATGAAGGGGCACCGCACGGCGCGTTTCACGACCGGCAACGAGTACAGGGACAACCTGGCGGAGCTAATTCGCAAGCGCGTGCCGAACAGCCTCGACGATGAGCTCGAGGAGATGGGGTCGCACACGATGGATGCGCCGCGCGACGTGGTGATGGATGTCATCACGTGGGGCCCACCGGAGCAAGCGCCGATGGCATATTTAGCGGTGTTGGAAGGCGGCCCCGGTGCCGGTGCCAAGCGCGTTCGGGTACAGCTCGATGATTGGGCGAAGCGGTGGAACGACGCAGGCCGTACGCCCGCCGCGCCCACCGGGATCGAAGACGTGAAGGGGCTGCGCGAGGCGTGGGCCGAGTGGTATCACGAACTGGTCGCGGGGGAGTGAGTGCGGGCTTTGTGTGGTGTTGGCGGTTTAAATATTCAACCGCTACCCTACGGGCATGGCAAGCAAGCGCCCCAACGTGCTGCTCATCACGTCGGACCAGCAACACTTTTCGACGCTGGGGTGTGTGAACGACAAGATCAAGACGCCGGCGCTCGACCGGCTGGCGGCGGAGGGCACGCGGTTCGACCGGGCGTACTGCAACAACCCGGTGTGTTCGCCGAGCCGTGCGACGATGATCACGGGCATGTACCCGGCGTGGCACGGCTGCTGGACGATCGGCGTCAAGCTGCCCGAGGACGTGCCGACCGTGGGCGAGCAATTCAGCGCCGCGGGTTACGCGACGCACCTGGTGGGTAAGGCGCACTTTCAGCCGTTGGCGTCGGAGCCGGGCAGCGAGTCGCTGGAGTGTCAGCCGGTGTTGCGCGACCTTGAGTTTTGGCGCGGGTTCGACGGGCCGTGGTACGGGTTCGACAAGGTGGAGCTGGCGCGTAACCACGCGGACGAATCGCACGTCGGCCAGCACTACGCGCTGTGGATGGAAGAGAAAGGCTTGACCAACTGGCGGGATTATTTTCAGCCGGTGGAGGGCGAGGAAGCGCCGCTGGCGTTGGAGGACGTGCCGAAGCGGGCCGGCGGTTATGGTCGGCCGCACGAGCCGTGGCGGTTGCCGGATGAGTACCACTACAGCGTGTGGACGGCGGAGCGGACGATTGCGAACATTGAACAAGCGGTGGCCGGGGGCAAGCCGTTTTTCACGTGGGCGAGCTTTCACGACCCGCACCCGCCGTACGTGGCGCCGGAGCCGTGGTTTGGTATGTACGACCCGGACCAGATGGAGCCGGGCAAGTTGATTGCGGGCGAGTTGGAGCGCATGCCCCCGCCCCACCGGATGACGCAGGAAGACGCACCAGAGTTCGGCGAGGTCAGCGAGCTGTGGGCGCACGGTTACCACAGCCACCTGCACGACGGGCGCGAGCTGCGCGAGGATATGGCGGTGTACTACGGCATGATCTCGCTGATGGATAAGCAGATCGGGCGTATCGTCGATGCGCTCGACGAGCTGGGCGTGGCGGACGACACGATCGTCGTGTTTACCACGGACCACGGCCACCTGCTCGGCCAGCACGGGCTGATCGCGAAGGGGCCGTTTCATTACGAGGACGTGATCCGCTTGCCGTTTGTCGTGCGCTGGCCGGGCAAGGTGCCGGCGGGCCGGGTGAGCGACGCGATGCAGGCGCTGGTGGACCTGCCGAGCACGTTTCTGTCGGCGTGCGGGCTGGGGGCGCCGGGGCAGATGCAGGGCGTGGACCAGACGGGCGTGTGGTGCGGCCACGCGCCGGCGGCGCGCGACTGGGTGATCTGCGAGAACCGACACAACACGACGTCGCCGCACCTGCGGACGTTTGTGACCGAGCGTTACAAGCTGACGCTTTACCGCGACCGCGACTGGGGCGAGCTGTTTGATTTTCAGGAAGACCCGGGCGAGGTGTGCAACCTGTTCGACGACCCGGGTTACGCGGAACTGAAGGCGGCGTTGATGCACGCGTTTCTGTGTGCGGAGATGCAGCGTGAGCCGACGCGCATGCCGCGCATCGCTGGGGCCTGACGATGAAAAGAACGACCCTCGCCGCTTGCGGCTTAGCGCTGTTGATGACGACCATGTGCCACGCCGAGCCGAACGTTTTAGAACACTTGCGAACGCTCAAGGCCGAGCACCCACGGATCATCATCACCCCCAGCGACATCGATCGCATCAAGAGGCTGATCGAAACCGACGATCGTGCACGCGCTTGGTACGAGAAGATCAAGAAGAACGCCGACGCGATGCTCGACAAGCCCGCCGTGACGTACGCGATCCCCGACGGCAGGCGGCTTTTGGCGACGAGCCGGCGCGTGGTCGACTCGGCGATGACGCTGGGGCTGATGTACCAGCTGACCGACGATCAGCGTTACCTCGACCGGCTGTGGCTGGATATCGAGGCCGCGTCGAAGTTCAAGGACTGGAACCCGTCGCACTTTTTGGACACGGCCGAGATGACCGCGGGTTTTGGTATTGCTTATGACTGGTGCTACGACGGATGGACCGAGGCCCAACGCAAGACCATGCGCGAGGCGATCGTCACCAAGGGCTTGCTTCCAGCGAAGAAGTGTTACGACAAGAAGGCGTGGTGGACGCGCTCGGCGTACAACTGGAACCAGGTGTGCAACGGCGGCATCGGCATCGGCGCGCTGGCCATCGCGGAAGACGAACCGCAGCTCGCCGCCGAGTTGCTCAGCAACGCGATCACGTCGATGCCCATCGCGATCAAGAGCTACGGGCCCGACGGCGGCTGGGCCGAGGGCCCGGGCTACTGGGGCTACGCGACGCGTTACACGGTGGCGTTCATGGCGTCGCTCGACACGGCGCTGGGCACGGACTTCGGCCTGTCTCAGATCGAAGGCTTCAACCAAAGCGGCGACATGCCCGTGCACTGCACGGGGCCGACGGGGCTGACCTTCAACTTCGCCGACGCCCGCGCCACGACGCCGCGCAACCCGGAGATGTGGTGGCTGGCGAAGAAGTTCGATCGGCCGGGCTGGGCGCGGTTTCATGTGCAACACGCGAGGCCGACACCGTTGGATTTGATCTGGTACGACCCGGCGCTGCTGGAAGCGAAGGCGAGGCCGCTGGCGAACGCGCGGATGTTCGAAGGCCTGCAAGCGGTCACGATGCGTTCGGCGCACGGCGATAAGAACGCGCTGTTCGTCGGCTTCAAGGCCGGGCGCAACGGCGTGAACCACGGCAACCTCGACCTGGGTTCGTTCGTGCTCGAATCCGACGGCGTGCGGTGGGCGGTCGACCTCGGGGCGGACAACTACAACCTGCCCGCCTACTTCGGCGGCAAGCGGTGGACGTACTACCGCATGCGCGCCGAGGGGCACAACACCTTGTTGATCAACCCCGGCAAGGGACCGGACCAAGCCAAAGATGCGCTGGCGAAGATCGCCAGCTTCAAGACCAACCGCGACGGTTCGATCGCGACCGCCGACCTGACCGTCGCGTATGCGCCGCACGCACGGAGCGTGATGCGTACGATCAGCCTCGAAGACGAGAACGTGCACTGCCGTGACCGGATCGCCTTGAAAGCCCCCGGCGAATTGTGGTGGTTCATGCACACACGAGCGGAAGTGGTCATCGACAACGACGGCCGCGGCGCCACGCTCCGCCAGAACGGCAAGCAACTCCGCGTGACCCTAGCCAAGGCCCCCGCCGCGGCGAAGTTCACCGTGATGCCCGCCGCCCCGCTGCCGACCTCGCCCAACCCCGCGGGGCAGAACCCCAACAACGGCGTCCGCAAGCTGGCGATCCACCTGAGCGGTGTTAAAACCGTACAGCTCGACGTGCGGTACGAACCGATCGACTAAACATCACGCACCGCTTACACCGACCGGAGCGGTCGCGGAACCGAAACAGCGGAACACTTCGTCGAGCGTCGTGTCGCCCTCGGAAGCCCGGCGGACGCCGTCGGCGACGAGCGTGGTCATGCCTTGGCCGATCGCGATGGCGTGCAGTTTTTCCCGTGTCGCGCCCCGATCGAGCGCCGCCGCCAGCGAACCGCTCATCTCTAACGCCTCGGTGACCATGAAACGCCCGCGGTAGCCGGTCTCGGCGCACTTGGCGCAACCCACGGCCGCACGCCAGCGGTGGTTCAACTGGTTCGGCTTCAATCCACCCAGTCGCGCCAAACCCTCGGCTCTTTCGAGCTGCTCACGCGATGGCTCGACCTCGCAACTGCACTCGGGGCACAGGCGGCGGAGCAAACGCTGGCTAACGATCAACTTCAGCGCATCGCCGACCATGAACGGGTCGACGCCGAGGTCCGTGATGCGCTTGAGCGCTGCGACCGAGTCGTCCGCGTGCAGCACCGAGAACACCAGGTGCCCGCCCAGCGCCGCCTGGATGCAGCCGAGCATCGTGTCGCGGTTGCGGATCTCGCCGACGCAGATCACGTCCGGGTCGCCACGTAACGCCATGCGGATGCCCGCTTCGAATGTCATGCCCGCCTCTGTGTCGACGCGCGACTGGATCAAGCCGGGCATTACCACATCGATGGGGTCCTCCAGCGTGACGATCTTCCGGTCGGGCTGGTTGATTTCTGATAGGCAACAATAGAGCGTCGTCGACTTGCCGCAACCGGTCGGCCCGTTGACAAGCACGAACCCGGACGGCGTGTTGATCCAGCGCTCGATGCGTTGGCGGTCGGGCTTGTTGATCTCCAGCATGTCAAGCGTGAGGTTGTTTATTGAGTTGTGCATACGGCGCACGGTCAGCGAAGGGCCGCCCTGCGCGGGCATGATGTTGACGCGCATATCGAGTGGAGACTCATCGACGCACGCCGACACGCTGCCGTCCTGCGGTCGCTGGTGCTCGTGCAGGTCGCAGGACGCGAGCGTCTTCCACGCGTCGACCAGCGGCGATAGCAACCGCAGGTCGAACTCCGCGACCTCGAGCAGCATGCCGTCGACACGCATGCGGACCACCGCGGCCGGCCCCTTGGGGTGGGTGTGGATGTCCGAAGCATTCAATCGCACCAACAACAACACCATCGCCCGGACCGCCAAATCGACCGACTCGGACACGGGCGCGACCTCGACGCGGTCGAGCGATGCGTGGCCGGTCTTCTCCAACCGGTTGCGCAACAGCGCAACCAATGGATCGATGCTGGCGGGCAGGTCGATCTGCACTTGCTGGCCGGTGAGGAACCGCTCGAGGTCCTCCGTTCTGAATCGCCACTGCCGGCCGACCTTCATGCCCTTGATCCGACCGGCCCGCAACCAACGGTAGAACGTCGGCCGGGTCGTCTTGAGCATGGCGATGGCCTGGTCCATGTTCAGCAGATCGCCCACGGCGGGCTCTGAGATGGCACCAGCGGGAACAACGGCGGGTTTGCCTTCAGCCTTGCCCCCAGGACTCGCCCCGGAGTCATCCCGGGCCTTTGTTGTGCGACGGGACTTGGTCGTTTTTCGCTTCCTAGCCATGACAAACTCCTTGCTGGCGGCTTATTATCATTAAATATTATATCGACTATGATGCGCCAAGAGATAAATTTGCTTTTTTCGCGTCATCCGCGATTGGTCGCGTGAATCGGCCTCATCGGCTAGGATCGCCGCTTTTCCAAGCCACCAGGCAGGAGCCCAACCATGCGTTGGACGCGATCGCTGATCCCCACCCTGCGGCAGGTGCCGGCCGAGGCCGTCGTCCCCAGCCACCAACTGATGCTCCGCGCGGGCCTGATCCAGCAGGTCGCCGCCGGCTCGTACACGTACCTACCGCTGGGCGCGGCGGTGCTGCGGAAGGTCATGCAGATCGTCCGCGAGGAGATGAACCGCGCCGACGCCGTCGAGGTGTTCATGCCCACGCTCCAGCCCGTCGAGTGGTGGGAGCAGACCGGCCGGCGCGAAGCCTACGGCGACAACCTGTTCGTGGTGAAGGACCGCCACGGCCGCCATCAGGCGATGGGCCCGACCCACGAAGAGGTTTGCACCAAGCTGTTCGACGCCTACGTCAGCAGCTACCGGCAGCTTCCGCTCAACCTGTACCAGATCCAGACGAAGTTCCGCGACGAGTTCCGCCCACGGTTCGGCGTGCTGCGCAGCCGCGAGTTCCAGATGAAGGACGCGTACTCGTTCCACCTGACGCTGGACGGACCGGGCGGTCTGAGCGAGACGTACGACAAGATGTACGACGCCTACTGCCGGGTCTTCGCCCGGTGCGGCGTGCCGTACGTGGTGGTCGAAGCCGAGGCCGGGCCGATCGGTGGCAACGCCAGCCACGAGTTCATGATCCCCAGCCCCACCGGCGAAGACACGGTGCTCGCCAGCGACAAGGGCAACTACGCGGCCAACGTCGAGAAGTGCGAGATCGGGAGCCGCGAAATATCTGTGATCTTCTCAGGGAATATAGCCCCCGGCATGCCGGGGGCTAAATATGTGGAAGACTCGCCACCAACGGGTGAACTGGCCGAAGTCCATACACCCAATGCGTCGAGTATTGATGATCTGTGCAAAGGTTGGTCTACGTTTGCCGGGGGTAAGCTTAAACCTAGTCATACGCTGAAGACTCTCGTGTTTAAAGCAGAAGGCGATTTAACAACCGAAGAACAGGCAACCGCGCATAAGCTCAGAAAAGAATACGGATTCGAAAACGACGGATTCGTTTTCTATTGGGTAGCTGTGGTACGAGGTGATCACGAACTAAATGAGGCGAAGCTTCGGCAATTCTTGACGAGTTTTCACGGTCGAGAAATGAGCCTTAAATCAGACAACATAGGTCTGTCGCTGATGGACGAATCAGAAGCAAAATCAGCGGGATTCCCGATCGGATACGTCGGCCCTCATATCGTTAATGACTTAACCACCGGCGTCGCAGCAAGAACATATGTCGTCATTGACCCTGATGCGACACACAGTGGTTTTTGGGTCACTGGCGCCAACGCTGCAAGCCAGCACGTGATGCACTTTAATTGGGAAAGAGACTACCAACCCAAAGAACAATTCCACAGGACACAGGTCGCCGACATCCGCAACGCCACCGAAGGCGACCCGTCGCCGAAGGACGACGGCGGCGTGCTGCGGGAATCGAAGGGCATCGAGGTCGGCCACATCTTCAAGCTCGGCGACAAGTACTCGCAATCGCTGAAGGTCACGGTGCTCGACGAGAACCAGCAGGAAGTGCACCCGCTGATGGGCTGCTACGGCATCGGGATCAACCGCATCATCGCCGGGGCGATCGAACGCGACGGCGGCAACGACGACGGCGGCGTGGTCTGGCCGATGAGCATCGCGCCGTTCCACGTGGTCATCACGCCGATCAAGTACGAGGGGCGGGCGGCGGAGGTGGCCAACGAGCTTTATGAGAAGTTGCAGGCCGAGGGGTTGGACGTGTTGCTGGACGACCGGGCCGAACGGCCGGGCGTGAAGTTCAAGGACGCCGACCTGATCGGCATCCCGCTGCGGCTGACGGTGGGCGACAAGGGCCTGGCGAACGACGAGGTCGAGTTCAAACCGCGCACGGAAGAGAAGGCGGAGATGGTGAAGCTGGAGGCGATCATTGAGCGCACCACCGCTTTCGTGCGGGAAGCGATGTAAGCCGCTATATCATGGAGCAGCGATCCATCTCACCGGGAGGCACTGATGCCGATTTACGAAAAATCTACTCGTGAATTGATGTTCGAAATGGTCGACCGACTCGGCATCCGCAAAGGGGATGTTATTTCGCGAGATCAGGTGGTCGAATGGTTCACCACGAACTTCCCTAAGATCAAGAAGGGGACCGTTACCGCCCATTTGCTTCGAATGTCTACGAATGCTCCGAGTCGTGTTCATTATCATCGCACAACGATGAACGACGACCTTTTTTATCAATTAGATAGCAAGCATTTCGTGCTCTACGACAAGGAGAAGCACCCACAGCCTATTACGCGTGACAGCCCAACTCCGACCATAGCAATAACGCCAGACGAGAATTCAGACAACGATGACAGCAGAGAGTTTGCATATGAAAAAGACTTGCAGAACTTCCTGTCTAAGAACTTAGAGATCATCGAAACGGGCTTACGTTTATACGAGGATGAAGGCATCAGCGGGATCGAGTATCCCGTCGGCGGCAGGTTTATCGATATCCTGGCGGTAGATCGAAATAACGCGCTCGTTGTGATCGAACTTAAGGTATCCCGCGGATACGACCGGGTAGTCGGCCAGTTGTTACGCTATGTCAATTGGATCAAGCGCAACCTCGCGGAATCCGATCAACTGGTTCGAGGCATTATCATCGCACGAGAGATCACCGAGGATCTGCTGATGGCGTGCGATGGACAAGAGCACATCGAATTACACGAGTACCAGATGTCTGTCACGCTTCGCAAGGTAGCCCATGGGGAATAGTGCGTTGGCCGGCTGGACGGCCGGGCCGGGCGCACCGACCACGTTCACCGGCGGCACGGACTTCCTCGGTTCGTGGGACGTGGTGGCCACTTACATCGACCCGATCGAGACCCCTAGCACGCTCGGCGGCGCGGGCGACACGTTCGCGGCGTTGGAGATCGACTTCGTCGGCAACTCACCGGTGGGCGTGTTCGACGCGGGCGACTTCATGGACTTCCGCGCTGACACCGACAAGGTCATCCCCGAGCCGGCGAGCGTGGCGCTGCTCGCCCTGGCCGCCCCGCTGCTGCTGCGCCGCCGCAAGTAAGCAAAACCCCGGCCCCCGGAAACACCGGCTGCGTGTAAAACTCAAACCGACCCGGACCCACGGCTCCAAGGCCACGAGCGCGGGACCGGGTCGGTGTGTTTTAAGGCAACACCGGCGCAGCGGTTCGCACAGCACGTGGGCAGCGGCTTAGCGCTTACCCCACGAACGCTTGGTAGATCGCGCGCACGGCGGTTTCGAAGTCGCCCACCTCGATGCCGACGATGATGTTCAGCTCGCTCGAGCCCTGGTCGATCATGCGGATGTTCACGCCGGCGTCGGCGAGCGAACCGAAGAGCTTGGCGGCCATGCCGGGGTGGTGGGCCATGCCGCGGCCGACGGTGGCGACCAGCGCCATCTCGGGGTAGACCTCGATCTTGTCGGGCTTGCACTCGGTGCGCAGGCCGTCGAGCACGTCGTCGAGCTTGCCCTCGAGCACGCCGTCTTCGATGACCAGGCTGAGCGTGTCGATGCCGGAGGGCATGTGCTCGAAGCTGACGCCGTTGGCCTCGAGCACACCGAGCACCTTGCGGCCGAAGCCGACCTCGGCGTTCATCAACGCCTTCTCGATTGCGATGACGGTAAAGTCCTTGCGCCCGGCCACGCCCGTGATGGTGCCGGTGTGCACGTGCGGGTCGGCCTCGGCGACGATCATCGTGCCGGCGTCTTCGGGGCGGTTGGTGTTGCGGATGTTCACGGGGATGCCCGCGAGGCGCACGGGGAAGATCGCCTCGTCGTGCAGCACCGAGGCGCCCATGTAGGCCAGCTCGCGCAGCTCGCGGTAGGTCACCACGTCGATCGTGTGCGGCTTGTCGACGACGCGCGGGTCGGCCATGAGCAGGCCCGACACGTCGGTCCAGTTCTCGTACACCTCGGCCGCGGCCCCGCGCGCCACGATCGCGCCGGTGATGTCCGAGCCGCCCCGGCTGAAGGTTTTGACTTGCCCGTCGGGCGTCGAGCCGAAGAACCCGGGCACGACGGCGCGGTCGGCCTCCGCCAACCGGCTGCTCATCGCGTGCTGGGTCTTCTCGGCGTCGAACCGGCCCTTCTCGTCGAAGAAGATGACCTCGACGGGGTCGACGAACGTGCAGCCGAGCAGGTCGGCGATGATCAGGCCGTTGAGGTACTCGCCCCGGCTGGCGGTGTAGTCGGCCGAGGCGCCGGCTTCGATGTCCTTCCGCACGGTGTCCAGGTGCGGCTGGAGGTCGAGCCCGAGTTCCAGTTCCGCCACGATCTGCAGGTAGCGCCCGCTGATCAGTTCGAACGTCTCGCCGATGGAGACCTTCTGCGCGGCGGCGGCGTGGCAGAGGTACAGCAGGTCGGTGATCTTCTGGTCGTCGCCGTGGCGTTTGCCGGGCGCCGAGGGCACCACGAACCGCCGGTCCGGGTCGCTCTGCACGATTTGGGCGGCCTTGCGGATCTGCTCGCCGCTGGCCAGGGACGAACCACCAAACTTACAAACCTTCACACCCATCGGGTTACCGCCTTTGCGAGTTTCCTGCTCAAACGTACCAAGCGGGGCATGATAACGAGTGCTGCAGAATCCGCCACGACACGCGGCCAAAACCCGCCATCCACCGCCCGCGGCGGGGTCGCAACGCCGGCGCGTCAAATTGATTTTGTCCAAATGATGACGGCCGAAAAACACCGGTCATAGAATGCGGTGTAACGGGCGGGGTCCCGTCTCTCCCCCGACTTACCCCGCCCGAGTCGGAAGTCCGGCCTCCCCCCTCCGGGCATCCGACCCCCGTGGGCGCGCCACGTGTGCGACCACGACAACCCCCTCGGGGCGCCTGGCTGTCCCCTTCCAGGCGCCTCTTTTTGTCATGACGATGCGTGGGATACGGCGAGTGAAGAATGCCCAATGACCAATGATCAATGACCAATCAAATCCCAATGACCGAATGTCCAAACATGCGCCAATTGATCATTGGAGCATTGGACATTGATTTGGTCATTGATCATTGGTGATTGGTGATTCCCCTTCCCTTTCTTCCCTCGTCGTTGCTCGGACCACGCGTTCGATCTCGTCGGCGTGGTAGCCCTTGGCGACCATCTCCCGCTTGAGCCGGGCCTCGGCACGCGTCTTCTCCACCGAGTGCCAGATGCCGCAGACAATGCCCGCCACGGCAATGATCGTGATCATCCCGAACACACAGACAAAGACCATGATCTCCGGCCGAAACATCCGGTTCCAATCGATCTCAGCGAGCAATGACATCACGCCGCTCCTTGTGATTCAGCCTCTTTGCCTTCCGCGTCGTCATCCTCGTCGCCACCCTTGGTGGCGCGGATCACGCGTTCGATCTCGTCGGCACTGAAGCCGGAGGCGATCATCTGCTCCTTAAGGCGGGCCTCGATGCGGGTCTTTTCCAGTGAACGCCACACGCTGCTGAGAACAACCACGATGACGACGATGCCCCCACAAACCGGGACCACGAAGGGTGAATCAAACACGGCGCCCCAATCGGCTTCGGCGAGTATAAACACGGCTTCGCTCCAGGAATCAACACACCATCGCATACGCTTTAGTCGCAATCATACCCCGCCCGTTTCACCGGCGCAGAAAAAAACTCCACCGAGTAAACCCGGCAGGCTCATTGAGCATTGGTCATTGAGCATTGGTCATTCCCGGGCTTCAGCCCGGGCGATCCACCCGCCGCCCAGCACGCGGTCGTGGGCGTAGCATACCACCGCCTGCCCCGGGGCCACGGCCCGCTGCGGCTCGGCGAACGTCACGTTCAACTCGTCGTCACCGGTCACCTGCGCCATCGCATCGACCAGATCGGCGTTGTAGCGGATCTTCACCTTGCAGCTCAGCGGATCGCCCGGCGGATCGACCAGCCAGTTGGTTTCGTGCGCCACCAAGCCAGTCGCCAACAGGTCGTCCGCCTCGCCAACGGTGATGGTGTTCGCCTCGGCGTCCTTGTCGACGACGTAGATCGGGTAACCGAACGCCACGCCCACGCCCCGGCGCTGGCCGATCGTGTAGTGCTGGTGGCCGGGGTGTTCGCCGACGACGTTGCCTTCGCGATCCACGATGTCGCCGGCGTGCACGTCGCCCTTGGCCACCTTGCCCACCACGTCCATATAGTTGTTGGTGGGCACGAAGCAGATCTCCTGGCTGTCGGGCTTGTCGAACACGGGCAGGTCCAGCTCCGCCGCGAGTTGGCGTATCTCCGATTTCACAAACTTGCCGATCGGCAGCAGCGTGTGCGCCAGCGCCTCGCGCTTCGCGCCGAACAGCACGTACGACTGGTCCTTGCCGTGGTCGACGCCGCGCAAAAGCGCCGGCCGGCCGTCGACGTCTTCGACACGTGCGTAATGGCCCGACGCGACAAACTGCGCATCGATCGATTTCGCGTAGTCGGCGAGCTTGCCGAACTTCAGCCAGTCGTTGCAGCGCACGCACGGGTTCGGCGTCCGCCCGGCGTTGTACTCGTCGACGAAGTAGTTGATGATCCGCCCGAAGTCACGCTTGAAGTTGAGCACGTAAAACGGGATACCCAGCTTCGCGGCCACAAGCTGCGCGTCCTTCGCGTCGTTGATCGAGCAGCAGCCCTGGTGGCCGATCTTCACCAGCGACGGGTCGCACGTCTCCTTGGGCACCGCTAACCCCTCGGCCAACGACTCGCCGGGGCTGCCCAGGCGCATGAAACAACCGACGACTTCGTAACCGCCGTCTTTCAACAGCGCCGCGGCGACGGAGCTATCCACCCCGCCGCTCATGGCGACCAGCACCTTGCCCTTCGTGGCGGCCATGGGGGCATAATAGGTAATTAGCCATCCAGCCATCCAGCCACCGAGCCACCAAGGCGTCAGATGAGGGTGTCGTTTAGCGACGGCCCGCAGGGCCGGGTTCATCCACGCTCCCCTGCGATTCGCGGTCAACCGGTTACAATCCGGCCATGCTGATCTACGCGGGGATCGACGAGGCGGGGTACGGGCCGATGTTCGGCCCGCTGGTGATCGCGCGGAGCGTGTTCGTGCTGCCCGACGCCGACCCCGCCGATGATCCGCCGAACCTGTGGCAAACACTCGGCAAGGCGGTGTGCGACTCGATCAGAGACAAGCAACACCGCATCGCGGTCAACGATTCAAAAAAACTCTACACGCCCGCGTCGGGGTTGAAGCACCTCGAGCGCGGCGTGCTCGCGTTCCTGCACACCGCCGGCGCCGACCCCGCCACGCTCGACGCCTACCTCACGGCCATGGCCTACGACGGCGACAGCCGGCAGCCCGACCAGCTGTGGTACCTCGACGACCACGGCGGCCCCGCCCTGCCGACCACCTACGACGCCGGCCAACTCGCCATCGCGCGCAGCCAGCTCAACATCGTCATGACCGCCGCGAGCGTGAAGCTGCACGAGCTGAGAGCGGCGGTGATCTTCGAAGACCGCTTCAACCGCATGGTCGCCGCCACCCGCAGCAAGGCGCGGTGCGCCTGGACGTTCGTGTCCGGCCACCTGCACGCCGTCTGGCAACAGTTCGGCCCCCGCCATCCCACCGTCATCGTCGACCGCCAGGGCGGCCGCACGCGCTACGGCGACCCGCTGCGCCTGCTGTTCGATGGCGCCGACGTGCGCGTGATCGACGAGTCGCCGCTGGCCAGCGTGTACGCGGTCCACCACGGCGAACGCCGCATGACGATCCGCTTCGAGGTCGATTCCGAGCAGCGTCACCTGCCCGTCGCGCTGGCGTCGATGGCCGCCAAGTACACGCGCGAGCTGCTCATGAGCCGATTCAACAAGTTCTGGCAACAACACGTGCCCGACGTGAAACCGACCAAGGGCTACGCGGCCGACGGCAAACGCTTCCTCGCGGAGATCGAGCCGGCGCTGGGCGAACTGGGCATCGCCAGCGAGCAACTCGTGCGCCAACGCTGAGCGTTTTCAAGGTTTTCATGGCAAAAGAACAACCCCCCGGTCGCGCGACCGAGGGGCTGGTCTATTCGTAATGTGGGCGATGTCTTTTCGTATCAGGCCTTGCGGCGGCGGACGATGACCAGGCCGCCCATCGCCAGCAGCGCCAGCGAAGCCGGTTCGGGGATCTGGCTGAAGTGCTGGGTGAAGACGCTGATGTGGGCCGAGCCGTCGGTGCCACCGGTGATGCCGATGTCCTTGAAGATCGAGATGTGCTTCTGGAGCGGTTCGACGTAGCCCCAGTCCTGGCGGCGGTCGAAGCCCTGGTCGTTGGCCACGACGAAGAGCGTGGTCTTCTCGAAACCCAGGTCGTCAACGAGTACGTTCTTGCCTTGGTCGTCGGACACGGCCTCGGTGATCGAGGCATTGCCCGTGCCGGCGGCGCCGCCGCCAATCAGGTCCATGTGGACGTCGCTGATGTAGCGATCCGGGAAGTCCGGGTGCACCCAGACGTCGAACTCAAGGTTGAAGTTCGCGGCCTGCCCAACGTTGGCCTGGAAGCCGACGATGTTGAACTGCAACCCGAAGTAGCCCTCAAAGCTGACCGACGAGCTGACGGTGATGGCCGCGGGCGTCGGCAGGATCACACCGCCGAGCGCTTGGGCGTTCGAGAACCACGTGTCGTGGTAGAACAGCTTGTCGCCCACCTGCAAGGTCAGGTCCTGGCCGATGACGGTGCCAAGGTCGACCGAGCCCTGAGTGTCGAGGTCCCAGATGTTGGTCATCAAACCGGCAGAAGCGGTGTTCGCCGAGAAGGCCAGCACAACCGCCAGCAGGGTCAACGACAGCTTGGTACGTAACTCTCTCATTTCTTCTTCCCCACTTCACCTACAGCGCGCCCCTGTGCCTACGAGCACACAGACCCACCACGTGGTGAAAAGTGACCACGTATACAAAACCTCCGTTGTCGATTTGGGTGATGAGGGTATCCCGGAAGGGACTCTTCTCTTCTCTTCACCACACAAATCGTTCGGTGCACACGCACCGCTCTCCCAGTATGTCACGGCCGGGCGGGAAAGCAAGCCGAAAAACTCATTTTCCACTTAAAAAATCCGGCCGGCCCGGCCTCCTCGCACGAGGTCGCCGCTTTTATCGCGCGTTCCCGGTTGCCGCGTAAAGCCCTGTCACGACACCCGATAACGCACCATCAGATCGCCACCCAATCGCTTGCACTCAACCATTTCCAACGATTGGGCTTTGTCCATCTTCTCAATCGGCTTGGCCGCTGCCGGAAGCACAAAAGCCGGCAGGCCCCGGCCGTCGGCCAGCAGCTTCGGCCCGATAAACGCCAGCAACTCGTCGGCCAGCCCCTGGGCGACCAGCGCCCCGTGCAGGCCCGCCCCGCCCTCGACCAGCACGTTCGTCGCCTGGTGCGCCTTGTGCAGGTGGGCCAGCAACGGTTTGAGTCGGAGCAGGCCGTGGCGGTCGCGCTTGTCGCTCAGCGGCACGAGTTCCACGCCTGCCTTGCGTAATCGATCGGCTTTCGCCGCGCGTTCCGTCAGCACCTTTCGCGAAACCGCCAGCGTGAGCGGCGCTTCGTCCAATGTCGCTAACAGTTTCGCCTTGCCCGGCAGCCGCAGGCCCGGGTCGACCACGACACGCCGGGCCACGCGCCGCACGCGCACGCCGCGCGCCGTGAGCCATGGGTCATCGGCCAGCGCGGTACCGATGCCGACCATGACCACGTCCGCCACGCCGCGCAGGCGATGAACGTGTTGCCGGCTTTGCTCGTTGCTGATCCACCGGCTGTGACCGGCGGCGGTGGCGATCGCGCCGTCGAGCGTCTGCGCCCACTTGAGCGTAACGTACGGCAGGCCGTGCGCGACGCCTTTGACAAAAGGCGCAATCAGCTCGGCGCACTGCTCGGCACACAAGCCGACTTCGACCTCGACGCCCGCGCGGCGCAGCACCGCCACGCCCCCGCCCGAGGTCGGGTGCGGGTCGCGCACGCCGATGACCACGCGCTTGACGCCCGCCTCAACCAGCGCCTTGGCGCACGGCGGGGTTTTGCCGAAATGGCGGCAAGGCTCGAGCGTCACGTACGCCGTCGCCCCCTTCGCCGATCGGCCCGCGTCCCGCAGGGCGTCGACCTCGGCGTGGGGCCCGCCGAACTTGCGGTGCCAGCCGGCGCCGACCACACGCCCGCCTTTGACGATCACGCACCCCACCATCGGGTTGGGCTCCACGGCCCCCCGCCCGCGCCGGGCCAAAACGATCGCACGTTTCATGAAACGCATCTGGTCCATAGACGTCTGAGTTTACCGGATGCGCGTCCGTCGCGAATCTGCCAGAGCCCGCCCGCCGCCGCGCACACGTGGGTGGTCGAAAAACGGTATTCTCTACCCGGAATCCGGCCCCCGGCCGAACTTGAAATAAAGGGGTTACCCATGCTGCCCATCATCATCGTCATCGGAGGCCTCGTCGTCATCCTGCTGGTCATCGCGCTGGCCGTGATCGCGATCTACAACGGCCTGGTCGCCAAGCGCGTGCAGTGCGAGAACGGTTGGGCGCAGATCGACGTCCAACTCAAACGCCGCTACGACCTGATCCCCAACCTCGTGGAAACGGTCAAGGGCTACGCCTCGCACGAGAAAGAAACGCTCGAAAGCGTCATCCGCGCCCGCCAGCAGGCCATCGACGCCGGTTCGGTCGGCGAGCAGGCCCAGGCCGAGAGCTTCCTCACCGCCACGCTCGGCAAGCTGTTCGCCCTGTCCGAGGCGTACCCCGAGCTCAAGGCCAACGAGAACTTCATGCAGTTGCAGGAAGAGCTGACGAGCACGGAGAACAAGATCGGCTTCGCGCGCCAGCACTACAACGATGTGGTCAGCCGGTACAACACCGCCTGCCAGCAGTTCCCCGCGAACATCGTCGCCGGCATGTTCAACTTCGAGCAGCGCGAGTTCTTCGAGGTGGTCGACGAGGCCGTCCGCGAAGCGCCGCAGGTGCAGTTCTAAAACGATGACCGATGCACCGGCCCACGCCGACAAGTTTTCCGCCTACCCGCCCGACCTGACGTACCACGACCTGATCGCCCGCAACAAGCGCAACAGCGCGCTGCTGGTGCTGGGCATGGGCGCGTTGTCGGTGGCGGTGTGCGTCGCGGTGGGCGTGGTGATCATGCTGTACGCCAACGGCGGCGTGTCGTTGCCGGGCTTGGTGCTCGCGTGCGTGGTGGGTGTGTTCGTCGTGTCGATGACCGGTTGCTGGAGTTATTTTTCGGGCGGCCGGGCGCTGCTGGCGCTCAGCGGTGCGCGCGAGATACAGAAGGCCGACGACCCGCAGCTGTTCAACGTGGTCGAAGAGATGTCGATCGCTGCGGGCTTGCCGATGCCGCGCGTGTTCGTGATGCACGAAGCGGCGCTCAACGCCTTCGCCACGGGGCGCGACCCACGGCACGCCGCCGTGGCCATCACCACGGGCCTGCGGCAACGGCTGACGCGCGACGAGCTGGCGGGGGTGATGGCGCACGAGATGGCGCACATCCGCCACCACGACATCCGCCTGACCATGCTGGTGGCGACGATGGTGGGCCTGATCGTGATGGCCGCCGACGTCGCCGGGCGCTCGCTGCGTTACGGCGGGCGCGGCCGCTCGCGCAGCGGCGGCAAGGGCGGCGGCGCGGCGGTGTTGATCGTGCTGGTGATCGTGATCGTGCTGGCGATCGTGGCCCCGCTGCTGGCGCGGCTCATCCAGTTCGCCGTCAGCCGGCAGCGCGAGTACCTCGCCGACGCCGGGGCGGTCGAGCTGACGCGCAACCCCAAGGGCCTGGCCGACGCGCTGCGCAAGCTCGCGGCCGACACCGAGCCGTTGACCGTGGCCAACCGTGCGACGGCCCACCTGTTCATCGTCAACCCCATCCTCAACGCCCGCGGCCGCGAGAACCTCAACAGCGTCTTCGCCACGCACCCGCCGATCGGCGAGCGGGTCCGCCGGCTCGAGGCGCTGATGGTTTGAGCGGGCGGACTTGCCGATCGCCTGCGAACACGTCACAATCTGCGACCGATGTCTGACGAAGTGCCAAAATACCGTCGTGTGCTGATCAAGCTGTCGGGCGAGGCGTTCTGCAAGCCCGGCGGGTTCGGCATCGACGGCGACGAGTTGCAACTGATCGCCCGCGAGATCGCCCTGGCCGCCAAGGCCGGCAGCGAGGTCGCGATCGTCGTGGGCGGCGGCAACATCATCCGCGGCGCCACCCTCGCCAAGCAGGGCCAGATCGACCAGGCCGTCGCCGACCAGATGGGCATGCTCGGCACCGTCATCAACGGCCTGGCGCTGAAAGAAGCGCTCGAGCAGCTTGGCCAGCCCGCCCGCGTGCTGTCGGCGATCAACGTCTCGTCGGTCGCCGAGTTGTTCATCCGCGGCCGAGCGCTGCGGCACCTGGAAAAAGGGCGCGTGGTCATCTTCGTCGGCGGTACGGGCAACCCCTTCTGCACGACCGACAGCGCCGCGTCGCTCCGCGCCGCGGAGGTCAACGCCGACGCCCTGCTCAAGGCGACCAAGGTCGACGGCGTGTACGACAAGGACCCGGTCGAGCACGACGACGCCCAGCGGTTCGACACGCTCACGTTCGACGAGGCGATCCGCCGCGGCCTGCAGGTCATGGACCTGACCGCGTTCGACATGTGCCGCACGCACAACATCCCCATCATCGTCTTCAACATGAAACAGCCGGGGCAGATCGCGGACGTCGTCAAGGGCGGCGGCGTTGCGACCGTGGTATCAGCGGAGGCTTGAGGCTTGAGTCTTGAGGTGTGAGTGCGGAACTCAAGACTCAAGACTCAGGACTCAAGACTCTTGGAGGCAGCGCACCCATGAATCTCGACGACATCCTACTCGACTGCGAAGAGCACATGGAGAAGGCCGTCAACTACCTCCGCGGTGAGTTGCGCGGCGTGCGGACGGGCCGGGCCAGCCCCGCGATGGTCGAGTACGTGAAGGTCGATTACTACGGCTCGCAGACCGACCTGCGGCAGCTTGCGCAGGTGTCCGTGCCCGAGCCGACGCAGCTGATGATCAAGCCGCACGACCCGAGCGTGGTCGGCGAGATCTCCAAGGCCATCCAGGCCGCGGGCCTCGGGCTCAACCCCATGACCGAGGGCAAGGCGATCCGCCTCAACGTCCCGCCGCTGAGCACCGACCGCCGCAAGCAATTGGCCGGCTCGATCAAGCAGATGGGCGAGCAGGCCAAGGTCGCCATCCGCAACACCCGCCGCGACGCCAACAAGCACGTCGACCAGGCCGAGAAGGACAAGACCCTGCACATCGCCGAGGACGCGGCCAAGGACGCCAAGGACCAGATCAACGACCTGACCAAGAAGTACGAGGCCCAGGTCGCCGAGTCCGTCGACGCCAAGAGCAAAGAGATCATGGAAGAGTAACGTTTTTTGGGGTCGATCCTTGTACCGCGGGCGTGGTGCGCTTCGTCATATGCGACAAGGAGGCCCCCGATGGCGACTCAATGCATCTTCAGACTCACCGCGTGCCTGCTGGCGGTCTGTGCCACGGCGTTTTTTCCATGCCAGACCCGCGCGGCCGACAAGCCCAACATCCTCATCATCCTCGCCGACGACATGGGCTACGGCGACCTGTCCTGCTTCGGCTCCAAGCAGATCCCCACGCCCCACATCGATGCGCTGGCCCGCTCCGGTGTCCGCTGCACGCAGGGTTACGTCAGCGGCGCGGTCTGCGCCCCGTCGCGCGCCGGGCTGATGACGGGCCGATACCAGGAACGCTTCGGCTTCGAACACAACCTCTCCTACCCCGCGCACGTCAACCGTGAGTTCGTCGCCGTGCCGCGCGACGAGAAGTTCATGCCGCAGTACCTCAAGGCCGCCGGCTACGCCACGGCGATCATCGGCAAGTGGCACCTCGGCGGCAAAGACGCCGAGTGGCACCACCCCCTCTCGCGCGGCTTCGACTACTACTTCGGCCGCTACGGCGGCCACGGCCACTTCCCCAAGGTCGAGAACAAGAACATCTACCGCGGCCGCGAGCCGGTCACGAAGATCGACGAGCCCTACACCACCGACTGGTACACGACCGAAGCGATCGACTTTATCGATCGCACACCCAAGGAACAGCCGTGGTTCGTGTACCTCTCGCACGACACCCCGCACACGCCGTTGCAGGCCAAGCAGGAAGACATCGCCAAGTTCGCGCACATCAAGGACCGCAAGCGCCGCATCTACGCCGCGATGCAGCACTGCCTCGACTACAACGTCGGCAGGCTCGTCCAGCACCTCAAGGACACCGGCGAGCACGAGAACACGCTGATCGTGTTCTTCAGCGACAACGGCGGGCCGTGTTACTCCAACGCCTCGGTCAACGCGCCGCTGAACGGGCAGAAGTCGATGGTGCTCGAGGGCGGGGTGCGCGTGCCGTACATCTTCTGCTGGCCCGGCAAGCTCCCGGCGGGCAAGACGTACGACCAGCCGTTCATCGCGCTGGACCTGCTGCCCACGTTCCTCGAGGCCGCGGGCATCAGCCGGCGTGCGGTCGAGAACAAGAAAAAGCCCTTCGACGGCGTCGACCTGCTGCCGTACCTGCGCGGCGAGATGGGCAACCACCGCCCGCACGACACGCTCTACTGGCGGATCATCATGCGCTCCGCCGGCATCCGCGACGGCGACTGGAAGCTGGTCCGCATGCACGACCGGCCGCCGATGCTCTACAACCTCGCCAGCGACGTCGGCGAACAGCACGACCTCGCACGCCAACACCCCGAAAAGGTCCGCGAGCTCATGGGCAAGCTGTTCGCGTGGGAGACCTCATTCGAGAGCACCCCGCTGTTCATGAGCGGCATGAACTGGATGCGGACCCACGCCAAGCAGTATGATCGTGAGTATCAACTGACCCAGCCGGAATAACCGCCATGAAAACCCATCCCCGACCGTCAGCGATCCGGGCCCTCGCGTTCGGCGTCGCGGGGCTGTTCGTTTGCGCCGCCTGCTTCGCCGAGCCCGACGCCCGGCCGAACATCCTCGTCATCCTCGTCGACGACATGGGCTACGGCGACCTGTCGTGCTTCGGCTCCAAACAGATCGCCACGCCCCACATCGACGCGCTGGCCGGGGCGGGCGTGCGGTGCACACAGGGCTATGTCAGCGGCGCGGTCTGCTCGCCTTCGCGCGCCGGGCTCCTGACCGGGCGGTACCAGAACCGCTTCGGCTACGAGCACAACCTGACCCACCCCGAGCACGTCAACCCCGAGTACCTCGCCATCCCGCACGACGAGAAGCTGATCAGCGACCACCTGCGGGCCGCCGGCTACCACACCGCCCTGATCGGCAAGTGGCACCTCGGCCAGAGCGCCGACTGGCACCTGCCCAACGCGCGCGGGTTCGATTACTTCTTCGGCATGCTCAAGGGCAACCACAACTACTTCCCCAAGCCCGACAACAACCAGCTGTGGCGCAACAACGACCGGGTCAAACAGATCGACGTGCCGTACCTGACCGACTGGTTCACGCAGGAAACGCTGGACTTCATCGACCGCACGCCCGCCGGGCAGCCGTGGTTCTGTTACCTGTCGTACAACACGCCGCACACGCCGCTCCAAGCAAAGGAGGAGGACCTGGCGAAGTTCGCCCACATCGCCGACAAGCGTCGCCGCACCTACGCCGCCATGCAACACTGCCTCGACGAAAGCGTCGCGAAGATCGTCAAGCACCTGAAAGACACCGGGCAGTTCGACAACACGCTGATCGTGTTCTTCAGCGACAACGGCGGGCCGTGCCAGTCGAACGCGTCGATCAACGCGCCGCTGTGGGGGCAGAAGGGCATGCTGCACGAGGGCGGCATCCGCGTGCCGTACATCGTGACCTGGCCCAAGCGCCTGCCCGCGGGCAAGACGTACGACCAGCCGTTCATCGCGCTGGACCTGCTGCCCACGTTCCTCGCCGCCGCGGGCGTCGACGCCGAATCGACGTTGAACCCGAAGAAGACCTACGACGGCGTGGACCTGCTGCCGTACCTGCGCGGCGAGAAGGGCGAGGCCCGCCCGCACGACACGCTCTACTGGCGCGCGGCGCTGAAGAACGCAGCGATCCGCGACGGCGACTGGAAGCTGCTCCGCCTGCCCCACCGCCCGCCGCAGCTGTTCAACCTCGCCGAGGACGTCAGCGAACGCCACGACCTCGCCGCCGAACACCCGCAACTGGTGACGAAGCTCATGCGCAAGCTCAACGACTGGGAGCTGACCTTTCAGAAGCAGCCGGTGTTCATGACCTCGGTTTACTGGTCGAAGCAGAACCGCAAGAAGTACGAGTCGCAGTTCCAGATCACGCAGCCGGAATAGGTCAATCGACCGGCACGCAGCGTTCGGCGGCCCACGAGCGCAGCTGTGCGATCTCTTCGCCCATCGTCACCGACAGCGGCGGCGAGTGCTCGAGCGCTCCGGCGATCAGCTCGGTGTTCACGTCCGTGCCCGTCGCGAACGCCTCGTGCAGCGCGGAGATGATCGCCTGTTCGATCTCGGCCCCGGTAAAGCCGTCCGACGCCGCGACCAGCGTCGCCAGGTCGAACTTACTCGCGTCGCGTCCGCGCTTGGCCAAGTGCACCTCGAAGACGCGCTTGCGTATCTCCGGCGTCGGCATGTCCACGAAAAATATCTCGTCGAACCGGCCCTTGCGCAGCAGCTCCGGGGGCAGCGCCTCGATGTTGTTGGCCGTGGCGAACATGAACACGGGCGCGTGGTGGTCCTGCATCCACGTCAGCAGCGAACCAAACATGCGCTGCGACAGGCCGCCGTCGACGTTGTGCGCCGCGGCGGAGGCAAAGCCCTTTTCGATCTCGTCGACCCACAACACGATCGGGCTCATCGCCTCGGCCTGCTGCAACGCCTCGCGCAGCCGGCGCTCCGACTCGCCGATGTAGCGGTCGTAGAGCACGCCCGGGTCCAACCGCAGCAGCGGCCGGTGCCACGCGGTCGCCACGGCCCTGGCGCACAGCGACTTACCCGCGCCGGGCACGCCGAGCATCAACACGCCGCGCGGCGGGCGCAGGCCGAACTTGATCGCCTTGGCGCTGAGCGTCTCGCGCCGCATCTCGAGCCACTGCTTGAACCGGTGGAACCCGGCGATCTCCGACAGGTCCGCCGGGCTCTCGACGTATTGGAGCAACCCGTCGCGGTGGATGATCTGCCGCTTGCGCGCGAGGATACGGCTGATGTCGCGCTCGTCGAGCCGGCGGTCCTCGGCGACGGTGTCGACGATGATCTGCTCGGCCTGCCGGCGCGACAAGCCACGCAGCGTCCGCACGATCGTCGCCAACCCCTCGCGTGACACCTTGGCGTTGACGCGCTCCTGGCGGTGTTCACGCTGGATCGTGTCGCGCACCAGCTCGGCCAACTCGGACTCGTCGGGCAGCGAGACCTCAAAGCGCGTGGCGATCGGCTCGACGATCTTGGCCGGGGGCTCCTCGTGGTCGATGAGGATCACGTGGCCACGGATCTGCCGGGCGCGTTCCACGGCGTCGCGCAGCATGCGAACCACCTTCGCATCGCCGAGGTGCGGCGCCAGGTCGAGCAACACGAGAAAACACGACGCGTCGTGCTTGAGGTGGTAGAACATCGCCGCCGCGGGGTTCTCGGTGTCGGCCACCCGCTCGCCGTGCGTGAGCGGCCCGAGCGTCAGGCCCCGGCTCGCCGACCACTCGCGCACCTCCCGGCCCTGGTCGATCGCCAGCCGGTACAGCACGTCGAGCACGTACGCCTCTTCGTTGGACACGATCGAGATGCACGGGTGCCGCGCGGTCAGCAGGCGTTCGAGATTATCCCGGTCGGACATGCCCATAGTGTCCGAGCAACCGCGCCGCAGGTCAACACGAAACCGCTCGCGGATCTGCGAGCGTTGGGGTATCGTTTACGTCATGACTGGGGAACAGCTCAAGCCGAAACGCACCCCGCTGCTCTGCGGCGTCGGCGTTGCCGCGCTGCTGGTGATCACAGGATCGGCGCACGCCAACACGGGCACCGCCCTGATGAGGTCGCCGATCCTTCACCTGATGTTTGGCAACTTCTTCATCGGGTTGATCGAAGGCGCCATGCTGTTCTGCTTCATGCGCAAGAACTGGCGGAGCGCGATCATCGCCGTTGTCGTCATGATCGTCGCCAATTACGTCTCGGCGTTTTTCGGCTATATCAAGCTCTACTCGCACGCGCGTGAACTCGGCGTGCCGTTCATGGCCGACCCGCAGTACCACGTTGAATCGTCGAGCCTGGTCGTTGACCTGAGCAACGTCAACCATATGCTCCCGCTGCTCGGGGTCACCGCGATCGCGCTGGCGTTTGCGATCACGCTGATCGTCGAATGGCCGTTCGTGCTGGGCTTGCTCTGGCGGACGCCGAACCGCTGGACCCGGAGCGTCGCGGCGTGCTTGCTCATCCACGCCATCACCTACACGCCGATCGCGTGGTGGTACAACGCGGTCAGCATGAACACGCTCGACGAGATCGCGGTCGTTAAACCAAGCGAGATCACGGGGCCGGCGACCGGCTGGGTGTATTACCTCGATTACCACGACGGCCACATCCACCGCGTCTCGCTCGACGGCTCAAAAAAACAGCTTTACCGAGAATTAGACGTGAGCCTGGCAAGAACGCGGTTGGCGGTCGCACCGAATCAAGACGGCGCGTACGACCTGGTGCTCTTCAAAGACCATGTCGCCAAACCCGTGTTGACCACGATCACAAAGAACTTCGCACCGATCGCCGCGGCGCACCCGGGCGACATCCGCGATGGGCAGTTCCAACCTCGCAACTACCTCGCGTATGGCACGAGCGCCGTCATCCCACCCTGCGACCTTCAGGTCACGACGGGGCCGTGGTCCCTGTACGGGCTGTTTGTCGACGGCGACAAGCCCGAAAACAGGGTGCGGTACGCGGTTGAAACGCCTTTTGTTTCGTGGTTCGCGTGCGATGCGACCGCGTTGCCGGATCGGCGGATCGTGTTTCAGTGGGGCCCGCAGATCGTCATTGCCCACCCCGACGACCGGGCCGTGGCGCTGTTGGCGCACGGCACCGGGCCCGTGGTGGGGTTGGAGACGATTGGTACGGAAGAAGACCAACCGACGACGACGCCGGCGGACTAATCGTCGTTGTTGTTCACGATTCGGTCGAGCACGTGCAGCAGCTTGTTCTCGACGACCTGGTCCCAGCCCATCTTCGTGACCAGCTCCTGGCCGCTTTTGAGCAGGGCCTTGCGGGCGTCGTCGGTCAGCGGGATGCGCTGCATCAGCTCGTCGGCGATGCGGGCGGACTCGACCTGCTCGATCGCGTCGCGCTCGTCGCGGGTCATGCCGAGCAGCGAGTCGATGCTGCGCTTCTTGTCGAGGTTGGTGTAGTCGGCGACGAGCACGTTGTCGATGGGCTTGCCCTTGGTGACGTACTCGACGAAGCCCTCGCAACCGCAGACGTTGGAGATCACGCAGACCGCGCCGCTGCCGAGCGGTTCGAGCGGGCTGATGCCGAACGGCTCGTAAGTGGCCATGCCGAACTCGACGTCGGTCGCCCAGCGGAAGTCGGCGATGTCCATGTCCTTGGGGCAGCGTTTGCCGATGCGCTCGCGCGACCAGCCGAACTGGTTGACTAAGATCACCTGCACGTTCTCGTGGTTGGCGTTGAAGGCGTGGATCATCTTCCACAGGTCTTCCTCGGGGCCGACGAGGTCGGGGTAGCCGGAGCGGTGGTCGCGGGGCCAGCCGTACTCTTTTTCCATGTGCTTCACGTCCTGCGGCCGGCGCGTGCCGCCGGCGCTGGTGAGGATGTAGAGCACGCCCTTGAGGCCCTCTTGCTCGAAGTGGCGGTCGAGGTTTTGGCAGACCTGGATGTCGCGCCACATGCCCTTGGAGATGACCGGGCGGGTCACGTGGGTCATGAGCACGTCGGGCTCGTAGCCGACGAGTTTCTTGCTGTAGTCGACGAGCATCTTGCGGGCGGCCTTGCGGGCTTTTTGCGTGACCTTCGCCGCGGGCACGCCGTTGTAGACCAGCTCGATGTCGTGGTGGTCGAAGTGTCGGCCGAGGAAGTGCATCTCGTCGGCGGTGTAATCGCCCACGGCCATGACCGCGTCGCAGCAGTGCGACAACGAGATCAGCTGGTGGCGGAAGACGCCCGACAGGTCGCCGAACACGTCCTCGACGTATTGCTTTCTCTTGCCGCTGCGTGCCTGGCGGAGCACGTTGTAGAACATCGTGTCGTGGCCGTCGTGGTGCTCGACGAGGTGGCGGGCGGTGGCGCACTCGTGGGCATGGAAGATGGTGCGGAAGTCGTCGCCGCCGTCGAGCAGGCACTTGAGCGCGGCGCCCATGCCCATGAACTCGTGGCTGAGCACGACGCAGGGCTTCTCGTCGTCGGCGAGCAGCGCGTTGAGCGCGTAGAACGCCGGCTCGGCCAGGCGGATGTATTCCTCGTAGCCCCACTCGTCGTCGTACTTGCCGGAGTCGAGGCCGAACCGCTCGTTGAGGCGGAACTTGAATAGCGCCAGCCGGTCGTGGTTGATGTTGAAGATATCGATCATCAGCACGTCGGCCTCACCCGAGCGTTTGTCGCCGGGGATGTCGAAGGTGCGTTTGCCGTAGACGATGGGTGTGTTGAAGGCCCACTCGATCGGGCGAAGCTTGCGGCCGAGGCCGAGCGTGTCGATCTGATCGACGCTCGAGTAGAGCACGGTGCCCTCGGGCCCGAGCCGCTTGGCCGGGTCGACAGCGACGTGCGTCTGGCACGGCCCGATGAGGATCGAACGCTGCACGTGTTCCTTGTAGACGGGGCTGGTCATGAGCCCTTCGAGCACGGTGCCGATGCCGCCGAGCTTTTCGACGGCTTCGTGAGTGACGTGGGCAATCGTGTATGGCGAGGTCATGTGATCGTTTCCTATGTGGTTAAACCGCGAAGGTCGCAAAGCCGCGCAGAGACGCAGAGGTTCTTTAAAATCCCAACCTCCGCGTCGCTCGGCGGTCTCCGCGCTCTCCGCGGTTAAGGCAAACTATCGGTTGTTTCCATTCCTCACTCAACCCGGCGGCAGGTCGCCGGGGTCGATGGCGGGGCCGGCGTCGTCGGTCTCGTCGGGGCCGGCCGTCGCGCGGACGCGGCGGGCGACGGGGGTCTTGCCGGGCGTCTTCTCGCTGCGCGGCATGGCGATCACGCCCGTCCGCGCGACCTCGACGATGCCGTGCGGCTGGGCGAGCTCGATGAACGATTCGAGCTTGTCCTCCGTGCCCGACAGCTCGATCATCAGCTCGCCGTGGCCCACGTCCACCACCTTGCCGCGGAACATCTGCGCCAGCTGGATCACGTCGTTGCGCTTGTCGGCGCCGGCGTTGAGGCGGACCAGCAACAGGTCGCGCTCGACGTAATCGGTGCCGGAGTAGTCGACGACCTTGACCACCTCGACGATCTTGGCCAGCTGCTTGCGGACCTGCTCGAGCACGGCGTCGTCGCCGGTGAGCACGATGGTCATGCGGCTGAGCTTGTTGCTCTCGGTCCGGCCGACCACGAGGGAGTCGATGTTGAACCCGCGTGCGGCGAACATGCCCGCGACGTGCGCGAGCACACCGGGTTCGTTTTGGACCAGCGCGGCGATGACGTGTCGGGTCACGCTCATGATTGAGCCCTTTCTTCGATCAAAATCAAGGCGGGCATTGTAGCGGATCGCGCCGCGGGTGGGGCGGCGGCGGTGCGGGCGGCTTTACTCGGCGTCGGCCTCGCTGAGCGGGGAGGGTTCGACGGCGTCGGCCTGGCCTTCACCGGGCTCGAGCTTGTCGCCGGGCGCCGGCGCGGGGGCAGAGGCGGTTTCGGTGTAGACCTCGCCCGTGCTCACGCCGTCGCAGCGCCGGCGCAGCAGCAGGTAGATCGTGCCGTAGGCCGAGAAGTAGAAGCTGACCGCGTAGGCCGCGACCAGGCCGATGGCCAGGTAGACCCAGACCCGCACGATGACCGCGGCGAGCTTGCCCGTGGCCGACAGCTCGTCGTACGCCGCGTCGTAGCCGAGGTGGCCCAGGCGCGGCTCGGGCATGATCTTGTCGAACGTGCCGGTCCACAGCGACGTGGCGCCCTGCACCAGGTACAGCGCGAGGAACACGAACAGCCCGACGAACAGGTACGTGACCGTGCCGTACACCAGCGCGACCAGCGAGTAGAAGACGAACCGCCACGGGCGGTTGAGCACGTAGCTGTAGCTGCGGGAAAGCGCATCGAACGCGTCGGTGCCCTCGGCGCTGATCGCCGGGTACATCAAATGCACGCCGCCGACCCACAGGACCAGGAAGAACGCCATCACGAACCCGATCGGCACCGCCAGCGCGAACAGCACGCTCGCGATCACGTCCAGCGCCGGCACGTGGAACAGCAGCCCCACCGCCGCCAGCCCCAGCGCGAACAGCGACACGATGATCGGCGGGATCACCGGCGCCAGCACGTACTGCAACCACCGCCGGCGCGCGAAGCCAAACGCGCCAACCGCCGACTCGCGCTCGTCCGTCGCCGCCTCGACCACGGCCATCCGGCTCAGCGCCCCGCCGAACAACGCCCACACCGCGAGGAACACGATCATCCAGATGATCATGAACGTCTTGTGCGCGTGCCAAAGCCACGCCGGCAGCTCGTACACCACCGTGCGCAGCGAGCCGATGACGGTCGGCTTCTGCCTGTCCGGCGTGGTGAACGCGGCGCCTTCCAGCTTGTTGGCCGGGTTGAACTGCTCCCAGCCGATGTTCTTCTCGGACACCGCGGTCACGAGGCGCGCGAACGCGTTGATCTTGATCTCCAACACCTGCGAGAAGATGCCGGTGGGCGTCAGCGCCTTGACCCTGGCCAGGTCGTCCCGGCGGGCTTTTTCGAGCGTCTCGACGACGTCGGGGTCGGGCTTGGCGCCCTTGTCCTGCTGAGCCTTCTTGTATTGGCCGACGCGTTCGTTCCAATAAGTGTTGATCCCGTCGCGGGCGGCCGACCAGGGCCGATCGCCTTCGAGTTTCTTCTCGGCCTCGCTGCGCTTGATGCTCAGCCGGCGCATCATCAGCGACTCGAGCTGCGAGCGCGAGCGCTCGGCCTTGTCTTCCAGCTTGGCGTCGAACTGCTCGCCGCCATCGGCCTGGGTGTACAGCTCGAACTCGCCCGGCCGCACGCTCGCCCCGCCCATCAGGCCGTCGAGCACCAGCGACGCGACGAAGATCACCACCACGTACATCAGCCCCAGCGCCAGCTTGCCCGGCTGGGTAGCGATGCGGAAGGCGCGGAAGATCTCCGTGAAGCGGAAGGTGCTGGCGTAATCGATCCCACGGACGGTCGTCGACCCGGACTTGCTGGCCATCGGTTTTTCCTTTTGTTCACCCACGCCACGATGATACCGCCCCGCCATGGCCACGCCAACGCTACACTGTGGGCGATGAGTGAAACCGACGCATCAAGGCTGACGTGGGCGGTGCTGCTGGGCCGGTGGGTCGAGTTCGCCCAGTCGGCCGTGGCCCTGCCCGACGACGCCGACGGCCGGGCGTGGAAGCGGTCCGTGCCCGCGATCATCGGCCTGCAGGCGATCGCCATGGCCCTGCGCCACGCCGACGAGCTGCCCGCCGACGAGCGGGCCCTGGGCATCGACCGCGCCCGCGTGGGCATCGAACGCCACACCGCCGACCTGCGTCAAGCGTTTGGCGACGATGCGCTGCACCCGATGCTCAGCGAGCTGATCCTCGACGCCTGGTCCGCCGTCAAGCAAACGCAGGCGATCGACGACAGCCACAAGTCAAGTTAAATCAGGTCAGCGGGTCGAACCGCACCTGGCGCTCGGCGAAGCGGGCGACGGCCTTGTGGCCAGCTTCGAGCAACCGTTGCGTGCCGCGGTCGAAGTCGCGCACGAGGTGGGCCGGGTCGTGGGCGTCGGACGAGAGCGTGACCGGCACGCCCCGCCGCTTGCAGCCCCGGAGGATGTCGACCGTCGGGTACGCGTCGTCGCAGGGCTTGTGCCAGCCGTTGGTGTTCAGCTCGACGATCAGCCGGGTGTCGGCGATGGCCTCGAGCGCTTCGCCGACCAACGCCGTCAGGTCGCGCCGCGGGTAGAAACCAAACTTCTTGGTCAGGTCGACGTGGCCGACGATGTCGAACAGGTCCGACTCGGCCAGCGAGATGATGCGCCGCCAGTAACCCTCGTGCATGTCGTCGCGTTCGTCGACGCTGAGGCGTTGCCAGTCTTCCGCGTACGAATCGATCGGGAACTCGTCGACGAAGTGCACCGAGCCGATTAGGTAGTCGTAGGGGTGGTCGCCGAGGGCCGCGCGGATTGCGTCGGCGCAGCCGGGGAACCAGTCGACCTCGAGGCCGAGGCGGACCGCGACGTCTTCGGTCGCTTCCTTGGCCGCGGTGATCTCGGCGACGTACTCGTCGAGCCGGTCCAGTTTCATCGACCACTCGATCACACGCCCGGTGGGAAACAGCGTGTAGTGGTCGGAGATGCCCAGCTCACCCACACCGAGCTTGCGCGCCGAGGCGATCAGGTCGTCGACCGCGCCCTTGCCGTCGGAGTAGCCGGTGTGGTTGTGGTAAGTGGCGAGCATCACTCGTCGGTCACGCACCCTTCGCTGGCGGGCTTGGCGTTCTTGATGAACTTCCACAGCGTGCCGCGGTTGGCCTTGTAAGCCGGCTTGACCCACGCGGCTTGCCGCTTGGCGAGTTCGTCTTCGCTGACGTCCATCTTGATCTCGCCGGTGTTGTCGTCGATGGTGATCACGTCGCCGTCTTGCACCAGCGCGATCGGGCCGCCCTCCTGCGCTTCGGGGCAGACGTGGCCGATGATGAACCCGTGGCTGCCGCCGCTGAACCGCCCGTCGGTGATCAGCGCCACGTCGTCGATGAAACCCGCGCCGGCCAGCGCGCTGGTGGGCGTGAGCATCTCGGGCATGCCCGGCCCGCCGGTGGGCCCCTCGTAGCGGATCACGATCACGTCGCCGCCGGCGATCTGGCCGTCCTCCAGGCCCTTGAGCATGTCCTCTTCGCAGTCGTAGACGCGCGCCGGGCCGGTGAAGGCCAGGCCCTGCTTGCCGGTGATCTTGCCGACCGCGCCGTCGGGCGCGAGGTTGCCGCGCAAAATCGAAATATGCCCGGTCGCCTTCAACGGCGCTTCGACGGGCGCGATGATCTGCTGGTCGGCGGGCAGCTCGGGCACGGCGGCGAGGTTCTCGGCGAGCGTCTTGCCGGTGCAGGTGATGCAATCGCCGTCGATCAGGCCCTCGGCGAGCAGGTACTTCATGATCGCGGGCACGCCGCCGATCTTGTGCACGTCTTCCATGACGTACTTGCCGCTCGGCTTGAGGTCGGCCAATAGCGGGATGCGCTGCTGGACGTTGTAAAAGTCATCGATGCCCAGCTCGACGTCGACCGAGCGGGCCATCGCGATCAGGTGCAGCACTAGGTTCGTCGAGCCGCCCATGGCCATGGCGAGCACCATGGCGTTCTCGAAGGCCGGGCGGGTCATGACGTCGCGCGGCTTGAGGTCCATCTCGAGCAGCTTGCGCACCTGTGCGCCGGCCCGCCGGCACTCGTCGTGCTTGCCGCCGTCCTCGGCGGGCGTCGACGACGAATACGGCAGCGACATGCCCAGCGCCTCGATCGCCGAGGCCATGGTGTTGGCGGTGTACATCCCGCCGCACGCGCCGGCGCCGGGGCAGCTGTTGGCGATGATCGCCCGGCGTTCGTCCTCGGTGATCTTCTGCGCCAGCGACTCGCCGTAGCTCTGAAAGGCGCTGACCACGTCGAGCACACGCTCCTCGCCCTGCACTTCGGTGCAGCCGGGCTTGATGGTGCCGCCGTAGACCATGATGCTCGGGCGGTTGAGCCGGCCCATGGCGATCACGGTGCCGGGCATGTTCTTATCGCAACCCGGCAGCGCCACCAGCGCGTCGTACCACTGGGCGCCCATGACCGTCTCGATCGAGTCGGCGATCAGGTCGCGCGATTGCAGGCTGAACGACATGCCGTCGGTGCCCATGGCGATGCCGTCGGAGACGCCGATGGTGTTGAACCGCATGCCGATCATGTCCGCCGAGGTGACGCCCGCGTGAACTTCGGCCGCCAGGTCGTTGAGGTGCATGTTGCACGGGTTGCCCTCGTACCAGCAGCTGGCGATGCCGACCTGCGGCTTGTCCATGTCCGCCTCGGTCATGCCCGTGGCGAAGAGCATGGCCTGGCTGGCGCCCTGGCTGGCGGGCTGGGTGATGCGGGAGGAATACTTGTTCAGTTTGGCGTTCATATCGTTGGATCCTTTGCGGGGAAGAATCTTAGCACATCGCCCGCCGGTTTTCGTCCCGACCGGGTGAAACCGGCCCCCGCGTGGTATACCATTTCCCGGCCGACTCACGTATCAGAAGGGGCACCCGATGCTGATCCAGATCAACTACGGCGACATCCAGGGCTCAGACACCATCGAGCAACACATCCACGAGCAGGTCGAGCGGGCCCTCAGCAACCTCGGCGAGCAGGTGACGCGCGTCGAGGTGCACCTCCGCGACGACAAGCAGAAGCGCGACGCCCACGACGACAAACGCTGCACCATGGAGGTGCGGCTGGCGGGCTTGGAGCCGTTCGTCGTCGAGGAGCGCGGGGCCGACATCTACACCGTGATCAGCGACGCGGCCGACAAGGTCAAGCGGATCGCCCGCCGCGAGGCCGACAAGCGCCAGAGCTACCGCTGACCCGCCGCGCTTTCCCTCGGTCCGCCGCGACCGTTATCATGCCACCATGACCGACCCACCCGCCAACGCCGGCCCGCTGTTGAAAGTCGACAACCTCGTCACCCACTTCCCCGTGAAGCGCGGCGTGTTCAAGCACACCGTCGGACAAGTCAAGGCCGTCGACGGCGTCAGCTTCGAACTCAGCCGCGGCGAAACCCTCGGGCTCGTCGGCGAGTCCGGCTGCGGCAAGACCACCATCGGCCGCACCATCCTCCGGCTCATCCCCGCCACGTCCGGCTACGTCACCTTCGACGGCCATGACGTGTTCGGCCTCTCCGCCGCCGAGATGAAGCAGATGCGCCGCCGGATGCAGATCATCTTCCAGGACCCCGTCGGCTCGCTGAACCCGCGCATGACCGTCGGGCGCATCATCGGCGAACCGATGCAGGTGCACGGCATCGCCAAGGGCGCCGAACTCGCCGACCGCGTCGCCTCCCTGCTCAAACGCGTCGGCCTCTCCGCCGACTACGCCAACCGCTACCCGCACGAGTTCTCCGGCGGCCAACGCCAACGCATCGGCATCGCCCGCGCCCTCGGCCTCAACCCCGACTTCATCGTGTGCGACGAGCCGGTCTCCGCGCTCGACGTGTCGATCCAGAGCCAGGTGCTCAACCTGCTCAACGACCTCCAAGAAGAGTTCGGCCTGTCGTACCTGTTCATCGCGCACAACCTCGCCGTGGTCGAGCACTTCTGCGACCGCGTGGCCGTGATGTACCTCGGGCGGATCGTCGAGCTCGCCGACCGCGACGAGCTGTACAACAACCC
This sequence comes from Phycisphaeraceae bacterium, assembly GCA_028282805.1. Taxonomy (GTDB): domain Bacteria; phylum Planctomycetota; class Phycisphaerae; order Phycisphaerales; family Zrk34; genus JANQHD01. The sequence goes on along the minus strand of JANQHD010000028.1, from coordinate 80,559 downwards.
CCTGCACCCGTACACCAAGGCGCTGATGAGCGCGGTGCCCACGCCCGACCCGGCCGGCAAACAGGAGCGGATCATGCTGCTGGGCGATGTGCCCAGCCCGATCGTCTACGACAACCCCAAGTACCAGTTGTCCAGCGAGACCGACCAGACCGCCCACGACGTGCCCGCCGAAGCCGAGGCCGGCGTGACGTATTTCGAACGGGCCGACCTGCTCGACCGCCCCGACCTCGTCGAGGTGCCCGGCCGGCCCGGCCACTGGGTGTCGACCCACGACATCGAATCGATGGTCGCGTAACGCCACCGCTCCGCGGCGGTGGAATGACCAATTCTCAACAACCAATTCCCAATCAAATCCCAATACTCAAGGCCCAAATCCCAATTCCGGCGGGCCCGTTGAGCATTCGGTCATTGGTCATTGATTGGGAATTGGTTATTGGGATTTGGGGATTGAGCACTGGTCATCCCCCCTCCCCTTGCCCTCCGGCAACCGGTCGCTAATATATTGGGCTCGATTTGACGAGGAAAGGTGCGCCATGAAGGCCAAGATCCATCCCAAGTACGCCGAAACCAAGGTCACCTGCGCCTGCGGGGCCGCGTTCACCACGCACACCACCGCCGGCGAGGAACTGCACCTGGACATCTGCTCGCAATGCCACCCGTTCTTCACGGGCAAGCAGAAGTTTGTCGACGCCGCGGGCCGCGTGGAGAAGTTCCAGAAGCGCTTCGGCGGCAACTACTTCGGCAAGAAGTAGCAACCGTACGCGAAATATCACAAACCGTGAGCGCACACGCGCTCGCGGTTTTTACATGGCGTGAGAGTCTTGAGGGATGAGTCTTGAGCACAAGGCTCCCCACCTCAAGACTCAAGACTCAGGACTCAAGACTCAATGACCGCCCTCATCTCCAAACTCGACGAACTGGCCAACCAGCTCCGGCGGATCGATGTCGACCTGGCCGACCCGGCCGTCGCGTCGAACCCGGATCGTATGATCGCGCTGAGCACGAAGCGGGCGGCGATCGAGCCGATCGTCAAACAGTACACCGCTTACCGGGCGGCGTTGGCCGAGGCCGAGGACCTGCGCGCCATGCTCGGCGACGACGACGCGGACATGGCCGCCATGGCCAAAGACGAGCTGCCGCAGGTCGAGGCGCGCGCCGCCGAGCTGATCGAGCAGATCAAAGGCGACCTGGTCACCTCCGACGACCGCGCGATCGGCGCGGTGATCCTCGAACTCCGCGCCGGCGTCGGCGGCGACGAGGCGGGCATCTGGGTCGGCGACCTGCTGGAGATGTACCAGCGTTACGCCCAGGCCCACGGCTGGAAGTGGGACGTGATGGACGCCAGCCCCGCCGACTTAGGCGGCTTCAAGTCCGCCGTCGTCTCCGTCAAGGGCGAGAATGTCTGGCAACACCTCGGCTACGAGGGCGGCACCCACTGCGTGAAGCGCGTGCCCGCGACCGAGTCGCAGGGCCGGATTCACACCTCGACCGCGACCGTGGCCGTGCTCGCCGAGCCGGAGACCGTGGACGTTCAGATCAACGAGGACGACGTGGAGATCGACATCACCACCGCCCAGGGCCCCGGCGGGCAGAACGTCAACAAGGTCGCCACCGCCGTGAAGATGAAGCACACCCCCACCGGCATCGAGGTCCGCATGCAGGACACCAAGAGCCAGCACCAGAACCGCGAGAAGGCCTGGCAGCTCCTGTGGGCGCGGGTGTACGAGCACTTCAAGAAACAAGCCGACGCCGAGCGCGCCGAGTCACGCAGCGCCATGATCGGCACCGGCCAGCGCGGCGAACGCATCCGCACCTACCGCTACAAGGACAACCTCGCCGTCGACCACCGCCTCGGCTCGTCGGCGGGCAGCTTCAACCTGCAACCGATACTCGCCGGCGAACTCGACGCAATGGTCCACGCCCTGATCGAGCAGGACAAGGCCCAACGCCTCGCGGCGCTGTGAGCCAGATCATTTCTAGAAATCCCAAGTGCCATCACCAAAGTTCTGGAGTGCTTCGATCGTGCATGCGTTTAGAGACTTGAGATGATCTGGTTTGTCACCATGGTCATGGCACACCTCGCGGTCCACATCGAGATTGCTGAAATGCGCGTATATCTGCGATTCATAGCCAACACCAAACGCAAGATCGAGTCCATCAGCAATGGCTTGCCCAACGGAGATCGAACCTGATTCAACGGCTGCCCTTAGCCTCAAAAACGTTCTCCGAACACCAACCACGTAATCGTCTGAGCAATACATCGATCCAATCCAGTCGCGAAAGAGCAGCCGTTCAATGCTGTTGGGTGGGGGTTGTGAGATGGCCAGATCAATAATTGCCATGCAAGGCTCGTCAGACCCTGCTATCTGACGATCAGCCCACTCGATGAAGTGCTTGTGTTCGATCCAGCCTATATCAAACCGACAGGCCAACTCTGCGATGTCTTTCCGCTGGCTATCGGTTAATTGTTGATCCCATGGATAGAGCATATCGTGCGATTATACATGCCAACGTATCCGAACTGATCGATCCGTAAGATGATTGATTACGCCACGGCCTCGGCCGTGTCGCCGCGGGGGTAACCCAGCGCGTCGAGTGCGGGGCCCGCGTGGTGCTCGAAGCGTTCGATCGCTTCGGCGCTGAAGTGGTTGTGCCAGTCGCCGACGATGCCCTTGCGGAAGTGGGATTGGGTGTCTTCTTCGCCCGGTGCGCGGCCGCCGGACAGGCGTTGGAACGAGCCCCATTCCAGGCACGCCGCGACCGATTGCTCGTCGCAGTCGACACCCAGAAACGCCAGCAGGTGTTCGACCTTCGGCTCGGGGTCGGCCTTGAGCGATTCGTAGCGTGCCTCGATGTAGCGGTCGCCGAGCTGCGCGCCCATCTCCTGCGCGGTAACGATGTAACGCACCCAGTGGTGCTGCGCGAAGTACTCGGCGTAGTCTTCGAACCGTTCGAACTGCGACTGCTGGCCCGCACGCTTGAGGTGCGCCCAGCCCGACACGCACGCGTCGCGCCCGTCGCGGATGATGTGGATGTACTTGGCGTTCGGGTACAGCCGATCCAGCACGGGCATGGTCAGCGCGTACTCCGGCGACTTGTCGCCCACGGCTTTGAGGCCGGGCTTGTCGCGACGCTGGAGGTAGCGGTGCAGGAGGCGGTCGCCGGCCAGGCGCATCAGGCTTAACAGGTCTTGCTCGTCGAGCTTCCAGTTGGCCATGTCTTTAGCGTTGTAGGCGTTGGCGGCCTGTTGCAGCAGGTTCGCCAACAGGTCGCCGATGTGACCCTCGCCGGCGCAGGCCAGTTGCGGGTGGCCGTCGAGCAGGTGCTCGAGCCAGGTGGTGCCGGACTTCTGGCAGCCGAAGGCGAAAAACACGTCGAGCTCGCCGACGCGGGCGGTCTGCATGATGGCCTGCTGGTACCAGTCGGGGAAGTTCATGTTTGCTCCAATTCGGGCCCGGAGAGGCTGTCACTTATGGAGAATTATCGACAGGTCTGCCGTGGCTACTGCAAAGCCGAGGGCGTATATTGCCTGACTCGAAACCACCACCCCGCACCGCGTATCGGCGAGAAAGATCACCGCATGGCATTCCAGTCCGGCCGCATCACGTACACGCGTTTCCAGTACTCGGGCGAGGGCCCGGCCGTCTGCGACGACAACCTGCTCGACACCCTCAAAGAGCACCGCTTCCGCGAGACCGAGATCGGCGCCCCCAACGAGGTCGAGGTCGGTTGGGTCACCGGCGAACACCTGTTCGACACCCAGTTCAGTTTCGAGAAGAACAACTTCGGCCGGATGGTGCTGCTGGCGATGCGTTTCGACACGCACAAGGTGCCCCCGGCGATCAAGCAGGCGTACAAAACGATGAACACCACGGCGCTGGCCGCGGAGAACCCGTCGGGCTTCGCCAGCAAGGCGCAGAAGCGTGAGGCCGCGGAGTTGGCCGGCCGGCAGATGCAGGAAGACCTGGCGGCGGGCAAGTTCCGCAAGTCGAAGATGGTGCCCGTGCTGTGGGACCTGGCGAGCCAGACCGTGTACGCCGGGGGCGCGGGCAACACGGTCAGCGAGAAGTTGGTGAGTCTGTTCTACCAAGCGTTCGACCTGACGCTGGAGCCGGTCAGCGCCGGGCCGCTGGCCGCGAGGCTCATGGCCGACAAGCCCCACCGCGATGCGCTCGAAACGCTGCGCCCCAGTGCCTTCACCGGCCCGCCGGCCAAGGCCACGGCCGACTACGAGAGCGCCGACGGGCGGCGCGACCTGAGCGAGCCGGTCGTGCCGTGGGTCGCCAAGGCGGGCGATATGAAGGACTTCCTCGGCAACGAGTGGGCGTTGTGGCTGTGGCACCGGCTCGAGACCGCCGAGGGCGTGGTGCCGATCACGCTGCCCGACGGCGAGACCGAGGCGTTCATCGCCATCGACAAAACGCTGGACATGGACTGCGCGTGGGACGCCGACGGCAAACAGACGCTGCGCGGCGGTGCGCCGACGCGCATGAACGAGGCCGCCGCCGCCCTGTCGGCGGGCAAGTGGCCCCGCAAGCTCGGGCTGATCGTTTCCGACGGCCAGCACCAGTGGGAGCTGACGCTGCAGGCCGACCGCATGATCGTTTCGTCGGCGTTGCTGCCGGAGATTCACGAGGTCGAGCACCCGCACGACCTGGTCGAAGCGCGATTGCAGTTGACCACGGCGCTGAGCGACACGCTCGACGCGCTGTACGCGGCGTTTCTCGCCGAGCGCACCTCGCAGCGGTGGGACACAATCCGCCAGCACATGCGCCAGTGGATCACCGCGCGGCGGAAACCGGTCGCGCCGGCGCCGCAAGTTCGTGAGCCGGTGAGCGTGGTCACTGAAGTGACCACGCCGCAGGAGGTAACGACATGAGCCAAACCTATGACCAATTGATCGCGCACCAGCAAAAACTGTCGGCGGTGCACGCAACCATGGGCCTGCTCGGGTGGGACCAGGAAACGATGATGCCGCCCGGCGGCCTCGTTTACCGCGGCGAGCAGTTGGCGCAGGTGGCGTCGATCGCGCACGAGCTGGCGACCAGCCCGCGCATCGCCGAGTGGCTCGCCGAGTGCGAGTCGGACATCGACCTGATCAGCGACCCGACCAGCGGCAGCGCGGTGAACCTGCGTGAGATCCGCCGGGACTACGACCGCAACACGAAGCTGCCGGCCGAGCTGGTGGCGGAGGTCGCTCGTGTGACCAGCGCCGCCAAGGCCGCGTGGCAGCAAGCGCGCAAGGCGGACGACTTTGGCATGTTCGAGCCGCACCTGCAGAAGGTGATCGACCTGAACATTGCGCAGGCCGAGTGTTACGGCTGGGCGGAGGACGGCGAGGCGTGGGATGCGCTGGCCGAGGGATACGAGGCGGGCATGAACGCGGCGTACGTGCAGGGCGTGTTCGGCCCGCTGCGGCAGCGCCTCGTGGCGTTTACCAACGAGCTGCTCGATAACGGCGCCGCGCCCAGCGCGAAGCTCAACGACATCAAGCTTCCGATCGATGCGCAGATGCGTTACGTGCGCATGGTGTCAGAGCAGATCGGTTTCGATTACTCGCGCGGCCGGCTCGATGTCGCGGCGCACCCGTTCTGCGGCGGCACGCACTGCCACGACGTGCGCCTGACCACGCGGTTTCATGAGGACATGCTCACCGATGCGCTCGGCTCGACCATGCACGAGGCCGGCCACGGCATGTACGAGCAGGGCCTGCCCGCCGACAAGATCGGCCAGCCCGCCGGCGACGCGGTGGGTTTGTCGATCCACGAGAGCCAGTCGCGGCTGTGGGAGAACCACGTCGGCCGATCGCGCGGGTTCTGGCAATGGGCGGGGCCGAAGCTGGGCGAGTACTTCGGCGATGCGGTGGCGGGCGCGGGTGGCGACGACGCGTACGCCGCGTGCAACGTGGTGCAACGTTCGTTGATCCGTGTCGAAGCCGACGAAGTCACATACCACTTGCATATTCTGATTCGGTTCGAGTTGGAACGGCTCATGGCGCGCGGCGAGTTGGGGGCGGCCGACGTGCCCGAGGCGTGGAACAGCCGATACCACGATTACCTCGGCGTCGAGGTGCCGGGCCCGGCGGCGGGGTGCATGCAGGACATCCATTGGTCGATGGGTTCGATCGGGTACTTTCCGACGTACACGCTCGGCAGCCTGTACGCGGCGCAGTTTTACGAAACGGCGTGCAACCAACTCGGCGACGTCGACGCGATGTTCGCGCGTGGTGAGTTCACACCGCTGCGCCGGTGGCTGAATGAAAACATTCACGCCTTGGGCAAGACGTATCGCAGCGAGGCGTTGTGCGAGCACGTGACCGGCTCGAAGCTGTCGGCCGATCCGTTCATGCGTCACGTCGAGGGCAAGTTGCGGCCGCTGTACGGGCTTTAAAACACGAAACACTCGTTGCGATTTACTGACTTAAAACTTTATTTAAAAAGACTTTGCACTATTTAGATTTAGTTGTTTTTCGTCGAAAAACAAGTTATGGCTAAAGCGAGGACACCGGTACGGCACGCTATCGGGCGGGCGAGGGCGATGTGGGCTTTCTACGTGGGTGGTCGTCGGGTTTAAGCGGTGTCGTTGGTGATGCGGATCAACTCGTTGAGCGCGGCTAATGCCTTGCCCGAGTCGATCGCTTCGCCGGCCAGTTGCACACCCGCTTTCAGGTCGTCGGCGATGCCGGCCACGACGAGCGCGGCGGCGGCGTTGAGCGTGGCGATGTCGCGCGCCGGGCCCGTTTCGCCCGACAGCAGGTTGCGGATCACCTCGGCCGACCGCTCGACGCTGTCGACCGTCAGCGTGTCGAGGGGCGTGATGTTGAAGCCGAGTTCTTCGGGCGTGACGGTGTTGGTGGTCACGGCGCCGTCGCGCGCGGTGCTGATGCGCGTCGGGCCGTGCAGGGCGAGCTCGTCGAGGCCGGAGCCGTGCAACACCATGGCGTGTTCGCTGCCGAGCGCGGCGAGCACGTGGGCGATGGGTTCGGTCAACGCTTCGTCGAACACGCCCATGACCTGTCGCTTGGCGCCGGCGGGGTTGGTCAGCGGGCCGAGCACGTTGAACACGGTGCGGAAGCCGAGTTCTTTGCGTGGGCCGATCGCGTGCTTCATCGCCGGGTGGTGCGCGGGCGCGAAGCAAAAACAGATGCGCGCCTGTTCGAGGCAGCGGGTGAGGGTTTGCGGCGGAACGTCGAGCTTGACGCCGAGCGCTTCGAGCACCTGCGACGAGCCGGACTTGCTGGTGACCGAGCGGTTGCCGTGCTTGGCGACGGCGGCGCCCGCGCCGGCGGCGATGAGCGCGGCGGCGGTGGAAATGTTGAACGTGCCGGCGCTGTCACCGCCGGTGCCGCAGGTGTCGATGACGTTCAGGCCGTCGGGCACGGCCACGGCGGCGGCGTGGCGGCGCATGACCTTGGCGGCGCCGGTGATCTCGTCGACGCTGGGCCCGCCGGGCCGCACGGCCATCGCGGCGAGCAGGGCGCCGATCTGGGCGTCGGTGGCCTGGCCGGTCATGATCAGTTCAAAAGCGGCGTAAGCGTTGGCTTCATCAAGGCTTGCGCCCCGTGCCAGCGTTCTGAGATACGGCTGCAACAGGGTGTGATCGCTCATCGATCGGCTCCAAGCGTGTTTCGCGAGGCGGCGGATGTCGGCCCGATTGGTGAGCCCGAAGCACTTTACCCGATCAAAGTCAAAGGCACGAGCAACCGGCGCAGGGCCGGCGCGGAGTGTTTTGTCGCCACGGTCGGGCGATGGTCGAGCATCGGGCACATTGCGGCTAGCGTATGCGGGGCCGTACAATCTCTGCCATCTAAACGACATGGAGAATCAGGGACGTGTACCAACATCATGTCAATCGTCTGCTGTGGGTCGGCCTGCTCGGCATCATGGCTTGGGTCGGGGCAACACCCGCAAGCGCACAGATCGGTGACGAGCAACGCCGCCGGCTGGAGCAACAGCTCCGCGACGCCGAAGAGAACTACGTGCTGCGGGCCAACCCGTCGCTGTCGCTCGGCGAGCGGATGCTGCTGGACTACGGGGCGCTGGTGAACTTCGGGTTCCTCGCCGTCGACGACGACGACCAGTCGACCCGCATCCTGCGCCAGTACGACAACCGCGTGTACGGCCGGCTGAGCATCGACGGCGTGCACGAGTTCTACGGCCGGCTGCGGTTCCTGTACCAGGACTTCAACAACAACGACTCGTTCCGCACCGGCGGCGGCGACCGCTTCGACTACCCCATCGGCGACCGCTGGTGGTACAAGTTCGACTACCGCCGGGCCGTCGAGGCTTACGACGGGCGCTACTCCGATTGGAACTTCACGGTCAAGGCCGGCCGGCAGTACGTCGAGTGGGCGACGGGCCTGACGCTCAGCGAACAGCTCTACGCGGTGACGACGAAGACCGAGTTGGCGAACGTGTTCGAGGTCGAGACGCTGTTCGGCATGACGCCCAAGAGCTCGGTGATCGACATCGACTCGTCGCGGCCCGGCTACGACACCGACACCGACCGCAAGTTCTTCGGCGGCAAGCTCACGTACCTGGGCTTCGAGAACCACAAGCCGTTCGTTTACGCCTTGGTACAAAGGGATTTCAACGACGACGACTTCGGCGTGATCACGATCGGCGCCACGGCGTTCCCCACGGCTTTCAACTACGACAGCGAGTACTTCGCGATCGGCTCGACGGGCAAGCTGATGCCCCGCCTGGGCTACGAGCTCGAGGCGGTGTACCAGACCGGCGAGACGAACTCGAACAGCTTCGTGCTGGTGGCGGGGGTGCCGACGCCGATCGGGCTGGTGCTGGGCGACCAGACGCGTGACGACATCGAGGCGTGGGCCGTCCGCACGGAGCTGACGTACTACTTCTTCGACGACGCCAAGAGCCAGATCGAGCTGGAAACGATCTTCGCCAGCGGCGACGACGACCGCGCGCTGGACACGTCCAACACCTTCGGCGGCAACCGGCCCAACACCCACGACAAGGCGTTCAACGCGTTCGGCTTCGCCAACACGGGCCTGGCCTTCGCCGCGCCGGTCAGCAACCTGGCGATGGTGCGGTTGGGCGGGTCGACCTTCCCGCTGCGCGAGAGCGACCTGTTCCGCGACATGCAGGTGGGCGTGGACTTCTTCGTGTACAACAAGCTCGACTCCGGCGCCCCGATCGACGAGGCGACGAGCAACAACCACTTCCTCGGCGTCGAGGCCGACGTGTACGCCAACTGGCGCGTGACCAGCGACTTCGGGGTGTTCGTGCGGTACGGCGTGTACTTCCCCGGCACGGCGGTCTCGGCCGACAACGACGAACGCCACTACCTCTACGCCGGTGTGGCCTACGCCTTCTGACCGACTTTACCCTTGCGATGAGCCCGACTCACAGGGATACCATGATGCGCGCGATGACGATTTACCCGATCGTGGCCTTGCTCGGCCTGGGAACCCTCGGCTGCGAAGGCACCCGCCACGCCAGCCCGCTGATCACCGAATACGACGAGAACCAGGCCTCCGCCGAGCTCGACTTCTGGCACGGCCTGGCCGACGAACCGGTGACGACCAACAACGACGCGTTCCACGGCCTGATCGAGCTGGCCAACGAAACCGACCCCAACACCAGCTACGAACAACGCGTCGCCTGGCTGACCGAGCAGGGTTTATTGGACGAAGGCTTCGATCGGCCGGGTGACCAGGCGGTGCTGCGGGGGACTGTGGCCCAAATCCTCTGCCGGATCCTCGACATCCGTGGCGGCCTGACCATGCATTTAATCGGCGCTCACCCCCGCTACGCGACCCGTGAACTGGTTTTTCTGGAAATTATGCAGCCCGGCACCGAACAGCAGGCTTTATCTGGCATAGAGTTTGTGGGTACAGTCAGTCGTGCTCAGGATTACGATGGGAGGTCACCATGATGTACCGACAATCCTTGCTGTTGATGCTCGTAACGCTGGCTATGGCGCTGTTATCGGCTCCCCCGGCCCAAGCCTACCTCGCCGTGGAAGAGGACCCAGTGGGGCAAGCCACCCAGGCGCAACCCACCCAACCCGATAACACCGACGAAGCGGCGCCCGCCGAACCGGCCGAGGTGGAGATGACCGTGCGGGTCAAGTCGATCCGTGGCAAGGCTTCGTACCGCATGGCCGAGACCGACGACTGGACGGCCATCAAGCAAGGCGACGTGCTGCCGATCGGCGCGACCATCCGCACCGGCCTGCGGGGCAACGTGATGCTGGCCCTCGGGCCCAACGCCGACTTCGAAGTCCGGCACCTGACCGAGATGACCATCGCCGACCTGCAAAAAGACGGCGACACCATCCGCACCCTGCTCATGATGCCGCGCGGCAACTTCAACATGGAAGTCAAACACGTCGGCCTCGACAACGACTTCCAGATCGCCAGCCCCACCGGCACCATGGCCGTGCGCGGCACCGCCACCACCGGCAACTGCTACGGCGGCGGGCTCAACCTCAACCCCTCGGCCGGCAACAAAGACAACGCCATCAACCAGCAGAACAACAACGGCCAAAGCGAAAACCTCTCCGGCGGCGAGGGCATGAACAACGGCCAGGGCCAGACCTCGCCCAACCAGACGGGCAAGACCGGCGCCGGCCAGACCGGCATGAACAACAACACCGACGGCTCGAAGGGCGGCGACACCGGCGGCAACGACGGCCTGACCAACGCCACCAACAACCTGCGCGGCTCGCAGTCGCTCATGAGCTCCATGCGGCAGGCGCAGCAACTCAAGGACAGCCTCGGCGGAAGCACCTGACCACCCAACAACCCAAGACCCCACAGGCCCGCTCACACGCGGGCCTTTTTGTTGCGCCCCGCCACACGCCCAACTCGCACCGCCCCGCCGCGTTGATGTAAACTAAAGCCGTTATGCCCGACCCCACATCCACCGCCACCGGGTCACGCACCCGGCGCAGCATCTCGATCGGCCTGGCCGTGACCGTCGCCGCCATGATCGCGACGGTGTCGGGCGGGTTCAACCACCTCGAGCACATCGCCTTCGACAAGCGCAGCCAGTGGTTCAACCACTTCACCCCCCCGCCGTCCGACCGCATCGTGCACGTCGACATCGACGACAAGGCGCTGGAACGCTGGAAGCGTTGGCCCTGGCCGCGCGCCGACCTCGCGGCGGTCGTCGACGAGCTGCACGCCGCCGGCGCGAAGGTGATCGCGTTCGACCTGCTGTTCAGCGAACCGCAGGAAGTGCGTTACGTCAAGCCGACGGACGAGCCCGGTGCGCCGATCGTGGCCATCGAAGACGACCGCGTGCTGGCCGAGTCGATCGAGCGGGCGGGCAACTGCGTGTTGGCGTTGGCCGCCGAGGCGCTGGGGGCGCGCCAGCCGTGGCAGCAGGCGGTGGTCGACGAGCTGCGCAAGGACCTCGCCACCGGCGCAAACGAGATCGGCAAACGGCTGTCGCTGACCGACGCCCAGGTGCGCGACCTGACCGCGGGCTACCGCAAGTACCAGCTCGCGGCGATCCGCGATTGCGTCGCCGAACGCCTCGCCCAGACCGGCGAGCAGCCGGACCTGGAAACCTGCCTCGCCATGCTGCTGCCGAACGCGCGAGACACGATCCACGTCGAGGCGATCGAGCGTGAGCACGAGCGCATCGCGTCGGTGCTGCACGCCGCCGGCCGATACCCCCCCGCCTACCGGCCGGACGACCGCGTGCTTCTGACCATGCCCATGCCTCAGCTCACCCGGGCGGCGCGCGTGGTCAGCTCGGTTTCGTTCGAACGCGACTCCGACGGCGTCGTACGGACGATGCCGATGTGGGTCGTGCAGCACCAACGGGCCGTGCCGCACTTCGCGCTGGCCGTGGCGTGCCTGTACCTCGGCGTGCCGCCCGAGAAGGTGCGCGTCGAGTTCGGGCGGACCGTGATCCCCGACGCGCACATGCCCGACGGGCGGCGGGTCGACATCGCCATCCCCATGATCCCCGAACGGTTCAACGAGTACTACGCCGAGTACCCGCACGACCGCATGATCGTGACCTGGCCCAGCAACGCGCCGACGTGGCAGCGGTTGTACGACCCCGCGGAGCAAGAGCCCACACAGCACATCACGATCGGCCTGGTCGCGCGGCTCGCGTCTGTCCGCCAAGCCATCGACTTCAATCAGAACATCGCGGACGGCGCGATCAACAAGCTGACGACCGACCCGGAGCTCGAGACGACGTTCCCCCTCGCGATGCGCGTGGGCTACATCGAAACGCGCGACCGCCTACAGGCCAACGACCTCGACCACGACCAACGGCGGGCGCTCAACGCGCAACGCGATCGGCTGCGAGATCGGTTCGTCGAGCGTGTCCGGCCCATACTCGAAGAACTCGAAAGCTACGACGACCTCAGCGAACAAGAATTGGCGCTGAAGCAAACGATCACCGACGCGCTCGCGAAGCTGGCGGAGGCACGGGCCGCGATCGCACGCGACCGAGCAAAGGTCGACCAGACCGGCGCACGGCTGCGCCAGATGGTCGACGGCCGCATCTGCCTGATCGGGTGGACGGCCACGGGCAGCCTCACCGACCAGATCCACACGGCGTTGCACCCCAACACGCCGGGCGTGGTGGGCCACGGGGCGCTGATCAACGCGATCGTCACCGGCCACTTCCTCCAGCAGGCGCCGGTCATCGCGAACCTGCTGGCCATGCTGCTGCTCGGCGGCGCGGTGACGCTGATCACCGCGCTGATGCCGCCGGTGCGGGCGCTGGTGGTCAGCACGCTGATCGGCACGGCGTACTTCGTGTTCAACGGGATCGTGCTGTTCGACTACGGCAACCTCGTGGTCGCCGCGGCGGGCCCGTGCCTCGGCGGCGCCGCGGCGTGGATGGCGGTGACCGTCTACCGGTTGGTCGTCGAGCAGCGCGAACGCGCCCGCATCACCAAGCAGTTCAAGAACTACGTGTCGAAAGACCTGGTCGACCTGCTCGTGGCCAACCCCACGCTCATCAAGCAGGGCCGCCACGACCTGACGTGCATGTTCTGCGACATCGCGGGCTTCACGTCGGTGACCGAGCAGCTCGACAGCCAGCAGATGAAGGAGCTGCTCAACCGCTACCTGCGGGCGATGACGCTGCGCATCATGGAAGGGCGCGGCACGGTCAACAAGTACATGGGCGACTGCATCATGGCCTTCTGGGGCGCGCCGCTCGACGACGACAACCACTCGGTCCACGCCTGCCGCAGCGTGCTCGAGTGCTTCGCGGCGCTCGAGGAGCTAGAGGAGGACGAGTTCTTCAAGAACATGCCGAAGCTGACCATCCGCTTCGGCATCGCCACCGGGCCGATGACCGTCGACGACTTCGGCGCGCCGCCGGAGCGCAGCGACTACACCGTCATCGGCGACACCGTGAACCTCGCGTCGCGCCTCGAGGGCGCGAACAAGGCGTTCGACACCAAGGTGCTGGTCAACGAGAACACGTACGAGCTGATCCGCGGCGAGATGCTGCTGCGGCCGATCGGCAGGCTTCAGGTCGTCGGCAAGACGCGGGGCGTGGCGGTGTACGAGCTGGTCAACACCCACGCCGACGCGACCGAGGCGCAGCGTAAACTGACGGAAGACACCGCCGCGGCCGTCGAGGCGTTCCAATCGAAACAGTTCGACCGCTGCATCGAGCTGATGAACAAGCTGGCGATGGACCACGGCCACAGCAAGCTGGTCGAGCAGTACCTCAACGCGTGCCAGAGCTACCTGGAGATCAGCCCGCCCGACGACTTCGCCGGCGAGCTGGTGCTGAGTTCGAAATGACCGGGCCGGCCGCGATCATTTTGGCCGAGCTGCCCTGGGCCGCCGGCGACGTGCCGCTGATGGCGCTGATGCCGGCGCTGCTGGTGCTGTCGGGTTTTTTCAGCGGGTCGGAGACGGCGTTGTTCGGCATGAACGCGGCGGACCGTCAGAAGCTCGCCCAACACCGCGGCGTGACGGGGCGGGCCGTGGCGGGCCTGCTCGCCGGGCCGCAGATGCTGCTGATCACGCTGATGCTCGGCAACATGGCGGTCAACGTGCTGTACTTCGTGATCGGCTCGGCGCTGGTGCTCAAGCTCGACCCGGCGCACGACGCGGTTTGGATCGCGGTGGGCACGCTGGCGCCGCTGCTGATGATCATCGTGTTCGGCGAGGTCATGCCGAAGATGGTGGCGAACCTGTCGCCGACGCGGTGGGTGGGGGCGGTGGCGGTGCCGCTGTGGGCGGCGCACCGCGCGATCGGGCCGCTGCGTGTGGTGCTGCAACGGTTCGTGATCGCGCCGCTGGGCCGGCTGTTCGCCCCGCCGCACCGCCCGCCGGCGCTGAGCGAGGCGGAGTTGGCGGGGTTGGTCGACGTCAGCGAGAAGCGCGGCGTGATCGACCGCACGGAAGAACACCTGCTGCGCGAGGTGGTGTCGCTGAGCTCGCTGAAGGTGCGCGACGTGATGGTGCCGCGTGTCGACGTGGTGGCGTGGGACATCGAAGACGGCGGGGGCGAGCTGCGCGGGCTGATCGACGGGAAGAAGGCGACGAAGATACCGGCCTACCGCGGCGACCTCGACCACCTCGAGGGCATCGTGTATGCGCGGCAATACCTGTTGGCGCAGCGGCGCGGCGCGTCGGTGTCGGCCGAGAAGCTGATCACACCGGTGACGTACGTGCCGGAGCTGCAGCGCGTCGACCAGTTGCTCGAGCAGTTTCGCGCCAGCGGCACGCACCTGGCGATCGCCGTCGACGAGTACGGCGGCACCGCGGGGCTGGTCACGCTCAAGGACATCGTCGAACGGCTCGTCGGCGAGCTCGACTTCACACCCGAGGAGCGCGCCGAGAGCCCGGAGACGCCGGCGAGCGTGGAGATCGGGGCCGGCCGGTGGCGCGTCAGCGGGATGTTGGCGGTGCACGACTGGGGGCAGATGTTCGGCGCCGACCGGTTGCCGGAGCGTGTGGCGACGGTGGGCGGGCTGGTCACGGCGTTGCTGGGGCGGATACCGTCGATCGGCGACGCCGCGGCGCTGGGCAACCTGCGCATGGAAGTCGAGCGCATGGAAGGCGGGCGCGTGGAGTCGGTGGTGCTGTCGCTGGAAGACGACGCGGGGGGTGAGGCATGAGCGGCTTGTTGGACTTGTTGGGTTTGTTGATCATCGCCGACGCTGCGCCGGCGGTGCCGATGGTGGTGTGGTGGTTGATGGCGTTCGCGGGGCTGTGCGGCTCGGCGCTGTACAGCGGGATGGAGACCGGCGTGTACCAGCTGAACCGGGTGCGTCTGCACCTGCTGGTCGATGCGGGCGACCGGCGGGCGACGCTGTTGGAGCGCATGGTCGCGCACCCCAACCGCGTGCTGGGCACGCTGTTGATCGGCAACAACGTCGTCAACTACCTCGCGTCGCTGGGCATTTCGGGGCTTCTGGCCGCGATGGCCTACAGCGATTGGCAGATCGTCGGCATCACCGCGCTGATACTGACGCCGATGCTGTTCGTGTTCGGCGAGGTGTTGCCGAAGGATTTGTTCCGCACGTACACCGACCGGCTGACGTACCTGTTCGCGCGGTTTCTTTGGGTGACGCAGAAGGTCGTGCGTTTCACGGGCGTTGGGCCGCTGGTCGACGGCATCAGCTGGCTGCTGAGCAAGGCGCTGGGCACGCCGCAGCTCGGCTCGGCGGCGCTGCACCCCCGGCGGGTGGTGACGCAGCTGATGAAGGAGGGCATCGACCTGGGGCTGATCAGCGCGTACCAGTCGGAGGTGATCGACCGGGTGCTGCACCCGACCGAGCGTCACGCGAGCGACGCGATGGTGCCGTGGGGGCAGGTGCAGCAGGTGCAGGCGGGCAAGCCGCCGGAGGCGGTGTGGGCGATCGCCGACCGCACGTCGTACGCGCGCCTGCCGCTGGTCGACGGCGCGGGGCGCGTGGCGGGCGTGCTGTCGGTGTTGGACGTGCTGCGGCACGGCGTCGACGTGTGCCCGCCGCTCGACGAGCTGGCCCGGCCGATGCCGCAGATGGCGTCGGACCAATCGATCCGCGAGGCGCTGCGGCTGCTGCGCGACGAGCATAGCGCCATGGGCCTGGTCGTCGACGGGGCCGGCCGGCCGCTGGGGATCGTGACGGTCAAGGACCTGGTCGAGCCGATCACGGGCGAGCTGACGGCGTGGTGATTCGCCGCGCGGACGCCGGGGCCCTATGCTGTGGGCACCATGGACCAAGACCAACTCAACCAACGGATCGAGCAGTGGGAAAAGATGGCCCGCGAGGCGCCGGACGGCATGGCCTATCTCTCGCTGGGCAGCGCCTACCGCGAGGCCGAGCGCTACGAAGAGGCCGCCGCCGCGCTGCGCAAGGCCATCGAGTTCGACCCCACGCTCTCGCGCGCCTACCAGTTGCTGGCACAGACGATGATCAAGGCCAGCGCCGACGACCAGGCCGTCGAGGTGCTGACCAAGGGCTACGCCGTGGCCGCGGAGCACGGCGACGTCATGCCCCAACGCGCCATGGGCGAGCTGCTGAAAAAGCTCGGCCAACCCGTGCCCGAAGTCGAAACGCAAGAGCCATCGCAGGAAGCCGCCGGTGAGGGCGAGGTCGTGTGCCGCCGCACGGGCCGCGCCGGCGGCAAGCTCACCACCCCCCCGCTGCCGGGTGCGATCGGCCGATTCATCGCCGACCACTACTGCACGCAGACGTGGAACGAGTGGATCGGCCAGGGCACCAAGGTCATCAACGAGCTGCGCCTCGACTTTTCGAACATCAACCACCAGCAGATCTACGAACAGCAGATGCTCGAGTGGTTGGGTTTCACGGAAGCCGAAGCCGAGGCTTACGCCGCCGAGCACGCCGCGGAATAACCGCCCGCGCACAACCGCGGCGTCGCGGCGCGCGGGTGTTCGCACCGCCCTTGTTTTCAAGCTCAAAACACGGTTGCCCCCACCCGTGCGAAGCCGTGGTGCGCAGCGTGACCCGTCAGCGCGCACGCCGCCGCGCACCCGAGTGACGCCGTGCGCGCGCCGCGACAGAACCACCCCCGCTCACGCACCAAAAACACCCTTCGCGCGCCGGTGCGCACGGCGCACCAACGTGGCCGCCGTGTTAAGCCCGCTATTACGCGTTGAACAGGCCCGCCCACGGGGTGGGCGTTTGCTTCGAAACCGGATGCGCTGCTTGCTCAAGCCGCCGCACCCGACAACCGATGAAAGCCAGAGGGCACGGTTTGACGAGATTACGGGGATTCACACCATGACGCCACCGCTACCGGACTGGATCACGCAGCACCAACTGGCGGGCTACGACAACGCCCACCGGTTGATGCCCAACGAGCCCCGGCTGTACGGCACCGAAAGCCTGTACGGCGATTGGAACGGGCACGCGCTGCTGCTGGCCAAGGACTTCGCGCCCAGTTCGCTGATCCACCAACGGTGGGACGCGAGTGACCCGCGTCCCTACCACCACGAACCGTCGGGCACCCGCCGGCCCGGCAGCAAGACAAACACCAACCTTGAACGAATGATCAAGGCGCACGGCCTGTGCCGCGCGTCGACGCCGCAGCGTTGCGGCCTGCTCTACGGCTCGGCGCTGGCCAACATGCTGCGCGGCGACGGTGAAACCAGCGGCCGGTTACCCAATGAAAGTGAAGGGCTGGCATACGGCGCCCGCGTGCTCAAGTTCGTGCTGGCGCACATGCCCCATTTGCGCGTGCTGGTTTGTATGGGAAGCGACGCGTGGCAATGCGCCCAAGAGGCCTTGGGGGCCGGGGTCATTGCGGGCGAACACGCTGAACGCCGGGATCGAAAACAGCCGATTCCGGTCAACGGCATCGGCATCCACGTCGTGGCCGCGTACCACCCGGCGGCGCGCGTCGGTCAGGATAAGATGGCCGGCGCATGGGCGTTGGCGAGCCGGCTGTTGCAGGACTGAAAGGCCGAACGGACGCCGGCGCCGACCGGCCCGCCCCGCCCACCCGGTCACCGGCTTGTTTCGGGGTCGTTTTCTAGTTTTATGACTGCCTTATAGTTTTTAGTCTAAAAACGATTAAACTGCATGGGGTGTCGCGCGCGGTGAAACACGAGGGGTACAGGGTGTAGGGCGTAGAAGGCCAGCCCACGCACCGCCCCCAACGGGACCGGCCTGCCCAGCCATCGCTTTGTCCCGCGACCGCTTATAGGTTTTAGTCTAAAAACGATTAACTTGCGTGAGGCGTCGCGGTTGGCGAGCGTGTCAGGCGCATCGAGGTTCCGAGACACACCACGATCGCGCGTGATCGTGCTTGGGACGGTGCGTCTCGTAAAATCCACGCACACGACGCGCTGAAGGGTGGAAGTGCTGAAGGGTGAAAGGCCAGCACGTGCGCCGTTCCCAACCTAATCGGCCTGTCCAGCCATGGCTTTGTCCCGGTGGTCACTTATAGTTTTTAGACTAAAAACGATCAATCTGTCGGAGAAGAAGAAGGTGGAAAAGAAAAGGAACGTTCTACTTCTTGATCCCGTAGGAGCCGAGGGGCCGCGCTTCCGTTGGATCACTACGAAAAGTAGAATGCTTCCTTTTATGTGTCTTTTATGGCCCATGATCGAGGGCCGGGAAGGCTGCCGAATCGATAGCGAAGGGTTGCTGACCTCGAAGTCCGGCTTCTCGCAAAACTGAGTGATGAGACCAATGGTGACTTCAATCAGGCTGACTGCCGCGATGTGTGTTCTGCTCACGGGCGCGTCTTGCGCCACAGAGAATGCGGTCACGATTGAGACCTTGCTCAAGGAGATGACCTCACGCGACACGGTGGCACGTTTCCCCCAGCCCGCCTACACGAACAAGCAGGCCTCGAGTTGGGACCGCAAGAGTTCGCAAGGCCCCGGCAACCGAGGCTGGTACGCGAACAACGACCGGTCTCATTTTCTCGATTATGAGAAGCGCCCGGACGGCCGTGTTGAGCACGTCATGATGGACGCACAGGGGCCGGGCGCGGTGGTGCGGATGTGGATCGTCTCCGGCGGCAACGAGCTGCTCGACGGCACACTGCGGGCCTACCTCGACGGCGCGAAAGAGCCGGTCATCGAAAAAACCTTCCGCGATTGGTTCAACGGCAACCTTGTGGGCGAGCCGTTCGCGATGCGCCTGGCGCCGGGAAGCCCGCGCCACCAACAGGGCAGCAACCTTTACCTGCCGATCCCGTATGCCAAGTCGTGCAAGATCACGTTCGAGGTGCCGGACGGCCGGAAGCTCAAGCCCGGTGGCGCCTGGCCCAAGGACTGCCTGTTCTACAACATCAATTACCGCACTTACAAGTCGGGTGCGACAAGCAGCGGAATCAACGTTGAGAGCTTTTCATTGCGGGCGCTTGAGCGTGCCCGGGGTGCGTTGGAGCAGGCCGGCAGGACTCTGATGAATGCACCGGACAACGACGGCATTGATCGAGTCAATCACGAGCTTGCCGGCGTGTTGCGGGCCGGCACGAAGAAGTCGATTACGATCAGGGCCAACACCGCCAAAGGTGGCTCGTTGCGCAAGCTGGGCTTCCAACTCCGGGCCAATGACCTTCCCCAGGCCCTGCGCTCAACTGTTTTGGAGATCCGCTTCGATGGCGAGCGTACGGTCTGGGCGCCGGTCGGCGATTTCTTTGGCACCGGTTACCAGGTCCGAAAGTTTAAATCCTGGTACAGCTCGGTCGATGAAAACGGGCTGCTGCGGGCGCACTGGGTCATGCCGTTTCAAAGGGCCGCGGCCGTGGTCGTGCACAACCTCGGCGATCAAGCCGTCGAGTTGGTCGAGGCTGAGGTCGGCTATGGCGGCTGGCAATGGGACGACCGCAGCATGTACTTCGGCAGCAATTGGCATCAGTTTTCAGACATCAAGACACGGCCGGTACGCGATCTGAATTACGTCACACTCAAGGGGCGGGGCGTCTACATCGGCGACACGCTGACCCTCTTCGACCACCACAAGGGTTGGTGGGGTGAGGGCGATGAGCGCATTTACGTCGACGATGAACCCTTCCCCTCGCATCTGGGCACGGGCACCGAAGACTACTACGGCTACGCTCACTGCCTCAATCAATCATTCAGCTCGCCGTTCGTCGTGCAACCCGACGGCACGGGCAACCTGTCCGCGGGCTTTACCGTCAACAGCCGCTACCGCCTGCTCGATGGGATACCGTTTAAGGCGAGCCTCCGGTTGGACATGGAGCTGTCGCATTGGCAAGACACGAAGATGGACTACGCCCCGACCACGTTCTGGTACGGTCGACCGGGTATAAAGAGCAACATCGAGCCGGACATTGAGAACGCGATGCGCCCGGTGTTGCTGGAGTGACCCCCGGAAAAGTAGAGTGTTCTGCTCTCCCTTTTCCTCCTGTTTTCACTTGCATTTACCGGACCATACGGTATATACGAGTATCGATGACGTTCTGTCTGGCAAGGGGGAACTCTGAGAGAGCTCGCGCCGATCGGGGAGAGTGGGTCAGCTTGAATGGTTGACGGTGATCGGTGCGCAGTTGTTGGCTTGGCGTTGTGCCAAGCGTGTGGTTCGTGGGGAACAGAAGGTGCTCGCGGTCGGGCACTGGCTCTCGGTGTTGAAGCGGCGCGACGGTGCGGCAGGCCGGGTGGAACCGGGAACTGGCTTCTTCGCATCCGCCAAGGCCCGCTTCGTGTCAGCAGGTCCCCGGAAGGAGCCCAAGCGCAATGGCGGGAAAGAACCTTGTACCGTTCGTGGCGATATTGCCGGTGCTGTGTCTGATCTCGGCGTTACCAGCGGCGCCATCGGCGTGGAGCCCGCACAACGTGCTGGGCGACAACCCGGTGGCCTTCTACCGGTTGAACGACGGCGGTGGCGGCGTCGCACTGGATTCGTCGCCGAACGGGGTCCACGGCACGTACATCAACGGGGCGGGACCGGTCACGGCGAGCTTCGCCGGCGATGGCGCGGCCGGGTTCGATGGGGTGAATGACTACATCTCCCTGCCCGCCACACACGCGAACCTGCCGGGTGGGAGTTGGGGAGGGTCGGCCTGGACGGAGCTGACCGTCGAGGCGCTGGTCCGCGTCACCGCTGACAACGGGAACACCTTCCAAGCGGCGCTCTCCGGCGCCGGCAACAGCTTTACGCACCTGCAACTCGGCGAGCCGGCGGGTGGGCGGGTGACCACCTACACGGACGCGGGCATCCTGCAAAACAACCCGATCCCGCTGGCGGCGGGGAACTGGCAGCACGTGGCGGTCGTGGTCAAACCGGGGGAATCACGGGTTTACATCGATGGGGTGTACAGCACCACGATCAACGACACGACCGGGGGAGCTTTCAGCCATATCCTGGCCGACGCCGACGTGCGTATCGGGTCGGGCTTCATCCAGTTCGCGCCGGACCGGTTCTTCTTTGGCGAGATCGACGAAGTGGCGATCTACAACCGCGCGTTGTCGGAAAACGAGATCCTCTCGCACATCCCCGAACCAACGGCGCTGAGCTTGCTGGGCGTTGGAACGATCGTTCTGGCCTACCGTGGGCGACGGGCCACGCGGTTGAACCCGACCGAGCCACGATGAGGGGCGCGGCTGTTGCTCAGAAATGAGTGGGACGAATCAAAGCGGCCCCGCCTTGGCGGGGCCGCGGTCTGTTTACGCTAAGGGGAACGGTGGTTGCGCCAGCGGGCGGGCCGCCAGCGCGAGCAGGGCCCAGTCGGCGTCGTCGCCGGCGATGCGGTTGGTGCGCAGCTGGCCGCAGCTTTGACAGCGGTGGACCAGCGCCCACTCGTCGTCGGGCCGGGCCCACACGGCGATGGGCTCCATCAGCCCGCCGCACGCCGAGCGCCGGTCGCCCACGCGGTCGTCGACGTGCGTCGACCACAAACAGTGCGGGCAGTGGTTGCGGTGTTGCGTGCCGAAGGCCGACCGCTCGACCGGGCGTTTGCATTTCTTACAGGCGAAGGTGGTAGATCGGTTGCGATCGCCTCGCCGGGGTTGGTAACGCGTGTTCAAGTGTATCGATCCTGTGGTGTGTCATGGTTTGTTTCCTGCAAACGGGTTCGTGTGGTTTGGCGTAAAACGCCGAGGGCGCATTCATGCAAAGCCTTTCGTTGATGCGGGTGCGTGACGTGACACGGCGCGCGTCAACACGCGGCCGTGACGAGTTCCAGGTTGTGCGCAGGGACAGCGTGCGCGGATCAGACGCGATCGCTCACGCTCGGGGGATCAGACAATGGGCGTCTTGCGACTCATGCACACTCAGTGTGCCACGCGGCGGCGGGCGAGTCAAGCGAATAAGCGAGCCGGGCCGGGCCCGCCGTGGGGCGCAACCTCAGTCGAGCGCGAAGCGCACGTTGACGGAGACGCGGACGTCGATGGTGCCGGGGGCGAACGTGCCGGTGATCGAATCGGCGGCGCCGGCGCCGGCCGAGCGGTTGACGAAGTTGTTCGTCGTCACCCGCCAGTTGTCGTGCGGTTCTTCGATCCGCATGACCGGGCCGACCTTCGCGTCGAGCACCCCGGCCATGTCGCCGGCCTTCTTCTTGGCGATCTTCAGCGCGGTCAGGCGCGTCTCCCACCGCACGTCCTCCATCTTCGACGACTCGAAGCGGTAGGAAGCCTCCAGTTCCACCTTGGCGACCAGTTCCTTGAGGAACTCGTCGAACCGGTCGAGGTCTCGCTGGCGGACGGTGATCACGCGGGTGACGCGGTAGTGCTTGAAGTTGCCGCGGTGGTTGTACCTGTCGCGCTCGTAGACGCGCTCGAACGACAGCTCGCTGGACTGCACGTCGGCGGGTTCGACGTCGAGCGAGTCGATCGCCTCGAGCACCCGGGCCATCTTCGCGTCGTTGGACTGCTTGGCCACGAGCAACTCGGGGTTCTCGTCGACAACGGTCAGCCGCCAGACGATCCGGTCGGGCACGACCTTGGTCACCGCGGTGCCGGAGACGTTGATGTAGCGCGCGTCGGGGTGGTCGGCATCCGCGTAAGCGGCCCCGGCGAGCGTCAGCGTGCAAACGAGTGCAAGGATCGTGTGCTTTTTCATGGTGTGCCCCTTTTTGGAGAAAGTGTGTGTGCTCAAACCAATAAGACGCACACGGCGCAGGATTGTTCACGCAAAAGCGACGAGCGAGCCGGGCCGTGTCGGCCCGGTCCGTGAAGACCTGTCTCGTTGGCGTGCCAGACAATCGCGGCGCGACACACGCGAACGCCACGACGGGCCGGCTCGCCGGATCGCCATCGTGTCAGTCGGCCGAGCCGTCGGTCGGGTGTTCGAGGCGCCAGGTGTAGCCGCCGTTGGTGCAGTCGATGTGGGCGTGGAAGAACTTGCCGCGGTACTTTCGGAACAGCGGGTAGATCACCTTGCGATCGGTCTCGGGGATGTTCAAGGCGTCGACCTCGTCGAACGCGTGCCACTCGAGCGTGCCCTCGCTGAACTGCATGCGGGTCACCTCGACGGGGTGCGTGACCTCGTAGAGGAACAGCAGCCAATGGGTCTCGCCGCCGAACGCGGTCTCGCTGATCAGGCCGGTGAGGTGGATGTCGGCGTAGCCGAGGTCGAGCTCGACCTCTTCCCGCATCTCGCGCAGGGCGCACGCGGCGGGCGACTCGCCCTCGTCCATGTGCAGCTTGCCGCCGATCGGCGAGTACAACCCCTTGTTCGGCTCCTGCGCCCGGTGCAGCAGCAGCAACCGGCCCCGCTCGTCGAACAGGTAACACAGCACGGCGATCTTGTACGGCAACTTCTTCGTCATGGGCGGCACATGATAACGGGCCCAGCCCGTTGCTCCAATGACAGTGATTAGGGGGTTGAGGCTTGGGGACTCGGAGTGCGGGGTTCGGGGCAGGTGGCATGGAGCAGATTTATAGTTTTTAGTCTAAAAACTATATTTCTCTGCCTGATCTATTCATGAAGTGGGTGGATCAAATTGGCAAGGGGTGTATGTACGCACGGCCCTGCGGGCCGTCGCTAAACGAACTGACACCAATCGCGTCGGGATGCGCTCATTCGTTGCGGCGGTCGACACCCGGGGTGCGGGGTGCGGGGTGCGGGGTGCGGGGTGCGGGAAATGATATAGTTTATAGACTATAAACTATATCATCGAACCGGGATTGCTCAAGAGTGTGAAGTACTGGCTCGGCAGGTTGGCGGGAAACGCGCGGCCCCGCGGGCCGTCGCTAAACGAGGCGGCCAGCCCGTGCGGGCATCCATCACCCATACGCGGTCATTGATGCGTGTATAGCTTATAGCTTATAGACTATAAACTATATTGCTCGGCGTACGGACGGGGCGGAGGGGTGTTTGGCGGAGGGGTGGTGCTGGGTGGGGCGCTGCGCCGCGAGCGGGCGCGGGTGGTTGGTCATCGCGCCAGCGAGAGGCAGGCGATCTCGTTTTGGGTGCGGATGTAGAGCCGGTCGCCGACGAGGGCGGGGTGCGACCAGCACTCGGCTTGGTCGAACGGCTTGAGGTGTGAGAGAGGTTTGTAATCGTCGGCGGTCGGGTCGAGCAGGATCAGCTCGGCGCCGATGGTGGTCACGAGCACGCGGGTGGGCGAGGCGATGAGCGAGACGTGCTCGTCGAACGGGCCGTCTTCGGTTTCCCAGATGGTTTTCAGGTTGTCGGCCAGGTCGAGGCAGAGCATCGCGCCGAGGCCGGAGGAGAAGACGCGCCGCCCGATCACGACGGGGCTGGTGGTGTCGGGCACGGCGTCTTCATTGACGGCGAGCGGCGTGGGGTTGAGCTTGCCGTGTTGGTCGAAGGTGTAGGTGCGTGTGCCGTTGTTCTCGGTGGCGAGCAGCAGGCGGTGGCCGGGCAGCAGGACGGGCGTGGGCACGTTAAAGTCGAACTCTTCGGGGGGCGTCAGCGACCAGAGGCGCTGGCCGGTTTTCACGGACCACCCGCCGGCGGTGGTCGCGTCGTAGCCGATGACCTGTTCGACGCCGTGGACGTTGGCGTGGATGAACGCGCCGTAGGCGGCGGCGTCGCCTTCGCCGCGCCACAGGGTCTTGCCGGTGCGCCGGTCGAGGGCGACGACGGCGGCGCCCTTGCCCCCGGGGTTGACGATGAGCCGATCGCCGACGAGCAGCGGCGTGGCGCAGTAACCCCAGGTGGGCACGGTCGCGCCGAACTCGTCGGCAAGGTGGCGTTGCCAGACCAGGTCGCCGGTGTCGGCTTTGACGGCGTGGAGGTGTCCGCCGGCGCCGAGCAGGTACGCCACGCCGTCGTGGAGCACGGCAGTCGCGCGCGGCGCGTTGCCGTAGTCCATGGCGGCGTGGTAGTCGTAGGCGTGTTGCCACAGCTGCTTGCCGGTGCCCGCATCGAAACAGACCCAGCGGTCACGCAGGCCGTCGGCGGTCTTGTCGGCGACGATCACGCGGTCTTTGGTGGCGCAAACCCCGGCCAGCGCGATGCTGTGCAGCGGCTTGCGCCACAAAAAGACCGCCTCGTCGGGCAGGCGGTCGGGCAGGCTCGCGGCCAGGCCGTCGCGGTTGGGTCCGCGCCAGTCCGGCCAGGTCGACGACAGCTTCGGCGGCGGCTCGCCGGCGGCCTTGACCGGCACGAAGCCGTCGCGGGTCTCCATGACCTTGCACAACTCGGCGTCCCGCTTGACGGTCAGCAGCGCCGCGCGGATCGCGGCGCGCTGCGCCTCGGTCAAACGCGCATCGGCGAAGGCGGCGATGAACGGCACGGGCTTCGTTTCACCGACCTGGCGCAGCGCCCCGGCGTCGATCGTGCCGCAGCCGGTCAGCAGCGGCATCGCGTACGAACTGATCACCGCCACGTCGGCCTTCTTCTCGAACACCTGTAACGCGGCGATGTTGCAGCCGGGCGCCGTTTCAACCTGCTGGGGCACGGCCACGCCCTCCGCCTTGAGCAGCTCGAAAGCGGCCAACGATTTTTCGTGTTCAAAAGAAGGCCCGAACACGATCCGGCTGCCAGCAATGTCCTTCACCGATTGCGCCGGGTCGTCGGCGCGCACGACCAGAAGGCCCGTGAGCGTGGTCTTGCCCTCGAGGCCGGTGAGCATCGCGATGCGCTCGGCCTCGTGCGGGCTGTTTTTCAGGTCGTGGGCGACCATCGTCTGCTTGCCGATGACGACCACGTCGCTCGTCGCCCACAGCCCCTCGGCCTCGGCCTCGGCGAGCGTGCCGTGAAACGCGACGTTGACCGGTCGGCCGAGCTGCCTGGCGAGGTGCTTGCCGAGCGCGTGGTAGTTGCGCTGCGCAAAGCCCTCGACGCACGGGCACGCCAACTCCAGCGACAGCGGGTCCATCACCAGCAGCGTGATCGGGCGGGCGTCGGTGGCGGCCTGTGGGGTGTCGCCGGGCGTGACGTACTGACAGCCGATGAAGGCGATCAAGCCCAACAACACCACAACACACGATAACTTGCTCGTGACGTTCATAAGAATGCGGCCCTTATTTGTTGCGACGTTTAACTCGCGGCTTGAGCAACGTCGGCTTCCGTTTCGTCTTCGGGTTGGACCGTCGCGGGCCCGACCAGCACGCGGACAATGTTGTTCGCCTCGTCGAGCACGTACACGCGGCTGCCGTCGGCGTTCACCGCGACCTGGCCGTTGCTGCACGAGCGCTTCATCGCCTTGGCGCCGGTGATCTTCTTGCCGACCGGGCCGACGAAGTCCTGCAGGTCGCCCTCGATGTTGAAGCGTTTGATCTGGTTGGGGCCGTCCTCGGCGGTGTACACCGAGCCGTCGGCACCGACGCAGACGCCCATCGGGTTACAGCAGCTGCCGAAACCGTTCTTACCGGTGCGGTCGCGCTTACCCCAGCGTTCGATGAGCTTGCCGTTGCGGTCGATGACCACGATGCGGTGGCCGGCGTTCTCGGCGACGTAAACCTTGCCGTCACGCGCATCGATGTCGAGGTTGCCGCAGCAGCCGCGGTAGCCCTTGGCGATCATGGTCGGCTCGGCCAGGTCGGCGGTCATGCGGTAGACCATGCCGCGCACCGAGTTGCCGGGGATGTAGCAGTAGCTGATGAACACGTCCTTGCCCGACACCGCGATCGCGGTGACCCGGCCGCGCTTCGGCAGCGGCTGGTCGTCGGCGGTGAGGCGCGCGACCTCCTTGCCCTCGGCGTCGAGCTTGA
This sequence comes from Phycisphaeraceae bacterium, assembly GCA_028282805.1. GTDB lineage: Bacteria > Planctomycetota > Phycisphaerae > Phycisphaerales > Zrk34 > JANQHD01. The sequence continues at coordinate 53,545 of JANQHD010000028.1, read as the reverse complement.
CCACCGCGCCGGTCGTGCCCACGTAGACCGCCCCGCTCTCCGGGCACGCGCACATGGCGCTGGGCGCCACGCTCAACGGCCACGTCGCGGCCGGCTTGCCCTCGGCGTCGAACACCCGGATCGACTTGCTGCGCTCGTCGCACGCCAGCACCCGCCCCGCCTTGTCCACGCACAGGCTCGAAAGCTTGGCGAAGGTCGTCTCCTTGGTCACGCCCAAAGCGGCGGACGTCTGTTCGTCGTGTGATGCGGCCGGCAGCCCCGCGACCGCCGCGGCGGCGCAGCACAACACGGCCGCGATGGTCGTGATCGTGGTCAAACGCGTGTTCATGTCGAAACCCCTTGTGGTTAAGTCCTGGGCAGTGCCGCCCTTAAAACGGACCGCCTGGCTTGATTTTATGGGCCCCACGCCCTGTCGCAAGGCAAATCCGGGCGCATTGCCGCGCCCGCGACCACCTCACCAAACAAGACGCTCAGCCCGGTTGGTTTTTCGCCCCTCACCCAACCCACTGACCACAAAAAAGCCCCCCGCCATGGCGAGTTCAATGGGGGGTCGGGGGTCCATAGAACGCCAGAGCGGGAGGTGTTTTATGCCCGGAGATAAGTTGCGCAAAACGCGATTGCCCCCATACTATCGGCTGTTAAAGTGGCGAAAATCTGTAGCCGATTTCGGGTATTTTCCGAAATGCCTATTGTGTCGAGTACTGCCTCCGCTTTGAGTTGCCAATAATGAATCACCTGACGCCCGGCGTGACCGATACCGGCATCGTCATTGACGCACTGTCCGAGGTCATCGCGCTCAATATTTCTACCCACCAGCGCGTCCACGCGCTGATGCACCGCACCCAGCGGATCCTCAACCGCCCCACTCTCTCGGCGATCTGCGAGTTCGCCATCGAACCAGACGGCAAACAACGGATCACCAACCGCTTCCTCACGCCAGGTCGGCCCCACGACCCCGAGGCGGTCGCCGCCCTGTTCTCCCCGCAGAGCATCGCCTCGGCCCGGCCGCTGCTCGACCGCATCTTCGCCCTCACCTCAGCCCGGCCGAACCAGCCGGTCAGCGCCGCCCAGAGCGAGCTGTCCGACGACGGCTACGACTGGCGCCACAGCGAACTACGCAACAGGTTCTTCAAGCCCGCCGGTTACGACGACGGCATGCTGACCATGGTGTGGAACCCCAAGCGCCGCCGGCTGTACACCTCCGGTTTGTTCCTGCGCGACTCGGACGGCGAACTGAACGCCACGGAACACCACACCGCGGGCCTGATGCTGCGCGCAGCACTGCCCGTGATCGACCACGATTTTTTTTCAGGCGCCGCCGGGCCGCTCACCCACGAGCTGACCAACCGCCAGCGCGACGTGCTCCGCCTCGCCCTCAAAGGCCTCAGCGAAAAACAGATCGCCGCCCAACTGCACCGCTCGACCCACACCGTCCACGCCCACCTGCGCGACATCTACCAACAGCTCAACGTCTCCAGCCGCGCCGAGCTGATGGCCCGCTTCATCGACCACCACACGCTGGCGCTGTGACCCGCACACCCCGCACACCCCGCCGAGCCCACCGAGCCCGCCGACACCAACACCGTATCCCGCCAGATGCGCACAACATTTATAGTTTTTAGTCTAAAAACTATAAACGCGCTCACGTCACCCCGTTTAGCGACCGCCCGCAGGGCGGTGCTTTGATGCGCCATTGGTTTCACCCCGCCCGCCACCCTCGCGCACTGCGTGCCGCACACCACGTGCCGGGGGCCAGGCGCCAAATGCCGAGCGCCGAGGGCCAGGCGGCGCGCGCCGGGGCCGCGTGCCACACACTGCGCGCCTGATGCCGAGGGCCGCACGCCGCACATCGCGCACCGCGCACCAGGGGCCGGGGGCCGGGGGCCGGGGGCCGGGGGCCGGGGGCCGGGGGCCGGGGGCCGGGGGTGCGAACAATTGAATACAATAGATTATAGTTTATAGTCTATAAACTATATTTTATCTGTTCGCACGTCAGTCTTTGCGCTCGCACATCGCACACGATTTTATTCTTGCATTATCGACAGCTTGCCTTTGAGCTGCCTATGCAACCGAAGCACAACCCGACGGTGAGCTTCGTCGCCGTACAGGTTCGTAAACTGCCCGGGGTCGCGGTGCATGTCGTACAACTCGCCCACGGTGTCGGTGTGGTGGATGTACGCCCAGCGATCGGTACGCAGCAGATGACTTTTACCCTTGAGGCAATACGCCGCGTCGCGCACGGCCTTCGTCGGCTCGGCCATCACCGGCGCAAGGTTGTGCCCCTTGCAGTGCTCGGGCACGGCCAAACCCGCCAACGCCGCGAGCGTGGGGTAGATGTCGATCTGCTCGGCCAGCGCCGCCGTGGTGTTGGGCTTTAAGCCCGGCGCGGCAACGATCAGCGGGATGCGGGCCGACTGCTCGTGCAGGCTCATCTTCTGCCACAGGTCGTGCTCGCCGAGGTGGTAGCCGTGGTCGGAGGTGAACACCACGATGGTGTTGTCGCGCAACCCGTGGCGGTCGAGCGCATCGAGCACCCGGCCGACCTGCGCGTCCATGAACGCCACCGACGCGTAATACGCGGCGATCACCTTGCGCTTCGCATCGTCGCGCCCCGCCAAGCCGATGCGCTGCGAGTTCAGGCTCATGCCCGCCTTGGGTATGTCGCGCCAGTCGTGGTCGACCGACTCCGGCAGCGTAACCTTCTCCGGCGGGTAAGGCTCGTAAAAACTCGCCGGCGCCACCAGCGGCACGTGCGGTCGCACGAAACCAACCGCGAGGAAGAACGGCCCGCCCCGGTGGGTTTCGATCAACTCGACCGCCTTGTCCGCCGCACGCGCATCCGCCTGCTCCGCGCCGTCGCCGTGGGCTTTAACGATGTAGAACGCCGTGCCGAACCCGAGGCCGTAGTGCTGGTCGGGCTGCTTGCGCACCTTCTGCGTGGTCGGCAGCGCGTGCTCGCCGGCGGTCATCCACTCGGGCGCCTTGCAGTTGAACCGCTCGGTCCACGACGCGGCGTGGTCGGGCCCATCGACACCCGCCGTGATGTCGCCGGGCACGCGCATGTGGTAGATCTTGCTGACGCGCGCCGTGTGGTATCCGTGCTGTTTGAAATGTTGCGCCATACTCGGCCGATCGCCGAGGTTCTTGGTAAACCGCGCCGCCCCGCCGTTGCCCGTTACACCGATCGCCTGCGGGTACATGCCCGACATGATCGCCGCCCGCGACGGCCCGCACACCGGGTACTGCGTGTACGCCCGCGTGAAGCGCGTGCCCCGCGCCGCCAACCGGTCGATGTTCGGCGTCTGGCACTGTTTGTTGCCATAACACGACAACGCCTCGGCCGTCAGGTCGTCGGCGATGATGAACACGACGTTGGGCTTGGCGTTCGGTTCATCACCACGCACGGCGTGAACCACGCACAACACGACCAACAGGCACAGCAAAAGGCCCCGCAACATCGCGAGCTCCGCAATCGGGGATCGGTTATGAGAGAGACGCTCACGGATGGTAAAACCTAGCATACATTTACCAGGTCTCGCGCGTCTGCGCCCTACCGCGGCAGGCCGGATAGAAGCGGGTGTGGGGGCGAGCGTCAACGTGCACGGCCCACCACCCGCGGCGACATTGAATTAGATCGTTTTTAGACTAAAAACTATATACAAGCCGCAGCGCACACCGAGGCTGAGGGAGGGATCGAAAACCCACGGCGACCGAACCGATCACCCTCGGGCGAACAGGCAGCGAAGAACCCAAGGCTTGTCGCATCACCGTGGCGTCGGCGTGCTCGCCGCGGGCGGGGGCGGGTCGAGCGGAGATTCGCCCGCGGCATCGGCTGCCGGCTCGGCGGCCGGTTCCGCTTTGGGCTTGCGGGTGGCCTTAGCCGGGTCTTGCGGGAACCGTTCATCGACGATCGGGGTGTCGGCCGGCAGCGGGATGCGGTTGAGGTCGACGACCTCGCCGTCGACGACCAGCTCGATGAAGACGGCCCACAACCAGCGCGAGCGGACCGGGCGGTCGCCGGGCAGCGGCTGCTCGGGCATCTTCTTGTTGTCCGCCATGCGGGGCGGGCACCAGATGCGCACGCCCGCTTGCATGGTGTGGCCGAACGTCTTGCTGGGGCCGGCCACGAGGATGAGCGGCGCGCCCTGGCTCTTGACCTTGAGGATGTGCGGCCAGGCGGCTTCGAAGTCCTCGCGCTTGCCGAAAGGGATTTCGTGGATCGGCCGGTCGACCAGGCCGCCGTGCAGGCTGCGCGACTGATCGCGCAGCGGCTCCATCTGCTTCGGCCAGCTCTCGGGCCACGTGCCTTTGTCGCTCACGGAGTACATCGCGTACACGCCGCACACTACGCCGCAGACGATCGCGGCGACGCAAAGGGGAATCTTCTTCATCGCGGGCTCCTCGGCCAAGGGTTGAGGTGTTGTGATGAAAGCACAGACGAACGACCGGTGCGGTTGTTGATAACATTTGTGGGGCTCTTATGGAACGGTGACGGGTATAGTGCCCCACACGCCCCGCGGCGGCCAATTGTGACGTTGACCCTTATTATAGTTTATAGTCTATAAACTATATGCATAGCCAGTCCGTAACGTCCGGAATGAGATAGCCGATTACGCGAACCGCTCCCGACTAGTTGTTTTAGGCCGATATGAAACGCTAGCCGAACGGTGACGCCTCGGCTTATAAACGAAGCTTGTTGCTAGCAAACTTAAGCACAAACTCTTCAAGACTGCCTGCGACAACAAGCCCATCGACGCCGGGGCCACATGCCACCACTGGACATCTAGCCTCGCTTTGACTACTCGCATCTAAAAAAAACGTCACATCAATCCCGTCATCAGCTATCGGGATTAATGTATCGCCCCACGCAACACCTTCGACCCTCTCTCTGAAGCGCGTCGTCTCCTGCACCACATCTCGCCAGAGCGGCGGGCCGGTGCCGTCATCAGCAAAAAGCCCGGCTATTTCAAAACCCGCCCCCATGACCGCGCCGTACTTCTTCAGGAACAACCTGTATTCATGGGGGAACCTGAGCGACAGCTTTACTTCTGCGGCTTGAATCATGTCCTCAGAGGCTGAACCGGCAACGTCGGTTGTGCTCAACAGGTCGTCGAACTCGCTCGAACCCATCGTGATGTTCCTTCATCAGTTGGAAGAGACGGTGGCCGGGTGACATCGTGTTTGTCTGTTAACAACACGCCGCACTCAATCCTGCCCTGTCGATCTCCGGGCGCGTTCGTACAGCGCTGATGCCGCGGTCACGATCGCTGCCCATTGCACCGTTCCGCCGAGCAGGACATAACCTAAACAGCGGTTGTCCGCACACCCCTCATATCGATCCCGATGGTTGAAAGCAGGTAGTTCGCGGGCATGTCGACGATGCCAAAGATCATATGCCATAACGCTCCAAGCTCCGCGACGAAAGTGTTGTCGATGTACAGCCAGAGCCCGACCGCAAGCGCCGCATGAACCGCAGCTCCCACCATGATACGAATCGTCAACTTGACCCCATATCGACGCAAGACCTGGCCCCCCATGTAAAGCACCGGCCGGGGTAAAACGCGGGCGGAGCCGTACGCGTATTGTAACCGTGACCCGCAAGTTTGCGTACGCTGCGTTGTGAGGGGGCAATCACGCGCTCGCGGAGAACGAACGGATCGCCTTGAAGGTGCAATGCAAGCGAGCCGGCTCGTGTCGAGCCGGCCCGTGGGGGTGCGTGACTTGTCACACGCCGCGAATCGCGGCGCGCCGTTGTCGTGCGTTCGCACGGCCCGGCTCGCTCAAACGCCGGGTCAGGCGCTAAAGCCCTGCTTGAAAGCGGCGATCGCTTCGGCGAGGCGCTTCTCGAGGTCGTCGCTCAGGGCCTTGTTCTCGGCCAGCTCGTCGCGGACGGCCTTGGCGGTCGAGGTCATGTACTCCATCAGGCCCTGCTCGAAGTCGGCGACCCGGTCGATCGGCACGTCGTCGAGGTAGCCCTTGTTGCCGGCGAAGATCGCGATGACCTGGTCGATCACGTCCATCGGCACGAACTGTGGCTGCTTGAGCAGCTCGACCATGCGGGCGCCGCGATCCAACTGCTTCTGCGTGGCGGCGTCGAGCTCGGTGCCGAGCTGCGCAAACGCTTCGAGCTCACGGAAGGCGGCGAGGTCGAGGCGGAGGGAGCCGGCGACCTGTTTCATGGCCTTGATCTGCGCGTTGCCGCCCACGCGAGACACGGAGATGCCCACGTTGATCGCGGGTCGGACGCCGGCGAAGAACAGGTTGGGCTCGAGGTAGATCTGGCCGTCGGTGATGGAGATGACGTTGGTCGGGATGTAGGCCGAGACGTCGCCTTCCTGGGTTTCGATGATGGGCAGCGCGGTGAGCGAGCCGGCGCCGTGCTCGTCGGAGAGCTTGGTGGCGCGTTCGAGCAGTCGGCTGTGCAGGTAGAACACGTCGCCGGGGTAGGCCTCGCGGCCGGGCGGGCGACGCAGCAGCAGCGACAGCTGGCGGTAGGCGACGGCCTGCTTGGACAGGTCGTCGTAGATGCACAGCACGTGCTTGCCCTTCCACATGAAGTACTCGCCCATGGCGCAGCCGGAGTACGGGGCGATGTACTGGAGCGGGGCGGGGTCGGAAGCCGCGGCGTTGACGACGATGGTGTAGTCCATCGCGCCCTGTTCCTTAAGCGTCTGCACGACGCCGGCGACGGTCGACTCCTTCTGGCCGACGGCGACGTAGATGCAGTACACCGGCGCGTCGGTCTGGTGGGTGTACTTCTGGTTGATGATGGTGTCGAGCGCGACGGCGGTCTTGCCGGTCTTGCGGTCGCCGATGATCAGTTCGCGCTGGCCGCGGCCGATGGGGATCATCGAGTCGACGGCCTTGATGCCGGTCTGCAGCGGCTCCTTGACCGGCTGGCGGGCGGCGATGCCCGGGGCGATGACGTCGACCTTCTGCGTGGTGGTCGCCTCGATCGGGCCGAGGCCGTCGAGCGGCTCACCGAGCGGGTTGACGACGCGGCCGAGCATGGCCTCGCCGGCGGGCACCTCGAGCAGGCGGCCGGTCGTCTTGACGGACATGCCTTCCTTGATCTTGAGGTACTCGCCGAACAGCACGGCGCCGACGGTGTCCTCTTCGAGGTTCATCGCCTGGCCCATGACGACCGAGCCGTCCTCGGCCTCGAACTCGAGCAGCTCGGCGGCCTTGCAGTTGGCCAAGCCCGAGACGCGGGCGATGCCGTCGCCGACCTCCAGCACCTTGCCGACCTCGCTGACCTGCAGGTCGGCCGAGTACTGGGCGATCTCGTTCTTGATCACGCTGGTGATTTCGTCTGTACGGATCTTCATGTCGTTGCGCTCCGCGGTGTCGGCGGCGTCAGCCACCGAGCCATCCAGCCACCGAGCCATCGAGGCTCATCGGGCGTTTTGTTCCAGTGACCGGATCAGGCCGTTGATCAAACGCTCAACGTCGCCCGTCAGGCCCAGTGTTTCGTCGCTCGGCGTGGCGTAATCGAAATCGATCGCCAGCCGGATCTGCGTCTGAAGTTCGTAGGTCGAGCCACGCGCGATCTTCAGGAAGCGCAGGTAATCGTTCTTCGAGTTTCGGCCCCATCCCTCGGCAATGTTCGAGGGAATGCTGACCGCGGCACGCCGCATCTGGGCGGTCATGCCGAACCTTTCGTCCTCCGGAAACCGTTTGGTCAGCCCGTAAATCCGCCGGGCCAACTCGTATGCTTTTTGCCAAGCCACCAAATCCTGGTAGCTGCGGATCTTCGCATCCTGCCCGGAACTCATGTTCGCCGCTCCTCCTGAAGCCCGGCCCTGCGGGCCGTCGCTAAACGGGCGATCCACCGATCGCGTGCTGGCCGTCATCCGCCTCGATGGCTCGGTGGCTATCTCCAAATCACTCGTCGCTGAGCAGCGCTTCGGTGTTGCTCCTCACGGCCTCGCGGCCCCGGGCGACCATGTCGCGCTTGATCTGTTGCAGTTGGGTCGCGACCGAGCCGTCGATGAGCTTGTCGCCGATGCGGAGCTTGAGGCCGCCGAGGATCGATTCGTCGACGCGCTGGCTGAGCAGGGCCTTGCCGCCGACCGAAGCGCCGACCTTGGCGCCGACGGCCCGCAGCTGTGCGTCGGACAGCGCGCGGGCGGTGATGACCTCGACGTCGACCTCGCCACGCGCGTCTTTCAGCAGCTTGGCGTAGCCGGCGGCGATGGTCGGCACGATGGCCAGCCGGCCCTTGTCGTTGAGCACCTGCAAAAACCGGTAGGTCAGGTCGCTGACCCGCCCCTTGAAGATCGCCTCGATGCTGCGGGCGCGGGCGGCGGTGTTGATCGCCCGGCTCTTGAACAGCTCGGCGAGGTCCGGTTGACCGGCCAGCAACTGCACGAGCTGCGGCAGCTCCTCGGCCACCTCGTCGACGACGCCCCCCTCCTGCGCCAGCTCCATCAGCGAACGCGCATACAGCATCGACACCGCGTCGATCACTTTCACCGGGTTGTCAGCTGTGCTTTCGGGCAAAACTCGGGTTCCGGGCTTCGGGGTTCGCGTTTCGGGTTAGCCGGCCTTGTTTTCCAGCTCGGCCAGCGACTGCTCGACGAGCTTCTGGGTGTCGGCGTCGTCGACCTGGCGTTGGAGGATCTTGGCCGCCACGGCGGTGGCCAGCTCGGCGCTGGTCGCGTAGAGGTCCTGCAATGCCTGCTGCTTGGCGCGGTCGATGTCCTCGGCGGCGCGCTCGCGTACGCGGGCGAGCTCGGCCTCGGTGTCGGCCTGGAGCTTGGCGCGCAGCTGGCCGGCGTCTTCGCGGGTCTGGTCGAGCAGCTTGCGCGACTCGGCGTGGGCCTCGGCGATCTTCTGCGCGAAGTCTTCCTTGAGCGCATCGGCCTCGGCGCGGGCCTGCTCGGCGGCGTCGAGGTCGCCGCGGATTTTTTGCTCGCGGGCTTGGAGGCCGTCGAGGATCTTCGGCCAGACGAACTTGCCGAGCACCACGATCAGCAACAGGAACATCACCAGGTTCCAGATCACGGAACCGAGGTCGGGCTTGAGCAACCTCTCGCCGACGTTGACCTCGCCACCTTCGCTTGCGGCGAGGGCCACGGTCGGCAGCAGCGCCAACGCCGCGAAAGCCAACTTGGGGCACGGGTGCCTCATGGCTCGATCCTTTCTGGCCGCCGGTGTGTCGACGCCGACCGCCGACGGCCGGGCGTTACTTGATGAAGGCCAGGATCAACGCGATGACGGTGACGCCCTCGACCAGCGCCGCGGCGATGATCATGTTGGTGCCGATGCGGCCGCCGGCTTCGGGCTGGCGGGCGATGGCTTCGACGGCCGAGCCGCCGATGCGGCCGATGCCCAGGCCGGCGCCGATGATCACGAGGCCCATGCCGATGCCGGGGCCCAGGGACTTGAGGGCGTCCGATTGCGCGAGTGTGAGCAGTGCTTCCAACATCCTGTTAGCTCCTTCGGATGTGTGAGTCTTTCCGATCCGTATGGTTCGCTCGGCCCGGCACGCTCGCCGGGCCCTTGCTTCCTATTTTCAATGCGCCACCGCGGCGGCGTGCTCCTCGTGGTGCTCGGCGTGGTCGTCGTGCTCGACGACGGCGAACGACGCGATGAACAGCGTGGTGAGGAACGTGAAGATAAACGCCTGCAGCATGGCGATGAACAGTTCGAGGATGAGCAGCGCCGCGCCGCCGAGGACGACGGTGATGCCGATGCCGTACATCGCCAGGCCCGCGGCGGGGATCAGCGAGATGAACACGGCGAGCACCAGGTGGCCGGCCATCATGGTCCCGAACAGACGCATGGCCAGCACGCCGCACTTGACCAGCAGCCCCAGGATCTCCAACGGCACCAGCAGCGGCGCCATGTAGCCGGGCCCGGGGCTGAAGTGGGCGAGGAAGTGGCGGAAGCCGCCTTCCTTGATGCCGATGTACACGATCGCGACCAGGGCGCAGAAGGCCATGGGGAAGTTCAGCGACAGGTTGCCCGTGGCGGTGCCGCCCCAGTGCGACACCTGATTGGCGGTGGTTTTCGATGCCCCGGAAAGGCCCGCGATGACCTTCGCGATGGCGCCGATGGGGATCATGCCGATCAGGTTGCAGAAGAGGATGAAGAAGAAGACCGTCCACAGGTACTTGATGTACTTGTCGGTCAGGTGCTTTAAGTTGGGCTTGGCGACCTCGTTGCGGATAAAGACGCAGAGGGTTTCGAGCAGGTTGGCGAAGACGCCCTTGGTGATATACGCGTCGGCGCCGGTCCCGGATACGCGGATGCGGCTGGCGGCGTAGAGGAAACAGACGGTCACCAGCACCGCGGCGACCACGCCCATGAACAGCTGGTTGGAGATTCCCCAATCATCCGTGATGGGGATGATGTTATGGGGCAACACGTGGTCGATCGGGTCGCTCGCGGCGAGTGTCCAAGCGTTTAGCATGCCGCCCCACCTTCCACCGGTTGTTCGTCGGCGAGGCGCGACATGAACCGGCTGATCATGGTGACTTCGAGGACCAACAACAACAGGTACCAACCGATGGTCCACGCGAGCACGGGCTTGGCGCCGTAGCCGGTCGCCGCGCCCAGGGCCGCGGCGCCGCCGAGGCTGACGATCATGCGGAGGGCCATGCCGATCATGGCCGCGCCGAGCAGTGGTTTGCTTTGCCCGCCGGAGGCCATGCCCAGCGGCACGAGCGCCAGCAGCGCCCCGGCGGTGCAAACGCCGGCGGCGATGAGCATGGCGGGCAGCTGGGCGGTGTGGTCGAGGGCGAAAAGGACGCCGAGCGCGGCCGCGGCGGCCGACACCGAGACGACCGCGATGATCGTCAGGTTCTTAGCCAGCGGGAAATAGTTGTGAGGTTCACGGCTCATCGTGGGGTTTTCGCGGCGGCTCTCGGTTGGCCTTGTTCACGGCCTTAATAAGGTTGTACATGCTCCCTGTCAGCCCGATCATGGCGCCGGTCAGGATGCCCCAGGGCTCCCAGCCGAAGCGGTTGTCCAGCAGGTGCCCGAGGTAGGCGAAGATCAGCACGACACCGGCGAACTCCAGTCCCGTGCCGAACAGCCGCCAGGGGCTTTGCGGACCCGGTTTGGGCTTGTCATTCACGGTCTGTCTCCCTACGGCAGGGGGAGCGACCACCCCTTGAAACAGACGGAAAAACACCCTTACGCGGTGGCTTTTCCGGTCCGTATCGGGGCAGGTAGAGTAGAACTGCGCCAAAGGGGTGTCAACGCCTGCATTATCGAAAACGCCACTTTTTGACCCCTTTTCTCGCCCTCCCGATCCGCTACCATGCCGAGCGAACCCGAGAAGTAAAGGCGGCCCCGATGCCTCGCGATATCCCGGTCGGCAACGGCCAGATGCTCGTCACCTTCGACCACCAGTACCAGCTGCGCGATCTGTATTTCCCGCACGTCGGGCAGGAAAACCACGTCTGCGGCGGGCCCTGCCGGTTCGGGGTGCACGCCGACCTGCCCCACGTCCGCGACCGCGACCGCCGACGCCGGCGGATCGCCTGGACCTACGACGGCTGGCACATCGAACAGGGCTACCGCCAGGACACGCTGGCGACCGACGTGCGGCTGAGGCACGACGAGATGGCGCTGACCATGCGCTGCGGCGAGGTCGTCGACTTCCACCGACCGGTGCTGGTGCGGCGGGTGGAGGTTTACAACGAAATCGACGAGCCGCGCACGATCCAGCTCTACCACCACAACGACATCCGCATCTTCGGCTCGAAGGTCGGGGACACGGCCTATTACGACCCGAAGCTGCGCATGATGGTGCACTACCGCGAGAAGCGCTACGTGATGGCGGGCTTCTTTACCGACGGCGAGCTGCGGCTGGAAGAGTTCGCCACGGGCAACAGCGGCTTCGGCGGGGCCGAGGGCACGTGGCGCGACGCGGAAGACGGCGTGCTCGGCGGCAACCCCATCGCGCAGGGCGCGGTCGACTCGACGATCGGCATCACGATCGACCTGCCGCCGGCCAGCGAGAACAACGGGCGCAAGGTGGTGTACTTCGTGCTCGGCTGCGGGCAGAGCCACGACGACCTGGTCAAGCTGCACCGCTTCTTGCACCGCGAGACGCCGCAGGGGGTGATCGACCGGACGTGCGACTACTGGCGGCTGTGGTGCTGGGCGAACGACTGGGAGTTCGGCGACCTGGAGGACGACCTGATCGACCTGTTCCGCCGGTCGCTGCTGATTTTGCGGACGCAGATCGACAACAACGGCGCGATCATCGCGGCCAACGACTCGGACATCATGCAGTTCTCGCGCGACACGTACAGCTACCTGTGGCCGCGCGACGGGGCGCTGGTGGCTTATGCGCTGGACCTGGCCGGTTACCCGGAGATCACGCGGCGGTTTTACCAGTTCTGCTCGAAGATCATCGCCGAGGGCGGGTACTTTCTGCACAAGTACTGCCCCGACGGCAGCCCGGCCAGCTCGTGGCACCCGTGGGTGGTCAAGGGGCACACGCGGCTGCCCATCCAGGAAGACGAGACGGCGCTGGTGCTGTGGGGTTTGTGGCAGCACTACTACCGCTACCGCGACATCGAGTTCGTGCGGCTGATGTGGGCGTCGCTGATCCGCCCGGCGGGCGACTTCATGGCGCGGTACATCGACCCGGCGACGGGGCTGCCGCTGCCGAGCTACGACCTGTGGGAGGAGCGTTGGGGCGTGCACGCGTTCACCGTGGGCGCGGTGTACGGGGGGCTGATGGCGGCGCACAACTTCGCGATCTGTTTCGGCGACAAGGTGCGCGCCCGCGAGTACCTCGCCGCGGCGCAGGCGGTGCAGAAGGGTTTCTGCAAGCACATGTGGTCGGACGATTTGGACCGGTTCGTGCGGCGGGTGGAGCCGACCGACGACGCGCGGATAAGCCGGCTGACCGAGCAGGCCGTGGCCGGGCGGCACGCGACGCTCAACCACCGCAACGGCGGGCCGGTCGACCTGTACGTCGACGAGGTGCTCGACAGCTCGATGTTCGGCATCTACAAGTTCGGCCTGCTGCCGGCGGACGACGCACGCGTGGCGAAGACCATGGCGGCGGTGGCCGAGCGGCTGGGGGTGAAGACGAACGTGGGTGGCACGGCGCGATACGAAGACGATTATTACCACCGGGTGACCGACGACGTGCAGAACGTGCCGGGCAACCCGTGGTTCATCTGCACGCTGTGGATGGCGGACTGGCAGATCAGCCACGCGGAGGACGCCGGGCAGCTGGCCGAGGCGTTGCCGGTGCTGCGGTGGGTGGCGGAGCACGCGTTGCCGTCGGGCGTTTTGGCAGAGCAGGTTCACCCGCAGACCAACGCCCCGCTGAGCGTGTCGCCGTTGACCTGGTCGCACGCGACCTTGGTGGGGGTGATGGTGGAGTACGTCGAGAAGCTGGCGGCGCTGCGCCGGCCGGCGGACCCGCCCCGCGCGGCGTACCGGCAGCACTCGCGCGGGGCGACGCGGATTGCTGATACACTGCTGATCGACCGGCAACAGGCCTACGACCTGACCGACCCCCAAGCACCACGCCCGTAAGCGGAGCGCGATGAGCAAGAAGACAACCAAACCCAAGGCGCCGATGTTCGTCTACGAGCCGACCGACTTCCGCCAGCCGCCGCTCGAGACCGAGTGGCTGCTGACCAACGGCACGGGCAGCTTCGCGATGGGCAACGTCGCGTCGTGCAACACGCGGCGGTACCACGGCCTGCTCGTGTCGGCGATCCACCCGCCGGTCGACCGCGTGGCGACCGTCAGCACCGTCGGCGAACACGTGCACTTCAACGACATGACGTGGGACCTGAGCACGCACGAGTACGGCGCGGGCCACGACTACAGCATGTTCCAGCCGAACGGCTGGCGGCACCTGGTCGAGTTCGTCAAAGAGGAAAACGCGGTGGCCTGGCTGTACCGCGTGGGCCCGATCGAGGTCGAGCGCCGGCTGCGGCTGGTGTGGAAGCGGCAGATGGCGGTGCTGAGCTACACGGTGCGCAAGACGCGCAGCCGGAAGATGGCGGTGCCCGAAACGGTGGGCCTGACGCTGCGGCCGTTCTGTGCGATGCGCGATTTTCACGCGCTGCGCGACAACGACCAGATGCCCGCCGTGGGCATGAGCGAGACCAAGGCCGGCTGGCAGCTGGTCAGCGGCGCGATCACGCTGAACATCGCCGCCGACCGGGCCGAGGTCGGCACTGCGCCGAGCTGGTGGCACAACTTCCACTACCGCGCCGACGCGGCCCGCGGGCAGGGCTTCCGCGAGTCGCTGTTCGTGCCCGGTTGTTTCAACGCCAGGTTCGACCCGGCCAAGAAGCAGACGCTGAACCTGTGCCTCGCCACCGAGAAGATCGACTGGGACGCGGCGCTGGCGCGCGACGCGCGCAAGCGGCACCTGAGCAAGATCGTCGGCGCCGTGACCGAGCAGGCCGACGACCACCACGATGATTTAGCCGCGCTGGCGGTGGCGACCGACGACTTCGTGGTCGACCGCGCGGTGGCGGGCAAGGCGTCGACGACGATCATCGCCGGCTACCCGTGGTTCAGCGACTGGGGGCGCGACACCATGATCGCCCTGCCGGGTTGTTTGCTGTCGACCGGGCGTTACAAGCAAGCCAAGCAGACGCTGCTGACGTTCGCCGCGCACATCAAGGACGGCCTGGTGCCCAACCGCTTCGACGACTACGGCGGCGACCCGCACTACAACACCGTCGACGCGTCGCTGTGGTTCGTGCACGCCGCGACGGAGTACGCCCGCCTGGCCGACGACGCGAAGACGTGGAAGGCCAAGCTGGCCCCGGCGTGTCGCGCGATACTCGACGCCTATGCCGAGGGCACGCACTTCGACATCGCCATGGACGGCGACGGCCTGATCAGCGCCGGCCACGAGGGCACGCAGCTGACCTGGATGGACGCGGCGCGCGACGGCGTGGTGTTCACCCCGCGCTTCGGCAAGGCCGTCGAGATCAACGCGCTGTGGTACAACGGCCTGCGGGCCTGCGCCGGGTTGCTCACCGGCAAGGCCGCCGCCCGCTACGAGAAGATGGCCGACCGCGCCAAGCGCAGCTTCAACAAGCTGTTCTGGCTGAGCGAGCGCGACCACCTCGCCGACTGCGTCACGCCCGACGGCGTCGACGGGTCGCTGCGGCCGAACCAGCTGTTCGCCGTGTCGCTGCCCCACAGCCCGCTTTCGCAGCGCCGCCAGCAGCAGGTGATGACCGCCGTGCGCGACAAGCTGTACACCCCCGCGGGCATGCGGACGCTCTCGCCCGACGACCCCCGCTACCACGGCCGGTACGACGGATCGCTGTTCGAGCGCGACGCGGCCTACCACCAGGGCACCGCCTGGCCGTGGCTGATCGGCGCGTTCATCGAAGGCTGGTTAAGGGCGCATAAGTTCACCGACAAGTCGCGCAAGGCGGCGCGCCAGATGCTCCAACCGCTCATCGAACAGATGTCGCACCACTCGCTGGGCACGCTGCACGAGGTCTACGACGGCGACGAGCCTCAACGGCCGCAGGGCTGCATCGCCCAGGCGTGGAGCGTGGCCGAGGTGCTGCGCGCGGCGCTGCTGATCGGCGCATGAAAAAACCGGCGTTAAGCGCGTGGCCCCAGAACCGTCCGTGACGCGCTCAGCGCCGGCTCACTAAGCTTCATCCCTCTTCATGCGGCCTGCGCCAGCGGGTGCGGCTCGTCGAACTTCACCGCGATGACGCAGGCGGCCCCCCCCGTCCCCTCGTTGCGGATCACCTCCGCCGACAGCATCTCGCTGCGGCTGACGATACCCTCCGCCCCTTCCCACTCGATGTGCATCTCGATGGGCTGACCCTGCGCGAGTTGATCGCCGTGACGGACCGCCAGCAGCGCACCGCCGACCGAGACGTTCAACGTCTGGCCCGCGCGGTAACGCAGCGATTGCGGGTCGAACAACTTGATGTTGCGGACCATCAGGTAGCGGTTGTGCTTGCGTTTTTCGCAGATCTGTTCCACTGCCGATCACTCCGTTTTCGAGCACCGGGCCTTGTGCTCTGACGGTCGTATCGGTTGCAACGGTTGGCGGGTTAAGTGGTATCGGGCCGCGACGAAAAAAAGTCGCCCACCGATGCCGCTCGGCCGTCACTCTTATCGGCCGATAACCACGCCACCGCCACGCCCACGCCGCACGCTTGGGGTATGATGGGCCCGGTATTTTCAGCATTCACCACCGGGAGGTGCGGCGTGCCGGCGAACCCGATCCTCGAGCAGATGCTCGACCGTTTGTACGCGAGCTTGATCCGCGGGCCCGGCCTCAACTGCCGCCCGCACTCCAGCCGGCAGCGCATCGACCTGACCGCGCTGGCGGCGTTCGACGACCTGCCGCCCGACCGGCTCATCCCGCAACTGCTCGGCGATGACGAGGCCTGCGCGATCGCCGCCAAGGCGCCCCCGCCGCAACACAACGGCTCAGCGGTGCGCTTCGATTCCGAACACGACGCCGTCATCGACCTGCCGCCGCACGAGCTGAGCGCGCGGGCCAAGGCCGAGGAGGACTGGCAGCGCCAGCGCAGCGTGCTCACGAAGCTGCGCAACCTCAGCGAAGACGCGCGTACCTACGAGCAGGAGACCGGTGTCGCGGTGCTGCACGTGGGCTACCCGATCCTCAGCCTGCCGCCGAACACCACGGCCGGCTCGAACAAACGCGTGCTCGCGCCGATGGCGTTCGTACCCGTGTCGCTCAACGTGCACGCCGGGCACAAGGCGGGCGTCGAGCTGCGCTGCGCCGGCAAGGGCGTCGACCGCGTCGTGCCCAACGCGGCGCTGATGGCGTGGGTCGAGCGCGAGACCGGCCAGCCCATCGAAGACCTGTTCGAAGACGAGGAAGGCGAACAGCCCTTCCAAGAGATCGCCGACCTGGTCGCGCAGATCGCCGGCCGCATGGAGTTGGGCGACATCGACGCCGGGTCGTTTGTGCAGGCCGACACGTTCGCGCTCGACAAGGTGCCGCTCGCCGAGGACCTGCCCGACCGGCCCGCCGTGCTGCGGTGCGGCGTGCTGGGCATGTTCCCCGCGTCCAACCAGGGCTTGTTGCGCGACACGAAGGACATGATCGCCGAGCCGCAGCTCGACGGGCCGGTGCGCAGCTTCATTGATGTCGAAGCCACGCTCGACGCGCGCGAGCAGACGCTCGAAGAAGCCGAACACGTGGTCGAAGCCAACCGCCGGCGCTTCGCCGACGAGCGTTTCGTGGCGCTGGCCGACCCGTTCCAGTCGCGCGCCGTCACCTTGGCGCGGACCAGCCGGGGCCTGGTCGTGCACGGCCCGCCCGGCACGGGCAAGAGCCAGACCATCACCAACATCATCGGCGACCACCTCGCCCGCGGGCAGCGGGTGCTGTTCGTGTGCGACAAGCGCACGGCGCTCGACGTGGTGGCCAACCGCCTCGAGCACCTCGGCCTCGGCGGGCTGTGCGCCGTGGTGCACGACCCGAAGCGCGACCAGCGCGACCTGTACATGAAGATCCGCGCGCAGCTCGAGGAGCTGGAGTCGCTGGGGATCAAGCCGCGCTCGGAGAAGATACTCGAGCGGATCGACGGCGACTTGCAGAAGCTACACAACGAGCTGAGCGACCTGTACGCGGCGTTGATGACCGAGACGGAAGACGCCCCCTCGCTGCACGAGTTGATGGGCGCATGGCTGTCGATCGAGACGGCGATCGACGCGCAGCTGCTGGGCGAGGCGGTCGGCAAGCTGTCGCCGGACCGGGTCGACGCACATCGCGAGGACGTCGAGGTGATCCTCACGCGGGCCGGGTCGGTGGACTACGAGCACAACCCGTGGCGGCGGTGCTTGGGCGCGACGCTCGAGGCGTTTTTGACCCGGCCGGTGGACGGCATGCGGCGGGCGCTGGGCGTGTGCGTGGAGGACGCGCGGTCATTGGATACCACGGCCGACGAGCGCATCCCGCCGTTCGGCGCCGATGCGCCGCTCGACGAACAAGCGACGCTGCGCGAGGACCTGGCGGCGCGATTGACGTGGTTGACGGCCGAGTGCGACGAGGCGATCCGCCAACGCGTTTCGAAGTGGGATGTGCCGCGCGTCGTCCAGACCACGGGGCAATTGGAGCAGTTGCGCCCGTTTCAAAAGACGGTGGTCGACGGCGCGTTGGACGTGGAGCTGTCGCTGGGCACACGCGACATGCCGATGGCGGCGTCGACGCTGAACCAGGACATCGCCGACTTGCAGGCGTACCTCGATGCGGCGCAGAAGTGGTACGGTTTTCTCGCATTCGGTGCGAAGAAGCGCGCCGGCGAGGTCGTGCGGAAGTTCGGCTTGCGGCGCAACCCGGCCGAGGCCGAGCGGCTGTGTCAGCACCTGACCGGCGTGCGGGCGCGACTCGTGCTCAGCGAGGGGTTGCGGCAGCTCGACGAGCAGGAACCGTCAGGCAAGCCGATCGACGATGCGCCGCTGCTGGGGTTGTACGAGCAGTACTCGCGCGCCGCCGAGGCCCGGCAGCTGGCCGACGGCGACCCGACGCTGGCCGAACTGTTCGCCGCGGCGCTGGCGGATGCGGCCAAGGCGGCCGACTTCGTCGAGGGTTTACAACGCTCGCCGCGCCGCGCCGAGGCGCTGGCGGCGCTGGAATCATCGATGAAAGACGCCGAGCTGTTCGCGGTCGACTGGTTGGGCCAAGCCGCGGCCCACTTCCGTTCGGGGCATCACGCGGCGGACACGGTCGTCAAGCTCGAGTCGACGTTCGACGAGGCCGAATCGGTGGCGCGTGTGCGTGACGGCCTGATGCAACTGCCCGACGAGCTGCGCGGGGCGGTGGCGAAGCTCGCCGAGCACTCGGCCACGCCCGACGAGGGGCTCGACGCGATCACCAAGGCGGTGCTGCAAGTCGCGATCGGCCGGCGCATCGCGGCGGACCGCAACGCCCAACGCATCGACGACCAGCGGCTGGAGAACATGTTCAACCGCTACGGCGAGCTGGAAAACCAAAAGCGCGAGAAGGTGCGCGACGCGATCTTGCTGTACTGGGGCTCGCTGCAACGCGGGCGGTTGCTGGCGACGACCGGCACGCGCCTCAACAGCCTCGGCGCGGCGCTGCGGCGGCGGCTGTTCGTGCGCGGCAAGCGCGCCATGCGCCTGCGGCAGGTGATCAAATCGGGCGAGGCGATCGAGGGCGGCGACCCGTTGTTCGACATCTGCCCGGTGTGGATGGCCAGCCCCGAGACCGTCGCGCAGGTGTTCCCCCGCCGGGAGATGTTCGACGTGGTAATCTTCGACGAGGCGTCACAGTGCCGGCTGGAAGAGGCGCTGCCCGTGCTCACGCGCGCCAAGCGCGTGGTGGTCGCCGGCGACCCGAAGCAGCTGCCGCCCACGCGGTTTTTCGAGGCGGCGATCACCACGAGCGAGGCCGACGAACTGGAGACGGACCAGGACCTGTTCGAGGCGCAACAGGCCGAGGTCGAAGACCTGCTCGCCGCGGCGCTGAACCTTCAGATCGACGAGGCGTTTTTGGACGTGCACTACCGCTCGCGCAACGCGGACCTGATCGAGTTTTCCAACGAGATGTTCTACCGCTCGCGCTTGCAGGCGATCCCGGGCCACCCGTCGCACCGCACGCCCTACCCGCCGCTGACGCTGTACCGGGCGGACGGGGTGTACGACGAGCGCTGCAACCACGTCGAGGCGCAGCGTGTGGTGCAGATCGTCGACGATTTGTTGCGTCGCGCCGAGCCGCCGTCGGTCGGCATCGCGTGCTTCAACCTCAAGCAGCGCGAGATTATTCTCGACGAGTTGGAGAACCGGGCGCTCGACGACGACGGTTTTGCTTCGCGTTTGGCGCGCGCCCGAAAGCGGCGCGGCGAGGGTTCGTTCGAGGGCCTGTTCGTGAAGAACCTGGAGAACGTGCAGGGCGACGAGCGCGACCACATCGTCATCTCCACCACGTACGGGCCGAACAAGGAGGGCAAGTTCTACCGGCGGTTCGGGCCGCTGGGGCGCGCCGGGGGCGGGCGGCGGTTGAACGTGCTGGTCACGCGCGCGCGGCACGAGGTGCATCTGGTCACGTCGATCCCGCGCGAGGCGTACATGTCGGTCGAGGCGGTGCCCGAGGGCATGACGCCCAACGGCGGGTGGCTGCTGTTCGCGTACCTGCGCTACGCCGAGGAGTTGGCGAGCTTGTACGAGCGGGACCAGCGTGTGTTGGAAGACGAACAGAACCGGCGCGCGCCGCACGTGATGCAGCGGCCGATCGAGCCGTTCTCGCATTTCGCGATGGCGTTGGGGGTGCGGCTGGCGGACGAGCGGCACCTGGGCAGCGACGTGCACTGGGGGAACACGGGTTTCTGCGTGGACCTGGCGCTGCACCACCCGGGCAAGCTGGAGGACGCGACGATCGGTGTGCTGTGCGACTTTGCGCGGTTCGCCGACTGCCCGGACCCGATCGAGTGGGAGGTGTACCGCACGAACATCTTGCGGTGGACGGGCTGGGATTTGCACCGGGTGTGGACGCCGACGTACTTCCGCGACCCTCAGCGCGTGCTCAACGGGGTGGAGCGGCAGGCCCAGGCGCACATCGAAGCGCAAGCGGGCGAAACGGAGCCGGGGGCGTGAGGGCGTGGGCCGCCGCTTTGCCGAGGCGGGCCGGGGTTGTTAGTTTGTGCGGCTCGCAAGGCTGAAAGGATGCGTGATGGCCAAGGACCCCCGGAAGATCGTGCTCGCCTATTCGGGCGGGTTGGACACGTCGGTGATTCTGCCGTGGCTCAAGGACCGCTACCCCGGCGTGAAGCTGGTGGCGTTCGCCGCGGAGCTGGGCCAGGGCGACGAGCTGAAGGGCATCGAGAAGAAAGCGTACGCCAGCGGCGCCGACGAGGTCGTGGTCAAGGACCTGCGTAAGGAGTTCGCCGAGCAGTATTGTTTTGCGATGCTGCGGGCGCGGGCGATCTACGAAGACGACTACCTATTGGGCACGTCGATCGCCCGGCCGTTGATCGCCAAGCACCAGGTCATGGTCGCCAGACAGACCAGGGCCGACGCCGTCGGTCACGGCGCGACGGGCAAGGGCAACGACCAGGTGCGCTTCGAGCTGACGGCGATGGCGCTGAACCCGAAACTGAAGATCGTCTCGCCGTGGAAGGACCCGAAGTTCATCGAAGACGGCCTGACCGACCGCGAGACCGCGATCGATTACGCGAAGAAGCACAAGATCCCCATCGAGCAGACGAAGAAGAAGATCTACTCGCGCGACCGCAACCTGTGGCACATCAGCCACGAGGGCGCGGAGATCGAGGACCCGGCCAAGGAACCGGACTGGGCCAACTGCCTGGTGATGAGCGTGCCGGTCGAGAAGGCGCCGGATAAGGCGCAGTACGTGACGGTCGAGTTCAAGGCGGGCAACCCCGTGGCGCTGAACGGCAAGAAGCTGCCGGGCCACGAGCTGATCGCGAAGCTGAACAAGCTCGGCGGCAAGCACGCGGTGGGCGTCGACCTGCTGGCGGAGAACCGGTTGGTCGGCATGAAGAGCCGGGGCGTGTACGAGACGCCCGGCGGCACGATTTTGTACGAGGCGGCCAAGGCGTTGGAGCAGGTGACGATCGAACGCGACACGTACCACCACAAACGTCGGTTGGCGCAGCAATACGCCGAGATCGTTTACAACGGCCAGTGGTTCCACCCGCTGCGCGAGGCGATGCAGGCGTTCATCGACGAGACGAGCAAGGTCGTGACCGGCACGGTGAAGGTCAAGCTGTACAAGGGCCGGGCGCTGGCGGTGGGCGTGGAGTCGAGCAAGTCGTTGTACGATCTGAACCTGGCGAGCTTCGCGATGGACGACTACGACATCACCGCGGCGCGCGGGTTCATCGACCTGTTCGGCCTGCCCATGAAGGTGCGCGGCTTGAAGCACAAGCCCAAAGCATAACCCCTCGCCCCCGGAATCATGTTCAGGTCAATCTGACGGACCCGCCGCGCCCGGTTGCGTGGCGGGTTTTGCTTTGGGGAGCGTGCGGAGCTGCGGCTTGCTGTCGGCGTTCGGTTCGGCGGCGACGCCACGGAACACGACGGGGACGACCTGTTGCTCGCGCAACACGATCGCGGCGATCCGGTCGGGCGGCAGCGGGAAACGGATGAGTGACCGGTGTGAGTTGTGGGCGCCGCCATCGCTTTTGTGGGCGACGGCTCGACGGTCGACCGCAAAAAAATCGGTGTTTTCGCCGAGCCCCTTGCTGCGGATCGTGACCTCGGTGCGGCCTTCGGGTTTTGCTTCGATGGGCCCGATGGTGATGATGCCGTGCCGGTTGATCGGCGTTTCGGGTTGGTCGGCTTTGACGGGGAACGTGGCGACGGTCTGCCAAGCCCCGGTCATCAGGTCGAGGCGGTGGTGGATGTGGCCGGCCTCGTCGCGCGGCAGGTCGGACATGAGCCAGACGTGGGAATGCACAAGCATCGTGGTGCGCCGCGACGTGGTTGGGTGCGGCAGGTATTGGTCATCGGTAAAGGAGATGCCGCCCTTGCCGGGGATCATTTCAACCGCGAGCACCTCGCCGCGTCCTTCGAGGTCGGCGGGGCGCAGGTCGATCGGCGGCGCAGCGGGCTTGCCGTCGGGCGCCCACAACTCGACGGCGTCGTCGCGCAGCCGGCCGACGCCCAGCAGCTTGACCGTGGCGCCGTTGGCGGTCGTGAGCGTGTGCGGTGTCTGATGGTTCGTTGCGCGCTGCAGTTCGCTGAGGCGTTGGCCGAACTTGCGCGTGGTCGTCACGGGCTTGGCGGGGACCGAGGCGCGCATGGCGACGTCGCGCCACCGCGCCTGGGCGTAGCGCTGGCCGGGTCTGGCCTCGGGCCGACGCACGCCCACCACGAGGTCGCCGAACCGCCGCTCGGGCGGGTGCCGAACGACGCAGAGGTAGAGCGGGCCGTCGCCGACGCGGCCGAGCCGACCGAACGGGTGCATCGACGAGCGGCGCATGAAGTACGAGCGAAACTTGACGGGTTGGCCGCTTGTTTCGAGGCGCATCAGCGCGAGCGTCTGCTCCGTCCGATCGAGGTCGGCGTCGCCGAGTCGCACGGCGTCGGTGGGTTTGCCGTCGGGCGTCCACCACTGCGCCGAGCCGTTTTCGTAAGCGCCGAGCGCGAGCAGTTGCACGCGCACGCCTTCGCCGAGGTCCGACGCAAGAGACGGCGCCAGGCGTTCGAGGTCGGCCCGCACCGCGCCCTCGGCGAAGCCCGTGAATTGCAGGGGGTGGTCCTGGTCGCTGCCCGGCCGCAGTTGCACCAGTTCGATCGTGCCCACGTCGACAACGTCTTTCGCTGCACCCTTCGGTGCGTCGAGCACGCCCCAGTAAATCAACTGCTCGGGCTGGGCGTCCTTCGTCCTGGTGGGCAACGCGTAGTTGATCCACACGACGTATCGCCCGGGCGGCACGTCGGCCAGGCGGAAGCGATCGCCTTCCAGTTCGAGCCTGATGCGCAACGCCCTTGACCCATCGGGGCGCAGGGGGGACTCGATGTCCGCGCGGAACACCTTGTCCGGGATTTTGTCGAGCCCCACGAACCGGAACCGGCCTTCGAGTGACGGGCCTTGCCCGCCGAGTTGCAGCTTCGTGGTCTTGCCCGGTTCGACCTCGCACATGCGCCCCCGCAGGGAGTACGTGTTGTCCTTGCCCAACCGGCTGACGTAAAACCGGCCGGCCGGGACCTTGTCGAACACGAACCGCCCCTCGGCGTCGGTCCACACCGGCTCGTGCCGCGTGCGCAGCTCGGGTTGGCCGGGTTGCTTGGCGAACCTGCCGGAATACTGGACCGTGTCGAAGTCGACCGGCTTGTCGCCCTGCATCATCCGGCCTTCGATCCGGCCCCAAGGGGTCAGTTCGATCTTCATGCCCTCGCGCCACTGGCCCGGCGCAAGCCGCGCGTAGCCGCGTTCACCGAGCACGACGAGGCGGTGCTGCTCGTCGGGTCGGATGAGCCTGAACTTGCCGCGCGCGTCCGTGTGGGTCTTGTTCTTGGATAACGTCAAGCCCGTCTCCAAGGTCCAGTGGTTGGCCTTGATGACGGCGACCTCCGCGCGATCGGCGGGTCGGCCGTCGGGTATGACGACGATAGCGGACCAGGTCGGCGCGGGCTGGCTTGTGGCCGGCTGGGTGGTGGGTTGGGCGAGGGTGGCCGAGCACCAACCCCACGCCGAGGCGACAGCGACGAAGGCCCAAAACCGTGCGTGCGGTGCGGAGCGTGCCATGCGGACGCCTTTCGGAAAGAGATAACGCCGACTCTACTGCGTAGACGGCGCCCGCAGCGGGAGTTGCACGGATGTGGGCCTTAATTCTGCGGTCGTGGCGGGTCGCGGCGGGTCGTGGATCGGCTGCGGCAGGTCGGCATCGGCGATGATGCCCTTCCAGTCGAGCCGACCGGTCACGCGGCAACGCAGCAGGTCGCGGAAAGGCGTGTGCCGGAGCCGGCGTCATCGGGTGTCGTGCGTGACGGCCATGCTACGCCCCCTGGGCTCCGAGCAGGTCCAACGCACGGGCGACGGCGGCCCATTGCTCGGTGTCGGCCGCGAGCTTCTTCTTGCCCCGCGCATTAGTTCGCGTTCGATCTTCACGGCGCGTCCCCATTGCTATGTATTGCATCGTATGCGGCACACATCACGGGCGTTAAGGGAAAATGCCAAAGGAAAAGGCCCGGCTTACGCCGGGCCTTTTCCCTTGGTCGAGGAACTTACAGTTATAGGATTTCGTTTATCGCCGGCGGGTGAGGATCAGGCCGCCGAGGCCGAGTAGCATGAAGGAGGTCGGCTCGGGGATCAGGTCGGCGGTGACCGTGATGTTGTCGAACTTCATGAAGTCGCTGTCGCCGTTGTCGATCCAGAAGGCGACCCAGACTTCGGGTTCGTCGCTGGGCAGCGTCTTGGTCTTGGTCTTCCAGCTGTTGCTGGCACCGGCCCGCATCAGTTCGGTGAAGGTCGCCTCGTAGTACGGGTTGGAGTCGCCGACCATCTGGCCGTTGCCGCCGTTGGGGTCGCCGAAGATGTCGGCGATGGTGCCCGCGCCACCGGGGAAGAACGGGTCGAGGTCGGCGGTGGTGAAGGCGACGACGGCCTTGTCACCGGAATCGGCCAGGAAGGTGCGGTAGTCGTAGGTCAACTGGACGTTCTCGTAGCCGAGCGTCGAGATTTTGAAAAGCATGCCCGCGTCGTCGCCGGCACGACCGACCGGATCGGGGTCGGGGCGGCCGCCGCCAGGGATCCGCTGCACGGCGAGGTCCAGGTGGATGTCGGTGATCGGGTTGGGATCGATCGCGCCATCGGGCTGCTCGAAGCGCGCACCGTACCAGTCGTTGATGGCACCTTCGCTGTTGAGGGCAACACCGAAGTTCACGGGATCACCACCGGGGAAGGCATCGGGGAAGTGGGTATAGCCGTCAAAGTCTTCCTCGAACAAAATGTCCGCAGAAACCGGGGAAATCGCGAAAAAAGTGGTGGCGGCGAGGGCGGCGACGATAAAAGTGCTGATCGAGCGAGTCATTGTAAGTTCCTTCCAACCAAGAGGTTCCGTTGTTCTCTAGCCCGTGCGACCAAACACGAGCGTTCAATAGCGGCCGCGAGCAGCTCCAATCCGATGCCCGCGGTTTGGCATCACTGTGTTGTGACCGCTCAAAAGAGCGACCACCCTCAACTCGTCTTCACCGGGGGACGCGAACCAGCTGACTAGTCAAACGGGCCCGCCGCCGGTCGCGCAATAAGTCATTTCACGATCACGCCCAGGCGCGATCGCTCTCCATCTGATCCCGTTCAATCCGTTGTTTGCCGAAAGCGGCCCAAACTCCAGTCCATCCGTGATGAACGCCGATGATCGCTCGAAAAACGCGATCACACGCCCGACGCCCACTCTCAGACTCGACCCCACAGCGCTAAACGCTGTACCGACCCCTCTCGCTTCGCCATTGAGATGTACGGCCCCCACCGGGCTTGTGGGGCAGAAAGCCCACCGATAGCCGCAAGCTAATTAATAGCACACCATCCGCGATGGGCAAGGACAAGCTGGGGTATCTATAAATTTTTAATATTCATAATGTTAGACAAAACAAACAGACCATTTGGTCGGCATTGCGGAATATTGGTATTTACCGCAAAATCGCCGATTTTCACGGGTTTGTCGCCCTGATGAACAATCGCCGGCCGGGCGTTATGCTTGGGCCATGACACAGACCACGATCGATACCGGATACGTGCCCGCGGAGTTCGATCCGTCGGACTTTGCCAACATCGAACCGCTGCTCAATGAACTGGCCGGCCGCGAGCTGACCGACGGCGAGGCGTTCGAGCGGTGGCTGGCGGACCTGTCGCAGTTGCTCGAAGCGGTGTACGAGTACGGCAGCCGGGCCAACATCAACAGCGCCTGCCACACCGACGACGAGGCCATCGAGCGCGTGTACCTCGACTACGTGGAGCAGGTGCAGCCGAAGCTCAAGCCGGCGCTGTTCGCGTTGCAGAAGAAGTACATCGCCGCCGGGGGCCGCGGGGCGCTGCGGGGCGAGCGTTACGAGACGCTCGACCGCGAGTGGCGGGTGGACGTGGAGCTGTTCCGCGACGAGAACGTGCCGCTCGAGACCGAAGACCTGAAGCTGTACAACGAGTACGCCAAGCTGTGCGGCGCGATGACCGTCGAGTTCGAGGGCCGGACGCTGACCCTCCAACAGCTCGGCCGGTACCAAGAAGAGACCGACCGGGCCAAGCGTGAGCGCGCCTGGCGGTTGGGCGCCGCCCGCCGGTTGGAAGACCGCGACGCGATCGACGCGATCTTTCAGACCATGCTCGACCAACGCCAGCAGGTCGGGACCAACGCGGGCTTCGGCGACTACCGCGACTACATGTGGAAGCGCAAGTACCGTTTCGATTACACGCCGGGCGATTGCCTGGCGTTCGGCGACGCGGTGGCGGAGCTGATCGTGCCGTTGAACGACGCGCTCGATGTGCAGCGGCGCGAGGCGCTGGGCGTCGAGGTGTTGCGCCCGTGGGACACGGCGGTCGACCCCCTCGGCCGACCGCCCCTGCGCCCGTTCGACGAGAAGGACATCGAAGGCTTCGTCGCGACCACCGGCGCGGTGTTCGAGCGTATCTCGCCGACGCTCGCCGAGCAGTTCGGGCGGTTGAAGATGGGCGACAACCTCGACCTCGACAGCCGGATGGGCAAGCGGCCGGGCGGGTTCCAGGCGTCTTTGGAGCGGAGCCGGCAGCCGTTTATTTTCATGAACGCCGCGGGGTTGCAGCGCGACGTGGAGACGATGCTGCACGAGGCGGGCCACGCGTTCCACTACGTCGCGTCGTGCGCCGAGCCGTTGCTGTTCCTGCGTCACGCGCCGCTGGAGTTCTGCGAGGTGGCGAGCATGTCGATGGAACTGCTGGGCATGGACCACTTCGACGCGTACTACGACAACGCCGACGAGGCGCAGCGGGCCAAGCGTGTGCACCTCGAAGGCACGCTGCGCACGCTGGCGTGGATCGCGATCATCGACGGCTACCAGCACTGGCTTTACACGCACGCGGGCCACACGCTCGACGAGCGCACCGCCGCGTGGTGCGGGCTGCTCGACCGCTTCGGCTCGTCGCAGGTCGACTGGGGCGGGCTGACGACCGAGCGCGAGGCGATGTGGCACCGACAGCTGCACCTGTTCGGCTGCCCGTGGTATTACATCGAGTACGGCATCGCGCAGCTCGGGGCGCTGGGCGTCTGGCTGAACTACAAACGCGACCCGGAAAAATCGCTGGCCGACCTGCGCAAGGCGTTCGCGCTCGGCGGCACGGTGCCGCTGCCGGAGCTGTTCGAGACCGCGGGCGTGCCGTTCCGCTTCGACGCCGAGGCGATCGGCCCGCTGGTCGAGGCCGTCGAGGCCGAGCTGGCGACGCTGCCGCAGTGACCGCTCGCGACCGTGCCGTTCAGCCCGCCACCGGGCTAGGCATAGCCCCAAGCGTGCGACGGGTTGCTCTCGGGGCGCACGCGACGCTGCCCGGTTAACGCAGGAATACGTTATACAGGGCGGTCGCGATCAAGAAGATCATCGCGACCTTGGAAACGATGATGGCGGTCAGCACAAACCATGTCTCATCGGTATCCAGGTCGAACAACCAGCTCAGCAAGCCAAAGGTGACAAACGTCCAGACACTGAAACTGAGGTACCAGAACCCACCGGTGACGGCCTGGAGCAGGTCGTAGATGCCGCCGGCAAACACATAGATCGCGGGGAACTTGACCAGCGCGCTGAGCAGGTTGCCGAAGCTGACGTCGAACAGCTTGACGCAAAACGCGCAAGCAACCAGCATCGTGATCGTTCCGATGATCGTCTTGACAACAAAAAAGACCATCAACATGACCGTCGAGAGCGCCTTGACGACCGCGCCTTCCACGGCGCTCGTGTCCTCAACTCCGTAATAATCATCGTCTTCCGGATCGCCGGCGTGGGCCGTGTCCTCGAGGCCGTCGAGGTCTTCGTCGCCAGCCGTCGCGTCCTCATCGGCCGCCGCGTCGTTGGTTTCGGTGTCAACGGCCGCTTCTTCAACCACGCCGCCGACCTCGTCCTCGGTGGGATAGACGCTCGATTGGTTGCCGTACTTTTGCGCGAACTCCTGATCGGCTTTTTCCCACGCGATCCGATCGGCGCGGGCCTGCAGATAGGCGGCGAACATCAGCACTACAAAACCGACCGCCAGCAGGATGAGCGGCGCGGTCCATTCCTTGAAGTGGTAGGCGCGCTCCATGTCTTCCTGGTCGCGCTGCTTGAGGTCTTCGATGTCCGCGGCCTGGCTGGTCCGCATCGACTGGCCGGTCTTCAGGTGGTAGCCACACGACACGCACAGCACCGCGCCGGGCTGGATCGCGCTGTGGCACTTGGGGCATTCGGCGGGCGACGTGGCCGACACCGGCGGCGCGGGCGGCTCGTCGGCCAGCTCCAGCGGGCCGGTCTCGGGCGCCTTGGGCTTCGGCGGTTTCGGCGGTTTCGGCGGTTTCGGGGGCTTGGGCGGCGTCGGCGGTGGGGTCTGGGCTTTCGGTGGCGTTTTCGAGGCCTGCGACGTTTCGGGCGCCTCGGGCAAAACCATGCGAAACACCGCGCCACACTCGCACTTGATCTTGCGCCCGGCGTACTGATCGTTCCACTTGTACTTCTTGCCACAGCTGTGGCAGACAACCTTCGCAGACATGGTCCACCCCCATACACAACGGCCGAACCGTTGAGCCCATACTGTACCGCCTGCCCCCCGCTTGCCGCAATCAAGGGGCTTGTTGCGCCTCTCGCGCAGCGCCCTTGACGCCCAGCCGTTGGTAAACCACGTCGCGCACCGCCCGCTCGGTTTTCGTATCGCCGTCGCCCATCACCCGCAGGTGGTCGAACGGCAGCAAGATCGTGTCATCGACGCCCGCCAATCGGCCGCGTTCGACCGCGACCGCGCCGTCGCCCTTGCCGGCGCGCACCTCGTCGAGGTCGCCGAGCATCTGCTCGAGCTTCGGCCCGAACAGCCGGGCAAACCGGCTGGTGTTCTTCTCGTCGACCAGCGACGCGCGGAACTTATCGACCCACGCGTCCTTCATCGGCGCGCCCGTGCCGAGCAGCAGCGTGTAACTCACGCTCGCGTTCCGCTCGCGCCCGTTGAGTGTGGTCAAAAACGCCGAGCCCGGCGTCAGGTCGTCGCTCGCCTCGCCGAGCCCGTCTTCCACCCACGCCAGCAGCTCGCGCCAGTGCTCGACCCGTCGGCCGTCGGTGATGTGATCGACCCACTCGATCGCGAACGCGAACGGCGCGAGGTTCGAGCCGTGCGTCGGCGGCGCGATCATGATCAGCCGCTCGACGTTGCCGGGGTCGAGCCGCTTGTTTTCGATCGCCTCGCGTGCCACCAGGCCGCCCATCGAGTGCGTCAGCAGCGCGACCTTGCGCTGGGGGTTGTCGCGTTTGACTTTTCTCAAAGCCTCGGCCAGCGCCCCGGCCGAGTCGGCGATCGGCTGGTCGTTGGGGTAACAGAACGTCGCACACGGCAGGCCCGCGGCGCGCACCGGCGCGAGCATGCTGCCCAGCCGGTTCGGGTCGGAGTTGATGCCGTGCAGCATCACGACCAGCGTGCGCTCGGGCGGCGCGTCGGCCCAGCCCTCGTCGAGCCGGAGGCCGTAGCGCTGGCCGCTGCCGCCCCACCGGCCGACGGTCTTGTCGACGTAACGCCGCACGCGCGACGTGAATCGGCGTTTGCTCTCCAACAGCGCCAAGCGGTCGAGCGTCAGCACCAGCACCGGGTCGGCGTTCTCTTCGCGTTCGACGCGCAGCGTCACGCCGTCGCCCAGCAACCGGTCGGTCGCAAGGATCATCAAGCGCGTCTTGCGTGAATCGATCGGCCGGGTCTTGTCGGGCAGCACGCCCTCCAACGCCTCGACGCCGTAGCCCTTGGCCTCGGCCAGACCCGCGATCACGTCCGCCCACGCCAACTGTCCGTCGGGGCAATTGATGCGCAGCGTCGCCGTGACACGCTCGGTGTCGTGCTCGACGGTGTAACGTTTTTCGGGTTGCGTGGCCTGCGCCCACAGCGCGCCGCCACACCACAGCCCCATCATCAGCGCGGTCAAGCCCCGGTTCATGCGCACCTCCAGCTGTGCCCTGAAGGTTCTATTCTAGCACGACAGCCTGCGGGTGGTCGGCGGCGACCATGTCCAACTCCGCCGCCGCCGCGTTCGACGCAACCTGCTCGACGCTCTTGCAGCCGGGGATCACGCACGTCACCGCCGGGTGCAGCAAACACCACGCCAGCGCCCACTGCGCCATGTCTACACCCGCCGGCAGTTCCTCGGCCTTGATCCGCTCGGCCTCGGCGAGCTTCGCGTTGCGATCCGCCTCGCCGTGCCACTTGCCGCGCACCTCGTTGGCGTCGAACTTGTGGCCCGGCTTGTAACGCCCGCTCAGGTAACCGCTCGCCAACGGCACGCGCGCCAGCACCCCCAAATCCTGCGCCACGCACAGCGGGAAGACCCCCGCCTCCGGCCGTTGGTCGAGGCGGTTGTAAACCAACTGGATCGCCTCGACGTGCCGCGCCGACGACGCGGCCACCTGGTCGACGTGCGTCTCGGTCTTGCTGGTGATGCTGTTGGCGACGTGGCGCACCTTGCCCTCGGCCTTCGCCTTCTCCAGTTCCGCCATGACGTCGTCGTTAAAAAACTCCTCCGCCCGCCACGAATGGTACTGGTACAGGTCGATGTAATCCGTCCGCAGCGCCCGCAGCGAATCCTCCAATTGCACGCGCACGTCGGCCGCCGAGCGCGGCTCGCTGCGGTCGAACGGCGCATGAAACTTGTGGCCGAACTTTGTCGCCAGCACCCACTTCTCGCGGTCGCGCCCGATCGCTGCGCCGACGAACGCCTCCGACGTGTGGTCGCCGTAGCACTCGGCGGTGTCGATCAGGTTGATGCCCACGTCGCGGGCGCGGTCGAACATCGCGTCGACCTCGCCCTGCTCGAAGTCCTTGCCCCACTCGCCGCCGAACTGCCACGTGCCCATGCCGATCACCGACACGACCAACTCACTCCGGCCAAGCCGTCGATACTTCATCGTGCGCTCCTGCTTACGGCGCGGGGTTCGGCGAAGGCAAACGCCAGTTGCGCCGCTCACGGTTGACCTTGTAGCCCGCCTCGTGGTCCTTGGGTGGGTAGTACGCCTCGTAAGGCAACTCGCCGAAGTTGATCAACAACGACCGCACTTCCATTCGGCCTTCCATGCCCTTCAGTTCGCCCACGATCGGCCGGGCCAGCTCGCCCAACCCCTCCAACGCCGACGCGGCGAAAGCGCTCTTGTTTTTAAGGTGTTTGACCAGCACCGGCAATCCCACATCGGCGCGCTCGAGGTAACCCAACGCCTCGGCCGCGGTGACCGACACCTCTTCGTTCTCGTCGTCGACCGCGGCGAGCAGCTCGGCGGGCACCTCCTCCATCACGCCCCGGCTGGCCAGCGTCGCCATGCCCGATGCGCCCCAAAAACGTATCTCCGGCTTGTCGCTTCCGAGGTACGCGACCAGCCGGTCGGCGTTCTCGATGCTGTTTTCACTCGCGACTTCCGCCGCCTCGATCAACTCGCCTAGCGGGTAATCCGTTTCACGCACCCATTCGTACAGCGACAGCTCGTCCGACTTGGTGCGCGTCGTGCGCGGGAAGAAGCCCAAGTCCCTCGTCGATCGCACGTGCGCGCTGACCGCCTCGCGCAAACGTTCCAGTTCATCCCGGTAACGCGGGTCCTGCGCAAGGTCGTTCATCTCCCACGGGTCGGCTTTCAAATCGAACAACTGCTCGGTCGGCTTCGGCTCGAAAAAGCCCTGGTGTTCGGGCTTCGCTTTGCCCTCGTGGTACTGCACGTCCCACGCGAACTGCCCGGGCACGCCCCACTGGTAGCTCTGCCGAAGGCCGTACGGCTTGTAAGGCGTGTAGCTGCGGATGTACTTGAACCGCCCGTCGTACGCCGTGCGGCTCGGGTCGTAGTGGGAGCCGGTGTTGCAGCGGAAGCCGAACTGAATCTCTTTCTCTTCCGTGCCGGGTTCCATGAACGACCGGCCCTGCATGTAATCCGGCACCTCGACGCCCGCGAGGCGTAACACGGTCGGCGCGAGGTCTTCGAAGCCCATGAGCCGATCGCTCGTCGTGCCCATGGTCAGGCCGCAGCGGTCGCGCCATTTTTCGGGCACGTGCACCACCATCACCGCGCGAAGGCCGGTCTCGTAGGGAAACGCCTTGCCGCGCGGTAGGCAGCCGCCGTGGTCGGAAAACACGAAAACGATCGTGTCGTCGTCGAGCCCGCGTGCTTTCAGGTCGTCCAAAAACAGCTTCACCCATTGGTCGACGTCGTGCGCCCCCTCGAGGTGCAACGCGAAATCGCTGCGAACCTCCGGCAAGTCCGGCACGTGCGGCGGCAGCGTCAGCTGGTACGGGTCGTACCCGTCGAACGCCCGGCGCTGCCGTGTGTGAATCGACCGCACACGCCCCATGTGCGACACGGTCGAGTTGAACACGCCGAAAAACGGTTGGCCCGCCCTGCGCTTCGGGCTGTTGTACGTTGCGTTCTTGCCCTGCTCGTCCCAGAACCGCTCGGCGGCCTTCCAGCTCTCACCCGTGCAGTTGTAGTCCGTCTTGCTGTTGTTCGTCGTGAAGTAGCCGGCCTTGCGCATCAACGACGGAAAAAAGTAGCGGTCTTCGGGCACACGCCACGCCTGCCGGTGCCAGTCGGTGCCATAGGTCGTGGCGAAGCACCCGGAGATGATCGACGATCGGGCCGGCGAACAGTGCGGCGCGACCGACGAAGCGTTGGTCATCACCACGCCGCGCTTCGCCAGCGCGTCGACGTTCGGCGTGTTCACCTCCGTGTTGCCGTAGCAGCCGAACGCGTACGGGCTGGTGTCCTCGAAGCTCAGCCACAAGATGTTCGGCTTGTCGAACGCCTCTTCCGCCACCGCCCCGCGTGCGACGCAGAACAACGCCAAGCAGAACGCCACCCCAATAAATGCGCGTGTGATCATCTCGAACCTCGCTGTGGTAATCGCTCAGGTGCCGCTGCGCAGGAAGTATTCCATCAACTCGTGGCCGAACTCGATGACCAGGCCCGACGCCTCGGCGTTCTTCTCGCTCATGGGCAGCTCGCGCAGCCGCGACACGCCGGTGCCGGCCATCATGAACGGCGGCGGCGTGGCGTCGTGCTTGCGGTTGTGCACGCAGGTATAGTGGTCCGGCAGGTACAGCAACCGCCACTGGTCGAACGTGCGCAGCTTCTCGGCGACCGGGCCGACGACGTGCTTGTCGATCGACTCGATGCTGGCGACCTTGGTCGCGGCGTCGGCCTGGTGGCTGGCCTCGTCGGGCGCCTCGACGTGCACGCAGACGATGTCGTACACGTCGAGCGCGCTGCACGCGTAGCTGCCCTTGGCGGCGTAGTCCGTGTCGTGGTAGCCGGTGATGCCGGGCACGTCGAGCCGATCCCAGTCGATCAGCGCCGCGATGCCCGCCAGCAGGTCGACTGCCGTGATCATCGCGCCGCTCAAGCCATACAGCTCCTTGAAGGTCGGCATGTTGGGCTTCTGCCCGCAACCCCACAGCCACACGCAGCTGGCGGGTGACTCGTTGAGCTCGCGGCGCGTGGCGTTGACCTCGTGGTCGGCGAACAGCGTTTGGCTCTCGGCGATCAACTGTTGGATCAGCTTTGCGTTGGGCCCGCCCTTGGGCAGATGCTTTTTGATCGGCTCGCCCGGCACGTCGTGCGGCGGCACGGTGTTCAGGTCGCCGTACTCCCGGCCGCCGCGGTCGACCATGATGTTGCGGTAGCTGACGCCGGGGTGAAAGGTGAAGCCGTCGGCGATGCCCTGCGTTTCGAGGTGGGCGGCGAAGTCGGTCAGCAGCTTCGTGCCCTCGGGGGTGGGGATGTGGCCGGCCGAGTGGTCGGACATGAGCCCGTCGATCACGGTCACGAGGTTGCAGCGGAAGACCCAGTCGCTCAACTCGGTCTCGATGCCCATGGCCGCAGCCTCGAGCGGCGCGCGACCGGTGTGGTACTCGGCCGGGTCGTAACCCAGCAGGCACATCGAACACACATCCGAGCCCGCGGCGAACCCGTCGGGGGTCGTGTGGACCACGCCCAGCCGGCCCTCGATGGCCAGGGCGTCGGTGTGGGGTTTGCGTGCGGCCTCGAACGGGGTTTTGCCGTCTAAAACCTCCAGCGGGTAGTCCGCCGCCCCGTCCGGGATAATGATCGCGTATTTCATTGGGGCCTAGTATAGCGACGCCCGGCGGGCGTGGATTGCCCCCCGGCCGACTTTGCATACGATGCACAAAACCAAAAGGGAGTTTGGCAGCACATGGCCGACGAACACCCCGTCATCAAGATGGAAGACACCGACGACAAGCTCCCCAAGCACTGGCTGAGCGGGTCGCTGAAGTACGTCGATTTCAAGCCCCTGACCGAGGGCGGCACCGCCACGCTCGAGACCTGCCTGGACAAGAACCTGCACCGGGTCGTGGTCTATAAAAAACTGCACCCGCACCTGCGCGACGACGAGATGGAGAACATGCGGTTCCTGCGCGAGGCCCGCGTGACCGCCATGATCGCCCACACCGGCACCGTGCCGCTCTACGAGCTCGGCCGCGACCGCGAGGGCGCCCTGTACTTCACCATGAAGAAGCTGGTCGGCCGGGACCTGCGGTCGATCATCATGGACCTCGCGGCCAAGAACGCGCAAACCCGCGTGGAGTACAAGCTGCTCCGCCTGGTCGACGTGCTGATCCAGGCGTGTCACACCATCGACTACGCGCACGCGCACGGCGTGATCCACCGCGACCTCAAACCCGCCAACATCCTCGTCGGCGAGTTCGGCGAGGTCATGGTGCTCGACTGGGGCCTGGCCAAGGTGCACGGCGAGAAGATCAACCTCGACGAGGCCGAGGAACTGCTCACCGGCAAGAAAGGCGTCGAGATGGAACTCACCGCGCCCGGCCGGCGGTACGGCACGCCGATGTACATGTCGCCCGAACAGGCGCGCGGCGACGCCGAGATCGACGAACGCGCCGACGTCTACAACCTCGGCTCCATCTTGTTCGAAGTACTCACGCACAAGAACCTGGTGTTCGGCAACTCCGTCGAAGAGGTGCTCAAGCAGATCCTCGAACAACCCACGCCGACCCCGTCGAAGGTCGCGCCGGACCTGACGATCCCCAAGGAACTGGAAGCGATCTGCCTGCACTGCCTGCAGAAAGACCCGGCCGACCGCTACCAGACGGTGCGTGAGCTGATCGCCGACCTGCGCCGCTTCCGCGAACACCGCAACGTGTCGGTGGTGCAGCACGCCCCGCTGACCCACCTGGCGAACTGGGTGTACCACCAACGCGTGCTGCTGACCGCCGGCTGCGCCGCCGCCGCCGCCGCGCTGGCCACCTGGCTGCTGATGCGTTAATCACCCTTGCGCACAAGATTATTTCGGCCGCTTATGATTCTAATGTTCTTGAGAACATTAGAATCATAAGCGCGCATGTCAGCGCAGCTGGCTTTGGCTTAAAGCGCGACCGGTCTGGAACAGGAACGAGGGGAATCCCGTCAACCAAAAAGCCGCCGCGGTTCGCGACGGCTTCCCGGTTGACCTTGATGTCCATCCGCCGGACGAGGAACTTGCGCACTACTTGCAAAGCTGCTCTCGAATGAGGGCTTGAAGATCGGCCAGATAGACATCTACGAAGACTTCGCTTGGTCTATCGACACGGAAGTGGAGGGCCAGGAACTCTTCTTGCTGTTGGGCTACGTCGACGACGACTGCGAGTGGCTGCTGCAGATTCACAAATACAGGGGGTTGCTGGACCTCTTGCGGAAGCAGCGCCTCGCCTGCGCCAGTCGCCTTTGGGTTGCGGATTGATCACGGGCTAAGGTCGAATACACTGGCAATCCAGTAACACCCCCCCCGCAACTCGTTGCGGATTGATCACGGGCTAAGGTCGAATACACTGTTGCCCTCGACCGGCGCACCGATCGACCAGTTGCGGATTGATCACGGGCTAAGGTCGAATACACTCTTGACGTCGGTCTCGCCGATCTGTCCGGTGTTGCGGATTGATCACGGGCTAAGGTCGAATACACTACATCGCCGGCAGCGCTGGATCGGCTACGGTTGCGGATTGATCACGGGCTAAGGTCGAATACACTCCCCGGCCAAGCGGTTCGACAGAGCAGCAGGTTGCGGATTGATCACGGGCTAAGGTCGAATACACTGTTCTATTGCTTCCTGCGACATCTTTGGTAGTTGCGGATTGATCACGGGCTAAGGTCGAATACACTCTCGATGAGTATCTCAAGCGCGCCGATCAAGTTGCGGATTGATCACGGGCTAAGGTCGAATACACTCGGCGTCGCGTGCCTTAATCGCGGAATATAGTTGCGGATTGATCACGGGCTAAGGTCGAATACACTCAGCGTCGCGAGCTTGCCATTTGGTTCACCGTTGCGGATTGATCACGGGCTAAGGTCGAATACACTCCACCTGAGCCTCGGCGACGCTCCACGACAGTTGCGGATTGATCACGGGCTAAGGTCGAATACACTGCGCTCCGGCGGCTTGCTGATGGGCGCAACGTTGCGGATTGATCACGGGCTAAGGTCGAATACACTAACCAGAACTGGCGGCACCGCTGTCGTTGAGT
Organism: Phycisphaeraceae bacterium; assembly: GCA_028282805.1. Taxonomy (GTDB): domain Bacteria; phylum Planctomycetota; class Phycisphaerae; order Phycisphaerales; family Zrk34; genus JANQHD01. Next base: position 16,415 of record JANQHD010000028.1, on the reverse strand, counting down.
TGCGGATTGATCACGGGCTAAGGTCGAATACACTGTTGGTGTTTGCAGACATCTGCCACACCATGTTGCGGATTGATCACGGGCTAAGGTCGAATACACTGTTCGCCGCTACCAGTGCCGCCATTGCTTCGTTGCGGATTGATCACGGGCTAAGGTCGAATACACTGCGGCCGTATGCCTTGCTAATCAACGGCCAGTTGCGGATTGATCACGGGCTAAGGTCGAATACACTTAGTCAAATGTCGCGAGAGGCCGCGTCACAGTTGCGGATTGATCACGGGCTAAGGTCGAATACACTCCCGATGCGGCTGGGATCATGTCCGGTCCCGTTGCGGATTGATCACGGGCTAAGGTCGAATACACTTTCGCGACCACCGGCCGGACCTGCGCCTCGTTGCGGATTGATCACGGGCTAAGGTCGAATACACTGCGACCACCGGACTGACCAATGTAGCGTTGGTTGCGGATTGATCACGGGCTAAGGTCGAATACACTACATTGATTGCGTCTGACCCGCTAATTGGGTTGCGGATTGATCACGGGCTAAGGTCGAATACACTGACATACTACGTGTCGCACTCGGTGAAGACGTTGCGGATTGATCACGGGCTAAGGTCGAATACACTTGCGTCGGCAAAGACGGCAAGACGTACGGTGTTGCGGATTGATCACGGGCTAAGGTCGAATACACTGGAATGTCTCGCACCTTGGCCGCGGCATCGTTGCGGATTGATCACGGGCTAAGGTCGAATACACTGCTCACGCGTGCGACCTAGCCGCTCGGGTCGTTGCGGATTGATCACGGGCTAAGGTCGAATACACTTGAACGCAACGCGGGCACGATCGGCGGCTGGTTGCGGATTGATCACGGGCTAAGGTCGAATACACTCAACCACCCCACTCGGAGTATGCGAAGCAAGTTGCGGATTGATCACGGGCTAAGGTCGAATACACTCACCTTCGGCCGCTCGAAGCCGCGCAGCACGTTGCGGATTGATCACGGGCTAAGGTCGAATACACTGTATGCATGACGCGGATGTACTGTGGCTCGTTGCGGATTGATCACGGGCTAAGGTCGAATACACTCCTCGATGATCGTTCCCGCGGTGATGTAGTGTTGCGGATTGATCACGGGCTAAGGTCGAATACACTTGTTAGTACGGGGGGGGTTGGGCAGGCCACGTTGCGGATTGATCACGGGCTAAGGTCGAATACACTTTTGCGTCCGGCGTGACCTCCGATCTGACAGTTGCGGATTGATCACGGGCTAAGGTCGAATACACTGACATGCCCAACATGCCAAAGAATGTAATGGTTGCGGATTGATCACGGGCTAAGGTCGAATACACTGTTGAAGGTAAGCTACGTCACTACCTTACGGTTGCGGATTGATCACGGGCTAAGGTCGAATACACTCGCACCCGGTTGTTTTCAGCGCCGAGACGTGTTGCGGATTGATCACGGGCTAAGGTCGAATACACTCCAGATCGACGAGGCCCCACCACTCAGGTCGTTGCGGATTGATCACGGGCTAAGGTCGAATACACTCGTGCAGCTGGCGATCCGCACCGGCCCCGCGTTGCGGATTGATCACGGGCTAAGGTCGAATACACTTGATGCCCGAGCCGGCTTCGATGCCCCAGCGTTGCGGATTGATCACGGGCTAAGGTCGAATACACTAACTCGTCCACAAGCCCCCACAAAATAGGCGCTTACGCCTATTTTGTGCGCTAAAAAAGCTCCAATTGAGCCGGTGGAGGCTCGGGTGGGCGGCGTTTTTTACCCCAAAATACAGACATTCGTTCATATTGCTTGTCCGTGATGCGAATAATCCTGACCTCGCCGTCGGGTGGGAGTGCGTTTTCAACACGTTTTTCATGGACATCCGTGTTTTCCTCGCTGGCGCAGTGACGGATGTATACCGAGAACTGCATCTTGGAAAACCCATCCTGCAACAACTTTTTGCGGAACTGGGCATAGGCACGTCGAGCTTTTTTCGTGTCGACCGGTAGGTCGAACATCGCTACGAGCCACATACATCGGTACCCGGAAATATACATCAGTCACCATCGGGATTATCGCCCACATAGACCGGGAAAACCAGTTTTTTTTGTTCCCGGCGATAGCACCAGACCAGAGAGGCGACATACCTGTGCAACGACACCATGAGCGGCCCAACCTGCCCATCGGTTCGGACGGGGCTCGTGAGCTTGCCGAGCAGAACAGCTTTGTTGTCTTGGGTAAGGTCGGTCTGATCGTTCATGAGCATCTGGAATACCGCCCCATCGATGATCGGGCGCAGAGGCTCAATCAAGTCATCCGCCAAGGCAAACGCGTTGGCTCGATGCGTATGGTGAACCCCCAAGGCCGGATGCAGACCGGCCGCAATGATCGCACGCCCCATCGAGGCACGGAGCACGGTATAACCATAGTTCAGCATGCCGTTGGCCGGATCATCCCCATCGGGATCACGGCGAAACGCTATCAGCCTTGAGTCGACCTTGCGCCAACCCGCCCAGTAGGTCTTGGCGGCCTGAGCTTCCACGTTGGTCGGATCGCCCGATCGGACCTCGGATTGCATCTTTTTCAGACGGATCTTTTCGGGTAAATGATCGGGCAGCGCCGTCGCTTGTGCTCTGACCTTGGCGACAACGATCTGCTTCCATAGTTGCTTGACGAGTGGTTGGGTCGCCCCGATCTGCTCGTGTAAGCGAGTGACGGTTTCCGTGTTGGAACTGATGGGCAAGAGCAACCCGGTTGGTTGATGGTTACGACCGCAGATCACTACCGCGGCGCCGTGCTCGACCAATCGAGCCAGGGCCTGGTGGGTGTATGTGGTCTGGTGGTGATCGACGACCATCACACCGATGTCTTCACACGGGATCGACGCTTCCAACGGACCGGACTCGTCATCGGTGTGCCGTTGAACCTTGAGCTGATCGTGCTTGACAGACAGATGCGCGGGATGACGCGAGATCTCGATCGTACGCTTGATCATGCCCGGAATCTCCTGTCAGTCGTTCGCCCAACGGATACGCCCCAGCGGGTCGACGGTAACCTTGCGGGCGTTGAGTGTGTTGGCCTTGAAACTGTAAGTCTTCTTGTCCAAGCTATTGCGAGCATCGGTATGATCCCAAAACCACATCTGGCCTGATGTCTGGGCCGCTGTGGAGTAAACAAGTAGTTTCTCTTCGTCCTCACACGCCACAAGGACCATCTCGCCGCGGCTCAGCGACATGACAAAGCGTGCGTCCGAAGGGATCGCAGGGTGTTCGACCGGCGGCGTACGTTGGATGATCGCCTCGCCACATTTAATCCGCTTCGCAGCTTCGAGCATGGTCACAAAAACTGCTTCTCGCTTGGTTTTGCCTTTGTTATCCCACTCGAAGAGACACAGATGGTGCGTAGAGCCTGGCTTGACGTACGCTTGGTCAGACCGCCCCGTCCGGATGGGTTGGATCGTCTTCTCATTCACCAATAGGCGAACTTTCTTGATCGGCACACCAGAAGGCATCGCCAAGTGAGCGAGCACCTCTTTCATCTTCTTGCGGTCGGGTTTCTTGCCGCGACCAAATGTGATTCCTGCATCACTTAGAGCCCGCTTCACGATCGCCTGGATGCCGGGATCGCGAATCTTGTCGATCTCGCTCGGTGACAGATCAATCAAGGGCTTGCGTTTGACAAACACATCGGGCTGGTCAGTCGGGCCATAGAACGAATCCTTGTGCAGGGCGCCGGCGACCTTACGCTGGACACGGTGCGAGACGTTGATGCGGTTGACACGCTTAACAACTTCCTCACGGAATCCATCCCACGGCCAATCCAAGGCCTCACCGGTCTGAGCCACGCCACCCGCCTTGCGGATTCGGGTCAGCTGCTGAAGCCGACGGCGGTTGGTCAGGGCGACAACGACCGCATCCACAGTGTGGTGGCGGTGGTCGTCACGGGTTTTCCGGTCCAGCCCATCATCGCGCAAGATGTCGTTCAGTCCCCACTGCCGCCGCAGTTCGCCCGTGAGCTGCCCTTTCAGACCAAGCACCGCGTGATCCTGATCGAACAAGCAACGCAGGTATTCTACAGTGGCTCGAGCGATATAACCGGTATCGACCAGCTGCCGAGCGATGAAATCGTCGAGCTCCAATTCCTTTTGCAGGAACTTGCGGTACTTGCCATACGGCAGCAAACCTTTGCGCATTAATGAAGAGACGTGCTGACAGACCTGTTCGTAAGCCTTGGGGTCAGAGGCTGCTAACCATTCATAAGGCGTGCGCTGCCCCTTGTCGGCGTTGCATCGGCGGTGGCAGACCACCTTGTTGCCCTGAGAATCATCGAGACATCGGGAGTACGGCAGGATGTGATCGACATCCACCTCCCCACCGAACAACTGGGCTTGGCTGATCTTGTTGCCGCAGTAAACACACTCGTGGTTCTGATCCTCCCAAAACAAATAGCGCAGGATCGAATCACGACTGACCCTGACTTTGAGTTTACGGATCTCATCGGCGGCGTAGTCACGGCGAGCCTCACGTTCCCGAATACGTTTGTTGTATTTACGGCGTGCATCCGAGCCCTGGCGGATCTCACGCGCCATCTCCACGTGGACCGCGTCCGGCTTGCCGTGCTCTCGGATGATCGCGTTGACCACCTTGCGCAGCTCCACCAACGCACGCTTGACGACGGGATTGGGGATGTCACCGATCGGACAGTCACGGCTCCGCCTAGGGTCTGGCAGTCGATCGAAGAGTCGGCGTTGCATTTCATCGCGGCGCAAATAGCCCGCGGCGTGCAGCGCGGAATTGCTTTCATCTTCGGCCATGTAAATCAATCCGCGGTCCATGTGCGGCAGCAGATTCATTAACGCCTTACGTGACAAATGGATGTAGCCGGCCGGAAAATCGATCCCCACCACTGCATCGGCCTGTTCTCCCGTCAAGCCGTGGTCTTTAACCAGCAGATCCACCGCCGTGTTTTCGTCCGCCGTGTCGAGCAATAGTGCCGCGATGGCGTTCTTCTCGTTATCGGGTCGGTGGTGCCAGTCTTTGCCGACAGCCTTGGCGATCTGCCAATCGGTGATCATGCCCTTAAGCGATGAGCGTTCACCGCGCTCGATATTGAACTTGACCGCTTCGGTGAAACCGAGCTTTTTGCGTATCTGGTCGAAGGTCGCCTTCTCTCGCTCAGCTAAGTATCCCAATACGATCTGGCGTTGAGTATCGTCGAGTATGGCCTCGACGTGTGAATCGGGATCGATGTATTTGAGGTTGCTCACCTCCTGCAGGAGTCGGAAGCGCTGAGCCAGGCGATCCGCACGCGGACAACGCTTCTCCTTCGGTTCTAGTTCGCAGTGCCCTACCACCGAACGAGGCCAATACATCGGGCGCTGGTAGAACAGGATGCCCTCAAGACCAAACGCTTCTAAGTGGCTGTGCCCTTTCGGCCGGCGATCGGGTTTGTGTGGGTACTGTTGAGGTCCGACTTCTCCCCAACGCAACCGATCCGTCAAGAGATCGGGGTGGTGTTTTAGCTGAGCTTGCCAGATCGCGTCAAACTCACGAAGAAGCATGTCTCGCCGCGTATGGCGGTTACGGATGCGATCGGCGGCGTCTTCATCACGTTGGGTGTGATCCAACTCCTTGAGCTTGTCGTTGAGATACTGCCCCAGCGTGCGACCGCCCATGTCGGCTTCCAGGTCACTGATCTCCGCGAGCATGCCCTTGACCTCGCTGTCACCCCGATCTTTCTTACGGTTGGACTGGAACCCACGCCGTTGGTTCAGGTGCAGGATGGCTCGGCCAATCTCATAGGGGGCAAGCGGTTCTCGCAGCGCGCATGCGCGAAGTTCATATGGATCACGGTTTTCCAGTGCCGCTTGTTCCGCCGAATCCGCAGGGTAAAGCCCCGCCGCGATCAAGGCTTGTCTCAACCGGCGTTTCCGCCGCGCCCGTCGAGCGATTTGCCGACGCATCCCCCTGGCCACACGTCGCTGCTCGTTGCGCGAAGCTTCCTTGGCGGTATCAAACTTATCGACCCCCTCCGGGAAAACGCGAACGCCCAAATCCAAAATGACGCCTGAATCTTCATCAAGCAGCGCCCAACCGATCGAGTTCGGACCAAGGTCGAGCCCCAAGGTAGTCATCGCAATACCCCACAAGAAATTAGAATGAAATGCCTTACAGCAATCAGTATAAACCAGCCAATATCGCACCTCAAATCTGGATGATTACCCTTGCATTACCCGGAGGATTGAGAGATGATTATCTCTAGTGTATTCGACCTTGGCTCGCGGTCTTTTCGTAACAAGAAGAAAGATTCGCAGGCCACGCTCTACGGAGCGACCAGCCGCCCTGTTCTGCATGGCGGCTGTTTTTATCGTCACGCGACTCTGTTTTCGCCTGTGGTCTAGAGTGATCCATGCCACGTCAGCCCACACCCATTCGATACGCGATCTACACCCGCCAGTCGACTGAGTCTCACGCCGTGCCCAGTTCGTGCAAGGCGCAATTCGAGACCTGCCGGGAACACGCTCGTTCGTCCGGCGAGAAGCTGTATTGGATCGGCCAGCGGTTCGATGACGAGGGCTTTTCGGGCGACACCCTGGACCGCCCCGCCCTCAAACGGCTGCGAAAGGTCATCGAGCAGAAGAAAATCCAACGCCTCTACATCACCGCGCTCGACCGCCTATCCCGCCGGACCACCTACACGCTCCAACTTATGGATGAGTGCGACCGAGCCGGCGTGGAGATCCACGCGGCCGATCTGCCTTCCGGACCGGCCAACGCCGACACTCAGCTACTGCGCAATATCATGGCCTCATTCGCCGAGTTCGAACGGGAGATGATCAAGGAGCGTCTGGCCGACACCCGCAGCTACCTTAAACAACATGGGCGCCGGTTGGCCGGCAAGCCCCCCTACGGTTACGACGCCGATCACGAAACCAAGCAGCTGATCCCCAACCGCGGGGAAGCCAGGCGGGTGAGGGCCATCTTTAAGATGGCCGCCGAGGGCCTCCGCCCTTCCGAGATCACCGAACGCATCAACCGCAAGGGGTGGCGCACCAAGATTTACGTTGCCAAACGCACCGGCAACCGCACTGGAGGCGGGAAGTGGACTACACGACAGGTCACCGCCCTGCTCAGGAATCCCATCTATCGCGGGCGCTTTAGGGATGGGGAAACGACTAGGGAAGGTAGCCACGAGGCCCTGGTCGATGAGGTATTGTTCCAGAGCGTTCAGGATCAGATCGACCGTCGAAAAACCACTCAAACTTCCGGAGGCGGGGGATATAAAATTGAATTCCCGTTACGCGGTAAGGTGATCTGTCCCAAGTGCAAACGGACGATGAGCCCCTATTCCATTCCCCGAAAGAAGGGCCAAGCCAAGGTCCTGTACCGATACTACCGCTGCCGCTCCACAGCGGGTGGGCGGCCACCCTGCAGGGGCTCCCAATACGACGCGTACGAGTTGGAGCGGCGGGTTGGTGACTACCTGGCCGCGAACAAAGGGTGGTTTAATCTTCTGAAAAACACGACTGGCCGCGCCGCCAAGGCTGATGCGTGTCGAACTATGTGGAATGGTCTATAAACGGTAACTCAACGCAGACTCTTACCGCAATTGATTCAGCGGGTGGAAATTCATTCGCGTGGGAAAGAGATTACGATTGAGTTCACTCCCGAAGCGTACAACATTATAAACGCACACAGTTAACTGACTTAGATAACCAACACCGTTGGCAGTTGTATTATGAGAGTCAGGTTATTATTGAGTCTATGTTCTACAAACGATTACTTCTCCGAAATCCGCCGAGCAGTACCATGCTGAGCAGAACTAAACTCGATGGCTCAGGCATGATCGTCGAACTGGCGGCTACGGACTGAAGGACGGATTGATTGTAGTTTTGACTCAACAGGCTGAAGTCGCTCAATCCTATCACGCCGTCATAGTTATAGTCTCCGTTCTGCCAAGTTCCGCTCACACCGAACGATTGCCCAAGTCGATTGAGGTCGATGAGGCTGACCCGGCCATCACCATTAGCGTCGCCAGGCAGTGTAGCCACTAAACGAACGAAGTCGATGGCTGATTCTCGATCTGCCTCCTCAGTGGTGTCGTAAAGAACGGCGATTCGCAGATTGCTGTCATCCGTCAGATAGCCCGTGATCTTGTCCTGATCAAACACTCCCGAGATCGTGTTCGCAGACAAGATCACCACGTCGTCTTTGGGATCGAGTGTGTAGGGATACATCTGATTGATCTTTAGGCCTCCCGCCAGACTCGCCGCGCCTTCGACGATCACCTGGTCGTGGGACTCGGGATCGAGGTAACCCCTCGTGATCGGATCAAACAGATCAACCACCAACTCCGCCTCGTCGCTCATCGATAGCGACCCAGTCGTGTGCAAGACCAGGGGGCTGAACATGCTATAGCCTAACCTTGTTTGGCCACCGAGCGATATGTTGCCGTGCAACACCGTTTCTTCGTCGGGGTTGATGCGTCCGCCATCGATATGCAGGTCGACGTCGTATTCACCTGGGTTGAATTGGATGATGGCTCCGTTCCCAACCGTGGTCCTCCCCGAGCCAAGGGCGTTCGGGTGGCCAATGGATACGATCAAGTCAGTTATGTTGATGGGGGCTGTGAGTTGAGAGTTGTCGGCATTAAGCTGTAACTGGCCGTCGTAATAAGGATTGCCAACGAGGTGCAGCGTCGTGTCGTCGTCGGAGTTTTCGATCTTACCGTCGAACACGACCAGGTTGCGATCGATCAGGATGCTCGTATCGCCGCTCAGTTCAACGATGCCCTCTACGGTCAAGTCGAGTCTTGGGTCTCCCACGACATCCAGACGGGAATCATCGATTGTGAGGTCGTTGATGACCGGGTCGCTGCCGCGGTCGTAAAGCCGCGAAATCACGATCCGACTATCCAAGGAGACCGTGACATGACCTTCCACTCTTGCGTCCCGATCGAGGACGAGCGAACCATTCGCCAAGTCGATGTGGTGATTGGCCCCGAGTATCTCCCAGCGCAACTCGCCTTTCTGCAGAACTCGGAACTCTGCCCCCGTGGATTGGCCGAATACACGAAGCTCGCCCTGGTCTACGGTCACAAGCCCGGCATAGTCCTCTCCCATGCCCAACGACGCTTGCCCGTAGGTCGTTTTAAATACCGGGGTCTCACCTACGATCGATTCAACACTACCCGATCGAAGTTCAATCGAAGAGGCCTCGATCAGTTCGCCTTGCAAGTCGCCGTCTTCGCCGATGAGAACCTCACCTAGGCTGACCGGATCGGCAAACTCGAATCGCACGCTGCTGCCATAGTTGGTCAGATCAGCTCCCGTAGGGATTGCGTTCTGGTTGAGGATGTCCAGTGCTGCGTGACCACTCTGATCACCAGCCAAGTAGACCGGTCCGCTGAATGTGTTCTGGCCGGACAGCTTGATACGGCCGCCCCTCTCGAGGATGGTCAGGCCTACGGGGCCGCCGGGAGCGTCGACGATGTCTGCTCCGATCGAGATCGTAGAGTCCGCGAATACGATAAGCTCTTTCGTGTAGCTTGAGGTCAGTCTGCCGTTGGCGATCATCACTTCGTCCACATCGAAGTTCGCAACTCCCCCACTCAGGACGTCCAATTCAAATCCGCCAAGGTCAACTAGCGCGTTATCGTCGGTCGTCACTTCGGAGAAAGCCAACGAGTTGACAGTGTGGTTAGCGAGCATCGCCACGGGGTTGGATTGGATCAAGATGTTGTCGGAGGGGTTCGCTCCGTTCAGCTCAAACGGCCGTTCAGACTTGTCGAGTTCAACGATGAAATCCGACGCGTCCAACGTGGCGAAGTCGGTGGTTGAACGATCACGGGTGGCGTACGCCCATGCCCCGATGATGCCGTTGACCATCGTCTCCGGTGCGGTGGCCTGGACGTTCTCGAGTTGGAAGATCACGCCCCCCCTACCGGCCCGTCTGAGGGCCTGTATCTGGATTTGACCGTCGGCGTACACGTCGCTCAAGTTGTCCCCGACGACAAGGTCGCCCATGATTAGGCTGCTGGCAGAGCTCACATGCAACAAGCCGCCTCGCAACTCGAGTACGAGGTCGTCGCGCACTTTATTGACGTCGTTGGCGGATGCGAAGTGGGTGAGGTTGCTTCCCCGGTGCACCACGATCGTTGGTGAATGGCTGAGCCGCGTATCCTGCTGTAAGATAAGCGAGCCCGAGGATACTTCCGGGACACCAACGTACGTCGTACCGCTGTACTGCTTGTCAACCCCGGTCATGCGAATACTATCACCAATCACAGTCAGGTCGCCGCCGGTGATCGCGCCATTGAGATAAAATCTGCTTCCGGAAACGCTCGCTCCCTCTGAACCTAGATCGATGCTGCCGTGCAAAATGCCCGTACCACGCAACGCGCCGAGCTGTTGAATGCCGGTCGCGTTGTTTAACACAAAGCTCTCATGCCACTCCATATCGTTTCGGCCACTCAGTGATACTGCAGCTCCCGCTCGGCTGGTAATCTCAGTGTGGCCGGTGCTGTTGCCAAGCCCCTCATGCGTGTCGACGTAGAGCGTCCCCCCCTCGACACGAACTACCGCGTCGTTGTCGAACCCGATATCAAATAGGTAGACGGTATCATCACCGGTCTTGATGACTTCGCTGACCCCTTCGATCGGCAAGTTGAATTTCCCGCTGTTGACTCGCAGTGTGGACTCGGGCCAGGTTAACGAAACCCCGTTGAAGCCGTTGACTGTGCTATCTTGGAGCATCACGAGTTGTGGCGCAACCCTCGATTGGGCGAATGCGATGCTCGCATCATCCAAGATAATCGGCAAATCGATCGGTTCGGACGTCCCAATCGCTACTGATCCGGTTACGCGGAGCGTTCCTTCGTGCGCGATCGGTCCATCGATGCGGTTGATCCCGGTGATGGATAGCTCGCCCTTGCCAATCGTGCCAGCATTCAGCCTTAGCGGATTATTGTCAAAGTCAAAAGCCGGCTGCCCCAGATCAACCCTGCCTTGCAAGATTAGCGGTGAGGCGAGTGAAGCACTGACGTTTTCTCTGGATTGGATGAGACCGGATCGCATGATCACCGGTCCTGTGTAGTCTTCGACTGAGATCCAGAGCACAGAGTCTTTAACGTGGATTTCTTCTTCTGTGTTTGCGGTAACAATCGCTCTCGCGTCCGGCATGACGAAAGTAGGCTGGTCGGTGGATCCCAGCGCCATGGGATGCCGCGCGTCGAGTTCGCCCGTGACGATCGTCAGCCCCTCATAGTTGTTAGCGGTATACAGGTTGGCATTAGATGCTATCAGGTCCCCGGAGCCGGATATCTTGCCGTAATATTGGATCAGTCTTACGGTTCCTTGGCCTTCCAGACGGATCGGAAACTCTGAGTTCCCAAACGCAAGCACCTCGCCACCGGCGAGTGTAACCAGTTCCTGGGAGGTTGTTTCTCCTTCGCCGCCGTTCTCTGGGGCGAAGAAGGGCCCTCCACCGCCTCCGCCATCGCTGTCTTTATCGTTGACTACAAGTAATGCACCCGGAAGTACCAATGTTCCGTTTGTTGCGGTCCCATCTTCAACGCCTAATGCCGAGGTGAAGTCAACTTCAAGGTTTCCTTGTTCGACAACCGTCATTCCCGAATACGTATTGACATTGGTTAAGTTCAATTGACCGGCACCGGTTTTGTGTAGACCGGAGTTACCGCCGATGATCGCCATGATCACGTGCGTTTCATTCTCAGCCAATGTTCGGATCTCTGCATCATCGATCAAATGGATCGCATTGGCCGAATCGTCACGGATCTGGTATGCATTTTCAACAGAGGCGAAAACCATCCGGTTCACGGCTACGCCGGTGTCCAGTGTGATGATTCGATCCGTGTTTCCCCTAACCGTGGATGAGTTGAAATAGATGTCTCTTGTTCCATCGATCGGCACGACGCCCGGGTCCCAATTAGTCGATTCTGACCAGACACCGTCGGTATCCGATATCCATTGAATATTCCCCTCAGGGCGCTCGATGATCTCAAGCGTGTCGATCGCACCCACCCGATTTACCGCCAAGCCCATGCCGTTCACGTACGTGTACTTGTCGAACACGATCTGCCCGTCTATCGCGAAGTAACCACGCGATAGCTCAAAGTTCAAGTCGTCGTCTGAGTTGTCTTCCAAGACGATTTGAGCAGAGCCCACACCACCCGTGAAGTTAACCGTGTTGGCCAAAGGGCGCCCGTACGTCCCATTCGCGCCTAGACCGTTCGCCCGCAGGCCGTTCGGATCTGTCACAGTCAGCGTACCGCTTTCGAAGGTAAACAACGTGCCGAGGTTTCCCGCGCCCTGCCCCGCACCGAATTGGAAGTTGCCCGCATGAATGCTGGCGTTATCCATCATCAACAGATCAGCGTTCTGAAGAATCTGAAACCGCGCATCGGTTACGATCGCAGCATCATCAGACAGCGAAACAAACCCCTCTCGAATGCGCGTGATGTTGTTCCCCTGATTTGCACTGTTTCCGGGATTAGTCACAACCAGCGCTGCGTCGCCGGACATCAACAGCGTCGTCGCGACCTCGTTGAACCCTAGATCGAAGACGTTCGCATCGCTGTCATCCCCTTGTATGATTTGAATAGCCCCCGTTGTATGTGTCCAGCTACCACCTTCGAGGTGGACGTCGCCGATTCGCGTCATGGTCTGGCCGCTGAATACTCCGATGCTGTTGTCGAAAATAAAGTCTTCACCCACAAACAGCGCAGGGTCGTCGACCAGGATTGGCTGGTCAGCACCACCATCAACCGACCAGTTCATATCTCCCCAATCACCGGTACCGCCCTGCCAAGTGTTGGTTGTAGCCGAGGCAAACGAAGTGGCAATCAACAGAAAACCCACCACATACAGAACAATCTGCAAACGCGTCATCGCAAACCTCCTCCGGTTAATCAAACTGATTGTCATCCATGGAAATCGACACGGCAACTAGACGGTCGCTCGTTGGGACAATATTTCTAGCCAGATATTGCCCCGTTTTGTTTTTCACCAACGAGGCCAAGAAACAAATATAGGACAATTTTATGTTATTTTACTGGGAATAACAAATAGATTTGTGCTCGATTTTCAGGCAAAAAAGTGCCCAGAGCCCTGTTTTGACCTAGTTGTACCTACTGACTTTGCGCCAATGGGGCCTCCTCTTCTGTCAAGCGTTAACCTGCCGAAGGGTCTTCTTCTATTTCGAAATGGATCGCATTTAAATCATTTGTGTAAAAATACTTATAAAATGAGCCACATTAATCCCTTGTAGTGTGCCAGGGGATTGTGGCGCGAAAAACGACGATCTTTGACAAGTGAAATGCTTCAAGTCGTCTCGCCGATTAGGCGCCGGCGCGTAAGACAGCTTTGGAATCCAATCGAATCCTACGTTCGCCAACCAGATTGAATAGTTTCAAGCCGCCCTATCCAACTGCAGATCGATCTGCACCACAGGCAAGTGCGGGTCACCACGATACCGCAACCTTCGGATCGAGAGGCTCGGCTTGAATGCCGCCCGTTGCCGGAAATACATAGGCCGCGGCAGCACCGCCCTACTCGCCACCTCTTCAGGCGTGCGTTCATTGATTGCTTGGTGCGGCCGGCGTGCGTTGTACCACTCGGCGTACACATCGAGCCGGCGCTGCAGGCCGTCGACCGTAAGGCAGAGCAGGCTCGATCGGAGCCAGATCCGCAGCGTCCTGAAGAATCGTTCCACCTTCCCGTTGAACATCGGGGAGCGTACCCGCCCCTGAACCGGGCGGATGCCCAAATCACGGATGTCTTTGCGGAACTCGATACGGAACTGGCTGCCGTGATCGGTAATCAGGAAGTGTGGCATCCCATGAGTCTTCGCGGCCTGCTTGATCAGGTGCACCATGTCGTCCGACGTCAGAGTGCACGAATGACCACTGAACGCCTTCAGCCGGATCAGGCGACGCGTACACCCATCCAGCACTGCCGCCACCGTGAACCGTAACCACAGGACCCGGTGTTCCAGCATATCCAGGTGCCAGACCCGGTTCGGCTCGGTGGGTAGCAACAAGTTGTTGACTTTGGCCCCCACCGCCGCGTTCATCCCGGGCCTCGGGCGCCTCGGCCGAACCGGCTTATCCTCAAACTGCACTCTGCGAACGGTCGTGGCGCTGATCGCGATCCCCGCCCTCACCAAATGTCTGGCGATCGACCGGTGTCCGAACTCGGGTTCCGGGAACAGGCGACGCAGCTCATGTACGGCCCAGCGGACCACGTCGTCGATCTTATTCCAAGGGACTTGGGCGAAGAGCACGCCGCTTGGCTTCCTACCCTCGATGGCGGCCACCCAGGTTCTGACCGTGTTTGGATGCAGCACAAACCGCTTGGCGACCACCTTGGCGCTCCACCCCCGGAGGCGCATCAACTGGATGATGGCCAAGCGCTGATCGGGTGCGTAGGCCGGCCGGCGATGAGGTGTCATGCTTGCTCTTTGTCCGCGGAGTATCTCCAATTCCCGGCGGAGCAACTGGAGTTCCGAATACTCGTGATCCCGCTCGATGATCAAACGTAGGTTGGAAGATGCCGTTGAGGCCGACCTGGTCCGGACCAACTGATAGGCTTGGCCGAGCACAATGGCGATCGAATCGACGATTTGGAGCATGCCGGAAGAGAGGATCTGTTTGGACATGGCGTCTTCCCCCTGAGGTGCGCCGCCATGATACCATCGATGTAGCCATACAACACAGCGACGAGGCAAGGCCTACGCCCTAGAACCACACGTCGACCTAATGCAGCTCGAAGCCGAGTTGCACTTATGCGCCACAATCTGCTGGCACTCTACATGTACTGGGCGTTCACTTCAAAAGTTAATGCAATCCAGAGTGATGATGTTCACCATGCTTGTCGAGAAGGTGATGACGATACTGTGGCAGCCGCGTTGTTGGAAAGTCCACAATTCGCTAGGCAATGGTCTCTCATGTCGCCGGTTTTACAGAAGCGAGTCGCAAAAGGTAACCTAGGGAAAAGAACGCGCATTGCCATCCTAATGTCATTGGAAGAAGATAGAGATTATATACTGGATGAGGGATTAGGCAGCATACAAGATTTACATATCGAACTATTCAGATCTGAGCAGAAGATGCTCAAAATGGAAACCGTCAAGTCAATGTATTACACGTACTATCTCGAAGATCATTTCAAAAAGAAAGTAAATGAAGTTGTTGACCTAGAGTTATCTGGTGAAAGTACAATGGATAACCGGATGTCGATAGAAGAGTTCATGGAATGGTACATAGCGTGGCAAGCCGCGCCTAAACCCGAATCCTGATCCGGTGGGGGTGAGAAGACTCGGGTAGATTCTGGCCTGATCCAGTGGAAGGATTTTGTCATAAATAAGACACGATTCACGAATGAGCAGGTCCACGGAATAGCCGAACAACTGTTCAAGTTCCTAGTGTAAGTCGACGAACGCCAACGTCAGTTTCACATCGGATCTGAGTGCCACCAACAGGTCGAGGTCGCTATCTGTCTCTGCCTCTTCACGTGCATAACTTCCAAACACTTCCAGTTTCGTGACGTGATACCTCTGGCATAGCACAGAGAAGTCTGCGGGATCGATACTCAAATCCTCAAACCGCATGACGCTCCTCCGCCATGGCAGGTTTGGGCTCTCCCGCTGTCTCTAGCCTGATTTGAGCATAAAACACGGGTTGTGATCGGGTGAGTTGACCCGAACCCCGTATTAACCACTTGGTGGTTGTTAAACAGAGAGTCTGAGAGTTGGGGTTGTATTCGGCGACTTTTTCTCTGGTGCAACCCGAGAGTTTTCCGTTGGCCAGAGCAAGATACGGTAACCCTTTGACAACTTGGGGTTAAGGCGTGCTTGGCTGAGATTGGGAAATAGAGTGTTTCCGTTAACCAAAAAGCCGCCGCGTTTCGCGACGGCTTTGAAAGCTCCCCGAGCTGGACTCGAACCAGCAACCTAGCGGTTAACAGCCGCTCGCTCTACCAATTGAGCTATCGGGGAATTGGTAGTGCACGCCAGCCTCTATCATCGGCCGGCGGGCCACACACTTTAACAACGACCCCTGTTCAGTCAAGGCCCGGAGGGCCGTCTGGAACGGCTAGAATGGCGGTGATGAACGATCCGAAGGCCATCGTGTCCGCCCTGGAACGCATCGCCGGGCCCGGCGGCGTGCTCGACGACCCGGCGGAGCTGCTGGCCTACGAGTGCGACGGGTTCCCGATCGCCAAGGCTGTGCCGATCGCGGTGGTGTACCCGACCTCGACCGAGCAGGCCGCCAAGTGTGTGCGGGTGCTGGCCGAACACGGCGTGATCTGCGTGCCGCGCGGCAGCGGGACGGGGCTGACCGGCGGGTGCGTGGGGTACGGCGGGGCGGTGTTGGTGTGCACGAGCCGGATGAAG
>JANQHD010000026.1 GCA_028282805.1 Phycisphaeraceae bacterium | reverse complement strand
GCCCTGCGCCCTGCGCCCTGCGCCCTGCGCCCTGCGCCCTGCGCCCTGCGCCCTGCGCCCTGCGCCCTGCGCCCTGCGCCCTGCGCCCTGCGCCGAACCGGCTCGCCGCCGCAGGCAACGCGGCTTTGCGTCAGTTCATCGCATGGGCCTGCTGGCGAAGCAGGCGTTTGCTCATTTACTCAGCCCACATGCTTGTGAGTTTTGGGTTGAGCTTGTGCTCGAAGGGTTGGGGCGTCGACATCGCTTTGTGTCTGTCTGCGATCGTGGCGGTAGCCGTTTGCTACGCGCGAGTCGTAGCCGTGGCGTGGGCGAGGCGTTCGTGGGTAAAAATCGCGTCGCGCTGGGCCCAGGTCACCGGCACACGATCGGCCGCGTCGCCCGCCGCATCGATGAAGCCGTCGACGATGTCGTTCATCTCGCTAGGCTCGCTCATCGCGGCGATCGCGGCCTTGAGCGGCTTGCACGGGCCCAGGTGCTTCGAATAGATGCCGATCTTTTGCTTGATGCGGTTGATCGCGTAGCGCCGTTCGCGGTAGGTCAACAGGTGCGCGAAGTGCTGGCGCACGCACTCGACGCGTCGGCGCAACGTCAGCTCGGCGGGCAGCTCGCCGTGCTCGAGGTAATGGGCGGTGTCGCCCAGCAGCCACGGCGCACCGAGCGCCGCGCGGGCGATCATCACACCGTCGCAACCCGTCGCGTCGATCATGCGTTGCGCATCGAACGGCGTGCGCACGTCGCCGTTGCCGATGCACGGCACGTCGCCGCCGCCCGCTTCGTGCACCGCTTCGACCACGCGTCCGATGCCGTCGAGGTCGACCGTGCCCTTGAACCGAAGCGCCGCGGTCCGGCCGTGAATGGTGATGCAACGCGCGCCGGCTCGAACCAGCCGGGCGGCCAATCGTGGGGCGGTCAGTTCGTCGCGCTCGTAGCCGAGGCGCAGCTTGGCGGTGACGGGCACGCGGTCGCCCACCGCGCCGACCAGCCGCTCGAACATCGCCACCGTCTCATCGGGTATGCACAACATCATCGAGCCGGCGAACGTTTTGGTCACCTTGTCGACGGGGCAGCCCATGTTCACGTCGATCGTGCTCGCGCCCCGGTCGACCGCCCACCTTGCCGCGTCGCACATCAGCTCGGGCTCGCGGCCGTAAAGCTGCATGCCCAGCGGCCGGTCGGCGTCGCACGTGGCCATGAGGTAGCGCGTCTGCCGGTTTTGCTTGAGCACGCCGTGGGGGCAGAGCAGGTCGGTGAACGCCAGGCCGTCGAAACCGCACGCGCGTACCACCAGCCGGAACGGCAGGTCGCAGTGCCCCGCCACGGGCGCGAGCATCACGTTCGAGTCGAGTTGGAGCGGGCCGATCCGCAGCATGCCCACATTGTAGTGCGTTCGGCCGTTTGATCGCATATGAACCCCCGCTCGTTGCGGGCAGCGGTTAACATAAAAGCGATGAACGAGGCACCGATCATCGTCTGGTTTCGGTCGGACCTGCGGCTGGGCGATCAGCCGGCGTTGCGTGCGGCTTGCGAAACGCGTCGGCCGATCGTGCCTGTTTACGTTGACAGCGATGACGGCGAGGGCGATTGGCCGCTCGGCGGCGCGGCGCGTGTGTTTTTGCACCACGCGTTGCACACGCTCGACGACAGCTTGAAACGCAAGGGTTCGCAACTGGTCGTGCGGGCGGGCGACAGCGCGTTGGCCGAGCTGCGGCGGTTGATCGCCGAGACCGGTGCGGCGGGCGTGTACTGGTGCAAGCGCTACGAGCCGGCGGCGATCGCGCGTGACGACGCCGTGCAAACCGCGCTGACCGCCGACGGCGTCGAGGTACGCCGGTTCAACGGCTCGCTGTTGTACGAGCCGCACGAGGTCGCGACGCAGCAGGGCCGGCCGTACACCGTGTTCACGCCGTACTACAAAACGTGCATGAAAACGCCGCCGCTCGGCGGGCCGCACGGTGCGCCGCGCAAAGGGCGGCTGCGTGCGCCCGAGCGTTGGCCGCGCAGCCTAACGATCGACAAGCTCACGCTCACACCGGGCCTGCCTTGGGGTGATGCGGTTGCGTCGCACTGGCCGATCAGCGAGCCGGGCGCGAAGCGCCGGTTGAGCAAGTTGTGCGACGAACTGGTTGGTGATTACGAGTCCGTGCGCGATCGGCCCGACCGCGACGGCACCTCGCGCCTGTCTCCGTACCTGCGGTTCGGCCTGCTCAGCCCGCGGCAGGTGTGGTCGGCGGTGGCGCAGGCCCGCAGCGCCACCCGCTCGAACGCGAAACGGCAGGGCGCCGACGCGTACCTGCGCCAACTGATCTGGCGCGAGTTCGCTTACCACCTGCTCTACCACTACCCACAGACGCCGACCGAGCCGCTGCGCGGCACGCTCGACCGGTTCCCCTGGCGCGACGACCGGGCGGCGCTCGAGCGGTGGCGGGCCGGGCGCACGGGTTACCCGATCGTCGATGCGGGCATGCGGCAGCTGTGGGCGACGGGTTGGATGCACAACCGCGTACGCATGGTGGTCGCGTCATTTTTGGTCAAAGACTTATTGCTGCACTGGTCGCACGGTGCGCGGTGGTTCTGGGACACGCTGGTCGACGCGGACCTGGCGAACAACACGCTCGGCTGGCAGTGGGCGGCGGGCTGCGGCGCCGATGCGCAGCCGTACTTCCGCATCTTCAACCCGACCACGCAGGGCCAGCGGTTCGACCCCGACGGCGCGTACGTCAAGGCGTGGGTGCCCGAGCTGCGTTCGCTCGATGCCAAAACGATTCACGACCCGCCGCCGCTCGGCCGGCCGGGCGGTTACCCCGGGCCGATCGTCGAGCACGGCGCAGCGCGTGCCGAGGCGTTGGCGGCTTACGAAAAGTGTAAGGCGGCGAGCGCGCTTACTTGACGGTGCGCGTCGCGGGGGTATCGAACGTTTCGATCGTCAGCTCGGACGCGGCGGGCTTGTCGGCGGTGGTTTTGAGCACCGTGAAACCGAACGGCTTGAGTTGCAGCGTGCCGGCGGCCGGTTCGCCGGTCAGCGCGTCGCGGTAGGCGGTGTCGCCGCGGTCGACTTGCGCGGGGGCGTCGTTGAAGTTCATGACGAACACGAAGTCGTTTTCACCGTCGCTGCGCCGGGTGGCGGTCACGCCCTTGGGCAGGGTGGCGCCGAGGGCGCGCTTCAGGCCGACCTTGCGGGCGATCGCCTGGTAAAGGTCGGCGAGAAAGCGCTCGTCGTTGCGCGAGGCGACGTAGTACGCCTTGCCCTTGCCGAACGCGTTGGCGGTCACCGCGGGCCGATCCGCGTAGAAGTCGTCGCGGTAGGTCGCCAGCACGTCGGCGCCCTCGGCGTGAATCAGCGCGCAGTAGTCGCGCGCCACGTACTCGCCGTGCAGGTCGAGCTCGTTGCCCTCGCGCGCGACGACCGTGTTGTGCTCTTCGGGGTAGAGCGTGTCGGTCTCCTCGTCCCACACGCCGAACACCTCACGCAGCCCGTCGCCGGGCCAGCCGCCGAGGTAGCACAGGTCGGTCTCGTTGACGATGCCCGTCCAGTACGTGGCCACGGCCGTGCCGCCGGCTTCGACGAAGCGGCGCAGGCGCTCGGCCATGCCCGGCCGCAGCATGTACAGCATCGGCGCGACGACCAGCTTGTACTTTGACAGGTCGACGCTCTGGTCGATCACGTCCGTCGCGACGCTCATCTCCCACAGCGGGCGGTGGTGGTGCAGCACGGTCGACAGGTACTTGCGGTCGCCCTTCTTCAAGCCCTCCAGCGCATCGATCGCCCAACGGTTTTCCCAGTCGTACACGATCGCCACCTCGGCGTCGGTCGACGCGCCGACCACGCCGTCGAGCTTCTCCAGCGTCCGGCCGACCTCCGCCACCTCGCCGAACACGCGGTTGTGCTCGGTGCCGAGGTGGTCGACCACCGCGCCGTGAAACTTCTCGCTCGAGCCCCGGCTCTTGCGGAACTGAAAGTACTGCACCGTGTCCGACCCGTGCGCGACCGCCTGCACCGCCGAAAGCTGGTGCATGCCCGGGCGCTTGAGCTTGCACACCGGCTGCCAGTTCACCAGGCTCGGCGTCATCTCCATCAGCATGAACGGCTTGCCGCCGCCCAGCGCGCGGTTCAGGTCGTGGTGAAAACTCGTCGCGGCGCTGATCGCCATGTGGCTCTTGCCCTTGTGCCACGACGGGTAGCTGTCCCACGAGATCGCGTCGAGGTGCTCGGCGAACTTCCAGTAGTTCAGGCCCGGGTACGTGCCCATCAGGTTGGTCGTGATCGGCGTGGTCGGCGTGTGCGTGCGCAGCGGCTTGGTTTCGTTGAGCATGAAGTCGACGGTCTGGTCGGTGACGAAGCGCATCCAGTCGATGGTCAGGCCGTGCAACCGGTCTTCGCCGACGGGCGAGGGCGATTCGATCTGCGACCAGTCGCTGAACGTATGCGCCCAGAACGACGCCCACCACGCGCGGTTGAGCGCGTCGAGGTCGTTGTTGTAGCGTTCCTTGAGCCACGCGCGGAACGCCTGTTGGCAGAGCTCACAGTGGCACTCGCCGCCGTACTCGTTGGACACGTGCCACACCAGCAGGGCGGGGTGGTCCTTGTAGCGCTCGGCGAGCTTGTCGTTGATCAGCGCGGTCTTCTCGCGGTACACCGGCGAGGTGATGCAGTGGTTGTGGCGCATGCCGTGCAGGTTTCGGCCGCGGTCGGGCCGCACGCGCAACACCTCGGGGTACTTTTGGCTCATCCACGCCGGCCGCGCACCGCTGGGCGTGGCGAGCACGGCGTATAAGCCGCTGTCGGCCAGGCGGTCGAGCGTCTGGTCGAGCCAGCCGAACTCGAACCGGCCCTCTTCCGGCTCGAGCGCCGCCCACGCGAACACGCCCACGGTCATCGTGTTGACTTTCGCCAGCTTCGCGAGGCGCATGTCTTTCTCGAGCACCTCGGGCGCGTGCAGCCATTGGTCGGGGTTGTAGTCACCGCCGTGCAACAGGTGCGGGAACTTTGGGTTGATCGGCGGGTAACGTCTGCTCATCGGTCACTCCCAGGTAGCCGGCCGTACACCGAAAGGTACCCCTTAGACGGGCTTGAGGAACGCAATACGCCCGGGGTTTGCGAATTAAATCTAAATGTTTGCGCATCTTTCGTGTTTTGGGCGTCTGCTCGCGTGTTTGGTCGGTTATCCGGACCCCCGACTTGACCCCGTCGGCCGATTCGGCCGATACTGACGTGGCTGTGAATGATACTGCGAGAACAGTGCGATGCGTGCTCGTGCCGTTGGCCGTGGTCGGCTTCGCGGCGGCGATGCCGCTCGCGCCGGCGACCGCGGGCCACGTGGTCGACCACACCGTGCGCCGGGCCGAGTCGTTCAGCGCGCAGCTGACCCAGACCGCCCGCGAGCTCTGCCGCGCCGATTCGGTGGCGCCCGCCGCCCAGCTTCGGCGTGAGGCGTTCGTCGCTGCGCTCGAACCGATCGCCACGCCCGCCCCCCTCGCCGCCGCCCAGCGCCCCGCGACCGCGGCGCACCTGCCGACCCTCATCGACCTGCCCCCGCCCGCCGACCGCTGACCGCCGCCCGTCGGACGCGCCCGGCCGTTCTGCCGATCCGCCGTTCGACCGCCGGCGCCGCCGCCGATGCCGTTCATCCCGAACCCGTGCGTCCAGCAGTCACCCGTTACCCAACCGACATCAAGGGAACCCGATGCCCATCCAAACGATTACCAAGGGCCTGACCAAGGTCTTCGGCTCGCGCAACGAGCGCCTCGTCAAGTCCTACCGCAAGCGCGTCGAGCAGGTCGGCGCTTATGAAGAAACCGTCCGCGCGCTGACCGACGCCCAGCTGCGCGACCGCGTCGCCGAGATGCGCCAGGCGGTCGAAGACGGCGGCGAGTCGATCGACAACCTCAAGTACGAAGCGCTGGCGGTCATGCGCGAGTCGCTCGACCGCAACGTCGGCATCCGCAACATCTTCAACCCCGAGCTGGCCGACCAGTTCCCCTTCGACAAGCTGCCGTCCGACGTGATGGCGCTGGTCGAGCAGGTGCGCGGCGAGGTTGCGCCGCTGGCCGAGCAGAACGTGCTCGGCGCGCAAGAGCCCGTGCCCGGCTGGCTTCAGGTCGACATCCCCAACCGCGTGTACGAAGCGGTGCGCGAGGTCTTCCCCGAGAGCCGGCCGCCGTTTAGGTGCCGGCCGTTCGACGTGCAGCTGATCGGCGCGCTGGTGCTGCACGGCGGGAACATCGCCGAGATGAAGACCGGCGAAGGCAAGACGATCGTTGCGCCCATGGCCTGCTTCCTCGCGTCGCTCGAGGGCCTCCAGTGCCACGTGGTCACCGTCAACGACTACCTCGTGCAGCGTGACCGCGACTGGGTGTTCCCCGCCTTCCACCGGCTCGGCCTGAGCGTGGGCGCGATCCACCCGTTCCACATGCAGCCGCCCCAGGTCAAGCAGGCGATGTACCGCTGCCACGTCGTCTACGGCACCAACAGCGAGTTCGGCTTCGACTTCCTGCGCGACAACATGAAGCTCTCGGTCCAGGAACAGGTCCAGCACCGCCGCGACTTCTGCATCGTCGACGAGATCGACTCCATCCTCATCGACGAGGCCCGCACCCCGCTGATCATCTCCGGCCCGGCGCACGACGACGCGCCGCAGTACATGAAGGCCGACAACGTCGCCATCCAGCTCGTGGCCAAGCAACGCGCCGCCAACGCCGCCACCGCCTCGCGCATCAAGTCCGACGGCTTCGCCGCCCAGTGCGCCAGGGACAACCGCACCACCGAGGCGGCCATCGAGAAGGTCGTGCGGAAGTTCCGCGACCTCGGCCCCGACTTCCTCGACGACAAGGAAGCCGAGCAGATCGGCCACACCCAGTACTACGTGGTCAAGCGCGAGAACAAGAACTGTTCCATGACCTCGCTCGGCGTCGAAGACGCGCAGAACATCGTCGGCACGCGCTTCTACGTCGTGGGCAACGACATGGCGTGGGACCACCTGATCAACCAGGCCCTCCGCGCCCACACCTGCTACGAGGTCGACCGCGAGTACGTCGTCAAGGACGGCGAGGTCGTCATCGTCGACGAGAACACCGGCCGGCTGATGATCGGCCGGCAGTGGTCGGACGGCCTGCACCAGGCGGTCGAGGCCAAGGAGTCGAAGCGCGGCGTCAAGATCAAGCAGGAAACCCAGACCCTCGCCACCATCACCATCCAAAACTTCTTCAAGCTCTACAAACGCCTGGCGGGCATGACCGGCACGGCCATGACCGAGGCCACCGAGTTCATGGAGATCTACAGCCTCGACGCGATCGCCATCCCCACCAACCGGCCGGTGGTCCGCGACGACGCCGAGGACCTGGTGTTCTTCAGCGAGAAGGGCAAGTGGAAGGCGATCCTCGAGGACATCAAGGACAACTGCGAGGCGGGCCGGCCGATCCTCGTGGGCACGACCAGCGTCGAGAAGTCCGAGATGCTCAGCCAGATGCTGAACAAGAAGTACGGCATCGAACACGAGGTGCTCAACGCCAAGCAGCACGAGCGCGAGGCGCACATCGTTTTGGACGCCGGCAAGCAGCGCGAAGACCGCCGCGGCCGCACCGTGGGCAACGTGACCATCGCCACCAACATGGCCGGCCGCGGCACCGACATCCGCCTGCCCCCGGAGGTGCTCGAGCTCGGCGGGCTGCACATCATCGGCACCGAGCGCCACGAGTCGCGCCGCATCGACAACCAGCTGCGCGGCCGCGCCGGCCGGCAGGGCGACGCCGGCTCCAGCCGGTTCTTCATCTCCATGGAAGACGACCTGATGAAGATGTTCGCCGGCAAGACCACGATGAAGATGCTGGCCATCGCGGGCATGAAGGAAGACGAGGCGATCGAGCACAAGTGGATCACCAAGTCCGTCGAGCGCGCCCAGCGCAAGGTCGAGGAACGCAACTTCCTCGCCCGCAAGAACCTGCTCGAGTACGACGAGGTCATGGAGTACCAACGCACCGACTTCTACGGCACGCGGCAGACCGTGCTCGAAGGCGAGGGGATCCTGGAGCTGATCCTCGAGTACATCGCCGAGGCGGTGGAGGACGCGATGGTCAACTACCTCGCCCGCGACTACGTGCCCACGCAGGTGATGAACGCCGTGCGCGACCTGGTGGGCGTGACGCTCGAGCCGACCCGCATCCGTGGCATGAGCCTGGGCGAGGCGGTCGAGCGCATCCGCGGCGACGCCAAGAGCGACGTGGCCGGCGAGATCGAAACCACCCTCGGCGAGTACATGGACGACGACATCCCCGTCGAGGAGTGGGACACCAAGGGCCTGAGCAGCTGGGCGATGAGCCGGTTCAGCGTCGACCTCAAGCAGAACCAGGTCAAGCAGTCCGACAGCCGGCAGGTCGCCGACATGCTCATCGACGCGGCCCACGCGCAGATCGAAAAGAAGTCGCTCGACGGGCTGTCGGCCTACTACGACGAGGACTACGTCGGCCGCGAGATCGTCGACTGGGCGAAGAACAAGTTCGGCCTCGAGCTCGAGCTGGCCGACTGCAAGCCGAAGCCCAACGAGCGGTTCGAGACCGCCCAGCAGCGCATCGGCGACCTGGTCTACGACAAGGCGTCGGAGGCCTACCGCCGGCGCGAGATCGAGTACCCGATCGACTTCGTGCTGGAGATGGCGTTCGGCGCCGCCCAGCAGGGCGCCGAGGGCGGCGCGTGGGCGGCCGATCAGCTCTGCAAGTGGGCCCGGCAGCGGTTCGAGCTGGACTGGACCGTCGAGGACGTGTCGAAGAAGACCGGCGATGAGTTGCGCGACGAGCTGCTCGCCGCGGCGCGCCAGTGGCACAACGGCAAGCTCGCCGCGTGGGTCGACACCGCCGTCGACGGCAACGCCGACGACGAAACCCTCTGCCAACGCTTCGAGCAACGCTGGCAGACCCCCGTCAACGCCAAGCGGTTGGAAGGCGTGGAAGACAAACGCCGGTTCATCGAGGAGCAGGCCAAGCTGATCCTGCGGGCCGAGCTGACGCAGCTCGAGCGCTACGTGCTGCTTCAGATCTTGGACCAGACGTGGAAGGACCACCTGTTCGCGATGGACCAGCTGAAGGACACGATCGGCCTGCGCGGCTTCGGCGAGAAGGACCCGAAGATCGAGTACAAACGCGAGGGCGCGCGGATGTTCGGGCAGATGAAGGAGCTGGTCAAGGACAAGGTCACCGACCTGATCTTCCGCGCCAAGCTCACCGCCAACGTGCAGGTGCCCGACGCCTACGCCAACCAGCAGGCGCGCCACGACGTCGAGGAAAACACCGGCGTCAACGCCGCGGGCACCGCCGAGCAGCGGGCCGACCTCGCCGCCGCCGAGCAGGCCGGCTCCAGCGGCCAGGCCGTGCAGACCATCGTCAACAAGGGCGAGAAGTTCGGCCGCAACGACCACGTGATCATCAAAAACACCACCACCGGCGAACAGCGCGAGGTCAAGTACAAGAAGGCCGAACCGCTGCTCGCCCAGGGCTGGCAACTGGTTGGAAAAGCGTAAAGAAGGGAACAGCCACCAAGCCATCGAGCCAACGAGCCACCCAGGAAGTTCGGGTGACCTTTCGTTGACCTCGGTGGCTCGATGGCTCGATGGCTAGATGGCTACCACATCGATCTGCGGCTTCAGCTTCGGCAAGGACCTGATCAAGCTCAACTACCCCGTGGTTGAGGCGGTGCGGTCGGTGTTGCCGATCTGCGACCGGTTCGTGTTTGCCGTGGGCCGCAGCGAAGACGGCACGCGCGAGCTGGTCGAGTCGATCGACCCGAAGGTCGAGATCGTCGACACCGAGTGGTCGAGCAACCAAGTCGACGGCACGGTGCTCAGCGAAGAGGCGAACAAGGCGCTGCGCGCCGCCGAGGCGACGGGCTGCGCGTGGGGCCACTACATCCAGGCCGACGAGGTCGTGCACGAAGACGACCTGCCGTTGATCGCCGGGGCGTGCGAGCGGTGGGCCGAGGTGGCGGAGGTCAAGGCGCTGCTGTTCAAGTACCTGCACTTCGTGCTGGACTACCAGACGATCGACCCGTGGATGTACCACAAGGCGTCGCGCATCAACCGGCTGGACGGCTCGTGCGACATCATCGGCGACGCGTGCGGCCCGGCGGTGCGCGGGTACGCCGGCCGCGTCGGCAACGGCGACGGCTACCTCGACAAGAACTTCCTCGGCTCGCACGTGCGGTGGGCCGAGCAGGGCGGTAAGAAGGCGCGCATCTTCCACTACGGCTGGGTCAAAACCCGCGAACAGTTGGAGACGAAGTTCGACATGGTGCGGCAGCTTTGGTGGGGCACGCTCGACGCCGAGGAAAAAAAACGCCGCGAAGACAACAAGTTCGGCCGGTTCATCGACCGCTACCCGATCCTCAAGCAATATTCGGGCTCACACCCCGCGGTGATGGCCGAGCGCCTCGCGCAGCACGAGCCGTACCAGCCCAAGCGCAACCGCTGGCTCAACCCGCGGTTCTACGCCGAGGTGCTGCGGCACGGGTTTCACGGGTAGTTGAACCACAGAGGCACAGAGACACAGAGGTGTGATTGGGTTTACGTTTAGCCGCGACCCGATAAGGATCGCTAAAAACAGCCACCCAGTTTATAGTTTATAGACTATAAACTATAAATCGATCCGGGCGTGCGGGCATGGACATCTGTGATGCGAGGCGCGCTAGCCGGCGGCATACCTGCCGCCGGTCTGGGACCGGCACCAAGTATGGTGCCGGCTATCGTTCGAGTGGGTACGGATGCGGTCGATTCCCACGATCGCTTATCGTTTATAGACTATAAACTATGAGCGATCCGAGCGTGTGGGTATGAACGTGATGACGCGAGGCGCGCTACACAAAGAAACACCCTCTGTGTCTCTGTGCCTCTGTGGTTAATCCACCCCGATCTCCGACCGGTATTCCGGTAAACCCTTCACGCCCAAACCCCTCACGCGGTAGAGCGTGCCGGCGTCGGGCCGTTGCTCGTCGTACATCGCGGTGGTGACGTACAGCTCGTCCATGTCCGGCCCGCCGAAGGCGCAGCTGGACACCGCGTCGACGGGGATGTCGATCTTGCTGACCTGCGAGCCGTCGGCGGAGTAGACGAACACGCCGCGTCCGCCCCAGCGCGCCGAATAGAGGTGGCCTTCGGTGTCGAGCGTCATGCCGTCGGGCGCGCCCACGCCTTCGGGCACTTGGACAAGCGGCTTGCGGTTGGTGATCGCGCCCGTCTCTTCGTCGTAGTCGTGCAAATAGATGGCGCGCGTCGTGGTGTTGGTCCAAAAAAACCGCCGCCGGTCTGCGGTGAACGCCATGCCGTTGGAGCAATTGGTGCCTTGCCAGAGGTTTTTGATGTTGCGGTCGGCGGTGAGGTGGAACACGCCGCCCTTCATCTTCTTGCCCATGGTGCCGGCGAGCACGCTGCCGTCGGGCGCGGCGATCACGTCGTTGAAGCGCGGCACGCCCTCGGCCTTGAACGGCAGCAGCGGATCGACCTTGCCGTCGTCGTGGCGGATGGCGATGTCCTTGACGCGGAACAGCAGCAGCCGGCCGTCCTCCTGCAACGTGAACCCGCCGACCGGCTCGCCCTCGTATATCTGCTCGTGCTCGCCGGTGGCGTGGTCGAACACGAACAAGCGCCCGGTGGGGATGTCGGTCCAGTACAGCCGCTTACGCTCGGCGTCCCACAGCGGGTTCTCGCCGGTGCGGCACTTGTGCTGCGCGATGGGTTCGACCTTATAGCCGGTCATGTTCGTGCAACCTCGCTTCGTGGTTTACTTGAACACGGCGGGGCCCACCTGGTCCTTGGTCGAGCGGTGGGGCTCGGCCTTCTTCTTCGGCTTGCCGCGCTCGATGCCCTTGTCGGACAGCGTGGTGGTGTGGGTCTGGCCGGTCTTCTGCACGTGCTTGATGCGTTGGGTGGCGCGCTTGGCGTAGTCGGCGCTGAGTTCGGTGCCGGCCCAGTGCCGCCCGAGCCGCGCGGCGACGGCGAGCGTCGTGCCGCTGCCGGTAAACGGGTCGAACACCACGTCGCCCTCGTGCGAGCTGAGCTTGACGATGCGCTCGAGCAACGCCTCGGGCAGCTGACAGGGGTGCCAGCCCTGGCGTTCCTTGAACGTGCCGCACAGGCGCGACAGGTACCACGTGTCCTCGTCGGGCCCGAAATAACTCACCTCGCCGTCGTCGGCGACCTCCTGCGGGCGGAGGTACCAGGTGTCGTCGGGCAGCTTGCCCTTGGGGTTGGCGCGGCGGTCGGCGTAGGTCGTCTGCCGGGCCGAGGGCACGGCGATGTCCTGCCGGTTGAACGCGAACGGCGGGTCGCTCGCCTTCCACTTGCCCGTCGCCGCCGACCCCACGCAATAAAAAAGGTGCGCGTGCGAACGGTTGAACTTCGACTTGCAGTTCTGCCCGAACGTGTAGTGCCAGACGATCCAGTTGCGGAACACCAGCTTCTGCTCTTGTTCGAGCCTCTTGAGGTGCATGCGCGTCTCGGCGGCGTACTCGTCGCCGATGAGCACGTACAGCGAGCCGGTCGGTTTGAGCAGGCGCACGCAGCCGTTGATCCAGTCCTCGGTCCACTGCACGTACTCGTCGCCGGGGCGGTTGTCGTCGTACTCGTCGTAGTGGAAGCCGATGTTGTACGGCGGGTCGGCGAACACGAGGTCGACCCGGTCTTCGGGCCAGGCGTTCATCAGGTCGATGCAGTCACCGACGTGGACCTTGTCTGTCTTGAAGGTGCGCGGTCGTGGCATGGCGGCCGATTGTAGCGAAAAGCGCCGGCGGCGCAAGCGCGCGTCGCATCACGCAGAAACAAGCGAAAAATCGGCGCGGCGTGTGGGGTCCGCCGCGCCGCACATCCGCCTCCCCAAGCCAACCCGCCCCGATCCCTCCGCTCAACCGCGCCGCCTGATCAGCGCCAGCCCGCCGAGCGCCAGCAGCGCCAGCGAGCTCGGCTCGGGCGTGGGCCATTCTTCGATGATCAGCGGGCCGAGCCATTGGTCCGGGGGCTGGGTGTTGAACTGGTAGTCGGGGCCGAGGTAGACCAGCCGCTTGACGATGTGCACCTGCGTGCCCACCGGCAGCGGGTCGAAGAAGAAGTCGATCGACTGGTCCTGCGCATCGACCGAGTAACCCGCCGGCAGGCCGAAGCCGCTGCCGCCCGGCAGCTTGACCTCCAGCGCCGGCCCGCTCGCACCCGGCAGGCCCAACCCGAGGCCCGGCCGATCGAACACCCAACCCGACCCCGGCGCGTTGACGATCTCTTCGTGCCAGTCGGTCCACGGCACCGTGCCGCCGATCACCAGCCACTCGTCGAGGTTGATCACCGTCAACAGCCCCGGGTCGCTGCCGGGCCCAAGGTCGTACGCGTCGTCCGCCCACGGCAGGCCATGCGGGTCGTCGATGACCTTCTGCCACGGCGGGGCGTGGGGGTCGAGCGCCACTTCGATCGGGTTCGACTCCAGGCCGATCGAGATCGTGTCATCCGGCACAAACGCCGAGCCCCGCCCGGCGAACGCGAGCACCACCACCACCACCACCAGCGCGGGCAGGCCGCCCATCCGTCTCAAAGCTTGCATGACAAGTTCCTTTCGAGAGAGAGTTGCCAAGCGCGGCCCGTGTTCGGTGTCCCGCTTCCTTCCCAGCTGTCAGGCTCAGTTCACAGGCGTTCCCTTCCTTGTTCCGAGATGTCATCGTTTCAAAGGCACGCAACAACCCGCTGCGAATCGCAGCGCCCAGCGCGGCCCAACATGTGAAGATGTGAACAACAGACGTGGCGAAACGCCTGACCCAATTGTGTCGCATACCTCGCGGATTGCAAGCCAAAAACGGATAAGTGCATCGCATTTATGGCCCCGCCGACACGCGCCCGCGGCGGGTTCAACTTGCACGAGCAACCACGGCGGTCGGTGCATCACCCCAAAACCCCCCTTGGGCGATCGGCCTGTCGCGGGGCCGGGCGTGGGGCCCGCTAACTTGGCAATAACCGCCGTTGCCGCTATCTTTTGCCCTCCCGGCGGGGGCCGTTTCCGCCGGCTTGTAACAACAGAACGCCCCTTACATTGGCGAGGTTGACATGGCTGCGACCGGCACGATTACCCAAGTGATCGGCTCGACGTTCGACGCGGAGTTCCCCGAGAACCAGCTGCCCGACATCTACAACGCCCTGCGCGTCGAAGACGTCGCGGCCGGCATCAAGCTCACCGGCGAGGTCCAGCAGCACCTCGGCGGCGGGCGCGTCCGCGCCGTCGCCCTCGGCTCGACCGACGGCGTCAGCCGCGGCACACCCGTGCTCGACACCGGCGCGTCGGTCGCCGTGCCCGTCGGCGACGAGGTGCTCGGCCGCGTGTTCAACCTGCTCGGCGAAACCATCGACGAGAAAGGCCCCATGCCCGCCGGCGTCCGCACCCGGCCCATCCACCAGGAGCCGCCCGAGTTCACCGACCTCAACCCCAAGACGCAGATCCTCGAGACCGGCATCAAGGTCGTCGACCTGCTCTGCCCCTTTGTCCGCGGCGGCAAGATCGGCCTGTTCGGCGGCGCCGGCGTGGGCAAGACCGTCATCATTCAGGAGATGATCGCCCGCATCGCGCGCGAGCACGGCGGATACTCCGTGTTCGCCGGCGTCGGCGAACGCACACGCGAGGGCAACGACCTGTGGGGCGAGATGGCCGAGGCGAAGTTCACCGACTCCGAGGGCGTCGAACGCTGCGTGCTCGACCGCGTCGCCATGGTGTTCGGCCAGATGAACGAACCGCCCGGCGCACGCCTCCGCGTGGCGCTGTCCGGTTTGACCATGTGCGAAGACTTCCGCGACACGACCGGCGCAGAGACGCTGCTGTTTGTCGACAACATCTTCCGCTTCACCCAGGCCGGTTCGGAAGTGTCGGCGTTGCTCGGCCGCATGCCCTCGGCCGTGGGCTACCAGCCGACGCTCTCGACGGAGATGGGCGAGTTGCAAGAGCGCATCACCTCGACCGAGAAGGGCGCGATCACCTCGGTGCAGGCCATTTATGTGCCGGCCGACGACCTGACCGACCCCGCGCCCGCCACGGCGTTCAGCCACCTCGACGCGTTCGTCGTGCTCGCCCGCGGCATCTCCGAGAAGGGCATCTACCCCGCCGTCGACCCGCTCGCCTCGACCTCACGCATCCTCGACCCGGGCGTCATCGGTGAGGATCACTACGCCGTCTCCCGCCAGTGCCAGCAGATCCTCCAGCGCTACCGCGACTTGCAGGACATCATCGCCATCCTCGGCGTCGACGAGCTGTCGGAAGAGGACAAGCTGACCGTCTCCCGCGCCCGCAAGATCGAGCGCTTCTTGAGCCAGCCGTTCTTCGTCGCCGAGCAGTTCACCGGCTTCCCCGGCATCTACACGCCGCTCAGCGACACGATCGACTCGTTCCGCCGGTTGGCCAACGGCGAGGCCGACGACCTGCCGGAGTCGGCGTTCATGTACGTCGGCACCCTCGACGACGCCCGCGCCAAAGCCGAGAAGATGGCCGCCGAAGCGTCGGCGTAAGCGCACCACCACACGAAGCACAAAGCCCACCCATGGCCATGGGTGGGCTTTATCAATGCGCATCGACCGTGCTCGGCCAAACCACCGCGCCTTCGCGCGCATGATTCGGTATGTAAATGTCTCGCAGGTACTCGAAGTGCCCTTCGCTTTCGACCACCACCACCTTCGGCCGCTTCGCCCACAAAGCCCCCGGCGCTTTGAGCCCGCGCTGGCGCAACACGTGCGACGCGTGCTTCCGCGCCACCCCCAGCACGTGCCTCGGCAACGGGTTCCGCCCGTCGGTCAGCATGTTACCCTCACAAAGCCCACGCATGGCCATGCGTGGGCTTTGGATGCGCATCAGGCAATGGCAGTGACACCCCCCAACGCTCAGCCGCGCCACCTCGACGCCCATCGCCCGCAGCTTCTCCACGAGCGCATCGCAGACGGTCTCGCGCATCTCTTGCGTCAACACGACCGCGCCCGTTTTCATCAGCCGTTTCGATCGCGCGTGCAGCGCATCGTAAGCCCCCTCCGGCGGCGGTCGCTTGTAATCCCCGTCCACGTGGACGCGATGCCCCCGGCTGCGCCACCCCCGCAGATCGCCCGGCAGCCACGTGCCGTACGTGTTGGCGACCGCGTGATACCAACCGTGCCAAGAACTCGACATGTAAACCCCCTTTCATTCGCCTCGCCTCAAAGCCCACCCGCCGCACCTCAAAGCCCACCCATGGCCATGGGTGGGCTTTGCCATGGGCGGGCTTTGCGAAGCGGCCCGTATTCTAAACGCCTTCTTCAGCCACGTGGTTTCTCTACGCGTGCGGCAAGCCCCTTGTTTCACAGGTGAAATGCGGGATTTCGGCCTTAACAGCCCGCGATCACGTTGCTAAGGTACGCCCACGGAGGCACGACCGTGACCACAACCCCCGACCGATCGTCGCGTGGCATCGCCAAGTACGTCGTCGTCGTGATGATCGCGCTGTTGGTGGGTGCCGCCGGTTACGCGCAGTACGTGCGCATGACCGACAAGGCCGGTCGGATCGAGTTGCACCTCGCCCACAGCCTCAACGAGAAGCACCCCGTGCACCTGGGCATGGTGCGCATGAAAGAACTGCTGGCCGAGCGGTCCGACGGCCAGGTCGAACTGATCATCCACTCCAGCGGCCAGCTCGGCAACGAGACGCAGTGCATCGAGCAGTTGCAGTCGGGCATCCTGGACATGACCAAGGTGTCGACCGCGCCGATGGAGGCGTTCATCCCGTCGATCGCGGCGCTGGGCGTGCCCTACGTGTTCGACGACGATCAGCACTTCTGGAAGGTGCTCAACGGCCCGATCGGCAAGCAGCTGCTCGAGGCGGGCGCCGACAAGGGGTTGCGCGGCTTGTGCTACTACGACGCGGGCAGCCGAAGCTTCTACTCCATCGACAAGCCGATCCTCTCGCCGGACGATTTGGCGGGCATGAAGATCCGGGTGATGAAGAGCGAGATGGCGATGAACATGATCGACACCATGGGCGGGCAGCCCACGCCCGTGCCGTGGGGCGAGCTGTACACGGCGTTGCAGCAGCGCATGGTCGACGGCGCGGAGAACAACCCGCCCAGCTTCGCCACCTCCGGCCACATGGAGGTCTGCAAGCACTACGTGCTCGACGAGCACACGCGCATCCCCGACATCCTGCTGGTCAGCGAGAAGCGCTGGCGGACGCTCGACGAAAAGACGCGGCAGCTCATCCTCGAAGCCGCGGCCGAGTCGAGCGTGTACCAGCGCAAGCTCTGGGCCGTCGACAGCGAGGCGAAGCTGAAGCTGGCCGAGGAAAAGGGCGTCAACGTCGTGCGCGACCCCGACAAGAAGCCGTTCCAGGACAAGGTCCAACCCATGTACGACCGGCTCGCGCCCGAGGTCGGCGCGCTGGTCAAGCGGATCCGCGCCGAAGCGGGCAGCAAGGAGTAAGCGGTGCCAGCCGACGGCGTGATGTCCAACCCGTTGATCCGCCTGTTCACGCGCCTGCTCGAGTGCGTGACGGTGGCGGCGATGGCGCTGCTGACGCTCGACGTGCTGTGGGGGATCGTGGTGCGGTTCTTCGGCAACTTCGCCTTCTACCGGTGGTGCGCCGAGAAGCTGGCGTCGGTCTCGCACGAGGCGGTGGTGTCGTTCATGTCCCGCCTCAACCGCAGCACGGACGAGATGGCCACGTCGCTGCTGGTCTGGACGGTGATGTTGGCGGCGCCGATCGTGTACGCCGAGCGCGCCCACCTGGGGGTGAACGTGCTGGTGGCGCGGCTGAGCCCGGGCCTCCAACGCCTGACCGATGCGCTGGTGCACTTGTTGGTGATCTTCTTCGCGGGCGTGGTGATGATCTACGGCGGCTGGCGGTTGGTCGAGGCGCGCTTCGACGCGGGCCAGGTGCTGCCCGGCATGGGTTGGCCCAAGGCTTACGTGTACCTGGCGGTGCC
This sequence comes from Phycisphaeraceae bacterium, assembly GCA_028282805.1. Taxonomy (GTDB): domain Bacteria; phylum Planctomycetota; class Phycisphaerae; order Phycisphaerales; family Zrk34; genus JANQHD01. The sequence goes on along the minus strand of JANQHD010000026.1, from coordinate 22,503 downwards.
GGTCAGCGGGGTGCTGTTCGTGTTTTACGCGGTATTGATGATGTGCTTCGACATCACCAAGCGGCACGACCCGCTGCCCGCCGAGACCGTCGAACAGCTCCGCGAAGGGGGGGCGGGCTGATGGACCCGCAAGCGCTGATCCTGCTGTTCAGCTTCGTGGCGCTGCTGGCGCTGGGGGTGCCGATCGCGTTCAGCATCGGCCTCGCGACGCTCGTGGCGATCTTCTCGGTGGGCACGCTGCCGTCGACCGACGTGGTGGCGATGCGCATGGCCGGCGGCATCGAGAGCTTCCCGCTGCTGGCGATCCCGTTCTTCGTGTTGGCCGGGGAGATGATGGGCGCGGGCGGTATGGCGCGCCGGCTGATCGACTTCGCCAGCGCCCTCGTCGGGCCGATCCGCGGGGGGTTGAGCTACGTCACGACGATCACGTGCATGCTGTTCGGCGCGATCTCCGGTTCCGCGGCCGCGGCCGTCTCGTCGATCGGCGGCGTGATGATCCCCGAGATGCAACGCAAGGGCTACGGCAAGGACTTCGCCATCGCCCTGACCACCACCAGCGCCACGACCGGCCTGGTCATCCCACCCAGCAACGTGATGATCGTTTACGCCGTGGTGGCGCAGAACGTCTCCATCGCCGCGCTGTTCCTCGCCGGTGTCGTCCCCGGCATCCTCACCGGCCTGATCATCATGTCGATGTGCTTCATCGTCGGCGGCAAAAAGATGGAAGCGGGCGAGCGCTGGCAGGCGTTCGGCGCGATCTGCAAGGCCGGCCTGCAAGCGGTGCCCAGTTTGTTGCTGGTGGTGATCGTGCTCGGCGGCATCTTCGGCGGCGTGTTCTCGGCCACCGAGGCCTCGGCCGTCGCCGTCGCTTACGCGTTCCTGCTCGGCGTGCTGCTGTACCGCGAGATCCGCCTCACCAGGCTGCCGGCGATCCTGCTCAAAAGCGCCAAGACCACCGCGATCGTGTTCCTGTTGATCGCGACCAGCCAGGCCATGAGCTGGCTGCTGGCCTACGAGCTGATCCCCCAGCAGATCAGCGAGGCGATGCTCGCCATGACGGACAACAAGCTCCTGCTGCTGCTGGCGATCAACTTCACGCTGCTGGCCGTGGGCACGTTCATGGACTGCACGCCCGCGGTTTTGATCTTCACGCCCGTGTTCCTGCCCGTGGTCACCGGCCCGGCGATCGGCATGGACCCCACGCACTTCGGCATCCTGCTGATCGTGAACCTGTGCATCGGCCTGTGCACGCCGCCGGTCGGCACGTGCCTGTTCATCGGCTGCTCGGTGGGCAAGTCGACGATCCCGGCGGTCAGCCGATCGATGATCCCGTTCCTGCTGGCGATGATCGTGGCGCTGATGCTCATCACGTACATCCCGCAGCTGAGCCTCTGGCTGCCGACGGCCTTCGGGTTCCTCGGTTAGCGCGCCTTGCGACACGCGACACGATGTTTCGTGGCCGCGTTTTCGGCGCGATCGACCCGGCATGAATCGACGCGTCGCGCCCGGCCCATTGATCGTTTTTAGTCTAAAAACAATCAACATTTGTGAGCTTCATGCCCGCGGTTCAAACGACAGCCGGCACCATACCTGGCGCCGGTCCGGTGCACCCCGCGGTTACTTGGAGACGGGTGCGGAATAAAACCGCAAAGCGCCCAGGATCATGATTGTTTTTAGTCTAAAAACGATCAACATTTGTGGGCGCCATGCCCGCGGCTCAAACGACGGCCGGCACCATACCTGGCGCCAATCCCAGACCGGCGGCAGGTATCCCGCCGGCTAGCGCGCCTTGCGTCACCAATGTTCGTACCCCCAAGCCCGAACCGTTTTATCGTTTATAGTCTAAAAACTATGATTTGCGTTGGGCGCTAGCCGCCCGCGGGTCGACCGTTACAATGCACGCCGACAGCCCAGGCGCTTTCTCATGACCAAGCTTCGGTTCGAGTGCATCAAGTGCAAGTCCACGCTGCGCGTGCCCATCCAGCACGTGGGGAAGATGGTGGCCTGCCCGGAGTGCGGTGCGCCCAACCGCGTGCCGTCGCCCGGCCGCAAGCACCACGAAGAGGTCGACGTCGACGACGGCTCGCTCAAGCTGCCGCCGCGCACCTCGCACGCCCGCTACCACGACGAGCTGCAGGCCGAGGCCGTCGACGCACGCCGGCGCGCCGCCCAACGCGCCGAGGCCGATGCGCAGCGCAAGAGCCGGCGCATCTGGTGGTTGCTCGTCGCGGTCAACGTGTTGGTGTTCGCGGCGTTGGTCACCGCGCTGGCGCTGGTCTGGCCCCCGGGCGACGGCGGCGAACCCCACCCCGACCCGCCCGCGCCTACCACAGGTGACGGATCACTTCCGTCATTCTGATCTGCTCGAGTTCCGAGGCGATCTGCGCTTCGATCTGCGCGTAGTCTCCGACCGGCGGCGCCGGCTCGAGCGGTGTCGGCGCGTCGTCTTCCCGCTTGGCCAAACCCAGCGAGCCGTCCCCCGTGACCGTCACCACCCACCGCCCCTCGCTCAGCGAGCGGTAGACCGCGTTGCCGTACTTGTACGCCGGGTCGGTCCAGTCCACGTCGGCCAACGCCGAATCGATGAGCAACCCCTCGCGCGGCGGCGTGTGCTGGTCGTACAGCCGGCGGACCCACAACCGCCCGTTCGCCACGATGTAGTCGCAATAAATCTCGTCGTTGGGGTCGAAGGGCGTGGCGATCGACTGCCGCCGGCCGTCGGCCGTGCATATCTCCACACTCAGCTGGCCCTCGGCGACGATCAACTCCGTCACCGCCGTCTTCCGCACCGCCTCGTTGTACAGGCCGCGCAGCTGCTCGTACTCGCCGGCGATCCGTTCGAGCCGTTGGCGGTAGATGTCGTTGGTCACCCGCTGCTGGGCCAGGCGGTAACTCACGACGCCGGCGACGCCGACGAACAACACAATCGCGGTGGCGGTGATGATGCGGGCCATGACCGATCTCCGGGGGTGTCGCTTAACCACTATCGGCCGAACGCCCGGCCACGCTGCATCCGGCCGCTCAAGGCTCGCGAACGACCATCAGCCGCACCTCTGTCATGTCCTCGATCGCCCAGCGGATGCCCTCGCGACCCAGCCCCGAGTCCTTCACCCCGCCGTAGGGCATGTGGTCCACGCGCCAGCTCGGCGCGTCGCCGACCACCACCCCGCCCACGTCCAGCCTGTCCCACGCCCGCTGCGCCCGGTACAGGTCGCGCGTGAACACGCCCGCCTGCAACCCGTAGCGCGAACGGTTGACCTCGTCGAGCACCGCCTCGTAATCGTCAAAACGCTGCAGGTTCACCACCGGCCCGAACACCTCCCCGCACGCCGCGTCCGTGTCGGCCGGCACGCCTTCCAACACCGTCGCCTCGACCACGCGCCCCTCGCGCCCGCCGCCGCACAGCAGCTTCGCGCCGCGCTCGACCGCCTGCGCCACCCACGACTCGATCCGCTCCGCCTCCTTCTCCGAGATGATCGGCCCGATGAACGTCGCCTCGTCTTTCGGGTCGCCCGCCTTCAACGCCGCGGTGCGTTTGACAAACTTCTCCTTGAACGCGTCGTACACCGACCCGTGCACGTACAGCCGCTGCACGCTGATGCAGCTCTGGCCCGACTGGTAAAACCCGCCGTGCACGATGCGCTCGACCGCGTCGTCGATATCGTCCCACGTCTCGTCGAGCACGCACGCCGCGTTGCCGCCGAGCTCCATCACCACCGGCTTGCGCCCGGCCTTCGCCTTCAGCGCCCAGCCCACCGCGTCGCTGCCCGTGAAGCTCAACAGCTTCAGCCGGTCGTCTTCCGTGAACAGCGCCGCGCCCGCGCGCTGGCACGGCAGTATGCTGAACGCGCCCCTCGGCAAGTCCGTCTCCGCCAGCGTCTCGCCGATGATCAGCGCCCCGACCGGTGTCAGCGACGCCGGCTTGAGCACGAACGGGCAGCCCACCGCCAGCGCCGGCGCCACCTTGTGCGCCGCGAGGTTCAGCGGGAAGTTGAACGGGCTGATGAAAGAACAAGGCCCGATCGGCACCCGCTTCCAGTACCCCCGGTAGTTCGCCGCGCGGGCGCTGATGTCCATCGGCAGCACCTCGCCGTAGATCCGCACCGACTCCTCCGCCGCGATGCGGAACGTGTCGATCAGCCGGCCCACCTCGCCCCGGCTGTCGTTGATCGGCTTGCCCGCCTCGATACACAACGCCTCGGCCAGCTCCTCCGCCCGCTGCGTGAACCGAGCCACGCAGTGGTTGAGCACCGCCTGCCGCTCGTAACCCTTCATCGCCGCCATCGGCTCGGCCGCCTCGACCGCCGCCCCGATCGCGCGGTCGATCGCCCCCGCGTCCGCCATCGCCACGCGCGTCGCCACCGCGCCGGTGTACTTGTCCTCCACCGCTAAATCCGCGTTCGGCTGCCGCGGCTCGTTCGCCAGGTAGTACGGGTACTGTTCGTTCAACGGCATGGTCGGCCTTTCGTCTCGTCAGATCGGGCACACGATCTGCCCCAGCTTCTCCGTCAGCTTCGGGTTCTCGCCGTAATCGATCGGCACCACCACCAGCGCCGGCCCGTCGTACGCCAGCGCCTCGCCCAGCGCCCCCGACAAATCCGCCGCGTCCTCCACCCGCCGCCCGTGCCAGCCGAACGACTCGGCCAGCTTCATCCAGTCGGGGTTGCCGAACGCCAGGTCGGTGTGCGCGCCGAACTCGTTGTCCTGCTTCCACGCGATCAGCCCGTACCCGCCGTCCTCCCACACCAGCACCGTGATGTCGCTGTCCAGCCGGCGGGCGGTCTCCATCTCCTGCACGTTCATCAAAAAACCGCCGTCGCCGCAGATCGCCAGCACCTTGCGATCACGCGGCCCGCCGTCCGACCCGTTTTTCACCACCAGGTCCGCCGCGATCGCGCCCGGCAGCGCAAAACCCATCGAGCAAAACCCGTTCGGTATCAGGCACGTGTTCGGCTCGTGGCACTGGTAGTACCGCGCGATCCACATCTTGTGCGCCCCCACGTCCGACAGCAAAACGTCGCGCGGCCCAAGCGCCCGCCGCACGTCCGCCAGCGCCTTCTGCGGCCGCACGATGCCCTCGGTTTCGTCGCCCGCGTGCTCCGCGAAGTCGTCGAGCATCGCCCGCCGCATCGACGCCTGCTGGTTCAGGTCGTAATCGGGCACGCCGAACTTGTCGAACCGCTCGTTGAGCATCCACAGCGTGTGCGCCAGGTCGCCGACCACCTCGGTCGCGGGGTGGTAGTTCGCGTCGACCTCCGCCGGCAGAAAGTCGATGTGCACGATGTCCTTGTCGCCGGCGTGGTTCCACAGGCGCGGGTGGTACTCGACCATGTCGTAGCCCAGCGTGACCACCAGGTCCGCCGCGTCGATCGCGCACGCCGGCAGGTCCTTCGCCCCCAGCCCGATCGTGAACAGGCAGTACTCGGCGTCCATGTCCACGCACCCCTTGGCCATGAACGTGCTGATCACGCCGATGCCCGTCTTCTCGCACAGCAGCCGCAGCTGCTTGCTCGCCCGCTTGCGCACCGCGCCGTTGCCGGCCACGATCACCGGGCGCTTGGCGCTGCGCAGCTTCTCGAACGCGCGGTCGACGATCTTGTCCGCCGGCACCGCCCGGCGCACACGCCGCACGTCCAGCGGTTGCGTCTTGGCGTCCAGCTTCGCCAAATCCTCGGCCAGCTCGATCAGCACCGCGCCGGGTTTTTCCACGCGCGACAGCCGCACCGCCTTGCGCACCACCTCGGGGATGTTGTCCGGGTGCTTGATCGCGTGGGCCCACTTGGTGACCGGCTCGTACATGTCCACCACGCTCATCACCTGGTGCGACTCCTTGTGCTGGCGGGTCGTGGCGCCCTGCCCGGTGAGCACGAGCATCGGGGCGCGGTCCATGTTCGCGTCCGCCACCCCCGTGATCAGGTTCGTCGCGCCGGGCCCCAACGTGCCCAGGCAGCCGGCGGGGTTGCCGGTCAGCCGCCCGTACACCTCGGCCATGAACGCCGCGCCCTGCTCGTGGCGCGTCAGCACGAAGCGCACCGACGAGCCGCGCAGCGACATCATGAAGTCGGCGTTCTCTTCGCCCGGCACGCCGAAGATGAACTCGATCCGCTCGTGCTCCAGGCAACGGACAAACAGGTCTGTCGCTTTCATCGCCGGCCCTTTTTGCGCAGTGACACGTGCTCACCCTGACCAAAGGGTGCGATGCCCCCGGCTCGGCCGTGGTTACGCGTCAGTTCAAAAGCCAGTCCAGCAGGGCCTCGATCTCGACGGAACCGAAGCTCGTGAACTGGTCGGAGGCGGCGTAAGGGATGATCAACCGGCCGTTGTGCGCCATCGCCCCGCAGGTGTACACGACGTTGGGCACGTACCCGTCGCGCTCGGCCTCGTTGGGCGTGATCAGCGGCTTGTCCAATTGGCCGATGACCTTGGTCGGGTCGTGCAGGTCCAGCAGCATCGCGCCGATGCAGTATTGGCGCATGGGGCCCACGCCGTGGGTGAGCATGACCCACCCGGCGGGCGTCTCGATGGGCGAGCCGCAGTTGCCGATCTGCATCAGCTCCCACGGCGCCTTGGGCGTGACCAGCAGCTCGGCCGATTCCCAGAAGTGCAGCATGTCGGAGTAGCTGACGTACAGGTTCTCGCCGTCGATGCGTGAGCACATGACGTAGTGGCCGTCGATCTTGCGGGGGAACAGGGCCATGCCCTTGTTCACGGCGCACTTGCCGTTGAGGGTGTGGATGCGCAGGTTGTTGAAGTTGCGCGTCTCCATCAGCTGCGGCAGGGCGGAGAACCCGTTGTACGCGGTGTAGGTGCCGACGTACTGCACCGAGTCGTCCTCGTCGACGAAGCGCACGAGGCGCAGGTCCTCGATGCCCTTCGCGTCGTTCTCGGACTGCGGGAAGATGACCAGCTCCGACGGGTCGCCGCCGGGGTTGAGCTTGAGCTTGTAGTTGGAGCGTGCGAGCCAGAACATCGAGTCGACGGTGTCCTGCGCCTGCACGAGGTTGGCGTCGATCGCGCGGGCCTCGCCGACGGCGCTCTCGAGCTGGGCCATGGTGAACTCTTCGCCCAGGGCGCCGAGGATGGTGTCGACCACTTCGTTGTTGACCGACATCTGGTAGAGCTTGTTGCGGAAGATCTCGCGGTAGTACACGCGGTCGTGGGCGACCTTGGCGGTGCGGGAGATCTTGCTGGGCGGGTCGACCTCGACCACGCCGTTGGCCTTGATGGTGCCGGTGCGGAAGGCCAGCGACGAGACGTGCCCCTCGCCCGTGGCCCGCAGCGACATGAGGAACCGCACCGCGCGGGGGTCGGTGGCGCACTGGTCGGGGCGGGGCACGATCGACGGGTTGAACAGCGCCGCCGACTCGAACGAGTACTCCATCGTGAAGTACGAGCCGATCAGCAGCTTGCGGTTCTGGCTGAGGCCCACGGGCCGGCCGACCATGCGGACGATGACCTCGTAGTGGTGCTCGAAGGATTTTTCGAGGTCGGCGTGGCGGTTGCGGAAGCTGCGCATCACGTCGGCGAGCAGGCGGTCGACGTCGCTCTCGTCGAGCTTGGTGATGCGCTTGATGACCTTGCGGATGCGCATCTCGCCGCCGGGGGTGAACAGGCGGGTGATCACGCGGGCGTCGTCGTTGTCGAACCGCAGCGGCAGGCGTTCGATCTCCAGCGGCGGGCGGTCTGTCGCGGATTTGTAAGGGGGCAAGGCTCGGGTCCCTCCTGCAAACAAGCCGTTTGCCACATCATATCGGCGCAGCGGGTCGCGCCCATCCATTCACGCGGGGCATGTCAGATTATTTCGGCGTTAGGTGGACACGGGCTTAGTCGATTCGCCGGTTTCTTCGCCCACCGTGGCGGCCTTGATCTCCACCTCCGCCGCCGCGCCGTCCTCTTCCTGGTCGGAGACCCCCAGCTCGGTGAGCAGGTCGTGCACGGTGGTGAGGCTCACCAGCCAGCTGGTCGTCGCGGCGGCGCCCTGGTTGAGGTTGGGCCCGTCGGCGTGCAGGGCGTCGCGGCAGCCGCCGGTCTTGTTGTCGTAGAGCACGGACTGGGTGTCGTTGTCGCCGACGAACCAGTTGAGCAGTTGCCGCGCCCGCCGCGCCCAGGCCCGGTCGCGGGTGCAGTGGTAGGCCTCGGTGCACGCGAGGATCAGGTGCATCGCCTCGGTCGGCATCTGGTCGAAGTGGGCGCGGTGGCCCATCGAGTCGAGCCAGCCGGCGTTGCCCAGCAGGCTCACCGTGCCGTCGTCGCCCAGCTGCATGTCGACCAGCCACTGGAGCGTGCGCAACCCCTGCTCGGCGAGCCGGCCGTCGGGCAGCCACTGGCCGGCGAGGATCAGCGCGTGGGGCATGCGGGCCGCCTCGTGGCTCAGCGCCGGCTCGTGCCAAGGCCAGTCCGCCTTGGCGTTGAGGTGGAAGCGGTCGTACAGCCGGTCGGCCAGCTCCTTGCGGATGCGCCGCGCGTGGGTGTCGCCGCCGAAGCGCGAGAGGTAGGCGTGGATGCCGACCAGCGCGTGCGCGATCGCCCGCGGCGACTGGAACGACTCCGCCGCGCCCAGCGCATCGCCGAACAGGCGCGTGGCGAACCCGAGCACGCCGTCGCTCTCGGTCGACGCGGTGACCTGCCCCAGCGCCCACAGCGCCCGGCCGTGCGTGTCCTCGTTGCCCTGCGGCTGCCACTGGCGGTCGTAGCTCATGAACGCGCGGAAGCGGTGCGCCTCGCGGTCGAACGCGTCGTACAAGAACGCCAGGTACCGCATGACCAACGGCGTGACCGTCGCGTCGTGGCGCATCGCCTGGTACTTCGCCAGCGCGATCAGCGCCCGGGCGTTGTCGTCGGTCGCGTAGCCGTGGCTGCGGTCCGGCACCGAGTAGATCGCGTGCTGCAACAGGCCCGTCTGGTCGGTGAGCGTCTCGAGCTGGCCGAGCTTGATGCCCGGCAGCGTCTCGGGGTCTTCCGGGCCCACCGCCGGGTGCTTGTCGACGCGCGGCTTGCTCGCCCGCTCCCGGTTGATCTCGTTGGCCGTCTGAAGGTACGACTTGGCCACTTCCTCCCACACCATCGGCCGGCAGTGCAGGTAAGCGCGCTTGCGCATCGCGGCGCACTCGACCTCTTCGCCGATCAGCGCGTTGACCGCCTCGGCGATCGCGTCCGAGTCGTGGAACGGCACCAGCCGCCCGCGCCCCTCGTCCAGCAGCTCCGTCGCGTGCCAGTAGGGCGTGCTCACCACCGCCTTGCCCGCGCCCACGCTGTAGGCCAGCGTGCCCGAGGTGATCTGCGCCTCGTTGAGGTAGGGCGTGATGTACAGGTCGGCGGCGCCGATGTAGCGCACCAGCTCGTCCAGCTCCGCGAAGCGGTTGTGGAACTCCACGTGCTCGCGCACGCCCAGCTTGTCCACCAGCCGTTCGAGCGAGTGGCGGTACGCGTCGCCCTCGTGGCGCAGGATGTGCGGGTGCGTCGCCCCCAGCACCACGTACACCACGTCCGGGTGGCGCGCCACGATCTTCGGCATCGCGCGGATCGCGTACTCGATGCCCTTGCCCGGCGACAGCAGCCCGAACGTCAGCAGCACCTTCCGGCCCTCGAAGCCGAACTGGTCCTTGTAGAAGCTCGAATCCGTGAACGGCACGTCGTGGATCCCGTGCGGGATCAGCGCGATCTTCTCGTGCGGGATGCCGTACGTCTTGTGCAGGATGTCGTACGCCAGGTGCGACATCACCACCAGCCGGTCGCTCAGCCGCGACAGCTCCAGCATCACCCGCCGCTGGCCGCGGTTCGGCTCGGTCAGCACCGTGTGCAGCGTGGTGATGATCGGCATCCGCAACCGACGCATCAGGTCCAGCACGTACGCCCCGTCTTGCCCGCCGTAGATGCCGTACTCGTGCTGCACGACGGTCAGGTCGATCTGGTTGATGTTCAGCACGTCCGCCGCGGTGCGGTAGTCGCGCAGCTCCTGGGCGCGGATCTGGAACCGCACGTCCGGCCCGTACGGGTACGACTCGGGCTGGTCGTCCATCGCCAGCACCGACGTGTGCTCCGCGCCGACCTGCGAGGCCAGCGCGTTGCGCAGGTCGTGCGTGAACGTCGCGATGCCGCACTTACGCGGCACGTACGACCCCAGCAGCGCCAGCGAGCGTATCCTCGAAACGTCAGATCGAACCAGGCTCATGCGATCTCCAGATGTGCGCCACCTCGTGCGCCCCCGAACCCTGCTGGGGCATTTTACCCGAAACCGTGCGGTTTGTTCGGATTTCTTAACCGATCGCGGTATCATGGTCCCCCCGCGACGCTTAACGCGTTTTCAACGCCCCGCAGGACACCCAACGCCCATGGCCCAGCGGCACTGGTGGACAACCCATCGCTTCGGCGTGCTCACCGCGATGCAGTTCGTCTACATCGTCTCGCTCGGCTTCCACCAGGCCCTGCCCGACGGCGTCGGACGCCACGCGCTGGGCGAGCTGATCTCGCTGATGCTGTTCGGCATCGCCAGCCTCGTCGCCGTCTTCGCCGTCAGCGACAAACGCGCCGTCCGCTTCACCTGCGCCGCGCTGTTTAGCCTGTTCACGGCGTTCTACCTGCTGGAGATGTGGCTCGCCCACCCCGCGGTCGCCGTCACGCAGTACGTGGTGGGCATCGGCTTCCTCGCCTACGTCATCGCCTTCGCCACGATCTTCTTCTTCCACACCCCCCGGGTCACACAGAACACCCTCTTCTCCGCGGTCAGCACGTACCTGATGATGGCGATCGCGTGGGCCATGGCCTACACCCTCATCGCCTACGCCGACCCGCGGGCCTTCAACCTGCCCGACGGCGACGCGACCGGCTTCAGCATCTTCCAGGGCCGCGACGGCTTCGCCGCCACCCCGATGTACTACTCGCTGGTCACGCTCACCACGCTCGGCTACGGCGACATCACCCCCGCCACCGGCCCGGCGCGCATGGTCTCGGCCATGCAGGCCGTGGTCGGTCAGCTGTTCATCGCCATCGTCGTCGCCCGCCTCGTCGGCCTGCACCTGATCAACCAGTTCTCCGACGACGCGTAACCCCGCCCGCCGCGCGTTAAGCCCGGCCGCCCGCGGCCGGCGCGCCGACGGCCTCCCGGTCGCAAGCGACCGGGCTAAACGTCGGGTCTTGGCAAACCGAGCGTGTGTGTCAGAACCGCAGCGTCACGCCGCCGCCGATCGCGTGCGTCTCGCCGTCGGAAAAGAAGTTGCCGTCGTAGAGCATGTACAGCGAGACGTTCTCGTCCATCAGCACGCTGACGCCGCCGCCGATGAACAGCGAGTCCTCGTTGGCGCTGCCGACGTTGATCGCGAACGGGCTGCCGCCCGCGGTGAAGCGCGCGACCATCTCGTCGCCGTCGTCGGCCATGTACTCGTGCTCCCACCCGAAGTACCCCTCGAGCACCACGTCGGACCTGGCGTTCTTGATCGTGTGGGTGACGCCGGCGCCCAGCCGGGTGCGCAGCGAGTTGGTGTCGCGCGAGTCGACCGACAGCGCCGCGCCGCCGCCGCCGGACTCGACGAAGTCGTCCTGCTCGAAGTGCAGGAACTGGAGCGAGCCCATCGGCGTCACGTAGGTGTGTTCGCCGACCTGGAAGTCGACGCCGCCCTCGGCGTAGAACGCCACGTCCCACGAGTCGGTGTCGCTGGTCGCGGTGGCCGGGATCGCGGGCATGACGCGGGTGTTGTCCGCCTCGTGCACGCCGAACGTCAGCGCGTAGGCGAAGTGCCAGGGGTGCGCTTCGTACGACAGGTACGGGCCCACGCGGTAGGTGTCGATGTCGCTGTCGCCCCGCCCGTCGTTGAGGTCCACGTCGGTGTTGATGTACGAGAAGCTCAGGCCGACGATCACGTTGCGGAACGGCGCGTAATCCAACCCGACCTGCACGCCGTAGGCGTCGGCGTCGAAGCCGGTCAGGCCGGACTGCGTGTCTTTTTCCTCGAACAGGCCGAAGCCCTGGGCGAAGCCGCCCCAGCGGCCGGGGGCGCCGGGCCCGTCTTCGAGCGAGCGGTAGCCCTGGTAGGGCGGTCGCGCCGGGGCGTTCATCGCGTAGGCCAGCAGCTGCGGGTCGGGCGCGGCGCTGGCGAGCATGGGCCCCATCGGCCCGGATCGGGTCAGCGTGTGGCGCGTGGGGATGCCGCGCCGCCGCGCCGCCAGGTAGTCGCCCGTCCGCTGGTTGCTCGACCGCGCGATCTCGATGTTCGTCTCCGCCGGCACGTTGTAGGTCTGCGGGCTCAGCTGGCTGATGGCCGAGTTCAGCGCCGCGGTGTCGGTCGGGTCCATCGGGTCGATCAGCCCCGCGAGCGTGTTGAGCAGCGTGTCCGGGTCGCCCGTGGGGTTGGTCGCGTTGAGCGTGTCGAGGCCCTTGCCGATCGCGAGGTTGTTCGCGCCGCCCGCGTTGCCCTCGAAGAAGTTGCCGCCCCGCTCGGCCGTGATGAGCAGGTTGTTGCCCACGACCTGCAGCGCGAAGCCGATCAAGGGGTTGGAGGCCGAACTGAAAAAGGTCGTCGCGCCCTCGTCGATGACGCCCGAGCCCGTCTGGACGATGGTGAACTGTTTGCCATCCGCGATGGTGTCCGAGTCGTCCTGGATGATCGTGACCCGGCTGTTCGCGGCGAGCGTGGCGCTGCCCGTCACGTTCAGCAGGTCGGCGCTGTTCGTGTTTTGGTTGATCTCGATCTCGAGTTCCGCGTTCACGTTCTGCGTGTAGTCCCCGCCGACGTCCATCGTCCCGATGCCGTTGCCGGGCGCGACCGTGCTGCCGAAGTTGGTGACGGTCAGGTTGCCGCCCACGGTGCCGGTGCCGGACAGGCGCGTGAACACCGTGGTCGCCTGCACGTTGACGTCGCCCAGGGTGTCGCCGTCCAGCACCATGGTGCCGTTGACGCCGGTGGTGCCGTTGATGCTGCCGCCGACTTCCACCGTGAGCGTGCCGCGGTTGACGCTCACGTCGGAGACGACGGTGCCGCCGTTCTTGATCACCGTGTTGCTCGCCCCGTCCACGCTCAGGTCGCCGCCGACGCCGGCGTTGATCTCCACCGTGGCCGAGTTGAGGCTCTGCACGTCCCCCGCGACCCCGCCGTTGATGATGATGGTGCCGTTGCTGGCGATCGTGGCGCCGGTGTAGGTGTTGGCGCCACCGAGCGTGAGGGTGCCGTTGCCGGTGTTGAACACCCGCCCGTCGGCGCCGCTGATCACCCCGGCGATGTCGGTGTCGTTGCTGGCGTTGACCACCAGGTCCACGCCGTCGGCCGAGCCCGCCGCGTCGCTGAGGTCGAACCCGCCGTTGAACAGCAGGTCGCCGGCCGTGGCGGTGAGGAAGAGCGTCGTGCCGTTGGCGATCAGGTCGTTGTCGAAGGTCTGCAGGTTCGTGCTGTTGTTGACGATCGAGGCGTTGTTGAGAAAGCTGATCGACATCCCCCCGAGCACGAAGGGGTCGGCGCTGCTGTCGAAGCGGACCTCGGTGATGCCCGACCACGCCTGGTCGACGTTGGGGGTCAAGCGGGCCGAGCCGAGAAACCCGATGATCGAGTCCGCGCCGGGCGTGGCCGGGTTGCCGGGGGGCGTGTCAAAGACCCAGTTGGCCGCGGTGCTCCAGTTGTTGTCTGCGCCTTCACCGTCCCAGCCGACGGACTGCCCATAGGCGTTCGAGCTGGTGAGTGCGACCCACAGCGCCGCGATAACGCCGCCGGCGACCGTGGTCCTACGCTGCGTTGCCGTGTCCATCATGTTTCGATTCCTACCCTCGGATTTTGAGTAAGCTGACCGCGACATCCCCCTGAGAGCTACCGCTTCAGATCGGCAATCTAAGCCATTTAAGTACAGATATCAAAAGAACCGGCCGACCGGTCGGGCCCGCGGGTCACCGCGGTTGGCTAACCAACGGCGGGTCGTCGCACCGGGCGACTTCTGCCGCGAACAGCTCGCTCAGCCGTTCGTACATCGGCCCGATGGCGTACGCGTGCCCATCCAACTCCACCACCGGCACCAGCTCGCCCATCGTGCCGGTGACGAACATCTCCTCGGCCTCGAAAAGCTCCGCGTGAGGGATGTCGCGCACCGCGTGGTCGATGCCGTGTTGTTGGCACAAGCCCAGCAGCGTCGCCCGCGTGATGCCCGTGGGGCACGCGTCGGTCGTCGACGTCAGCAGCTTGCCCGCCTTGGCGATGAACACGTGCGTCGCGTTCGTCTCGGCGAGGTTGCCGTTCAAATCCAACAACAGCGCATCGTCGGCGCCCGCGGCGTTCGCCTCGAGCTTGGCCAGTATGCTCGTCAACTGGTTGCACGAGTGGATCACCTGGTTGAGCACGTTGGCCGGGGGCCGGCGGTGCTGGGCGGTGATCAGCGTGATGCCGGTCTTGTCATAAACCGGTGGCTTGTGCTCGGCTAACACGAACAGCGAACACCGCCCCAGGTTCACGCGCGGGTCGAGCCCCGAGGTATATTTAAGCCCGCGCGACACCGTCAGCCGCACGTGCACCCCGTCGTACATGCCGTTGGCTTCGAGCGTGCGCGTCAGCTGCTCGACGATGTAGTCGTCGTCGGGCAGGCCCTCGTACTGCAACAGCTCGGCCGACTTGCGCAGCCGGTCGAGGTGTTCGCGCAGCTTGAAAACACGGCCCTCATACAGCCGCAACCCCTCCCACACCGCGTCGCCGTTCTGCACGGCCGAGTCGAACGGGCTGACGCCCGCTTTGTCGCGGTGGGCCAGCTCGCCGTTGATGTTGACGATCAGGTCACGGTTTAGCTCGTTGTACTTCTGGCGCATGGCGGGCTCACAAACAGGCGGGGGTGGTGAGGCGCTTGGCGGACATGTGGTCGTACAGCTTCTGGCACTCGTCGAGCACGCCCCGCAGCTCGTCGGGCACGGCCTCGCCCTTCTCCACCCACGGGGCAAACGCGGTCGACTTCTCGACGTTGGCGTACCAGTGCTTGGCCCAGATGCCGTCGGTGGGGCGGGCGCCCGGCTCCCACGACAGCATGGCCGGGTCCCAAGGGATGTCCATGACTTCGCAGAGTTGCTTAAGCACGCCCTCGGGGTCGAGGCGGACGTCGCGGGCGTCGAGCACCGGCGGCTCCTGGCCGGTCTGTTCGGTGATCAGGTCGAAGATCTCGACTTGGCTGGGCAGGCCGGTCTGCTCCACGTCGACCTCGGGCAGCACCTTGGTGAGGCTGGTGAGCATGTCCTGCGGGTCGCGGATGAGGAACGCGTGCTTCAACTGCTTGAACCAGCTGGTGTCGATGTCCATGAGGATGTGGTGCGACATCATCTTCTGGTACCAGATGGGTTTATCCCCGGGCACGGGGCCGGTCAGCCAGTCGACGACCTTGCGCCAGTCGGCTTCGTGGTGGGCGATGACCTCGTCGCGCCCGGGGTGGTCGAGGCCGGTCTGGTCGAGGTAAAACGCGTATAACGGCTCGTCAGAGACGTAGGTGTCGTTCCTGCTGTCGAAAGAGCGCATCAGGGCCGAGGAGATGTTCCGCGGGCCCGACCACATGGCGATCCGGGTAGGGGGCATGGCAAAGACCTCCAGCGCAAATGGTTGAACGATTGGCGCTTGGGATGATAGCAAAACGGGTGGAAAGCAAAAATCAGCCGTGGGCGGGCATGCGAGAGCCGGACGAATCGGTTATGCTTTCGGGCCAAATCATGTAGAACTCTTGAGTTCGGGCTCGACAGGGGACATCGGAGGCGCACATCCCACACCGCACGGCCCGGGCGATCAAGGGAAGGAGCACCTATGGAACTAGCTACGATTGACATTGTAATCTTCGTTGTTTTCTTGGTCGCGGTCATCGCGATCGGCCTGTGGAAGAGCCGCGGAGAGACGGACAGTGAAGATTACTTCCTCGCCGGCCGCGGCCTGAACTGGTGGCTGATCGGTTTCTCGCTGATCGCCGCCAACATCTCCGCCGAACAGTTCGTGGGCATGAGCGGCGCGGCGGCCAAGGACTCGATCGGCCTGGCGGTGGCGAGTTACGAATGGTGTGCCGCGATCACGTTGGTGGTGGTCGCGTTCTGCTTCCTGCCGACGTTCCTGCGCAGCGGCATCTTCACCATCCCCCAGTTCCTCGAACACCGCTTCGACCACGCCTCGCGCACGGTCATGTCGCTGCTGATGGTGATCATCCTCGCCGGCGTGACGATCACGGCTGTGATCTACATGGGCGCCAAGGCGCTCAACCCGCTGTTCGAAGACCTGGGCATCATGGAGCTGTCCTGGATCGTGGGCATCGCGGCCGCGGTCTACGTTGCGGCCGGCGGCCTGAAGGCTTGCGCCTGGGCCGACCTCATCCAGGGCACGGCCCTGATCGCCGGTGGCGCCGTGATCATGGTGCTGTCGTTCATGGCCCTCGACAAGCCCGCCGACTTCGAGGGCACCAACGCCGTGGCGACGATCAACACCTCGCTGGACGTTTCGGAAACCGCGACGGTAGGCGAGAAGTTCGCCAGCCTCAAAGAGCAGAAGATGCACATGGCCCTGCCGCGGACCAGCACGTTCCTGCCCTGGACGGCGCTGCTGCTGGGCATCTGGATCCCCAACTTCTACTACTGGGGCCTCAACCAGTACATCATGCAGCGTACGCTGGGCGCCAAGGGCCTGGCCGACGGGCAGAAGGGCGTCGTGTTCGCCGCGGGCATGAAGCTGATCATCCCGTTCATCGTGTGTGTGCCGGGCATCATCGCGTTCACGCTCTACAGCGACAAAATGGCCGAGAGCGCGATGGACTCGCCGCAGCTCAACGGCCCGGTCATGGAGCGCTTCGAGGCGACCAAGGCCAACCCCGCGTCCGACCCGATGCTCATCCCCTACGACGCCGACTTCGTCGAGCTGCACCCGCAGCTCGCGCTGGACATCACGAAGTTCAACGCCGCGGTCGGCGACGTGGCCGTGCCCGCCGCCGAGGAAGGCCAGACCGTCGTGGACGTCAACGACGCGGTGATCAAGGCCGCGGTCGATGAGAACAAGGAGCTGGGCAAGGTCAAGACCCAGACCCTCATCGGCTATGACTACGACAACGCCTTCCCGCTGCTGATCCGATACCTGACCCCGCAGGGCCTGCGGGGCTTCGTCGTCGCCGCGCTCATGGGCGCGGTCATCAGCTCGCTGGCCTCCATGCTCAACGCCGCCTCGACCATCTTCACCATGGATATCTACCGCGAGTGGTTCCACAAGAACGCCAGCCAGAAGCGGCTGATCTGGGTGGGGCGGATCTGCGTGCCGATCTGTGTGGTCATCGGGTGTGTGATCGCACCGAAGCTGGCCGATCCGAAGTTCGCCGGCGCGTTCGCCTACATCCAGGAGTTCCAGGGCTTCGTCTCCCCGGGCATCCTCACGATCTTCCTGTTCGGCCTGTTCGTGCCCTGGGCGCCGCGCATCTGTGGTGTGCTGGGCCTGATCCTCAGCCCGATCATCTACGGCGCCCTGTTCTTCGGCGCGCCCGACATCGCGTTCCTCAACCGCATGGCGATCACCGTCGGTGCGATCGCGGCGATCCTGCTGATCGTGACCCTGATCAAGCCGCTCAAGGAGCCGATCAAGCTGCCCGAGCAGACCAAGATCCCCATGCACTCGTCCAAGGGCGCGCTGGTTGTGGGCGTGATCGTCTGCATCGCGACCGTGGCCCTCTACGTGGTCTTCTGGTAAGTAAGCCTTTTCGCCAACCACCAAGCCCACCCCTCGCGGGTGGGCTTTTTTCATGCGCACACAAACGCGTTTAGCGACGGCCCGCAGGGCCGGGCTCGCTGGTCATTGACCCGTTTGCAATTCCTCCCACGCCTTGCCCCCGTGCGCACGCAGCAGGGCGATGACCGGTTCGTAATACTCGGGCGAAACCGATTTCTTCTGCACGGCCAACACCATGTCCAGCGGCGTTTGGGTGCGGCCGTCCGATGAGTGTGGCGCGTTCACGTCGAAGCCCTCGGCGATCAACAACCTTGTTAACTCGACGTGGCCCCGCCGCGCCGCGCCGTGCAGCGCGGTGAGTCCCTGCCCGTCGCGCAGGTCCACGGTCGCGCCCCGGTTCAGCAGTATCGCGGCGATTCCCGCATCCCCGTTGTCCGCCGCGATGTGCAGCGGGGTGCGGTCGCGGTGGTCCCGCGCATCGGGGTCGGCGCCCCGGGCGAGCAACGCCTCGGCGATCCGTGACTGCTCATTGCCGAGCATGACGATCGGGCCTCCGAGGGGCCCTTCGGCCGAGGCGCATTCGTGGAGCGGTTGCCCGCCGTTGTTGTTTGTCGCATCGACCTTTGCGCCGTGCGCCAGCAGCAGCTCCGCGATGTCCCCTCGGCCCATGAAGCCGGCCGCGTGCAGCGCGGTGTCGCCGCGTTCGCCGGGTTGGTTGGCGTCGGCCCCTTCCGACAACAGGTAGGCCGCGATCGCGGCATCACCCCAGTAGCACGCTTGGAACAAGGGTGGCCCGGACACCAGGCCGCCACCATCAAGCGTTTGATGCACGACCCGCGGGTCGCGGCGCACGAAGCGTTTGACGTCGGCCAGGTCGCCTTTCGCGATCGCGATCACGAGGTCCGGGTGCCGCGGCACGAAGTAGTGGTCGTGGGCCAGCGCCGCCAGCCCGATCAACAGCAGCGCGCCGAGCCCGGCGCTGGGCCAGAAGTAACGCGATTTCGCGATGCCGCCCGGCATGCCCACAACTCTAACCCCTCACCCCCTCAAGCCTCAAGCCTCAAGCCTCACCCCTTGGCCGGGTGGTGATCGCGTCGCATCAGCATCAAGAACCCCGCGGCGAGCATCACCAGCACGAACGCGTCCGGCTCGGGCACGGCGGCGGGTGCGCCGCCGGCGTTGGCCATGAAGTTCGCGCCCAGCGCGTTGAGGTCCGCCAGCGTGACCATGTTGTCGCCCGTGAAGTCGCCTTGGGCCCAGACGCCCGCCTGGCCGAAGTGGATGCCCAGCGCGTCGAGGTCTCCGACGGAGACCTTGCCGTCGAGGTTGGCGTCGCCGACGAGTTGCGGCGTCCAGCGCATGAGCGGGTCTCCGATGGCGGTGTTGATGTACGACAGCTGGAAGGTCGACGCGGCGAACGCCTCGGCGAACGTGTAGCCGTGCAGCATGTGCTCGAGGAACACGTCCTCGTTGGACACGTTCGCCGGCCCGTCGCCGCCTTCCCACACATGACCCAGCGCCGCGGTGCCGCCCGCTTCGATCCACTCGGCGACCAGCGCCTGGTTCTGGTCGAAGTCCGGGTCGAAGCTGCGCGCGTTGTAGCTCTCGTAGGTGTGGAACACCGCGCCGTCGGAGATGTTGAAGCCCAGCTGGTTGGCGATGTAGCCCGGCTGCAGCGCGCCCGAGTCGTTCGTGCCCAGCCCGGCGTAGAACAGCACGTCGTCGGTGGTGTCGGTGATCGCCGCGGCGGTGTCGTTGTGTTCGTGGTCGATCGCCCAGGTGTCGAGCAGCACGCCGGCCTGCGCGATCCGCGTGGTGATGCCGACCGGGTCGCCGTCGAGCACGAGCGTCTGGTTGTCGTTCTGCCAGACCGCCTGCACCGGCTGGGCGCGGTCGATCATGGCCTTGACGTCGGCCACGTCGAACCCGTCCAGCCGCGTCGACAGGCGGATCGCGTCCTCCGGGTGCGCCGTCGCCCGGTGCTGGCCGATCAGCTGGTGCGCGTCGTAATACGGGTTGCGCGCCTGGTGCTCGCTGGGCCACAGCGGGCCGAACGGCGGGCCGATGAAGCCGGGGCCGTAGAGGTACGCCTGATCGCCCATCATCTCCACGGAGTCGATGCGGTCGATCCGCATCAGCTCGCTCTCGAGCGACGAGGTCGTGAACCACTGGTGTTCGAAGATCGGCTGGTTGAGCAGCCCGTGGTTGCCGCGCCACCCGTCGTACGTGCCGGGGTTGGTTTGCTGGACCTCGATCCGCAGCGGCAGGCCCTTGGTGGTCACGATCGCGTCGACCTCATCGTCAAGCCCCGCGAGCACCTGCGGGCGGATCACGTTGAGGTAATGCTCGGCGGTGACCTGCTCCTGGTTGCTCACCCCCGTCAGGCCCAGCAGGCTCACCCCCGGCCGCTTGCTCTGGTAGTAGTTGGCGATCTCGACGCTGTCGGCGTCGTCGACGTTATAAACCACCAGCACGTTCGACTCTTGCAACGCACCAGCGCGGCCGTGACAAAACACGATCACGGCGATCGCGATCGCGATACAACCAAGCGTTGATCTGGTCCAAGCCATCGGCTCGGCTTCTCCACGCGAGCGGATACGGTCGTGCCCGTTGGTGACGACCGTTCTCCTCCTCCCTCCGGCGCCCGGCCGCACACATCACCGCAGCGTCCGCTCGCAACCTCAACATGTCGAACCACGTTCCCTGGGGCTTCGGGCAAAGCGAGAGAACACTCCAAAACAAACCGGGCCGGGAGTTTCCCTCCGCCCGATCGGTCAGCTTGTCAAACCCTCTACCTAGCCTTTGTAACCCAAGCCGCGCTCAGCGTCGATGGCGTCGGCCGATGATCAACCCGCCCAGCGCCACCAGCGCCAGCGAAGCCGGCTCGGGCGTCGGGGTCGGCACGGCCACGCCGCCCTGGCCGAGGCCCGCGAAGATCGCGAGGTTCGACGCGTCGTCCTCCGGCGGCCCCAGCGCGGTGTAGAACAAAATGTCGCTGCTCTGACCGAGGCCGATGCCGAGGCCGACTTCGAACTTCCAGCGGGCCTGTGTGGTCGCCGGGGCGCCTTCGAACTGCGCTGCGGTCGGCGCGACGTGCCCGCTGCTGGCGATCGAGCCGATCTCGAACAGGTCTTCGGTGTCATTGTCGAGGTCGATCGCGTCGGTGAACCCCACCGACACGAGCTTGATGCTCTGGAAGGCGTTGGTCGTGCCGGTGTTGACGATCTTGTAGGCGTAGACCAGGGCGTTGGCCGGGCTCGCGCCGGTGCGCGGGTCGGCGCCCAGGGCGCTGGCCGCCCAGTCGGTGTCGGGTTCGTAGACGGCGTACTCCAAGTCCGCCTTCACCCCGGCGGGCAAGCCGAGCAGTGAGGCCAGTGCGACTTGGTCGAATTGCGCCGTGCCCGAGACCATCGCCTGAGGGTCGCCGTCGAGCATCGCGGCCTGGCCGATCGAACCTAGGCCGAGGGTGACGGTGATCGCGGCGATGAGTGCGCCGTTGAACTTGGAAATACTCATTCTGACTCGCCCCTTGTCTTCGCAACGCACCTTGGTGCGCGAATCCCCTGATGATTCCTACCCGATTAATCTTTGCGTTCCACGCGGCGGCAATGCTTGAGTTCGCCGCGTACTCTCACAAAACCCTGCCCCTTCTTCCGAGATTGCCCATCTTTCAACTCTTCCCGAAAGGCCGCCCACTCCTTGTCAGAGCGGGCCGGCCAAAAGCTTAAACCGTGCGATGTACGAGCCACGGCGGTTTTCATTCAGCGACGGCGACGAAGCATCACCAAGCCACCGACCGCCAGCAGGGCCATCGAGGTCGGCTCGGGGATGTCGGTCGTGCTGGGCACGGGGATCGGCGTCGCCAACGCGATCAGGCCGCCGTTGAACTCGATGCTCAGGCCTGTCAACTCCGGCAACTTGCTCGATTCGTAACCGTACACCTTGCTGGTGTCTCCACCCGAGCCGGCGAGGTCGGCGTCGAGCCAGATATCGAAGTTGTAGTGCGCCGAACCGGCGGGCGGCGCGCTGAAGCTGAGGATCGACGTCGCGTTGCCCGCGACGGTGCTGTCGACGAACGGCGACGACGCATCGTTCGTGGGGAAGATCTGGTGGCTGGAGATGTCCGCCGCGCCCGTCGAGACCGTCTGGTAGGCGTAGACGGCCTGACCGGCGGTCTGGCTGTGGCCCGCGAACGGGTAATCGCCGGGGTTGAACACCGCGTACTCCACGAAACCGGTGAGGGTGCCGGAACTGAACGGCACCGAGCCGGACATCGATGCCGCGGGGTGACCGTCGAGGACCCCCGCCTGCACCGTGGCGGTCACCGCCATCACAAGGCCAAACGTTACGATTCGTGTCATTCTCCCAGTCACCTTAATACCCCTTTAAACAGGTTTTACTTACGCGGCCACCGCCGCTGTGACGCTCAAGTTTCCCGCAGGTCGGCAAAAACGACTTGACCAAAACCCACGAACAACCGTCCGAGGACGGTCCCTCGCCACTTCCCTTGTTCGCCCTCTGTTTCCCGTGTGGTGGAGTGTGGCGCGAGAAATGATTGCGCCTAAGAAAAAAGAGCCGACACTCCGGCTCTCTGTCGCTTCCCCTGCATTGCTACCGAAAAGTACCCCGTTATCGGGTCCTTGTCAAAGCATTTTCCCGGAATAAACACTTAATCCCAAACCGCCTTGAGGCGCTTTAAATGGGGGTGAAATGACGTTTTATACCCGCTCACAACGCGTAATAGCGGACCGATCGCTGGCGTGCGCACCGGTGGTCGGTGCGCATCGGCGTGTCGTCGGCATTTTCAAGTCACCACGCCGGTTTTTGAAGCCCCGATCGGTCCGCTATTACGGCAAACGCCCCGCCCTCG
>JANQHD010000043.1 GCA_028282805.1 Phycisphaeraceae bacterium | reverse complement strand
TCGTCCGATGGGAACACAAACTCTTGATGTACCGCGCCTTCGTGCACGTGGCGTGCCTGATGATCGCGCTAAGAAGGTTTTGAAATGGCTTCTAGTTCTCGGGGGGCAGATCATCAACCCCGAATGGCCCGAGGATCTGGCCAAGGTGATTCTTATGTGACCAATAGAGGATGATTCCTGATGCTTCAACCCTATCTTCTAATTGATCGTATTCATCAATAAAAGGGTAATCGTGAGTTGGTTGACTAGGCCAAATGCTAAAATCATAGGGAAGAAGTGGGTATGTTAATACACGGGATCTTTTAGGAAGCTCTGCCATGTTATTTAAAACAGCTTGAAATCCCTTCGGGCCCTCACCTGCCAACTCGCCATTCCAATAATAAATAACCTTGCTCTTGTCGAAGTCCTCTTGATACTGATAATGTGTCCATGTAAATAGGGCGTCATATTCGGGCACCGGATCTTGGATCGTCACCGGAACATATGCGGTATCTATATGCTTAGAAGATTGACAACCCGCAGCGACAAGCAAGCATATCATTGCAACAGTTGGCGTTAAGATTGCCTCGCGCCGTAAAATCATGTCGATGTCCTCCCTATTTCAAGCCTGCTGATGGAAAATCCAGTCTTTTGTCCCATTCAGCTTTACCTGATTCGCCTTTTCGATTTTTCCAGAATTCATCTGTAGCAAACCAAGTATCAATTTCATCTTTGGTTTTGTTGCCAGCCATGCCATGCCCCCAATATTTCCCGCCACCGACGTAAATTATATTTTCGCCAGAGTTCAAACCTTGAACACCTTGGATTGCATTCTTGACATAACCGCCATCTCCAGGCACCCAAATAGTGTCTTGTCTAATCCTCAATAGCTTACGCGTGTATTTTCGATCAAATGGCCGATAGCCTGACAGCTTATCGAATTCTTCCGATCCAATAGCTTGATGAATGCCATATAGCTGTACTGTTAGCTTTCCAACCGCACATCCCATACAGTAACTATCATGATTGTTGAAGATGTCAGAGATAGCAGTAGACGGCTTGACTCCCTTTTTAACTTGGTAGGGATTTTTCCAATACTTAATGTTATATGCTGGACGGCCTTCGTCTTGCTCGAAATCACTAGTGCGTCCGAAATGGAATTTGGCTTGAGTCGTTGCTTGGACTGTCCGGGACCTGGCGTTTACATGTAGTTTCAATTGCGTCACATCAGCATCTTTGATTTGAAAAATTCGATTCGCCCGCATCATTTCATACACTATTTCTGATTCAAGATTCTGTGGTCCAGCGTGCTCACCAACAATGGTATAGCGAGATATAATATCTGTAGTCTTTCTTTCGCTGTATAGTCCATCAAGGCCTAGTCTTGTAAAATAGTCTTTGGTCGCTCGATCACAGCCCGCAACAATTACTTTTCCAGATGGATCAAGCGCGCCATGCATGACGTGATAACCCGCATATCGATTAATTCCGTCTGGTGTTCCAGCCGGATCCCTTTGCATGAACCTGCCCATTCGTGGGTGGTAGATGGCCATCGCTGAGGTTGAGCTTAGGGCAAGAAGTAGCAAACCAATGACAATGGATTGCGAGCGAGAGATCATCGTTGACTCCCATGAGGTTGGGGGTGCTTGGGTTGGACTTGTGGGATGATTGGGGATTGAGGAGGAGTAAAGCCCGGTCGCTTTTGATTTTGCTGAATCATCGCCTCTTCAGGGAACTCCATGGAGTAATTCTGGCTGGGTATTGCACTACTACCAACGCCGGCGAACCTTGATCCAGACTTCACCTTATCAAGCCATGCAATCAGTGCTGGGGTTTGTGGTGTGTATCCACTTTGCAAAGCTGCTTGGGTAAACCATACCCTGTAGCATGGCCTGCTTGAATCATAGCGATACGCATTCTCATAACACCGAGAAGCAAAGAAAGAATCTCTGTTGTCTGACCCGCAGTGTCCTCGGGCTGCAAGGAATTGAGCGAGTTCTTCTGCCGGGGAGAGAGAAAGGAGATAGCCATTCGCCCGGACTTCGTGGTCAGTGATCTTAAATGGCCAGGTCTTGTAGTAATCGTCTTCGAAGCTGTTAAACCCGTAGCCTGCTCCTTCAACATTGAAGCGTTTCCTCCAAGCAAGGTTGGGGTGGTTTTCTCCATCCCACCTGACAAAGATATGGCTGTCGGTGGTAACCAATCTGAGTGGATAACCCAGCCTTCTCCCAACAGCGACGTACAAAACTGGCATGGATGCACAGGTTCCCCCTGGTGTGTCTTGTAGACCCTGATCAGGCGAGGGAATCATGCCATGGATGAAAGCCACAAGTGAATTGTTGAACTTGAAGTTGTTGGCTGAGGCAAGGTCGTATTTCACTCCCAAATCAACCTGCAACACCTGTAACAAGAACTCAGCCCGAAGAAATGCTTCGCTATGACGGTAGTGGTCTGCATAACGAGGATCAGTCACCCGATAAAGATGCCTTTCAGTCTCATAGGCAACTCTCTTTGCCCACTCGTCTAATATTGCTAATGCACGGTCAATATCCAGGTTTTCTGCCCCAGGCAAATCAGTAGCACAAAGCAGGTTCATGCGACCAATATCTACCTGGTGCAACTGACTGGCAGGAATAGCCAGGAGTTCACCTAGCGTCTTGGGCTTGAGTTGGTCGGTTGTGACGAGAGAAATATCAATTGAAGGTGTTGTTGAATTGATGAGAGGCGATCGAATTGTCGGTGGCTGGGTGTGCTGAGGAGCACCCTCATCAGGCGAAGTGAACCAGATAACGCAGAAGATGACTACCGCAACATCGAAAAGAAGGACAGCCCCAAGAATGAACTTGCCATTAATGTTATGGGGTGGAGCGGGTTTAGGAGATAGCTCTGCTTGCCGTCGATCGCGTTTGCGTTGGCTCGCCTTGCCCACGGGAATCCCCTGAAACAACAGTTAAAACGTATCCTCACGTATGATTTAAAGCAAGCGATTAATCGATGCGGAAACCAAGGGGTGTCTGAGGGTTGGCGCGACGATGATTGGGGGCGTTTCTGTTGCGTCATTCTCTACCGTTTTGGCGTTTCGTTACCGCGGTGAAATGCGAGAAAGTGCTATGAAGTGAGAGTTTATGAGTGCTCCTTGCTCTGGTAAGCTGTTGTCAATCAAGCCCCTTTGAGCTGATGGGCTCTTGTCTGAATCGGAATTTGGGAGCATGAGGTTCGTCTTGGCGGTTTCGCCAGGCGCCCGGCCCTGCGGGCCGTCGCTAAACGTTGACATGCGTGAGCGTTGTGGCTGAGGGGGTGGGGCGCCACCGAACACAGCACCTGCCCGAAAATAATCCAAACAAAATGTTGACGCCGCCCGAATCGTTCGGGTATAGTTAGGTATCGACGCCGAGCACGGATGTGCAGGAGCAGCGCCATGGAACGGACGCAGACGGCGACAACCCAGCGCCCGCAACAACCCTTGCCGACACGGATGACGACGACCGGTGGGCCTGCCGTGTGCAGCCCCGATCGACATTCCGGGGGCGGGGGCGGGGCGGTGGAGCGAATGACGCGCGGCAGCGAGGACCGGGCTGGCCGATTGCGGGGGCATCGTTCGGGGGTGATCCCGGATGTGACCCCGGATGTGGCTCCGGGGGTGAAGCAGGGGGCTGATCGGGGGCAACGCTCGACGGTCGCCCGGGGGGCCATCCAGGGGGCCGCCCGTAGCATCTTCCGGGGGCGGGGGGCCTCGAGCAACCCGGCCAACCGGTTCGAGCCGCTGTCGCTGCACGTGCTCGACGAGCACCGCGAGCACGTGCTGACCCACGAGTCGACCGACCGCGCCGGCCGATGGGTCGAGACCAAGGTGTACGCCGACCGCACCAAGCGGCTGATCAACCCCGTTGACTCGCCGGACGTGCCGTTCAAGTGGACGATCAACCCGTACCGTGGCTGCGAGCACGGCTGCGCCTACTGCTACGCCCGGCCCACGCACGAGGCGCTTGGCTTTTCCAGCGGCCTCGACTTCGAGTCGAAGATCATGGCCAAGCTGGACGCGCCGCGCCTGCTGCGCGAAGAGTTCGCTCGCTCGGGCTGGCAAGGCGAGCCGATCGTCATGTCGGGCGTGACCGACCCGTACCAGCCCGTCGAGGCGCAGCTCGACATCACGCGCCGCTTGCTCGAGGTCATGGTCGAGTGCCGCCAGCCCGTGTCGATCATCACCAAGAGCCGGCTGGTGCTGCGTGACCTCGACCTGTTGACGGAACTGGCCAAGCATCGTGCCGTGCGCGTCGCGGTGAGCGTGACAACGCTCGACAACGCCCTGTCGGCCAAGCTCGAACCGCGCGCCTCGAGCCCGCGCGATCGGTTGTGGGTGATCCAGCGCCTCGCCGCCGCCGGCATCCCCGTCACCGCGATGGTCGCGCCCATCATCCCCGCCGTGACCGACCGCGAAACGCCCGCGATCCTCAAGGCCGTTGCCGATGCTGGCGCGACCTCGGCCGGCTACGTGCTGCTCCGTCTGCCGCACCAGAACAAGCGGCTGTGGCGCGACTGGATGGACGAGCACCTGCCCGGCCGCGCCGACCACGTCGAGTCGCTGCTGCGCCAGGTGCACGGCGGTGAGCTGTACCGTTCCACGTTCGGCCACCGCCAGCGCGGCCAGGGGCCCTACGCCGCCCACCTCGCGTCGACCTTCAAGGTGTTCGCCGACCGCTATGGCCTCGGCCGGGCCGTCGAACCGCTCAATTCCGCCGATTTCCGCCGCCCGGTCGACCAGGCCCAGCTCGCCTTGTTTGATGCGGCATAATGAGAATGAGGAGCCGCATGAAAACCAAACGCTGCGCGTGGGCCGGCGACGACCCGGCGATGATCGCGTACCACGACGACGAGTGGGGCGTGCCCAGCCACGACGACCGCCACCTCTTCGAGATGCTCACCCTCGAAGGGGCGCAGGCCGGCCTGAGCTGGCGCACCATCCTCAACAAACGCGCCGGTTACCGCGCGGCGTTCGCCGGGTTCGACGCCGAGCGCGTCGCACGCTTTAACAAACGCAAGATCGAGTCGCTGCTGAACAACCCCGCCATCGTGCGCAACCGCCTCAAGGTCGAGTCGACCGTGAGCAACGCCCGCGCGATCATCAAGGTCGCCGAAGCGTACGGCTCGCTCGACGCCTACCTCTGGCGGTTCGTCGACAACCAGCCGATCGTCAACCGCTACCGCAAGCTCGCCGACCTGCCCGCGAAGACCGAAACCTCCGATGCGATGAGCAAGCAACTCAAGCGCGACGGCTTCCGCTTCGTCGGCTCGACCATCTGCTACGCCTTCATGCAGGCCGTCGGCATGGTCAACGACCACTTCGTCACTTGCCCGCGTCATGCTCAGGTCGGTTCAGCGTGACCGCCGTGCGTTCGAGCAACAGATAAAACGCCCCGAACACCGCCGCGTTTACCAACAGCCCACCCACGATCGGCATCATCGGCAAGCGGCGCTGCGGTCGGGCCCGCACCCAACCCGGCAGGTCGCTCGTGTTCAAGCCCCGCCCAACGATCACGTGCGGTGGCAAGTCCCAGCGCCTCGGCATCGAGCCGTCCGCGGCGCGGTACGCCCGCACCTCGCTCCGCAAGCAACGCATCGGCAAACCCGCCTCCGTGATCGTCGGCGCAACCGAACCCCGCCAGTAAAGGAACCCGCTCTCCGTGCCGCGCCCGATCAGCGACGACCACTTGTCAAAACCCACGCCCCGCTCGTGCGACCAGTAACCCAACCCCTCGCCCGCCGGGCCCGCGATCGGCACCGGCCAGCCGTCGGCCCCCATCGCGGTGGGCTTCGTCGTGCGCGTCGACGACGACCAGAGTACACAACCCCACGCGACCAACACCGCCAACACCAAGCCCACCATCGCCGCACGCGCCAACCGAAACATCCACTTGCCGCTGTTCGCCGCCATGTCACCCCCGCAACAGGCGGTCGGCCGCCGCCAACCCGCTGTTGATCGTGTCCGGTATGCCCACACCGTCGTACGCGATGCCCACCAGTTCCAACGGCGGCAGCGCCCCCAGCGCCCCGCGCAATACCGCGACCCGCTCCGCGTGACCCACCGTGTACTGCGGCATCGCGCTCGCCCATCGCGTCACCAGCGCCACCTCCGGCTCGCCGCTCGCGCCCATCAACTCCGCCAACTCACGTTGCGCAATGTCGATCAACCCATCGTCGTCGTTGGCCAGCATCGACTCGTCCAACGCCCCGCCCAAAAACACGCGGATCAACACCCGCCCCGCCGGCGCACGGTGCGCGTACTTCACGCTCGTAAACGACCCGGCGATGATCGGCCGACGCTCCACCGCCGGCACCACAAACCCGAACGCGTCCAGCGGTCGCGCAAACTGGTCCACCCGGTAACACAGCGTCGCCACCGCCGAGCTGCTATGCGGTATGCCCGCCAGCCGTTGCGCGATCGAACCATCGACCGGTTGCAACAGCTTGCCCATCACCGGCGCCGTGCACGCGGCAACCAGCGCATCAAACACCCGTTCATCGCCGTTCGCATCTGTCACCCGCCACCGCCCGTCGCCCGTCGGCGCAACCGCGATCACCGCGCAGTTCAACCGCAAACACTCGCGCCCGATCAGGTCCGCCAAGCGTTCCGGCAGCGTGTCCATGCCGTCGCGGAACGAGGCAAACAGGCTGTACCGCGCACCGCTCGCCTTCGCGGCGTGCTGTTTTTTCAAAGCGCGACGCAACCCGAGCGTCACGCTGCCGTGCTTGCGTTCGAGCTCCACGAAACGCCCGAACGTGCACCGCATCGACAGCTCCGCCGGGTCCGCCGTGTATATCCCCCCGGCCAACGGCTGCACCAGCCGGTCCAACAACTCCCGGCCGAACCGCCGCGTGATGAACGATGCCAACGACTCGTCGCCCGCGTCGCGCCTCGCCTTCACGAACGGCTCGCACATCACCCGCAACTTGCCCCGCGGCGATAGCAACGGCGACCGCAAAAACGACCACCACTGCGACGGCCCAAGCAGTTGAAAGCCCAGCGGAATGGGCACCAGCTTCCCACGGCGCACCACCAGCGCCTGCCGCCCCGCCTCGTTCGTCGGCATCAGCTGATCTTTCAACCCGATGCGTTCGATGAACCCGAGCGTGCCCGGCTTGTTGGTGATAAACCCGTCGGGCCCGTGCTCGATAACGTAACCCCCGCGCCGCACCGTGACGATCTTCCCGCCCACCCGCGCCGCCGGGTCGTACACCACCACCTCGACCCCCGGGGCGCGCTGCCGCAACTCGTAAGCCGCCGCCAAGCCCGCCGTGCCGGCGCCGATCACCGCGATGCGGCGGGGGGGCTGGTTCTCGTTATCTTTCAAAGCCATCGCGCCATGTTACGCCATTCACGCCCCGCGCGCGGCACGCGGGTGCGAAGCACCCACCCGGCCCGCCGGCCTCTGCGGCGGCAGGCAGCAGTCCACCGGGCACACGTCGTGCGACGGCCCGTGACAACCCAGCGCCGGCCGTTCACACGAGCCCGCCTCGGCCTCGTTGGCGACGCGTTCTTCGATCAGGTCCGCCAAGCCCTTGACGAACACCGGCGCCGTGCCCACCGTCGCCGCACGCACCATCGTCATGCCCAGCCCCTCGCACAGCCGCCTCGCCTCGGTGTCCAGGTCGAACACCACCTCCATGTGATCCGAAATAAACCCGATCGGCGCAAGCACCACGTCGTTCACACCCGCCGCGTGCAACCGCTCCAGGTGGTCGCACACGTCCGGCTCGAGCCACGGCACACGCGGCGGGCCCGAACGCGACTGGTACACCAGCTCCCACGCGTTCGCGCCGAACGGCTCGGCCACCAACCGCGACGACTCGTACAGCTGCGCTTCGTACCGGCTCGTCTTCGCCATCGACGTCGGTATGCTGTGCGCCGTGAACACGACCCGCACCCCATCGCGCCGCTCCGCCGGCCACCGCTTCAGCGCCTCGTGCACGTTGTCGCGCATCGCCTCAACAAAACCCGGGTGGTTATAAAACACGCGTAGCTTCGCAAACACCGGTGCACGATCCTCGCCCACCTCCTGCCGCGCCCGCTCGATGTCTTCGCGATACTGCCGGCAGCCCGAGTAACAGCTGAACGCGCTGGTCACCAGCGCCACCGCCCGCTTCACGCCGTCGTCGGCCATCTGCGACATCGTGCCAGCGAGAAACGGCCGCCAGTTGCGATTGCCCCAGTACACCTTCATCTGCTTGCCGCGATCGGCCAGTTCCGACTCAATGGCGGCGATCAAGTTCCGGCACTGCGCATTGATTGGGCTGAGCCCGCCGAACGCCTGGTAATGTTCCGCCACTTCTTCCAGTCTTTGCCGGGGTATGTTCCGCCCACGCGCCACGTTTTCTAAAAACGGCATCACCTCGTCCGGCCCCTCGGGCCCGCCGAACGACACCAGCAACACCGCGTCAAACTCGTTGGTCTCCGTCATGTCGCCATCCGTTTAAGCCCAAGCCGTCTCGCCTCTTGCCGACAACTCGTGCACCAGGTCCACCAGCTCCGCCACGCGCACCGGGTCCATGTCCGGCGAGATGCCGTGCCCCAGGTTAAAGATGTAACCCGGCCGATCGCCGACCTTCGCCAGCAACGCCTCGACCTCACGCCGCAATTGGCCCGGCGTGGCGTACAACGCCGTCGGGTCGAGGTTGCCCTGCACCGCCACGTCGTCGCCGAGTTGTTCGATCGCCTCGCGCAGGTCGCTGCGCCAGTCGAGCCCCACCACGTCCGCGCCGGTTTCCTTGAGCAACGGCACGAGCGCCGGGTTGCCCGTCGCGAACGCGATCACCGGCACGCCCGCGCGGTGCGCGTGCACCGCGTCTACGATCTTCTTCGTGTACGGCAGCACGAACGCTTCATACCGGTCCGGGCTCAGCACGCCGCCCCACGAATCGAACACCTGCACCGCGTCCGCGCCCGCGTCGACCTGGCTGACCAAACACCCGGCCAGCAAATCACTGAGCACGCCCATGAATCGCTCCCACGCCTCGCCGTCGCGCAGCATCAACGACTTGGTGTGCTTGAAGTCCCGGCTCTTACCGCCCTCGATCGCGTACGACGCCACCGTAAACGGCGCACCGACAAACCCGATCAACGCCACGTCCGGCCGCAGCGCCTTGCGCGTCAACCGCACCGCCTCGTCGACGTACGCCATGTCCGCCGCGCTGCCGGGCTTGACCCGTTCGAGGTCGCCGCGCTCGCGCAACGGGTTGGCGATCTTCGGCCCGTACCCCTTGACGTAATCGAGGTCGAAGCCCATCGATTCGAGCGGCAGCAAAATGTCTTGAAAAATGATCGCCGCGTCGGTGCCCAGCCGGTCGGCTGCCATGAGCGTTACCTCCGCCGCCACCTCGCTGGCCCGGCAGAACTCGACCATCGTGTAACCGCTGCGCAGCTCCCGGTATTCGCGCTGAAAACGACCCGCCTGCCGCATCAGCCACACCGGCACGTGCGGCGTCGGCTCGCGCCGACACGCCTTCATGAACACCGAGTCGTCGATCGTCGTCGCCGTGTAACCCGCCGCCCGCACACCCTCGGCCGACCAGTCCATATCGATCCGCCGCCAGCGGTTGGTGTTCACGCCGTTGGCCGCCGCGATGCGCTTCTTCTGCAACAGGTCCGCGCCACGCCGCGCCAGCTCGCCGACGAGCTGTGGCATGTGCGGCGCATCCGGCTCGTAGTCCGCCTGAAAGCCGTTCGCGATGATCGCCTCGCTCGTCACCGGCCCCACCGACCCGACACACACGCGCCCGAACGCCTCGACCAGCGCCTCGCGCTGCCCCATCTCGTCGGCGACCTGCATCAGGTGGTACACCTGCGTCGCGCTGAAAAACAACGCGTAGTCGACCTCGCCCGCCACAATCTTCGTGATCGCCGCCCTGATCGGCTCGATGTCCTCCGGCAACGCCCAACGGTAAATCGGCACCCGCGTCACCGTCGCGCCCGCCTCGGCCAGGCCGTCGAGCAACTCAACCCGGCTCATGCCGTACTCCTGCACCGCGATGCGCTTGCCGGTCAGCTCGCCCGTCGCTTTGACCTCGTCGAGCAGCTCGCGCCAGGTGTTCGGCTCGGGCACCTCGATGTTGGGCTTGAGCTTCCAACCCCGCAACACCGCCGTCGGCTTCGGCCCGCGCGCCACCACCGTGCAGCGGTCCAACAGTTTTGGCAGGTCGTCGGCGCCCAGGTGCTCCTGGTACAACTCGTGCAGCATCCGCGTGCCCACGCCGGTCATCAGCACGACCAGGTCCACCTCGCCGGCTTTCAGCGCGTCATAAAACGCCCGCAACTCCGGCGTCAGCGCTTCGATCCGCACCTCGCGCAGCGTGGGGGCGCACAGCGGCCGCCCGCCGTGCTTCTCGATCATCTGGGCGACCGCCTCGGCCCGCCGGCTCTCGAAGCTGGCCACGGTTGATTGTCCAAAATCCAACGGCATCGCCCCATCTTAGCCTGAAAACGCTGTTCGGGCAGTCGGCCTGAAAAACGTCTTATCTGCGGCGTCTTGCTTCATGTATGGTGTGTTTATCCCGCCAAATCGCGGCGTCGGCCGCGTGCCAGAGTTCTCACTTTGCTTTGGAGGTCAACATGAACGGGTCTGTCCTGCATCGGGTGTCGCTCACGGCGTGCGCCGTCTTGTTCAGCGCGGTGTGGCTCGGTTGTGAATCGGCACAGGTCGTCGACGAACCCGGCGAGCCGAACACCCTCGCCCGCACGTACGACGTCCGTGATCTTTTGAATCACCCCCAGTCGCGGTCGTACTTCGACCCGGACACGGTCGAGGCGGGCAACCCCAGCCCCGAACAGATCAGCGAGCAGCTGCGGCATGTGATCGCGGAGGCCACGAGCCATCACCGCGGCGACGGCTTTGCCATCAAGGAACTCGACGGCACCTACCGCATCACCGCCGGCCCGGCCCGGCACGACGAGATCGCGCGGTTGCTGGTTCAGGTCAGGCGCGGCCGCGAGCTTCAGGTCAGCGTCGAGAGCCGTTACTTGCGGGTTCCCACCAGCGCCTTGAAGGGGTTGGGCTTGAACATGGACGACGGCGGCCGGTTCGTCGATGACCCGGCGTTCGAAGCCCTGATCGATCGTGTGCAGCGGTCCTCCGAATCAAAATTCGTCAACGCACCGCGCATCACGCAGTTCAACGGGCAGACGGGTTACGTCATGACCGTTCGCCGTCACGCCTACGTCCGGGCGCTCAACCTGATGGGCGACCGGGCCGCCGAGGCCGAAAAGGGCGTGGTCGACGAAGGCCTGGTGGTCGAGTACCAGCCCGTCGTCTCGGCCGATCGAAAGCACGTGACGCTGGTGCTGCGGGCCCGTGATACAGAGCTGCTGAAAATCGTGGACACACCGCCGGTGGCGCGGATCGATGGCCGGCGTGTGTGGACGCAACGGCCGGTCACGACCGTGGCGGATTGGCAGACCACGGTCTCGGTTCCGGACAACGCCACGCTGCTGCTGAAAGCGGACACGGTTAAGCACGACGCCGAGGTCCTCAACGCCGAGCCGATGGTTTACCTGCTGGCGATCAAGCCGCGGATCGTCGTGCAGACGGCCGCACTGGATTGATGGCCGGCGCCGTCGGGGTTACACGATCTCGGCGATCTTGAATCGCTTGGTGCCACGGGGCAGGTCGACGCGCACGACCTCACCCACCCGCGCCTTCATCAGCGACTCGCCCATCGGGCTCGACGCGGTGACCTCGATGACGTCGAGGTCGAAGCTGCCGGTCGATTCGCCGACGAGCTTGTAGAGGTCTTCGTCGACCTCGTCGCCGTCGTCGTCGATCTCGATGAGCTTGACGGTGGCGCCGAGGAAGACCATGTCGTCGGGGATCGCGTCTTCGTCGACGGTCTTCGCGGAAGCCAGGCGTTCTTCGATGCGGCGGATCTCCGCTTCGTTGAGGCCCTGGTCTTCACGGGCGGCGTGGTACTCGGCGTTCTCTTTCAGGTCGCCCAGCGCACGGGCCTCGGCGATGCGGTTGGTGATCACCGGGCGCTTGGCGACAAGCTCTTCGAGCTTGGCTTCGAGCTGCGATTTTTCTTCGGGGGTAATGAACTCCATGGCGATGTTTTAGGCTCGTCGGCGGCGTTTTTCAACTGTTTGCCGGCGGATCGGCGGTTTCGGGCTTGCCACGAGGCCGGCCCAGCCGCGCCATCAGCACCCACGCCACCACGCAAACCGCCGCGCCGATCGCGTAGGGCGCGACCGTCGCCCACGCCGTGATCGGCGTCGCGTCGCCCGACAGGTACCACACCGCGCGCGGCGGCGATAGCAGCAACCACAGCCCCGTCGGTTCGCCGGCCGACAACAAACCCCCGGCGTACATCGCCACGCACACCACCATGCCCGCCAGGCGCCCGAACCCGCCGCGGCGACGCGCGGTGTCGACCACCAGCGCGGTGGCGAACGTGTACGCGAAGAACGCGAGCATGATCGCCGTGGTCTGTTCGACCGACCAGTAAACCCGCATCATGCCCACCGGCAGAAACACCAGTTGGAACAGGCCCAGCAGCCCCGCGACGTCGCCGGTCGTGGCGAACGTGGGGTACGCCGGCGCCTGCTGCGAGAGGCGGAGCATCGGCCAGGCAAGCATCACCCCCGCCAGCGCCGACTCGAGCGTCCACCGCATCGTGATCGCGTTGGCGACGGGGCGGCCGCCGTCGAGCCTCAGGTTCAGCGCGAAGCTGACGATCAGCCACAGCGTCCAGCCCAGCAGCAGGCTCCGCGAGATGAATTGGAAGTGTCGTTCACTCACCGCTGGCAGTGTAACGCACGTGGGTGCGGGGGCGGATCATCGGCGTGTCGTTGCGCACGTCCACCACCTGCCCCGCCGCGTCGATCTGGCCACCGTACGCGTCGGCCACGCGGGCCAGCATCACCAATTTGCGGTCGGTCGCCGGTTCGTTGACGCCTTCATCGCCCGGGGCGCGGCCCCAGTTGACCCGGCCCTGTCGGGTGATCAGCAAAAGGTGCGGCCTGTCGCTGCTGTTCCGCCCGTGGTCGTTTTTGACATCGATCGCCCGCACCTGCGGCGCCCACGGTTGGCCGGTGATCGTGCGCACCATCGTCAGGCCGCTGCGCAGGTCGTCGCCCTGCCAGGCCTTGCCCTCTTGGGGCGGGGCGTGTTGCGCGCCGATGATCGCGGGCAGGCCGAGCGCTTGCAGCTGCGCGTACGGGTACACGCCCGGCAGCCGTCGGCCGTCGGCGTCGACCAGGTGAAACCCGTCTTTCGCTTCGACCAACGCCACGGGCGTGCGGTAATCGACGAACACCTCGACCCGGCCCGCGCCGCTGCGCCGCACGAGGTCGACCTTGTCGATCCACGGGCTGTTCGACAGCGCCACATACGCTGCTTCCAGCGAGGCGCTGTCCATCGGGTTGTCCCCGACGTGGTCGAGCACGAGTTGCTTGATGACGCCGGCGCGCTGCTCGCCCATCCAAACCGGCAGGTCGTGCAGCACCACGGTCGGCCGCGCAGCGCGCGTTGCGCCGATGCGGTCGGCGAGGCCGCGGTGCCCCCACCACACGCCGGCAGCGATCGCCACCAGCGCCGCGCACCACAAACCCACCCGCCCGACGCGCCACACGCCCGTCAGGTCGCGCGCGGGCCGGTCCTTCGCGGGCTTGGCCTTGAGCCACGCGCGCTTCGGGGCGCCGCGACGCTTGTGCTTCTTGTTGCGTGAAAACAGGCCCATGCGTCCACCGTCGCTTCGCGGCGCACCGATCGCGCCGTCTCACTTCTGTCTATCGGCCAACCGCGTCGCGCAGCGCCAGCGAAACCAGCCGGTCGCACAGCGCCGGCATGCCCAGCCCCGCCTCCTGCGCCGCCATCGGCAACAAAGAATGGCTCGTGAAACCCGGCAGCGTGTTGATCTCCAACAGCCAGGCCCGCTCCGCCTCGTCCACGATGAAGTCCACCCGGCTCAGGTGCCGCCCGCCCAACCCGCGGTGCAACGCCACGGCGTCGGCCCCCATCGCCACCAACACCTCGTCGGGCAGGGCGATCTCGAAGCGGTAGTCGGTGTCGTCGCGGTCGTACTTCGCATCGTAATCGTAAAAGTCCACCGTCGGCACGATCTCGATCACCGGCAGCGCCTCGCCGTCGAGCACGCCCACGGTCAACTCGTGGCCCGCGACGAAACGCTCGACCAGCGCACAGCCGTGCTCGCGCGTGATCGCGTCGAGCGCTGCGCCGACCGCCTGCTCATCGGTGCAGATGTGCACGCCCACGCTCGACCCGTCGTCGTTCGGCTTGACCACCACGGGCGGCCCGAGCGTCGCAGCCCCGCCCGGTTGCACGACCTCGCTCTCCGGCGTGTCGAGGCCCAACTCCTCCGCCACGCGCTTGGTCTGTGCCTTGTCCATCGCCACCGCCGCCGCGTCGCTCCCCCAGCCGACGAACGGCTTGCCGTGCGCTTCGAGTATCGCCTGCAACGGCCCGCCCTCGCCCCACGCGCCGTGCAGCACGGGGAACACCACCTCGTGCGCCTCGTCGAGCGCGCTCAAATCGTCGGGCAACACGTCGCGTTCGACCGTGCGGTGCCCGGCCTGGCGCAGCGCCTCAGCCACCGCCGCGGCGCTCCGCAGCGACACCGGCCGTTCCCGGTCCGGTCCACCCCCGAGCACGAGTACGGTCAGCGGTTGTTCCACACGATTAGTTTCGGTTTGAGTTGCTGATTATGTTTAGCGACGGCCCGCAGGGCCGGGCTCGCTACGGCTCGACCGGCATGTCGCCCCAAATCACGACCTCTTCTTCCAACCGCACGCCGGTCTCCTCGGCCACACGTCGCTTGACCGCACGGATCAACCGCACCACGTCGTCCGCGCTGCCGCCCTGCGCGAGCGTGATGAAGTTCGCGTGCACCGGCGAAACCTGCGCCCCCCCGACGGCAAAACCCTTCAGGCCCGCCTCGTCGATCAGCCGGCCCGCGGCCTTGTCGGTGGCCTTGATGGGGTTCTTGAACGCGCAGCCCGCCGACTGCGCCGCCAGCGGTTGCGTCTTCTTCTTGTAGGCAAAAATATCCTTGATCCGCTCGCGCACCGCCACGGGGTCTTCCTCGTTCAGTTCGAACGTGACCGAGCAGATGATGCCGTCGCGCAACGAGCAGTAGCGGTAGTCGAACTCGATCCGGTCGCGCTTGAGCGTGTGCAGGTCGCCGGCGTTGCTCATCACGGTCGCGCTGTGCACGGTCGCGGCGATGTCGCCGTACTTGCCCCCGCAGTTCATCCGCACCGCGCCGCCGACCGACGCCGGTATCCCCGCCAGCACCTCCAGCCCCGCCAGGCCCAGCCGGCCCGACTCGAGCACCAGCTTCGCCAGGTCCGCCCCCGCCCCCGCCGTGATGCAGTGGTTGATCGGCCGCACCCCGACAAACGCCTCGGCGTCGAGCTTGACCACCACCCCCCGCACGCCCGCGTCCGCCACCAGCAGGTTCGCGCCGCTGCCCAGCACGTATACACCCGTACCGGTCTCGTAGCAGCGGTTGACCAACACCGCGAGCTGCTCGGGGTTGTCCGGTTGGGCGAACACGTCCGCCGACCCGCCGATGTTGTACCACGTCATCGGCCCCAACGGCACGTCCACCGCGTGGCGGATGCCCAGGTCGCTGATGATCACCGGATCGATGTGAGGCCCGTTCGGCGGCATAACCAAATCATAGCACGTCCGCCGCGCGTTGGCCTATCCGTGTTCGCCACGCATCAGCTCGCCGACCGTGCGGAAGGTTTCGATCTGTTCGGTTGACAGCACGAACTGCGACTTGGCGATCTTCAGCGTGACCGACTTGGCGTTGCCCAGCCGCTCGACCACGTCGCGCGTGACGGTGATGCCGAAAAACTCGTCGTCGATCCGGCGGCGGTTCTTCGGGCTGCCCGTGTAGCGCGGCACGCGGTCGTAGTCAACGATCGGGCACGCCACCGCCACCCCGTCGATGGTGAACGTGACCGTTTTCGCCCGCTTGTAGACCCCGCCGGCGAAGACCGCCTGCACACGCCAGGTCAGCTGGTCGACCGATTGGGCGGGGGTCTGGCCGGCGTGTTCAAACTCCGCGGCCACCCAGTGGTCGGCACGCGTGCCGCGCGTCGCGCGCAGCTTGCTCAGCTTGCTCGCCACCGCCGTCCGATCGCGCGCCGCGTCGTACTCGCGCCGGACGTACAGCTCACGCGAACGCCTCTGTTCCGCTTTCTTCTCGGTGACCAGCGTCTGCTTTTCCTGCTCGAGCGCCTCGGCGGTTTGCGTTAGTTCGACGACCTGCGTCTTTAGCCGGTCGGTTTCCTTGCGCTGTTCGACGAGTTGGGTTTCGAGTTGTTCGACTGTTTCGTTGCCCTGCCGGTCCTGCGCCTTGAGCCGGGTGTTTTCGGCTTCGAGCCGCTTGATGCGCTGGCGCAGGGCGGCGTTCTCGGCTTGCAGTTGCTTGACCTGGGCTTCGAGGTCCTCGCCGTACGCCCGGGGCTGCGGGGCGGCGGCGACGACCAACAACAAGCTCACGAACGCGACCAGACGGCTCATAATCATCTCCTTTAGCGGCCCCATGCTAGCGGCGCACCGCGGGCCGGCCAAACGCCCAAAAAACCGCCCTCGTCACGCCCGCCCCCTTGGCTTATACTCCCGGGCCCGATTTGTTCACACCCTCCACCCGATTCAGGAGCAACAAACGATGCCTTCCCCGATCCGTGTAGCCGTAACCGGAGCCGCCGGCCAGATCGGTTATTCCCTGCTTTTCCGCATCGCCTCGGGCCAGATGTTCGGCCCCGACCAACCGGTGATCCTGCAACTCATCGAGATCCCCGCCGAACCCGCTATGAAGGCCCTCGCGGGCGTCGCGATGGAACTCGACGACTGCGCCTTCCCGCTGCTCGCCGGTATCGAGATGACCGACGACCCGGCCAAGGGCTTCAAGGACGCCGAGTGGTGCCTGCTGGTCGGTTCCAAGCCCCGCGGGCCCGGCATGGAACGCGCCGACCTGCTCAAAGACAACGGCAAGATCTTCGTCGGCCAGGGCAAGGCCATCGACGAGAACGCCGCCGACGGCGCGCACGTCGTCGTGGTCGGCAACCCCTGCAACACCAACTGCATGATCGGCGCCAGCCAGTGCAAGCGCATCCCCGCCCGCAACTGGTCGGCCATGGTCCGCCTCGACCAGAACCGCGCCGCCTCGCAACTGGCCAACAAGACCGGCGCAACCGTCAACGACATCGGCGACCTGTTCATCTTCGGCAACCACTCGCCGACGATGTACCCCGCCTTCGGCCTCGCCCAGATCAACGGCAAGCCCGCCCCCCAGGTTGTCAGCGACGACGCTTATCTGCAGGGCGAGTTCTGCGAGACCGTCGGCAAGCGCGGCGCTGCGATCATCGCTGCCCGCGGCAGCTCGTCGGCCGCCTCCGCCGCCAGCGCCCTGGTCGACCACGTCCGCGACATGCTCACCCCCGGCGCGATTCACTCCGTGGCCGTGCAGAGCGAGGGCGCCTACGGCTTCGACCCCAACATCTGGGCCGGCCTGCCCGTCAAAACCACGACCCCCGGCGAGTACGAGGTCGTCACCGGCCTCGACCTGTCCGACGAGTTCAGCCAGCAGAAGCTCGCCGCCACCAACGCCGAGCTCACCGGCGAACGCGAAACCGTTGCCGACATGCTCGGTTGAGCGCGATTTGAATTGCAATCAAACGGCGTGGTCACTTCAGTGACCACGCCTTTTTCATTTGCGCGCTACATCAAGTGTCACGATCGCGCTGCGCTTGTACCCGATACGGTGGGCGACGACCTGCACCTTGCCCTTGATG
Organism: Phycisphaeraceae bacterium; assembly: GCA_028282805.1. Lineage (GTDB taxonomy): Bacteria > Planctomycetota > Phycisphaerae > Phycisphaerales > Zrk34 > JANQHD01. The sequence goes on along the minus strand of JANQHD010000043.1, from coordinate 5,122 downwards.
CCGTGCTTCAACTCGAACGGGCCGGTGTACACGCGCCAAGGCCCTTTGCTGCCAAACCGGTAGCCGATCGACGCGCCCGGCGTGTCGCACTCGACGACCACGTAGCGGCGGTACATGCTGACGATCACCTCGGCCACGCGCGCCTTCGGTGTGGCGGTGGTCGGCTGCTTACCGTCGGGCGGCCAGACACGCGTTTTGAGCAACTCGGTCTCGGGCGTGTCGAGCGGGTCGTTGGTCAACTTCAACCAGCCGTCGAGCGCCGCGCTCAGCTCCTTCACCTTCGCCGCGTGCTTCGGGTCGTCGGCGATGTTGCGGATGTTGTGCGGGTCGTTGACACAGTCGTACAGCTCTTCGCGCGGCTTGGTCTGCGCAGTCAACTGCCACTGATCGGGCCCAAGCTCACCCGCTTCGATCATGCGATTCAGCTCTTGCATCATCACGCTGCGGTCGCGGTAGGCCAGCGGCTTGACGTACGGTCGGTCGGGCTGGTAGTTGCGCACGTAACGGTACCGCCAGTCACGCACCGAGCGCACGGTTTCTAAGTTCAATTCGTCCATGCGGTCGCGGTGCATGAACGCGTAGCGGCGCGGCTCGCCGGCCTGCGCGCCGAGAAACGGGCTGCCGTGCACGCCCGCCGGCACCTCGACGCCCGCCAGCGACAGCACCGTCGGGCCGAAGTCGACGAAGCTGACGATGCGGTCGTTTGTCGTGCCGGCGTCGCGCCCACCGGGCCAGCGCACGACGAGCGGCACGCGCGTGCCCGAGTCGTACACCCACCGCTTGCAGCGCGGCAGGCCGTCGCCGTGGTCGCTGAAAAAGAAAACGATCGTCGAGTCGAGCAGCCTGTCTTCCCTCAGCTCGCGCATCACACGCCCGACCTGCTTGTCGAGCGCGGCGATGTTGTCGTAGTGCTTGGCCAGGTCGCCGCGCACCGTCGGCGTGTCGGGGTAATAGGGCGGCACCGGCACGTTGGCCGGGTCGACGGTCTTCGGCGATCGGCCGTTGCCGAACACGCCCGACTCGTGCGTGACCGTGAAGTTGAACACCGCGAAGAACGGCTGATTCGGGTCCGGCCGCTTGCGCCAGTGCGCTTTGCGTGACGATTCGTCCCACGCCGTGGGCGGCGCCTTGAACTGGTAATCTTGTTTCGAGTTGTTCGTGCAGTAATAGCCCGCGCTGCGCAGGCGCTCGGTGAAGCAGCGCACGCCGTCGGGGGGCACGGCCTCGTACAGCGGGCGCGACATCGCCTTCTCCCGCAGCACGGGGTCCTTGATGTCTTTCGTGGCGCTGCTGCGCGACCCGGTGCGCATGTGCATCGCCATCGTGGCGGTGGGGTACATGCCGGTGATCAGCGCGTGCCGTGCGGGCGCGCACACCCCACCGGTCGCGAACGCGCGGGTGTAACGCACGCCTTCTTTGGCGAGCCGATCGATGTTCGGCGTGGGCGCCGTTTTGTCGCCGTAACAGCCGAGGCGCGGCGACAGGTCTTCGCAGGTGATCCAAACGATGTTCGGCCGGTTCGATGGTTCGCCGTCGGCGCAGGCCGTTCCCTGTATAAAACAAGTCACCGCCGTCAGCAGCGTGCACAGTGTTGTCGCGTATTTCACGGCACCGCCTCCACGGGTACGTACTCGCGCACCCGTACAGACGCTGGGGCCAGGGGTTGTTGGTCGCGAAAACAGAAAACGGACGTCAGGGCATGATTTCTTCGGTTTCGGAGAACGAGGTGCGGCCGGTCTTGAACATTTCCTTGAGGTATGGCGCGCACGCCGAGCAGTAGATGCCCATGTCCAGCTCGTGCTTGAGGCGCTTGATGCTCGTGGTGTTCATCTTGCGCGCCTTCTTCTTGATGTCCCTGAACAGCAAGCCGCTGCATTGGCAGCGATCGAGTTTCTCGGTCATCTTGTTGCTCCCTATTCGAACGGCTGGCCTATTTTAGCCCAACCGCTGCCGCATGACACCTTCGAAAACCGATAGCGGCGCGGGCTCGCCGGTCCACAGCTCGAACTGCGCCGCGGCCTGCCCGACGAACATCGCCCCGCCGCTGAGCGTCGTTGCCCCGGCCGCTCGCGCTTCGCGTAACAACAAGGTCTCGGCGGGGTTGTAGATCGTATCGAACACCACCGCCTGTTCGCCGAGCGACGCGGGCAACTCGGGCATCGGGGTCTGATTAACCTCGGGGTGCATGCCGATCGGCGTGCAGTTGATGTACACCGCGCACTTACTCGACGCCAGCGCTGCGAGCGGGGCGGTTTCGATCTCCGCGTCGAACGACCCGGCCAACCGGCGGGCGCGTTCAGCCGTGCGGTTGTAGATCGTGACCGCCGCGCCGTAGTGCGCCAGGCCCGCCACGATCGCCCGCGCCGCGCCGCCCGCGCCGATCACGCCGACGGTTTTATCTTTCAGCCCTTCGCGTCCGATCCGCATCTTGTTGCACAGCGCATCGAGCGCCCCCGCGTGGTCGGTGTTCGAGGCGTACAGCGCGCCGTCGTCGCGCACGGTCAGCGTGTTGGCCGCGCCGATCGTGCGGGCGAGCGGTTCGACCTCGCCGCCGGCTTCGTCGACAAAGCGGATGAGGTTTTCCTTGTGCGGCAGCGTCACGCTCGCCCCGCGGAAGTTGAGCGGTTTACTTTCCAGCCACGCGCCGACGGTGGCCTTGAAGTGCTCGTACTCCGGCGGGATGGGCATGGGCAGGTGCACGCCGTCGTGGCCCACGGCGTCGAAGCCCGCGTTGTGGATCGCCGGGCTCATCGAGTGCGCAACGGGCCAGCCGATCACGCCGTACACCGCGGTGGAGGGTTGTTGGGCGTCCCAGCGGTAGCGCCCCTTGAGCGTGGCAACGCCGACCTGCCCCGGCGCGGTGACGGCCTCGTCGTCGAGGCCGGCAAAGGTGAGCAGCGCGCCGAACTTCTTGGCCAGCACGCGCGACGGCTGGCCCGCCTTACCCATGCACAGCGCGATGGTGGGCTTGTGTTGGGCGGCGATGAGCTCCATCGCCTGAAGGTTGTCGCGCAGGCTGCGCGCCATCCACGCGAGCTTGATCACCCGGCATACGTTGGCGGCGACCATCTTCTCGACCCGTCGATAAAGGTCGGCGGGGCGCTGCTCGAAGTCGTGAGACGAGAGAATCAGCCCGGTGTGCGGCGCGTACCGCTCGGCCAACCCGCGCCAGGCCGGCTCACGCTCGTAGGCGACGAGCTCCACGTCGATGTACGTCGCGCCGGCTTCGCAGGCCGCGGCAAACAAGGCGAGCCGATCGGCATCGTTCCCCTCGTGGTGGCCGCCTTCCCAGCTCGGCCGACACGTCACGATGCACGGCAACGGCGAGCTGGTGACGAGCTTGGCCACCTCGTCGGGCCGATCGGTGAATGTGTCAATGCGGTACTCGACCAGGTCCGCCCCGCGTTCGGCGGCGACGGCCGCCTGTGCGTGGGCGCTGTCGAGCGCATCAACCATGATGGACACGGCCAACTGTGTCATGGCGGGCAGTATATGGCCCGGACAGGCCGACGCCAGACCGTGGATGGGCGGATTTGAAGCGGCAGGGCGTTTGGCTACAATGCGGGGCTCCCTCAGGGCGGATACCCAAGTGGCCAAAGGGGGCAGACTGTAAATCTGCTGGCGTACGCCTTCGGAGGTTCGAATCCTCCTCCGCCCATTCGAGACATTCGGTGACAGTGGGTGACACAATCCACTGTCACCACTGGATTTCGGGGAACCCTCACGATGAATAACGCCGTCTTCCTCGTTGGCATGTGATGACATGCCATGACCTGTCGGGGTTTCCGGGAGGTGTAGGATCTGGTGGAGACCGTGGGCAGACTCTTTACCATCCGCCCGCTCACCACCCGCTTCGATCATGTCCGGGAATCGTGCAACCGTCTCGGCTTCCTGACCCGGGAACAGGTGGCCGTACGTGTCCATGGTCAGCGTGATGCTGCTGTGCCGCATGACGGTCTGGACGGCCTTGGGGTGCGCCCCTGCCTTGGCCAGCCAGGCGCCGCAGGTGTGCCTCAGCGAATGAAAATCGAGCCGCTCGCCCTCATGGTTCACATCGGCGAGGAAATCGGATTCCACGCGATGCCGGGCTTCCGCCGTGTCGCCGCCGGCCGCCTTCACCCACATCGTGCGGGTGTCGGCGAGGTCCTCACGCAGCATGGCCGCGACCTTATCCTCCTTCGGCATGAGGAAAACGGCCGTTCCGCCGCGTTTGTTCTCGACCCTTGTGTATTCCTGTCTGGATCGATCTTAGCGCCTGGCGCACTTCTGCGCAATCCGTTTCTCATCGCATTCGCTGCTCAAGGAAGCTTTCCAGATCCGACAACCGCCATCGCACCATCTTGGTCCCGAGGCGAATCGGCTGGGGGAGTTCTCCGGCCGAAACAAGACGCCATACCGTTCGTTCGTGGACCCCCAGCAGACCTGCAATGCGGCGAGCATCAGAAGCGCCACATGCTTAAGATGATCCTCTGTGTCGAAGCTTGATTTCATATCTGTTACTCCCCACACCCAACACGCCGCAGGTAGTAGCCGCAGTACGGGCACGTCTCGCCGGGATTCAACTGCCCGATTGAACCGCAACGCGGACGGAACATGTTGCCTGTCTTCTGCTCCATCGCCTTCGCAATGCTGGGATCGAGCGCATCTTCTTTATCGCGCTTCCACCGGTACATGCCGGGCGGTCGGTTCTGAAAGAAGCTCATCGCACACCTCCTGTATCTGCATGAATTATCCCGCACAGATCGATACGCAGAGTTGCCCGCGGATGACGCTGATCTGATAGCCCGTCAACAATCCGATGTGCGTTCGAGTGATCCAGCGTGCTCAGTCGAAGATGTGCGACTGAGCGCACCTTGATTGCGGAGGTGAAGAGGATGAGAAGATGTACAGTGTGCGGCGGTGTCTCTGAGATGGGAGAGCACTGTCTACGATGTGACAAGATCGTTGGGGACGTCTTAATCGATCAGCAGGGTGATGCGGCATGAGATCGGAGAAGGCAAGGCAGATGATCGACTCAGCCCTGGATCGACAGGCTTCGGCTGACGTACTCGATCAGCACGTGCAGCTCGATCTCCTTCGGGAAGTTCAGCGTGATCAGGTCGCCCGACCTGGCGTTGGCCGC
>JANQHD010000054.1 GCA_028282805.1 Phycisphaeraceae bacterium | reverse complement strand
CGAGCGTGCCTTGTTCGCCGAGGCCGCGATGAAGGTGCTCACCTATGCCATCCGGCGTTAGGCAAGGCCCCGCAAGACGGAATGGATTCTACTGAGCAAGCCCATTACAATTTATCGTTTTTAGACTAAAAACTATGAAATGATCAGGGCATGCGGGCACGAACCTTTGCATACAAGACGCGTTAGCCGGCGGCATACCTGCCGCCGGTCTCGGACCGGCACCAGGTATGGTGCCGGCTATCGTTTGAGCGGTTGCAGGGCGGCCGATGCCCGTTCCTGTTAACCCCATCCCGCCGCGCCCGAGCACGACCATGCGTCGCACACGCTTTCGGCCACGGGCATGGAGCCTACGAAAGTTTATAGTTTTTAGACTAAAAACTATAAAATGGCCCGGGCGTACGAACACGAACATCTGTTGTGCCAGACGCGCCAGCCGGCGGCATACCTGCCGCCGGGGCCGGGGTTATGGACGACCCGGCTCGCACGGGCCGGCGCCAGGTTTGACGCCAGCTAGCGTTCGAACGATTGCAGGTGGGGCCGATGCCCATTCCTGTTTACCCATCACACCCGCCGCATCCGAACGCGGCCTTGTGTCGCACACGCCTTTGACTTCGACCACGGGCATAGGAGCCTACGAAAGTTTATAGTTTTTAGACTAAAAACGATGAATAATCCGAGGGTGTGAATGCGACCATTGATGATGCAAGGCGTGCCAGCCGACGGCATACCTGCCGCCGGGGTCGGGGTTGTGGACGACCCGGCTCGCACGGACCGGCACCAGGTATGGTGCCGGCTATCCGCGAAACATACTTGTCGCAAGGTGCTTCAGGCGCCGATGATCGCCGCGGCGAAGTTGCGCGCGGTGTCGAGCGCCTCGTCGAGTTTGGCGGGGTCTTTGCCGCCGGCCTGGGCCATGTCGGGTCGGCCGCCGCCGCCGCCGGCGGCGACCTTGGCGACCTCGCGGACCCAGTCGCCGGCCTTGAGGCCCCGGTCGATCAACGGCTGGGGCACCGCCGCAAGAAAAGCGATCTTGTTGTCGCAGGCTGCGCCGAGCAGCATGGCCGCGTCGGGCTTGGTTTTGCGGATCACGTCCATCGCGGTGCGCAGCGTCGCGCCGTCGGCGCCGTCGATACTCGCCACGATCACGTCGCCCTCGGCGTTGGCGGCGACCGCGCGCGCCTGTTCGACGACCGCGCCGGCCGCCTGCTTGCTCGCGGCCTTCTGCTGCGCCTTGAGCACCTTCTGCAACTCGGCGATGCCCGATTGCAACTTCGCCTTAGTCGTCAGCGGGATGGTCTGCTCGTTCATCGATGCGGTCAGCTCGGCCACGCCTTTGGCCAGCGCTTCGCCGTCGGTGTTCTTCAGTGAATCGAGGCGGTCGAGCATGGTCTGGCCGATCGACTGCGCCTTGGCGGCGAGCGCGCCGGCGACGGCGGTGAGTCGGCGGATGCCCTTGCCCACGGCTTCCTCGCCGATGATCGCAAACCCCTCGGCCTTGCCGGTCGACGCCAGGTGCGTGCCGCCGCAGAACTCGATCGAGCGGTCGTGCCAGTGGGTGTTGTCGGGTTGTTCGAGCAGCTCGTCGAGGGTGGGGCCGATGGACACGACGCGCACCTTGGGGGGGTATTTTTCGCCGAACACGGCGCGGAGGCCGTGGATTTGCAGGGCGTCTTCCTGCGCGGCGAGCGCGGCGTTGACGGCCAGGTCGGCGGCGATGTCGTCGTTGACGAGGGTTTCGATCCGCTCGACCTCGTCGGCGGCGACGGCCTTGGTGTGGGCGAAGTCGAAGCGGGTTTTCTCATCGTCGACCAGCGAGCCGCGTTGCTGGACGTGTTCGCCGAGCACGGCGCGGAGCTTGTGGTTGAGCACGTGGGTGCAGGTGTGGTGGGCCTCGACGATCGCGCGGCGGTCGGCGTCGACCTCGGCCAGCACGTCGACGTCGGGCGCGAAGGCGACCTGGTTCGCGTTCACGCAGCCCTCTTCGAGTTCGCCGAGGTGGAAGCAGGCGTCGCCAAACCGGATGGTGTCGGTCACGCGGTAAACCGCGCCGTGGTGTGAGCGGAGGACGCCGGCGTCGCCGACCTGGCCACCGGCCTCGGCGTAGAACGGGGTCGTGTCGAGCACGATCGCCGCGGGCTGGCCGACGACGAGTTCCTCGACGGGCTCGTAACCGCCATTGGTCAGCGCGAGCTTGGCGACGACCTTCACGCCATCGGTCACGAGTTCGTCGTCACCGGTGAACGCCGTCGCGGGCAGGTCGTGGTGCAGGACGTATTCCTGGAGCGACTGCTTCGCATCGGCTGCGCCGCTTTCGCCCTTGCTCTTTTCCTGGTGCTCGGCGAAGAGGCGTTCGTACTCGGCCAGGTCCACCGTCATGCCGCGCTCCTCGGCCATCTGCGTGGTCAGGTCGATGGGGAAGCCGTAGGTTTCGTACAACATGAATGCACCGACACCTGAGATAGCCGGTTGTTTACCAAAAATAGACTTCAAGAGGCTGGGAGTAATATCTCCCAATTGAAATGAGTGCAGCAATACCCGCGTTTTAGGATCGACACCACGGTGAATTGTCACTTTACTTTCTGGCCGGAATGGCGCTAGTCGCTCATTCTTATAGAAGTCGTAAAAATCGCCAAATTCAGCGGGGCCACCAATGTTAAAATACTCAACGTCTTGCTCAGCCTTGCCTTCTTGCATGAGCGAAAACTGGTGCCAGAGTGATGAACCTGCGAACGACCACCATGTCTTGATACCATCATCCAACGTTCGGCGGAAGCTGACCTCTTCTTCCTTCAGCTCTTCCATGACCGCGTCGACGGACTTGGTGATCTCGGGGAACACGTCGCCCATGGATTCGACGACGGCGGGCACGAGTTTGTAGAAGAACGGCTCTTCGACGCCGAACGTCTGTCGGCCGAAGCGCACGGCCCGGCGGAGGATCGAGCGCAGCACCGAGTCTCGGCCGGCGTTGCCGCAGTGGGCCCCGTCGGTGATGGCGAAGGTGAGGGTGCGGATGTGGTCGGCAATCACGCGGTAGGCGACGTTGATGGGGTCGGCGAGGGCTTTTTCGTCGCCGCCGGGCTGGTAGGCGCGGGCGCCGGTGACTTTTTGTATGGCGTCGAAGATGGGCGTGAACACGTCGGTGTCGTAGTTGGAGTCGACGCCTTGGAGCACGGCGGTGATACGTTCGAAGCCCATGCCGGTGTCGACGTGCTTGGCCGGCAGCGGCGAGAGGGCGCCGTCGGCGGCGCGGTTGAACTGGATGAACACGAGGTTCCAGATTTCGATGACCGCCGGCGAGTCGGCGTTGACCAGTTGGCCGCCGTCTTTTCCGGGGGTGCGGTCGTAGTGGATTTCGGAGCAGGGGCCGCAGGGGCCGGTGTCGCCCATCTCCCAGAAGTTGTCTTTCTTGTTGCCGGGGTGGACACGGTCTGGGGGCAGATGCTTGAGCCAGAGTTCGCGGGCTTCGTGGTCGGGTTCGAGGCCTTCTTTCTCGTCGCCCTCGAAGTAGGTGGCGTGCAGGCGGTCGGGGTCGAGCTTCCATTCATTGACCAACAGCTGCCACGCCCAGTCGATGGCCTCGGCTTTGAAGTAGTCGCCGAAGGACCAGTTGCCGAGCATCTCGAAGAAGGTGTGGTGGTAAGTATCTTTGCCGACGTCGTCGAGGTCGTTGTGCTTGCCGCCGGCGCGGATGCACTTCTGGGTGTCGACGGCCCGGGTGTAGGGGCGGTCGCCGAGGCCGAGGAACACGTCCTTGAACTGGTTCATGCCGGCGTTGGCGAACAGCAGCGTGTCGTCGTCGAGGGGCACGACGGGCGAGGACGGCACGGCGGTGTGGCCGTGCTTTTCGACGAAGAAGCCGATGAACTGCTGACGGATTTCGCGGCTGGTGGCCATGGGCGTTCCTGCGTAACCGGGTAAAGGCGGGCATTGTATGGAGGGGTGGGCGTCTGTTACAAATGCCACACAAGACCGAGGGATTCGCAATTCCTGCCGTGGGCCGCGGTTAGGATGGGGTTATGAGCGACACGCTAACCATCGGGGACCTGCCACCGCTGCCGCCACTGCCGGCGCACACGGACATCGAGGTGTCGGCGATGGCCGACGGGGAGGGGCTGCGGATGGAGCTCAAGCCGCGGGAGCAGTCCGGGTCAAGCAGAAAGATGATATGGATCGCCCTGCTGTCGGTGTCGCTGGCCATCGTGAGCACCGGCGCTGGTGTGTGGTTTTGCCAGCAGGAGTCCTGGTTCCTGATGGTGCTCTCGGGCGTGTTTGCGTTGAGCATGTTTACCCTTGGACTCACTTTGTTGTGTGTGTGTACGATCTTAAGCGGTTGCAGCGCGACGATCACGCTCAACGACCAATCGCTGCGCATCGAAGAAAAGCTGCTCGAGCACAAGCAAGCATGCGTCTACGGGGTGAGCGAGGTCCGCGGGCTGGCCGTTGGGAACAACCCCTTGACGAACCTGAGCTTCACCCGGCGTACCCAGGGCCGTCCGGGCTACCACGTGACACGCAAAGACAAGCCCGAGCTGCACATCTCGCTGGCCAACCAGACCGACGCGTTGCTGACCGCGTGCTGGAGCGACGAAGACCTGCAATGGATCGCGGACGTCGTCACGCGACGGTGGCGGCTACCCGATCGCATGCTGTCGTCGCGCACCGAAGTGGTGCGGCGAGACATCGACCGCCTGGCCGACCTGAAACAGAAGGTGGGCCTGAGCCATCCCTACCTGCAAGGCTTCTTGTACCTGATGACGGCGGGTATCGCGGTCTGGTTGGGCTTGATGCTGCCTTACGGCCTGCAGAGCACGGGCTGGCCCGGCGCGGAGGCCGAGTTTTTGGAAGTCAGGTGGGAAGAGGATGGCCACGTCGCCCAAGCGCGTTACACATACTCGGTCGACGGCGAACGGTACGAATCCGATCGGGTGAGTTACGGCTACTACAGCGAATCCGACAAGGTTCGCAGCGCCTTGGCAGGTCGCGTGGTCGGCGATCGCACCACCGCGTTCTACGATCCGGATGAACCCGCTCGGGCCGTGCTCGTGCCGGGCGTTCACTGGCTCGAATGGCTGATGGTGGGCGGTGGCCTGTTCGTGTTTCCCGTTGCGCTGCATGGCACCCTGACCTACGGTAAATACCGGCGTTTGGCCGAGGCCCAGGCCCGCCTGTGCAACCGATCCGCCGGCGATCCCGCCCCCTAGCCGACCCCAGACGATTCGCTATACTGTGCGGCTCGACTGACCCCACCCGAAGTCGATCTGGAGTAGATTTCAATGGCTGATCGTAAGCCTTTTGTGGGCGGCAACTGGAAGATGAACCTGCACGGCGACGAGGCCGTGGCCCTGGCCGAGGCGCTGGCCGAGCAGTTCACCGCGACCGACAAGGTCGACGTGGCGGTCTGCCCGGCGTTCCCGTACCTGGCCAAGGTCGCCGACGCGCTCGGTTCGAGCGACATCAAGGTCGGGGCGCAAGACTTCTACATCGAACCCAACGGCGCGTACACCGGCGAGGTGTCGCTGAGCATGCTCAAAGATTGCGGCGTGAGCGTCGTGCTCGTGGGCCACAGCGAACGCCGACACGTCATCGGCGAGACCGACGTGCTGTGCAACGAGAAGGTCCACGCGGCGCTCGAGGCGGGCATGGAGGTCATCCTCTGCGTCGGCGAGAAGATCGAGCAGCGCGAGGCCGGCCAGACCGACGCGATCAACACCGCGCAGACGGCCTACGGCCTGGCGGGCGTGGACGCCGAGCAGATGAGCAAGGTCACCATCGCCTACGAGCCGGTCTGGGCCATCGGCACCGGCAAGACCGCCACCCCCGAAGACGCCCAGAACGCCCACGCGGCGATCCGCAACTTCGTCCGCACCGGCCTGTACAACAACGCGGTCGCCGACGGCCTGCGCATCCAGTACGGCGGCTCCATGAAGCCCGCCAACGCCCCCGAGCTGATCGGCCAGGCCGACATCGACGGCGGCCTGATCGGCGGCGCGGCGCTGAAAGCCGACGACTTCTGCGGTATCCTTAACGCCGCCCTGTAAGATTCGAACGATAAGGAACGACGCATGAGAGGCGGACTGCTTGGAATCCTGCTCGTACTGCTGCTGATCGTCGGCGGCGTCTACGCGCTGCTCGTGACCCTCACCAGCTACACCATCGCGAACATGACGTTCTTCGTGCTGGTGGCAGCCATCACGATCCTCGTGATCCTGATCCAGAAGCCCAAAGGCGGCGGGCTGGCCGGGGCCTTCGGCGGCGGGGGCGGAGGCCAGCAGGCGATGTTCGGCGCCAAGAGCGGCGATGCGCTGACCTGGTTCACCATCATCCTCTTCGCCTGCTTCCTCACCCTCGCGATCGCCCTGGTCTTCAGCACACGCGGCGACTTCCACGGCGTGCCGGTCGACCAAGGCAAAGACGCGATCGCCGGTCAGGCCGACACCGACACCGCCGCCCCGCAAAAGGTCGAAGACGTCGAGACCATCGGCGGCGGTGACGCGCCCACAGAAACCCCGGAAACCCCGGCCCCCAAAACGGAGTAACGCCGTTTGATCCGATCCATGACCGGTTTCGGCGACGCTTCCGGCGAGCTCGACGGCGTGCACTACGCCCTGGAGATCCGCGCGGTCAACAACCGTTTCTTCAAAGCCAACATCCGGCTGCCCGACGAGATCAGCGGCCTCGAAGCCGAGATCGAGTCGGCCCTGCGCAAGCGGCTGTCGCGCGGCTCGATCACGATCGTGGCCTCCCTGCGTGACAACTCCGCCCGCGCGGCTTACGAGGTCAACGAAGCGGCGCTGGCCGCGTACCTCCAGCAGGTCAAGAAGATCGACGCGTCGGTCGAGCTCGGCTCGCTTCTGGCGCTGCCGGGCGTCGTGCAGCCGCCGCAGTCGAGCGACCTGCTCGACCGCGCCCGGCCGGTGGTGCTGGACCTGCTGGCCCAGGCGTGCGACAAGCTGGCCGACATGCGCCAGCGTGAGGGCGCGGGCCTGGCCGAGGACCTGCTCAAGCACCTGGCGCTGATCGCCGACCGGGTCAAGGCCATCGCGCAGCGCGGGCCGGCGGTGACCGAGGAATACCACCAGCGTTTGCGCAGCCGGATCGACGAGTTGCTGGCCCGCGCGGAGCTGAAGGTCAACGAGGTGGACGTGATCAAGGAGGTGGCGGTGTTCGCCGAGCGCTGCGACATCGCCGAGGAGACCCAACGGATCGCCGCGCACCTCGAGCAGTTCGAGCAGATCATCCACACCGACAACGGCGAGCCGGCCGGGCGGACGCTGGACTTCATCGCCCAGGAATTGTTGCGTGAGGCGAACACGATCGCGAGCAAGTCGAACGACGCGGTGATCAGCCGGACGATCGTGGAGGTCAAGGGGGCGATCGACCGGATCAAGGAACAGGTGCAGAACGTGGAATGAGGCTTTTTCGGCTGGCCGATCGTCGCCGGCGGGCCTAGTGTCAGTAAACGGACAACCCACGCACCGGGTGAGTTGATGGCAGAACCGTCTTCAGGCAAACCAGGCCGGGGCATCGCGCTGAGCAGCGCGCGCAGCGCGCCGATGAGCAGCACGGCCGGGTACGGCGAGCGCGACCAGTTCCGGCCCGACGAGCTGGCGATCGTGCTCAGCCACTACGACCTGGGCATCATCGAGGCGGTCAAGGAGTTCCCGCGCGGCTCGCGTCGTGCGCCGAAGCTCTTGCTCAAGACCAACAAGGGCGTGTTCCTGCTCAAACGCCGCGCGCGGGGCAAGGACGACCCGTTCAAGGTCGCCTTCTGCCACCAGATCCAGACGCACCTGGCGCTCAAGCAGTTCCCCCTGCCGCACCTGCAGGACACGCGGGCCGGCGTGTCGATGCTCCAGGTGATCGGCAGCATCTACGAGGTCTTCGAGTACATCCGCGGCACGGGCTACGACAACTCGCTGGAGGCGACGCAGGACGCGGGCAAGACGCTGGGCCTGTTCCACAAGCTCATCGCCGACATCGAGCCCGACTACGAGCCGCCGCGCGGCGCCTACCACGGGGCGCGCATGGTCCAGCAGTCGATCGAGCAGGCCCCCGTCACCCTCGCCCACACCGATCCCCGCGCGGTGGAAGAGACGGAGATGATGCGCAAGACCATGGACTTCCTGTCCACGGCCTACAACGAGGCGGCGGCGAAGGTCAACGAGCTGGGCATCAACGAGTGGCCCATGCAGATCATCCACACCGACTGGCACCCGGGGAACATGCTCTTCCGCGGCAGCCGGGTGGTGGCGGTGATCGACTACGACGCGGCGCGGTTGCAGCAGCGCATCATCGACACGGCCAACGGGGCGTTGCAGTTCTCGATCACCGGCGGCGGCGACGACGCGGCGAGCTGGCCGGACTACCTGGACATGAGCCGGCTCAAGCGTTTCCTTTTGGGCTACGACTCGGTGACGCAGATCACGCGCGCCGAGCTGAACGCGATCCCCTGGCTGATGGTCGAGGCGCTGATCGCCGAGGCCGCGATCCCCATCGCCGCCACCGGCAGCTTCGCCCGCATGGAGGGCTACGGTTTCTTGCACATGATCGAACGCAAGGTGCGTTGGCTTCAGAACCACGCCGACGAGCTGTCCAACGTGCTCGGTTGAAGTAGCTACAATGCCGCGGCATGAATGACCCGTTGCCCAACCCCTGGCCCCCGACGTCGCGGTCTGTGACCGGGCACCTGGCGGCGCACGCGCCGGTGTTCAAGCCGCACCGCCGCACGCTGTTCGTGTTCGGCATCTTCGCGCTGCTGCTGGTGGTGGTGCTCAGCGGGCCGTCGGCGCTGGCGCTGCTGCTGCCGTGGGTGGTGATCGGCGGGCTGCTGTTCTACGTGATGCGCCAGCGCAGCACACTGCGCGCGGTACAGAGCCAGGTGCAGCGGGCGGGCGAACTGACGATGCTCCGCCACCACGGCAAGGCATTGGCCGAGGCGTGGCGGGCGGTGCCGAGCCTGCGCCAGTGGCCGCAGTTTCATGCGCAGACCGCCATGCTGATCGGCGCGAACCTGCTGGCGCTGCGGTGCTACGACGCGGGCATCGCGGCGTGCGATTACCTGCTGAAGCTGATGCCGCCCGACCACCCCGCCGGGCAGGTGCTGGCGTTGCAGCGTGCGTCGGCGCTGTTGCACGAAGAACGGCTCGCCGACGCGGACGACGCGATGCGCAAAGCCGCGCAGCAAGAACTCAACCCGCTCACCGCGGCGATGCTGGCCTACGCCCAAACGTACCAGCAGGTCAAAACGCACCAGGCCGATCAACTGGTCGGCCAGCCGGAGGCGCTGCCGCAGCGCGTGCGGGCGCTGGGTTACGACGCGGGTTACGCGTACGGGCTGGTGGCCGCGGCGATGCACGAGCGCGACGACCACGACCAGGCGCAGCGCTGGTGGAAGCTGGCGACGCTGCTGTTGCCGGCGTCGGCGATCATGAACGCGCTGCCCGAAACCCGCGTGCTGGCGGCGCTGGCCCCGGCGCAGACGCTGGCCGAGGCCATGGAGAACGACCGCCGTGGCTGAACCGACGACCCAACTGTTTTTCGACGCGACGAAGTTCGAACGGCAGCTCGGCCGAACGCGCTTGGTGCAGAGCGTGCTGATCGGCTCGATCGCGTTCGGGTGGTTCGGCGGGCTGCTGCCGGGCATGGCCGACAGCCGGTGGCCGCTGATCGTGCTGGGCGCGGGGTTCATCAGCTGGCTGGTCGCCAACCAGCTGTCGGGTACGACCGCGCGGCAGGCGATCGCCGCGGCGCAGCTGATCGCGGCCGGCGCGCCGGTCGAAGACGCCACCCCGCCGCTGGCCGGCGCGATGAAGCGGTTCACGCTGTACCGCCCGGTGCACGTGCTGATCTACCACCAGTTGGCCGTGCTGCTGCACCGGCAAAAGCGGTTCGACGAGTCGGCGTCGATCTCGGTGGCGCTGCTGTCGCTGCCGACGACGGTCAAAACGGCCGACACACGCAACAAGCTGTTGCTGCTGCTGGCCGACGCCTCGATGCACCGCGGCGACCCGCACGGCGCGTACGGGGCGCTGAGCGACCTGTACCGCAGCAAGCTCGACCTCGGCGATGCGCTGCAACTGCTCGAGTTGCAGACGCGCTACCAGCTGATGTGCGGCCGACACCGCGAGGCGATCGACCAATTGGAACACAAGGTCGCCATGGCCGAGTTGATGCCGCCGGGCGTGTCGGCGACGTGCCACCGCATGTTCGCGCAGGCGGCCGAGGCGCTGGGGCAAACCCACACCGCCAAGTGGCTGGCGGACCGCGCGTTGCTGGTCTGGCCCGAGCCGCAGGCGGTGAACGTGAGCGACGGCTACGTCAGCCCGATCGACGCGATGGGGTTGGCGAACCGCGCGTGAGCCGATAAGCTCGTCGCCCTGCGTAGCGGTGACCGCTTATTGTTTTACCCGAGAAGTTGAGCCAAGCCCATGCCCCGCCTGCGACCGATCCGCGCCCTGCGATACGCGACCGCCGATGGCGACGTGACGACCAAGATCGCCCCGCCCTACGACGTGCTCGACGAGGGCCCGAAGCGGGCGCTGCTCGAGCGTGACCCGTACAACATCGTGGCGATCGACCTGCCGGTGACGCCGCCGAAAACCGTCGGGCCCGACGAGGCGTACGACGGCGCCGCGGCGACGCTGAACGGCTGGCTCGCCGCCGGGGTGCTCAAGCGCGACGAGCGGCCGGCGGTTTACGCCTACGAGCAGGTGTACGAGACCGACGGCCGCACGTTCCGCCGGCGCGGCCTGTTCAGCGGGTTGGCCGTGGAAGAGTTCAACCGCGCCCGCGGTGGCATCTTCCGCCACGAGCTGACGATCAAGGCCGGCACCGACGACCGGCTGAAACTCATGCAGGCCACCGCGACGCAGCTGTCGCCGATCTTCGGCGTGTTCTCCGACCCGAAGGGCGAGGTGGTTGAGCTTCTCGCCGCGCACTACAAGCGGGAGCCCGACTTCGCCGGCACGACCGACAACGACCGCGTCGAGCACCGCTGCTGGATCATCGACGACGAACAAACGATCGCACAGCTCGAGGCGTTCTTCGAGCCGACCGACGTGTTCATCGCCGACGGCCACCACCGCTACACCACCGCGCTGAACTACCACCAGGCGCACCCCGACCAGCCCGACGCCGAGGCGTGTTTGTTCGTGCTCGTGGCCGTGGAAGACGAGGGCATGATCGTGCTGCCCACGCACCGCGCGATCACGGGCATGACCGGCTTTACCATGGAACGGCTCACCCAACTGATCGCGCGGCGCGACGACCTGCTGCTGCACGCGACCGAGCACGGCGTCGACGGCCTGGCCGAACTCGAAGCGTCGCTGCCCGGCGCCGGGCCCCACGCGATGGGCCTGTACGACCCGGTCACGAGCGGCACGTTCGTGTTGACCGCGAAGGACGCCGACCCGCTGGCGGGCGTGACGCCGGACAAGCCCGAGGTGTGGCGCACGCTCGACGTGGCCGTGCTGCACGAACTGCTGATCGACCGCGTGCTGCGCCCCGCGTTCGGCGGCGAAGCGGTGGGCTTCAAGTACACCGCCGACCTCGACGAGCTGAAGTTTCTGGCCGAGACCGAGGCCGACCGGCTGGCGGTGGTGATGCAGGCCACGCCGCTGGCGTCGGTGTGCGGCGTGTCGCAGGCCAACGAGGTCATGCCGCCGAAGAGCACGTACTTTTTCCCCAAACTCGCGACCGGGCTGGTGATCAACCCGCTGGCCTGACGGCGGCTTGCATCGGCCCCTTCGGTGCGTACAATTCGACGTTTCAACCAGCGCCGACGTAGCTCAGCTGGTTAGAGCGAGGGATTCATAAAGTATGAAAGCCCTACAAGTCTTTGCGACTCGATCGCCGCATATCCTTGTCTTTCAATGCTTTAGAGTGATTGATCAACATTGCCAAACGGTTGATTCATCGACCTAAGTCGACCCCAATCGACCGGAAATGTAGTGCAAAAAAATCTTCGGGCGACCCGCAAGAGACTTAGCATGCTCTGCTAAACAAACGACTGACTAGATCTACTTCATACCTATATTCAATATGGGCTCAAAAGCTCTTCTCACTTCGGCTGGATCAAAAATTGGGTGCGGGTCATAGCATCATTCGACTAACATAGAAACTGGTATCAACCACGGGGGCAGGTCACTGGGACGCCCTGAGGTACCATGCGGTTATAGGACTTCGCGGAGCTATCCAATGAGACTCAAGAGATTCCGAGTTGAGATGTTTCGTTCCATCATCGATTCAGGTTGGGTCGAAATCGACGACATGGCGACCGTGGTGGGCAAAAACGAATCCGGAAAAACGTCGCTACTGAAAGCCTTGTGGAAGTTCAACCCCCACGGTGATCATCCTTACAATCTAAACCGCGAGTGGCCACGTGGCTGGAGGAGCGAAAGGTCACCAGAGGCTCGTGTCGTCGAGCTTGAGTTTTCTTTCAACGACTCAGAAAAGGAACAAATCGCGGGCATCCACGCCTCGGCCGAAGGCATCACCGGCGTCCGTATCGAGAAGGACTACGCGGGGATGTTTTCGTACCGGTGTTTACCCCACGACCCGGACGATACCCACGATCTGGTTTGGGTCGGTAGTACCCTTATCAACACCATCAAGGCCTTGCCAGGCGAGTTGTCGCCGAACTTCAAAGAGAGCTATCAAACGGCTTTTGACGACTTCCTCAAGGCGGTCAGAGAGAACGGCGGAGCGGAATATGCGGTCGAACATATCGAGGAGCTGTGTGCGGAGGCGTCCAAGCATGTCCACCCCAACGAACCCGCAGGTGCCGCGTTCCACCAGGCGGACACCGCGGCCGTCGCCACCCTCAAGAAACACGTAGAGGGAGTAAAGAAAACGCTCGGCCAAGCCCCGCCCTGTCAGAAGGTGGTGGACACCGTCCACGAATGGCTCCCGGTGTTCATCTACATGGATGACTACCAGCAGTTCCACGGGACCGCACAGCTAAATCAGGTACTGGAACGGTTCCAGCAGAAGAAGGCGCGGGGTTCCGATGAAACCGTCAGGATGATTATGGAGCAAGCGGGGTTAGACCTCGAAGAAGAAGTTCAAAAGGGTGAGGAGAACGACCGCGAACAACGCATGCTCGACATGAACGATGCCAGCCGCACGCTCACCGAGTTGATTGCCGAACGGTGGAGCCAGCGTAAGTACGAAATCATGTTCCAAGCGGACGGCCAGCACTTCATCACCTTCGTGAAAGATGATCAGGGTTCGGCATTGGTGCCGCTCGAAGAACGCTCAAAGGGCTTCCAGTGGTTTTTCTCGTTCGACATGAAGTTCATGTGTGAAACGGACGGTCAGTTCACCAACGCGGTGATTCTTCTCGACGAACCAGGCCTTCACCTCCACGCATCGGCACAACGTGACTTGCTGCAACGCATGCACGCCTATGGCCGAAGCAACCAACTCATCTACACGACGCACCTGCCCTTCATGATTGACTCTTCGCGTCTCGACAAGGTTTGGGTGTGCGAGGAGGACCCCGAGAAAGGAGCGGTGGTCCACCAGAACTGGGCCACGGCGGATAAGGATGCTAGGTTCACCTTGCAGGCCGCTCTCGGGCTCTCCTGGAGCCAGTCCCTCTTCGTCGGCCAGCACAATCTCGTCGTGGAGGGCGTCACCGACTTCTGGTACCTGCGGAGTATGTCAACGCTGCTGGAACAAGCAGGCGAAGAGGGGCTCAACCCCGACCTTGTCATTACCCCTGCGGGTGGAGCCAGCAAGGTTGCTTACGTTGGGACGCTGCTCCACGGCCAAGACCTCAACGTAGCCGTCCTGCTCGATAACGACCCCGCCGGTGACTCCGCATTTGCCCAACTCGTGCACCAGTGGATTCTTGACGAGAAGCACGTGCTCCAAATCGGAGATGTGCTGGGCAAGCCCAAGCCATTTGCCATTGAAGACCTGTTCCAGGAGACCTTTTTCCTACGGCATGTAAACGATGCTTACACGCGTGAGCTTGAAGGAAACCCGCTGACGCTGACCGCACCGGGGGTTGACGTCCGCACAATCGTTGACCGTGTCGAAGCGGCACTCGCGGAGCGTGGTTGTGGTTCGTTCAACAAGGGACGGGTGGCCAAGCGAATCCTGACCGAGCTTGCCACGGCCAAGCTTGAAGACCTGGCCGCCGACACCGTTGAATCGTTCGCCGCTGTGATTCAGGCCGTCAATGGTCTAGTAGCTGCATGGAGGGCTTCAACGTCCGAGAAGCCGCCGCCGCAAGAATCGTCAGAATGACCTACAAAACAAGGCTCAACCGCCCTTTCAGGCCGCGAAAATGCGACATCGCTTACAGATTGACCGCTGGGAGCTTAACCGCACGCACTGGGCCGTTAAGGATGGCGATATACCGCAGGACGTCCTTGCAGAAATGACGGAGACACCTAAGCGGTACGATATTGTTCTCTCGTTTGCTGGCGAAGACAGAAACTATGTTGAGAAAGTCGCAGAACATTTAGATCAGCATGGCGTAGTTGTTTTCTATGATAAATACGAAGAAGTGACTTTGTGGGGCAAAGATCTTGCCGAGCACTTTGAAAGCATCTATCGCCAACAAGCCTGATTTTGCGTGATGTTTATCTCATGCCATTACGCCGCTAAAGTGTGGACACGGCACGAGAAACGGACGGCCCTTGCACGAGCGATCGCAGAGCGAACTGAATATGTGCTTCCAGTGCGATTCGATGGCACCGAGATACCTGGGCTTCGACCTACTGTGGGCTACTTGGATCTCCGTGAAATCTCTCCCGAGCAACTAGGTGAGAAAATACGCCAGAAGCTGGGGCGGAATTGATTCAGAGCCAAACGCTAAACACTCAAGAGCGATTCGCCTCTTCTTTACCTTCAAGGCTAACGATTTCAAAACAACACTTTTGCCACTGGTTCGTGGATTATTGATAAATACAACGACCATTATCAATGCCAGGAACAAAATCACTTTAAGTATTGGCATTAGTACACATACGTGGTACATATCATGTTGTATCAGCCCGCAATCATAGGGTCTATGCTATTGATATCTGTATGAATCCAAAAGTGTCGGAGAATCCCACCCTCTCCGCCACGATTCAGATTCTCTCAACAGATTCAATGGCTTAGGATTTCACGGGTTCCCCTTGCCAGTGGGCTGGTACACGAATTAGTTAATTCTAGTACACACCGGGGAGTCATATGCGATACATCGTACCTTATGTCCAGCGACGGCCAAGTGGATACTATTATCGACAGCGAGTGCCTAATGAGCTACAAGTACTGATAGGCAAGACGGAAATCGTCTTGTCCCTCAACACGATAAATGAAAAGACGGCCAACACCCGTGCGTTTCACGTACTGGCGGTTGTGCGTGACTTGTTTGGTACAGCAAAGCAGATGACGGGAGACTTGTCACATAACCGCGATAACACTGGACGATTTGCAAGCGTGAATAATCATGCACACAACAAGACTGAAGCAGGCAGTCGCGTGTAATTTTTAGGATAAGATTAACCTGCAAACAAATGCCTAACAAGGCCCCGCTACTTGATCAAGTATCCACCAGATAAGTGGAAATGGGTGAGTCACCTTCTCTAACCCCGTTTCAGCAATGGCTAGCAACCATTGCGCAACAGCCGTTTCTATGTGTGATGTAACGATTTACATGATTTTCAGGAAGCCGAAGACCAGGGAACATTTGTATGCTCAGCCAATCCTAACGCCAATAAGATCGCAGTCTCTGGTGTTTCATCTTGACAAGCTGCTTGTATCAGTTTATCAAACGTCTATCACGTCGGCAGCCTCCGTCAATTTTCGGGAGCCCACTGGGATGAACATTAGATCGAGTCGAGCTACGGAGTTGAGGTTTATTAGACCGATAACTCATGAAGTTACCAAGTTTCGCTGTATACAAGTGCCTAGCCCGCCGATATGTGACGTACACAAACAGGTGGCTAGCATTATGCAGAATAACCAATTCGACATCCTCATTATCGCTCCACCGCAAGAAGCTCCACCTCCGCTCTATGATACCGAGGGGACAAAATTAGTAGACACAGCAGAACTTCCTGGCTTGGGGGAAATACGCTCACTAGATTCGGTTGACATAAATTCCAATCGTGGCCGCGATATCTTTGTCGAGCTTCTTCGTATAGAAACCGGTCATTATTGCACTGGGACAGCAGTTGTCCTATTAGGTTTTTCCGAAGAAGTCCTCACAGACTCTGCATTCACGTTCTCTGATAATACCGCAACTCGCCTACTTGAATTGGCAAATGCCATTAAGTCCTGCTTTTCGGTATATGAAGACACACCAAGTATAGTCACCGTAATGCCAGTCGATTATGAAATTCCTGATTCTATATCTTCCTCCGCCAATGAAAACAACGTATTGATTGTAGAAGGCTCTTTAGAAGGTATAGCTCAGTATTACAAAGAAGAATTGCGTCTGCTATATGGAGACAACGGCAATAAACCTATAATTGCCAATTCCATGTCTCAAGATCAAATAACTCGATAAGATCACGCATAGCTGTTCACTCCCATGTGATTCTGGGCATCCTAAAAAGCAATTAGCCAAACAGCACCTCTACTGTTCTGCGTTAAAGTAACAAATATTCTTAGGTTTCAAAAAGCATGCTAAAAGACCCCTTTCTAAGGGCACATCGCTACCTTAGCTCTAATCGTTTTATCTCTCTTGCGGGCGATATCACTCCAATAAGTGTTCGCGATCAGTCGTTACGTGGATATTTAGCCGTGCGGCGTTGCATAGATGGAGAATTAATTGAAAAAAGCAAACAGGATCCCTCCCCACTGGTGATTGTAGGAGCTGGAGTGGCGGGTGCAACAGCCGCAATCGTAGCTTCGAAGCATGGCATACCTGTGATTCTATATGAACGATACAGTGCGGCTTTCAAAACAATGGCAGACGTTCGAACACGATCATTAGACTATCGTCAGTATGAATGGCCTCGAGCTGGCTGGAGACGAATGCATGATGATGAAGGAGCAAATCTCCCATTCACGTTTACACAACACAAAGCCAGTACAATCGTTGGCTCATGGGAAGGTGTTTTAAAGAAAGAAATTTCAGACTCAAAAACGATTTCCGGACGCGGTATAATAGATTTTCAAACCGATTCTGAAATTTACCTTGACGAAGAACAACTGTCATCAGGATCTGACCATGATTCTGTTAGTTATTGCGTTGGAGAAAATGGCACACCGCATGAAGCCCAAATTATTCTATGGTGTGTGGGTTTTGGAGTCGAAAAAAACACAATCACTGTAAACAAGGATACGGTCTACACTTCATCAAAGTATTGGTCAAATGACAAATACGATTTGATCTACAAAAATCAGGGGAAAAGTGCAAAAGTACTTATTACAGGTGGTGGGGATGGTTCATTACAGGATTTTTTAAGAATAGCTACAGGAAGTGAGACAGCTAAGGATCTCTACCAAAGACTCAACATCAATGGATTTATTGAACCCGCACTGCGTGCAGAATTACTATCAATAGAAATGGACGCCCAGCGGGCATTCCGATGGTCAGCGGACGAAAAAAAAGTTCGAAAATACCATGATGCCCCAATTCTTCAATATCTAATGAAAAGATATGTTGAATGGTGTAGGGCCATTTTGAATGATCAAATTCCAGGCTCAAAGTCATTACGTGAAGTACTTCGGACCATATTGGCCCCTTCCCCGCGAGTATTTATCGCTTCGCATAAGCCATATTTCGATTTTTGTTATCCGTTAAACAGATTTCTAGCCACACTTATCTGTGAATACGTAGCACACTATTCAGATGGGGTATGGAATGATGCAAAGATAGCCAACCCATTCATCGCATGTGCAGAAATTGTGGGTGTTAACCCAAAAGACCCTCCTCCCGATTATAATCCTGCCAACCTTGGATCCTGCGAAGAGTATTGGCACCAAGTTGATTTTGAGGACACAATTGGAAAATGGCCTCTAGCAACAAGAGATTACCCTTTACCTACGAGAGAACACTCGATATTCAAACCGATCATTGTTCGACATGGCATTAAGACTGAAAAACTCAAATGCTTTAGACATGCATCCAAGACCGATATGATACAGGCAAGAAAACGCCACTTGCTCCCTGGCGTCGCGTTTGAGAGCATGGTTATATCTTGATCTGCTTTGCCTGATTGTTACCAATAACTCGCTCGTGTAATAAGAAGTAACCGCAGTAGACCATTGCAAATAGGTCATGTAGCTATCCGCTTCATCTAGTCGGGATAGCAATACGATAACCCTTCACTTCGCTACAAACCAGTTCAAGTATAGGTTGGATATAGGTACTTGACGGCTTTTTAACGGTCGCGTTTTCGTTGTTGTTTGTCCCCCAGCTTCGGATGAGGGAACGAAACAACCCCGAACCCGGAGACCTGAGCCGTGACCAGCTACCACCCATCCAACCCGACATCACCCGATGCGGCGAAGGTGCGGTGGCTAACCGTTGAAGACATCCGCAAGATGCAGCGTATGCGTCGCACCACGGTCATTGAAGCGATGGAATGTGGTGACCTGCCTTTCGAGCAGCGTGGCCGCATTCGTTATGCCCGCTTGTGCGATGTGATTACCTGGGAGCAAAAACGACTGGTGGGCACCAATGACGATAAGCCCATCAACATCTTCGACGAGTTCACGGATTTCCTGTGAGTCATGCCCTGTCCGACTTGGCCTTGAGGTCGGCTTTTCCAGTAAGCAACGCCTCTCTGACCCATTCAATCACATCGCGGTTCTCTGGGGCAACCGGTTTCATGTAAACGTCGGCGATCTGAGAAGACGCCGCATGGCCAAGCCAGCGTCGCATCTCACCGATTGATGTGCCGGACCTTGATCCAAACTCCGTCGCCCCCAGGTGACGCAGCACGTAGAAGCCCTCCAGCGTCTGGCTGATCTCGCCGATTTCTTTGCGGAGTTTGTTCCACCAAAGGTTGATCGAGTTCGTGCGGCCGTGAACCAGAGGGTAGCCGTTCCTGGTGGTGAAGAGCGGGCCCGTGGTGGGCGGGTTGCCCGCTTCGATGTACGCTTGAATCGCTTTCCACACCATGGGCGGCGTGTCACCGTACCGCTCCACACCGGTCTTACCGCGTCTCAGGTCGTACGAGTCCTGGTCAATGTGGTGTTGCCGGATCACCGACAGATCTTGCGGCCCAAACCCTAACCCGATGCCCATCCAGATCAAGGCTTGCTCCCGAGGCTGGCTTGCGTCGAGCAAACGCTTGATCTGCTTGAGGGTTGGGAGCCGCTTCTGTTTCGTGGGTCTGCCGTGGTACCTCTGCCGCGAGTCCCAGTTCCAAGCCAGTGTCTGGTGACCGTGCTCAGGGCGACCCGCACGATCGATGATTTTCTTGACGATCTGCATCCGCTTGCTCACGCGGCTGGACGAGTAGCCCGCATCAACAAGGGCCTTATTGTATTGTTCAACATCCGTGATCTTGAGGTCGGCCAGGATCATACGCTTGAGGGCTCCTTGACCGTACTCGCTGTTCAAGAAGTCCATAAACAGGTGCACGTGCTTTCTGAGGTCTTTGAACACGGCGGGGCTGATGGTGCCACGGGCCCTGGGCAGGCTCTCATCCCGCACACGCGTCTGCTCCTGTTGCAGGTAACCCAAGGCGACACTCAAGAGACACCTCGGCGAGAGGGCGACCTGCTTGCCATCCTTGCCGTTGCCCCTCGCGGCTTCGGGCAGCGGCGAGGTCTTGCGGCCAGGCTTCCATTCCGGAGGCTCGGCCCCGAGGTGGCCGACAATCCAGGCGTGGTACTGGATGCGAGCGTCGTTCTCGGGGATCATCCCGAAGCGGTGCTTCTTGGGCGAGTTCGAAACCGGGTCGCGGTAGCTGACGTACCAACCGATCCCCCGGTTGTCCGTGTACAGCAGTTTCGGCACACGCTTTTTGCGGTCTCGTTTCGGCATGGAGCGGCCCCGTCAATCGGTCGGACAGACGCACTTGCTTCAACCCCGGCATGAGGTAATAATCACGCCAGTGCACGAGCGAATTGTAGTGCAGCGAATGCGTGAAAAGTAGTGCAAAACCCCCCTGCCGACGTAGCTCAGCTGGTTAGAGCGAGGGATTCATAAGCCCTAGGTCGGTGGTTCGAGTCCACCCGTCGGCATTGCGATTAGCGCCCCCAAGCGGGGCGTTATTTCGTGGACGGACAAAAGCCGCCGCGGGTTCACCCCCCTTCCTACTATCCCCACGCTCACCCCGTCTCGCTCACCGTGCGCCCCGACATCGTCCGCCGCTCGGGCTGATCGTTTTTAGACTAAAAACGATCAGCCCGACGCGCGCACGAAATGCGGCATCCAAGCGGCCAACAAGATCGCTCCACGTTTCGCCATCGCACCGCCCCCGGAAGCTCCCGGAAGCTTCGCGAACCCCCGGAACACCGCGAATCCCCGCACCAAGCGACGAACCACAGGCTCAATCACCCACGTGATCCAGGATCGATCAATAGCCTATGATTTATCGTTTATAGACTATAAACGATAAAACGATCTGGGCATACGGGTGCGGGCATTTGTTGTGCAAGATGCGCGAGCCGGCGGCGTACCCGCCGCCGGGGCCGGGGTCGTGGACGACCCGGCTCGCACAGACCGGCACCGGGTATGACGCCGGCTATCGTTTGGGCGGTTGCAGGTCGGTCGATCCCCCATGACATTTCATCGTTTATAGACTATAAACGATGAACGATCCGAGCGTGGGAGTACGAGTATTGATGACACAAGATGCGCCAAGCGAAGATGGGAGCGGGCGATAAGCCGCAAGCGGCGTTGGGGTGTTGTTGCGCTAAGCCGCGAGCGGCTTTGGCCGTTTAGGCGGGGCTGGGCAGCGGCGGCGTGCCGCCTTCGGGGTCGAGGTCGGGGTTGGCGTGGGGCCGATCCTTCTTCTCGTCTTCCTTGGCGGCCTTGGCGACCTCGGCGTCGAGCAGCTCGCTGACGGTGGGCTTGTCGAGCGGCTGGCCGGCGATGATCTTCTCCACGTCTTCGGCGCTGAGCGTCTCGTACTTCAGCAACGCCTCGGCGATCGCGCTGACGTGCTCCCAGTTCTCGGTGAGCAGGCGCTCGGCGTCGCCGTACGCCTCGTCGATCAACCGGCGGACCTCCTCGTCGACCATCTTGGCGGTGTGCTCGGAGTACGGCCGATCGGGCACCATGGTCTCGGAATACTCGGGGGTCTGGTAGTCGATGAAGCCGAGCTTCTCGCTCATGCCCCACTCGAGGACCATGTGGCGGGCGAAGCCGGTGACCTGGCGGATGTCCATCGCGGCGCCGGAGGCGGAGTCGCCGGTCTGTTTCAGCTCGGCGATGCGCCCGCCGCAGATGACGCGCATCTGGGCTTCGACGTAGCGGCGGTTGTAGCCGTGGCGGTCTTTCTCGGGCAGCTGGAAGCTGGCGCCGAGGAACCCGCCGCGCGGCATGATGGTGACCTTGTGCAGGGGGTCGGCGTGTTCGAGGTGCTGCTGGAGGAAGGCGTGGCCGGCCTCGTGGTAGGCGGTGGCGACGCGTTCGTCGTCCTCGATGCGGCGGCTCTTGAAGGCCCGGCCGAACTTGACCTTGTCGCGGGCCTCTTCGAGGTCGGCCATCTCGATGAAGTCCTTGTCGGCCATGGTGGCGATGATGGCGGCCTCGTTGATGATCGCCGCGAGGTCGGCGCCGGAGAACATGGGCGTCTGCCGGGCCAGGCGTTCGAGGTCGACCGAGGGCGACATCTTCACCTTCTTGGCGTGGACGAGGAGGATCTGCATGCGGCCCTTGACGTCGGGCAGGTGCACGTCGATCTGGCGGTCGAAGCGGCCGGGGCGGGTCAGCGCCGGGTCGAGCACGTCCGAGCGGTTGGTCGCGGCGATGACGATGACCTGGTCGTTGGTCTCGAAGCCGTCCATCTCGACGAGGATGGCGTTGAGCGTCTGCTCGCGCTCGTCGTGGCCGCCGGAGGAAAAGCCGCTGCCGCGCCGGCGGCCGACGGCGTCGATCTCGTCGAGGAAGATGATGCAGGGGCTGTTGTCCTTGGCCTGCTTGAACAGGTCGCGGACGCGGCTAGCGCCGACGCCGACGAACATCTCGACGAAGTCGGAGCCGGAGATGGAAAAGAACGGCACCTCGGCCTCGCCGGCGACGGCCTTGGCCAGCAGGGTCTTGCCGCAGCCGGGCTGGCCGATCAGCAACACGCCGCGCGGGATGCGGCCGCCGAGGCGTTGGAACTTCTTGGGGTGCTTGAGGAACTCGATGATCTCCTGGACCTCTTCCTTGGCCTCTTCGACGCCGGCCACGTCGTCGAGGGTGATGCTGGTCATCTCCTTGTTGACGAGCTTGTGGCGTGAGCGGCCGAAGTTGCCGAGCATGCCCATGCCCCCGCCCCCGCCGCGCATGGCGCGGAAGAAGAAGAACCACACGAACGCGATGATCACGATCCACGGCAGCAGGTAGATCAGCACGCCGACCATGCCGCTCGAGGGCGACTCGCGGTAGAGGTGGCGGTAGTCCTTCATCAGCGCCTCGACGTAGACGGCTTTCGTGCCGGGGCTGATGCGGAAGCTGACGCGGTTGGTCTTGAACTCGGACTTCGCGCCCTCGTTGAGGTAGGCGATGATCCGGTCGTCCTTGACGATGATGCCCTTGCCCTCGGTGGCCTTGTCGCCGTCGGTGTCGATGGCGGCGATCTTGTTCGACTCGATCAGGGCGACCAGCTCGCCCCAGCTCTCGAGCTCCTTGGCCTGGTTCTTGGCGTTGTGGATGAGGAACACGACCATCACGGCCAGGGCGATGATCATCAGCCAGCCGAAGATGTTGCGGTTCATCTTGACCGGGGGCGGGCCCTGCTGGTCGCCGCGTTGGCCGTTGGGGTTGGGGTTGTTGGGGTTCTGATCCGTCATAGGGGCTTTCGGTTTCTGCGTTCGGCTGGGGTTCGGTTCATGGTACGCACGCCGACTGCAACATGATCGGCTGTCGGGCGTGCCGGCCGCAAGATGATAGCGCGTTTTTCGCCCTTTCGCATCACCAATCGCGTCGCATCAGGGACACGATATCGCGGGCGAGCTCGGCGGCGGCCTCGTGCTGGGCGATGTCGTAGGGCTCGGAGACGATGTGGTCGGGGTAGTTGGTCACGGGCACGAACTCGCCGGTGCCCTGGATCGAGGCCCGCTTGCGGAGCACCTCGCCGCTGCGCAGGTCCTTCCACTCAAACTCCACCGTCACCACCACCTGCACCTCTTGCGGGATGCCCGCCTCGAAGGTCCGGCTGAGCACGCGCCGCTGCACCGCCAGCACGTTGCCGGTGATCGCGGTGTCGGCCTTGCCGCGGGCGACGACCTTGTACGGCGTGCGGAGCTCGACCTCCTTGATCAGCGCCTCGGTCATGTGGAACTCGACGCCCTGTTGGAAGGTGCGGTTGCCGAAGATCTCCACGGACACCGTGCCCACGTTCTCGGGGTACAGCTCCTCGGCGGTGTAGCCGAGCAGGCCGCCCTGGCCGTCGTTGCAGCCGGCGGTCAGCGCGCCCGCAAATAACACGAGCGCCAAACACCGGGCCAGCTTGCCGATCGCCGAACGCCTCATCGCGTCTCCTCCTGCGGTTGGGTGACCGACTCGGGCAGCTGTTCGCTGTCCTGGGGGATCTTGTCGTCGGCGTCGGAGTGGGTGAAGGTCTTCTCGGGCGCTGGCGGGTCGTCGGCAGCGGGGGTCGGCTTGGGCGCGGGCGCGTCGGGGATCTCGACCGTTTCACCGAGCTCGCGCAGCCGGTTGGCCGCCTCGATCGCCGCCGACGAGCGCGGGTGGTCGGTGACCACACGCCGGTACATGTACCGGGCGCTGACCATCTTGTTCACACGCTCGTACCACCGGGCCACGTTCAGCTGCTTGTTGGCCAGCTGCTCGTCGATGCGGGCCAGCTGCTCGTCGGCGCCGGCGCGTTCGGCCTCGGCGGGGTGTTCCTGCTTGAACTTCATGAGGTGGCGTTCGGCCTCGAACAGGCCGGTCGCGTCGAAGTTCGGGCCCTTGAACAGCGCCCAGTTGGCCTCGATCTGGCGCTGCATGGCGTGGGCCGACCACTGGCTGCGCGGGTAGTTCTCGCTGAAGATCGTGTACATCTCCGTGGCCAGCCACATGTCGCCGCGGTCGTAGTAGAAGTCGCCGAGGGCGATGCCGGCCCGCTCGGCGAGCTTGCTGCCCGGCGCGCGTTCCTGGATGCGGATGTACAACTCCTCGGCCTCGCCGGTGGCGGTGATCCAGCGCATGCCCCACAGCTTCCGCCGCACGCCGCTGCCGAACAGCTCGGCGATCTCGAACTCGCGCTCCAGCGCCAGCTTGAACTGCGGCGAGCCGGGGTACTGGCGCAGCAGCTTCTCGTAGTCGAACAGCGACTTGTAGTATTCCTTGCGCGCCACCCACGAGTCGCCGCGCAACAGCAACGCCTCGGCCATCAGCGGCGAGTACGGGTTCTGCCCGATCCACTCGTTCAGCAGCTTGGTCGCGCGCTTGGCCTCGCCCTCGGCCAGCGCCGTCCGCGCCGCTTGCAACCGGCCGGTCGGGCTGGTCGGGTCGGGCTGGTCGACCTTCTGAAAACCCTCGTCGTTCAGTTCATAGCTGATCTGCCCCGCCACGTGCGACGCGGCGGTGAGCAGCAGGACCAGCCCCAGGCTCTTGGCGAGTACCCGTCCTTGGATCATGCACAGATCATAAATCCCCCGCCCATCACCGGCAACGCGACCGCTCATCCGCCCGCCCCCCGCGCCGGCCAGACGGTTTCCAGCAGCGTGATCCACGTCGCCGCGTCGCCCGGCTTGAACGTGAACTTCACGTCCCCCACCACCACCCACGGCATCTGCCCCGACGCCAGTTCGCCCCCCAAAGCGATGTCACGCCGGAGCATCCGCTCGAGCCGCGGGTCGGCCAACGCCTCGGCCAGACGCGCCCGCCCCACCAGCGCCTCGGCCAGCTTCCGCGCCCCCGCAGGCTCGACCGGGCCCTCGTGGGTCAAAAGCAAGCCCTCGTAATACTGCTCAAACCGCGCCGGCTCCGCCAGCCACACCGCCAGCGCCAGCTTCGCCAACGCGCAGGCCCCCGCGTGCTCCGGCGTGGTCCGGCCCAGCCCCGGGTTGCACGCCGCGTCGTTGGGGAAGAACAACACCATCACCGACACGCTCGGCCCGTAGTGCTGGCGCACCTCGTGCAGCACCGGCGCCGTCGCCAGGCAGTTGCCGCAAGTGAAGTCCATCACCTCCACGATCACCCGCTCGGCGTCCGGGTCGCCGAGGAACGGGTGCGCCGCGCGATCCAGTATCACCCGGCCGTTGAGCAGCACCAACGGTTTTTCGATCACCACCGGCTCGGGCGGCGTATCGTCTTCCTCCGTCGGCTCGACCGGCAGCACGCCGACCACGACCTTTTCCGGGGGCGCGTCGACGACTTCGATGTACGAGCTGCCCACCCATTGCCCGGCGATGAGCAAGGCCACCCCCGCCGCGCCCAGCGCGGAACCGATCGCGTACAGCCGCGCGTTGCCGCGCAGCGAAACAACGACCAGCAGCGCCAGCGCCACGCCGACCGCGTGCTCCGCCATGCACCACACGCACCACACGCCGAGCTCGACCGCCTGCAGGTAAACGAACCACCCCATCGCGCCGACCAGCGACACCGCCAGCGCGCACAGCACCGCGTCCGACCACGCGCAGCGTTTTAAGCAAAGCAACCCCAGCAACCCCACGTACGCCGCCGCGCCCGCCGCCGACACCGGCTGGCCGAACCACGTCGCCCACCGGCTGTTGAGCACCGACTTGCAGTCGATGCCTTTCAAGCCGCCGCACCACGAGACGGCCGTCTCGTGCCCGGCGTACAGCGCCCCGTAGTGCATCACGCTCAAGTACCCCGCGATCGCCAACCCCGCCATCGCCAGCAAGCGCATCGGCCACACAAAACGCCGCGCCTCAACCCCCTCTCCCCCCGGGAGAGGGCTGGGGTGAGGGGGATCGGATGCAGGGTTTGGTTGTTCAGTCATCGCCTTCACCCATCGCCGCCCGCTCGATCGCCAGAAGCACGGCCTCGATGCCACCGATCACATCGTCGTTCGTCACGCGTAACACACGATACCCGTTTTGCTTCAGGTACGCCGAGCGGTCGTTGTCTTTCACACCCTGCCCAACGTGCGATTCACCATCCAACTCGACGACCAGCGCAACGCTTTCGCAAACGAAGTCGACCACGAACGCCCCGACCACGTGCTGCCGTCGAAACTTCAAGTTGTTCAACTGGCGGTTTCGCAGGTGCGACCAGAGCAGGCGCTCGGGCACGGTCGACTCTTTGCGCAGACGCCGGGAGCGGGCGAGCATGTGAGGGTTGACGGGTGGGCGAGCGTTGCGCTTGTGACGGTCTTCGGCTGTCATGCCTAATTCCCCCTCACCCCGGCCCTCTCCCGGGGGGAGAGGGGGTGCAGCGCGTCCCATCACCGGCACTGGCCGTCGCCGCGGACGACCCATTTGTAGGTCGTCAGGTCGGCCGCGCCCATCGGGCCGCGGGCGTGCAGCTTGTCGGTGGAGATGCCGATCTCCGCGCCCAAGCCGTACTCGCCGCCGTCGCTGAAGCGGGTCGAGCAGTTGACCATCACGTCGGCGGTGTCGACCTCGTTGACGAAGCGATCGACCGCGAGCACGTCGGCCGAGAGGATCGCGTCGGTGTGCTGTGAGCCGTATCGGTTGATGTGCGCCACCGCGTCGTCGAGCGAATCGACGACCTTGATCGCGCAGATCATGTCCAAATACTCGGCGTGCCAGTCGTCTTCGGTCGCGGCCTTGCGTTGGCCGTCGCCGACGTGCGTGGCCAGCAACTCCGCCGAGCGTTCGCAGCAGCGCAGCTCCACGCCCTCGGCGGCCAGGGCGCGGCAGGCCTCGACCAGCAGCGGCGCGGCATCGACATGAAACAGCATCGTCTCCGCCGCGTTGCACACGCCGGTGCGCTGGGTTTTGGCGTTGACGCAGACCTCGCGCACCATGCCCGCGGGCAGCTGCGCGGCGCCGGCGTCGACGTACACGTGGCAGTTGCCGGTGTAGTGCTTGATCACGGGGATGTGCGCCTGCTCGACGACGGCGCGGATCAGCGACTCGCCGCCGCGCGGGATCGCCAAGTCGATCTTGCCGACCTGTTTCAACAGCGCCCCCACCGCGGCGCGGTCGGTGGTTTCGACCAGCTGCACGATGTTCGGGTCGGCGCCCACCGATTCGATGGCTCGGCGGATCACCGAGGCGATCGCGGTGTTGGAGTGCAGCGATTCTTTACCGCCGCGCAGCACGGTGGCGTTGCCGCTCTTGAGGCACAGCGCCGCGGCGTCGGCGGTCACGTTCGGCCGGCTCTCGTAGATGATCAGCACCACGCCGATCGGCACCCGGCGGCGCTCGATGCGCAGGCCGTTGGGCCGCACGTAACCCTCGAGCACCTGCCCCACCGGGTCGGTCTGGGCCGCGACCTGCCGCACGGCGTTGGCGATCTTGGCCACGCCTTTGTCGTCGAGCCGCAGGCGGTCGATCATCGCGGGCGTCAGGCCGTTGGCTTCCGCGGCGGCAAGGTCCTTGGCGTTGGCGGCGATCAGCTCGGCGCTCGCCGCGTCGAGGCCGTCGGCGATCGCTTGGAGCATCGCGTTGCGGGCGCGGCCGTCGAGGCGGTTGAGCGACCGGCTGGCGGCCAGGGCCCGGTCGGCCAGGCCGTCGCAGTACGCGGTCACGTCCAACGTGGTTTGCGTGGTTTGACTCATGGTGGGCGCATTGTAGTCGATGAACCGCCGGCTAACCCAGCTCACTCGCCGCGCTGGCCGACGGTGTAGCTGACCGAGGGCTTGGCGGTGGTGACGGTGATCGCCGGGGCGGCGAGGTAGAAGGCGGGCGTGTCGGCGCTGGTCGGGTCGGCGTCGGGCTTGAGCGCCTCGGGGTTGATCGGCACGCTGTAGAGCACGTGCGTCAGGCCGTTGGTCATCTCATGGACCTCGATCTGCGTCAGCTCCTTGGAATAGGTGCCGGGCAGGATGTCGTCGCCGGTCAGGTCCAGGCGCGCGACGATGCGCAGCGTCGGGTCCTTAGCGCGGATGCGGTCGATCAGCTCGCGCGGCCCGGTGATCTGCACGTCCTTGAGCAGCTGGTCGTCGGCGGCCAACGCCATGCGGTACTCGCCGAGCACCTGGCCGAACCGCCAGACCGGCACCGGCGCCTCGAGCTTGACCGAGCCCTGCTGGCTCTCGATGGTGAAGGTCACGTCGACGGCGGTCGGCTCGACGGTCACGTGGCGCGAGCGCGAGAACACCTCCGACGGCACGACCGGCACGCCGGGGATGACCTGCTCGATGCCCTCGGGGATGCCCGCCAGCTGCTTGCGCGTCAGCTTCGCGTAGGCGCGGACCGCGTCGGGGCTGGCTTCGGTCTGGCTGATCAGCGTTTCGGGCGCGATGATCCTGACCTCGCCCGGTTCGCTCTTGCGGTTGGGCCCCAGCTGCACGCCCTCGGCTTCGATAACCACGCGCACGCCGACCTCGCCCAGCTTGACCACGCGCGCGTTGACCGTGGCCGGGTCGACCTTCGCCACGCTCACGCCGAGGTCCGCGACGGTCTTCGGCTTCGCCCCGTTCTCATCGCCCGTGGCGATGACCGCCCGGTTGAGCAGCTCGACCATGTCCAGCGGCACGCTCTCGGCGTTCTCGGGCAGGTCCCCGGGCCCGATGGGCAGCTCCAGCGTGCCCTTAAGCTGGCGTTTGAGCTCGCTGAGCTGGGCGCTGGCGCCGCGGAACTCCACGGTCAGCTTCACCGCACGCGCGTCGTCGGCGAACTCGATGACCGTCAGGTCGTCAACCTTGGCCGGCAGCTCCACCGTGATGTCGCGCGTGAAGATAGTCACGTCCTGGCCCTCGGCGTAAAGCCAGACCAGCACCGTGATCAGCGTCACCAAGCCAAACGATCTAACCGACCTGCCGAGCCGCATGTTCGCGTTCGCTCCGTTCGTGCCTGACTCGGGCCGACTCTTCGTCGTCCTCGTTTTCTTTTTTGCCTTCCGCCTGATCGTCGGCCGGCTCGATCGCGATGGTCGGCTCGGCCGTCCGGCTCAGGCCCTTGCGCAGCAGCGAGCGCAGGGCCTCGGGCGAGAGCTTGCGGATGAGTTGGCCGCGCTCGGCCAGGGAGATGGCGCCGGTCTCTTCGCTGACCACGACGACCAGCGCATCGCACTCCATGGACAGGCCGATCGCCGCGCGGTGGCGGGAGCCGAGCTCCTGGCTGATGTCGTGGGCGTCGGCGAGGGGGAACTGCACGCCGGCGGCGCGGATGCGTTCGTCGTGGATGACCACGCCCATGTCGTGCAGCGCGGTGCCGGGCCAGAAGATGGTCTGCAACAGCTCGGCGCTGACCTCGGCGTTGAGGCGGGTGCCGGCGTCGACGATGCCGCCGAGCGGCACCTCGCGTTCGATGGCGACGATCGCGCCGATCTTGCTGCGCGACAGCGCCGCGGCCGCGGTGACCAGTTCCTCGATCATGGGGTCGGCGTCACCGACCACGCTCCGAAAGAACCGGGTCTCGCCCAACCGCACCAGCGCCCGGCGGAGTTCGGGTTGGAAGATCACCACCACGGCGATCACGGAGAACGCGAGGAAGCCGCGGTAGAGGAACTCGATGCGGGGGAACGCGTCCTCGCGGGCGAGCACGAGGATCAACAGGCCGATGATGATCAGCAGCACGCCCAGGCCCTTGAACATGCGCGCGGCGCGCGTGCCCCGCAGGAAGCGGTACGCGCCGTAGACCACCAGCCAGATCAGCACCAACTCGATCAACACCTCGAACGGGCTGTCCGTGAGGTAGACGCTCAGTCGTTTGATCAGCTGGCCGAGTCGTTCGAACAAGTGGCGTTTCCCTAATCCAGACGGGTCGGTCCGCGGCGCAAGTCACGCCCACGTTTGATTATACGGTATCGACAGGTCCAAACCGGCCCGTCCAGTACTTTTTCATCGGCCAGTTCGGCGCGCCGGGCCAATTGCTTGCCCGCGCCCCGTGCGGTTCGTATTCTCTTAGCCAGTCAGACCAAACGGGCGCGCCGGGCACGACGCTCGCCGCCCCGCGCCGCACCAGACCGGCGCACCACGCACCGAGCCAGGGAAGGCCCATGCCGCCAACGACCGCCAAACGTCCGAAAAAAACCAAGCGCACGCGTGCCGACGCCGAGTCGATGGCGTCGAAGCAGCGCGAGATCTCCGTCAGCGAGTTCTTCGCCAAGAACCGCCACCTGCTCGGCTTCGACAACCCGCGCAAGGCGCTGCTCACCACCATCAAGGAAGCGGTCGACAACGCGCTGGACGCCTGCGAGGAGGCGGGCCTGCTCCCGGACCTGTTCGTGGGCATCGAGCCGCTGGACAAGGACACCCGCTTCCGAGTCACCGTCCGCGACAACGGGCCGGGCATCGTCAAGGCCCAGGTGGCCAACATCTTCGGCAAGCTGCTGTACGGCTCGAAGTTCCATCGCCTGAAGATGAGCCGCGGCCAACAGGGCATCGGCATCGCCGCCGCCGGCATGTACGCCCTGATGACCACCGGCAAACCCATGGTCATCCACACCAAGCCCCACAAGCGCAAGCCCGCCCACCGCATGGTGCTCGCGATCGACACCAAGAAGAACAAGGCCGAGATCTCCGACGAAGAAGAGCGCGACTACGACCACCTGCCCGTGACCGGCACCGAGGTCGTGCTTGAGTTGGAAGGCAAGTACAACAAGGGCCGGCAGTCCGTCGACGAGTATTTGGAACAGACCGCCATCGCCAACCCCCACGCGCAGATCATCTACCAGCCGCCCACCGCCTGTCGGTCGAAGGACGAGGACAACGGCGACGACATGCCGTCGCTCATCGACGACTACGAGCACGCGCTGACCGTGGCCAAAGACGCCGACGGCACGACGACCACGCCCGGCGGCACGATCATCCTGCCGCGCACGGTTCACGAGTTGCCGCACGAGCCGAAGGAGATCAAGCCGCACCCGTTGGGCATCGAGCTGGGCACGCTGATGAAGATGCTCAAGGACACCGAGCACCAGAAGGTCGGCGGTTTCCTCAAGGGCGACTTCTGCCGGATCAGCGCCAAGGTCGCGGCGGACCTGACAAAAAAATCGGGCCTGACCAGTAACACGTGGTGCAGCACGGTCACGCACCACCAGGCCGAGGCGCTGTACAAGACGATCCAGGAAACGCGGTTCATGTCGCCGCCGACGGATTGCCTGTCGCCGATCGGCGTGCAGCAGATCCTCGCGGGCCTGCTGAAAGGGGTGAAGGCGGAGTTTTACACCGCCGCGACCCGCCCGCCGGCGGTGTACCGGGGCAACCCGTTTCAGATCGAGATCGGCCTGGCGTTCGGCGGCGACCTGGACAACGAGGGATTGGGCCGCGTGATCCGCTTCGCCAACCGGGTGCCGTTGCTGTACCAGCAGTCGGCGTGCTGCGCGTTCAAGGCGGTGCTCGAAACCAACTGGCGGAACTACGGCCTGAGCCAGTCGCGCGGCGCTTTGCCGCAGGGACCGCTGGTGATCTTCGTGCACATGGCCAGCGTGTGGGTGCCGTTCACCAGCGAGTCGAAGGAGGCGATCGCCGACTACGACGAGATCCGCAAACAGATCAAGCTCGCCCTCGGCGAGTGCGGGCGGAAGCTGAACACCTACGTCCGCCGGCGTCAGCGCATCAAGCGCGAGGGCGAACGGCGGAGCGTGTTCGAGCGGTACATCGGCGAGGTCGTGCAGGCGATGAACCGCATCGACGGCAAGCTCAACCCCAACAAGCTCAAGAAGCAGTTCGAGCTCGTGGCCAAGCACGTCACGGAGTACGCCGACACCGAGTTCGACGAGGACGGCAAACCGATCAAGGTCAAGAAGAAACAGCCGGCCGACTCGGTGTCGCGCCTGGCCAAGGACGACGCAACGGTGATCGTCGACGCGATGCCGACCGAGACGGCCCCGAAGGGCAAACGCACGAAGAAGAAGGCGGAAGACGAAGAGCAGGACAGCCTGTTCGATTAAAAGGTGCGTGCGCCTCGTTCGGCGTGGTCACCTAAGTGACCACGCCGCCCATACAGAAGCAGATCATGGCGAAGAAAAAGATCATCAAGAAGAAGATCGTGAAGAAGAAGGTCGTCAAAAAGAAAGTGGCCAAGAAGGCCGCCGGGCGCGCCACGACCGCGCGGAAGACCGCGGCGAAGAAGGCCCCCGCCCGCCGGCGCAAGAGCACCGGCCGCAAGCGGACGCACGGGCGCGGCGACACCGGCGCAAAACTGGTCGACCTGGCGCACAACGTCGCCGACCAGGTGGGCCAGGAGCGTGACCCGGGCGTGCACATCCCCACGCGGGCGTTGTCGAACGTGAGCTTCGACAAGAAGGCGGGCCTGATCCGCATGGGCGACAACACGCAACGCCGCAGCTTCTTCAACCTCGGCCAGGCGAAGAAGTTCATGCAGACCATGCTCGTGGCCGCGGGCTGCAAGGACCTCAGCGACCAGCAGAAGACCACCTCCATCCGTGACCTTTTTTATCACGCGAAGCACACGATCCCCGGCACGAAGGAGAACACCTTCGACGAGCAGAGCGAGTCGGACCCGATCATCGAGGACCTCGAGGTCACCGTCGGGTCGCTGCGCGAAGAACTCGGTTTGTTCGCCGAGCCGAAGGGCGCGATGGTCGGGCCGATGACGATCACCGACAACGGCGACACGATCGACCTGTCGAAGATGGGCTCGGGCGGGTGGGCGGTGCCGAGCATCGTCGAGGACCACGTGATCCAGTTCGGCAAGTGCACGGCGAAGTTCATCCTGCTGATCGAGAAGGGCGCGGTGTGGCGGCGGTTCAGCGAAGACCGGTTCTGGGAGAAGCACAAGTGCATGATCGTGCACGGCGGCGGCCAGCCCCCGCGCGGCGTGCGCCGGCTGATCTACCGCATGCACCACGAGAAAAAACTGCCCGTGTACGTGCTGGTCGACAACGACCCGTGGGGCTACTACATCTACTCCGTGGTCAAGCAGGGCTCGATCAACCTCGCGTTCGAGTCCGAGCGGATGGCCATCCCCGACGCCCGGTTCATCGGCATGTCCAGCTACGACGCCGACCGGTTCGACGTCTCCCGCTCGGTCACCATCGCGCTCAACGAGCAAGACAAACGCCGCGCCAAAGAGATCCTCAACTACCCGTGGTTCCAGTCCAAGCCGTGGCAGCGCGAGATCAAGCACATGCTCAAGCTCGGCGTCAAGCTCGAGCTCGAAGCGCTGTCCAACAAAGACTTCTCCTTCATCACCGAGCAGTACCTGCCCGAAAAGATGAAGAAGAAACAATGGCTCGACTAAACCTCAAGCCTCACCCCTCAAGCCTCACGCCTTCCCCCTCACACGTGCTTCGGCTTGTCGAGTTCGACGACCAACCGGCAGCGCATGCCGTCGGGGGTGAAGTCGAACCGGCTGGCGCCGCGCAGGTCGAACTCGACGAGGCCGCGGATCAGCTGCAGGCCCTGGCCGGTGGAGTCGTCGGGGGGCGTGCCGTTGGCGCCTTGTTCTTTCCAGTCGAGCCGGACGCGCACGGCGTCGTCGGTTTCGGCTTCGATCACGCCGACGACGTCGATCGCGCCGACGCCGATCGAGAGCGCGCCGTGCTTGTGGCTGTTGGTGAGCATCTCGTGGAGCACCATGGCGAGGGGGGCCGCCTGGCGTGGGGTGATCCACAGCTGCGGGCAGGTGACGCACCAGGCCCCGGGCGACACGCCGAACATCCCCCGCAGGTCGCCGACCAGCTGCTCGAACTCGACCGAGCGGTAGTCGCCGGTGGCGATCAGCTCGTGCACGCGCTTCATCGCCATGAGCTTGCCCTCGACGGCGCGGGCGAACTGCCTGACCTCGGGCTTGCCCTGGGCGTACATCGACACGAGCGTGGCCAGGCCGGCGAGGTTGTTGCGCACGCGGTGGTCGAGCTCGCCGAGCAGCACTTGCAACCGCTCGGCCAACCGGCGGGTCTGTTTTTCGCTGGCGCGCAGGGCGAGCTCGGCCCGCTTGGTCTCGTCGATGTCCTGCAAGATGCCCACGACGCGCGTCGGCTGGCCCTCGGCGTCGCGGTCGACGATCCGCCCGTGCGAGAGGAACCAGCGCCAGCGCCCGTCTTTCTTGCGCAGGCGGAACACCGACCGGTAGACCTCGGCCTCGCCGTCGAGCATCGCGCGCAGGGCGGCCAGGGTCTCGGCCCGGTCGTCGGGGTGCAGCGTCGCGGCCCAAGACTCGTAGGTGGCCGGCATATCCACCATCACCAAGCTCAGCGCCCCGGCCCAGCGTTGGTCGTACCGCACCTCGCCGGTCCGCAGGTCCCAATCCCACACGCCCAGGTTCGCGCCCTGGATCGTCATGTCCAGCCGGTACTGGTTCTCGCGCAACGCCTGGTCGGCGCGCCGGCGTTCGGTCACGTCCTGCGAGACCACGAGGATGCCCGGCCGGCCGTCCGGCAAGCTGATGCGGGTTTCGATCAGCTCGATGATCCGGTCGGAGCCGTCGGCGTGCTGGTTGACGACCTCGTGGCAGAGCGTCTCGCCCGCGAGCACGCGGTCGATGTTCGCCTGCGCGGCGTGCTCGTAGCCGGGGTTGAGCACCGACACGTGCCGGCCGATCAGCTCGCCGCGGTCGCGGCCGACCATCCGCTCGACGGCGTGGTTGACGTCGACGATGAACCCGCGGTCGTCTTCGACGAGCAGCCCGGTGGGGGTGGCCTGGAAGAGGGTGCGGTAGCGCTGCTCGCTCTCACGCAGCGCCGCCTCGGCGGTTTTGCGTTCGGTGATGTCTTCGACTAGGCCGATCGAGTAATCGACCTCGCCCCGCTCGTCGCGCACGATCGAGACGATCACGTTGCCCCAGACGGTCCGGCCGTCTTTGTGGACGTAGCGCTTCTCGGTCTGGTAGCGGTCGATGCCGCGCTCGACCATGGCGCGGTAGAGCTCGAGGGTGCGGGCGGCGTCGTCGGGGTGGGTGACCTGGCTGAAGGTCATCTCGGAGAGCTCGGCCGAGGTGTAGCCGAACATGTTCTGCAGCACGGCGTTGGCGGCGAGGAAGCGCCCGTCGCGGTCGACGACCGACATGCCCACGCCGATGTTCTCGAACACCGCCCGGAAGCGGGGCTCGCCGGCTTGCGAAGGCGAAGCGCTGGGGGATGGATTCGGCGGTGTTTGCGACATGGCACAACCTATATTCCCCACCCATCATAGCTCGACCGCAAAGTCGACGGTATTTGTTCTGGGCCATACAATGCTAAAGTCGCTTGATCGGCGGAACGAACCTACCGATATCGGGGGCGATCGACGGAGGATCGGCCATGTCGTCCGATGCGGAACCGCACCGTCAAGCCCAGTCCCTACCGGCGGAGCCACGCAGCGTGCTCATCGTGGAAGACGAGCACCTGGTCGCCATGCACCTGCAAAAAACGCTCAGCGAGCTCGGCCTGAACATCGTCGGCCCGGCGCCCAACGCCGAGCGGGCCTTGCGGTTGGCCCGCGATGAAAAACCCGACCTGGCCATCGTCGACATCCGCCTGCCGGGTGACGACGGGCTTTCGGTCGCCAACGAGCTGTTCGCGAAGCACGCGATCCCCGTGATCATCCTCTCGGCCTTCTCCGACCCCCGCTACGTCGAACAGACCAACCTCGCCGGGGTGTTCGGCTACCTGCTCAAGCCGGCCATGCTCGACGACCTGCGCGTCAACCTCGCGGTGGCCTGGAACCGGTTCGTCGAACACGCCCAGCTGCGCGACGAGGTCCGCGCCCTGCGGGGCCGACTCGGCGAACCGGGCTGACCCGCACCGACCACTTTTAACCGCGCCCCATCTAAAGTCGCCCCTAGCACCTGTCCGATAACGGCTTACAGGGCCTGATGCGATTATCGGTTCATCCTCGGATGCCCACATCGCCGAAGGTTCTGTAGTTCGAGCGAACAGTTGGGAGCGACAGGAATGGCATCAACCCGATATCAACTCGCCGCAAGCCTCGCGATCGCGGTCCTCGTCATGGCCGGCTGCGGCCGCCGGACGGGCCCGTTCGTCATGCGGCCGGTCCCCACGCCCCTGCCCGCGGCCACCGAACAGGAAAAGACCGCCCACGACGCGGCCCGGGCCCAGGCGGTCAGCGACCTGCTCAGCCAACAGGTGACCGATGAGCAGGCGCAGTTCGTCGGCAAGCCCGTGGCCAACGACGGCGACCGCCCCGCGCGGTTCGTCGGCAACATGAACCTCTACGGCGAGATGCCCGGCTCGCCCGAAGGCCTGCCCCGCGACCAGCTCGCCAACCTCCGCCAGGTCAGTTACACGCAGGACGGCGCCGACTTCGACGTCGACATCGCCCCCAACGGCCGGTGGCTCGTCTTCGCTTCCACCCAGCACCGCCCCACCGCCGACCTGTACCTCAAGAAGATCGACGGCACCACCGTCACCCAGATCACCAGCGACCCGGCCAACGACACCATGCCCGCGATCAGCCCCGACGGCAAGTTCGTCGCCTACGCCTCCGATCGCAACGGCAACTGGGACATCTACATCAAGCCCATCGAGGGCGGCCAGACCCGGCAGGTCACCAACAGCCCCGCCCAGGAACTGCACCCCAGCTGGTCGCCCGACGGCCAGACCATCATCTGCTCGGCCCTCGGCGAGCAGTCCGGCCAGTGGGAGATGGTGCTCGTCTCCGTCAACAACCCCGCCCAGCGCCGGTTCATCGGCTACGGGCTGTTCCCCGAGTTCAACCCCACGGGCAACAAGATCGTCTTCCAGAAAGCGCGCCAGCGCGGCTCGCGCTGGTTCAGCATCTGGACGCTCGACCTCGACCCCAACGGCGAGGGCCGACGCCCCACGCAAGTCGCCGTCAGCTCCAACGCCGCGGTCATCACCCCGACCTGGTCGCCCGACGGCCAGCGGCTGGCGTTCGCCACCGTGGTCAACCCCACGACCAACGACCCCAACAGCCGGCCGCGCCAGGCCGACGTGTGGGTCATCAACGTCGACGGCACCGGTCGCACGAAGCTGACCAGCGACAAGTTCGTCAACCTCCAGCCGACCTGGGGGCCCGACGGCTCGCTGTTCTTCGTGTCCAACCGCTCGGGCACCGACAACATCTGGGCCACGCGCCCCGCGACGGGCCGACCCGTCAACACCGCCGCCGCGCCAAACCAAAATGCGCCGGCCGCCACGGTCAACGTGCCAACGGATCCATAACCGGGTTCCGGGTATCGGGTTCCGGGTGTCACGCCCGAGCCCCGAAACCCGAGCCCCGATACTCGATGGGCGGAGCTCATCCATGCGGCAGGACGCCATGACAAGTGAAAAGGTCTACTTGAGCAGGACGCTGTGCCTCGCGGTCGCGGCGATGGTGGTGTCGGTGAGCCTGGTTGGGTGTGCGAAGCGTATCGAACGCCCCACCACGCTGACCAGCCCCTACCCGGGCCCCAAGGTCTGGGCCGTCGTGCCGTTCCGCAACGAGTCGGGCACGTCGCTGGTCGACTCGGCGGCGATGGCCGACCGCATGGCCCAGCAGGTGCAACAGGTCGAGGGCGTCACCGTGCTGCCGGTCAACCGGGTGTTTGCCGCGATGTCGGCGATGAAGCTGCGGGAGGTCAACACCGTCGCCGACGCGATGGGCCTGATGCAGACGCTCGGCGCCGACGGCCTGGTCGTGGGCACCATCACGGCGTGGGACCCCTACGAACCGCCGAAGATCGGCGCCCAGGTCCAGCTGTACGCCAAGCGCGGCGTCTACCGCGGCACGGGGATCGACAGCCGGTCGCTGACCTACGCGGCGAGCGACAGGCTGCCCCAGGGCACGGTGCGTTACGACCAGCCCGTCAGCTCGGCCGGCGGTTACTTCGACGCGGCCAACGGCGACGTGATGTACCGGCTGATGGCGTTCGCCAAGGGCCGCACGCCCGACGACAGCCCGTCGGGCAACCGGCGTTACCTGCTCAACATGGACCTGTACAGCGAGTTTGTCAGTCACGAGCTGACCCGCCGCCTGTTCAGCGCTGAGTGGCAGCGCCTGACCGGGGGCCGGCAGATCGAAGCCGTGACCAACCGCCCCTGACCGTTCGAGGTTCGGCTAAGCCGCCCCGACGCAGGGGCCGCGAGTAAGCCGATGCCGTCGAGCAAGACGACAACCACCGCACCGAAGCAGCTGGAGCTGGTCAAGCACGGCCAGCGCTGGGTGTTCCGCTACACGCCCGGCGGCGAGCGTGAGGTGTTGTCGCAGATCGCCGACGCGGCGCGTGATCAGAACACGAACTTCGACTGGTTCGACGCCGCGGTGCTCTGCCACCAGATGGGCGTGCGGATCAGCGCCGAACTCGAACGCCAAACCGACCCGCCCACGGAGGGCAAGGCCAGCAATGAGCAGACGGAGCGACACCATGGATAACATCGAAGTCCCGGTCATCAATCAATTCCTCGATTACCTGCGCCTCGAGCGCCACTTCAGCCCCTACACCGCGCGGTGTTACGGGGCGGACCTGCGGCAGTTCGCCGAGTTCCTCACCAACGAGGCCGAGGCCGAATCCGATTCGGCGGGCAACGGCGGCGCGGCCACCATCGAGCGGGTGCAGACGACCATGACCACCGCCGACGCGCTGCTGATCCGCCGGTTCCTGGCGCACCTCGACGAGTTCGAGTACTCCGCCTCGACCATGGCGCGCAAGATCGCCACGTTGCGCAGCTTCTACAAGTACCTGGCGCGCGTCGGCAAGTCCGAGGCCAACCCCATGCTGCTGATCCGCACGCCCAAGCAGGCCAAGCGGCTGCCCAAGGCGATCAGCGTCGAGCAGGTCGAACGCCTGCTGGCCACGCCCAACGACAAGACCTCGCTGGGCGCGCGTGACCGGGCCATCCTCGAAACCCTCTACTCCACGGGCATCCGGGTCAGCGAGCTGGTCGAGCTCGACCGGGCCGACATGGACGAGATCGGCGAGGCCCTGACCATCCGCGGCAAGGGCAAGAAGGAGCGCATCGTGCCGCTCGGCTCGCACGCCCTGCGCGCCATCCACCACTACATCGCCACCCTCACCGCCGACCCGCGCTTCGCCGCGGTCAAGTCGCAGTTCGAGGCCGGCCAGCCCACGCCGCTGTTCATCAACAAGTCCGGCGGCCGCCTGTCCAGCCGGTCGGTCCGCCGCAAGCTCGACAAGTACCTCGCCGAGGCGGGCCTCGACCCGGACATCAGCCCCCACACCCTCCGCCACAGTTTCGCCACCCACCTGCTCGACAACGGCGCCGACCTGCGCAGCGTGCAAGAGCTGCTCGGCCACCAGTCGCTGAGCACCACGCAGGTCTACACCCACCTGACCACCCAGCGCATGCGCGACGCCTACGACCAAGCCCACCCGCGGGCGTCGTGAGCCGCGCCGCAACCGTTTGCTCAACAAAGCCCACCCATGGCCATGGGTGGGCTTTTCCGTAAGTGAGCTTTTTCATTTGTGCTAATCGCTCAGGGCGGGCGCGTCTTGCACCAGCACGCGCCGCCACGACCCGTGATCGACCTCGAACGTGCTGGCCGCCTCGGCCGACATCGACGCGTCGTCGACCATGAAGTCCACGTTGCTCTCGGTGTACTGGACGAAGAAATACGCTTGCAACAATTCGCCATCCCAGGTGGGCGTCACCGTGCCCGACACCTCGCCCCAAATCGGCAGCACGCCGGCCGGGCCGGTCACGGTGAAC
This sequence comes from Phycisphaeraceae bacterium, assembly GCA_028282805.1. Classification (GTDB taxonomy): domain Bacteria; phylum Planctomycetota; class Phycisphaerae; order Phycisphaerales; family Zrk34; genus JANQHD01. Next base: position 113,085 of record JANQHD010000054.1, on the reverse strand, counting down.
TGCTGGTCGGGCCCGTCGTCGGATTCGATGGCCAGGCCCACGACCGTCGCCCCCCAGAAATGAACCGTCTGCACGTAGGCCCGCAGGTTGTACGACTGGCCGTTCTGCAACTGGTCGGTCACGTCCTGTGCCAGCGACGTCTGGGGCGAGGCGCGGCCGGTCACGATCACGTTCTGGCTGCCGCCGTGAGGGGCGGTGGTCCAGGGCATCACGACGCCGGAGTCCTGGTAGGTGAACCACGGCGCGGTGCCGCTCTCGAAGCCGCCGTTGGTCAGGCCGACCACCCCCTCGACGGTGCTGACATCGACATCGGCGCGGATGATGCGGGCGCTGCCACCGCGCTCGGCCCGGCCGTAGATGCGGACCGGGTCGTCCGGGTCATTGGCCAGATCGCCGTCGCCCACGTCGACCAGCGCGTACCACACGCTGCCGCCGCCGATCGGCTTGGGCGCGGCCCACTCGCCGGAGGCGTGGTTGTCCCGCCAGCCCGGGTCGCCGGCCATTTCGTGCAGCGCCAGCTCGACGGCCGACTCGGCCAGGCGCATCGCATCGGTGGCGCTGGAGCCGACGGTGGCCTGCCGGTGGGTGACGCGCGCCGACATCATGCCCGCCATGCCGAGCACGGCCAGCAGCATCGCCACCCCGAGCACGAGGATGTACGCCCCGCCGCGGCGCCGGTTCGGCCTCGTTTGGTGGCGTGGTCGGTTCATCGCTTACTCCAGTTCGCTCTGCGGGTCGGGCCGGGCGCTGGTGCGCAGGGCGTTGAGCTCGGCCAGCACCGCATCGCCGCGTTTGACGACGACGGTGATCCGCTTGAGGCCGGTGTCGGTCGGCACGTACGTGTCCATGTCATCGGGTGAAACGTACCCCACCGATACGCAGCGCGTCAGGCCGCCGACGCCGCCGATCGGTGCGCCGTTGGGGCGGATCGGTGGCGAGGCGTTCCAGCCGTCGAAGTCGTCGACGTCGTCGAAGTTCAGCCGGCCGCCGCCGGAGCCCTCGCCGCCGTTGGGCCCGAGCGGCGCGTGGGGCGAATCAGGGTCGGCGTACGGCTTGGCCATGACCTCGGCGAGCAGCGCATCGGCGAGGCTGGCGGCGCGGGCGTGGTTCTCGCTGCGCAGGCGCGTCGTGCGTGAAGCGCCGACCACGTACAGCGTGGGCGCGACCATGACGCCGACGATGCCGATGCAGATGACCGCCTCGACGAGCGTGAAGCCCCGGCGGCGACGATGGGTCGGTGTGTGGGTCATCCGCCCGTGCCTCCCACGCGCACCTTCAGCTCGTCGAACACGACCTTGCCGTTGGAGCTGAACAGGCGGATGTAGGGCTGGCTGGCGTAGGCCAGGCTGCGTGCGTAGCCGTAGGTGCCGGCGTCGGCGCCGTTGACGCGGACGTTGATGGTGTTGGCGTCGGGGTCGATCAGCAGGCGCAGCTCGACCATGCCGGGGGACAGGTCGGGGACGCTGGCGAGCAACGCGGGGTGGTGCAGCGCGGTCATGTTGGAGACGGCCAGCGTTTGCGAGCCGGGCTGCTTCGTGAGCGTGGCGACGATCGTGGCGCACTTGCCGCCGCCGTGGTCGGCGTTGACCCACACGGTCGCGGCCGAGCCCGTGCCCGTCGCGCGGAAGCGCACGTCCACGGTCGTCGGCTCGTCAAAATCGCAGTCGGGGTGGCTATCGATCGCGGGGTCGGTGCTCGTGGGGCACCACACGCCATCGCTCAGGTCGCCGGTGTCGAACGGCTGGCCGTTGGCGGTGGTCCAGTCGCCTTGCCCGTCGCCGTTGGCATCGACCGCGGTGGGGTCGCCGTCGAAGTCGAGGCGCCAGTATCGGCTGAGCAGTTCGGGTTGGTTGAGCGGGCGGACGGTCACTTCGTGGGCTTCGGCCAGGTCGCCGGTCGTAAGTGCCAAGCGGGCGCGGGTGACATAGGATCGGGCCAACGTCTGGTCCGGCCCGGGGGTGAAGTAGACGCCCACAAACTCGTGCTGGAGAGCCGATCCGTGATCGAAGCTCCATGAATTGCCAGCGTTGCCGGTGTATACGTAACCCGGGCCCGCACCCGCATCGGTCCGAACAGAGGCCGCGTAACCGGCCAGGTCGTTCTCGGCCAAGACCAGGCAAGCCGAATCACCCGGGTTGAACCGCAGGGGCGAACCGATGGTCACCTCGTGCCACTGCATCGAGGCGGGAAGGCTGGACTCGTGGACGGTTTCCTGCACCACGGCACCGCCGATCGGGCGACCGGCGGCGTCGGCGGGCCACAATTGCACGAACAGGTTACTGGTTGGGATGTCGACCCGCCTGGCCACGAAGCGCACACGGCTGACCCGCCAGGCGACCGCTTCCGCAGGGAACACGGGGGTGAACGACTGGCCGTGCCAGTTGTCTTGGGTGACCGTTTGGTCGTTCGCATTGCTGTTGCCGAGGTGGGTGCTGAGCTGTTGTTCGGCCGACGGGACCAGCAGCCCGGGGTACGTCTCGACGACGTTGGTTTTGATCAGGTTCAGGCCGAGGGAGTGCACGTCCGCCACGACCACCGTGGCCGCGCTGTTGTTGATCATGCGCGTCAGGGGGCTGCCGGGGTTGCCGGACCACGAGTAGGCGATGGTGTCGGGCGCTCCGTCGCCCGTGCGATCGGGCACGGAGAACGTGATGGCGTTAGGGGTCTGCGCGACGATGTGTGTGGCGAACTGGAACTCGTCGGCGATCTGCTGGAGCGCCTGCGTGGTTTCGAGGCGGGTCAGCAGCGGGTCGTCGGCCGACGGCACGGCTTGCATCGCCATGGCGAGCACGGAACCGATCGCCACCAGCAGCACGCTCATCACCGCGATGGCGACGGTCGCCTCGACCAGCGTGTAGCCGAGCGCGCGGCGGGCGGGCGGATTGTTTCGGGTCAACGTCATGGGATGCTCACCTCGCCGGTCGCCGCGTCGAGCGTGACCTTTTGTGTGCGATCGCCGACCGTCACGGCGATGAAACCCGACGCCGACGGCGTGCCGTAGCCATTGAACGTGACCTGGGCGCTGCCGGCGAAGTCGGCGGCGGTGATCGCGGCTTCGTAAGGCGGTTCGCCGAGCGCCACGGCGTAACCGGAGCCGGGCTGATCGGGGTCATCGAGCTCGGCGGAGGTGTACGCGTTGTCCGCGAGGTCGAACGCCAACACCACGTCGGCCCCGGTGGCCTTGGCGTGCGCCGCCGCCCATTGCAGGTCGCGCATCACGCGGTCGGCGGCGAGGTTGACGCGGTACCGCACCAGCGCATCGGCGTACCGCGGCACGGCAATCGCCGACAGCAGCGCGATCGTCACCAGAATAATCACCAGCTCGAGCAGGCTGAACGCGCAGCGATGCGCGGGCGGGTTGCATCGATTCCGTCCCCGAGGCATGGGGCCCTCCTCCGTGGCGATCACGGCGCACAAACGCACTGAATCTGCATCGAATCGAACGGCCGGGCGATCCAAGCGAACTGCGCCGGGGCCGCCGGGAACGCGGCGGGCGGGCGGAACGACCGTCACAGGCCGCACGATCGTTACAAACCGAACGGGGGTGAGATCCGGACCTGCGCTGCGCTCCGGTCCGGCTTGGTGTCGGACGCGCGTGCAAATCTTTGTGCGATCGGCGCGGGGCCATACAATCGGAGCATGAAAACGATATGCGTGATCGCGTGCGTGGTGGTGTCGATGAGCTGTGGCGTGTGGGCCGGGACCGCTGCCGGCAAGCCCAACGTGCTGTTCATCGTTTCCGACGACCAGGGCTGGAACGACATCGGCTACCACAACCCCGAGCTGCGCACGCCGAACCTCGACGCGCTGGCCAGGGCGGGCGTCGAGCTCGATGCGCACTACGTGCAGCCGCAGTGCACGCCGACGCGTGTGGCGTTGATGACCGGGCGTTACCCCAGCCGGTTCGGCAAGCACTGCACGCAGGCGAGCAACGAGCGGTCGTACGCCATCGGCACGCTGACCATGGCGCACATGTTCAAGTCGATGGGCTACGCGACCGGCATGTCGGGCAAATGGCACATGGGTTCGCTGCCGAAGTGGGGCCCGAACCACCACGGCTTCGACTACTCGCACGGCTCGCTCGCCGGCGCGGTCGGCATGTACGACCACCGCTACCGCCTGAACCGGCCCGAGTACACACAGACCTGGCACCGCAACCACGAGTTCATCACCGAGGTGGGGCACGTGACCGACCTGACGGCCAACGAGGCGGTCAGGTGGATCAACGAACACCGGGGCGAGCCGTGGTTTTTTTACGTGCCGTTTCATGCCGTGCACACGCCGCTGATCGAGGGCGACACGAAGTGGCACCACCTCAACAAGCACATCGCCGACCCGGACCGCCGGCTGTTCGCCGCGGCGGTGTCGCACATGGACGCGGCGGTCGGGCGGATGGTCGAGGCCCTGGAAAAGACCGGCCAACGCAAGCGCACGATCATCGTGTTCACGTCGGACAACGGCGGCATCGCCGGCGCATACCCCGGCGGCAACTACCCGCCGCCCGACACGAAGCTGGCTAAGGGATTCAGCTCGAACGCCCCGCTGCGCGGCGGCAAGACCACCGCCTACGAAGGCGGCATCCGCGTGCCGGCGCTGATCAACTACCCCGGCAAGCTTCCCGCGCACAAGCTGACGACGCCGATGCACGCCGTCGACTGGATGCCCACGCTCGCCGGCGTGGTCGGTTACAAACCCGAGCAAGACCCCGCGTGGGACGGGCAAAACGTCTGGCCGATGTTGGTCGACGCCGAACACAAGCCCGCGCCGCGCACGATTTACTGGGTGTGGGGCCCACGCCGCTGGGAAGCGCTGCGCGACGGCGACTGGAAGATCGTGCGCAACGGCGCCCACAAACCGTGGCAGCTGTACGACCTCGCCGCCGACCCGAACGAACAAACGAACCTCGCGCAAGACCGGCGCGACGTGGTGCTGAAGCTCGTCGAGAAGTACAAGGCCGAACGCGCCAAAGACGGCTGGTGATCGCGCGTCAGCGGTTGAGGATCGCGTAGTACCCGCCGTCGCGGTAGGCGTCGGCTTCACCGGCCGGCAGGGTGAGCTTGTCGCGCTCGATGGTCAGCTCGAACGCCTCCGCCGCCCACTCGACCATGCGCTCGTTCTCGCGCGGCTCGATGCTGCACGTGCTGTACAGCAGCTTGCCCCGCTTGCTCAACAACGGCAACGACTCGGCGATGATCCGCCGCTGCAACCGCTCGAGCGAGTCGAGGTGGCGCGGCGTGTAGCGGTACCGCGCCTCGGGCCGACGCGCCAGCACGCCCGTGTTCGAGCACGGCACGTCCAGCAACAACAAATCCGCCCGGCCCGTGTGCGGCGACAGCGCCTCGGGCTCGACGACCGACACCATCGCGTGGTCGGCGAACGTGCGCCGCAGCTCGGCGAACCGCGGCGCATCGGTGTCGGACGCGACGATGCGCGACTTGGGGTGCGCCTGCGCGAGCTGGCGGGTCTTCGTGCCGAGCCCGGCGCAGTAATCGACGATCAGCTCGAAGCGCATGCCGCGCGTGGCCTTGACCGGGCGCGCGGCGGTCGGGTCCTGCACCCAGCAATCGCCGGCCGACCCGATCTTCTCGGCCAACCCGCCGCCGTGCCACGGCTTGATCCCCTCGGGGCCGTGCAGGTAGGTCACGGGTTCGACGTGGCTGTGGCCGAGCAGTTCGATCGCGTGGTCGAGGCCGAACGTTTCGACCCACGCCGCGACGAGCCGGCGGTCGTGGCTGGTGGCCAGCGACAGGTAACGCACCGGGTCTTTGGCCTTGATCAGCGCGGCCTTGGCCAGTTGGATCGCCCCGCCGCGCCACGGCACGAGGTTGTTGGCCGGCCCCCACCCGCCGTCGGCGCGGCGTTCGAGCACCATGTCGGCGGCGCGGCGCAGCACGGCGTTGGTCATCTTCGCGGCGCCCTCGCGCAAGCGGTGGCGCGCCTGCTGCACGGCCGTGTCGACCACGGCGTGGGCGGGCACCCGGTCCATGAACAAAAGTTGAGCCGCGCCCACGACCAGCACCGCGCGCAGCTCGGGCTCGACGTCCGGCTGCGACAGGCACGTGTTGAGCACACGCTCGATCGTCAGCCACCGCCCCACCGACACGCGGTAGATCGACTCGGCCAACCGCGCGTCGCGCTCGTCGAGTTTCGCGGTGTCGACCGCGATCGGCCGGGTCGGCCCGCCGCGCACCAGTTTCACCACCGCGTCAACCGCCGCGTCGCGGGCCGGGCTGACCGATTTCGATTGTGATATGCTCTTGGCCACGCAACCGATTGTAACCGCCGCCGATGGATCACACGATCAACATCCTCACGGAAGTCGACAACGAGCGCGGTTGGACGTTCACCGTCGAGCTGAGCGACGACGGCGCCGAGCACCGGTACACGGTGACGCTCGGCTGGCGCGACTACGACCACTGGTCGCACGGCCGGGTCGCGCCGGAACGGGTCGTGCGGGCGGTGCTTCGGTTTCTACTCGAACGCGAGTCGCCCGCGCAGATCATGCCCAGGTTCGATTGCGCCGTGATCCGGCGGTACTTCCCCGAGGTCGACCAAGCGCTGCCGAAACTGATCTGACGGGCCGGGCGTCACTCGACCAGGTCGGGCATGAGCGGTTCGCTCTTCTGCTCGAGGCTCAGCGGCACGAGAAGGCTGAACGTCGCGCCGCGGCCGGCGTCGCTGTCGAGCTCGATCGTCGCGTTGAGGTACTGCGCCAGCTCGCGGCTGATCGCCAGCCCCAGGCCGGTGCCGCCGTAGCTCTTGGTGTGCGCCTGGTCGAGCTGGCGGAACTTCTCGAACACCTCTTCGTGGTATTCCAACGCGATGCCCGGGCCGGTGTCGGCGACGCTGAAGCGCACGCCGGTCACCTGGTCGGAGCTGTCGAGCACGGGCTCGGCGATGAGGGCGACCTTGCCCGCGTCGGGGGTGAACTTCACGGCGTTGGCGAGGAAGTTGAACAGCACCTGCTGCACCTTGCCCGCGTCGGTGTTGATCACGGGCAAGCCCGGCGCGACGGTCGCGTCGAGCTCGATCTGCTTCGCCTCGGCCTGCGGGCGGATCAGCGAGACCAGCGCTTCGCAGGTGTCCTTGACCACCATCGGCTCGACGTGCAGGTCGATCCGCCCCGCCTCGATCTTCGCTAAGTCCAACAGGTCGTTGATCAGCACCAGCAGCGACCGGCTGGAGTGCTCGATGTTCTTCACGTAGCGCAGGCGTTTCTCGTCGGCGTCGTCGCCGCCGTTGAGCTGGTCGCCGAGCACCTCGGCGAAGCCGATGATCGAGTTCAGCGGCGTGCGCAGCTCGTGCGAGACGTTGGCCAGAAAGTCGCTCTTGAGCTTGTTGGCCTCGAACAGCGAGACGTTGGTCTCGGCCAGCTCGCCGAGCTTGAGGTCGAGCTGCTTGTTGAGCGCGGCCATCTGGTCCTGGCTGGCGCGCTGGTTGGCGAGCATGGCGTTGAACGCGTCGGACAGCTGCTCGAACTCGTCGCCGGTGTTGATGTCGGCCTGGATGTTCAGGTCGCCCTCGGTGACCTTCTCGGCGGTGGACCTGAGCACGCGCACGGGCGAGAGGATGATGCGCGTGGTGATGAACCAGAAAGCCACGATCGCCAGCAGCCCGGCGAGCAGGCCGGCGATGACGATGTAGATGCGGTTGAACAGCAGCTGGCGGTCGGCCCAACGGGCGTCCATGGTGACGATGACCACGCCGAGCACGGGGTCGGCGATGGTGGAGATGGGCACCTCGGCGCTGAACCCGCCGCCGAGGCGGTCGAGGTCGCTCTGCCGCACGGCGCGGAGGTATTGGTAGAGCCGGCCGCGGTCGGGGTCGCGCACGGGCTCGAACAGCTCGCGGCCGGGTCGGACGTTGAGGGCCAGCAGCTTGTCGGTGAGCCAGGCGTCGCCGGCGGACTCGTCGGTGAACAGGCTCTCGGGGATGAAGCGCAGCTCGTGCGGCTGGTCGGGCCCGGCGCCGAGCACGCGCGTGCTGAAAGCGGGCAGCGCACCGTAGTCGTCGACCAGGTCGGCCAGCCAGTCACCGGCCATGCCCGCGGCGATCTCCTGCTGGCTCTCGTCGACCAGCTTCTGCATGCGCAGCCACGGCACGGCCAGCGCGGCGGTGAGGATCAACACCACCGCCAAGCCGAACAGCAGTTGGCACTTGTTGGCCAGGCTGATGCGTAGACGTGCCATCACTGGATTGTATATCGGTCAGATCGTGGTGCGAGGCGCAGGGCCCGGTCAGGCCGGCTGGGGCTCGGCGAGCGTGGACGGGTAGGTCAGCCGCTGGGCGATGCGGTTGTTTTCGTCGGCGACGACGACCTTGGTCTCGTGCTGGTCGAGTTCCTGTTCGGTCATCTGGGCGAAGGCCATGATGATGATCTTGTGGCCGACGGCGGTGAGGTGGGCGGCGGCGCCGTTGATGCCGACGACGCCGGAGCCGACCTCGCCCTCGAAGATGTAGGTCTCGAAGCGGTTGCCGTTGTCGCAATCGGCGATGAGCACGGCCTCGTTGGGCCGCAGGCCCGTGGCGCGGAGCAGGTCGGCGTCGATGGTGATCGAACCGACGTAGTCGAGGTCGCAGTGGGTGACCGTGGCGCGGTGGATTTTGGCCAAGAGCGCTTTTCGGAGCATGGTTTGTGGTCCTCGTGGACGCGTGTCGGCCCGGCGGTTGGCGGGCATTCTATCGCAGTAGACGCCCGGTGGCGACGCCGGTTTCATTTCAGTCGGCGATTTGTGCCGATTCTCGCGAATTGCCCGGGCTCGGTGCGCTGGGCCCAGTCCAGGCGAGGCGCATCGCCCCAGAGCGATTCGAGGTCGTAATAGACCCGCTGCTCGGGGGTGAGCAGGTGGGCCATGGTGTCGACGAAATCGACGACCACCCACTGGGCGTCGGTCTGTCCGTCGTGGCGGTAGATGGGGTGGCCCATCTCTTTGCCGAGCTCTTTGAGGTCGTCGATGCTGGATCGCATCTGCCGTTCGGAGGTGCCGGAGGCGATGACGATGAAGTCGGTGACCTGGCTGAGGTCGCGGACGTCGATGACGAGCACGGACTCGCAGCGGGTGTCGGCGAGGAGCCGCGCGACGCAGCACGCGAAATACTCCGCGTCGTGCTGCGAGGTCGTGTCGGTTTTCGGTTGAGAGGAAGTCACGTGCGTGTCCCCGGGCTCGTGCGCCCGGGCCGTGGCGGCGGGCGGCGGTCTTAGCGGCGCGGACCGGTCTTCATCAGGCGCTTCTCGGCCTTGCGGGCGGCGCGGCGGCGACGCTCGGAAGGCTTCTCGTAATAAGCGTTCTTCTTGATGTCCTTGGTCAGGCCCTCTTTTTCACACATCTTCTTGAACCGACGCAGCATCTGCTCGGCGGACTCGTTGTTACGGGCTTTGATGCGGATCGCCATATGCCTTGAGCTTCCTTTGACTTTGCGGTGCGCCGACCCCACGGCCGACCGAGCGGGGTATTGTTGCGAAAACCGGGGTGCGGTTCAAGGGCCCTGGCGGTTTTTTCGCGGTTTTTCCGCTTGCGGCCCCGCGGCCCCCTCACTAAGATACTCCGCTTGTTTTGACCCGAAAACCCAGATCGGCAGGGAACGACAATGCCTCGCGTATGCCATTTTACCGGTAGGAAGACCTCCAGCGGCCGCAGCCTGCGGTACCGCGGTAAGGCCAAGTACCTCGGCGGCGTCGGTAAGAAGATCACCGGCAAGACCAAGCGGAAGTTCAAGCCGAACATCCAGACCGTCACCGCCATGGTCGACGGCGCGCCCAAGCGGATCAAGGTCTCGGCCAAGGCCATCAAGAGCGGCCTGGTCGTCAAACCCATGAAGCGCAAGTACGCCTACACCGCCAAGCAGAAGGCCGCCGCCGAAGCCGAGGCGTGAGATATGCCCCCTCTCCCCCCGGGAGAGGACCGGGGTGAGGGGACCTGCTCCCACCTAGACCCAACATTGCAACAGGCAACGCCGACGCTTAGTGCGAGCGTCGGTTTTTTGTTGCGCAACGGAAGCGGAAGCGCTAAGCCGCAAGCGGCTGGCGATCAGTCGTAGTCGAACACGCCCTTGCGCCAGGCGTAGGCGTAGGCGATGATCGAGGTGCCGATGAAGAAGAGCATGCGGCCGAGGAACACCGGGCCCTGCTCGCTGCCGTCGGCGAGGTTCGGGAACACCGTCGCCCACGGGTAGAGGAAGACGATCTCCACGTCGAACACGAGGAACGTCATCGCGACGATGTAGAACCGCACGTTGAACCGCCGGCGGGCCGTGCCGAACGGGTCCATGCCCGACTCGTAGGTCATGCCCTTGGTCGCGCCCTGCCGGCCGGGGCCGAGCACGGTGGTCATGACGAGGTTCGCTGCGCCGAACACGATGGCCATGACCAGCAGCAGCCCGATAGCGGCGTAGTGCGAGATGTCCGCGAGCGTCACCAACATGGCGGGTATGGTAGCGAGTAGGGACGATTCGACAAGTCTGGCCGCGGCCGCGGAAACTCGAAGATCGAAACTCGAAAGGCGAATGAATGCCGAAGCCTGAACGCCAAAACAGCGGTCAGCCCCAAGCTTGAGTCATTGGGACATTGGGTATTGATTCGTCCTTCGAGTTTCGATCTTCGAGTTTTCTAAAACGTCATTCCCTCCCCACGGGCAGCTCAAACGTCGCCACGACCGGCGCGTGGTCGGAGCCTTCCAGCGCGGTCGTCGGCACCTTCGCGGACCCCGCCTTGAGGCAACGGGCCAGCGCCGGGCTGACGAGGATGTAGTCGATCTGGCTGCGGTACGGCTCGCGCAGGTACGTGATCTTCCTCGCGGCGGGCACGTTCCTGTGGCAGTCGACCAGCACCCTCGGCCGCTCGTCGAGCAGGTGCTTGAGCGGCGCCGAGCCGCGCTCGTCGTTGAAGTCGCCGACCAGCGCGATCAGCGCCCCGGGGTCCGCGGCGAGCCGCTGCTCGACGAGCCGCCGCACGCCGCGCGCCTCGGCCAGACGCCACGAAGCCGACTTCGGGTCGCGCCGCGAGTCACGCTTCGACTTGAAGTGCAGCACAAACACGTGCAGCGTCACCCCCTCGGCCGGCCGCAGCTCGAACTCGATCACGTCCCGCGCAAAGCGCCACTGCCGCTCGTCGCCCGGCACGGTCAACGGCCAGAACCGGTGCGTCGTCACCCCGCCGACCGGCAGGCGGGTCATGCCGCCGTTGTTGATCCCGCGCCCGTAGTCGCGGTGCCCGACGTACACGTTCTTGTAACCCAGGTCCGGCAGGTGCTCGTTGGCGAAGCGGTACAGCTCGCCCTCGTTTTCCATCTCGACCACGCCCACGAAGTCCGCCCGCATCGCGCGGATCGCCTGCGCGAGCCGTTTGACCTCGTGCGCTTCCTTCGGCGCGGTGCCCTGGTCGTCGGTGTACGGGTCGTTGTAGCGGTCGAAGTAGTTCTCGACGTTGTACGCGCCGAGCGTGACGGTGACCGTCTTGCCCGGTCTCGCCGCGTCGGCCGACGAACCGGTGTAACCACAGGCGATCAACCACAACGCCCCGGCCAACACCCCGGCCACCCACCACGCACGACGAGAACGGTTCAGCATGACATTCCTCCATCACTTGGCGTCGCCGTATCGTAGGGCCGAGCGGCCACCCGCACCAATTTCTTGCACGTTAACAGCCCACCACCGCCATGCTAAGATGCCCCGCATGACCGCCACCATCGACGACCAATTGGCCCTGCTCGCGCGGGGCGCCGAAGAAATCTACTCCCGGCCCGAGCTCAAAACTAAGCTCGAGTCCGGCAAGACCCTGCGCATCAAGCTCGGCCTCGACCCCACCGCCCCCGACATCCACCTCGGCCACTCCGTCGTGCTCCGAAAGATGCGCCAGTTCCAGGACCTCGGCCACACCGCCGTGCTCATCATCGGCGACTACACCGCCCGCATCGGCGACCCGACCGGCCGCGACACCACACGCCCCGTGCTCACCGAACAGCAGGTCGACGAAAACGCGCAGACGTATCTCGACCAGGCGGGCATGGTCCTCGACACCTCGCCCGACAAGCTGGAGATCCGCCGCAACTCCGAGTGGTTGGCCGGCCTGACCTTCGCCGACGTGCTCCGGCTCACCGGCCAGATGACCGTCCAGCAGATGCTCCACCGCGAGAACTTTAAAAACCGCATCGCCGCCGACAAGGAGATCATGATCACCGAGTTCATGTACCCGCTCATGCAGGCGTACGACTCGGTCATGATCGATTCCGACGTCGAGCTCGGCGGCACCGACCAGACCTTCAACAACCTCTGCGGCCGCGACATGATGGCCAAGCACGGCAAGCCCCGGCAGGTCGTCATGGTCATGCCCATCCTCGTCGGCCTCGACGGCGCCGAGAAGATGAGCAAGTCCAAGGGCAACTACGTCGGCCTGACCGACGAGGCCAACGACATGTTCGGCAAGGTCATGTCCATCCCCGACACGCTCATGCGCAACTACTTCGAGCTGCTGACCAACATCCCCGAAGACCGCATCCACTCGCTGTGCGACGCCGGCGTCACCAGCCCCCGCGAAGCAAAGGACGTGCTGGCGCAGTCGGTCGTCGAGGAGTACCACGACGCCACCGCGGCGCAGGCGGCCTCCAAGGAGTTCGTCGAACGCTTCCGCAAGGGCAACCTGCCCAGCGACATGCAGACGGTGGCCGTCGCCGAGTCGCCCATCGGCCTGGCCAACCTCATCGCCCAGGTCGGCTTCGCCTCGAGCAACTCCGAGGCCCGCCGCCTGATCAAGCAGGGCGCCGTCAGCTTCGGCAACGAGAAGCTCAACGACCCGGTCGCCGAAGTGACGATCACCGATGCGCCCACCGTCCTGAAAGTCGGCAAACGCCGCGTCTGCCAGGTGGTCAAGGCTTAAAGCCGCTCGCGGCTTAGCGCATCCATCCCGACCCGCCACCTTGGTATACTGTGACTTATGCAAACCGTGCTTATCATCATTTCCGTGGCGCTCGTTGGCGTTTCCGCACTCGCGTTCTGGCTATATCGATCCAAGCTGCTGATTCTCAGCAAACTCAATCAGATCAGCGGCGACCGCAATCAACTCGAAACCGCTAACGCGAGTCATCTTGCCACGATCGATGAGCTGCGAGCAGAAAACACCGACCTGAAAACACAAGTCGCCGGGATCGAAGCCCGCGAGCAGGCCAATCAAAAACAATTCGAAACGGCATTGAAGCAATCCGAAGACAGGTTCAAGGCTCTCGCAGGTGAGACGCTAAAAGAATCAAGCGGGGAACTCTTAAAGCAAACAGAGGCCAAGCTAGCCCCATTCGGCAAACAACTCGAAGAATACCGCAAGCTGCTGCGAGACATCGAAGACAAACGCGGCAAGGCATACACACAACTAACCGAACAGGTCGGCTCGCTATCCAGCGGACAGCAGGAGCTGCGCTCGGAAACCGCGAATCTCGTCAGGGCTTTACGTAAGCCGGAAGGCCGGGGGCGCTGGGGGGAGCTTCAGATGGAACGGCTATTTGAGCTGGCCGGGATGACCGAGCGAGTTGATTACGACGCCCAAGCGGTGGTGGACGCCGCCGATGGCAAACAATTGAAGCCCGATTTCACGATACATCTGCCGAATGATCGGGTGATCGTGGTGGACGTCAAGACTCCCCTCGACGCGTACCTTGACGCCGCCGAAGAAACAGACTTGGACAAGCGAAGCGCGCTCCTGGACCGCCATTCTAAAAACATAAAAAGCATGGCCACGGACTTATCTCGGAAAGGATATTGGGAGGCGTGCAAAGGCTCGCCGGAGTTCGTTGTCATGTTCATCCCCGGCGAAGCAATGCTCTACGCCGCTGTCCAGCGTGACCCGGACCTGATCGAGAGGGCAATGGCCGACAACGTCATCATCGCAACGCCAACTTTACTTCTCGCCCTGCTCAAAACGGTCGCGCTAGGGTGGCGAGAACAATCCATCTCCGAAAACGCAAGGAAGATCAGTCTCGCGGGGATTGAACTATACGATCGACTACGTGTTATGCTAGAGCACGTCGTCAAACTCGGCACAACCATCAACAAAACCGGCGAACAATACGACAAACTGGCACGTTCCATTCAAACGAAAATATTGCCGCAAGCACGGCGTTTTGAAGAGTTGGAATCGATCGGCACCAACAACGCACCCAAAGATGTCCCCAAACTTGAACTAAACACCAAATCCTTGGACATACCCGAGTTGAACCAGCAAGAATCATAATCGTACGTATATCCTTCATGCATCACTGATCGACTAAAGAAATACCGACAAAGTTCCAAGGAAAGGGTGCATGAGCACACGGACCGCCATTTCGTTCCTCGTAATCGCCCTGCTGATGCCCGCGGTCGTAACCGTGGCACAAAAGCCGGCGCTGACCAAGTTCGAGTCGCGCCGGTACGTGGTGTACACCAACCTGACTCTCGAACAGGCCAAGCCCTACGCGGCGCACATGGACGCGGTGTTCGACGAGTACGACCGCCGGCTGTCGAAGGCGGGCTTCCGCCAGCGCAACAGCACGCGGTTCCCGTTCTACCTGTTCAAGGACAAGCAAAGCTACGTCGCCTTCCTCAAGTCCGTCGGCATCGACGGCGAACACAGCGGCGGCATGTTCTTCTACAACTCGCGGGCGAACGGGCTGGCCACGTTCGTCGGCCGGCAGAACGAGGCGCGCGTGCGGAGCGTGGTGCAGCACGAGGGATTCCACCAGTTCGCCTACGCGCGGATCGGCCGGCTGCCGGTGTGGGCCAACGAGGGCATGGCCGAGTACTTCGGCGCCGGCACGTTCATCGGCCGCAAGTTCGTCACCGGCCAGGTGCCCAAGGCACGCCTCAAAAGCCTGCAACGCGCGATCGAGAACAAGACCGCCATCCCCTTCAAGGACGTGATCCTCATGTCCAGCGCCCAGTGGCACGCCAACATGGGCACGCCCAACGGCGGCATGCAGTACACCCAGTCGTGGTCGATCGTGCACTTCCTCGTCCACGGCGAGCGCGGCAAGTACCAACAGGCGTTCATGCAATACCTCTCGAACATCCACAAGGGCCAGTCGTCGGCCCAGGCGTTCGAAAAAGCGTTCGGGCCCGGCAGCTACGAGCCCTTCGAGAAAAAGTGGCGGCAGTACGTCATGCAGCTCGAGGCCGACCCGCTCTACACCGCGCAGCGCCGGCTCGAGTTCCTCGCGGCGGGCATGCAACGGCTCTACGCGCAAGACCAGGCCGTCGCGTCGATGGACGAGCTGAAGACCAAGCTCCGCGCGATCGGCTTCAAGTACGAACTCCGCAGCCATGGCGGCAGGGAAGTGTACGACGCGGCCGACGACACGATGTTCGAAGCGCCCCAACCGACCAACCGCCGGCGCACGAGCAGCATCAAGATGCTGCCAAACAAAGACGCCAAGCTCCCCCCCGCCATCGTGATCCGGGGCCTGCAGGCGGTTGTCCGCATCGACTGGACGCTCAACGAGGCCGAACGCCCGCAGTGGAAAGTCGTGCTGGAGTAGCCGCGGCATGACCGACCCGATCATCTACCGCTGCCCGGCCAAGGTGAACCTGGCGCTTTCGGTCGGCCCGCCGCGCGACGACGGCTTCCACCCCATCGCGTCGTGGATGGTGGCCGTGGACCTGTACGACGACCTGCTCGTCGAACCGACCGACGGCGAAACGACGTTCGACATCGGCTGGGCCGACGATGCACCGGTGCGCAGCACGATCGATTGGCCCATCGAAAAAGACCTCGCCTACCGCGCCCATAAACTACTCGAAGCCGAGGCCGGCCGGACGCTGCCGATCGCGGTCACGTTCCGCAAGCGCATCCCCGTGGGCGCCGGCCTGGCGGGCGGCTCGAGCAACGGCGCGACGATGCTGCAAACGATCGACGAGCTGTTCGATTTGCAGTTGCCCACGGAGCGGTTGATCGAGCTGAGCACACGGCTTGGCAGTGATTTGGCGTTCTTTTTTACCGACGGGTCGGCGATCGTGACGGGCCTGGGCGAGCAACTGCAACCGCACGCGCTCGACGAGCCGATCGACCTGTGCCTGATCACGCCGCGGCTGCACTGCAACACCGGCGCGGTGTACCGCATGTTCGATTGCATGCCGGTCGAGCGTGCGGCCGACGAGGCGGCGGTGCGGAAGGCGGCCAGCGGCGACGTGCGCGTGGGCGGGTGTTTCAACGACCTGGCCGAGCCGGCGTGCGCCGTGGAACCGATGCTCAGCGAAGCGCGGGCGTCGGCGGCGCAGGCGACCGGCCGGGTCGTGCACATCACCGGCAGCGGCGCGGGCATGTTCATCGTGGCCGAGGGCGACGACGACGCGCGGGCGCTGGCCGACCGCGTTGCCGGCGAGCTCGGCATCGCGGCCCGCGCGGTGCGGACGATCGGGTGACCGGGCCGGCGATAACGTGGTATTCTGTTTTGCACCACACCCTCACTTCGATTCCGCCGATGGACAAGTTATGGGCGAAAACGACCAACCGGACACCGCCAAGCTCAGCCGGCGCGATTACGAACGCGAACTGGTCAAGCTGCAAGTCGAGCTGGTGAAGATGCAGGAGTGGATCAGGGCCACGGGCTACCGCGCGGTGGTGCTGTTCGAGGGGCGCGACGCGGCCGGCAAGGGCGGCGCGATCAAGCGGATCACCGAGTGCTGCAACCCGCGTGTGGTGAAGGTCGTGGCGTTGCCGACGCCGACCGAGCGCGAGAAGACGCAGTGGTACTTCCAGCGTTACGTGGCGCACCTGCCGGCGGCGGGCGAGATCGTGCTGTTCGATCGCAGCTGGTACAACCGCGCGGGCGTCGAGCACGTCATGGGCTTCTGCACCGAGGACGAGCACCAGGAGTTCCTCCGCTCGTGCCCCGAGTTCGAACGCATGCTCATACGCAGCGGCATCAACCTGATCAAGTACTGGTTCTCCGTCAGCGACGAGGAACAGGAACGCCGCTTCCAGTCGCGCATCGAAGACCCGACCAAGCGGTGGAAGCTGAGCCCGATGGACCTCGAGTCGCGCAGCAAGTGGGCGGAGTATTCCAAGGCCAAGGACGTGATGTTCGCGCACACCGACATCAAGCAGGCCCCGTGGTACGTGGTCAACTCCGACGTGAAGCGCAAGGCCCGGCTGAACGTGATCCACCACCTGCTGAGCATGATCCCCTACGAGGACCTGACCCCCGAGCCGATCGAACTGCCCCAGCGCCAAACCGAGGGCGGCTACGTCCGCCCGCCGCTGGAAGACCAGACGTTCGTGCCGGAAATCTATTAACCGCCCGGAACTTTTCCCATTCAGCGGCGCGGCTTGCCGCGTTATGCTATCGGTTACCCCGTCCGCAAACGGAGCCGCGCGTCATGCACAAGTACATCATCATGGGCCCGCAAGGTTGCGGCAAAGGCACACAAGCGAAGATGCTCGCCGACGCGTTCGACCTCGTGCACATCTCCGTGGGCGACATCTTCCGCTGGAACGTGCAGGCCCACACGAAGCTCGCGGCGAAGATCAAGCGCATCATGGCCGCGGGCAAGCTGGTCGACGACGAGATCGTCGACCAGATCGTCCAAAACCGCCTCGACGAGCACGACTGGAACTTCGGCTTCATCCTCGACGGCTTCCCCCGCAACGCCACGCAGGCCGAGTTCTTTCTGGAGAGCTACGACGTCGACGCGGTGATCCACATCGACGTGCCGGACGACATCGTCGTCGCCCGCGCCCTGGCCCGGCGCAAGTGCGCCAAGTGCGGGTTGGATTACAACCTCATGCACCACCGGCCGGAGACCGAGGGCGTGTGCGACGTGTGCGGCGGCGAACTGGTCACGCGCGAGGACGACACCGAGCAAGCCCTGCGCAAACGCCTGCACGACTACAAGACCAAGACCGAGCCCACGCTCGAGCTGTTCGAGGGCAAGGAACTGGTCATCCACGTCGACGGCGACGGCACGATGGAACAGGTGCAAGCCCAGATCCGCGAGGCGCTGAACCTGCCGCCGGCGTAAATCGCCCCACCACACTCGGACGACCGCCCGAGCGCCCGCCTCGCACCGGTGCGCAGCCGCGCAATGGTTGGGCATCGGCGGCTGATCAATGCCGGCGGAGACGATCGACCCGCCGCTGATAACGAGCTGCAATCGGGGGTGCCGAGTGAGATTCTGCCTAAATAGCGCGCCATGCCCATATTTTGCATGGATATTTGCCTATTATTTATGCACTAAAATGTGACATGTGCCATGAAGTCGAGCCGTTTTCAGCTCATGCCTACATCTTATACGCGACTTTTTAGGAATGTGCTTAATTTGCGCTGTACACGGCATTGGCCTTGCACTATTATGTCACGCCCACGGAACGGCTCGGGCCGGTGATCCACCGGCGATGTACGGGCCACCCCAGTTGGCACGGAAGCACACCCCAATCCTTCAACGGTACTTTTGCATAAGGGAAAAAGGAACAGTCATCATGAGTGGTAAGGCCAAGCTCGAGTACATCTGGTTGGACGGTTACAAGCCCACGCAGTCGCTCCGCAGCAAGACCCGCATCGCCTCCGACTTCGGCGGCACGCTCGAAGAATGCCCCGTCTGGTCGTTCGACGGCTCGTCGACCGAGCAGGCCGAAGGCGGCAGCTCGGATTGCCTGCTCCAGCCCGTGGCGTTGTTCCCGGACCCGGCCCGCAAGAACGGTTGGCTGGTGATGACCGAGGTGCTCAACCCCGACGGCACGCCGCACGAATCGAACGGCCGCGCCACCATCGAAGACGACGACGACGATTTCTGGTTCGGCTTCGAGCAGGAATACGTGATCATGGACCCCTCGACCCACCGCCCGGTCGGCTTCCCCTCCGGCGGCTTCCCCGGCCCCCAAGGCCCCTACTACTGCTCGGTCGGCGCCGAGAACGCCATCGCCCGCGAGATGGTCGAGAAGCACCTCGACCAGTGCCTCGAAGCCGGCATCAACGTCGAGGGCATCAACGCCGAGGTGATGATGGGCCAGTGGGAGTTCCAGGTCTTCGCCAAGGGCGCCAAGTCCGCCGGCGACGAGACTTGGGTCGCGCGCTACCTGCTCGAGCGCGTCGGTGAAGAGTACGGCCTGTCGATCGACTGGCACTGCAAGCCGATCAAGGGCGACTGGAACGGCTCAGGCATGCACGCCAACTTCTCCAACACCCTGCTCCGCACCTGCGGCAGCCAGGAGGTCTACGAGCAGGTCTGCAAGGCCTTCGAGCCCCGCATCAAAGAGCACATCTCGGTCTACGGCGCCGAGAACGATCAGCGCCTGACCGGCCTGCACGAAACCCAGTCGATCGACAAGTTCAGCTTCGGCATCTCCGACCGCGGCGCGTCGATCCGCATCCCCGTGGCGACCGTCGAATCCGGCTGGAAGGGCTGGCTCGAAGACCGCCGCCCCGCCTCCAACGCCGACCCGTACAAGGTCGCCGCGGTGATCATCCGCACGGTCAAGGGCGCCGACGTCGCGGCCGCAGCCACCGCCTGATCTCGCATACAACCCGTACCACGAAGGACGCTGCCTTTTTAGGCAGCGTCCTTTTCATTTGAGGCAACCGCGTTTGCCGTGCGCCACGCCGTGATTTTGCTGTTGCGCCCACAATGCGTGTGATAAACTCAAGGCGTGCCCCGGCACTCATTTCTGTTGCGTCATGGCCGCGGGCATGCGTTGGGTCGTTTCGACCGGAAAACACTTCGACAACCGTTCGCGCGCACGGTTGCACGTCGACATCTCGCAACCCACGGAGGTACAGGCTTATGACACCCAAAGAAGTCGTCGCCCTCGCGAAGGAACATGACTGCAAGATCCTCGATCTGCGCTTCATGGACTTCCCCGGCATGTGGCAGAACACCAGCTACCCGATCTCGGAGCTGACCGAGGCGTGCTTCAGCGACGGGTTCGGGTTCGACGGCTCGTCGATCCGCGGCTGGCAGGCGATCAACGAGTCGGACATGCTGCTCATGCCCCAGCCGGACACGGTGTTCATCGACCCGTTCCTCGAGAACAACACGCTGGTGCTGATCTGCAACATCCAGGACCCGATCACGCGCGAGGACTACACCCGCGACCCGCGCAACATCGCCAAGAAGGCCGTCGCTTACATGCAGAACACCGGGCTCGGCGACACGTGCTACATGGGCCCCGAGGCCGAGTTCTTCCTGTTCAACGACGTCCGTTACGACGCGCAGCCCAACGGCACGTTCTACCAGGTCGACTCGATCGAGGGCATCTGGAACAGCGGCACCGACGAGATGCCCAACCTCGGGCACAAGATCCGCTACAAGGAGGGCTACTTCCCCTGCCCGCCGAGCGACACGCTGATGGACGTGCGCAGCGAGATGGTGCTGCACATGATCGACGCGGGCATCGACGTCGAGTGCCACCACCACGAGGTGGCCAGCGGCGGCCAGTGCGAGATCGACATGCGTTTCAGCCCGCTGGTGACCATGGCGGACAACATGATGAAGTACAAGTACATCATCAAGAACACCGCCGCGAAGTACGGCCTGAGCGCCTGCTTCATGCCCAAGCCCATCTACGCCGACAACGGCTCGGGCATGCACACCCACCTGTCGATCTGGAAGGACAACCAGCCCTTGTTTGCCGGCGACGGCTACGCGGGCATGAGCGAGATGGCCATGCACGCCATCGGCGGCATCATCAAGCACGCCAAGGCGCTGATCGCCTTCACCAACCCCTCGACCAACAGCTACAAACGCCTCGTGCCCGGCTACGAGGCGCCGGTCAACATCGCCTACTCGCAGCGCAACCGCTCGGCGGCGGTGCGCATCCCCATGTACTCGCCCAGCCCCAAGGCCAAGCGCTTCGAGTTCCGCTGCCCCGACCCCACCGCCAACCCGTACCTCGCGTTCAGCGCGATGCTCATGGCCGCGATCGACGGCGTCGAGAACAAGCTCGACCCCGGCTCGCCGCTCGACGTGAACATCTACGACCTCGACCCGGAAGAGGCGGCGGGCATCCCGCAGACGCCCGGCAGCCTCGAAGAGGCGCTCGACGCGCTCGACGACGACCACGAGTTCCTCACCAAGGGCGACGTGTTTACGCAGGACGTGATCGAGACGTGGATCGACTACAAGATGGAGAACGAGGTCGACGCCCTGCGCCTGCGCCCGCACCCCTACGAGTTCATGATGTACTACGACATCTAAGCGATAGCCCCGAATCAACAAAGAAGCGGCTGCGCTCGCGCGCGGCCGTTTTTCGTGCGTATAATCGTGCGGGAGGTGCGTATGGCGCTGATCAAGCTTTACGCCGGCGACTCGATGCTCGCCCACCACCTGTGCGGCCTGCTCGAACAAGCCCGGGTCAAGGCCACGGTGATGGGCGACACGCTCGGCGCCGCCCGCGGCGACATCCCGGTCACCATCGAGACGATGCCATCGGTCTGGATCGACGAGCGGGACGCCGAGCGCGCCAAGCCGATCCTCGAACGGTTCGTGCGGGGCGGCAAGGGCGGGCCTTCCGATGCGCCCGACCCGCCGCCGTGGCCATGCCCGCAGTGCGACGAGCAGATCGAACGGCAGTTCACCAACTGCTGGAACTGCGGCGCGGCGCGGCCGGACCTTCCCCCGCCGCTGCCCGAGGCTTAGATCGCCTTCGTTTGATAACGCCGGTGCTTGCGGATGCGCGACAGCCGTTGGTTGATCGCCGCAAGCAACCGGGTTTGATCGCACGGGTGCGCTCCGGCGTAACCTTCGATAAACGCACCAACCTGTTCGTCGGTCAACGCGCCGCGGTCGCGGGTGAGCTTGGCGTAAGAACGCGCCAGGCACTTGGCGCACCGGCCGAGCGTGACGCGAACGGGCCTGGGGGTCGCCGCTTCGCGGTCGATGAGCACCAGCCGATCGGCGGGGGCGACGATCACGTCTTTCAACCGCACGACCTGGAAGAACCCGGCGTGGTTGGCGCGGCCCACGAGCGTGCCGAGGCGCGACCACCACCGCGGCGTGCCGTCGGTGTCGATCACGGCGTCGAGGCCGCGGCCTTCGACCGCAAGGGTGGCGATGAAGCTTTCCACGCGAGCGCCCTTGCCGAGGCGTTGGCCCCAGGCCAGCGGCCGGGCGGCGTCGATGTCGCGCTTTCGCATCGCAGCGAGCAGCGCCGCCTCGCGCACGGCCACGCCCATGGGCGGCATGAAACGCGCCAGCGGCCGCAGCGCGCGGCCGAGCTTTTCGTTGCGTATGCGCTTGAGGTACCAGTCGCCCAACCGCACCAACTGTCGGTCGGCGTCGTCGGCGATCACCTCGCCGACCGGCGCCCCCAGCCAGTCCGACAGCGACACCAGCCCGTGGCGGCCGGCCTGTTCAGCAATCGCGGGCTCGATGTGCAGCAAAGGGGCGATTCCTGTTACGAGGTGGCCGCGACTTTACGCAGATGAAGAAGCACTGCTGCTCGTAGAGGTTGACCTTCGGTTCGTGGTCGATGACCCGCAGCCCCGCCCGCTCGCACAGCTCGGCCATGTGCGCCTTGCTGACGTAGTGGCAGCGGATGTTGGTCCCGCGGAGCTTGCGCCACTTGTAGCGCAGGCAGTCGCTGGTGTAGAAGCTGAACACCACGCGCCCGCGGGTGACGCGTGCCAGGCCCTTGAGCACGTGCAACCGCATCTTGTCGGTCTCGAAGTGGTGCAGCAGCCGCATGCAGTGGGCGAGGTCGACCGAGTCGTCGGCCAGCGACAGGTCGCCGATGTCTTCGTTGAGCGTGGTCACGTGGCCCATGCCCTCGGTCTTGCTGCGCGCGACCTCGAGCATGTTGGTCGCGAGGTCGACGAGGGTCAGCTGCTTGGCGCCGGAGAAGACCGGCAGGAACCGGCCGGTGCCGCAGGGCGAGTCGAGCACGTGGATGTCGGGGCCGAAGCGCTCGAACGCGCGGCGGCTGAACGACAGCTCTTTGGCGTGCAGGTTGCGCATCCGCCGGCTTTTCTCGCGTTTGCCCTCGTATTTCTGGGCCGCGGCGACGGTCTGGCCGTGCGCACCAAGCACCTGGTGCGGGCTGTCTGCGGGATGACCGGCGGCCGGGAGCGGCGTGGGGGTAGCTTTCATGGCGTGTTACTCACGTGCGATCGAAGCGGCAGGCCCACACGATACTACCCGCCGGCGAAGCGGGGCCAATCGACGGGGCATCAACGGGTGCGGGGTTTTAGGCCATGCGGACCAGCGCCTCGCGGCCGGTCATGCCGAGGGCGATGCCGAGTTCGGCGCCGGCCTTGGACACGTCGACCACCTCGGCCTTGAGCATGTCGTCGAACGTGCACACGCCGCGCACCACGGCCATGGCGTCGCCGATCTTGTCGGCGGTCTCGACATCGAAGTAACCACAACCAAGGAACCCGCGCGGGCCTTGTATCATGAGCAGGTCGGCGTTGGGGGTTTTTACATGCGTGCCCGTGAAGGGTTTGTCGTCTACGATTACGTTTGCCAAGGCGGGGTCTCCAGGTGCGTTCGCCCCGGATACGTCGGTAGGTTGTGTAAACATCGGACGGTCCACCTGTCCACTTAACAAACGACCCTTCGTCGCCCGAAACGCTCGGCGCGATCTCTGGTCAAACGTCAGACCCCACGCCGATATCATATCAGAAGAGCATGAAGCCGACGCAAGCACAATTGCGGCAATTGGACACCGGGCTGAACCCGGCGGCGATCGACCAGCACCTCGAACGGTTGGACGAGGAGTACTTCAACCGTTTCGACGCCGATCAGGTCGCCCGCCACATCGCGGCGATCGGCAAGCTCACGGGCGAGCGCCCCGTGCGGGTCGTGGTCGACCGGGACGGGCCGGACGTGTCGGTGACGGTGATCGCATCGGACTACCCGGGGGTGTTTGCGCTCATCGCCGGGTTGTTGGCCGCAAACGGGCTGGTGGTGCGCAGCGGCGAGGTGTTCACCTACCGCACGACCGCGACGCGCCCGCAGGCCGGGCCGACCGACGCCAAGCGCTTCCGCCGCCTGGTCCGCAAGCACCGCCACGGCCGCGACAGCCCCGACGTCGCGGCGCGACGGCGGCGCATCATCGACCACTTCGTCGGCGCCCTGCCCGAGGGGCTGAGCGTCGAGCGGTTCGCCGAGCAACTCGACGAATCGCTCACGGAGGTCATCCGCCTGCTCGAGCGACGCGACGAGGCCTCGGCCCGCGCCGCCCGCCACCGCGTCAACGAGATGGTGACCCAACGCCTCGGCGCGTTGCGGCTCGGCGACGAGCCCGTGCTCTACCCCGTGCAGATCGACCCCGTCGAGGGCGACGCCGAGCGCACCTGGCTGAAGGTCACCGCGCAGGACACGCCGGCGTTCCTCTACGCGCTGAGCACGGCGTTGTCGCTGCAGGGCGTGTCGATCGAACGGCTGCGCATCAACACCACCGACGAGGCGGTCGAAGACGTGCTCGGCTTCGTCGACGCCGCGGGCAAGCCGATCACCGACGCCGAGGCGCTGAACCGCATCAAGCTCACCGCGCTGCTGGCCAAGCAGTTCACGTATTTTCTCGACAAGGCGCCCGACCCGTACACGGCCCTGTCGCGTTTCGAGCAGATGGTCGAAGACCTGATCCGCCGGCCCGAGTCGGGCGAGTGGGTGGCGATGCTGAAAAACCCCCGGTCGATGAAGCACCTGGCGCGGCTGCTGGGCGCCAGCGACTACCTGTGGGAAGAGTTCATCCGCCTGCAGTACGAGGCGTTGATGCCGATCTTCGCCGACCAGATCGGCGACGCGCCGCTGTACGCCGACTCGCCCGGCGTGGCGCAGCGGCTGGCCGGGGCGCTGGCCGAGGCGAAGACGCACGGCGAGAAGCGCAAGACGCTGAACAAGTTCAAGAACCGCGAGGTGTTCCGCATCGACCTGGACCAGGTGCTGCGCGACACGGACTTCCGCACGTTCGCCGGGCGGTTGACGGCGTTGGCCGAGGCCGTGGTCGGCGCGGCGTTCGACATGGCCTACGAGGCGATGCGCACGAAGCACGGCCAGCCGCGCGACGCCGAGAGGCGCGTGATCGGCTGGGCGGTGTTCGGGCTGGGCAAGCTCGGCGGCGAGGCGCTCGGCTACGCGTCCGACATCGAACTGATGTTCGTGTACGACGGCGTGGGCCAGACCGACGGCGCCGAGCCGATCCACGCCGGCGAGTTCTTCAACACGCTGGTGCGCGAGGCGGCGAACCTGATCGAGGCCAAGCAAGAGGGCATCTTCCGCGTGGACTTCCGTTTGCGGCCGTACGGCAAGAACGCCCCGCTGGCGGCGCACCGCGAGGTGTTCGAGCGGTACTACGCGCCCGGCGGCGATGCGCAGGCGTTCGAACGGCAGGCGCTGGTTCGGCTGCGCGCGATCGGCGGCGACGGGGCGCTGGGCGAGAAGGTGTGCGCGCTGCGCGACAAGCTGGTTTACGAGTCGGGGCCGATCGATTTGGAGCAGTTGTGGGAAATGCGCGCAATGCAGCACCGTCAGAAGGCGGGCGGGCTGCGGTTCAACGCCAAGTATTCGCTGGGGGCGCTGGTGGACGTGGAGTACGCGGTGCAAACATTGCAGGTGCGGCACGGCGGCGCTCACCCGGGTGTGCGGACGCCGCGTGTGCACGAGGCGATCGGGGCGTTGCGCGACGCGGGCGTGCTCGGGGCCGACGACGCCGACCGGCTGCGGGCCGGCTACGACTTCTACCGCCGGCTGATCAACGGCCTGCGGATGCTGCGGGGCAACGCGACCGACCTGGTCGTGCCCAAGGCCGGCACCGCCGACCTGACCTACCTCGCGCGCCGGCTGGGTTACGCCGACCGGGCCGACCTTCCCGCCGCGGCCCAACTCGAGGCCGACCTCCACCAGCACGCCGACGCCGTGCAGGGTTTTGTCCGCCGCACGTTCGGCGACCGGGCCCTACCGGCCGGCCACCGGCCAGCCTGAGCACGCTAAGCCGTTAACCTTCTGCGGCGACAGAGCAGCGCCGACAGGCACAACAGCATCACGCCGCTCGCCGGCTCGGGCGCGATGAGCCACGTCGACAGATTGGACGTGTGCACCGTGCCGTCGTCCATGGTGACCAGCGCGGTGAGGGTGTGGAACCCGCCGTCGAGTTCGAGGGCGAACGGCCGGATCGGAACGCCCGCGGGGATAGCCACCGCTTCGGGTTCGAAGACGATGATGTCCTTCTGCTCTTCGAAATAGACACGCCGTGCCCCGTCGAAGACCTCGAGGAAATGCCATTCCGCGCCGGGCAGTTCGACCTGGAACTCCAGTTCGATCGGTCCGTCTTCCTCGATCACGTTCAACCCGGGCGACGAGAGCACGGCCAGCTTGTCGTATGTGCTCACGGCCCGGTAGGCGTTGGCCAGGCCCTGGCTGGGCAGCCAACCGAGTTGCGTCGGGTCCACGGGCGCATCGCCGTAGGCGTAGACGTCGGTCAGGCCCGACCGCCAGGTGTTCTGATCGACGAGCCAGCCGTCCTCTTCGTTGACGTCGCGCAGTGTCACGCCGGAGGTCGCGGTCGGGTGCTGATCCTTGGGGTAACGCCGCCGGATCAGCTCGGACATGAACGGCAGGATCAGTTCCAGTTCGCCGCTCTGGTGTCCCTTGTTCTGGATCTCGATCCACGCCCACGGTGCGTTGCGAGCGCGGTTGTTGAGAAACACCTGCTCGGCGTACTGGCTGGTGAACTCCGAGTCGAGTTCGCCGGTGATGAACAGCCCCGGCGTCTTCAGAGATGCATCACCGGGCAGGTCGTTGGCAATGCCCATCGACTTGTTGATGACGAAGCCGATGGTTTTTTCGGGCGCGAAGATGTTGAAGTTGTAGGACATGCTGCCGCCGTTGGAGAAGCCGATGGGCGCCAAGGGGGCGTGGACGATCTCCGGGTGCCCGCTCTTGAGGGCGAGGGCGTCGACGTGGGAGAGCCAGGCGTCGTATTGCTCCTGGTTGTACATGGCGGTGAAGTGCCCGGTCAGCAGGAAGCCGAAGCCGTGCTGCCGCGCAAACTCCTGGTAGTGCGGCCGGTTGACCAGGCGGGTCGCGTCTGCCGAGCCCCAGTTGCCCAGCACGAGCAAGCCGCGCACGTTGGTGAGGTGGTCGGGGATGTAGAGTCGCGTCTTGCGCCCATCTTCGTTGTGGTTGTAGATCGCTGCTGAACTGTGCTCGGCCGCACTAAACCAAGCCATGAGCCCGACAAGCCCCAACGTGAAATAAACCCGGATGCGCATCTCGCCTCTCCCTGTATTGAGTGATGCCGTGGCACCAGAAAACAGCTGACACCGCGCCAGCCACAGACCTAGACGGTGCCTTGAACCAAGAGTTGCAGGGAGTAATGGAATTTTTCGGAAAAGCTTCTAGTTCTCAAACCGGAGGTAGCCGGCCAGGCGTTCGGGCAGCTTCGCGCCGATGCCCTTGACGCGGCGCAGGTCATCGGGCCCGGCGAACGGGCCGCGGGCGGTGCGTTCGGCGAGGATGGCCTCGGCCTTGGCCGGGCCGACCTCGGGCAGGTGCAACAGGTCGGCGACGCGCGCGGCGTTGACGTCGACGCGGTAGATCGGCCCGTCGGTGCGCGGCGCGGCGGTGTGCGGCACCCGTGCGTAATGAAACGAAACCCACCCCACCAACGCCACGGTCACGCACAGCAGGGCCGCGGCGGTGGGCTTAGGCGCTGGTCGGGCTGTTGCGGGCGGCGGCGGAGTCGGCATGCAACGCCTTTCGCAGGGAGGTGACGCGCTGGAACGCGCCCTTGGCTTTGAAGTCGGCCATGGCCAGCCCGCCGTGGTCCAGCAGGGTCTGGTCGTGGTCGGCCAAGTCGAGCCAGGCCACCGAATCGATGTACGGCTTGCTCAGCGCGATGTGGTAGAAGGCCTCGAGCCAGTGGCTCTGCACGAGCGGCGACCAGGGCTTGCGCCAGTAGCCGGAGTTGCCGTCGGGCGGGTGGACGGGCGTGCCCTTGGCGTTGCCCTCGGGGCCGTTGACCATCGGTTCGGGTTCAAACCCGATCGGCTCGCTGGGCACGGCCGCGGCGGTCACGTGCACGGGCTTGCCCAGGCCGTTGAACCGGTCGAGCATGGCGCTGACCTGCATCAGGTCTCGCGTGTACTGGCCGTCGGTGGGCCGGCCCATGAGCAGCCGGACGCCGAACGCATCGACGGGGATGCCGGCCTGAAGCACCATGTCGGCGTAGATCATCGGCGGGATCGAGCGCGCGTTGCACGCGTAGTACTCGCCGAACGGTTGGGTGACTTCGACGAGCGTTTTGGCGCTGGGCTGCACCTTCTTGATCAGCAGCACGGCCATGCGCGTCAGGTCCATCAGCTGGTCGAGGGTGAAGTCGAAGCCCGCGTTGGCGTGCAGGCCGCTGACCACGTTCCACAGCGTCACCACGTTGCGGTAGCGCGTGACGACCTTCTCGACGTGCTCGTAAAGCACGTCGCGCATGGTTTCGTAGTCGTGTTCGACCACGGCCAGCCAGTCGGGCGCCACGCCCCGGTCGAAGCTGAGCACCGGGCCGGCGAGGATGGGCATGCGGTTGCGGAAGGCCCACTCGGCCCAGCTGTCGGCGGCGGTCCAGTCGTACGAGTCTTCCGTGGGTTGCAGCTGGCACCAGGGCAACGGCAGCACCATGTAGTCGAAGTTCGATTGCAGCGAAGAGCGGATGGGGTCGGTGGCCTGGGCGAGCCCCACGCCGCAGCCGAACACGCCGCGGTGGAACTGGCCGGCCTCGAGCCGGCGGCGGTAGAGCAGCTCGGCGTGGGCGAGGGCGAGCTCTTCGGAGGCGTCGATCGCGGCGGCGAGGCAGTCCATGCTCAGGCGGTGGGCCTCTTCGGGCTCGTTGATCCTGTTCAGCGCTTCGACGAAGAGCGACTTGGCCGTGGCCGCCCGCTTCATCGCCGGGTGGTCGAGCGGCAGGTCGAACATCATCCAGTCTTCCTGCTTGCTCAACAGCAGCATCAACCGGTGGCGGGCGAGTTCGAGGGTGAGGATGTAGGGCTCGACGCGGTCGGGCAGCAGGCAGGTCTGCAGCGTCATCTCGCCGACCTCGGGCACCTCGACCTGCAGGGCGAGGGCGGCGGGCCCGGTGGTGCGCTTCTGGCAGTTGATGGCGCCGTCTTCGTATTGGATGTTGCTGCGCACACCGATGTAGTCCGCACCGACCAGGTGCGCGTTGCGCAACACGAATGGCGCCTCACCCGACTCTAAGCCACAGACCTGAAACTTCAACATGACCGCATCTGGCGCTCGGCCCGACCCTATGAAAATATAGATGATACCGGGGGCTGGCGGGCTTGGCCGGTCGCTTTTTCTCCATCAAGGCATCTCGCCGGTTCATGTTAATCGCTGGGGCAGATCGACGCGAATGAAATCGGCCCCTCCCGTTTGAATCCGCTGGAACTCGGCCCGTTCAAGCACTAAACTCGGGCGTCGCCGATCGATCCTCGAACTTTTTTAGCCAAGGAGCGTCCCGTGCCCGCCGCAACCGCCGCCGTGATGACCACCGACCTGCCCCTGCCCAACCGCCGTAGCGGCAAAGTCCGCGACATCTACGACACACCCCTGCCCGACGGCTCGCCGGGCCTGCTCATCGTCGCCTCCGACCGCGTCAGCGCGTTCGACGTGATCATGGCCAACGGCCTAGCCGGCAAGGGCGTCGTGCTCACCCAGATCAGCAACTTCTGGTTCGAGCGGTTCGCCGACCTCGTGCCCAACCACCTGGTCTCGACCGACCCGGCCGACATCCCCGGCCTGAGCGACGAGCAGCGTGCCCAGCTCGTCGGCCGCATCATGATCGGCCGCAAGGCCGAGGTCGTGCCGATCGAGTGCATCGTGCGCGGCTACCTCGCCGGCTCGGGCTGGAAGGAGTACCAGCAATCGCAGACCGTCTGCGGCATCGAGCTTCCCGCCGGGCTCCAGCAGTGCAGCAAGATCGAGCAGCCGATCTTCACCCCGTCGACCAAGGCCGAAGAGGGCCACGACGAGAACATCAGCTTCGCCCAGGCGTGCGAGATCGTCGGCGAGGGCCTGATGACCAAGCTGCGCGACCTGAGCCTGAAGATTTACACCGAGGGCCGGGCGTACGCCGAGCAACGCGGCATCATCCTCGCGGACACCAAGTTCGAGTGGGGCATCCCGCTGGACGGTTCGAGCGACGAGCCGATTTTGATCGACGAGGTGCTCACGCCCGACTCGTCGCGCTTCTGGCCCGCCGACGAGTACGAGCCCGGCCGCGACCAGAACAGCTTCGACAAGCAGATCGTGCGCAACTACCTGCAAGGCCTGTGCGACAACGGCCAGTGGGACAAGACGCCCCCCGGCCCCGCGCTGCCCGACGAGGTGATCGCGAAGACCATGCGCCGCTACACCGAGGCCTACCAACTGCTCAGCGGCGAGGCGATCGACCTGTAAACACGATCCGGCGCCTGCCATCATGCGCAAGACCAACCGCCGCCGACCCGCTGCCGGCAAGCGGGGCTTGATCGCGTGGTGACGGGGCCCCGAGCCGCCTGCCCCGCCGCTCGATAATCGCCTGCGATCAAAGAAGTTGGGGCCTGTGCACATTTTTCCGCAATGCCTGCTAACGAACGCCCCCGTGGCGCAACTGACTTAAGTACACGAAAGGCAAGCGGTTAACCCGCCCAAAACGACTTCCCCCACCGGAGCACCGAGATGCGTCGCCAAACCCGCGCGTTCACACTGGTCGAACTACTCGTCGTCATCGCGATCATCGCCCTGCTGCTGAGCATCCTCCTGCCGGCGATCTCCAAGGCCAAGGAGCTCGCGTCGCGCAGCGTCTGCGGCAGCAACAACCGTGGGCTGGCGCAGACCCAGTTCATGATCGCCGACGACCGCGACGGCAAGTTCCACCCGTCCCAGGCCCAGATCGACCGCAACCCGACCAAGCTCCGCGACGCGTTCAAGAAGAACGTCGGCAACGACCACGCCTCTTGGATCAACAGCTACATGTACCAGACCCTCGTGGAAGCCGGCGTGGAACTCGAGCAGTTCAACTGCCCCAACCGCAAGGGGCGGTCCGACGTGACCAACTTCATGCTCAGCGACACCAGCTCGAAGGAACTGGTCGATGTCCGCCCCGACGAGTTCACGAATATCCCGCGCGTCCGGTTGGGCTACTACCTGCTGGGCGGCCGCGCCGCGTGGGCGAACCCCAGCGGCAAGAAGATCTGGGACCCCGAATCGAACGGGTCGAACTTCTTCTGGAAACCGCTCAGCGGCGACCACGGCATGAGCGCCTGGCGCGTGGCGCACACCATGTCGGACGGCGCGACCACCGCCGTCAGCGCCGACCTCAACGAACGCGGCACCAGGTTCCCCTCGCCGACGCACTCGTCGTACGCGCACGGCCCCAGCGGCCTGATCTACGCCGGCGATAAAGACGCGATGACCGCCACCGACGCCGTGGGCGGCAACACCAGCTTCCTCGACGGCTCCGTCTCGTTCACCAAGCTGCGCGACATGGTGCCCTACAACATCCGCACCCAGGGCATGTCGACCACCTACACCGAAAACGCCGACACGATCGTCGGCTGGTTCTCCGACGCCGCGAACATCGCGGCGGGCATCGAAGGCGGCGACAGCTCAGGCGAGGGCGGCGGCTCTCAGGTCTTCTGAGCGCACACGCTTCGCACGTCGACGCCAGCTCGCGTGTCACAACACGACCCTGCCCTGAAAAGCCCGGCCAACGCCGGGCTTTTTGCTTATGATGGGCGCCGCCCAAACGAGAAACGCCGAACCATGACCAAGCTCCTGCTGACAGGCCTCGCCGTGATGTGCATCGCCAGCGACCCGAACGCGCAAGCCGACCACCCGCGCCGCCGGCCGGTCGTCTCGCCGCACGGCATGGCCGCCACCAGCCAGCCGCTGGCCACCCAAGCGGCGATCGACACCCTCAAGCGCGGCGGCAACGCGGTCGATGCGGCGATCGCCGCCAACGCCGTGCTCGCGCTGACCGAGCCCACCGGCTGCGGGCTGGGCGGCGACCTGTTCGCGATCGTGTGGGACGCCGAAACCCAAAAGCTGTACGGCCTCAACGCCTCCGGCCGCTCGCCGAAATCGCTGACACGCGACGCGTTCGCCAAGCGCGGCCTGAAAAAGATACCCGCGCTCGGCCCCCTGCCCGTGACCGTGCCCGGCTGCGTCGACGGCTGGTTCGAGCTGCACGACAGGTTCGGCAAGCTGCCCATGGCCGACGTGCTCGCGCCGGCTATCCGCCACGCGCGCGAGGGCTTCGAGCTCACGCCCGTCATCGCCGGCCACTGGCGGGCGAGCGTGCGCTCATTGAAAGATTACCCCAACTTTGCCCAGACGTTCATGCCCGGCGGCCGCGCCCCGCGCGCGGGTGAAACCTTCCGCAACCCCGCGCTGGCCGACACGCTCGAAGCCCTCGCCGCCGG
This sequence comes from Phycisphaeraceae bacterium, assembly GCA_028282805.1. Taxonomy (GTDB): domain Bacteria; phylum Planctomycetota; class Phycisphaerae; order Phycisphaerales; family Zrk34; genus JANQHD01. The sequence goes on along the minus strand of JANQHD010000054.1, from coordinate 80,737 downwards.
TGGCCGCGACGCTTTTTATAAGGGCGACATCGCACGCGTCATCGCCGAATACATGAAAGCGAACGGCGGTTACCTCACCGAAGAAGACCTCGCCGCGCACCGCTCGACGTGGGTCGAACCCGTGTCGACCACGTACCGCGGCCACACCGTGTGGGAGCTGCCGCCCAACGGCCAAGGCATCGCGGCGCTGCAGATGCTCAACATCCTCGAGGCCTACGACATCAAGTCGATGGGCTTCGGCAGCGCCGAGTACACGCACCTGCTGATCGAAGCAAAAAAACTGGCGTTCGAGGACCGCGCCAAGTTTTATGCCGACCCCGAGTTCAACCGCATCCCCGTGGCGCAGCTGATCAGCAAGGGATACGCGGCCGAGCGGCGCAAGCTGATCGACCCCCACCGCGCCGCCCAGCGTTACCCCGCCGGCGACCTCGCGCTCGAACCGGGCGACACGGTCTACCTGACCACCGCCGACCAAGACGGCAACATGGTCTCGTTGATCCAGAGCAACTACCGCGGCATGGGTTCGGGCATGACCCCGCCCGGCCTGGGCTTCGTGCTGCAAGACCGCGGCGAGCTGTTCAACCTCGCGCCCGGCCACTTCAACACGTACGCGCCGGGCAAGCGGCCGTTTCACACGATCATCCCCGCGTTCGTCACGAGAGACGGCCGGCCCGTGATGAGCTTCGGCGTGATGGGCGGCGCGATGCAGCCGCAGGGGCACGTGCAGGTGCTGGTCAACCACATCGACTTCGGCATGGACCTGCAAGCCGCGGGCGATGCGCCGCGCGTACGACACGCCGGCTCGTCGCAACCCACCGGCGGCACGATGACCGACGGCGGCACCGTGTACCTCGAGCCGGGCTACCCCGATGCGCTGGTCGAAGCGCTCGAGGCCCTCGGCCACCGCGTCCGCCGGGGCACGTCCGGCTTCGGGGGCTACCAGGCCATCAAACGCGACGACGCGGCGGGCCGGTACATCGGCGCCAGCGAATCCCGCAAAGACGGCCACGCGGCCGGGTATTGAAAGGCGCGGCGTCGCTCCTACACGCCCAACGGGCCTGATGGGGCCGGCCAAAAATGAACCTTAATCACGACGCCGACTTGCGTTACAATACCAGCCCGCGGCCCACCGGCCCTCCCGCCGCGAGCCAAACCCACGCTAACCGGATCGCATGACATATGAAACGACACAAACCCACTCTTATCGCGTTGGCGTCCCTCTGCTTCGTCGTGGCCATGGGGCTCGCCGGTTGCAGCAAGACCGTGGTGCGTAGGCCCGACGCCCCGCCGCCGCCAACCTACACCGGGCCCGACTTTTTGAAGACCACGATCGGTTCGATGACCAACGTGGCCGGCTACCGGCCCACGGTCGTCAGCGGCATCGGCCTGGTCCACAACCTCAACGGGACCGGCAGCGGTTCGGTGCCGCCGTCGATCCGGCAGTGGATGCTCAACGACATGGCCCGCCACGGCATCGGGCGCGGGGACTACGCGGACCTCTCGCCGATGCGGATGCTCAACTCGCGCAACACGACCGTGGTGATGGTCGAGGGCATCATCCCGCCGGGCGCGACCAAGGGCACGCGGTTCGACATCGTCGTCACCCCCCTGCCGCAGGACAACGAGACGAGCAGCCTGGTCGGCGGCAAGCTCTACACGACCGAGCTGCGCATCGGCACGCTGAGCCCCGGCCGACCGACCTCGCACCCCCTGGCGGTGGGGCGCGGGGAGCTGTTCATCAACCCGTTCGTGCAGATCGACCCGGACGCGGTGCTCAGCGGCTCGGGCGGCTCGCGCGTCGGCCGGGTCATCGGCGGCGGCATCGTCACGCGCGACCGCCCGCTCAACTTCGTGCTGAACCAGCCGAGCTACCGGCGGTGCCGCGACATCGCCGACCGGCTGAACAACAAGTTCGAGCACATGCAGCCCGACAAGTTCCCCATGGCCGTGGCGAAGAACGACCAGGCCATCGCGATCAACGTGCCCACGCGCCACAAGGCCGACCCGACGCGCCTGCTGGAGCTGGCCAGCCACCTGTACATGAACCCGACGATCGATTTCAACCGCGCCACGGCGCAGATGCTGCTGGAGCGTCTCGAAGAAAAAGAGAACCAGCGCCACGTGTCACGGATCGTGCTGGCGTGGGAGGGCATGGGCCGGAGCGTGTTGCCGCTGCTGCGCGAGCACTACGAGCACGCCGACCCGGTCGTGCGCCTCGCGGCGCTGGAGACCGGCGCCCGGCTGGGCGACCCGAAGACCGCCGAGCCGCTGTACCGGATCGCCAAGGAGGCGCGGGCCGGCACGGGCGAACGGGCGACGGCGTACCTCGGGGCCCTGCTGGCGACCCGCGTGGACGACTTCCGCCTGGCGATCCAGTTGCGCGACCTGCTCGACAGCGACGACGTGCTGGTCCGCCTGACCGCGTGCGACGCGCTGTCGCGCGTGGGCGACGCGTCGGTGAAGGTGCGTTCGTTCGGCGAGAAGCTCGACCTGCTGCTCGTGCAATCGAGCAAGCCGATGATTTATGTCACGCGGCAGGACGCGCCGCGCATCGTGATCTTCGACGACATGCTGAGCTTCCGCCGGCCCACGCTGTTCGTGCACAGCCAGCTGGAACTGATGCTGCGTTACAACGAGGACGAGCAGTTCGCCGCGGTGCGCTACCGCGACGCCAAACGCACACGCGGGGAAACCGACCGCATCGCGCCGACCGTGGCCAACCTGGTGCTGCTGCTGGCGCACGAACCGAACCACATGGACACGATGCACGGCTACAACCTGAGCTACAGCCAGGTGGTGCGAACGCTTTACGAACTCGAGAAACAGGGCCACATCAAGGCGCCGGTGGTGCTGCAGCCGACCGACCTGACGCGGCGGCTGACCCAGCGCAAGCGGCAGGACATCCCCCGGACCGAGACCGGCGCGCCCGGCGGCCGACCCGAAACCGAAGGGGCGGCGCCCCGGGACTAGAATCGGCCTGAAAGACGGGGGTTTGTGACGCGCGGAGCGGGTGCGGTAAATCGCGCTGAATTTGTGACTTAACCGTTGCGAAATGTGCGTTTTCGGGCGATAATTCGCCATCGCCGCTCGAAGGTTCACGTACCCGGCGGGGAACGGACGAAGATGATCGAAGTACCCGGCGCTGGGAGCGCGCCGCAGGATTCGACAGGAGGTCGACCCACACCCATGCGTTTAGCCCGTATTACCCTCAACGGCTTCAAGAGCTTCGCCGACAAGACCGCGATCGAGTTCGCCGAGCCGATCGTCGGCATCGTCGGGCCCAACGGCTGCGGCAAGTCGAACGTGGTCGACGCGATCAAGTGGGTGCTGGGCGAGCAGTCGGCCAAGACGCTGCGCGGCGGGGCCATGCTGGACGTGATCTTCAACGGCACCACCGCCCGCAAGCCGGCGGGCATGGCGTCGGTGAGCCTGCACTTCGACAACCCCACCCGTGAAGACGGCACGCGGTTTCTGCCGATCGACGCCGGCGAGGTGGTCGTCACCCGCCAGCTCTACCGCGACGGGACCAGCGAGTACCTGATCAACAAGAACAAGTCGCGCCTGCGCGACATCCGCGAGCTGTTTTACGACACGGGCATCGGCGCCAACGCCTACTCGATCATCGAGCAGGGCAAGGTCGACGCGATGCTGGTGAGCAAGCCGGCCGAGCGGCGCGTGATCTTCGAAGAGGCCGCGGGCATCACCACGTTCAAGCAGCGCAAGAAGGAGTCGCTGCGCAAGCTCGACCGCACGGAGCAGAACCTGCTGCGTTGCAAGGACAAGCTCGAAGAGGTGCAGCGGCGTTTGCGCAGCGTCAAGGTGCAGGCCGGTCGGGCGCGGACGTACCAGGAGTACACGGCGCGCGTGACCGAGCTGCGGCTGAGCTACGTGCTGCAAGAGTACCACGAGCTGAGGACGAAGGCCGGCGAGCTTCAGGCCGAGCTCGCGGAGGCGGAGAGCAACCGGCGCGAATCGATGCAGCAGCTGGCGGTCGCCGAAGAGCAGCGCAACGCCGCCGAGGCCGAGCGGCAGCGCCTCGTGTCGCGCCAGCGTGAGCTGGAGAACCGGCGGTTGCAGCTGCAATCGCAGCGCGACCAGGCCGAGCAACGCAAGACGTTTACGCTATCGAACATCGACGAGCTGAACGCGCAGATCGGGCGTGACGGCAAGCGGCGCGGCGAGCTCGCCGAGCGCGCCGACCAGTTGCAACAGCAGATCGAACAGAACGAGGCGTCGCTCGAACAGCTACAGGCCGACCTCGACGCGGCCGAGGGGCGCATCGCCGCGGCGTCGACCGAGCAGCGGGCCCGCCAACACGATTTGAACGAGGCCAACAACCAGCTCGAAGACGAGAAGGCCGGCATCGTCAACCTGCTGCGGGCGACGGCGGACCTGACCAACCAGATCAACTCGATCGACCAGCAGGCCAAGCACCTGATCGGCCACCGCGACCAGTTGACCAGCCGCGCCGACGAGTTGGGCGGCGAGCTGGAGCGTCTGCTTCAGGGCCGCGACACACACCGGGCCCAGCTCGACCAAGCCAACGCGCTAATCGAGCGTGAGACCGCCCAGCTCGACGAGCAGAAGGCCGCGGCCGACGAGCTGTCGAGCGAGCAGCGCAAGCTCACCGAACGGCTCGCCGAGCACAAGGAACAGCGTTCGGGCCTGCACAGCCGGTGGACCACGCTCGACGAGCTCGAGCGCACGCAATCGGGCGTCGACGAGGCGGTCAAGGCCGTGCTCGCCCGCAAGGCCACCGACGAGGGCGAGGGCGCGTTCGGTTTCGTGCGCGGCCTGCTCGCGGAGCTGATCGACGCCGACGTGGCCGACGCGACGATCGTCGAAGCGGCGCTCGGCGAGTACCAGCAGGCGCTGGTGATCGACCGGCTCGGCGACTTGCAAAAGAGCGAGGTGCTGGCCGATTCGCTTTCGGGCCGGGTGACGTTTTTGGCCGTCGACCAGATGCCCGCGTTTGCGCCCGGCCGGCACGCCGGGGTGGGTTGCACGCCCATCGCGCAGCTCATCACCTACGAACCGACGCTCGGCCCGCTGGTGTGGAAGCTGCTGGGGCGCACCTACGTCGTGGAAACGCTCGACGACGCGAAGCGCGTGCGGCGCAGCACACCGGCCGGTTGCCGGTTCGTCACCAAAACCGGCGAGGTGCTCGAAGCCGACGGCCGCGTGATCGTCGGGCCCATGCACGAGGCCGCCGGTGCGGGCCTGATCAGCCGGCGCAGCGAGCTGGCCGACCTCGCCGAGCGCATCAACGAGCTCGACTACCACATCAACGCCGACCAGACCGAGCTGACGCTGCTGTCGGACCGGGCGGCGCACTACGAGAAGACCCAGCAGGACCTGCGGCAGGCGATCTACGAGGCGTCGACCGCCAAGGTCGAGCTGACCAGCAAGCTCGAACAGGTCGTCGCGTCGATCCAGCGCATCGAGACCGAGCAGCCCGTGATCAGCGCGGAGGTCGAGAAGATCCACCGCCAGCTGACCGAGGCCGACAGTAAACGCCACGAGCACACCGAGCAGGTGGCGCAGCTCGAAACAGAATCAACCGAGTCGAAGGCGCGCGTCGAAACACTCGAACAGCAGATCGCGCAGTACGAGGCGGCGGCCGAGGCGGCGCAGGAGGCGTTCACGCAGGCGCGCGTCGACGCGGGCAAGCTCGCCGAGCAGGTCACCGCCGAGCAGAAGCAGCTGCGGCAGCTGGAGATCGCGCGGGCCGACGCCCGGCGTGTGCGCAACGAACTCGACCAACAGGTCGAACACCACCGCTCACGCATCGCCGACCTCGAACGGCAGACCGCCGAGGCCGACGAGCAGATCGCCGTCGCCGACGAGCAGGTCGCCGGTTACGATGAAGAGCTTTCGACGTTCCAGCAACAGATCGACGCCGCCGGCCGGCGCGTCGCCGAGCACAACGGCGCGGTTACCGAGCACCGGCGCGCCGCCGAGCAGATCGACCAGCGCGTGCACGAGACGCAGATCACGCAGCGCGAGATCGACGTGCGGATCGACGGCGTCCGCCAGCGCGCCCACGAGAACCTGTCGCTCGACGTCGCCGAGGCGTACGACACCTACGAGCCCGACACCGAGACCGACTGGGACGCGGTCAAGGCCGAGATCGACGAGTTGACCCGCAAGCTCGACCGGCTGGGCAACGTGAACCTCGACGCGATCGGCGAGCTGGCCGAGCTCGAGGGCCGCGAGAGCGACCTCGGCGACCAGGTGGCCGACATCGACAAGGCGCGCGGCGAGCTGATCGACCTGATCGAGCACCTCGACAACGAGTGCCGCACGCGCTTCCAGGAGGCGTTCGAGACGATCCGCGACCACTTCGCGGGCAACGACGGGATGTTCCGCAAGCTGTTCGGCGGCGGACGGGCCAACATCAACCTCATCCCCGACGAGGAGGGCAACGTCGACTGGCTCGAGTCGGGCGTGGAGATCATCGCCAAGCCGCCCGGCAAGGAGCCTCAGTCGATCAACCTGCTGTCGGGCGGCGAGCGGACCATGGTCGCCGTCGCCCTGCTGCTGTCGATCTTCCGCTCGAAGCCCAGCCCGTTCTGCGTGCTCGACGAGGTCGACGCCGCGCTCGACGAGGCCAACGTCGAACGCTTCTGCAACGTGATCCACGGCTTCCTCGACCAGTCGCACTTCATCGTTATCACGCACCACAAGCGCACGATGCAGGCGGCCGACACGCTGTACGGCGTGACCATGCCCGAGCGGGGCGTGTCGCGGCGGGTGTCGGTCAACTTCGACGACGTCAACACCGACGGCTCGATCAAGAAGAAGGCCGCCAAGCCCGCGTCTGAGGCGCAAGGCGACGAAGACCGGGATCAGCCGAAAGAGCAATCCAACCGCGCCCGCCTCGCGGCGATGCTGGAGTCCGACCACCCCGTCGAGATCAAGACCGATTAACCGACGGCGGCCCGGCGCAAAATCGTTACAATACGCCGACTACCGACGCCGTCGCGCGTCGCCGGCTTGGGTCGCGCCGAGTTGCCGGAGCATCGCATGGGTTTCAAGCAAGTCACCGCCGATTACGAGGCCGACCTGTTCACGCTCGACAAGGGCTTGTTCAAACGCCGCAACCGCGGCGAGGTCGAGGTCAAGCACTACGGCGACGGCAGCGCCAAGATGAAGATCAAGCTCAAGGGCCTGAAGCTGTCCGACGGCACGGCGGTCGTGATCAACATCGGCGAGTCGTTCGTGCATGCCTTCGCGGTACACAACGGATCGGCCCGCGAGAAGCTGACCACCGAGGACGGCCACGAGGTGCCCACCGTGGCCCACGGCGACGCCGTCGAGCTGTGGTACGACGACCAGCGCCTGCTGCGGGGCAAGTTCCGCCGGGATTGAAGCCGCCCCGACGCGGGTGTTTCTGCTTTTCCTCACGCACGCGTGGGCGGTATGCTTGTGGCATCACACCCACACCAAGGGAGGTCGCCATGACCATCGCCCAACAGCTCTGCGCCGAGATCGAACAGGACTCGCACGCCACGCGCGCCATGCTCGAGGTCATCGACGAAGACCGGTGGGAGTTCAAGGCCCACGACAAGTCGTTCAGCATCCGCCAGGTCGCCTCGCACATCGTCGACACCTTCAGCTGGATCGGCAGCATGACCGACACCGACGACTTCGACTTCGACCCGGCGCAGTGGACGCCCTACGTGGCCGAGGCGAAGGACGACCTGCTCGCCAAGCACGACGCCAACCTCGCCGCGGCGCTGGCCAAGATCGCCGAGGTTTCCGACGGGGCGATGGGCGCGACGTGGACGATGACGATGAACGGGCAGGTCGCCATGCAGTGCCCCCGGCAGAACGTGATCCGCATGATGCTGATCAACCACACCATCCACCACCGCGCGCAGCTCGGGGTGTACCTGCGCCTGATCGACGTGCCGGTGCCCGAGACGTACGGCCCCACCGCCGACAGCGCCGCGGGCTAACGCGACCCGGCTCTGTTAAACGCTGTTAAACGCCACGTTTCGCCCGGTTTTCGGCGAAACCGCTAACGCTGCGCGCGGCGTGGTGCTTATAATGGTGGCCGGTCCGGGCCAGGTCTCACCATTCGACGGAGGCATGACATGAAGAAGACCGTGGCCACATCTGTCAGCATCATCGTGGTTGTGGCGTTGGGCGTGATCGCGCTGCTGGCGATGTACGCGCTGAACGCGAAGAACGAAGCCGACCGGCTGCGCGAGCTGAGCGAGCAGGCCAAGGAAGTCACCGTGCACGTGCGCGTGCACGTGCCCGAGGGCACGCCCGAAGACCAGGTGCTGTACCTGTCGGGCAGCTCGCCGAACCTGGGCAACTGGGACGGCGCGGGCGTGGCGCTCGTGCGCGGCGAAGACGGCGCGTACCACTGCGACGTGCACGTGCTCAGCGGCATCAAGTACGGCTACAAGGTCACGCGCGGCACGTGGGGCACCGTAGAAACCACCGAGGACGACAAGGACATCGAAGACCGCCCGCTCGTCGTCGACGGCGAGGCCGAGGTCGACATCACCGTCGCCGCGTGGCGCGACAGGGGCCTGAGCGTGCCCGGCCGGATCACGGTGACCGGCGACGTGCGCATGCACAAGCTGTTCCGCAGCAAGCTGCTCGAGCTCGACCGCGACCTGGTGGTGTACCTGCCGCCGGGCTACGACGAAAGCGGTGCGCGCTACCCGGTGCTGTACATGCACGACGGGCAGAACCTGATGGACGAGTCGACGTCGTACAACGGCAACGAGTGGCGCGTCGACGAAACGCTGCAGACGCTGATCGCGGCGGGCAACGTCGAGCCGATCATCGTGGTGGGCGTGTACAACTCGCCCGACCGCGCGTTCGAGTTCGTGCCCAAGGCCGCGACGGCCGACGGCGGCGGGCGGGGCGAACTGCACGCGAAGATGATCGCCACGGAGGTCAAGGCGTTCATCGATTCGCGTTACCGCACGATGCCGGACCGGGCGCACACCGCCGTGGGCGGCGCGGGCTTGGGCGCGATCGCCGCGCTGCACGCCGCCGCGACCCAACCGCAAACGTTCGGCCACGTGATCGCGTTCAACCCGTGGGACTGGGACGGTAAGGTCGAAATGCTCGGCGACCTGAACGCGCTGGCGTTGAAGCTGAACCAAGTGCGCTGCGTGGTCGACGTCAAGGAGCTGGCCGAGGCGTTCAAGCAAGCGGGCATGACCGCCGGCGAACAGTACCTGTGGATCGAAGCGGCGCCCGATGAGAACCGCGAGCCCGACTGGGCCGACCGCTTCGACGAAGCGGTGCTGTTCCTTTACGGCAAGTAATCGGCGTGCGCAGCGCCCCGATCGGCAAGGCCCCCGACGAACGAACCGAAACCGGCATAATCACGTTTTTCCCCGCGATCGGCCCGTGCGCGGCGGGATAATGTGGTATGGGCCTGTTCCACCACAACCCACACTACGAAGACGGCGAGTGGATCGAAGACGTGCCGCCCTGGTTCGCGTTCCTGGTCGTGTACGGCGTGCTCATGGGCAGCGTGGCCATGGTGTTCGCGATGATCGCGGTGATCATGCGGGTGCTGTGAACCTCACCGATCGCCCCGCCCCGATGAGGTTAGCCGGCACCATACTTGGTGCCGGTCCCGGACCGGCGGCAGGTATGCCGCCGGCTAGCCGCCGGCGAGCGCGTTGAGTTCTTCCTCGGGGATGTCGGCGTTGGTGTGCACCTTCTGCACGTCGTCGCATTCCTCCAACGCCTCGATCAGGTTAAACACCTTCTGCGCATCGGCGCCCGCGCAGGCGACGGTGTTGTTGGCGATCATGGTCAGCTCGGCGACCTCGGTGGCCAGGCCCGCGGCGTCGATCGCGGTCTTCACGGCGTGGAAGTCGCCGGGCGCGGTGAGCACCTGCCAGCAGTCGCCCTCGTCGGTCACGTCGTCGGCGCCGGCCTCGAGCGCGACCTCCATGATCTTCTCTTCGTCGGCCGCGTCCTTCTTGATCGTGATCAGACCCTTCGAATCGAACACGAACGCGACCGAGCCGTCGGTGCCGAGGTTCCCGCCGTGCTTGGAGAAGATGTGGCGCACGTCGGGCGCGGTGCGTGAGCGGTTGTCGGTCAAGCACTCGACGAACACCGCCACGCCGTTGGGCCCGTAGCCCTCGTAGGTCGCCTCTTCGTAGCTCTCGCCCTCGAGCTCGCCGGTGCCCTTCTTGATCGCCTTGGCGATCGTGTCCTTGGGCATGTTGGCGGCCTTGGCCTCTTCGATGGCGTAGCGAAGGGTGAGGTTCATCTCCGGGTCGCCGCCGCCGTTCTTGGCGGCGACGATGATCGCCTTGGAACACTTGCTCCAGGCGTTGCCGCGCTTGGCGTCCTGACGGGCTTTGCGGTGCTTGATGTTCGCCCACTTGCTGTGACCGGCCATGTGATCCTCCGTGTTCCTTAAAACCACGCGCGCCCGGGTTTGGCGTCGTGCGGGGTGTTGATTGTAATGGATATGAGCTTACTGCACGCCCGGCAGCGGCGGGTCGGGCGGCTCGTCTTCCTCGACCGCCGTCGGCACGGTGGCGATGGGCGGCTGGCGGCCGGCCTCGACCGCTTCGAGCTTGGCCTCGAGGGCGCGGCGCAGCGTCTGCTCATCGGCGAGCAGGGGTTGGTCGGTCGTGCGCTGGTCGAACGTGGCCAGCGCCTCGCGCCAACGTGCCTCGGCCTGGGCCTGCATGCCCGCACGCCACAGCGCATCGCCGTAGTGATCGATGATCACCGCGTCCTTGCCGTCGGGCAGCTCGTACGCCTTTTGCAACAACGCCGCGGCCCGCACGAACCGGCCCCGCTTGTACAGCACCCAGCCCAGCGAATCGATGTACGCCGGGCGCGTCGGCTCGGCGCTGACGGCCTTCCGCGCCATCTGCTCGGCCTTCGCCAGGTTGCGGTCCTCCTCGGCCCACGCGTACGCCAGGTCGTTGTTCGCGCCCACGTGATCCGGGTCGAGCGCGAGCACCTGTTTCAAGTAACCCTCGGCACGCGGCGGGTCGCCGTACGCGTAGTTCGCCTGGCGGTAGCGCAACGCCACCTTGCGTTTGGGCGAGCCGGCGATCACACGCTCGAGCTCCGCCAGCGCTTCGTCGAGCCGGCCGAGCTTGAAATGCACGTCGGCCAACACCTCGCGCAGCTCCAGGCGGTTGGCGGTGCCCGCGCGGATCGCGTCGTCGAGCAGCGCCACCGCGTCGTCGCCGCGCTCCTGCTGCATCAGCAGGTAAGCCTTCGTGGCGTAACCCACGACGTCCTTCGGCTTGAGCGCGATCGCCTGGTCGGTCGCGGCCAGCGCCTCGTCGAAGCGCTCGGCCTGGTGGTGCGCCAGCGCGAGTTGCAGGTAGATCGATTCGGCGTTGGTCGCGTCGATCGCCAGCGCCGCTTCGAGGGCCGCGACCTGAAGGTCCGTCTTGCCCCACTCCGCGTAGAGCTGCGCCAGCCTGCGGTGCTTGTCGATGTCGTTGCGGACGAAGCCCAAGTACGCCTCGTACCGCGCGTAGTAGGCGTCGGTGTCGCCGGTCTGCTTGGCCACCTGGCGGAGCAGCTCGACCGCGGGCGCGTTGTCGGGCTCACGCTCGAGCAGCTCAACCAAAAACGCCTGCGCATCGCCCATGCGCTGCTGCTGCTGGTACAGCAGCACCATGTCACGCAGGGCCGCCCCGTCGCGTGAGTTGTCGCGCAACAGCAAGCGGTACAGGCTCTCGGCCTCGCTGAACTCGCTGCGGTAGCGGTGCACCTGCGCGACCCGTAGCCGCGTGATGCGCGCGTTCGGCGCCGACCGCCGCGCCCGACCCAACAGTTGCGCGAACTTATCCCGGTCGGCAAGGTCCTTCTCGTACACGGTGAACAGCAGCTCGTAAGCCGGCTCGTACTTCGAATCGCGGTTCAGTATCGCCAGCAACTCACGCTCGGCGCCCGCGAAGTCCTTCGCGCCCCGGAGCAACCCGGCCTTGGCCATGCGGTACTCGCCCTGTTCCGGGTCGGCGGCGATCAACTCGTCGACCATGCCCATCGCTTGCCGCCGCACCGCGAGCGCCTGGTCGGCCTGGCCCGTGCGCAACGCAAGGGTCGCCTTCTGCTGCAACACCACCACGTGGTAGAGCTTGAGGCGCGGCATTTCGTCGGTGCTGTGTGAACGGATGATCGCCAACGCCTTGTCGTGCTCGCCCCTTCGCACCGCCAGGTCCACGATCGCCAGCAGCGCAGGCGCATAATCCGGGTCGCGGTCGAGCACGGCGTCGAGCGAAGCTTCGGCCCGATCCAGCTCGCCCAAGTAAGCCTGGCACATGCCGCGCACGTACAACGTCGACGCCTTGTCGCGCGACGCTTCGTCGAGCGTGGCGATCGTGTTTAACAAGGCTTGCACATCGCCCCGGTTATCGAGCAGCACGCCGACGATCGCACGCGCCTCGCCGGGCACGCGTTCGACCAGGCTCAACGTCGCCGCCAGCACGCGCGCCGGGTCGCCGTCGCCCACCCGCTGCCGCCACGATTCGAACACGTCGACCCGCGACGGGTCCGCGGCGATCACGTCGACTAAAAACGCGTCGGCCGAGGCGTCGCTGTCCATCGCCGCCATCGCGGCGCTCGCCAGCAGCGCACGCCGATCGTGTGTCTCATAAGCGTCGCGCAGCTTCGCCGCAAAGCGGTGGGCGTCGTCCGTGTGCCGACGCACGTAACCGACCAGCGGCAGCGACTTGTGGTCCGCCTTCTCGCGGAGCAGTTCGTTCAACACGGCCCGCTCGGCGTCTTCGCTGCGCCCCAGCAGCAGCGCCGCGTACACCCGCCGACGGTTAACCAGCTCCGGGCGCAGGCGTTCGGTTTGCTCGGCCTGCCCGTAATACGCCAACGCCTGCCGCACGCGGCCGAGCCGCAGCAGCATGTCGCCCGTTTGCAGCTGCACCGCGCCGCGTTGACGGCCGATCGCCGCGACCTGCCGCACCATCCGCGTGTTGCCGGTGAAGCGCTCGGGCTCTTGCAGGTAAACCGACAGGTGCTCGACCGCCGCGCGGTCGTACCCCTGCCGGGCCATCGCCAGGCCCACGTAGTACGAGCCCATGTACCTCAGCCCCGCATCGACCGGCCGGCCTTCGAGGTTCGCCAACCGATCCAGCAACACCGCGGCCTCTTGGTAATGTTGTTCCCGGTAAGCGATCTGGCCGTTGTAAAACAGCGCGTCGGGCTGGTCGGGGTCGATGCGCAACGCGCGTTCGAACAGCCCGCGTGCCCGGTCGGTATTCGCCGGATTGAACCGCACCCGCCCCATCAACGCCAGGGTGTGCGCCGATCGCGGGTCGTGTTCGAGGGCGAGCGTGAGCTGCTCGACCGCCTCGTCGCGCCGGCCCCGGTGGAACGCGTCACGCCCGGCGAGGTAGTGCTTCACCGCCGCGCCGGTCGGCTGGTCGAGCGGGTCGGGCGGGTCGGGCGGGTCGGGCGGGTTCTGTTTTACAAACTCGATCCCCTCGGCCAAGTAGCCGGGCACCGGCAGCTGCGCCACCGCCTCGCCCTTGGGCAGGTCGGCGCGGGCGAGCTGTTCTTCGTCCCAAAGCTCCAGCTTCGCGCCGGCCAGGCTCGCGGGTGGCAACAGGTCCTGCCGCACCGCGTCGCGCGGGCCGATCAATGGTTTGTGTACGATCGCGTCGCCGCCCTCGCGTTCGGCGGCGGCGCAAGCGCCGAGCACGCCGACCAATACGGCGAGCGTCACGCCGCGCCACGCTCGGCCGAAAACGCTTTGGCCGGGCGCGCGGCTCAGGGGATCACCTTGTTCAGCGGGTAACTGATGATGCCGGTCGCCCCCGCGCGGTGCAGCTGCGGCACGAGTTCGCGCTCGGTCTGCTCTTCGACGATGACTTCCACGGCCACCCATTGTTCGTCCGCGAGGTTATTGATGGTCGGGCTCTTCTCCGACGGCAGCAAGCCGACGATGGCGTCCATCTTGTCGCGCGGCACGTTCATCTTCAGGCCGACCTTCCGTCGCGCGTTGATCGCGCCACGCAGCAGCAACGCCAACGATTCGATCTTATCCCGCTTCTGGGGGTCTTTCCACGCTTCGTTGTTGGCGATCAGCCGCGTCGTCGACGACAAAATCTCGTCGATCACGCGCAGGTTGTTGGCCTTGAGCGACGAGCCGGTCTCGGTCACGTCGACGATCGCGTCGAGCAGGCGGGCCTTGACCTCGGTCGCGCCCCAGCTGAACTCGACCTTCACGTCGATACCTTTGTCGTCGAAATACTTGCGGGTGGTGTTGACCAGCTCCGAGGCGACGATGCCGCCCGCCAGCTCTTCGGGCTTGGTGACGTTCGACTCATTCGGCACGGCCAAAATCCAACGCGCCGGCCGGCTGGTCGCCTTCGAGTAGACCAGCTCGCACACCTCGTGCACGTCCGAGCCGTTCTCGATGACCCAGTCGTACCCGGTGATGCCCAAGTCGACCACGCCGTCCTCGACGTAGCGGCTCATCTCTTGGGCGCGGAACATGACGCACGACAGCGTCGGGTCGTCGATCTCGGGGAAGTAGCTGCGGTCGGGCACGCGGACGTGGTAGCCGGCCTTGGCAAACAGGTCCACGGTGCTGCTCTGTAGCGAGCCTTTGGGCAAGCCGATACGGAGGATTTCGTCCTTGCTGCGCTTGATCATGGTGGTCGTCTTCGGTGCGCCGCGAACGCGTGCTCAGCGGCGTTTGGTGGTCTTCTTCGATGTCTTCTTCTTCGTGGTTTTCTTGGCGGTCTTCTTCGCCGTCTTCTTCTTTGTGGTCTTTTTGGTCGTCTTCTTCGCCGGGGCGGCCTTCTTGGCGGGGCGCGAGCCGCCGGTCTCGCCGATGGTGCGCAGCTGCAGGGCGACCTTCGGCCCGTCGGCGGCCTTGACCTGGTGCTCGAGGAAGCCCTGCGCGTCTTCGATGGTCGCGTCCTCGTGCACGGCGCCCTCGCGGACGAGCTTGGCGTGCAGCGTTTCGTCGACGGGCATCGCGTGCGCGCCCAGGCCGTGCAACAGCAGGTAGGCGGAGACGAAGGGCACCATGCCGTCGAGGCCTTCGATGAAGGCGCGCGACTCGCGTTTGCCCAGGGCGTTGATGCGTTCGAGCGACATCGCGTGCTCGGAGAGGTAGACCGCGTGCAGCGCCCGGCGGAGGTGGTCGATGCGTTGCTCGAGCATCGAGTAACGTTCGCCGACCATCAGCATCAGGTCGTCGGGGTCGGTCACGCGCAGGTCGTTGAGGTCGACGACCTGGCGCATGAGGCGGTTGTAGGCCGCGTCGGCCTGGCGGGTCGTGGTCTCCCACAACAGGAAGGCATAGACCATCAGGTCCAGCAGTTCCTGCGGCTGGGCGGTGGGCTCGGGCGCGGCCTTGGTCCGGCGGAGCAAAGAGCGCAGTTTCTTGGCGTGTTCGGTCGCGTTTTTCACGGGTTCGTATCCCCACTGGAACCGGTTGGCTGTTCCCCTTCGCCGTCGTCGGGTTCCGGCGTGCCGGTGGCGGCCATCGCGTCGTGGATGGCGCCGAGCACGTCGGCTTGTTTCTTCAAAGATTCGTCGAGCTCGAACCGCAGCTCGGGCATGCGGCGGACGCGGATGCGCTCACCCGCCTCGTGCTGCACGTAGCCGGTGGCGTGCCGCAGCGCCGCCATGGTCGCCGGCGCCGCGGACTCCGGCAGGATCGAGACCTTCACCGTCGCGTTGCGCCGGTCGGCGGCCACCGACACGCCCGTCACCGAGATCATGCCCTTGCAGCGCGGGTCGGCCAGCCCCGCGGCGAGGACCTGTCCGATCGCCCGCTGGAGCGTGGATTCGAGCTGTTCGGTGCGATGCGACATTTCTATCTTCGATCTTCAATGTGCGATGTCCGATCTTTTCGATCGCAGATCGAAGATCGGACATCGCAGATTGTTCAATGCCCTTTCAACACTTCGATCGCGTGGTCGGTCAGCACGATCTTCGGGTTGGCCCTCAGCTGCTCGACGATGCGGTCCAGCAGGCCCTGGACGTGCCGGGCGGAGTTCGAGACCGCGGCGACGCCGAGCACGGCGGACCGGTGGGCGTCCTGCTTGTCGACCTCGGCGACGGCGACCTGGTGCTCGCGGTGGAGCCGATCCTTCAGGCTCGCGACGACCCGGCGCTTGTCTTTCAACGACGCCGCGTCGCCGATGTGCAGTTCGACCTGGAGGATGCCGACGATCATCTCGAGTTCGGAGTTCGGAGTGCGGATTTTGGAGTGATCACTCCACATCCCGCAATCCACATTCGTTAGAGTTTCTTCGCCACCTCCGTCGAGCGGTAACATTCGAGGATGTCGCCGGCGCGGATGTCGTCGTAGCCCTCGATGCTCATGCCGCACTCCATGCCGGAGCGCACTTCCTTGGCGTCGTCCTTGAACCGTTTGAGCGTCTGGAGCACGCGGTCGTGCTCGATGACGATGTCGTCGCGGGTCACGCGGACCATCGCGTTGCGTTCGATGGTGCCGTCGGTGACGTAGCAGCCGGCGACCATGCCGACCTTCGACACGCGGAACACGTCGCGGACCTCGGCGTGGCCGATGACCTCCTCGCGCTTCTCGGGGGCGAGCATGCCCTCCAGCGCGTTCTTCACGTCGTCGACGATGTCGTAGATCACGCGGTAGAGGCGGATGTCGACGTCGCGTTTCTCTGCTTCGCTGCGGGCGTGCTGCGAGGCGATGACCTGGAAGCCGACGATCACGGCGTCGGACGCCTCGGCCAGCAGCACGTCGGACTCGGTGATGCCGCCCACCGCCGCGTGCAGCACGTTGACGGTGACCTCCTCGTTGTCTTCGCCGACCTCCGCGAGGCTCTTGCGGAGCACCTCGACCGAGCCCTGCACGTCGGCCTTGAGCACGATGCGCAGCTCCTTGACGTCGGCGGTCTGCATCTGCTCGAACACGTTGTCGAGCGTGACCTTGCTCTTGGACGCCAGCTCCGCCTTGCGCTCGAGGTCGCGGCGGTCGTTGGCGATCTCCTCGGCCTGCTTGAGCGAGTCGGTGATGTAGAACTTGTCGCCGGCGTCGGGCACCTGGTCGATGCCGCTGAGCTCCAGCGGGGTCGCCGGGCCGGCCTCTTCGATGTTGTTGCCGCGGTCGTCGATCATGTCGCGCACGCGGCCGAACGCCCGGCCGATCACGATGAAGTCGCCGATCGCCAGCTGGCCCTCACGCAGCAGCACGCGCGCCACCGGGCCGCGGCCCTCGCTCAGCTCCGCCTCGATCACCTGGCCGTACGCCCGCCCGCCGTAGTCGGCGGTCAGCTCGAGCAGGTCGGCCTGGTAGTCGAGCATCTCGATCATCTCGGTGATGCCCTGGCCGGTCTCGGCCGAGGTCTTGATGATCTCGGTGTCGCCGCCCCACTCGAGGGGGTTTAGGCCGTGCTCGGCGAGTTGGCCGTAGATCTTGTTGATGTTCTCGTCGGTCGCCTGGGGCACGTCGATCTTGTTCAGCGCGATGACGATCGGCACGCCGGCCGCCTTGGCGTGGTTGATCGACTCGATGGTCTGCGGCATCACGCCGTCGTCGGCCGCCACGACCAGCACCACCACGTCGGTCAGGTTCGCGCCGCGGGCGCGCATGGTGGTGAACGCCTCGTGGCCCGGCGTGTCGAGGAACACGACCGTGCGCTCGTTGCCGTCGGAGCCGGGGATGGTGGCGCGGTAGGCGCCGATGTGCTGGGTGATGCCGCCGGCCTCGCCCGCGGCGACGTCGGCCTGGCGGATCTTGTCCAGCAGCGACGTCTTGCCGTGGTCGACGTGACCGAGCACGGCCACGACCGGCGGGCGGCGGCGCACGTCGGTGCGCTGGCGGTCGTCGATCTGCTTTTCGACCTTCTGCTCGGCCGACTGGGCTTCCTTCACCACCAGCTCGATGTCGTACTCCAGGCACACTTCCTGCGCGAGCTCGACGCTGATGCCCTGGTTGATGTTGACCATCAGGCCCTTTTCCTTGAACAGGAAGCCGACGATCTCGGCGCCCTTGATGCCGGTCGTCGCCGACAGGTCCTTGATGGTGAACGGCTCGGCGATCTCGACCTTGCCGCCGACGTCGACGGGCATCTCGGTCTGCGGCCCGCCGGCGGCGCGGCGGGTCATGTCGCGGCGTCGGCGTTTGAGGAAGCCGCCGGCGCGGTTGAGGCGTTCCTCGCGCTCGCGGATGTCCTGTTCGCTGAATCGGTGCCGGCCGCCGGTGAACATGTCGGCGTCGCCGCTGCGCCCGCGGCGCGAGGTGCGGCTGCGTCGGCGCTTGTTGGGGTCTTCGTCGACGGGTCCTGCGCCGGCGCCCCGGCCGCGCTGCGGGCCGCGCGAACGGATCATCTGGTCCTGCGGCACCTCCTGCTGCGGCGCGGGGCGGCGCTGACGCGGGGCCGGCAGGTGATCGGGCGCTTCCTGGCGGATGAGCTTGGGGCCCTTGAGCACGGAAGGCTTGGGCTTCTCCAGCTGCGGGCCGGCGGGCTTGATCACGTCCGGGCGGGTCGGCACGTTCGGCTGCGCCACGCCCGAGTCCGCCTCGTCGGTGACCTCCGCGGCGGCGCCGTCGTCGGTGGTTGCCGCCGGCGCTTCGGCGGCCACGTCCAACCGGTCGGCGGTCGGCTCGGCCGGCGCTTCGGCCGGGGGCGCGGTGGGCGCGGCGTCGACGACCGGCTCGGGCGCGGGTTCGGCCTTGGGCTTGGGGCGCGGCTTGGCCTTGGCTTTCGCCTTGGCCTGCGCCGGCTCGGGGGCCTCGGTCGCTTCCGCGGGCGCCTCGGTCGGCTCGGCGGGCTCGGTCGGCTCGGCCTCGACGGGCTTGGCCTTCTTGCGCGCCTTGGCCTTGACCTTGGTCAGGTCGACCTTCTCGGCGGTCTCCACCGCGGTGCCGCCGCCGGTGTCCCCGCTACCCTCGCTGAACCACTGGTTGATGGTCTGCTCAAGGCCCACCGAGACGGTGGACATGTGGTTGGTCATCTGCTCCAAACCCTCGGCCTGACACTTGGCGAGGATGTCCTTGGAACTGACGCCCAACTCTTTCGCGATCTGAAATACACGTTTGGCCTTGGCCAAAACCCTGCTCCTTAAATTGCCCAGCCGAACGTCCAACCGGGAAAACGCGACCCTATTCCTTCGGCTCTTCTTCGTCTTCTAGCTGCTCGCCTTGCGCCAGCTGCGCGACTTCCGATTCGTCCTGCGAGGCGACGATCTCCGCTTCGGCGGGGCTGATCGGCGCCTCGGCCTCCGCGGCCTCCTCGGCGATCGCCACGTCCAGCGGCTCGCCGTTGGTCGACTCCTCGTCGGCCGACGGCTCGTCGTCTTCCTCGGGCTGTTGCTGTTGCAGCATGTCGATGATGTCGCCACCGGCGTCGGCGGCGGGCGCCTCGCCCTCGGCGGCGTCTTCGTCTCCGGGCATGCCGAGGATCGACGCGACGGTGTCGTCGATCGCCAAGCCCGCCGCGGCCGCGGCTTCCTCTTCGATCTTCCGGCGCTCGGCCTCTTCCTTGTCACGCTGCTGCTGCTCGGCGACGACCTTCGCCTTCTCCGAGCAGGTGTCCACCGCGGTCTGGGCGATCTCCAGCGCCAAGCCGAACTCGCCGAGCTGTTCGACCAGCGTCTCGGCGCCCACCTCTTCGAGGTCGAACACGGTGATGAACCCCAGCGCCGCGAGGCGGTCGACCATCTCCTCGGTGATGCCGTCGATGCTCTTGAGCGTCTCGTCGAGGATGTCCAGGCCCTTGGCGAACTCGCTGGGGGTGAGGATGTCCACGTCCCACCCGGTCAGCCGGGCGGCGAGGCGCACGTTCTGGCCGCGCTTGCCGATCGCCAGCGATAATTGGTCTTCGTTGACCACCACGGTCGCCCGGCCCAGCTCGAAGCACAGCGAGATCTCCACGACCTCCGCCGGCCGAAGCGCGTTGGCGATCAGCACCTGCGACGACTCGTTCCAGCGGACGATGTCGATCTTCTCGCCGGCGAGTTCGTCGACGATGTTCTTGATGCGGCTGCCGCGCACGCCCACGCAGGCGCCCACGGCGTCGACCTTCGAGTCGATCGAGCTGACCGCGACCTTCGTGCGGTGACCCGGCTCGCGGGCCAGCGCTTTGATCTCGATGATGCGCTCCGACACCTCCGGCACCTCGACCTCGAACAGCCGGCGGATGAACTCCGGCGCGGCGCGCGAGAGCACGATCTTCACCTGGCTGCCGGTGTCGCGGACGTCGAGGATCATGCAGCGCACGCGTTCGCCGGGCGAGTGCGTCTCGCCGGGGATCTGCTCGCTGCGGGGCATGAAGCCCTCGGCCCGGCCGATCTGCACGACCAACGCCCCGCCCTCGTAGCGCTGCGCGGTGCCCGTGGTGATCTCGCCGACCCGCCCGGAGAACTCCTCGAAGATGCTCGCCCGCTCGTCCTCGCGGAACCGCTGGATCATCACCTGCTTGGCGGTCTGCGCGGGGATGCGGCCGAGCTCGGCCAGCGGGATCTCCACCTCGTGGCGGTACAGGTGGATCGCGCCGGTCAGGCGGTCGACCTCGCTGGTGAACTCTTCGGTGTCTTCCACGTTGAAGTGCTTGCGCGCGGCCGACACCATCGCCTGCTCGATGTCGGCGAACAGCGCTTCCTTGTCCACGTTGCGGTCACGCGAGATCGAATCGATGATGCGGAGCATTTCCTGTGGGTTCATAAGCCTGGGTATCCCTTGGTTGTCGCCGCCGCCTGACGGCTTATTTAGTTGTGCCTCACGCCCGGTCGGCGTGCGTGATCCATCGTTCGTTCGACGGCCTTAAAAAAGAAAAGGCCACGGCGGCGCTTCCGCGCCCGTGGCCCACGAGAACCCCTGCCCAGGGGTTGAACGCACGGTCTGAAACAGACCGTCAGGTCATCGCGTCCTCCTCCCCCAAACCGAGGCGATGACCCCGCGCCGCACGCCACAGATCGTGATGAGTCGCGTGGCGGCTCATCGGTGCGTGCCGTTCTCGTGGACCAAAACATTCATACTCATCCGGCTCCAATCAAACCCTATATGGGCCAACACCGCGACCCGCTCAAAAACGGGCCCGGCGTTGAACAAGGCATTGTCACCCCGGCTTTCGCCCACGTCAAGGGCGAAAACCTACATTCCCGGTATTTAAACCCTCCAAAACGCGATTAATCCAGCGCCGCCAGGTTGTCTTCCAACGGCAGCACCGCCGCCTGGGGCGACTGCCGGGGCGGGTTGGCCCGCATCGCCGCGTCGGCGTCGGCCTCCGCCACCGCCCGGGTGATCCGACCCCGGTCGGTCAGGCCGTTGGCCAACTCGGCGTAGTGCAGCGCCCGGCGCTTGGCCCCGATCGCCTTGATTCGGCAGAAGTTCGCCCGCTCCTGCCAGACGAACTTGTGCTGCGGGTCCTGGGTCAGCCCGGCGTACAGGTCGCAGTCGTCCGCGGTGGCCGCGTACTCGCTGGCCCGGGCCTGCTGCTGCATCGCCCACTGGGTGAACACCGCGTGGCGACGCCGCTCGGCCGAGGTCAGGCCTTCGGGCTCCACCGCCGGCAAAGCGCGCGTCGCGTCGGCCTCGGCGATCAACGCCCGGTGCTCGGCGCGGATCGCTTCCAGCTCCGCCTGCTCCCGGGCGTCGGTGTCCATCAAAGCCCCGCCGCAACCCACGCCCAGCGCGCTCAGCAACAGCAGCAACACCGACCTGACCCACGTGTTCGCTTGATCGTTCAAACCTTGCATGGCTCTATCTCCGGGTATCGCTTGTTTAGTTGTTCCAGTTGCCACGGTACTGGGTGGTGTACCCGCCGTTGCCATCGGGCGTCTGGATCGTCCGCCGCCCGTCGGGGTAACGGACCGTGATCTTGCCGTCCTTGCCCAACCGTGAGGAGCGGCCGTCGGGGAAGGTGGTGGTCCGCGTCTCGACCGTCTTGGCGCCGTTGGCGTTCGTGGTGTAGGTCGTGACCACTTCCGCGCCGTTGGGGTGCGTGGTGGTGGTCGTCCCCGCGGCGTTGGTGGTGGTGACCCGCCCGTCGGGGTAGGTGGTGACCGTCGAGCCGTTGCGGTTGGTCACCGTGGTCGGGCCGTTGGGCGTGGTGGTGACTTGCGCGCCGTTGGTGCGGGTGGTGGTCTGGTTGCCCCGCCCGGCGTTGGCCGTGCCGGTGGCGGCGTTGTTCGCGTCGTTCTGGTTGCCCTGGGCGCGGGGCTGCGAGCCGCCGGGTTGGATGAACACGTCCACGCCCGCTTCGAGCAGCCTCTTGGTGTCCTCGGGCAGGTCGGCGTTGTTGATCGCGTTCTTGAGCTCTTGCCGCCCGTCCTGCGCGACGACCTGTTGGGTGTTGTTCAGCTCGCGCTCGCCCTGGAACTGCTGGGCGTGGCCGAGGCCCTGAAGGGTCTGTTCGACCTGGTTGCGTGAGGGCGCATCGCCCGTGCCGCCGTTGGCGTCGGGCGCCTTGACCGTTTGCTGGAGGAACGTGCCCAGGTCGCCCATGCCGTTCTGTTGCAGGCTGTCGGCCAGGTTGTCGAGGCTGCCCTGGTTCTGGTTGTTCGCGGCGTTGTTGATCGCGTCACTGAGGCTGAGCGTGCCGCCTTCGTTGAAGATACCGCCCCCACCGTCTTGCGCGGTGTTGTTGCCGATCGTCGAGTCGGTCAGCCGCACCCGCAGCCGGTCGGCGCCGGTGAAGCTGGTGTCGAAGTTCAGCCGCACGCGGCCGCCGAACGCCACATCGTCGATCGTGTCGGCGGGCGCTTCGGTGCGCAGCCGGTCGGCGCCCGGCCCGGTGCCGCCGGGGTCGCCACGCCACAGCGGCAGGTCCGCCTCCTGCCCGGGCATGTCGTAGTTCCGTGGCAGGTACGCGCCGTCGACGCTGGTATTTGCCGGGTTGCCGATCAGCAGGTAGCCGTCGAGGTCGCCGGCGAAGACATCGTCCACAAACTCGGCCTCGAACGTGCCGCGCAGGAACATCGACGTGCGCGTGGCGCCGAAGTCCTGCGGCGTGCCGGGGTAGCAGCCGTCGACGGGGTTGCCCGCGGCATCCTGGAAGGTGATCGTCACGACCGGCCCCTGCCCGCCGACGTTTTGTACCGGGACATGGGTGACAAACGAGGGCGGGCTGAAGTTGGGCGGGGAACCGGTCGAGCCGAAGTTCTCGCGCCACAGCGCGTAATCGTCGGCGTCCACGGTCCCGTCGTTGTTGCCGTCCGCGTTGAGGCCTTCGCCGCTCTGGCCGATGTTGTCGCGCCAAACCGTGTAGTCTCCCGCGCCCACGACGCCGTCGCCGTCAAAGTCGCCGGGTATACGATCGCCCTGCACCGTGGGGTCGGCGTTCTGTACGTGGAAGTAATCGCCCCACAGCTGGTTGTTCGTCGGCGTTTGAGAGATCGGGTTGCCCCCGAACGCCCCGCCGTTGAGGTACCGCGTCCCCCACGTGGTGCCGAGCGGCTCGCGGTTGTCGGCCCCGGAACCGGGGTAACCGCCGTAGCGCCCGTAGAACGTGTAGCCCGGCGTGCTGCCCTGGGTCAGGTCGACCAACTCGTTCGAGTTGGTCGGGCCGTTGAACGTCGGCGTGGCCCCGCCGCCGCCGCTGCTCATGAACAGCGACACCGGCGCCGCGCGGCCCCAGCCGCAAGCCATCGGGAACGGGTCCGCAACACCGTTGAGCGTCCCGTGGAAGTGCGAGTCGGTGTTGACAATGTTGCCGTTGTACATGATCGCCGCCGTGGGGCAGGCGCCGCCGTGGCTCTGGATCGAGCCCGACGTGGCGCCCGGCCCGCCGATCACGGACGTGCCGCTGACGATGATCATGTTGCCGTTGCCCGGGCCGTCGGCGATGACGTAGGTGGTGGTCTGCCCGGATGCCGCGCCGGCCGCCGCTGCCACCAGCAGGCCGGCCAAGCAGGTTGCGCATGGCTTGATCTTCATGGCTCGTACTCCCATTTAAAACTCGACGACCACGCCGCCGCTGATGACGTACTGGTCGTAGTTGAACGCGGGCACGTCCGAATCGTTATCCGTAAAGTCGTACCGCAGGTACACCCTCGCCGATTGCTCGTCGAGGCCGGGCATGTCGATCGGCTTGGTCAGCTCGACCGACACGATGTTGATCTCGTCGTTACGCGGCAGCGCAAAGCCGGTGAACGTGTTGTTGTTGTCGTAGTCGGCGTCGATGTGTGAGAACGTCACCTCGCCGCGCACGTCCCAGGCCAGCGGGTGCGCCACCGAGATGAACCCCGCGACGAAATCGGCGTCGTAGTCGCTGCCGTCGGTGTCGCTGCGCGTGAAGTACACGCCCGCCCGCCCGGTGAAGTCCGTCTTCGGCAGGCGCCAGTACGTCGTCACCGAGCCGGTGTGCGAGTGGCCGTCGCGGTCGGTCGCCAGCGTGGGCGCCGTGTAGTACTCGGCGGTGTTGAACGTGTACGCCAGCTCCACCGCCAGGTCGTCGGTGACCTGGAACACGACGCCCGGGCGCACCGTCACCGCGTTGCGGAAGCTGCTGCCGCCGATGTTCAGGTACTCGTCGGCCAGGCGGAAGGTGAGCGTGGTCGTGTCGTTCAGCCGCCGGGTGTAGTCGGCCCACCAGTAGTGCGACTGGTAGTCCGACGTGTCGAAGTTGCCCTCGTACTCGTCGGCGCCGAACGCGTAACCCACGACGATGTGGTACTTGTCTTCGCGCACCAGGTCGTAGCTGAGCACCGCGCCGAACCGGCCGAACGCCGAGTCGGTGCCCGACACGTCGGTCGGCAGCGGCACGCTGTCGCTGGCGGCGATGACGTTGTCGGTGTAACCGAAGCCCGAGGTCAGCGTCAGGCGCCAGCGCTTGGCCTCGGCGGGCCCGAAGCCCACCGGCCGGCGCGGCGCCGCCACACCGATGCGGTCGCGCAGCACCCGGCTGGGCGCGGCCGCGGGCATCTGCGTGACCAGGTTGCGCAAGCGCCGCTCGGCGGCCGCCTGCTCGCCCCGCCGCGCCTCGATCGTCGCCAGCGATAGCTCGACCGTCGGGCGCAGCTGCGGGTCGAACTCGATCGCCTTGTGCATCTGGCGCTCGGCCGAATCGAGGTCGCCGGTCGCCAGGTAGCATCGGCCGAGAAACTCGTGCGCCTGGCCGTGCTCGGGCTTGCGCTGGTTGTATTGTTTGAGCGCCGCGATCGCTTCGTCGTAGCGTTGCAGCGCCATCAGCGCCCAGCCGGTCTCGAAGTCGATCTGCGGGTTGGCCGAGCGCAGGCGGCGGGCCTGTTCGAGCGAAGCGAGCGCCTCGTCGAACCGTTGCAGGCGGTTGAGCGCTGCGCCGCGGAACAAGTGCGCCTGCGGGTCGCTGGCGTCGGCGGCGATGGCGCGGTCGAACGCCGCCAACGCGCCGGCCGCGTCGCGCGCTTCCAGCGCCGCTGCGCCCCGCTCGACCAGACGATCGGATTCCGGTGAGGCCGACAGGTCTGCCGACAGCCAAACCACGGTCAACGCCATCGCGCTGAGGGGTAATCCTCTGACACGCACCGCATGCTCCTTGCTCAGTTTTTCTCTGTGTCCCGCTCGCGAATCGAATTGAAGCGGCGGCTTATGACCCCAAGCCAACGAGCGGCAACACCCGACACGAACCCGATCGTAACCCGTTGCCAAGCATGGTTCAAGGAACATATTTGTGTGCCTCGGCCACCGGTTATCGCGCCCGCAACGCCGCGTGACAAACCCGCCGCGTACGGCAGAGGCACGCGCGCATGCGTCAAACCAAAGGGCTTTGCCGTTCCTGCACCAGCGGAGCGAACGAACCGATCACCGCAGCCCAGGTCTGGCGTCCGCATCGAATAAATCGCAAAATGCACTTGATTCAACCGCTTTAAGGGGGAATAGTGCTATGTAAAGACATCACGCAAACCCAACCGCGCCGCCACGCCGGCGCCACAGGACCCACCGCCCATGCCGACCCGCCGCACCTTCGCCGTGATCGCCGCAACGTTGTGGTTCCCCGCGCTCGCGTGGGCGGCGAACGATGCGCCCAAGCGCGGCTTCGCCGGCTCCGACACCGACAAGATCGTCGCCACCAACTCCAGCTGGTTCTACGGCTGGGGCCTCAACCTCAACACCACGCCCAACTCGTCGGCCGAACGCGTGCCGATGTTCTGGGGCAACTTCGGGATCAACACCACCAACATCAACAACGTCATCGCCAGCGGCGCGACCTACGTGCTCGGGTTCAACGAGCCGGAGC
Organism: Phycisphaeraceae bacterium; assembly: GCA_028282805.1. Lineage (GTDB taxonomy): Bacteria > Planctomycetota > Phycisphaerae > Phycisphaerales > Zrk34 > JANQHD01. Next base: position 54,602 of record JANQHD010000054.1, on the reverse strand, counting down.
GCGCCGACCAGGCGAACATGTCGGTGGCCACCGCGATCAACAAGTGGACCACGCTGCAGGCGCTGTCGACCGCGGGCATCAAGATGGTCAGCCCCGCGGTGTCGGACACCACCGACGGGCGGGCGTGGATCACCGACTTCATGAACCAGGCCGCGGCCAACAACCTCGTGGTCGACGAGGTCGCCTTCCACTGGTACGGCGCAAGCACGCCGAACAACCCGACGGGCGCGGCCAACAACATGCTCAACCGCGTCGACTGGTACCACAACACGTTCGGCCTGCCCGTGTGGGTCACCGAGTTCGGCATCATCGACTGGGGCGGCAATTACACCGAAGCCGAGATGCAGGAAGCCAACCGCATCTTCTACCAAACCGTGCAGGCCGGGCTCGACGCGCGGAGCTACGTCACGCGCTACGCGCCGTTCCAGTGGAACAACGACACCCGCATCGTCAACGGCGACCCCGAGCTGCCCACCACCGCCGGCGAAGGGTGGATCCACACCATCTACGACACCGGCGAAACCAAGAACATCAACGGCCAGAGCCAGGGCGACGACTACTTCTACCTCCGCGGCGGGACGATCACCAACACCGGGTCCAGCCAGATCAACGCCCTGCGCTTCCTCGACGCCGTCGAGAACACCAGCACCATCACCGGCGCCGCGCGGTGGGACGTGCGCAACGGCGGGGCCGTCCGCGTCCGCGCCGGCGCCACGCTCAACAAGACCGGCGCCAACCAGGTCAGTTGGAACGACGTGACCTTGATCGTTAACGGCGACGTCAACATCAACGACGGCAAGCTGCAGATCGAAAAAGACGTCACCTCGACCGGCTCGGGCGCATTCACGGTCAACGCCGGCGGCACGCTCGGGTTCTGGGCGCCGGTCGGCGAAACGGGCGTCGACCTGACCAACGACGTGACGATCAACGGCGGCGACGTCGAGCTCGCCCTCGGCGCACACACGATCAGCGGCGGCGTGAGCATGGTCTTCCAGAACCTCACGCTCCACGGCGACGGCGACCTGACGCTCAGCGGCGCGCTCACGGGCGTCGGCTCGATCGACAAGCACGGCGCGGGCGTGCTGCGCCTGACCGGGGCCAACACGTTCGTCGGCAACACCATCGTGCGCGCCGGCACGCTGCACGCCGACAACGCCGCCGCCTCGCCGACTCACGACGGCAAGGTGATCGTCTTCGACGGCGCCTCGCTGATCGGCGACAGCCTCATCGCGGGCGACGTGCAGATGGACGGCGCGCTCTCGGCGGGCGTGGGCAACTCCGTGGCCGGCACGATCCAGATCGACGGCGACCTGACGCTCAGCGCCACCGCCGTCGTCGACTTCGACGGCAACAGCTTCCTCGGCGTCGACCAGATCCACGTCGGCGGCGACGCGACCCTCGCCGGCGCTTTCCAGATCGACACCTTCGGCTTCGACCCCGGCACGGTCCGCACCGCGATGACCGCCGGCCAGTTCATCGGCGTGTTCGACAACGCGCTGGTCACCGGTTACGAGATCGACGCCGGCCACGCGATCGCGGTGCTCTACGAAGACTCCGACGACCCCGACGCGCTGCCCGACACGCTCCGGTTGGTGTGGACCGCCAAGGGCGACGCCAACGGCGACGGCGCGGTCTCGCTGCTCGACCTCAACGCGCTGGGCGCGAACTTCGGCGCGGCCGACGCCCGCTGGCAGTACGGCGACTTCAACTACGACGGCGAGGTGTCGCTGCTCGACCTGAACACGCTGGGCGCACACTTCGGCGCCACGGCGCCCATCGGCGGCGTCTTCGCGCCGTCCGTGCCCGAGCCGGCGGCGCTCGCCCTGCTCTTGCTCGGCGCGCCGACGCTGCTTCGCCGGCGCAGGTGACGGGCCACGGCCGGGCGTGATGCGTTACAATCCGGCCATGCGCAAGTCGATCCCCAACCTGTTGACGCTCAGCCGGCTCGTGCTGGCCGGGGCGTTCTTCGTGGTGCTCAACCAATACCGCTACGAGGGGGCCGCCGGCGATCGGCAGACCTGGCTGTTGCTGAGCGCGTTCGTGCTGTTCATCGTGGCGGCGATCACCGACGGGCTCGACGGTTACCTGGCGCGCCGGTGGGACGCGGTCACGCCGTTCGGGCGGATCGTGGACCCGGTGGCCGACAAGATCCTGGTGCTCGGCGCGTTCATCTACCTCGCGGGGCCGCGGTTTTTGGCGCCGGGTTCGAGCGGCGAGCTGGTGACGGGCGTGTACCCGTGGATGGTGGTGGTGATCCTGCTGCGCGAGCTGGGCGTGACGAGCATCCGCGGGGCGCTGGAGGGCATGGGCATCGATTTCTCCGCCCAGCGCAGCGGCAAGCTGAAGATGATCTTTCAGGTGATCGCGGTCCCGGTGCTGATCGCCGCGGTGTGGCTGGACCCGACGCGACACGAGTGGGTGCGTTGGGTGCGCGACGTCGCGGTGTGGTCGACGGTGGTGGTGACGATCGTCAGCGGCCTGCCGTACCTCGCGGGGGCGTACAAGGCGTTGCGAGCAACGCCTTGAAACTCGAAGGACGAAACTCGAAGCTCGAATGAATGACCAAACGCCAATGACCAATGCTCAAACCGCCGCGCCGGGTGCGTTTGGGATTTGGTCATTGATTATTGGGATTTGATTCGAGCTTCGAGTTTCGTCCTTCGAGTTTCCCACAAAAAGGGCCCACCCCAGCGGAGGCTTCCGGGGGTGGGCCGGGCTCTACCGGCGGCGTTCAGGCGTATTCGGTACGTAGACCGCCGCCGTATGGGGGCCTGATCGAACGGGGGCTTAGTTCAACCAGCCCAACAAGCCCTTGTCTTTCTGTTCCTGCGGCTCGGCCCGCTTGAGCGTGAGCACGACGACGTTCTTGTGGCGGACCGGGTCCATCTTGAACGCACACTCGAACCGGCCGTACACGGTGGGCTCCTTGCCCGGCTGGTCCGGCACGTCAACCAGCTCGATCCGGCCGGCGACGAAGCGCATGACCAACGGCCGGCGCACGCGCAGCTTGGTGCGGTGGACCAGCTCGGCCAGGTCGGTGTCGGTGGCGAACTCGACGGTCAGGTCGTCGCCGGTGTCGAAGGTGACGAGCGAGCCGTTCTGCGACTTGGCGGTGAGCTCGTCGTCGAGCGGCGTGTCGGTGCCGCCCATCGGCTTGTACGCGTCGAGGCGGGCCAGCTCGTCGGTGGCCGGTTCGTTCTTGTTGCCGTTGCAACCGACGGCCGCCAGCGCCAGGCAGGCCGCGACCACGATCATGGACTTGTGCATAATCGACTCCCATCGATGAGTTGTGGGCTTCCCCGCTCGAAAGCCGCGTCTACCACACCCCAGTAGACGTTGAACAGCCGCCCCGGTTTCAACGGGGAACGATAAAAAAAATCGCGCCCGCGCGTCAATGATTAATTTTCGATGGTTTGTACAATGCGGCCATGTCACAGCCGTGGACAAGGACGTTAGCGGGTCAGTTCATCGTGTTCGACGGGCCGGACGGCTCGGGCAAGAGCACGCAATTCCGCATGCTGCGCGAGCTGGCCGAGGCCGACGGGCTGGAGGTGTGCGAGGTCCGCGAGCCGGGCGGCACCGAGGTCGGCGAGCGCATCCGCGCGGTGCTGCTCGACCCGGAAGTCGAACGCGAACACGCGATGGACGTGCGCTGCGAGATGATGCTTTACATGGCCAGCCGCGCCCAGTTGGTCGCCGAGAAGGTCCGCCCGGCGCTGGGTCGCGGGGCCCTGGTGCTGGCCGACCGGTTTATCTCGTCGACGCTCGCCTACCAGGGCACGGCCGGCGGCGTGAGCGTGGCCGACATTTTACGCGTGGGCCAGGTCGCCATCGGCGAGTGCTGGCCGAGGTTGGTGGTGGTGTTCGACGTGGACCAGGCCACCGCCGCCAAGCGCCTCAACCCCCTGCTCGACCGCATGGAACAGAAAGGCGTCGAGTACCACGCCCGCGTCCGCGCCGGCTACCTCGAACAAGCGCGCGAAGACCCCGACCGCTACCTCGTCGTCGACGCCCGCCGTGACGTAGACACCGTGTTCACCGAACTGTGCACCGGCCTGCAAACCAAGCTCACCCAATAACCCAAGCCCCGGGGTGAGCCCCGCGAACCCCGGGGGCCCGCACAACCCTACCCCGCCGACCCGTCGCGACGCCCCCGGCCCGTAGCGCCCGCTGTATCGGCGTGCATGGCGCGCTTCCTGTTGATAGTTTATAGACTATAAACTATCAACACCTCGGGCGTGGCGCAGGCCGGGCTTCGTGCCGATCGGTGGTCGCGGCAGGTGTTAAAGGTCGACCGCTTGGGCTTCGTCGTGCGTGCGGTGCTTGAGCAGCCGCACGGTGACGGCCTTGTCGGTTTCGCCGGGGAAGCCGTCGAACTTGACCGGCTCGTAGACGATCACCACGTCCGCGCCCTTGTCGGCGCCGAACCGCTTCACGCCGGCCGAGTTGTACGGGTAGTTGATCACCGCGTCGCCGAGGTGGTCGACGTTGTGGGCGTCGCAAAACGCCCGCGTCGGGCCCGGGGGCTGGCTGAAGATGTACACGACCTGCGGGCCTTCGTCGGCCTCGAGCGGCTTGGCCGAGCGGTACTCCCACTTGAGCGTGTCGTAGGTCGAGCAGCCGACCAGCAGCGCGGCCAACGCGGCGAGCGTGAGGCTTGATTTCAAATGCATGCGGCACCTTCCGTGGTTTTGAGTGGCGACCCCGCCATGTTGCACGCGGGGGCACCACCGCGTCAAGCAAAAAGCCACCGAACCAACGGATTCATCCCCACGAAAACCCGACACGCGGTACGGAGCGCAAAATGGCTTATCGCTTATAGTCTATAAACTATATTGCTGAGGCTTGCACGGGCGGGCGTGGGCGGCGGTGTGAGTGGTGGCGTGGGCGGTGGTGCTTGGCCGAACCGCACGATAAAACGCCACGCGGGAAGCCCGGCCCTGCGGGCCGTCGCTAAACGAGGGTGCGGGCAGGTGACTGGATAACTCGATAGCTCATCGCGCATCACGCGTCGCCCCACCCGATCGGCTAGAATCGCACGCATGGATCGCATCATCGGACAAGACAACGCGCTCACCACGTTGCGGCAGGCGCTGGCCAGCGGGCGGGTGCACCACGCGTGGGTCTTTCACGGCCCGGCGGGCGTGGGCAAGGCGACTGCGGCCAAGGCGTTCGCCAAGGTGCTGCTCTGCCCCGCGGCGCAGGCCGACCTGTCGGGCGAGATGAGCGCGTGCGGGGGGTGCGAGTCGTGCTCGCTCATCGAAGCGGAAGACGCGGCCCACCCGGACCTGCACGTGATCACCAAAGAGCTGGCGCTGTTCAGCGACGATGCGCAGACCCGCCAACGCAAGCTGATGACGATCCCGCTGCCGGTGCTGCGCGAGAACCTGGTCGAGCCGGTCGCGCGCAAGCCGCAGCTGAACCACGGCAAGGTGTTCATCATTGACGAGGCCGAGCTGCTGGACCTTAACGGCCAGAACACGCTGCTGAAAACGCTCGAGGAGCCGCCGGCCAACACGTACCTGGTCATGGTCACGTCGCAGGACGATCGGCTGCTGCCGACGATCCGCAGCCGGTGCCAGCGCGTGGCGTTTAACGAGCTGCCGAACGACGTGATCGAGCAATGGCTGACCAAGCGCGACGACGTGGCGGCCGACCGGCGCGGTTGGCTGGTGCGTTTTGCGCGCGGCAGCCTGGGGCGGGCGCAGCTGGCGATCGATTACGAGCTCGACGGCTGGCTGCGGCAGGTCGAGCCGACCGTGGACGCGATCGGCCAGGGCCGGCCGGCCGACGACCTGGGCACGACGCTGGCGGAGTTGGCCGACGGGTTTGCCAAGGCGTGGGTGGATTCGCACAAGAACGCCTCGAAGGACGCGGCGAACAAGCGGGCCGTGCGGTTGCTGTTGGGCATGCTCGGCCAGCTCTGCCGCGAGCGGATCGACGCGGCGACGCCCGCCCTCGACCCGCAAGACCCGATCGCCGGCGAGGCGGCCCTGTCGCCGTGGTTGCGCGGCATCGAGCTGATCCAGCAGGCCGACCGACAACTGGCGTCGAACGTGGCGGTGGCTTTGCTGCTCGACAACCTGGCCGTACAATGGGGCGCGTCAGCCGCGGCAAGCCGCGGCTGACGCGAAAAACCAATGACCAATGCTCAATCACCAATCACGGGATTGGGGTTTGGGCGTTGAACATTGGAACTTCGGTCCGCCGTGTGTTTGGAACCGCTCGGGCGCCAGGGCCCGTGCGGTGCATGAAAAAACCGACCTGGCGACAACCCGGTTTGTTGAGCGGGGCTTGTGACGAGCCCGCGCTGCGCGTCGTGCGAGCGACCGGTTGTCGACTTAAGGAAACACACGGCATGCCCATCCACCCCCTGCCCGTTCTCAGCGATGAGGAAGAAGAAAAAGCGCTCAACCGGCTCAAGCCGCCGGAGTCGATGGTGGTGCGCTACGGCCGGATGAAACAGATCGGCGAGTTCCGTTACAACGGCCAGGAGATCCCCGGCTGCGGCACGCGCCTGGTGATCCGCACGCCGCGCGGCACCGAGATCGCGGAGATGCTCACCACCACCTGCACCAACAGCGGGTGCGGCAGCTCGATCACCCGCAAGCAGATGCTCGACTACTTCGACCGCTCCGGCGGCAAGCAGTACCCCTTCAACACCGAGGGCAAGGTCGTGCGCGTGGCGACCCCCGAAGACGTGCGCGAGCAGGCGCACATCGACGCCGACAAGCCCAAGTACACCAAGGCCTGCAAGCAGTACATCCGCGAGCTGGACCTGGAGATGAAGCTGGTCGACGTCGAGGCGCTGCTCGGCGGCGAACGCATCATCTACTACTTTATGAGCGAAGACCGCGTCGACTTCCGCGAGCTGGTCAAGAAGCTCGCCGGCGACTTCCACACCCGCATCGAGATGCGGCAGGTCGGCGCCCGCGACGAGGCCCGGCTCGTCGCCGACTTCGAGAAGTGCGGCCAGCGCTGCTGCTGCAAGCAGTTCCTCAAGGTGCTCAAGCCCGTCTCCATGAAGAACGCGAAGATCCAGAAGGCCACGCTCGACCCGACCAAGATCTCCGGCCGGTGCGGGCGGCTGATGTGCTGCCTGCGCTACGAGGAGGCGACCTACGACGACCTGCGCAAGCGCCTGCCCAACCGCAACGCGCGGGTGCTGACCGAAGACGGCCTGGGCACCGTGATCAACACGCAGATCCTCACGCAGCTCGTGCTCATCGAGCTCGACGAGAACCGCCAGCGCGCCGCGTACCCGGTGGAGAACATCGAGAAGGTCGACAAGGAGCGCGAGCAGCAGGTCGTCGCCGAGCGCGAGGCGGCGCGGGAGCGGGCCGCCGAGGCCGCCGCCGCCGAGCGGCGCGAGCGCCGCCGCAGGCCCGCGCCACCGAAAAACAACGGCGGCCAAACCAAGCCGCGCGGCGAACAGGCCGGCGACGATCAAACCGATGCCGACGGTGCGCCGCGCAAGCGTCGCCGCCGGCGCCGACGCCGCAAGCCCACCGGCGAGGGGCAAGCCAACGCTCAACCCCAAACGCCCGGCGCGCCGGCGCAAGGCGAGGCGGGCGAACCGCGCCGCCCGCAACCGGGCCGGCCGTTGGACGATCACGAAGTGCAGAACCGCGAGGGCGACAACGCCGCGGCGATCGACCCGCCCGACCAAGCCAACGCGTCGGGCGGCGACCAGCCGCAGGGCAAACGCAAGCGCCGGCGACGGCGACGCCGGCGCGGCGGCGGCGGGCCGTCCAGCGACGGGCCGCCCAACCCCGGCCCAACCGACGAGTGACCGGCACTGCGCATTCGCCCGATAACCACTGCCCGGGAACACCGGTAATTTTTTTCTGGCTGTGTCATACCATTGTCACACCAATGATTAATCTTTTGCGCACAACCAAGCCGATAGACACTATGTCATATCAAGATTCTTCCGCCGGGCGGCTTAGTTGCCCGCGTGAGCGTACGACCCGACCCCCGACCCCGCTCGCGCAGTCCGGTGGACCGGGGGGATGAGCCAATCGCTCATCCCTCTGATTAAAGGGGACACCCAACACCTCTCGTCCCCACGATTCAAACCGGCCCGTTTGGCGCAAGCTGGCGACCCGTTCGCCGTGGCGTTAAGCTTCGCCTTTGCGATCCACCATCACCCCCACCTCGGTTCGATCGCGCACGAGGAACCCTCATATGAATCGTTACGCCCCGCTGTGCATTGCTGCGCTGTTGTCGTTGATCGTGGCCGCCCCGGCGCACGCCCAACCGCTGCCGGCCTCGCTGAATCTGGGGTTCACCAGCTTCATGGACGGCATCGCCCCCGCCGGCCCCGGCTTCTACTACCAGCAGTACCTGCACTACATCTCCGCCAACAACGTCAAGGACGCCGACGGCAACAACCTCGCCCTGCCCACCGCGCCCGACTTCGACATCCTCATCTCGCTCAACCAGTTCATCTACGAGCACGACGAGCCGCTGATCTTCAACGCCCGCCCCGGCATCGACGTGCTCGTGCCGATCGTCTTCGCCGACGTCGACCCCGACTCGCTCGGCTTCACCACCGACGACGGCATCGGCGACCTGGTCATCGGCCCCTACCTCCAGTGGGACCCGGTCATGGGCGAGAACGGACCCAAGTTCGTCCACCGCATCGAGCTCGACTTCCTCCTGCCCACCGGCGAGTACGACAACGCCACTTCCATCAACCCCGGCGACAACGTCTTCGCCATCTCGCCCTACTGGGCCGGCACGTACTGGATCACCCCGCGGTGGACCGCTTCCTGGCGCGCCCACTACATCTGGATCGACAAGAACGACGACCCCAACTTCGCGCACCCCGACTACCCGCTGCCCACCGACTCCACCCAACCCGGCCAGGCCATCCACGTCAACTTCGCGTCCTCCGTCGAGCTGATCCCCAACAAGCTCCGCGCCGGCGTCAATGGCTACTGGCTCGAGCAGCTGACCGACTCGCAGATCGACGGCGCCGACTCCGGCTGGCGCGAGCAGGTCATCGCCGTCGGCCCCGGCGCGATGTGGTCGTTCTCCAAGGAGAACCACGTCTTCGTCAACGCCTACTGGGAAACCGAGGTCGAGCAGCGCAGCCAGGCCTTCCGCCTGAACTTCCGCTGGACCCACCACTTCCACTAAACCGAGCCGCCACACCCCACGCGCGGCCCCAACCTCGCGTTTTTCATGCCCAAGGCGAGCACCGCTTCAGCGGTGCGGGTTTCAGCGATGCGGGTTCGTCACGTGAAACTTGCAGCACCCGCGCACGTCTACACAGAATCGATAAACTGCACCCCCGCCTGGGCCGGGCGGACGAGGACCACGACATGTCGAAGCATCATTCCGCGGCCGCCCCCCTCTCGCTGCTGGGCGTTTTCATCGCTGTCGCCTCGGCCGGGGCCCAAATCCACCGGTTTGCCGAGCCAAGCCCGTTTTCCAACGCCCTGCTCGCCAGCGGCGCGGTGCAGGTCGAACCGTTCGTCACCGACGACATCAACGAGGCGTTCGACAACATCGACGACCTGGCCTGGCTCAAGGAACCGGCGCAGGCCAACCGGGCCGTGCTGTTGGGCGAGAACCATTACTACCAGTACGTCCACCACCTGCGTCACCGCGTGTTCTTCGCGCTCAACACGTGGGACCATTACCCGACGATCGTGCTCGAGGGCAACTTCTCGGCGACCGCGTACGCCGACCACTGCCTGGCGATCGAAGACGACGCGGAAGCCGAGGTTTTTGCGCGGACGTTCGTGTCGACCGAAGACGATGTCAACCTGCTGATGCACGTGCGGCGGTGGAACAAGGCGCACCCCGACAAGCCGTTGAGCGTGGCGTATTCCGACATCGAGCACGGCCTGAGCACCGGGCCGCTCTTCGCGTACCTGCGCAAGGCCGACCCGCAGTTCAAGCCCGTCGCCGAACGCCCGAGCTACGCGCAGTTCCACGCGCAGTACCCCGAGCTCAAGCGCCGGCTGGAAGACGCCAGGCGTCGCAACGTGCCCGGGCCGCTGCCCACGACCGACGCCCACTACTACCTCGCCGTGCTGGAGAACCTGCGCGACACCCACAACGCGTACCACTTCCGGGCCAACGCGTTCAACATCTACCGCCAGCGCGCGATCGTGCGCAACCTCACCGACCCGCGCTTCCTCGGCGAGCGCCTCGGGCGCGGCAAGTTCATGCTGCACGGCGGCTCGTACCACATGCGCACCGACATCGACTACCCCGACGGGCTGAACTTCCTCCACGAGGGCAGCTACCTGCAACACGACCACCCGCCGACACGCGGCAAGACCTACGCGATCCGGTGCCTCGCCATCGCCTACAGCCTCGGCGACATGGCCGACCGCGACCCGGCCCGCTGCGCCGGGCACGGCAGCGGCTACATGCGCGCCGTCAAGCGACTCCGCGCCGCCCACAAGTCCGGCAAGATCACCCGGGACGAGCCGGTCAGCCTCGAACCCATCGAGCTCTACCAGCAGGTGCTCGTCGACATCGCCGCGGCCAGCCAGGCCGACGCCGTGCGCGTGACCCACATCAGTTACAAGGGCATCGAGATGGCGGCCAAGGTGTTGCCGAACGCAAACCTGGACCTCGGCGCGCTGCGCGAAGGGCTCAAGGGGTACGATGCGCACCTGTTCATCCCCCGCTCACCGATCCAGAAGCTGGTGGTCCGACCACAGCAAACCAAGTGAGCAACCGCCACTTTCAGAACCGGTCCCAAAGTGACCGGTTGGTGGGTATGGTGTTTAGTGGTTCGTCTCGAAGACCCGACGCACCCTACCTCGCTTGCCCTAACCCTCCCCCGTCAATACCAAATCGCTGCCGCGCATCCGCCCTTCCGTCAAACGACGCACGAACCAGTCCCACACCTTGTCCTCGTGCGCCTCGTAGCCCGGGTTCATCTCCTCGCTGTCGTACATGAACCCCGCACACCCCCGGCACACAAACTCCCCCAGCCCCGTCATATCGCCGCGCGGCTCGTCGCCGAAAAACTTCGCCACCGTCATCACCGGCATCGGCCAATACAGCTTCACCGCACCCCCGCCACACCGCGGGCATATCCAACGCCACATCCCGTGCCGACCCGCGCTCGACCAGTAACGCCACACCCACTGCCCCCAGTCCCCCGGCACGCGGTCCACCATCGCCCGCCGCCAGTCGCCCCAAGGCCCGCACCACACCTCGCCCCCCGGGTCGATCAAACCGTTCGTCGTCACCAGCGCACACTTGCCCAAACGCTTGGTCTTCTCGCAAGGCCACGTCAAATCCTGCCCGTGCTTCGGGTCTTTCTTCATCCGCCGGATGTGCACCAACCCCCGCTTCTCCCACCGGTACACCGTGCCGTGGCGGACGCCGAACATCTCACACGCCACCGTCAGCGGCACGCCCGGGTACCCGATGGAGATCGGTGCGCACAAGCTCTTCACCAACCGCGCGTCGAACTCCATCGCCTCCATGCTCACCTCCCGCGGCTTCGTCCCGCCGGGCGCCTTCGGCGGCTCGGTGTAAGGCCGCCCCGCCGCCGCGCACCAGTCTTCCCACAGCGCCCCATCGCACCCGCCCGGCGCACGCAGGTCCCCCGCCCGCACCACCAAGCAAAAACTCCGCAAGGGTTTGCGCAACATCTTCGTCAACCCCGGCACCGCCCGGATTTCCCGCGTGCTCCCGCCCTTGGGTTCCAGCAGGTACAGCGCCCCGTCTTTGCGGTCGCCCTTACGGCTGACGCGCAACTTAGGCCGCCGACGTTTGTTCCAATTCATCATCAATGCGCGATCGAGTGCGTCCATACCCTTGGGAGAGGCGCATGTTTTGTGCGCACAACCGTACCCGCCCCCCCGGTGAAACCGGGGGCTAACGGTCAAACGACGGCGCACCCATTAGCCCCGGGTTCCACCCGGGGTTTCCGGGGGAGCCGGGTTCCGGGTTCCGGGGGCCGGGGGCCGGGGTCCGGGGTCCGGGGGCGGGTATGTCGCCGGTCCCTCTGGGACCGGTTTCCGGTACGATCGATGAACACGCGAAACAACCATCGAACGAGGGATCGCCGCCATGAACGAAGTGATCGAAGTGACCGACCGTGACCAGGCGATCGGGGTGCTGGCCGCGGCGTTCAAGGACCACCCGATGATGCCGCCGGACCCACGGGGCTGGCGCACGCGCACGATGCTCGGCACCCTCCTCAAGGTGTTCCGCAACGCCCCCGATGCGCAGACATTCGGCATCCACCGCGACGGACGCCTGGCGTGCGCCGCGTTCGTGTTCGCCGACGGCTACGAGCCCGGCAAGCTGGCCACGGCCGGGCTGATGTTTCAGATGCTCCGAGCGTTCGGCCCGCGCCAGTTTCGCACGCTCGTGCGCGCAATGTCCCAAAAGCACGAAGCGGGCGAGCGCCGCCTGGAACTGCTGTTGCTCGGCACGCGCTCCGAGCACCAGGGCCAGGGATTGGGGCGCATCATGCTTCAACACGTGTACGCGTTCGCCGGCCGCAAGGGCTACGACACGGTGACCCTGGAGGTGGCCAAGGACACCCCCGCGTTCGGCTTCTACCAGAGCGAGGGGTTCGAAGTCGAGAAAGAGATCGACATGCCGAAGATGCCGCTGGTGATGATGGGCCGCCGGATCGCGAGCGCGTCGCCCGAAGCACCCGAACCCCCCGGTAAAACCTAACGGGTAATCGGCACACGCCCATTAGCCCCGGGTTCCACCCGGGGGTTCCGGGGGTCGGGTATATAGCCGGTCCCTCTGGGATCGGTTCCGGATATGATTGCCGGGCATGAGCTACAAATCGGTTCAGATCCATCAACTATCGCGAAAGTCCCGATCGCGCCTTGAGCGGGTTTGGATCGATCCGACGAGAGCTAAGGCCAAAGACGAGGAGATCGCCCTGCTTCGAAGTGCCGGCTGGAAGGTCGAAGGCTTGGCAGAACAATTCTTGCATGAGTTCTGGGGGACCTTGATCCCATTAGCAAAACCAAGGCGAGGCCTCCTGCAAGGAGATTACCCTCCCAAACATGTCGCCATAAGCTGTCATCCAGAATGTATCCCGTCGATGTTGGAATACTCGCAGGCAACCGGATACCAAGCGATCGTTGGCCGTTGCACGTACATTGGAAGCACATGGGACGATGAGAATTGGTTTGCCATGGGATCGGAGGGTGAAGTTTATTGTTTTATCGAGCATTCGCTTACCCCGGCCATCAAGTACATATCGCCTTTCATCAGGCGGAAGTTCCCGATCTGCAAACAAGGCTCCACCCTGCCTGTGTACCGCTTAGGTCACGACCTGACGAGTAGTTTTGACAACCTCTGTCGTGGCAGGTTCCGTATAGAGTTGATCGGGATGGTGCCGGGCGCCACGGATCGGCCGGAGTGAAACGTAAATCTTGATTCGTACATCGCGTGATCGCACGGCACCCGCGGGACCCGCCCGATCCGTGCGCACAGCCGTCTCGGAACCCCCGGTAAAACCGGGGGCTAATGGGCGCGTCGTCATTTGACCGTTAGCCCCCGGTTTTACCGGGGGGTTCCGGGGGCCGGGGGCGGGCGAACATGGTGTGAACATAAAGCCGCGGATGGTATCCGCGGCCGGCCGTGAATGGCATTCGCGGCTTTGTGATTAATCACGTGGAGCGCGCGGAGGAAAGCCCACCCATGGCTATGGGTGGGCTTTGGGTTCTATGCGCGGGTTACCTTATTCGACCGTGTACGTGTCGCCGGATTCGAAGAGTTGTTGCAACGTCCCTTCGCCGCGTTGGTCGCGGGCTTGTTGGACTTGGGCCGCCACTAGGTTCTCGTAGACGTCGTCTTCGATCTGGTAGAACACGCCCATCGGTTCGGGGAAGCGCGGGTGCTTCATGCGGCTGAGCATGAACGCTTGCGCCTCGTCGTGCACGTCGTGGAACAGCAGGTCGTCTTCACTGATGCCGGAGCCGAGTTCGACGACCTCGGGCTTGTTGCCGGTGAGGCGGATGCCCTTGTCGCGATCCTTGCCGAAGATCATGGGCTTGCCGTGTTCGAGCCAGAGGGTGCAGTCGTCTTTCATGTCCTTGGCGGTGGCGTGCTTGAAGGCGAAGTGGTTGAAGACGTTGCAGTCCTGGTAGATCTCGACGAAGGCGGAGCCCTGGTGTTTGGCGGCTTCGGTGAGGATGTCGCCGAGGCGTTTGTCGACGTCGACGGCGCGGGCGACGAAGGAGGCCTCGGCGGCGACGGCCATGGAGATCGGGCTGATGGGCATGTCGACCGAGCCGAGGGGGGAGGACTTGGTTTTTTTGCCTTCTTCGGAGGTCGGGGAGTACTGGCCCTTGGTCAGGCCGTAGATGCGGTTGTTGAACAGGAGAAGCTTGACGTTGATGTTTCGGCGGAGGGCGTGGATGAGGTGGTTGCCGCCGATGGACAGGCCGTCGCCGTCGCCGGTGACGAGCCAGACGTCGAGGTCGGGGTTGGCGACCTTGACGCCGGTGGCGATGGCGGGGGCGCGGCCGTGGATGGTGTGGAAGCCGTAGGTGTCCATGTAGTAGGGGAAGCGTGAGGAGCAGCCGATGCCTGAGACGAAGACGGTGTTTTCCTTGGTGGCGCCGAGCTTGGCGCAGACCTTCTTCATCTGGTTGAGGATGGCGTAGTCGCCGCAGCCGGGGCACCAGCGGATGTCCTGGTCGGAGGCGAAGTCGGTGGGCTTGAGGATGGGCAGTTCGGTATCGGGTGACATCGGTTTGCCTCGTGGCGTGTGGGTTTACGTCTGGCGCTGGGGCTCGGCGGACACTTCGTGGTGGATGGGGCTGAGGGACAGTCGGTCGTCGGGCCAGTTGCCGCTTTCGATCAGCTCGATGGCTTGGACGATCTCGTTGACGAGGAAGGGTTGGCCTTGGACTTTGTTCAGGCCTTTGGCGTCGACGAGGAACTTGTCGCGGACGAGCATGCGGAGCTGGCCGGTGTTGAGTTCGGGGATGAGGATTTTATTGAAGTTGGCGAGGATGTCGCCGAGGTTTTTGGGCATGGGGTTGAGGTGGCGGAGGTGTGCGGCGGAGACGCGGAGGCCTTTGTCGCGGACCTGTTCGACGGCGGTGGTGATGGCGCCGAAGGTGCCGCCCCAGCCGAGGACGAGGACGTCGCCAGAGGCGTCGCCCTGGACTTCGATGGGCGGGATGCGGTCTGCGATGCGCGCGACCTTGTCGTGGCGGAGGTCGGTCATGGCCTGGTGGTTTTCGGGTGTGTAGCAGACGTTGCCGGTGAGGTTTGCTTTTTCGAGGCCGCCGATGCGGTGCTGGAGGCCCTTGATGCCGGGGTGGGCCCAGGGCCGGGCGAGGTTTTCGTCGCGGTCGTAGGGCAGGAAGGTGGGGTTGCCGTCGCCATCGTCTGCCGGGTCGCGCGGGGCGGGGTGGTTGACGTCGATGGCGTCGAGCGCGGCGGCGTCGGGGATGCGCCAGGGCTCGGCGCCGTTGGCGATGTAGCCGTCGGAGAGGATGATCACCGGCGTCATCGCCCCGAGCGTGAGGCGGGCGGCTTCGATGGCGATGTCGAAACAATCCGCCGGACTCTGCGGCGCAAGTACGATCAACGGGCTGTCGCCGTTGCGGCCGAACAGCGCTTGCAGTAAATCACTTTGCTCTACCTTCGTGGGAAGCCCCGTCGAAGGGCCGCCGCGCTGCACGTTAATGATAACCATAGGCAGTTCGGTCATGACCGCCAGACCGATCGCTTCGCTCTTTAGGCAAAGGCCCGGGCCAGACGTACCGGTGACGGCGAACTGGCCCGCGAACGAGGCGCCGATAGCGGCACACACCGCGGCGATCTCGTCCTCGGCTTGCACGGTCTTCACGCCATACTGTTTCATCGCGGCGAGGTTGTGCAAGATGTCGCTGGCGGGCGTGATCGGATAACTGCAATAGATCAGGTCTTTGCTGGCGAGTTTCGACGCCGTGATCAAGCCCAGCGCCGTCGCCTCGTTGCCGGTCACGCGCCGGTACTTACCGGGGGCGATGTCGGCCTTGGCGACCTGGTAACGGTGGACGAATATCTCCGCCGTCTCGCCGAAGTGGTAGCCCGCCTTGAGCACGGTCTCGTTCGCCTCGGCGATCTGCGGCAGGTTCTTCTTCTCACCGAAGAAGTTGTGCAGGAAACGCACGGTTGGCTCGAGCGGGCGATCGAACACCCAGTACACCAAACCCAGCGCGTACATGTTCTTGCAGCGGCCGATGTCCTTGGCGCTCATGCCGGTGTCGGCGAGGGTTTCTTCGGTCATGCGTGTGATCGGCACGGCGAAGATGTTGTACTGGCCGGTGAGCACCTCGTCGTTGATCGGGTTGTAGCCCTCGTCGTAGCCGGCCTTGCGGAGGTTGACCTTGTTGAACTCCGACTCGTTGACGATGACGGTCCCGCCAGAGCGGACGTCGCCGATGTTGGCCTTGAACGCGGCGGGGTTCATCGCGATCAGCGCATCGACGGTGTCGCCGGGGGTGTGGATGTCGCTGGAGGCGAAGTTGATCTGAAAGCCGCTGACACCCGCGACCGTGCCGGCGGGGGCACGGATCTCGGCGGGGTAATCGGGCAGGGTGGCGATGTCGTTGCCGAAGACCGCGGATGCGTCGGTAAACTGCATCCCCGCGATCTGCATCCCGTCACCCGAGTCACCAGCAAAACGAACCGTCGCGGCGTTGACCCGCTGCGTTTGCTTCTGAACGGCGGTCACCTGGTCAGCTCCCAAGGCAAGTAAGTTTTACGGCACCGATACGACAATCGCCGGATTGTATACAGACTCACCAAACGCGACCACCGCCGGTGCGACGTAGCGGTTATAAATCCGTACTTCCTCGTCGGCGTTTTCGCGGGCCACCGTGCAAACAAAAAGCGACCCGGCCGTCAGGGGATCGGCCGGGCCAAGGGACGCAGGTGGTCATGGGGTGTTCGCGCCGTGGAACGCGAGAGTTTGGTCGATAAGTTCAGGCTTGATCGGCGGCCGCCTGCTGCCGGGCGTGGGCGAGCATCGCCGCCCCCAGCAGGCCGACGCCCAACGCCGCACCGGGGCCCGCGTGGATCAGGCCCACCTCGGGCTTGAACAAGGCGATCAACGCGATGACGGTCGCGGCCGTCCATCCGATCAGTTTCAGTGCGGTGTGCATCGTATTCCCCTCTGCTCTTCAAACAGGGTTGTGTTCCTCGATCCGGGTAGACAGTTCGATATAACCCGGCCGGACGCAAACGCTTTTTGGCAACTTTTTCCGGGGCCTCTGCCGGCGTTGCTATACTCGCCACTGCGAGCACCACGGAGACGGCCCCGATGCGCATGTTCACGCTGTTACCAATCATCGCGGTCACCTGCCTGGCGGCGGGCCGGCCGACACGGGCCGAGGTCGACGCCGACCTGCGTGCCTACGCGGGCCTGCTGCGGCAGATCGATACCGGACAGGTCGACCGGGCGATGGCGGGCCTCGAAGCCCTCGCCCGCTCCGCCGACAACCCCGCCCTGCGCAACACCGCCACGATCCTGCACCGCCAACTGACCGGCCGATCCGCCGATCGGTTGAGCGCGTTCCGGCAACGCAAGTTCGCCGACGTCGTGGTGCTGGTGCCGGACGAGCGTTCGCTGTTCGAGGCGATCCAGCTGTGGGAAAAGGACGCGATCTTCCCCGTGCTGATCGACGACGCGTGGTTCGCGCCAATGTTCATCGCGTCGTACCAACCGAAACGCGTGGTGCGCTGGCGGTCGAAAGACCGCGGCGCGGTCACGCCCAAGCAGATCGCGCACTGGGGCTTGCGACATAAAACCACGGTCGACAACCCGCCGGGCATGGTGATCATCGAGCCCGATTCACCGCAGCGCATCGCCGGGGTGGCCCTGGCCGCGGCGTACGGCCAACCGATCGCCCTGGTCGATTCGCCCGCCCCGCTCAAGTCGCCGCTGACCGCCCAGCAAGCCAAGTTGATGTGTTCGCAGGTGCTGTTTCACCTGACCCAGAACAACGTGGGCGGGTTCGACTATTGGATCGCTCTGACGCTCGCTGGCGACTACCCCTACCGGTACAAGGTGCCCGCAAAACAGGGCTACCTCAGCGCGTTAGACGACCTGCTCGGCCATCACGAAGGCGAGTTGCGGTACGGCGTGTGCGGCCGGCTGACGGGCGATACCACCATGGCCAACTACCAGGCGATGGCCAGCTTGTTTCTCACGCCGCGCCGGGCGCTGATGTTCGACGGCTACGCCACACGCGGCGCAAACTTCCGGCCGTGGGCGCTGCGCACGCCCGCCCAACTGCTGCGCCCGCGCTTCGATATCACGCTGGTCAACGACTCGAACACCACGCCGGATCGCTTCGCCGAGCTGACCCGGGGCCCGCGGCGGTACGACATGATCTGGCTGAACACCTCGGGCATGGTCGACCACTTCGACCTGAGCGGCCGGGCCTTCCCCGAGCACCTGCCGATCGGCCACGCCGCCGCGGTGCACATGATTCACAGCTACTCGCTGCAGAGCCCGTGGGATGTGAACACGGTCGGCGGCCGGCTGCTGCACGGCGGCGCGTACTGGCACCTCGGTTCGATGCACGAGCCGTACCTCACGGCGTTCGTCACCCCCACCGCCGCCGCCGCGCGGGCGAAGCGCGGCACGCCCGTCGCCTTTGCCGTGCGCCAGCCGCCGCACCTGCCGGATTCGAAGCCGTGGAAGCTCATGGTGGTCGGCGACCCGCTGTGGTCGTGGCGCGACAAGCCGGCCGAGCGCGTCGCCGGCACGCCGCCCGAGGGCGCCGAGCTTGTGGTGTACGACGCCGAAGCGCCGCCGATCGATCGGCTGCGCGCCGCGCTGGCGCTGGGGCGCGCGGTCGAAGTCGAGTTGCTCGAAACACTCGCGGCGCAGGCCGACCAGCTCACGGCGGACCAGTTGGCGCGGGTGGCGTACCTGTTGCAACGCCAAGGCCGCTCGGATTTGATCGCGGGCCTCGACGCCGACCTGGTGAAGGCCCACCCCATCGCGCTTGCCGTGGCGCGTGACCACGCGATCGAGCGGTTCGACGCACAGATCGAAGCCGGCCAACACCTCGAAGCGACGCGCAGCCTGCCCCGGCTGGTGCGGTTTCTCACCAACACCGCCCGCCTCGAGTACCGCCTCAAGCGTTGGGTGGGTGTGATGAACAGCGTCGGCCAGGGGCCACGGGCCCGCCGGATGTTGACGGCGTTGCGCGACCACGAAAAAACCCCGCCCCGGTCGCGCACGGCCCTGATCAACGCGCTGAAAATCGAGCAGGGCAACGCCCAGGCCCCCTGAGGGCGTGCGAATCCCGCCGTGAGCGGCAAGTTGGCGATATCGAGCCGAAATCGCCGATAACGGCCCGGGAGGACGTACGCGCCCATGGCGAAAAAGAAAGACGCAAACAATTCGGACGAGCCCCGCAGCCACAAGCTGTTGCTCAAGCGCATCGCGTGGATCGTGATGACCGGCTTGTGGCTGCTGGCGGTCGTTTCACTGGTCGGCTACCACCCCACCGACTGGCCCAGCCACGCCGTCTCGCCGCAGGGCTGGCCCGTGAGCAACTGGTGCGGCCCGGTCGGCGCGGCCACCGCATACCAGCTGTACTTCACGCTGGGGCCGGGGGTGTGGGTGCTGCTCGCCGGTTACGCGGTGCTGCTGTACATGACCTCGCGCGGCCGGATGGTCGACCAGTTGGTGTTGCGCGCGATCGGCGCGGTCGTGTGCGCCGTCGCCGCCAGCGGTTTCGTCGCCCTGCAATGGCCCGACGCCGGCTCGATGCCCGAGGGCGCCGGCGGCATCCTCGCGATCGGCCTCGTTGACCTGCTCACCGGTCACCTCGCCACGGCGGGCACCATGCTCGTGCTCATGGCCATGTTCGGCATCGGCGCGGTCGTCGCCATCGACGAGGTCGTCCTCGCCCTGCCCAACCATCTGCTGGCCGCGCTGAAGAAGGCCGGCGTGCTGCGTCGCGGCGTGCCCGCGCTGGCCGGGCTGCCCGGCCGCCTGTTCAGCCGGCGACAGGCCGTTACCGAGTTGAAGCCCAAGCGTGTGCCCGTGCGCCACGGCCCGGTCGACGAGGAAGAAGAGGACGAAGAAGAATACGAATACGAAGAAGACCCGGACGAAGCGCTGGAATACGACGACGAAGAAGAATGGGAAGACGAGGAGGAAGAAGAGGAACTGGAGTACGAGGAGCCCGACGCGGAGGACGCCGAGGACGAGGCGGCTGCCGAGAAGCGGCCGGTCGACCCGCAGGCGCTGCGTGAGAAGATCAAGGCCTTGCCGATCTCGATCGCCCAGCCGGCCAAGGCCGCCCCGCCGCCGGCGCCGATCCAGGACCTGTCGGGCTACAAGTTCCCCACCATGGACCTGCTGGCCGAGCCGGCGTCGAACTTCACCGACGAGATGGCCAAGGTCGTGCGCGAGCAGGCGGAGATACTGGAAACGGCGCTTCAGACCTACCGCATCGACGCGGAGGTGGTGGCGATCGACGCCGGGCCGGTGATCACGCTGTACGAGGTGCAGCTGGCGCCCGGGACGAAGGTGGCCGCGGTGAACAACGTCGCCTCGGACATCGCGCGCGAGCTGAAGGCGCAGAACATCCGCGTCGTGCCCAACACGGCCGGCAAGTCGACGGTCGGCATCGAGGTGCCCAACCGCAAGAAGGAGAAGGTGCGCCTCAAGGAGCTGATGAGCATCGGCGGCGAGAAGCTGCGCGACTCGATGCGTTTGCCGATGTACCTGGGCAAGGACGCGTCGGGCAACCCGCTGATCGCGGACCTGGCGACCATGCCCCACATGCTCATCGCCGGCACCACCGGCTCGGGCAAGAGCGTGTGCATGAACTCGATCATCATGTCGTTCATGTACTGCCGCCGGCCCGACGAGCTGAAGCTGGTGCTGGTCGACCCGAAGATGGTGGAGATGGCGCAGTTCCGCAACATCCCGCACCTGATGTGCCCGGTGGTGACCGACATGGGCAAGGCCGCGGCGATCCTCGAGTGGGCGGTGACCAAGATGGACGAGCGCTACGAGCTGCTGGCCGAGGCGGGCGTGCGCGACGTCGACGCCTACAACAAGCTCGGCGAGGACGAGCTCTACGACCGCATGGACGCCGAGACCGAGGCCGAGCGAGCCAAGATACCGTCCAAGCTCTACCGCATGGTGTTCGTGATCGACGAGCTGGCGGACCTGATGATGACCAACAAGGACGTCGAGCACCACATCGTTCGGATCGCGCAGAAGGCGCGCGCGGTGGGGTTGCACCTGATCCTCGCCACGCAGCGCCCGCAGGCGAACGTGGTCACGGGCCTGATCAAGTCGAACATGCCCTGCCGGGTGTGCATGAAGGTCGCCTCGGGCATGGACAGCCGGATCGTGCTCGACAGCAAGGGCGGCGAGCTGCTGCTGGGCCACGGGGACATGCTGTACCTCTCGCCGCGCTCGTCGGACCTGACGCGCGCTCAGGGCACGCTCGTCGACGACACCGAGATCCGCCGGACGGTCAAGTTCCTCAAGGAGGTCGCCGCGCAGAGCTTCGAGCCGCAACTGGTGCAGCTGCGCAGCGCCGACCAGGTCGACGTTGACGACGAGGCGGCCAAGGACCCGCTGTTCGAGCAGGCGGTCAAGGTCGTACTCGAGACCCAGCGCGGGTCGGTCTCGCTGCTTCAGCGCCGGCTGACGATCGGTTATTCACGGTCGTCGCGTTTGATCGAGGCCATGGCCGCCGCGGGCATCCTCGGCAACCACAAGGGCAGCCAGGCCCGCGAGGTCATGATCACCACCGACGAGTGGGAGGCGATGCAGGCCCAAGTCGCCGCCGACGAAGCCGAGGGTGAACTGTATGCCCAGCCCGCCGTTGAAGAGGAAGAGGAAGACGACGCGGCGTACGAACCCGAGGAGCAGGCCGCGACGGAAGTCGACGTCGAACCTGAACTCGAAGAAGAAGCCGACGAAGAAGAGGAAGAGGAACTCGAAGTCGAGTACGTCTACGAGGACGACCCCGAAGCCGCGGAGCTCGACGACGACGAGGAATACGAGTACGAGTACGTCGAAGAGGAAGTCGACGACGACGAGGAAGAAGACGAAGAGTAACCGCCCCCGGGGGACGCGGAACATTTAGCGACGCGACTCCGTCGCGTTTAATTCCAAAACCACGCGACCCGATCGCGTGGCCCATCCGACGCTGTGGTGGCGTGGAGACGCATCTTTCACTGCTACTGAACAAGGAGGTTCAGGCACATGACCAACGCGCGCATCAATTTGTTCTGGCTCATTATTTTCGGCGTCACCCTGCCCCTGGGCGTGGTGCTGTCGACCCACCTGGCCCGGCGGAGCTTCGAGAAGGTCAAGCTCCGCGACCAGACCATCCGCGTCAAGGGCTACGCCGAGCAGTCCATCGTCTCCGACCGCGCCCAGTGGTCGGCCTCGATCAGCCGGCGCGGCGTCGACCGCACCGCCGCGTACAACCAGTTGCAGAAAGACCGCGCCGCGCTGCTGGCGTTCCTCACGTCACACGGCTTCGAGCCCGAGGTCGTCCACGCGACGCCCGTGGGGATCTACGAGCTGATCAAGCGCGACGCCAAGGGCAACCGCACCAACGAGATCGAGTACTACACCGTCAGCCAGCGCTTCACGATCGAGTCGACCGACGTGCAGGAGGTCGCCGCCGTCGCCAACGCGGCCGCGGCCCTCATCGCCGAGGGCATCAACCTCGAAGCCGACCCGCCCGATTACCTGTACACGAAGCTCAACGACCTCAAGCTCGAGATGCTCGCCCGCTCCACCGCCAACGCCCGCCAGCGCGCCGAGAAGCTCGTCTCCGCCTCGTCCAACACCCTCGGTGCGCTGCGCTCGGCCAGCCAGGGCGTCTTCCAGATCACCCCCGCCTACTCCAACGAGGTCAGCAACTCCGGCTTCAGCGACACGTCCAGCATCCACAAAAAAATCCGCGCCGTCGTCACCCTCGAATACGCCATCCAGTGACACCCCCGGTCCATTTAGCGACGCGACTTTGTCGCGTTCAAACGCGGCGAACGCCGCGTTTTTCATTGCACACACACACGCATCGCCCCTACCATGTGCGCGTTGGGTACGCCGAAAACCAAGGAGCTGACCATGCTGACCCGTTACGCCGTGATCGCGTGTGCGCTGACCGCCGTCGCCGCCGGACTTGCCGTCGTCAACCAAACCGCCCCACGCGCCGACGCCCACTGCCAGGTGCCGTGCGGCATCTACGACGACGCGGCGCGCCTCAAGCAGATGTCCGAGGACGTGACCACTATTATCAAAGCCATGAATGAAATGGCCAAGCTCGCCGGGTCACACGATGCGCAAGACCATCAACAGTTCGTACGGTGGACGAATACCAAGGAGCAGCACGCATCGCACATCATCACCACGGTCAGCGAGTACTTCCTCACGCAAAAACTCAAGCCCGTCGCACACGACGCCGACGGCTACAACGCCTACCTGAATCAGCTCGCAGCCCACCACGCCGTGCTCGTCGCCGCGATGAAGTGCAAGCAGAACGCCGATCCGACCCACGCCAAGGCGCTCGGCCAAGCCATCCAACGCCTCCAACCGATCTGGGACCCGCATTACGTGCCCCACCGCTAACGCTCTGCCACCGCGGCAATCACAGCCGCTTGCGGGTCATGGCCTTCTGCATCTCGCGGCGGGCGTCGTCTTTCTTCATCGACTCGCGTTTGTCGCCCTTCTGCTTGCCGCGGGCCACGCCGAGCTCGATCTTCACGATGCCGCGCTCGCTGAAGTAGAGCGTCAGCGGGATAAGCGTGGTGCCCTTGG
Source organism: Phycisphaeraceae bacterium (assembly GCA_028282805.1). Lineage (GTDB taxonomy): Bacteria > Planctomycetota > Phycisphaerae > Phycisphaerales > Zrk34 > JANQHD01. The sequence goes on along the minus strand of JANQHD010000054.1, from coordinate 30,832 downwards.
CGGTGGTCAGGCCGAACAAACGCTCGATCTCGCGCTTGCGGGCGAGCAGCTTGCGTTTGCGTTTAGGCAGGTGCGCATCGACCGGGGCGTTGGCGTACGCGGCGATGTCGACGTCGTGCAGCCACAGCTCCATCCGCTTGGCGTCGATCGCGGCGTAGCCCTCGGCGATCGACGCCTTGCCGTCACGGATCGACTTGACCTCGCTGCCGGTGAGCACGACACCGCACTCGACGGACTCGAGGATGTGGTAGTCGTGCCGCGCCTTGCGGTTGGTGACCCGCGGTGTCGTGTTGGCTTTGCCCTTGGCCATCGCCAGATGTTACGGACGCGCCCCCGGGGTGCCAAGTCACGCGGGCCCGTTGAGCGACGGCCCGCAGGGCCGGTAGCCGAAGCAATCAGCGATGAGTGATGTGCGATGAGGCGTTGCGAACGGTGTGGGAGTAAACTTACGACTTACGGTCGCCATGACTCTGTTGGCTGTTGGCTAACAGCTTATGGCTTAGAACTTCCCCCCGGCCCTGCGGGCCGTCGCTAAACATTGCGATCAAGCGATGAGCGACGGCCGTCGGCTATTTCCCCACGCAGAACGTGGCGAACACGCGGCCGATCACGTCGTCGGGGCTGACCCGGCCGCCGAGTTGGCCGAGGTGGTCGAGCGCCACGCGCATCTCCAGCGCGATCAACTCGACGTCGTCGAGCGCCGACCGGTCCGCCTGCGGCTCGACCCACCGCAGCGCACGCACGACCGCGTCGCCCGCTTCACGCAGCGCATGGGTGTGGCGCGGTTGCAGCGCCAACGCTTGCCCGCTGAGGCTCACCGCGCGGCCGGCCAAGCGATCGGCTATCGCCGCACGCAACGCGCCGAGCCCCTCGCCCGTGGCCGCGCTGACCGCCACGTCCGTTGCCCCCGGTGCCCTCGGCGGCCCCGTATCCGCTTTCGTCCGCACCGCCACCACCGCCGCGTGCGCGGGGAAGGTGATTCTAATGTTCTCAAGAACATTAGAATGATTGGCCGCCCCGTCAGCGGCGACGCCGTCGTCGAGCAGCAGCACGAGGTCGGCGGAGGCGATCGCTTCGCCGGCGGCGGATTGCATCGATTCTTCCAGCGTCTCCGCGGCCTCGTCGAGGCCGGCGACGTCGACCAGCATCACCTCCGCCTCGCCGTCGGGCCCGTCGATGCGGAGCGGCTCGGCGAGCACGTCGCGGGTCGTGCCGGCGACGTCGCTGGCCACCGCGCGTTCGTGGCCGAGTAAGGCGTTGAAAAGCGTGCTCTTGCCGACGTTCGGCCGGCCGGCCAGCACCACGCGAGGCAGGGCTTCGAGCTGCGCCCAGGTCCGGCTGCGGTCGGTCAGCTCGTGTAACCGCGTGTCGATCTCACGCAGCCGGGCGAGCAGGTCGCGCGGCGCGATGGGCACGACGTCTTCCTGGTCGACGAAGTCGATGCCGGCTTCGACCAGCGCCAGCACCTGCGCGAGCTGTTCGACGAGTTCGACCGACCACTGCCCGAGCCGGCCGTGGCGCAGTAAGCGTGCGGCCTCGAGCTGGGCGTCGGAGACGGCGCTGATCGTGGCGGCGATGCCCTCGGCACGGGTCAGGTCGATGCGTCCGGCGAAGAAAGCGCGGCGGGTGAACTCGCCGGGCTCGGCGAGGCGCACGCCGGGCTCGGCGAGCAGGTCGTGCAGCACGCGTTCGAGCAGCGCGGGGTTGCCGGGCACCTGGAGCTCGAGCACGTCGTCGCAGGTGTACGAATGGGGAGCAAAGAAGCGGAGGGCGAGGCAGGGGATGGTCGCGCCGTCGCTAAGCCGCAAGCGGCTGGGGGTCGGTTGGCGCGGGGGCAGTGGTTGTGGCAAGCGGCGTGCGATCACCGGGTCGACGGCCGGGCCTGACAGGCGGACCATGCCGCGGCCGCTGCGGCCGGGCGGCGTGGCGACGGCGATCAGCGTGTCCGGGCTGTCGGCTTGGTCGGCCATGCGTTAGCGGCGGCGTTTTTTGCCCTTGCCCCCGCCGGCCTGCCGGCGTTGCATCTCCTGCATCTCGCGCTGCTTGGCCTCGGCGGCCTTCTGCATGCGGTCGAGGAACCCGCCGGGCTTGGGGGCCTTGCGTGGGCGGGGCTTGTCGAACTCGCCGCGCTCTTCCATCTGCTTGAGCTTCTTGCGGACGATCTTGCCGTCGATGATGCCGCTGATCGACGAGGCGAGCATGTACAGCGTCAAACCGCTGGGCGCGTTGAAGAGGATGACAGGGAAGCTGAGCAGCATGAACTTCATGATTTTCTGCTGCGTCTTGGCCTGGTCGGACAGCTCGGTGGTCTGCGGCGGCTGCATGAACTTCTGCTGGGCCCAGTAGGTGAACATCAGCATGATCGGCAGCAGGTTGATCGCTTCGAACTTGCCGATCACGGGCAGCGAGAAGTGAACGCTCTCGGGCAGCGGGATGAAGCGGTCCTTATCGGCGAGGTCCGTGAGGAAGCGCCAGCCCACGTAGCCGAGGTTCTCGGCGGTGCGGTGGAAGAAGTCGAAGAAGGCGGGGGTGTGGCGGAGGTCGATCGCGTAGAAGAGCATCGCCCACAGCGCGATCCAGATCGGCGTCTGGAGGAACATCGGCAGGCAGCCCATGGCCATGCCGGCGGGGTTGACGTTCTTCTCGCGGTAGAGCTTCATCATCTCCTGGTTGAGCTTCTGCGAGTCGTCCTTGTGCTTTTTCTTGAGCTTCTCGATCTCCGGTTGCAGGGTCTGCATCTGCTTGGCGAAGCGCATCATGTTCAGCTGCGACTTCTTGGTGATCGGGTGCAGGATCGCGCGGACGATGAGGGTCAGCACGATGATCGCCAGGCCCCAGTCGCGCACCGCGACGTGGAACAGGTCGAGCAGCCAGTGCATGAACTTGGCGATGCCGTTGAACGACAGGCAGCAGCCGGTCTCGTAGACGACCAGGTGCTCGAAGCCGAGGCGGGTGTAGACGGGGTCGGCGTCGAAGACCTTCTGGCTCTTGGGCCCGGCGAACAGCGCCACGTCGAGCGAGGCTTCTCCGCCGGCGGCGAGGCTCAAGCGTTTGGACTCCATGGTCAGCAGCAGCGTGGCCCGCTCGCCCTGCCCCCAGGTGACGCGCCCGACGGTGGGGAAGACCTCGTTGAGCGCCTTGAACGTGGTGGGCTGGCCCTCGGGCGCCGGCGCCATGAGCGGGATCGCCGCGGCGGCGAAGTAGCGGTTGGTCATGGCCACGAACGCCACCTCGTATTGCTCCGGCACCACGTCGCCGGACCGGCGGGCCTGGAGGACCTCTTCTGCGCGCTGCTCGAACTTCTTGTTGGGCCAGAGGCCTTCGGGCTGCTCGGCCATGAGCTTCTTGCGCGGCGTGCCCTGCCCGCCGGGCATCAGCTTGAAGTTCTTGACCATGCGGTTCGGGTCGTACTCCGGGTCGGCGTAAGCGACGTTCATGCCGCGCCGGTCGCCCATGTAGCTCGGCCGGTAGGCCATGTCGCCGGGGCCGTACTGCTCGAACTGCACGACGAGCGGCCGGTCGGTGAGGTTGACGACCTTCTGCTCGAGTTGCAGGTCGTAGCGCCCGGGCAGCACGCGAAACGTGCGCTCCAAGCGGAGCAACGGCTTGGGTTGCTCGCCCTCGGGGGCCGACTCGGCGATGGTCAGCTGGTAGCGGACCTCGCCGTCGTTGTTTTGCGCCAGCGGGTCGGTCAGCAGCTCCCACTGTTTGTAGTTGAGCACGAGCGTCTGGTCGTTGATCGTGACGCTCTTGGCGCCGAACGGGTAATAGTAATAGCCGTCGGTTTCGCTGGTGGTTTTAACCAGCAGTTTCGACTGCACGGGGTAGGGTATGTGTTCCAGCGCGTCGTCGGAGTAGTCGGCCAATTCGAGGTGCGCGATGCCGGCGTTCCACTTGCTGAACTCCACGCGCATCTTGTAGGGGTTGTCTTGCTCGTCGCTGGAGCCGATGACCGGTTCCGGCTGGTCGCCGGGGTCGATCGCGATCAGCTTGCCGATCTCTTGCGAAGCGTTGTCGGTTGCGGGGGTCTCGGTCGGCGCGGGGGCCGGTTGCGGCGCGGGGGGTTGCTCGGCTTGGGTGTCCACCTCGGCGGGCGCAGCGGTGGGCGTCTCGGCCTGGCCGGTGGCGACCGGGAGCTTGGTTTCGGGCGGCTGCTCGCCGTCGGGCTTGGGGTCTTTGCCGTATTGGCTGAGCGCAAAGACGACCGCCAGCGAACTGGCGACCAGCAACATGGTGATCAACGTGCGACGCACGGCGGTTTCCTTACCGTAAGTATCGATAAAAGGGGGCAGTATACGACTGGGCGCGACCCACGGCCAGCGTGGTTTAGTCGGCCGCGGATCGCGGGTGATTCAGGCGCCCCGCGCTAAGCCGCAAGCGGCTAGCGCCCTTCCAGCAGGCGTTGGCCGAAAAAGTCGTTCAACTCGGCAGTGGCCTCGATCTGGCTGATGGTCTTGGCGATGTCGTACTCGAGGCGGATGAACTCGACCTGGTCTTCGTCGAGGATCGTGTACGCCGCCCGCGGGTCGCGGTCGCGTGGCTGACCGACCGAGCCGACGTTGACCACGACCTTCTCCCACGAGTTGATCTGGTACTTGGCGCCCAGCTCGCTCGGCGGGTAGAAGTCGGGCTCGTCGGTGAACAGGCCCTGGACGTGGGTGTGGCCCACGAGGCAGGCCCGGTCGATGCGGTCGAATATCTGGCTCATCTTCGCCGGCGCGGTGGCCACATCGTCGGCGAAGATGTACTCGTTGATCGGCCGGCGCGGCGAGCCGTGCACGCACAGGATGCCGTCGAACGTCTGACGGATCAACAGCGAGCCGAGGAAGTTCCACCGCGCGGCGCGGGCCGATTCGTCGGGCTCGGTCTCGAGTTGCCGGCGGGTCCAGAAAGCCGCGGCCTCGGCGCCGGCGTTGAAGTTGGTCGGCTCGTACAGCACCGCGAAGTCGTGGTTGCCCAAGAGCGACCACTCGCACCGCTCGGCGACCAGGTCCAGCACCTCGCGCGGGTTCGGGCCGTAGCCGATGATGTCCCCCAAGCAGACGACCCGCTCGATGCCACGCTGGTCGATGTCGCTCAACACCGTTTTCAGCGCCTCGAGGTTGCCGTGGATATCGGAAATAATCGCGATCGAATCGCCGATGGCAGGTTCTCCTTAGCCGGCCAATATAAGCCGGTCCCGCATCCCGTCAATCGAACTTGAACAGCCCCGCGCAACCGCCCTCCTGGCTGACACACAGCGTCTCGCCCGACTCGAACGGCCGCTTGCCCTCGATGCAATCGGTGATCAGCTCGGCCACCTGCTGGGGCGAGAGGGTCTTGCTCGGGGTGATCACGCTTTCGCTGAACATGCTCCGCAGCATCGGCGTCTCCACCGCGCCCGGCGCGATGCACACGGCCTTCAAGCCAAACGCCGCCCCCTCACGTGCCGCCATCAGCGTCAGCAGGTTCACCCCCGCCTTCGCTGCGCCGTAAGCGCCGAAGCCCTCGAACGGGTCGCGGCTGGCCATCGACGAGATGTTCACGATCATCCCCCCGCCCTGGGCCTTGAACGCCGGCCAAGCGGCCCGCGTCGTGATGAACACGCTCGTCAAGTTCACGCGCATCACCTTCTGCCACTCGTCCAGGCCGGTCTCGGCCAACGGCTTGAGCAGCGCGATGCCCGCAACGTTGGCCAGCACGTCCAGCCGCCCCATCTCGCTGACGATGCCGTTGACCATCGCCGAGGCGTCCTCCGCGATCTTCAGGTTGCAGGGCCAGACGTAAGTTCTTTCCTCGCCCAGTTCGTCGGCCACCGCGCGCAGCTTCAACTCGCTGCGGGCGACCAGCGCCACGCGGTAGCCGGCGTCGACCAACCGCTTGGCCAGGGCCTTGCCGATGCCGCTGGAGGCGCCGGTGACGATCGCCACGGGGCTGTCGGGCATGCGTCTGCTCCTGCCGAAAGTTAAGGGCCGGTCAGTATACCGTTTGCCGGACGCAAAACCGCCCCCCCGCGTGCCCGAAAAAATGACGCCAAAAACGGCGTTGAATAAAGCCAGAAACTATGGGCTATAAAAGTGAGGGTAAAAAAACAGCACCGTGCCGTGAAGCAGCGGTGCTGGTGGGAAGAGAGAGAGAGTATCGCCTCAGCCGCGTCTTCCCTACTTAGCCACTCTCTCTCAAGCGCGGCTGATCTTCGCTTGTCGTATGGGAAATATACCCTATCTGGACATCGTCGCAAGCAAAAACCAACATTTTTTTCGGACTTGCGCAAGTCCTTTTACATCGGCTTTTTACCGACAGTTTGATCGTATACAGACAGCAGTTTCTGCTTGTCAAAGATCATTTCCTGACGGCTCATGCCCACAATGTCGTATTCCGGCGTTAGTTCGATCGCGTCGACCGGGCATGCCTCCTCGCACATACCGCAATAGATACAGCGCAGCTCGTCTATATCAAACTTGCGCGGGTACTTTTCGCGGTCGTCCCAAGGGCTTTCCTCGCCCTCGATGTGGATGCAGTTCGCGGGGCAGGCGGTGGAGCACATGAAGCAGGCCACGCACTTGACGCGGCCTTTTTCGTCGCGGTTCAGTCGGTGCACGCCGCGGTAGTTGCTCATCTCCATACCCCCGTCGGCGATCGGCATCTCCTCCCGCCGTTCCTCGGGGTATTGAATGGTTTTGAGGTACTTCTTCTTATTGCCCGTGATGACGCCGAACATGTGCCGGAAGGTCGTGCCCAGGCCCTTGACCACCTCGGGCATGTAGCTGGCTTCCATGAAGCCCATCTTCGGCGGGTCGATCACGTAAATGTCTTCATCACGCAGCGGCATGGTCGGTTCCAATCAAGCGGGCCTGACACTCGGGGCATTGTTGTGAACCAGTCCGGCCGGGTCAAGCGATCGTCATCCCGGCATAATGAAGGCGATCTGGCCGACCTCGGGCACCAGGCCCGCCTCGGCGCCCTCGGCGAGCAGTTGTTGCACCGCCTGACGCCCGCGGTCGGTGTAGTCCAGCGTCCAGTCGTTGACGTACATGCCCACGAACTTGTCGGCCAACTCCACGCCCATGTCGCGCGCGTAGTTCAGCGCGTAGCTCACCGCTTGCTCGCGGTGTTCCAGCGCGTAATTGATCGAGTCGTACAGCACCTTGCAGATCGGCTCGAACTCGTCGCGCAGGTCGTTGCGGATCGCGTTGCCGCCCAGCGGCAGCGGCAGGCCACGCGTGTTGCCCCACCACTCGCCGAGGTCGATGACCCGCTCCAGCCCCGCGTTGCCGTAGGTGAGTTGGCCCTCGTGGATGATCAGGCCCGCGTCGAACTCCCCCGAGGCGACCTTGTCGATGATCTGGTCGAACATCACCACTTCGTAGTTGTCGAGCGTGCGGCCGACCGAGCGGTACAGCAACCCCGTCGACAAAAACGCGCTGGTGCGGATGCCCGGCACGGCGAGCTTCACGTCGGGCAGCTGCTCAAGGTCGTACGGCTGGCGGGCCACGATCATCGGGCCGTACCCGTCGCCCATCGATGAACCGCAGTTGGTCAGCGTGTACTTGTCGGCCACGTACGCCAATTGGTGGATCGACAACGCGGTGATTTCGAGCTCGCCGGCTTCGCAGCGGTGGTTGAGCGACTCGATGTCTTCCAGCACGTGCTCGAAGCGGTAAGCGCCGGTGTCGACCTTCGGCCCGTCGCCGAGGTCGGCCAGCGGGTACCACATGAACGCGTCATCGGGGTCGGGCGAGTGGCCGATGCGCAACGGCTTGGGGTCGGGTGTGGTCATGACGGCGGATGTTAGACGCTTTGCGGGGTGGCGTCACTCGGCCGGCGGGTCGGTGTCGTGATCGTCGGCGGGGCGCTCGATCAGCGTCTCGGTCCCGCCGGGCGTCAGCGGTTGGCCGGCCTCGGTCTCGTGGCGGGGATCGATGAGGTTGGCACGGACGAGGATGTCGTACACCAAGCGCTGTTCGAGGTCGGCGTCGCGCCCCATGGGGCGCCAGAAGCTGCGCCGCTCGCCGGACTCGGTGGTCACGGTCCTCGCCCCGGCGCCGTGCCGGCCGTAGCGGGCGTGCGCGAACGCCGCGGTGTGCAGCAGCTGCGGCGGGTGTTGGCGGCGTTGCCACTCGGCGACGACGCGCAACCGGTAACGGTCGGTCTCGCCCTCGGGCTCGATGAACACCGAGACGGTCCGCCGCTGGTGGTTGAGGGTGTTCTCGTCGGTCTGCGCCTTGGTGACCGCGTCTTTGTGCCAGGGCTCGAGCGAGCTGGCGGCGGTCATCGGCTCGGTGGTGATCCGCCCGAACCGCCGGTCCTGCCGGGCCAGGCGGAAGCGGTAATCCCGCAGCACCTCGACCGACGCCTCGTACACGCGGTCGTACTCGGCCGTCTGGACCTCGATGGGGTTGTCGATGGAGACCGCTCGGCTGGCGCAACCGGTTTGAATCAGGCCGGCCATGGCAACGAGCAACGCGATCCTTGCGTGACGTGGCATGCGGGAAGTTTACCGGTCCTCGCGGGCGGTGGGAAGCGGGATTGTGGTCATTCTGAAGTTAAAAAGCGGCCCGGATCACCCGATAAAAGGTGCAGGAACCACCCTTTGTGAGGGGATCGTGCGCCGATGGGCGAGCCGGCGATGACAACCCAAACCCGACGACGCCTGCGCCGTTCGATGCAACTGAAGGTCATCGGCGTGGTGGTGGTGCTGGTGGCGGTGTCGACGGGCGTGTGCGGTTACCTCACGTCGCACCTGGGGGCGCTGCTGCTGCACCGGGTTATGGAACGCGACACACGCCTGCTGGCCGACTCGACGGTGCGGAACCTGATGCAGAAAGTCGACGCCGACCGCGGCGTGCTGGTCGGTGACCTGATCGACGGCCTGACGGTGGACCAACGCGTGTCGTTCATCATGCTCAGCGACCCGTTGGGCCGACCCGTGACCCGGCGCATCACCGAACCGGGCAGCTGGACGCTGTACGAGAGCAAGGTCAGCCGGGCGCAGGCGTTCGACGAGTTGTACATCAACCGCCCCTACCACCTCGAAGGCGAGGGGCACAGCCTGGTCGTGTTCACGCAACCGATCTGGCTGCCGACCGACGGCAACACGATGATGCCCGAGCTGGTGGGGTACCTGACGCTGGCGATGTGCGACCCGACGGCGGAAAACCTGATCGCGTTCGGGCGGATCGCCACGCTCTCGATCGTGCTGGTGATCTGCGTGGCGAGCGTGGGGCCCGTGGTGTGGCTGACGCGCCGTTGGACCCGGCCGCTGCGCCAGATGATCCGCGAGGCGCACAACCTGACCGTCAACGGCATGGCCGAGCCGGTCGACGATTCGCGCCGCGACGAGATCGGCCAGTTGGCCCGGTCGTTCAACCTCATGGCCACCCAGCTGACCGCCACGCAGGCGCAGCTGCTGGCGGCCAACAGCCAGCTGGAACAGAAGGTCGCCGAGCGGACCAAGGCGTTGCGGCTGCTCAACGAGCAGCTCGAGCTCCAGATGGAAGACAAGGACCAGTTCATCCGCGCGATCACCCACGACCTGAACGCGCCGCTGCGCAACATCGCGGGCATGACGCAGATGCTGCTGCGCAAGCACAGCGATGGCATGTGCGCCGATGCGCAGGCGAAACTGGAACGCATCGCCGCGAACGTGCAGAGCGAGACCGAGATGCTCAGCGACCTGCTCGAACTGTCGCGCGTGCGCAACCGGCCGGGCAAGGACGTGCCGCTGGCGCTGGGCCAGCTGGTCCAGCAGGTGATCGATTCGCTGGCGTACGAGATCGACCAGGCGGCGGTCGACGTGCGGGTCGCCACCGACCTGCCCACCGTGGTCGCCGACCGCAACCGGTTGCGGCAGGTGTTCATGAACCTGATCGAGAACGCGATCAAATACCTGCCCGCCGACCGGCACAAGCGCGAGGTGCGCATCGGCTACGAGCACACGCGCGGCGAGCACACTTTTTACGTGTCGGACACCGGCCGGGGCGTCGACGCGCAAGACCGCCGGCGCGTGTTCCACGTCTTCCAGCGGGCACGCTACTCGGGGAATTACGAGATCGAGGGCCGGGGTGTGGGCCTGGCGACGGTCAAAACCATCGTCGAAAGCTACGGCGGGCGGATCTGGGTGGACAACCGGCCCGACGGCGAGGACGGCGCGGTGTTCCGCTTCACCATCGGCAAGCACCACGTGCCGGCGGCCGGATCACCCGCACAACCGTTAGAACCCACCGAGGCGTAGGCTTGAAGTACCCCCCGGCTGAACCGTCGATCGCAACCCGTCGATACGTATCACGAGGCAACACACGCTTTAGTGGGTATCGCATGGCCAACCGCCCCCCCAATCTGCTGATCGTGGAGGACGACCTCGACGCGGCCGAGCTGCTGCGAGAGACGTTGGCCGACCACTACGGCTGCGACACGACGACGCACGTGACGCGCGTGGCCGAGGCGTTGGCGTTGGACCTTGACCGCTTCGACCTGGTGCTCAGCGACCTGAACCTGCCGGACGGCACGGGGCTGGAGTTGATCGTGCAGATGCTCGCCCAGCGCGCAGACCTGCCGATCGTCATGGTGACCAGCGAGTCGGGGCTGGACGTGGCGACCGAGGCGATCCGCATCGGCGCGTACGACTACGTGGTCAAGGCCGGCGACTACCTGTTCACGGTGCCGCTGGTGGTGCAGAAGAACCTGGCGGTGTGGCGGACCAAGCAGGACAACCTCACCCTGCACCGCAAGCTGGAGCAGACGCTCGACGAGGTGCGCATCAAGAACCAGCAGCTCGAGGAGTTGGTCAAGCAGCTGGAACAGCAGGCGACGACCGACCCGCTGACGGGCCTGGCCAACCGGCGATCGATCCAGCAACAGCTGGAGCGCAGCTTCGCGGAGGCCGAGCGCTACGGCAGCGACCTGGCGTGCGCGATGATCGACCTCGACGGGTTCAAGCAGGTCAACGACGGGCTCGGCCACCAGACGGGCGACAAGCTGCTTCAGACCGCGGCGCGTGTGCTGTCGGCGAACTGCCGGCGGTCGGACGTGGCGGGGCGCTACGGCGGCGACGAGTTCGTGCTGTTGTTGCCGCAGACCGACCCGCCCACGGCGATGGGCGTGCTCGATCGCATCCGTGAGCAGTTCATCGAGGCGGTCGCACCGCTGGTCGGCGAGCTGCCGTGCAACATGTCGATGGGTTTGGCGTGCGTGTCGGTGAACCGGGCGACCAGCGCCGACCAGTTGGTGGCGTTGGCGGACGCGGCGTTGTACGAGGCGAAGGACGCCGGCAAGGGCCGCACGCGCCTGCACGGGGCGGAGCCGAAGACGCCCAACTACACGGTCTGATACGAAACAGCGTTTGAACGCGCAACGAACAACCCCGGCATGGGCCTATGCCGGGGTTGCTGCTCGTCTTCGTCTCTCTCTCGAGCCTGTCCGTCTCTCTCCCACCAGGCGTTCTCTCTCTGCGTCAGTCTCTCGCGTCGTGGTCTTTCTGCCTCGGGGTCTGTGGTGCGTCTTCCTCTTTGCGTTCTCTTTCTCCGCTCCAGGCGATCAGGCCGCACTTAACACATTGCCGCGAACATCAGGAGCGTGAGCACCGCGATGCGCCAGCGATTGCTGATGTGGGGGTCCGTGTTGGTCAAAAGTGCGATCATGGCACCCGGAGTAGATCAATGGGCGTGCCAGACGAAGTTGGGGCGAGTTTGTGATATGCTAAGTTCATGCCCAAGCCACACTTAACCGACTTGCCCCCCCGTGCCGCCGACCGGTGCGCGCTGTGCGGGATGTTGCGTCAGATCAACATCGGGCCCCTCGCGGCGATTGCCGTGGTCATCATGTTGCCGTGGGGCACGCCCCGCCGGGCGGCCGGCGAGCCGCTCGACGCGGCGTTGACCGAGCAGGCGTACACGGTGGTCGAGGCCTGGGTTCGGCAGATGAGGGTGCCGGAGAGGTCGCTGCCGTTGGAGATCGACGACGCGGCGGCCGTGCACGTGACACTGCGGTTTGAGGGGGTGGCGTTGGGCGACGCGGTGGCGTCGATCGACAACCCGCTCAAACCCTTGGCAAGCGAGCGGGCGGTCGACGTGATGCCGCTGTTGGCCGACGCCACGCGGCGCGCATTCGCCGACGCCGAGAAGGGCCTCAGGCAGATCGCCGACCGGATCGGTCAAGGCCACACGCCGCGCCGGTTGAAAGACATCGCCCCGCTGCTGCGCCTCGAGGTCGAGATCGCCCGCGTCCCCAAACGCATCCGCATGACCAAACTCGACGAGCTGCCGCACCGCTTCAAGCCCGCGTTGCACGGCCTGGCGCTGCGCCAAGAAGACCGGTGGGCGTGGGTCTTTCCGGGCACGGCGCTGTCGGGCAACCTCTCGCTGCAAGCGCAGCTCCAACGCCTGTTGCACGCGCAGGAGCTCGGCCCGGACAAGATCGCCGCGCTCGCCGGCGACGAGGGTTTGACGCTGTACCGGTTCAGCGTGACCCACGCCGTGCGCCCCAACGCCGACGGCGCGGTGATCGCGCTGCACCGTGGCTCGCGGCCGTTGCCGCCGATCGGGCTGACCGCGTCGCAGATCGACGGGATGTGTGCGCAGTGGTCGGCGCACCTGCGCCGCAGGCAGGACGCCGAGGGCCGTTTCGCGGGCACTTACCACCCGACCTCACACCGCTACGAACCGCAGTTCGCCAACGCCACCGACTGTGCGCTGGCGTGCTATGCGCTGGCCCGACACAGCCGGCTGGCGCACACGCCCGAGGCGCAGCGCAAGGCCAGCGCCGCCAGCGCGCGGCTGGGCGTTGTGGCGCTGCTCGAAGACATGGCCATGCCCCTCACGCAACCCGACGAGAAGCCCGACGAAGGCGCTGCGCCCACGACGCGTGTGCACATCCCGACCGCGACCGCGGCGGTGACGCTGCTGGCCCTGCTGGAATTGCCCAACGCCGGCGACCTGAAGGCCGGCCGCGACCGCCTGGGCGGCGTGCTGATCACGGCGGTGCGGGCCGACGGATCGGTGCGGGCCTACGACCACACCGACTCGGCCAACGCCCCGCCGTCGGTCGCCGCGCTGACCGTGCTGGGCCTGGTCCGCATGTACGACCAGACCCGCGACAACCATTACCTGTTGCAGGCCAAGCGGGCGCTCGACGCTTACTGGCGCACGGTCAAGCCCAGCCAGCTGAACAGCTCGATGCCTTGGATCGCGCTGTGCGAGTTCGAGATGCTGCGCTTCAAGCACGCCACGCCGGGCCTGGCCACCGTGCGCAAGCTGTGCGACGACCTTTGGGCGCTGCAGGTGCGCCCCGGCTCTGATACCGCTTCGGACCGGATCGACTCGCCCGACTACGTCAGCCCCGACACGCTCGGCGGCTTTGCGCTGAACAACCAGTTGTTGCCGGAGCCGACGTGGTTGAGCGCGGGCCCCACCGTTGCGCTGGCCGCGGCGTTACCCATCAAGGGTTTCGTCGACGACGACCGGCGCGTGCCGTGGATGATCAACACGACGCTGGCGCTGCGCTTCTGCGCGCAGCTGACGATGCGCGCCGAAGACGCGTACTACGCCCACCAGCTCACCGCGACCGTGGGCGGCGTGCGCAAGGCGCCGTGGGACAACCGCCAACCGTTGGGCGCGACGGCCATGGCCCTGCTCGCCGCGTGCGAGTTCCGTGAAGCGCTGGCTCAACTCAAGTAACACCGGTGGTGTGAAGGTCAAGTCGATCACGAACCGCGCGCAGGTGGGTGGCAAAAAAAACAACCCGCGCCGCTCCTGAAAGGAACGACACGGGCTTCCGGGGGCAAAATTAGTTGGGCCGGATACGAAATCGGGTTCGGCTTAATTCTAACACAACAACGACTACAGCGCGACAAAAACACGTATGCGTAAAAAAATATTTCGGGGCATATTTACCGTGCTGCGCTGGCGCATGATCAAAAGATTGAAATCAATTGCTGTTTGTTATGCGCATGCGTCGGCATATGCCCCGCCTGCCGCGCCGTGCTTACTTCGTATTCGGCTTCGGTCGTTTCGCGCCGACCCGGTGCAACCATCGCATGAGTTCGGCTTCGAGCTCCTTCGCTTCAAGTAGCTTATTTTGCTTGAGGTTGTGCTGTTCGCCGGGGTCGGTCGCGAGGTCGTACAACTCGCTTTCGCCGGACTCGAACCAGTGGATGAGCTTGTAATCGCCTTGACGCACCGCCGCCTGCGGGCCCCACTTGCCGCGGTAGTGTGGCCCGTGACGTAGCCGGCGTCGCGCAGCTCCTCGGCTAGCGTCCGCTCGCTGAGGTCTAACCAATACGGGTTGTTCGGCGTGATGAGCTTGCGGTTCGACTTCGCCGGGTAATCGGGCGGCCGGTCGGCTTCGGTCGCTTCCTTGCCGCCACGGTTCCAACGCGCGCGGATCCAATCGGTGATGCCGATGCGCGCCGGGTGTCGGCCGGTCATGTACGCGGCGCGCGTCGGCGAACAAACATGGCACGCCGCGTAACCGTTCGTGAAGCGCACGCCTTCTTTCGCCAGTTGGTCGATGTTCGGCGTCTCGTAATACGCGCTGCCCTGGCACGACAGGTCCATCCACCCCATGTCGTCGACGAGCACGACCACGACGTTGAACCGATCCTCGCCCGCGAGCACGCTCGGCGCGGGGATCAGCAAAACAAACAACGCCACCAGCAACACGGGGATCATGCTTTTTAAGCAAGGCACGCCGACCTCCAATTCTTCGATCGATAAAGCCGAGACACACACAATGAGTTCTTCATTGGGGCTCGCGCAGCAAGCAATCAAAGTTGGCCCGGCCGCGTATCGAAATCGGACCCATCGTACACCATTCCAACACGTTGGGTTGCGATTCGTGCACCCCCGGCGGACACCCCGGCGTGTGAGGTTGCCGATTATTTCGCCTGTGACGCCTGAATCGGAATAATCTTATCCTGCATTTAATCCGATGTCGGGTCTAAGAGAGATCGACGAGCAGGATAGTCGCGGTCATTCGACCGTGGTCCTCCACGACCGGTGAAGCCGACCATATCTACCTCCAGGGAGAACCACGATGAGACCCTCGGTGCAATTACAGGCATCACAAACCCATCGGGCTTCACGGCCATCGTTGCGGTTACACGCGCTGTTTCTCGGCGCATTGGTGTGGTGGGCCGCAACACCGGCAAACGTTTACGCGCAAGCCACGGACGGGCCGCCGGCCGACATCCCCGCGCTCGCGTTCAGCGGCGAGACGGCCCCGGGCTTCGACAACCAGTTTGCGATGTTGTCGATCGAGCAGTTGATGGAGATCCAGGTCACGTCCGTGGCGGGCGTGGCGGAGGATTCCTTCAAGACACCCGCAGCGATCTACGTCATCACCAACGAGGACATCCGGCGCAGCGGGCACCAGCTGCTGCCGGAGGTCATGCGGATGGTGCCGGGGTCGACGGTGGCGCGGCTCGATTCGCGGACCTGGCAGGTCAACGTCCGGGGCTTCGAGGGCTTGTTCTCCGACAAGCTGCTCGTGCTCATGGACGGCCGACACATCTACGACCCCTCGTTCGGCGGTGTGTTCTGGGACGCACACGAAGTGATCTTCGAGGACCTCCAGCAGGTGGAAGTCATCCGCGGGCCGGGCGCAACGATCTGGGGCGCCAACGCGGTCAACGGCGTGATCAACATCACCTCCAAGTCCGCCAAAGACACGCAGGGCCTCTACGCCACCGGCCTGAGCGGCACGTCCATCAACGGCATCGCCGCGGTGCGCTACGGCGGCCAGATCGACGACCACTCGTGGTTCAGGGTCTGGGGCAAGTACATCGACCACGACAACTTCGATACTTCCACGGGCGCCGACAGCGCCGACGACTGGGACATGTTCCGCGGCGGCTTCCGTTACGACCGCGAGGGCGACGACGGCACCAACCTCACGATCGACGGCTCGGTGTACAGCAGCGGCCGACTGGGCGACACCACGGCGATCACGGTCCCGGGCCCGCCGCCCGCCGGGGGTGGTTTTACGCCGCGTGTCGACGACGGCCGCAGCAACGCCGCCCACCTGCTGGTGAGATTGCAACAGGAAGGTGAAGACACGGGGTGGACCTTTCAGGCGTACGCCGACTGGTTCCTCAAGATGGGCTTCGCCGAGACGCAGTACGAGCGGACGTCGTTCGACATCGATTGGAAACACCACTTCCGTTGGGGCGAGCGCGACGAGCAGGAGACGGTGTGGGGTTTGCGCTACCACGCGGACGTCGATGATTTTGAAAACGGCGTCGACTTCGCCTTCGCCGACGCCTCGGAATACCACTACCGCGTCGACGGGTTCGTGCAGAACACCTGGACGCTGGTCGACGACAAGTGGTACACGATGGTCGGCTCAAAGTTCGAGTACAACAGCCAGACGCGGTTCGAGGTCCAGCCGAGCGTGCGGCTGTGGTGGACGCCGGACGAGCGGCAGACACTTTGGGCGGCGGTGTCGCGCCCGATCCGTGCGCCGTCGCGCGCCGACGGCGACGTGATCCAGACCGTGGCGCAGGTCATCGTGGGCCCCGTGATGCCCGTGAACCTCACCGGTGACCGGGGCGTGGACGCCGAGCGGTTGCTCTCGTTCGAGGCCGGCTACCGCGCGCGGCTCGACGAACGAATCACCCTCGACGTCGCGGTGTTCCTCAACGAGTACGACAAGCTCATCGTCTCGCCCGCCATCCCGTCGACGACCACCAACGACGCCGACGCCGAGACCTTCGGCGGAGAAGCCGTGATCACCTGGCACCCGGCGGATAACCTGCGTATCAAGGCGAGTTACAGCTACCTGAACATGGACATCGACGGCTCGACCGTCCGCTTCGGTGAAACCACACCCGAACACCAGGGGCGGGTGAGCCTGACCTACGAACCGATCGAAGACATCGAACTGAACGCGGCCGCCTACATCGTCAGCCACCGCCCGGACCCGGACATCGGCTCGTACACCCGCCTCGACGTGGGGCTGACGTGGCGCGTCAGCGACGAACTGGAGATCGCGGTCTGGGGCCAGAACCTGCTGGACCACGACACCCTCGAAGCCACCGAAAGCATCGTCGCCGGCCCCGTCGAGACGCCGCGCTCGATGTACGTCCAGGCCACGCTGAGGCTCTAAAGTGCGCCGCCCCACCGCACGCCGGACGCGGGCAATCGGGGTGACTGGCACTCGTTCGAACCGTCACCCGAAATAATTAGCCTGTATATTATTCCATTTTGGGAAGTTCCGGCTTTGCAATATCTCATTGATATTCATAAAGGTCGCTTGATCATTCGTATTCTACGCGCCATTAGCAGCTTGCACAGCTAAACATATCTCAGTCAACTTCCTCATCTCTGACCTGATCTGCGATTGAACTTCCATCCGGAAGCCCGCCCCATGGTTGCCCAGACCATTTCCACATTTTGGAGACTTCTAGAACCTGCGTTTCACCGAAGTCTTGTTCTTCCTCTAATCCTTTTGATAAATACAAAACATTTTGAGTGCGCACTTGTCCTTTGATTAAGCCTTCATTGATCCTGTCGATGGAAACAATTCTTATCTCCCTCTTTACATCACGAGCGATAAACTGCGAAATTACCCTTCCCGGCTTATACTGTCTTTGTCGATACCAATTTCTTACACGCTGAAGTAACCCTGCCATTTCAAGACCTTTATTTTACAAAGCGCATTCAATTTCATTCCCATTTTTAACACTTCAAACACCTAACATGGCCAATCGCTCGGCATGTTCAAGCACGTCCTCCAGCCACTTCATGGCCACATCGACAGAGTCAGACTAAGACTTGGTGCTTGAATCTTTATCTTTCTTAAGTTCTTCGTATGCCCAGAGAATTAATTCACTGGCCACTTCGCCATTGGTTTGCATACGCCCCATCTTTCCGTTTTCACCAGGCTTGCGCCTGCGGAACTTGTCCAGGACGGGCTCACATGCTTTGTGCAAATATGCGTGGAATGTCCCAGTAGCGTCTTCCTCTTGAGCGGGCATATTTATCCGCTGAACGAGATCACTTGTTGTTGGTGCTTCCATACTTCTGCTCCTGATTGATTGAGTTATTCAGAAACTACCGATACGCTCCATCCAATCGAGGTTAACCTCATAGAATGGGTACTGTTTCGATTGGCCTTCATTCACGGGCATCAGCCAAGGGCCAACATTTTCAAGTACTCCCCAACTATTAAAATCATCGCTTGAATTCGCCATCACCTACTCCTCGACCCTGATCCTGTCCCGTTCGACGTAGAGGATGAGACCGCCCTCCGCAGACAACTCAACAGCTTTGACTTCAACGGACTCAAGACAGGGCACCCTGCAGACAACTGTTCCGGCTCCGCCCTCGCCAACCAAGCGGAAGAATTTCAGAGTGACTAAATCACCTGCCCCGATATTCGCCACGTTCAAGGGCGAACAGCCCAACCCAGCTTGCTCTGTTAGATTCACAACACACCTCCAGTCAGCAGCCTTAAACTCACTGGCACATGCGCAGCGTACAAATATTCTCAGAGATTCTCAAGGATATTCTTGAGATTTTAGTCCACTCTCGTTCTTAACAATATTTCCATACAGGCCGTGATGACAAAATGTCACGCTCAAGCTTGACTTTCCTCATGCCGATGACATAATGTCAACATGAAGGTGATAAAGCCACGCCGGATTCGGGAGTTTGCACAAGCCTATCCGGAAGCTCGGAACAACCTGGAGAGATGGCTTTGCTTAACCAGGTCGGCTAAATGGAGCACCTTCCAAGAGGTCAAACACACATTTAACAGCGCTGATGTTGCGAGAGTAGGAAGCGGAAAAAACGTAGTGGTTTTCAATGTTTGTGGCAATAAATTTCGACTGATAACAGCAATCCACTACAACATGAGCAAAGTATTTGTCCTGAAATTCATGACACACGCAGAATACGACAAAGACCACTGGAAGGACAAACTATGAGTATTGCCACAGGAATAACTAGCTTTGGCGACCTTCCTAAGGACTATGACGGCCTTGTTGGACTGTTTATGCTTCGGCCTATTCATGACGAAGCAGAACTAGACAACGCAACAGAACTCATTGACCTGATGGCAGGCTATGATCTCACATACGACCAAGAAGAATACCTTGATGTTCTTTCTGATCTTGTAGAAAAACATGAACAAGAAATCGACAATTACAACCCGGATGTGGATTCAGTTGATTTATTGGCATTCTTGTTGGATGAAAACGGAATGAGTGCTTCTGATCTTGGCAAGTTGCTCGGATCAAGAGAATTAGGCACAAGGATACTTAATCGCGAAAGGTCGCTTAGCAAAGAACACATTAGGCGTGTGTGCGAGAGATTTCATCTAAGCTCGGACTTGTTTATTCTTCAATAATCTAACTCAGATTAAAACAATCTCCACGCGGAATCTCAATCAATAAAACACTACTACCGGCACTCAATCCAAAGTGCCTATTCATTTGTCCTAGAACAGATTGGTAAACCACTTGCAAGAGTAATACAACCAAAACCGTCAAGCTTTACAGCATACCCAAATCTGCTCTCTACCAACCTTGTATTCAGAACGATCAAAATTACCATACAACTCCTCCACAACAAATCCCGTTCTGTGCAATAAATGCTCCATCTCGTATCGAAACACATATCGTATCTTAAACCTTCCGTAGAATGTCTTAGACACTGTGTCGTCATCCGCCAATAATTCATACTTCCATATTTCATCAATGATCTGATTTTGGAAATCACATGTCGTTACGGCCCAGGTTTGTAAATACATTTCACTATCTGGTGCCATACCGCTTCGGAACCGCCTGCAAGATCCACCAAGACAACCGAATTCTGCTAGTGTCTTCACATCCGGATCAAATACATTGAGAATCAGCTTACCTCCTGGCGCCAGTGATCTGTAAATACCCGCCAATGCATCAACTTGTTCACTGACGGTGTGCAAACAAAGAAAAGCTCGATAAGGAATAGTTACAAGCCTAAATTCCTCTTCATAGTTAAGTGCCCTCATATCTCCATAGATAGCTTGCGCATTAGTCAGTCTTCCACGGCCAATTTCAGTCTGACATACAGCCAACATCGGTCGGGAGTTATCAATGCCGATTACATTCACGCCTTCTTTAGCCATAGAGAGCAACGTGCGCCCAGTACCACATCCTAACTCTAATACTGGCGCCTCTGATTGCAGTGCCTCGCTTACATAGAAAGCAATGTCTCCATCACAGCCAGGAGAGGTCACTGGGTAATATTCGGGATAGTCATAGATTGAACGGATATGCACTTCATCCATCTTGTAGTTCTAGCCTTTCTTTGCTTCCAACCTTGCGTGCTAGATATAACCATGGCGTGTCGAACAGAGCAACCACCAGCTTAATCACATATGTTGTCAGCATAACTGTAAACCAATTATCGATTACGCCTATAAACGCGATCGAAAAAACAATTAAGCTATCTATGAATTGTGATATTATGGTACTGCCATTGTTTCTCAGCCAAAGTAATTTCCGACCATGGACATTTTTTAAGTAGTGATAAAAATAGACGTCAAAGTGCTGTGAGACAATGAATGCCACTAGTGAACCGAGTACAAGCCTTGGTGCAAAAGAAAATATCGAGTCAAGTGCTCCTGCCAAAGGGTTATCCGGTACTGGCTCAATCCATTTGATCATAAGTCCCAAAGCAAGAAGGCAAAACATACTTCCGAATCCTAACCATATCGCATAGAAAGCTCGTTTTTTGCCAAATGTTTCGGCAATCATATCAGTGCCCAGGAAAATACTTGCATATAGCGGGGCTGCGCAGCTTGCCGGAACAGCAAACAGATAGAAGTTCACCATCGCAATTTTGCCCGCAGTCATATTGGTAATGACATAGAGCACGGCAAGGGTTACGTACAAAGCCGTAAGACTATGTCGAAAAGCCAGAAAAACAGCCCCAATAGATACAAGCATTAGCAAAAGAAACAGGAGTGTATTCATAGCTGATTGCCCCTTGATATGAGTGGTTTTTACACAGCCATTAGGTTTATATAGTCATTGTGCGATTCAGAATACATCTGCGGAGGGATAGTGGAGGCAGAGATTGTTACATTTGATCCAACAAAATTTGAGCACCTTGAAAAGCTCGTTTCCCAGCTAGAGCCAGGCGATGTCTTGAGAGTGTTTTTCGCTCGCCCCCATTCTTTCATGCTTGAGTACCCCAAACTAACTCCTGATAACCTAGAAGAATCTTGTAATCAATTAATCGTGGCGAATGAGCACCTACCAGATGATTATGCGAATCCATATGCTCAATCAAACAGTTTAGATCGTCAAAGAATAATGTTTACTGCAGACCCCCAAGCTTCTACACCAGTGGGTGTATTTTATGGGTTTATTTGCGACTATGGTTTCGGTTGTGAGTTCATTGACCGTATAGAAAATAAAGCATATAGAACAAAAAGCACAATTTGGCTGGAACTTGGTATGGCAACACGATTTAGCAAGGAACAACTGCGTACCGCTGCACCGAGCGTAACAATTGATGTCCATTGTCTAGGTGCATATCAAAAAATCGCGTCAAAAGTCTGGCAACCATTACCTGATGAAATACAAAACATGTTGAGTAGCAGAGTTCGAAACAAAAGCGATAGTTTTGGCGATCACTTCGGCGATATGCATAGAGAACAGTTGTTTTCATCTGCAAGTAAACGTGGATACACTTCATTAATGAGAACTAGCATCGACCGGCCTAGCTTGCGCCCTGTAGATCAACCCCCTGATAAATAAAGTCAGAAAAAATTCGAGTAGTGTCCACACCCATTGGGAGAAATAGTCGATCCGGGTTATCATCCGCAAAGCCTCTGCAGTATTCGACATACGAATAACCTAAGATCGGTGGTACAAATTGGACTTTCTCTTTTGCGCTTCGCTGATCTAGAATTACTGCGGCATTGTTAACAATTTTGTATGCACTCTGATACAAATCGGAGTTTGCGCTTTTAATGGTCTTGAGACACTCCTCCAAATCGCAGTAGAGTGGAGGATTATCTTCAGGAATCTCTATTTGCTTCGCATCAAACCATTCGGCAATAGCTTTAGTCGCCTTTTTAAAGACGCCATTTGGCGGAAGCGCATAAATGTGTCTCACTCCCCTCAACAGATTAGGTGCTACGACCTCAACAATTCGCGGAACTTGGCGCTCTCTAGCCTCAAGCATGCTTAAGACGATGATACTGCTGCCCCTTGCAACCTTAGCCTCTAGGTCTAGAATTTCATTGAGAGATCTTGCTTGTTGTGCATGCCGCGCAAGATCAGTGATGTCATTACTGTCCGTAGTTCTATTCTCGGCTATGGGCCGATTGCTCTTGTATTTCTGGATAACCACACCGGGCTCTATATCTAGGGCGGCAGCTATTTGCTCTAGCTCGTCTACCTTTGGTTTATCCTCTCCGATTTCCCACCTGCTAGCGGTAGCTCGCGAGCGGTTAATACGATTCCCGAAATCAGTAAGGCTAATCTCCTGATTTTGTCTTTGCTCTCGGAGAAAAGCACCAAATGTTGTAGTTGGAGAACGCATGGCACTTAGTTACTCACATGCATGTTGCTGACAGATGTAATCTAGGTAGTCTAGCATTTAGCCAGAGAACGATCAACAGATATCCCGAGACTCCCGAGATTATTTGATGTGCAATGGACACTGGCAGAATTTCATATGTGTTCCTGCCAGAAGCATGTAGGCCAATAATCCTTAACGCTCAGGTGAAAAATATAGGTCCTGCTGAACCCAATCATGGACCAGAAAATGGATACGGCTCGAATTAGCCCCTGCATCACCCTTCGCAGCGCAGCGTTATTGGACGGACAAGATTGTCCTTTAATTATATCTTGATGAACAGGTTATCTAGCTGATTGCCCTGCTCACCACTTCAAGGAACACTCAATTAGCTTGACTTCTCTTCTTCCCCCTGGTCCGACTGGCAGAACCTCTCATCTTTGGATATGAAATCCGTCCCTCAAGAGCCAGGAGCATATGTCCTGGCTGGTCGAGATTGAACCTGGTGTATAGGAAAGAGTCATTAACCAAATACATCGGATGTATACAAGACAAGCATTGTTAACTGGCCGTCGCACAACACTTCCTATGCAAACGGCTGAAGGTATTGAAATCTAACCTCTGATCAGCCGCAATCTTTGCAAATTCACTCATAAACGAGATTCGCCTTCGCTCTATTCGGTATTCGATCCAGTCTAATAATTTAGTGATGCTGGGGATCGGAACTAACCCTAAGAACTGTACTTCAAAAGCATCTCGTATGCGTGGTGCCGGCTTGAGCCCCAGATCATTGAGTAGAACCTGTCCTAGATGACGAGTTGCCATCCGGACGTTGTGAAGATCTTCATAGCCACTACTTTTGCCTGGCGACATTATCGATTGTAAATGTCTTCTGAATGGTTTAGCCTTTTCCCGGAATGCTATAGCTACCTCGATAATACTACGAGGTTCGCCCATGGCGTGTTTTACAACAGCTTCTGCAATTGATGGAATACCCGTCCGTGATGGTTCGAGTGTCTTTACGGCACTAGCAATCACATCATTGACTTCAGATATTGATTTCAGAATCAACGAGTTGTGCTTATTTGTTATCCTAGCTCTGCCGACAGCTGGGCAATAATCTGCGTTACTTAATTTGGCGAGTTCTTCGTTGAGATAGTATCTAAGATATATCTGCAATTCTTCAGTGTGTTGCAGCGTCCAATCAAGCGATGAGGCGTGTTGCTTTAATAGTCCTAGGAGGCTTGGACACGACGCGATTATATATACATCCGCCCCTGCTGCCATACTATCTAATGCATGAGTGGCTAAATCAGTTCGTTCACGTTCAGATATGTCATCTGTAATTAGGTGGTGAACTTGTTCAATAACGTCTGACATGATCGAAGGCAAATCAGGGTGGGCTATTTTCAATAACGAACGATTGGGTTCAGACTTTTCGATAGATGTATATTGCAAATCGTCATAAATACGTTTCGATACTCGATTACAAGCCAATGCATATTGAGATCGATCGAAGTTATGAAATTCAATCACTGCCTTACTAACCCCCAATGATAGAAGAGTGTCCCTAACAGCCACAGAATGGTTTAGGACTGCGGGGCTTTCGTATGAACACAATTTTATCTTATCCGAAAATATAATCTGATTAGCCAGCTGAAGCAGTCCGCTCACATCAGGCTCACCTTCTCCATGTCCTGAAAGGGCACGCCCAGCACCGTGTAGACTTGTATTGTCAATCCATAATCGCATGGTATGACTTTCACTGGATAGCTTATGCTAGTTGGCATTATCTGGTCATACGAATTTACTAGAGTCTAACATCCTCCCTACTTTGGACCGACTGGCAGAATCTTTCTTCCTTAGACCTGAAGTCCGTCCCTCAAGGACCGGGAGCATATGTCTTGGCTTCAAGACAACCCATCAAGAGGTTTGCTGGCGTCGATGAGTTGGGTGTGATTGATCTTGGATGGCCCGGCCATTAGCTCACCACTTCCTTAAGCCAAATCCCTCCAATAACAGCAAATATCATTGACACAAGGCTGTTTATCAGTTGGCAGGAAGCCCTTACTTTGACGTGCTTGGTATCTTTCATTCCACGTCCCTGCCCATACAAAACCTTAGTTGCAATCCACACTCCAATAAATGCCGCAGTCCCTGGCACTCCGTAACCAATCATGGTGGCCACTAGGCCTCTTTCAAGTAGCCCCACAACGATAGATATCCACCGGACGCTGATTATATCTTGGTCACTATCTGATGGTGGAGGATACTTTTTGTTTACATATTTGAAGACGTCATGCAACACATAGGTCACAATAGCTCCACCTACAACTGAAAGCAGATATGGCCATACAATGTTCATCATTCACCAGAGTGAACCCTATACCCGCTCAATATTTCATGACACATGCATTATCGCCAGTGTCGCCCCAATTCTTCTGTTAATCCAAGGTGTAGCGTATGTAGACATATGCTCTAGTATTTCACGGCACTGTTTCACATTGTCGACATACACATGCCTGTTTTTCCCATGCAATAGCCGCTCAATCGCGCTGACCGTATCTGTACATAGCGAAGCCCACAATGTTGAGAGAAACAATATGTTCCGACGACCTTCGTCCTCTATGTGTTTATCACAGGATAAAGCCAAGAAATGCGGCAAGTAGTAGGACCACTTATCTTCCGACCGTAGTCCAATCTCAATAAGCGCATCAACTAGGATTTCAATAAACTCATTTGCTATCCCGGCCAATACTTTCTCGCGCCAATCAGGATCATCAGATAGTTTCTTCCACAGCTCTTCGGTATCTACACAGTTACAGTAAGCTAACGACCGCAACATGTGTAATGCAGAGATCTGGTCTAGCTGCTCATTTTCATCAGCAAGCAGATCTAGCAAGCGATCTTGAAATCCCTCCTCGTTTCTTTCATCAATAAACCTTAGCATTGCACCTAGAACACGTTTCTCATCATTTTCGGCTATGTGGTCATGCCATGTTTCAGCAGTTGATAGAATAGATTCATCGAAGGCATAGAATCTATCACCATCATCTTTACGCACATGAGGATACGCATGCACCAGATAGTGGTTAATGCCGCGTTTAATAGCAGACACATTCTGTTCGTTCATTGCATCCGGCTCGATGGACGGAATCGCAGTGTGTAGAGCAGCAAGCAATGATACTGCCCATACTGATTCATGGTACAGAGTGCTGTACCGTAACAATGATGGTTCAGCATGAGGATGCATTAGCTGACGCAACAACCGTGTATCTCGTTCGACGCCTACAACGGTTTGACGCATAAATCTACTGAGGAGATCATCAGAGCCCTCCCATAAACAAGCCATCCGCTCTGCCATCCACCATGCTACGGCTGCAAGCGCATCACCAGTCCTGGCTGGCATTAGACATTCTAAGTGCTGACAATAGTGTTTAGCCAAGACACACCTTATTTTCCAGCGCTTGATCACTGTCTCATCATGATCCTCTTCATTGGCTCCAGCCGCAATAACATTGGCGCACTTTTGCCAGAGCATTTGGCGTAGATCTAAAGGTACATTTCGTGCGTTCTCAATGAATAGAGTGCATAAATGGTAGTCGGCAAGTGGGCTATTAATCTCCTTCGCCCATTCCAACAACTCTTCCCAAAGGTTCGGGGGTACTTTTTTTATCTGGCTCCATTCGCGTACAACCGACGATATTGACAGTGATCTCTCTAATGGCAAGTGCCCTAATACTTCATACCACTCATTGAGCGCTTGTTGCAGTGAGATAGATCGCTTAACAACATTTGAAATGTACTTCTCAATTTGGCCCCTTTGCCCTGAAGCATCTGGGAATTGCATCACAATTGAATTGACGACTGATATGTCTGGACGCAGCAAAGAATGCATCAGGTCGTTAATGCCATCATCAAATTGGCGAGCGATACATTGACGCACACCAGCAAGATTCAACAAATAGTCTCGGACTAGCGTATCGTAAATCACTTGCGCGGATTTGCGCCACACATGTTGATCGTCTGACAATAGCGAATCTTTTTGATCCGCCAATACTTTCCTAGTGCCTGCCCCAAGAACGCTTATGACACCATCGGATGGAAGCTCTTTGTGATATACCAATACAGCTTTACGCGCTTTTTTATTTGGCGCGAACAGAAATGTTCTCACCTCAATTACATCAAGATTGCCGTTGTTCTTCCAAAACACGTATGGCCCTGGCAAGTAATCATGCTGGTGCTTGTTAGTATTGCGTATAGCTTTTAGTATGCCACCCGTGACTGGCTTCAACTGATCCCCCTTCAGTATTCCAGCCATGCAAAGTGCATTATAACTTCTAGTGTCAATGCCTTCATTGCTCTTGACCGCATTACGAAACGTTCTATATCGCAATGCTTTCAGTGTTTTGTTTAATTCATCTTGGATAAGTTCAGCGCTCACTGACCACCTCGCCAAGTATTCTAAAATACTCCTTGCGGGTCATCCCTAAACCACATTGGATGGATGACAAAGCTTCGTTTGCCTTATCTTCGTCCTCAATTTCATGTGACACAATCATTGCTCTCGCCATAAATAAAGCAACAGGAACAATTCCCGTTACATGAGCAGAGTGCATCATAGATTTGGGTATAGATGGAAGCATCTCTGAAGTAACCCACGAAGTAAGGGTGTGACAATGATTCTTATCGAACTCGCCATTAGCCCAAACGGGTATTAAAAAGTTTACCCCCACACTTACCCATTCATTAACTAACCTCATGGCCATTGACATCGGAGGTTCAGTTGGCTCTGCCCCTCCAAATAAACCAGGGTCTCTGATGCAGTCATGCATATAACTGGCGATGCTCTGCAACTCTTTACCAGGCAGCTTAGCTTTATGCCTCAATGCTACAGAGTAGAGATAATCAGGATGTGGCGTCAAAAAGCGATACCGCCATTCGATCAATTGCTTGAATGCTACGGACAGATCATCTAAATTAAGCTCTTTACCCTCGTAAAGCCTCTCTAATAGACAGTCTGAGCCAAATGATGCATACTCGTCATTCGGGCGTGCATTTAAGATCATCATTTGACTAACCCGATCATCTGCCATCAGAGGCATGCCCTGATTCTCTGCCAATGAACCTGCCGCAACTGAATGATCAATGCGATCTGCTTGCTTGTGACTTGTCTCTAAGTCTGTGTCAAACTCATGTGTGACTGGCACATATCTATTATCCGCGCGTACCTGGTCCCACATTTCATGATATGCTATTCGCATCTTTTCGCGTTCAGCGTATGCTTGAATCTGACCTACGATCTCCTCGTGTTGCTCTTGGCTGACGTGTATACGCAAAACTCTAGCAGCATCTTCAAGAACGCCATGATAAGACAGTGTGAATAGTGTTGATAGATCTACGATTACTTTCGCCATTGGGTCTAAAGGCGGATGCTGTTCATCACTTCCCGACTGCTTACTTGCTGACGTCTCCAATGCCTGCTTGTGTTCACCATCAAGTCGGCCGGACTCATGAAGAACAGCAATCACATCTGATAGACGATAGTAGTGCTCAGGGTCATTATCTTCACCTGAGTATTCATTAACGTAAGGCATAGGGCGCTGACCAACCTGACCAATATCGTCAATCACAGTTATTGAGCCGCGGTCAATATGATCCTTAATATCATATAACTCATCTAGACGGGACGGCTGGTGCAAGATCAGCTTGCCCTTCTCATGGAGAGCATCTTGGAGATAGACTGCTGGATACAGTACTTTTCCAAAATATGCTGCAACGCTATCGAGCATACCAAGGCTATGTAACGTCATTAATGAGGACAGGTCAATGACTACTGGCGTGCCCTTCTGGGGACACGTCAACCTGACAAGTGCCTTTGATTTATCTTCAGTGCATCTGACAGCAAAATTGTTTGTCGAATAGATACATAGCTCAGCCCGATTTGCGGGCTCATCAAAAACCCATCCAACTGATTGAGTACGGTACCCCCAACCTTCACGAGCAGCACGATTAAGCATGCTATCAGCTAGCAGCCAAGGCATTTTGCCGTTTGCCAAATTGATTGCTAACTCCTCACGCCATTTATTGTATGCCTTTGCATGTTCAAGAAGATCGTCTAATGACTTGCTTTCAAGCAGATCTGGTGGCGCTTTGCCTTCTTGCTGTAGCTTCAGGAGCTGAGAAAAAGCCTCGCTCCCTTTTTCGTTCTTGCGTGCTGACCAAGCATGAATCATGTATGCTTGCAAATAATCCGATGAATCCCAGAATTGATCTCGATGCTGATGAAGCAATTCAAATGCTTGATCAGTTTTGTTTTCTGCTTTGAGTAATTCAGATCGAGCCACCAATGCTTGAAGCGGAGGATGATCAACTGCACATAACTCCTCATATAGTTTCAGCGCTTCCTGGACTTCGCCTAAATACGCTAGACATGTTGCGAGATTAAGCGCATGCGTTTGATTATCAGAATCTAATTTGTACAATGACTGAAGATGAGGCAGAGCATTCTGGTAATCCTCCTTATCTACATATAGTCGAGCTAACATCTGTTTTGATTCGATATCGAGCGGATCTACACGAATAACTTTTTCTAAAGATTCAATGCTGGTACTGATATCATCATTCTCATATCCAATAGCAGCAAGACGCCTGAGGATGTCAGGAGATTTTGTTAGGTCTGCAGCACGTCGCAGTTGATTAATTGCTTCATTCCAATCCCCATGTTGCAATAGTATCTGTGCAGATATCTGGAGCCATATTGGATCATTTTGATCCCGAATTTCAGTCAGAATAGCATTTGCTTCTTCAGAATCTCCTGACTGAGCATACTTCGCTGCCTGATACAGTGATAACATTCGTGGATTGTCTGACAATAATGATGACGCAATTGCATTAAATTTTTCAGCATATTCTTTTCCTGCATTCCAAGTCAGATCCCACATCAGACCTGCTAGTTGTTCTCTATCTACTTGCGTATTAGCAAGGGGTATGAGCTCATTTGCATCATCAAATGCTCTGCCTGGATTTCTAAGGATCTCGCCGTCAATAGCACAAGCTAACCATTTTGCCCTAAAATCATCTGGGTGCTCAGTCCGGAGCCGCTGTAGCAATGATTCAGATGCCATGTACCCATATCGTAGAGCTAGTTCCCCAACTGCTATTGGGATCGGTTGACGCGTAGCCAACAGCTTGCACAGCTCAATACTACGCTCATGCTCAGCCAACGCGATCGCGTTTGTAATCTGTCGTTCTACCGCAATGCGTTCTAGATTGGTATCGATTGACTGTCTTGCTACCACAACATCAACAATTGACTGCACCGCTGCGCTGGATTTACGCAATAAATCAACTTGATCAGTATCAAGAACGTCAGTGATTGTAGGGATAAATGCTTCATCTCCCAAAAGCATACTAACTATCCACTTAGCATACAGCACTCTACATCGGTCGCGCTCGGTGAGTTTCAGATGCTCATTCGCCCATGCAAGAAGCTGATCAGCAATCTCTGTATTCTTATTGGCCAAGCTCGCTATAATCGCAAGATGACACCACGGGTCTTCTGGTTCTCGATCTTTAATAGCTTCTACGGCATCATTGTATTTTTTACTGTCAATGAGGATGGCAAGACGTCTTGTAAAAGCACTGGTATTATCTTGATCCCCAAGCTGCTCCAGGCCTTCATCAGCCCCTTTATCGATCGATGTTATATAAGCTTCTAGTGCCTGAATTTCATTATCTATATTATTCGGCTTATCCATCATCAATTCCCTTCGCGCGTTTCAAATACTCCCGTGCGCGGAATATATCCCGTTCTCTATCTGACGATATACCTTTATTGACCATGGTTGTAGCGACTCTTGCGAGCACAAGATAAGCCTCTTTAACAATTAATGGACTTGCAAAATATTCATATTTGCTAACAAGATCCTCTAATTGACTAGAAATATGATTCGCTTCTTTATAGCGAAGATCAGACAGCGCGATTTTGATATTCCCACAGTGACTGCTAATCAGTGCATCTACAGCTTCTCTAGGCAACATGCTCTTTATTGAATTCATGTAACGCTGCAATTCGGACAGTGATTTGCGCGTGGAAGCATATTCATCTTGATCCGCAAGTGGTTCTATATCATCATGGTTCCGAACGTCAGATACATCAGTTTGACCAAGCAACTCATCTACAACTGGTTCGCTTACGCTAGGCACTTCTTTCGAGTGCTCACTTTCAGGATTGATATATACGGTTTGCTTTTCAATGTAAGTTATACTCGTCGGCGATGGATCAGCAGGTGGACGTTGACCGACAGTTCGAGCTTTTAAAGTGTTTTCCATATAGAAGTATA